>CANLNT010000002.1:0-127500 GCA_947492825.1 uncultured Paracoccaceae bacterium
GTGGAGTTCGCGGCCATCGGGGCCAACCGCAACATCACGGTAATCCTTGACCCCAATGAGTTCACGATCACCGGCGCAGAGTTCGCCAACGACCTGCTGATTGACGGCAACAACGTCGTCGGCTCGACCGATATCGTGCGGGTCGACCTGAACCAGAGCTTCACTGAGACCGTGCTGGACTTCTCGGGCTGGCAGTTCACCGGCTGGGGCGCGCAGAACGACTATGTCGAGATCATCGGCTCTGGCCGCGACGAGACAATCACCGGCACCTCCCAATCCGACAGCATCAACGGCGGCGCGGGAAATGATACCCTGTTTGGCGGTGCAGGTGATGACAGCATGTCGGGCGGGGCGGGCAATGACACGCTGGATGCCGGTGCGGGCAACGATACGGCGGATTATTCTGGCGATACTCTGGGCGTTGTTGCGACCACAACATCCGCAACTGGCGCCGGGATCGGGACCGATACGCTGACCGGGTTTGTAAATCTGACTGGCGGCAGTGGAAACGACGTTCTGACCGGCGACAGTGGTAACAACACGCTGATCGGTAACGGCGGCGACGACACTATCGAAGGATCGGTCGGTCAGGACGTTATCTTTGGTGGCGATGGCAATGATCTGATCACAGACGGTGCGGGCATATCGAGCGGCACTGATACGATTAATGGCGGCGATGGCAACGACACAATTGAGAACAACGGTGGCCTAACCGGTGACGTGTTGGATGGCGGCGACGGCATAGACACGCTTGATCAGTCCGGTTCTATCGTTTTTGGGCCGATGGTCATCGATTTGCAGGCCGGGACGATCAGTTTCCTCTCAGGAACGGCCATGTCGACGGCCGTGAATTTTGAAAACTATATCGGCGACAATCAGGCCGAAACGGTCGATGGCACGTCTGGATCGAACACTATCTTTGGCAATACCGGCGCAGATGTCATCAGCGGACTTGGTGGCGCAGATGAGCTTTATGGCGGTGATGATGCCGACACGATCAACGGCGACGCGGGCAATGACACCATTTTTGGCGGCCTGGGCATAGACGAGATTTTTGGCGGGATCGGGGACGATTCCATCAGCAGCGGCAATGGCGCCGACAGTGTCTTTGGTGGCGATGGCAACGACATTCTGGACAACCGCGTATCGACAGGAGCGTTTGGCGAGCAGCTTTATGGTGGTGATGACGACGATCTTGTCTACTTTAGCTCTGCCGGGTCGGAGACCGCCTATGGTGGCGCGGGCATCGATACGATCGACACCGCAGAGTTCAGCGGTGACTACCAATTGGACATGGTGACTGGCCTCACCAATTTTGCCGAGCGCGCGTTCGAATTTGAGAACGCCATATTGGGCGCCGGGGCTGACAGTGTCTCTGGCACCGATGGGGCCAATGTCATCGAAGGCAATGGCGGGACTGACACCCTGTTGGGTCTGGGAGGCCATGATAGCCTTTATGGCGGCACGAACGCGGATAGCCTGCGGGGCGGAAACGGATTTGACAGTCTGTTTGGTGGTGCCGGTGACGACATCCTGCGCGGTGATGGCGGCAATGATCTGCTGAATGGCGGGGCGGGCAATGATCTGATTGAATTTGGAGGCGGCATCGACACGACGGTCATGCTGAACACTGTTCTGGCCCAGGATACCGGTCATGGCGTGGACACTTTGCTGGGAATTGAGAACGTGACCACGTCGGGTGGCAACGACGAGATCACCGGCAGCAGTGCAGCGAACGAGCTGCGAGCGGGCGCAGGGGTTGATACCCTGTTCGGGCGCGCAGGCGATGACCTGCTGTACGGCGGCAGCGAGGATGATGTCCTTTACGGCGGTAGCGAGAATGACAGCCTGTACGGCGGGGGCGGCAATGACACGCTTCTCGGCGATACAGGTGATGACCTCTTTAACGGCGGATCGGGCATTGATCGCGCGGTCTATTCGGGCCTGACTGATGCAAATGTGCGGCTCAATACCGCGTCGGTGCAGGCCACCGGCCATGGCAATGACAAGCTTATCGGGATCGAAGAGCTGGAGACCGGGGGTGGCAATGACACCTTGGTTGGCAGCGGCGCTGACAATGTCTTTGTCACTGGCGACGGGGCGGACAGTATCTTTGGCCGCAATGGGAACGATACGATTTTTGCCGGTGCCGGCAACGACATCCTGCGCGGAGGGGTTGGTGAGGACACGCTTTATGGCGGTGACGGGAATGATAATCTGTTTGGTGCAAATGGCGCGGACTGGCTGAATGGCGGCACCGGCAATGATCTGCTGAACGCCGAGAATGGCACCGACATATTCGAGTTCGATCTGGCCTTTGGTGCTGACAGGATTGTCGGGTTTGAAGATGACGTCGACACGCTTCGGATTGACGACGCGCTTTGGGGCGGTGGCCTGACAGAGGCACAGGTGATCGCGACTTATGGCATGATCGTAAACGGTGCGACCACGCTGGACTTTGGTAATGGCAATACCATCCGCCTGATCGGCTTTACCGACACCAACGCGCTTATTGATGATCTGGTAATTTTCTGATCGGGCTATGTGTCCAGGTGCTGACCCGGTTTGAAGGGACGCGCACGGGCCAAGGTTCGTTCGCGACGTCGACATTGCAAAGATGGCGGATGGGGTACTACTAAAATCCCTCCGTCACCGCGTTCATGGCAGTGTGATCGTGTTGCTTTGCAAACAATTCCGCCCCCGATCCAGCATGTGAACCGGGGGCGGAATCTGTGGTTTCAAGACCCTTTGAGAGTTGGCTTATTCTGCTGGCTCGGCAGCCATCACACCAACATCAGGCGTAGTCTCGCTTTGTTCGAGGTCAACGCCTTTGACCCAACCAACCATGCGCCAGATGCACAGCATGGCGCCGATCACAATGAACAAGGCTGCAATGCCGCCCAGGTTCGACATCATCTTGATGCCGTCAATGCCCGCCGTTGCGGTCATGAACCAGGCGATCCCGCCAATCAGCACACCCCAGATCACTTTCAAAGGCAGGCTGGTTGGGCGCGTGTCATCGGCTGTACGCTCTTCACAGAGGGATGCGATGGCTTCGCAATTCGAATCCGAGGCTGTCACGAAAGAGATAAAGGACAGAACCACGAACACGATCACGAGGATTGGTGCAAAGGGCAGGAACTCGAACAGCGCGTAAACAACGCTTTCCGCTCCGTTTTCATCCAGCGAAGCCTTCAAGGCGCCGCCACTTGCCGCGTCGGAATAGATGGCCAGACCGCCGAAGATCGTCATCCACACAATCGCAAAGAGCGACGGAGCCAGCATGGTTGTCTGGATGAACTCGCGCACTGTGTAGCCACGGCCAAGACGCCCCAGAAACAGCGCCGTAATCGGAGCCCAAGCCAGCCAGTTTGCCCAGTAGAAGTTGGACCACCACTGCGGCCACTTGTCTTCGGCCACAGCACCGGTGAAGAGGCTGCGTTCCAGGAAGCTGGAGAAGTAGACACCCAGCGCGTCGACAGCAGCTGACAAAAGCCAAATTGTCGGTCCACACAAGAAGGCAAAGGCTGCAAGGATGAAGAAGAACTTGGTGTTCAGGTCTGACAGGACCCGAATACCATTCATCAGACCTGTTGCAGCCGAAGCGATGAAGGACCCGACGATCGCGATTGCGACAAAGGCCAGCACGACGCCCGTTGTTTCAATTCCAAGGATTGAACCCAGACCACCCGCGACGGTCAGCAACCCGGTTCCAAGCGAGGCTGCCATACCGGCGACCAGCGCCCACAAGGCAAGTGCGTCGATGATCTGACCGCCGGTGCCTTCGGCATGGCGCCCGAACATGACCGACAACATGCCACCCAGCGAGTAGGATTTGCCCAGGTTGTAATAGGCCAGGGCAAAGGCAATCGCCGGAAGCGTGTAGATGGCATAAGGCGTGAAGGCCCAGTGCAGGTAGAGCGTGGACAGCGCAAAGAGCTTGGCCTCGGCTGAGTTCGGTTCGATCCCCGAAGACGCAGGCGGGCTGTAGACGTGGAACATCGGCTCGGCAGAGGCCCAGAACAGGATGCCGATGGCCACGGTTGTGCACAGCGCAATCGCGAACCAGTTCCACCGCGACAGGATCGGTTCAGCATCTGCGCCGCCGATTTTGACAGCACCCAATTTCGAGAAATAGATGAACGCAATTGTGCAGACAAAGGCAAAGGTCGCAAGGCTGTAGAGCCATGACAGTTTATCCAGCGTCCAGCTATTGATTGCGGATGTGGTCGCCAAGAAGGCGTCCGGCGCGGCGAAACTGGAAATCACCGCCGCAAGCATCAAGAGAAATGGCCCCCAGAATACGATGGGCCTCACATTGGATAGCATTTTAGTCTCCTCCCTATCAGGTATTGTTTCTTCAACCGTCGAAGCTGTGCCAGACGGTTTTCAGGTCGGCATATTTGTCCAGCGCGTGAACAGATCTGTCGCGGCCAAAGCCCGATTGCTTGAAGCCGCCAAAGGGCGTCGACATGTTGGCGCGGTCATAGGTGTTGATCCAGACGGTGCCCGCCCGCAGCCGGTTTGACATGCGGTTGGCGCGGCTCATGTCCTGCGTAAAGACCGCTGCCGCCAGCCCATAGGGCGTGTCATTGGCCATCTGCAGCGCTTCGGCTTCGGTGGCAAAGGGGATCATCGCGAGGACTGGTCCAAAGACTTCCTCTTGCGCAATCTCAGAGGCATTGTTGGTCAGGAAGATGCCGGGGGACATATAAGTGCCGCCGCTGTCTTCCATAATCCGCTCTGCGCCAAAAAGCCGTTTGTCGCCTGCCGCCTCTGCCCGTTCAACGTAGCCCAAGATGCGCTGCAACTGTTTTTCGTCGATCACGGCCCCCACTTGTGAGGCATCATCAAACGGGTGACCGGTCGGGATGTCCTGCAATACCTTTTCGATCTTGGCGGCAAGCGGCTCCACTTGGCTTTCATGGCACAACAGCCGGGTCGGCGCGTGGCAGGTCTGGCCGGCGTGATAGGCAAAGCCCCAGGCCACGGCCTCGGCCGCTTTGTCCAGATCGGCATCCTCGAAGACGACGACCGGGGACTTTCCCCCCAACTCCAGCGCAACGCGTTTGATGTTGGAGTTGGCGGCGTTTTCCATCACCAGACGGCCCACGGGGGTCGAACCTGTGAAGGCGATCAGGTCCACATCCATATGCCGCGTCAGGGCATCACCCGCTTCGGCACCAAAGCCCGCAACCACGTTGAGAACACCGGCAGGCAGGCCCGCCTCATGGCCCAGTTGGGCCAACCGGATGGCCGACAGGCTTGATTGCTCTGCGGGTTTGTGGACGACCGAATTGCCCATGGCCAAAGCAGGCCCCAATTTCCATGCGGTGACGATCAACGGATAGTTCCACGGCGTGATCACCCCCACCACGCCCAAGGGCATCCGTCTGATGGTGGCCAGATCATTGGGACCCGTCGGCGCGACCTCGTCGTATTGCTTATCGGCAAGCTCTGCATACCAAGCGATGGTGTTGGCGGCGGAGGCCACATCGACTGACAGCGCCGCCTGGATCGGGCGACCCGTGTCGAGCGTTTCCAGCATCGCCAGTTCTGTTGCGTTTTCGCGGATCAGGGCGGCAAAGCGCAGCATCACGACCTTGCGTTCTGCAGGGTCTAGATCAGACCAGCTTCCCGCTGCAAAGGCGCTGCGAGCCGCTGTGACGGCGGCGTCGATGTCCTCTGCCGAGCCACGGGCAATCAGCGGCCCGGGGAGACCATCCATTGGCCTGTTGCGCTGATAAGTGGCACCGTTGACCGCGCCGCGGTGCGCGCCGTCAATAAAATGACGGCCTTCCACGGCCATCTGGTCCAAACGTTCTTTGGTGGTGGGAATATCAAGCAACGGCATGGTCCTGCGGCGAATAGGCTAAGAGTGTCCCGGCAATGGCGTTCAGCACCTCGGGCGTGGTTTCAAACGTCGCGGCGTTGCGCATGGGCGCATTGGCCTCGGCTTGCATCTCGGCTGCGAGGGCATCCGCGCGGACACCTTTGAAGGCGTCGGGAAGCACGCGGACGATGCCAAGTGCGTCCATCAGGGCGGTGATGGCGTCTGGCAAGGCGGCGGGTGGCAGACCGAACGGTGCCGCCACACGGTCCAGTGCCTGGTTGGGTACTGCAACCACTTGCGGGAGCGTCGCTTCAAAGGCGAGGGCCGTGGCAAATCCGTGATGGATCGGCGCAAATCGGGCCATGGCATGGCTTGCGCAATGGGCAATGGCCGTGCCCGTATTTTCAATCGCGTGCCCGGCAAAAAAAGACCCCAGCAAGAGATCTTCGTGTGCCTTTGCGTCCCCCTCAATGGCCTTGGGCAATGCGGGCAGGATCAGTTCGATCGCGCGGATCGCCAGTGCGGTATTCACCGGATTGGCCCATTTGTTCGTGCCTGCCTCGAAAGCATGGATCAGCGCGTCCATCCCGCACCAAGCCTTGAGGGTGTTGGGCAGGGATTGCAGAAGGTTTGCGTCAAGAATGGCGATTGCGGGCTTCAGTGCTGTACCGTAGGCCCATAGCTTTCCGCCATCTGCGCCCGCAAAGATCGCGGTGCCATTTGCCTCGGACCCTGTGCCGGCGGTTGTGGGGATCTGGATCAGATCGCAGGTGGTGCGTGGCACCGGATTGGCACCAAGGGCATAATGCATGGGCCCGTGCCCCCCCGCGAGGCAGAGAGACGCCATCTTGGCGATATCAAGCGCCGAGCCGCCGCCCATGCCGATCACCAGTTCAGCCCCGGCAGCACGGCCCATTTGGACCGCTGCCTCAATATGCGCGGCCTTTGGCTCGCCTTCGAATTGGTCAAAGATCGTCGCTGGTCCAGGCAGTGCTGCGCGCATCTGCCCAAACACCGGCTGGTCCGTCCAGAATGCGTCGGCCACAACCAAAGTGGCCTGGCCATCATTCAGCAGCCCGCATGTTGCTAGGCTGTCGAACAACTGCCCCGATCCCAAGGAGAAAGCAGGTTGTGGCGTCTGGTGAATCATGGGTGCCCCTAGGTCATTTTGAACCTGCGGCGACGCTAGACCCCATTATTTCTTACAACAATTGATAAATTCTTTGGCATTGTACATACTTATGGTTATGCAGGAGCCAGCTTTACGACATATTTCTTTGGATGCCCTGCGGGTCTTTTCGGCAGCGGCACGGCATCGAAGCTTTACCCTCGCGGCCAAGGAACTGTTTGTGACGCAAGTGGCCGTCAGCAAGCGGATCAAGGGGCTTGAGCAGCAGCTGGGATTTGAATTGTTCGTGCGATCTGGCCGCCGGATTGATCTGACCGAACGTGGCGCCCGGCTTGCCGCGCGGGTGGATACGGCCCTGAATTATCTGGCAACCGAGATTAATGCATTGCAGCCGGGAAGCACGACCGGAGAGGTTGCGATTTCCGCGGCTGCCTCGGTCTCTCAGTTGTGGTTGTCGCCACGCTTGCAAAAGATTTCGCACACATTTCCGCACCTCAAAATTGTTCTGAACACCACAGACCGGATTTCAGACCTGGAAAACTCCCCCGACGCGCTGTCCATTCTTTATGCCGTTGAAGGGCATCCGGAATGGTCCACCACGCTGCTGTTTTCGGAGGAGCTGATCCCCATGGCGGCCCCGTCTTATCTGGCACAAGCAGGCATCACGGTGCCGGGCGAGGAACTGGCGGTTCAGGACCTGTCGACACTGGATTGCATTGACTACCGCCGGGCCAACGCGGCTTGGTTCACTTTGCGCATGTGGTTTCAGGCCTACTTGCCCGACCAGCCCGTCCCCGCCATCCGGATCACCGTGTCGAACTATGGCACAGCGGTTCTGGCGGCGCTGGAAGGCAACGGCGTCATCTTGGGCAGCCGACATATGCTGGCGGACTTTCTGGCGCGCGGGGATCTCGTGGAATTGACCACAACGGCGCATGTCACTGGCAACGGCTACTTTCTGGGGCGCCCCAGATCCCGTTCTATTTCCGAGGATGCGCTGACGCTTTGGAATGCGCTCTCCCCCGCGTCGGTCGCCACAATCGGAGCGTAGGCTGAACGGCTGCTTTGCCCGACACGAACGCAAGGACCGTGTGATCAAGGGCCGACGGGCGATGACGGGTCTTTTGGGGCATGGACAAGGCGTGCCATCATGGTCCGCAAAGTCGCGGCTGACCTCGTCCAAGGGCATGCAGGATCTCTGATCGCCAACATCTGCTTTTCGATAGTCAAAGATCGGCCCTACCGCCGCAACGGCCGTCGCAGGCCACACTTCCTTCGTGCAATGGGACCAATCCTTGGACTAACGTGAATCCGTAAGCGCGCAGTTGTCCTGCCGATCAGGCACAAGGACGCATATATTGCTAATCAATATGAAAGCTCTTGGCCGTATGGTGATCAAGGCTGTCGCCTATACTTGAGTGTTGGTCCGGGGTTGGTTGTGCTGGAAGGAATGAACAACAAGTGACCTCTTCAGGTTTTGGATCATCGGACGAACGTTCGCTATCGTTGGCAAAGGGTTCTGATGACCGCGATGCAAGGGTCGTGTCGCGCGCATGGTTGTTGAGGTGGCGAAACCCGAAGCTGAGCCAATCCAAAGCCGAACTTGTTTATTCCCGTATCAAGACCTCGTCCGACACAGCAAATTCAGTGACGCTTGGGCATGCTGCGCGTGTGCTTGGATGGCACGATCGCTGGACTGGTAACTTTGCCAGGGCAAACACCTATTTTCTGGAAGCGGAACGTTTGCTCATCAGCGACGATGTCAGACTTCAACGCATTGAGGCGATGGCCGGGCGGGCGGTGCTGCTTTATAGTCAGGGGCGCCAGGACAGTGCGTCGGACTTGATCCGGCAGGCTTTGGAAATGCTTGGATTTGATGGGTCTATCTCGACCCGGGTTGATCTGTTTCTCGTTCAGGCGACAATTCTGTCCTACTCGGGCGCGTTTGACGATGCTTTGGCACTTGTTGACGACGCGATCACTTTGGCCAGTGGCGGCAACCATTTGTCCGAACTGGCCCACGCATACCATATCCGCGCGCGCATTCTGTTACGCAAGGGGGATGTCAATCCGGCTTGGGCCCCGGCCAGAAAGGCCGTGCGACTTGCCAGGAGGTCGCGCAACGCTGTGGTGTTGCCCTATACGCTGGAAGTCATGGCAACCGTTGAATTGGAGATGGGCCGATTTGGCCGCGCGCACTGGTTGGCCAGTCAGGCGGCTGATCTGGGGCAATCGCTGAACGATCGGCGGGTGACTTGTCAGGCGTTGGTGATCATCGGAAAAGCGCTGCTATCTCAGGGTGACCAAGACGGCGCTTTGGAGGTTCAGCGGCGAGGACTGCGGATCGCAAAGGAAATCGCCTACCCGCTGTGGCAGCGTTGGTTTCAGCTTGAAATCGCGAGCATCATGGAGGCCCGCGGGGATTATCGCGCCGCCCTTCCTGCCTACAAGGCCTATGCCGAGCTTGATCAATCGCTGTTCCGCATGGAGACCGAAGCGCGCATGGCGGAGATGCGCGTGAAATTTGACGTGCAACGTGCTCAGGAATTGGCAGAGGTGGAACGCGCCCGCGGCGAAGAGCTTGAAAAAGCCCAACAGATTGCTGAAATCGCCGCGCGGTCCGATCAATTGACGGGGATCGCGAACCGCACCGGGTTGGAGGAGTACAAGCAACGTCTTGCCCAAGCGGATGCGGGTGTTCACTACGCCTATGTCGCGATTGACCTCAACAGATTTAAGCCAATCAACGACACGTTTGGCCATGCGGCCGGAGACTACGTTTTGGCATTTGTCGCCAAACAGCTGCGTAATGTGGTGCGCGAAGGAGATATCGTCGCACGGACCGGGGGCGATGAATTTGCGCTTATTGTTCAAGGGATTGCGACACGGGAGCAGGCGAAGAACCTTGGGCAGCGGATTTTGACTGTCTTTGAACACCCCGCACGATTTGATGGACGCGCCATTGAAATCTCAGGCAGCATCGGCATTGCGACCACGCAGGCCTTGGGCATGGATATGGACAAGCTGATGATGGCGGCTGATCAGGCGATGTTCACCGCAAAAGCCGCGCGACAATCTGCGTACCGGATCCATGACACGCTCAAGGCAGACGCGGCAACCGACCTGAACCGCATGAAAGAGATCCGTTTGGCGATCGCACATGGCGAAATTCAGCCCTGGTATCAGCCGCAGGTGGATCTGCGGTCTGGCGACTTCGTAGGCTTCGAGGCCCTCGCCCGATGGAGAAAACCAACCGGCGAGGTCATTATGCCCGGGGCGTTTCTTCCGCAACTTCAAAGCCACAGGCTGGGAAGTGAGTTTACCTATTCGATGCTGCGCCAGACCCTGCAACAGATGGCGAGGTGGAAGGCGGCGGGGCATCAGGTGCCAAAGGTTTCGGTCAATATTGTTGAAGAGGTATTGGCCTCTCGGGACGCGCGCGCAATCATTGAAGCGATCCTGGATGACTTCGCTGAATTTCGATCCATGCTGACGTTTGAGATCACCGAAGATGTTCTGTTCGACCGCGGTGCGACAGAAATCCGCGAGTCGATCCAGCGGCTGAGCCTTAGGGGCACGCGGTTCGCGATGGATGATTTCGGGACGGGCTTTGGGTCGTTCACGCACCTGCATCAGCTTCATATGGACGAGCTGAAGATTGATACGACGTTTGTCCACGGTATCGGCCACGACCGCGCCGCCGAGACCATTATCGAAGGCTTCATTTTCATCGCAAAAGGCCTGCGGCTGGAGGTGATTGCAGAAGGCATTGAGACGCCAGAGCAAGAGGCCTTCCTTCGGGCACGTGGATGCGATTTTGGACAAGGTTTCCTGTTTGGCAAAGCGATCCCACCGACAGAGGCGGTGGGATATCTGGTTTCAGAGCGCCCGACCCGAACTGGCGCGGTGTGACCCCCTCCCCCGCAAGATCATTAATGCGCGTTTTGGACTGTGTTTTGCCAGACAAGGCCCGCCTGAGGCGCGCAAGAACCGCAATGCGATTTACCGCCAATCGCCCAGCGCCAGTTGCCAAAGGGTCAGGGCCGCAACGGCGGCGGTGTCTGCGCGCAGGATGCGGGGCCCGAGGCTGATGGGGTGGGTGAAGGGCAAGTTGTGGAGTTGGGCGCGTTCGGCGGGGGAAAATCCGCCTTCGGGGCCAATCAGGATCGCCCAAGGGCCTTGCGTGCTTGGCAGGGTTGGCCTCACACCCACCTCCGCCTCATCACAGAACATGAGCTGCCGGTCGGCGGGCCAGTTGGACAATAGAGCGTCGAGTTTTTGAACCTCTGTGACGGGCGGCACAAAGGTGCCGCCCGATTGCTCTGCCGCTTCGACTGCGTGGGCGCGCAGCTTGTCTACTCGGGTCTTTTCGTTGGTGAAGTCGGTTTGCGCAGGCATGATCCGCCGCGCGCCCATTTCCACCGCCTTTTCAACGATGAAATCGGTGCGGGCCTTTTTGATGGGCGCGAAGAGCAGCCAAAGATCAGGCGGCAGCAAGAGCGGTTTGGTCTGGGACTGACACAGCAGGATGCCGCCGCGCTTGTTACCCTCGACCACCTCAGCGTCCCATTCGCCGTCGCGGCTGTTGATGAGCGACAGAACACTGCCAACGGGCAGCCGCATCACGGCAAACAGGTAGTTCGCCTGTTCGCGCGACAACGGAACCGATTGCCCTGCCCCCAGCGGGTGATCTACAAAAAGCCGAACCTTGGATGCCATGGGCGCAACATATGACCGAGCCTTCACCAACGCCAGACGGGATTGTGGCCGATAGCGCGGGCAATTGGGTTGATACCATGGCACCCCGCGCCACACGCCCGTTTCTGCGATTAAGCCGGGCGGACAGGCCGATTGGGACCTGGCTGCTTTATGTGCCGTGCCTCTGGGGGCTTGCGCTGGCAATCTTAGCCACCGGGCGGTACGGCGTGCATGATCTGTGGACCGTAGCAGGCTGCGGGATTGGTGCCTTTTTGATGCGCGGCGCGGGCTGTACGTGGAATGACATCACCGACCGCAAAATTGACGCATCTGTCGCCCGCACACGGTCGCGGCCGATTCCGGCGGGGCAAGTCACGGTCTGGGGGGCGGTGATCTGGATGGTGGCGCAGGCCGTACTGGCGTTTTTCATCCTTCTGACATTTTACCCCACGGCGATCTGGCTGGGCATCCTGGCCCTGGCGCCGGTTGCGATTTACCCCTTTGCCAAGCGGTTCACGTGGTGGCCGCAGGTGTTTCTGGGGCTGGCGTTCAACTGGGGCGCGCTGCTGGCCTGGGCCGCGCATACCGATAAGCTGAGCTGGGCGGCGTTTGCGCTTTATGTCTCGGGCATCGCGTGGACGTTGTTTTATGACACGATCTATGCCCATCAGGACGCCGAAGATGACGCGCTGATCGGGGTGAAATCAACTGCGCGGCTTTTTGGTGATTCATCCAAAGTCTGGTTGCGCGGCTTTCTGGTCGCAACGTTGCTGCTGATGGGGGTCGCCGTGGTGCTGGCGTGCCAGGACCGGTCCATCCTGAGCCTTGTGATCGCGTTAGGCGGCCCTTGGGCGTTGGCCTGGCACCTGACATGGCAATTGGCACGGTTCAATCCCGATGACAGTGACGGGTTGCTCAAGATCTTCCGATCCAACCGGAATGCGGGCCTGTTGCCCCTGCCGTTTTTTGCCATCGCCCTTTTCGTGTGATTGAACCATTGCGCGTCAGCCCCTATTGAAGGGCACGCGGTCAACCCACCTGGAGATTCATGCGGCTCTCTTCACTCTTCCTGCGCATCGGCGTCTTTATCCTTGCGGCCTTCGTCTCTGTTCTGGCGGCGCGAGCGGCTGTGGGCGTGGTTGAGGACCGGTCTGTCGTGGCCGTTCAAGAGGACTTGCTGGACAAGGGGCACGAATGGGCCTCTGTCATCGGGGACGGACTGCAAGTGATCATCGAGGGCGAAGCACCAAGCGAGGCATCCCGGTTCCGGGCGATCTCTGCTGCCGGACGGATCGTGGACGCCAGCCGTGTCATTGACGTGATGAGCGTGGCGGACAGTGCGGGCATCGCCCCGCCAGAGTTCGCGATTGAAATCTTGCGCAACGACAGTGGAATTTCCTTGATCGGGTTGATCCCCGCGGACACCAACCGCGAAGAATTGACCAATCGGATTACAAGGCTGGCAGGCAATCAGCCGGTCACTGATCTGCTGGAGATGGCCGATTACGCGGTGCCTGACACATGGCGCCCTGCGTTAAATTACGCATTGCGGGCGCTGTCAGAATTGGAGCGTAGCAAGATCTCTGTCACGGCAACGCGGGTGTCGGTGAATGCGATTGCCGACAGCGCCGAAGAAAAGAGCCGGATGGAAACCAGTCTGGCGCGCAACCGACCCGACGGCATTGCGATGGCCGTGGCAATTACCGCGCCGCGCCCTGTCATTTCGCCCTACACCACGCGGTTCGTGCTGGAAGATGGCACATCCCGTTTTGTCGCCTGCACAGTTGACAGCGCCGAGGCCGAGCGGCGCATTCTGACGGCGGCCACTGCGGCGGGGTTCACCGGCAAGGCCAATTGCGTCAACGCCCTTGGGGTGCCGTCACGCGCCTGGGGCGACGCCGTGGCGCTGTCGATTGGTGCTGTGGCGACCTTGGGCGGCGGCACGGTGACCCTGTCGGACACGGACGTCACGCTCGAGGCTGCATTGGGCACCGATCAGGCGCTGTTTGACCGGACCGTGGGCGAGTTGGAAAACGCTTTGCCAGAGGTCTTTGCACTGGATGCGACCCTGCCCAAACCACAGGACGCCAGCGCCGAAGGGCCGCCCCAGTTCACCGCCACGCTGTCGCCGGAAGGGGCCGTGCAATTGCGCGGGCGAGTGCCTGATGATCTGGTCAACACCACGGCCGAGAACTTTGCCAAGGCCAAGTTCGGGCAGCGCAATGTCACAATGGGGACCCGCGTTGTTGACGGATTGCCCGCAGGCTGGACCGTGCGTGTGCTGGCGGGGATCGATGCCTTGTCAGAGCTGTCCAACGGGGCTGTCGTCGTAGAACCTGATCTGGTCAGCATTACGGGCAACACCGGAAACGCCAATGCCGATACCGAGATCACCAGCCTGCTGATCGACAAACTGGGCCAGAATGCCAAGGTTGAACTTGACGTCACCTATGTCGAAACGCTGGACCCGATTGCCGCCCTGCCCACGCCAGAGGAATGTGTGGCCCGGATCGGCGTGGTGACAGAGGCGCGCAAGATTCTGTTTGATCCCGGTTCCGCCTCAATCACCGCAGACACGCAGCCGGTTGTCGATGACATTGCCGAAATCCTGCAAAAGTGTCCTGATCTAAAGATTCAGATCGCGGGTTACACCGACAGTCAGGGCCGTGAAGAGATGAACCAGCAATTGTCCCAGCAGCGCGCAGAATCAGTGCTGGCGGCGTTGCGTGTGCGCCGTGTGCCGGTCGCTAGCTTTGAGGCCGTGGGTTTCGGAGAGGCGGACCCGATTGCAGACAATGAAACCGAAGCGGGCCGAGAGGCGAACCGGCGCATCGAATTCAGTCTGATCGTGCCAGAGCCTATCCCCGAAGAAACAACTGCATTAGAAGAGCTTGAAGCCGAAGCTGCACCGAGCGAATGACCAACAGGACGACGACGTGAATCGCACAGAATTTATCATCGCTACGGCCATCATCCTGTTTGTGGCTTTTATGCTGGGCTGGTTTGCAAGCTGGCTGGTCAACCGTTTCACCCGCGTCACCAAGGCCGAGGTCGGCGAATTGGACAAGATGGCACAGGCGCTGCACGAGGCCGAAGAGACACGCGATCAGGCGATCACCTATTTGCAGCAGCGCGAGGCCGAGATCACCAACCAGTTGGCCCAGACCGAGGCGGAATTGCGCGCGGCGATGGACGGTCTGCGGGATGCCCGCCGCGAGGCGGAAGAATTGCGCGCCTATGTTGAGCGACAAAACGCCGGTTAGCGCTGAATTCGCCAAAAAGTTGTACGGGTCCTATAGGTGTCTTAACGGTTTGCCGCCATACAGCCGTTACCAGATTGAAAACGGGGCATTTCATGACGAACGATCCCTATGCGGAACACCCCGGACTTCGGGGTAAGATCATTGATCCGCTTAGCAGCTACTTTCGCGTCAATGACTTGCGAGAGGTCATGCTGGCAAACCCCGAAACCGCCCCGTTTTGGCATTTGCTACACACGCCAGAGGAGCGGCGCGCGTCTCGGAATGCCACGCTGGCTGGGCATGAGGGTGATTTGTGGGTCTTTGCCTATGGGTCGCTGATGTGGAACCCTGCATTGCGTTTTGACAAGGTGCTGCGCGCCCATGCCCCCGGTCACGCCCGCGCCTTTATTCTGCGCGACATCTATGGCGGGCGTGGGACTCAGGACGCGCCCGGACTGATGGCGGCACTGGATGTCGGACAGGGCTGCGACGGTTTGGTGTTCCGTGTGCCAGAGGCGATCATCGCCGAAGAAACGGATGTCTTGTGGGCGCGCGAATTTGTCGGCCCCGGCTATGTGCCGCAACTGATCGAGACAGAGACGACATGGGGCACGATCCCGGCGCTTACTTTTCTGGCCGACCACAGCTCTGTCATCATGGCGCCTGATATAACGCGTGCGGAACAAATCCGTTACGTTGCAACGGGTGAAGGGTTCATGGGCAGCTCTCTCGATTATCTGCGCGGCATAAAAGAGCAGTTTGATGTGCTTGGTATCGTTGACCCCAACGTCGATGACCTGCTGAGTGAGGCGCTGCAGTATTGCGAAGAACGGGTCTCTGCCGGATAAGCCGCACGCTTTTTGTTTCGGTTTGTGGTGGCATGGCGATTTCAGGCGGTCTTGCAAAAAACGCCACCGGATTTGCGGCGGCGCGATTTGGCAGTGCAACCGTCAGGCAAGTCGGCGATCAGTTGCTGTGGTGGTGGACACGCATGATGACGCTCAATGACACCAGTTTCACATGGGTCGCGACGCACCAGTGCGGGCAGTCGCTGCGACTTTCACGCGATGTCGGGTGCAAGCCGAGTGTTAGGCGCGGTGGTAGAGGACGCGACCAATAATGTTGAGCAGCAGTTGCGCGGCCAGGATCGCCGTACCGCCGGTGTGGTCGTAATCGGGGGCGACCTCGACCAAGTCGATACCCACAATGCGCTGGCGTTTGGCGACGGCGGCGATCAATTCCAACACCTCGTAATACAGGAACCCGCCGTGGCTGGGGGTGCCGGTACCGGGCGCGATAGAAGGGTCAAAGCCGTCGATGTCGATGGTCAGGTAGATGTCAGCCCCGGCGGGGATGCGGGTCAGCAGCGCGTCGGTGCCCAGCGCGCGGCACTGGCGCACGGACAGGGTGTCGGAGCCCATCGCTCGGGCATCGGCGTAGCCTGACTTGGCCGTTGAGGACACGTTGCGGATACCGAATTGCGACAGACCAGTGACGTGGTCCTGTTCCGCGGCCCGGCGCATTGGGTTGCCGTGCCCAAAGCGCACGCCGTGGCGTTCATCAACAAAGTCCAGATGCGCGTCGATTTGCAGAATGTGGATCGGGCCGCGTTCAGCAAAGGCGCGCACGCATGGGATATTGACCGAGTGATCCCCGCCCAGCACCACCGGTAGCGCGCCGGCATCGAGGATCGCACGCACACCGGCTTCGATATTGGCGTGACTGCGGTTGGTGTCGGTGTGCACGATGTCGGCGTCACCTATGTCCACGATCCGGGTGCCTTCGCCCAGATAGGTCACATCGTCTTCGTGATCGTATGCGCCCGCATGGCCAAAGGCGAAAAGCGTCGATGCCTCACGGATCGCGCGCGGACCAAAGCGCGCGCCGGGTCGCCACTGGGTGCCAAAGTCGAAAGGAGCGCCAAGGACGGCCACATCGGCGTCGATTGCCGACCAATCGGCAAGGTAGTCGTATTTGCCAAAAGTCGAAATCCCAACGAATGGCAGGTTCAAACGGCCGCTGTCGTAGTCATGGGGCATGGCTGTTTCCTTTAGAGATAGAGAAATCTGTGTATGCCTCGATCAGCATCGCAGAAAAGTCATTGCCGCAGCTCAGTGCGGCATTGGCCGCAGCGGGCCGCCGCGTGCAGGGATAATAAGTTGCCGCATCCGCCGGGCAGGATTGTGGTGGTGATTGAAAAAAGACATTGTGCCGCCTTTTGAAAAGTTCGGCCCCGAGGCCCCCGGTGACAGTAAGGGGCTCGAGCGCGCACGGCTCAAGCAATTTCTTATCGCGCCGGGGTTTCAGCTGCGCGGCGCGGCGGCGCGGCGCAGCCGGTCGTTGATCGCAGCCCCCAGCCCGTGGTCCGGGATCGGTGAGACGGCGATCAATGTGGCCTGCATCGCATCAAGCCTATGCAGCATTTCAAAAAGGTTTGCGGCCGCCTCCGTCACGTCACCGGCGGGGGACAGGTTCAGGGCGGCCTCGACCGGGCCAAAGCCCAGCAGCACCTCGTCCGGGTTCGGCGCGGTCACGTTCAGGCGGACCACCCCGCGCGGCGCGTAGTGCGAGGCGAGTTGCCCCGGAGCGGTCGGGCTGGTGGGTGTCGTGTCGACAGCAAGCGGTGCACCTAGGCAAGCGGTCAGCGCCTCTGCCGGGATACCACCAGCGCGCAAGAGCGTGGGCGGCTGGGTTGCAAGGATCGTGGATTCAAGCCCCACGCCGCAGGCCCCTCCGTCCACCACGGCGGCAATCCGGTCGCCCAGACCAGCCAGAACATGGCTGGCGCTTGTTGGGCTGACCCGGCCAGAGGGGTTGGCAGAAGGTGCTGCCACAGGTGCGCCAAAAGCCGCGAGCAGACCCTGCCCCACCGGATGGTCAGGCACACGGACTGCAAGTGTCGGCAGACCAGCCGTGACGAGTTTGGAGATCCCCGCATCCGGGCGCAGGGGCAGCACAAGTGTCAGCGCGCCGGGCCAGAAAGCCGCGGCGAGCCGTTCGGCGGCATCGTCAAACTCTACATAGCGGCGCGCGGTCTTCAGATCGGGCAGGTGCACGATGAGCGGGTTAAAGCTGGGGCGACCCTTGGCGGCATAAATCGCGGCCACGGCGGCGTCATTGCGAGCATCCGCGCCAAGGCCATAAACCGTCTCGGTCGGGAAGGCGACGAGCTGACCGGCGGTTAGCAACTCTGCGGCTTGCGCAAGGCCTGCGGCATCCGGGGCAAGACGAAGGGCGGCGGCGGTCATGACGTGGCGTTTCGGTTGATGGGCGGCACCGGGCGGTTACCCTGCACCAAAGATTTCAATTGCATAGCCGCGGCCCGACGAATTGCCAAGCCGCGCATCAGACCAAGGACGATCCATGCCCTATCGCGCGCCTGTAGCTGATTTCCGTTTTTTGCTGGACCATGTCACCGGCTTTCCCGCTGTCGCAGAGACCGACACATTTGCCGAAGCCACACCGGATATGGTGGATGCGATCCTGACCGAGGCGGGCAAGATGTGCGAAGAGGTACTGGCCCCGCTGAACCGCGCGGGCGATCTGCATCCGGCGGTGTTGGAAAACGGTGTCGTGCGAACGTCGCCGGGGTTTGGCGATGGTTATCGCGCCATTGCGGACGGTGGTTGGATCGGGATGAGCGCCAGCCCCGAAGTTGGCGGCATGGGGCTGCCGATGACCCTGACCACGGCCGTGAACGAGATGATGTCGAGCGCGTGCCTTGCACTGCAGTTGAACCCGCTGATGACCCAGGGCCAGATCGAGGCGCTGGAGCATCACGCCGACGACGCCATCAAGGCGCTCTACATCCCTAAGCTGATTTCTGGCGAATGGCACGGCACGATGAACCTGACAGAACCGCAAGCAGGGTCTGATGTAGGCGCGTTGCGGTCCAAGGCGGAACCGAACGGTGATGGGTCGTTCAAGATCAGTGGTCAGAAGATCTATATCAGCTGGGCCGACAATGATTTCACCGAAAATACATGTCATCTGGTGCTGGCGCGGCTTCCCGAAGGGGGGCCGGGGACCAAAGGCATCAGCCTGTTTATGGTGCCCAAGTTCATCCCCGATGCAGAGGGCAATCCCGGAGCGCGCAACAGCCTGCGGGTGGTCAGTCTGGAACACAAGTTGGGCCTGCATGGATCACCCACGGCGGTGATGGAATATGACAACGCGACCGGCTGGCTGGTGGGGCCGGAACACGGCGGTATGGCAGCGATGTTCACCATGATGAACAACGCACGCCTGGGTGTTGGCGTGCAGGGCGTGGGCGCGGCAGAGGGCGCCTATCAACACGCGCTGAGCTATGCGCAAGAGCGCAAGCAGGGTCGCGCGGGCGGCAGTGGTGCGATCATCGAACATGCGGACGTGCGCCGGATGCTGGCCGAGATGAAGGCTGACATCTATGCCGCGCGCGCAATTGCGCTGATGAATGCGGTGGCCATTGATATGGCAGCAGCCACGGGCGATGAAGCCTGGACCGCGCGGGCGGCCTTGCTGACGCCGATCTGCAAGGCTTTTGGCACCGATACCGGGATCGCGGTCGCCAACGCGGGCGTGCAAGTGCATGGCGGTATGGGTTTTGTCGAGGAAACCGGTGCCGCGCAGTTCAGCCGCGATGTACGGGTGACGGCGATTTACGAGGGCACCAACGGCATTCAGGCGATGGACCTTGTCGCGCGCAAGATGATGGATGGTGGCGAAGCTGCTTTCCGTCTGATCGAAGATATCGAACAGGGCGCAGAGATCGCCAAGGCCGCCCTGCCCGATCTGGCCGAAGCGGTCTGGGGTGCGGCGGAATCACTGCGCGAGACCACCGAATGGCTCGTTGAACAGGACATGACGGACCGCTTTGCCGGTGCGGTGCCATATCTGCGCGCCTTTGCGCGGGTGCTGGGCGCGCATGTGCATCTGACCTCTGCCATTGCGGGTGATGAGGCACGAGAGCGCCTCGCGACGTTTTATATCAATCGGCAATTGCCGGAATTCGCAGGCCTTCTGGCGCAGGTGCGCGAAGGCGCGGATGATGTCATGGCCATCACTCCCGAAGATCTTGTGGCATAAAGCAAATTTTCGACGAAGATTTGGGGGCGAAGAATTTTCGTCGAAAATTCTTGGTGCCTGAGGCAAGGTCCGACCATGATTAAAACTCCGTATCAAGACATCCCGGCAGAGGGTGCTGCAATCGAGGTGGCCCCCGGTGTGCTGTGGTTGCGCCTGCCGCTGCCGATGGCGCTCGACCATGTGAATATCTACGCCTTTGACGAGGGCGACAGCTGGACCATCATCGACACCGGGTTTTCGACCAAACGCACCAAGGCGATCTGGGACAAACTGCTGGTGGGGCCTTTGCAGGGTAAGCCCGTCAGCCGGGTAATCGTGACGCATTATCACCCTGATCACATCGGGTTGGCAGGCTGGTTCATGGCGCAGGGCGCGGAGCTGGTGACCACGCGCACGTCTTATTTGTGGGCACGGATGCTGGTGCTGGATGAACAGGCACTGCCATCGCCCGAGGCGCTGGCCTTTTACACCCGTGCGGGTATGGACCCGGACGTGCGGGCCAAGCGCGCGACCGAGCGGCCGTTCAACTTTGCCGATTGTGTTGACCCGATCCCGCAGGGCTATACCCGCATCAAGGATGGTGATCGGATCCGTTTTGGCGGGCGGACATGGGACATACGCTGTGGCGACGGCCATGCGCCCGAGCACGCCACATTCTGGAGCCGCGATGACAATCTGGTGGTGGGCGGCGACCAATTGCTGCTGTCGATCAGTGCCAATATCGGTGTCTATCCGACCGAGCCAGACGCTGACCCTTTGGGCGAATGGCTGGCATCCTGTGAAGCGTTCAAGGCCCATGCCACGGACGATCAACTCATCCTTGCCGGGCACAAGGCGCCCTATACCGGTTTGCCGCTGCGGTTGATCCAGATGATCGAAAACCACGAAAGCGCGTTAACCCGGCTTCTGGAGCATCTGGACACGCCCCGCAGCGCCGGAGAATGTTTTGTCCCGCTGTTCAAGCGCGAGATTGACGGTGGTGCCTATGGTCTGGCGCTGGTCGAGGCTGTGGCGCACCTGAACCACTTGCACCAGACCGGTCAGGTCACGCGCACAACAGGCGCGGACGGGGCGTATTTGTTTCAGGCTGTAGCGGGCAATTAACCCTTTTGGGCTAGACCGCCCGCATGACATTTCAACTCTATCTGGGTGATGGCCGCCACCGACCGTCAACGACCCTGCGGATGAGCCAGATTCTGGCCCCGCTCAGCCATGCACTGGATATGACAGAAGGCCAGCCACCCGGCCATTGTGTGCGCTGCTGCTATATTGGCACCCGTCTGGGCCAACAGCTGGGTATGGCGGGTGAGGCGCTTTCGGACCTCTATTACACCCTGCTGCTGAAGGATCTGGGGTGTTCGTCCAACGCGGCGCGGATTTGTGCGCTGTATCTTACCGACGACATCAGTTTCAAACGCGATTTCAAGACGATTGACGGGTCGCTGTCGTCCGCACTGCGGTTCGTCTTTTCCAAGACCGGGTTGGAATCGGGCCTGTCAGAGCGATTTCGCGCCATCGTCAACATCATGCAAAACGGCGGCGACATCAGCCGCGAACTGATCGACACACGCTGCCAGCGCGGGGCCGAGATTGCCGCAAAGATGCGGTTTTCCAGGGCAGTACAGGCGGGGATCATGGCGCTTGATGAACATTGGGACGGTGGCGGCAAGCCAGAGGGTTTGGCGGGAACTGCGATCCCTCGGGCGGGTAACATCGCGTTGCTGGCGCAGGTGCTGGACGTCTTTCACCGCGGCGACGGGCGCGATGCGGCGATGACAGAGGTGCGGCGGCGGTCGGGCACCTGGTTTGATCCCGACCTGGTCAGCGCGATGGAAAGGCTGGCGCGGGATGCCGGGTTCTGGGCCGATCTGAACGATCCACATATCGCCGACATCGTATTTCAGCTGCCACCAGCCGAAAACGAAACGCCCGTGACAGAGGGGTTTCTGGATGACGTCGCCACCGCGTTTTCAGACGTTGTTGACGCCAAGAGCCCTTATACGGCGGACCATTCGGGGCGCGTGACGCTTTATACCGATATGATCGCGGAAGAAATGGGGCTTAGCACGCGGCACCGCCGGTGGCTGCGGCGGGGGGCCCTGTTGCATGATCTGGGCAAGCTTGGGGTCAGCAATCAGGTTTTGGACAAACCTGCCAAGCTGGACGATGCCGAGTGGATGATGATCCGGCATCACCCGACCAATGGCGCGCGGGTGCTGAGCCAGATTGACGCGTATGCCGACATCGCCCCGATTGCCCATGGTCACCACGAAAAGCTGGGCGGGGGTGGTTATCCGCTGGGTCTGGGTGGCGAAGAGATCAGCCTGGAGGTGCGGATGGTCACGATCGCAGATGTGTTTGATGCGCTGTCAGCTGAACGCCCCTACCGCGGGCCAATCCCGATTGCGGACGTTTTTGAAATGATGCGCAAGGAGGTGGGCAGCGCCTTTGACGGCGCATGTCTGGACGCGTTGGAATGCGGCATGGCGCGGTTCAGCCAGACCCGGCATTAGGCCGCGAGTGGCACCATCTGGCAGGCCGCACGGTCCAGCCGGCACAGAGTGTCGGTTGGGATCATTGTCCAGCGATCTGCCGTGGAACACAGCGGTTCAGAGGCCATTGCGCGGCCTCCGTTATCAAGAGCGCCGGACAGATACAATGTAGGTGCCGCCCCGGACGAGGCATGGCGAAAGCCAAAGAGTTGGTCGCCATCCGTCATGCAGCATGTCAGCTTGATCGGCGCACCGACCTGCGGTCCGATCTGGGCCAATGTCGCGGCAAGTGCGGCCTGAGGGTCATCATCCAGCCCGTTGGCAAGCAGGGTCAGAAAGATCACCTCGCTGTCCGTGGTGCCTTGGCGCGCGGCATAGAGGTCATCAGGAAGGGCCTGTTCCATGCGACGGCGAATCTGTGCGAAATGCGGGATTTGGCCGTTGTGGCAGAACGACCAGCGCCCGTGGGTGAAAGGGTGGCAGTTCACACGGCTGGTTTCGCCGACGGTTGAGGCGCGGACATGCGCCAGAAACAGCGGGCTTTGCACCATGCGGCAGAGGTGCGCCAGGTTGCTATCGGCCCACGCAGGCAGCACATCGCGAAAGAGACCAGGTGCGGTCCCGTCGCCGTACCACGCAAGCCCAAAGCCATCACCGTTCACTGCGATCTTGGCCTCGGTCGCGTGTTGGCTTTGTTCCAGCAGCGAATGCTGCGGTGCGGTGACGATGTTTTCCAGCGGGATTGCCGGGCCGATATAACCTGCAATGCGACACATCCTAGTGCCGGTTGCTGATACGTGCGTGCAACCGCTGCAGGATGCGGCTTGCGGTTGTTTCACAAAGCGCCGGGATGAAGGCGTGGACCAATGCTGCCCCTGCCGCGACAGCCAGCCAGAAGCTGAACCCAAAGGCAAACCGCATGTGACCAAAATAGGTCTCGTTTACCGAAGCGGGGTGATCCATGAATACACGCGCAAAAAGGCCCCTGTTAGTGGTGGTGTGAGTGGTGGCTTCGGACATCTGAACGCTCCTTGTTCCGGCATTGATGAGAAAGTAGCCCATGCCGGGTGTCGGCGGGTCCCAAAGAACGTTGTGCATTCGCTAACTTTTGGGATACCATCCCAAGTATGACCGATAAGATCGACGAAATTGATCGCCGTATTTTGAAATTGCTTCAGATCGACACCACATTAAGTGTGGATGAGATCAGTGAAAGGGTAGCACTTTCGCGCAATGCCTGCTGGCGGCGGATCAAGCAGATGGAAAAGGCGGGCGTTATTCGCGCGCGGGTGGCATTGGTTGATCCCGGTGCCGCCGGATGTCCCCTTACAGCGATGGTGTTGATTCGCACGAATGCCCATGAAACCGGCTGGATCGAGACGTTTCAGAACGTGTTGCGCCAAATGCCAGAAGTTGTTGGCGCGTACCGGATGACCGGTGATCTGGACTATGTGCTGCGGGTCAGGGTTGCGGATGTGCCGGCCTATGATGCGTTTTACAAACGGCTGACCTCACGGATTTCTGTATCGGATATCTCGGCCAGTTTCGTTATGGAAGAGATCAAGGAAACAACAGCGGTACCTCTATGACCAACCCGATGAACACAATCGACACCAGCGCAGAGATTGTCGAAAACGCAGCGATACCTGCCACGCAAGAGGTACATTGCGGTGGGCCGGTGCAGACACCGCTGTCGCTGCCGCCAGCGTTGAAGGAATCACCCAGCGGCAAGAGCCCCGCGCAATGGGCCTATGAGCGGCTGATCAACTATATCCGCAACTTCGAAGAGGGGCTGGATGCCGATCACGAGGTGGGCATGGGCCTTGTCGGAGGTGAAGGCGGGATGATTACCATTCAGGGCTTGGGCTATTTTGACCCAGATCTGATTACCTTTTACGGGCGCACCGATCGCGGTGCGCGCACGCAATTGGTGCAGCATGTCAGCCAGTTAAACGTCATGCTGGTGGCCGCCCCCAAGCCTGCCGATCATGCAGAGCCGAACCGGATCGGTTTCCAGTTGGCCAAAGCGCTTGAACGCGGCGGCGATGCGACCGCCTGACCCCGTGACAGGCCGCGCGTTATCGTCTAGACGATGCGCAACATCTGATTTGAGGACATGACCATGGCAGATCACAAACACGGCGAAATGGATATCAGCGTTCAGGAAAAGACCTTTGACGGGTTCATCAAGATGACCCAGCGCGCGGTTATCCTGATCATTGCTGTCCTGATCTTTATGGCGCTCGTCAACGCTTGATGCAGCGCCGGGCGTTTCTGGCCGGCGTCGCCTGCACCGGGCTGGCGGCCTGCGGTAGTGGAGAGTCCGTCTGGGCCCCTGACGATGTCGTCCGGGCCAAGGCGTTTCGCGGCACAGGCCCGAAATCGCTGACCCTCTACACGATGAAAAGCGCCGATTCCGGCAGCGGTGCGCATACCGCGTTGCTGGTGGACGCCAGCCAGCGCGTGATGTTCGACCCTGCAGGCACATTCGGCCACCCCACGATCCCAGAGCGCAACGATGTGCTGTTTGGGTTCAACCCAAGGGTTGAGCAATACTACGCGTCTTATCACGCGCGCGAGACCTTCTATATCATCAGCCAAAAGGTGGTTGTGTCACCGCAGGTCGCAGAACAGGCGTTGCAACTGGTGATGAGCAATGGCCCCGTGGCCAAGGCCAATTGCACACGTGCGACCAGCGCAATTCTGCGCCGTTTGCCGGGCTTTGGCGGCTTGCCGCAGACCTGGTTCCCCAACACCTTGTCCGAGGGGTTTGCGCAATTGCCGGGCGTCGAAACCGCCGAGTACCGCGAAAGCGACAGCGACGACAAAGCCCTTGCCGCGCAGCAGATCGACATGCAGATCAGAGCTGCCCAGTCGCAATAAGGCCCGCGTAGAACGCCACCGCCCCTGCCACGATCCCCCAAAGCGCATTCTTGCGCCACCAACTGACCACCAGCACGATGATGATTGCCACAAGGCGCACCGGCTCTGTCTGGCCGCCGGTTGCGTCGGGGAACAGCGCCAGCGGGGCGACCATGCCGGGCAGGACCGCCACCGGGGTAAACCGCAGCAGCTTCAACACCAGCGGCGGCATTGGGCGGTCGCCGATCAGGCCCAGAAATGAGAACCGGATCAGATAAGTACCAAGCGCCATCAGGGCGATGATAAGCCAAATCTCTGCCTGAGAATAGTTCATTGGCGCTCCATCCATGTTTCGACCGCCGCACCGACGCCCATCGCACAGAACGCCGCAACGATCAGCCCCATGCCAGACGGCAGCCCCAGCAGCGCCAGCGCCACCGCGCAAGAGGTCAGCGCCGCCGCCACATGGGCCAATGACTTGAGCATTGGGCCGACCATCGCCATGAACATGATCGGCACAACAAAATCGAGCGCCCATTCCGGCGGGATCGCCTTGCCGATCAAGGCGCCGACCACCGTTGCGATCACCCAGGCCGGCGAGATCAGAGAGGCAACGCCCAGAAAGTACCACGCCTTCAATGACGGCGAGAGGTCGGGGCGTTTTTCATATTCCATCATGCTTTGCATGTAGCTTTGATCGAAGTTGATGTAAGCGACCAGCGCCCGCTGCCAAAGTGGTGCTGCCCCAAGGTGCGGCACGAGGGCGGCAGAATACATCGCCATACGCAGATTGACGGCCAGTGCGGCCAGCAGCACCAGTGCGATGGCCGCATTGTCGATCATCATTTGCAGCGCCGCGAACTGCGACGCACCGGCGATCACCAACAGCGAAAAGGCGAAGATCTGCGCCAGTTGCAATCCGGCCTCTGCCGCCGCAACACCAAAGAAGGTGGCAAAGGGCAAAGCCATCAGCAGGAACGGCGCGCCGTCGCGCAGGCCCTTTTTGTAGACGGATTTGACGGTAGCAGCGGTCACGAGATTAGCCTAGCTTGGAAGTGCTGGCACAAGCGTTACCGCGATGGGCACAGAGGTTCAATTTGGCACGTCTTGAAAACGCATCAGATTATGTGATCGCCCCTGCCCCGGGTGCTGATGGGCTGACGCGCGCGGTGCATGGTTTTGACCAGACCGGCGCGCCGGTTGATCTGCATGTGATCGAGGAACGGCCACTGACGATCTACCTCAACCGGCGCGAAATCGTTACTGCGATGACGATCGGGGATTACCCGGAATATCTTGCGCTGGGGTTTCTGCGTAATCAGGGGATGCTGCTGGACAGTGACGAAGTGACGGGCGTCGATTTTGATGCCGAGGTTGAAACGGTCGTGGTGCGCACCGCACGCGAGACGGATCACGAGGAAAAGCTGGCCAAGAAGACCCGCACAAGCGGGTGTGCGGTTGGCACGGTTTTTGGCGACATGATGGCAGGGCTGACGGGTGTCACCCTGCCTGCAACATCTGTGCGGACCTCTGATCTTTATGCGCTGGCGGCCAAGATCAACCGCACGCCAAGCCTTTATCTTGAGGCCGGTGCCATTCACGGTACGGTGCTGTGTCAGGGCGCGCAGCCGCTGGTCTATATGGAGGACGTGGGCCGCCACAACGCGGTCGACAAGATCGCGGGCTGGATGCACGCCGAAAGGGTCAGCGCGGGCGACAAGCTGCTTTACACCACCGGGCGGCTGACGTCCGAGATGGTGATCAAGACCGCATTGATGGGCATCCCGGTACTTGCCTCGCGTTCAGGCTTTACGGCTTGGGGGGTCGAGATCGCGCGACAGGTCGGGCTGACGCTGATTGGCCGGATGAAGGGGCAACGGTTTGTGTGTCTGGCGGGCGAAGACCGGTTGATCCGCGACATCGACCCGGCAGATGTGCCCGACGAACCCCGCAAATCCGCGCGAAAGGCGGCGGAATGATCGTCCTTCTTCTGGCCAAAATAATCTCGGGGGTCCGGGGGCTGGCCCCCGGTCGGTTGCCAAGATGAAACAACCCTTGGGTGTCATTCTGGCCGGTGGACAGGCCACGCGGATGGGCGGCGGCGACAAGGGGCTGTTGCCACTGGGGCCGCAGCCGATCATCACCCATGTGATCGACCGGCTGGATCCACAGGTGGCGCGGCTAGCGCTGAATGCCAATGGCGATCCCGCGCGGTTTGCACATCTGGGATTGCCTGTTGTGGCCGATAGCATCGCCGGTTTTGCCGGACCCCTGTCTGGCGTGCTGGCGGGGCTTGATTGGGCCGCGACGCAGGGCGCGGATCACATCGTCACGGCTGCGGCAGATACGCCGTTTTTGCCTGCCGATCTGGTGCCAAGGCTGTTGCTGGCGGGGGGCGACAAAGGGCTGGCGCTGGCGGCCTCGCCCTCGGGGCGGCAGCCGACCTTCGGGTTGTGGCCCGTGGCACTGCGCGATGATCTGCGCGCAGCGCTGGAGGGCGGGCTGCGCAAGGTGGTGCAATGGACCGCAGAGCACGGGGCTGGCACGGCGGAATTTCCCGACGACATCCAGTTCTTCAACGTCAACACGCCTGATGATCTAAGCAAAGCGCAGGCAATGCTATGAACGTCTTTGGCATCGTCGGGTTCAAGAATGCGGGCAAAACCGGGCTGATGGAACGCCTCGTGACAGAGATTGCCGGGCGCGGGTTCAGTGTGTCGACGTTGAAACACGCGCATCACAGCTTTGACGTCGATCAGCCGGGCAAGGACAGTCATCGGCACCGCGTGGCGGGGGCCAATCAGGTGCTCTTGGCCTCTGGCACCCGCTGGGCGCTGATGAGCGAGCTGCGTTACGCAGCTGAACCGACCTTGGCCGATCTGCTGACCCGGCTTGATCCGGTCGATCTGGTGCTGGTCGAGGGCTACAAGCGCGATGCCCATCCCAAGATCGAGGCGTATCGACACGCGACCGGGCATCCGCTGCTTGCGCCCGGTGACCCCACCGTGCGCGGCGTGGCAAGTGACGCCGCTGTCAATGTCCCCTGCCCACGATTTGATCTGGATGATACGGTGGCAATTGCGGATTTCATCCTGCAAGAGGTCGGATTGTGAGCTTTGACACCGTGATCATGGTGGATTGGTCGGCCGCTAACGGCTTTGGTCCGAAACCACGCAGCGATGCAATCTGGGCAAGTATCGCGCGAGATGGGAGCGCAGACGATCCCGTTTATCTGCGCAACAGACAGGTTGCGGAAACATGGATCAAGGATGCCATTCGTACTGAACGTGCGCAGGGACGTCGCATCCTTGTTGGTTTTGATTTGTGCTTTGCCTACCCGAGCGGTTTTGCCACGCAGATTGTCGGCTCTGAGGATGTTTTTGACCTTTGGGATTGGTTCGAGCGCGAAGTCGAAGACACTCCAAAGGCAAACAATCGGTTTGATGTCGCCGCAAAGCTGAACCGTTTCTTTGTGGGTGAAGGCCCGTTCTGGTTCAATGGGCTGAAGCGAGACATCCCTGATCTTCCAAGGAACAAGGACAACTATCAATCTCAGCCGTTCTCGGAGTTTCGGCAGGCCGACAAGGCCGCGTCTGGCGCACAGTCACCCTTCAAGCTTGGCGGGGTTGGTGCGGTTGGCGGACAGGTGATCATGGGGCTGCCGATGCTGTCGCGGTTGCGGCAGACGTTCGGCAAGGACCTGAAGGTTTGGCCGTTTGAGGCGGCGGATACACCTGTTGTACTGGCCGAAACCTATTTCTCACTGCTGGACGATCGGCTGGACGGCCATCCGATCAAGGATGCAGCACAGGTCGCGCTATATGCCGCGCGCTTTTCGGCCCTGTCGGCAGATGATTGGGCAAAAATGCTGGACCGACCCCCAGATCCAGAGGGTTGGGTCTTGGGGCTTGGGCAAGAGGCCCTGTTGGCCGGGCGTTTGACACCGCCGCCGTTGCGCAACGATTGTTTTGCGATGCCGCAGGGGGCCTATTGGACGCCGGTCGATGATGCCATGGCGCATCTGCGCAACCACCTGACACCTGTCGTTGGCACCGAAGACATTGCCGTGACGGACGCGGCTGGCCGCATTCTGGCCGCCCCTGCCAAGGCGCAGCGCAGCCATCCACCTGCGGCAAATGCAGCCGTGGATGGGTATGCCTTTGCCGGACCCGCCGCAGAGGGGCCGCAACACATGCCACTGGTCGCTGGACGGGCGGCAGCAGGCGCGCCCTATGACGGCGTGGTGCCTGCGGGGCAGGCTGTACGCATCCTGACCGGGGCAATCCTGCCCGCAGGCGTGGACAGCATCGTGCTGCAGGAAGACGTCAGCGCGACTGCACACCACATCGCCTTTCACGGGCCGCTGAAGCGCGGGGCCAACGCGCGCAAGGCGGGTGAGGATATGGCGGCTGGCGATGTGGTTTTGCCCATCGGCCGGGTGCTGACGCCTGCCGATCTGGGGACGCTGACAGCGGTGGGCATCGGCACGGTCCGCGCGCATAAGCGGCTGCGGGTCGGGGTGCTGTCAACCGGGGATGAGTTGCTGGCACCGGGCGCGCCCGCCACCGACGCGCAGGTCTACGACGCCAATGGCCCAATGCTACGCGCGACGCTTGCGCGCTGGGGGTTCGCGGTTGTTGATCTGGGTCGTGCGCCTGATACGCGCGATGGGCTTGCCGCCCTGCTAGATGATGCAGCACAGCGCTGCGATGCGGTGCTGACCTCTGGCGGGGCGTCAGGGGGTGACGAAGACCACGTATCAGCCCTGTTGCAGGACAGCGGGTCCTTTGCGCTGTGGCGCGTCGCGGTCAAGCCGGGCCGCCCGCTGGCCATGGGGCAATGGCGGGGGATGCCGGTGCTGGGCCTGCCGGGGAACCCGGTTGCGGCACAGGTCTGCACGTTGATATTTGCGCGCCCGGCCTTGCATCAACTTGCGGGCGCGGGATGGGTAGAGCCGGTCGCCTTTGACCTGCCTGCAGGCTTTGCAAAATCCAAGAAAGCGGGCCGCCGGGAATACCTGCGCGCGCGGATCACCGAAGGCCGGGTCGAGGTTTTCCCGTCCGAAGGGTCGGGGCGAATTTCGGGGTTGAGCTGGGCCGCCGGGCTGGTTGAGCTGCCTGACGCCGCCTGCACGATCTCGCCTGGCGATCCGGTGCGTTTTCTGCCGTTCTCTGGGTTTGGCCTGTGATCCTGCAAAGCCCGGTTCCAGACGCGGATATCCCAGAGGCCGCAGCGCTTTACTGGCAGGCCTTTGCAGCCAAGCTGCATATCGCCCTTGGGCCTGCGGACAAGGGACAGGCCTTTGTCACCCGCGTATTTGACCCGACCCACGGGATCAGCATCCATGCGGACGATGGCACCTTGCTGGGCGTTGCAGGGTTCAAAACTGCCAAAAGCGCGCTTGTTGGCGGTGAATTTTCCGACCTGAAGGCAATTTATGGGTTGTGGGGGGCGACGTGGCGCGCGGCGCTGTTGCACATGTTGGAACGCGACACGGAAAACAGCCGCTTTTTGATGGACGGCGTCTTTGTCGCCGAACGCGCGCGGGGCCAAGGCGTTGGCACGGCACTGCTGCGGGCGATTTGCGATGAAGGTGCGCGGCGCGGCTATGCCGAGGTACGGCTGGACGTGATTGACAGCAACCCACGGGCGCAGGCGCTTTATGCACGCGAGGGATTTGTGGCGACCAAAACCACCGCCTTGGGCCCACTGCGCCACATCTTCGGTTTCAATGCCAGCACGACGATGGTCAAAACTCTTTAGGCGCGGCACAGCGATCCTGACAGGCCCTGACGCTTGCGAAAACTAAACTGATCGGTTTATATAGAGGCTTTCTTGGGCAGAGGTGCAAATGCCGGACGGTGGCAGCGAAATTAAGCAGGGACGCAAGTTCGATCAGGTGCTTTCAGGCGCGCGGGAGGTGTTCATGCGCGACGGGTTCGAAGGCGCATCCGTGGACGATATCGCCCGCGCGGCAGGCGTGTCCAAGGCCACGCTGTACAGCTATTTCGCCGACAAGCGCCTGTTGTTTATGGAAATTGCCCGGCGCGAGTGCAACCGACAGGCCGAACAGGCGATTGGTGCGATCGACATGGACGCGCCCTTGGCGGAAATTCTGCGCGCGGTGGGCTGGGAGTTTGTAAACATCATCACTTCTGACTTTGGACAGCGCATTTTTCGGATCTGCGTGGCAGAGGCTGACCGATTCCCCGAGTTGGGCCGCGCGTTCTATGAAAGCGGGCCCAACATCATGCGCACCCGGATGATCGAGCTGCTGGAATGCGGCGTGGCGCGCGGCGAACTGGCGATCGACGATATGGAACTGGCTGCTGATCAATTCCCGGAGCTGTGCAAGGCCGATCTGTTCCCGCGCATGGTGTTCAAAGGTGTGGACAGCTTCACGGACGCGGAAAAACAGCGCGTGATCGAAGGGGCCGTTGCCACCTTCATGGCGCGGTACGGGGTCTAGTCGAGCCGTTGCACCGTCAGATGGTTGCCATTTGGGTCCTTGGTCACGGTGAAGCGCTTTGTTTCGATCAACAAGCTACTGAGTTTGGCAGACCCAAAGGTGCGTGGGTCAAAATCCGGGTTGGAACGGGTGATGTATTGGCCGAGTTGTCCCAGCGAATAGCTGACTGCGTCAGCGTCTATGTTGTTCATCGCCTTCAGCACCAGAGGAATCACATCTTTGGCTGGTTTCTTGCCTGACATCTTGGCCGAGGCCTTGGGAGCGGATTTGTCGACGTCTTTGCCTGCCTCAATCAGGTTTTCGATCAGGATGAACCGGTTGCAGACGTTGCGCAGGCTGACAGGAGCCTTGCTTTCGCCAATGCCGATCACATCGACCCCGTCTTCGCGCAAACGGTTGGCAAGGGCCGTGAAATCGCTGTCGGAGGAGACCAGCACGAAACCGTCGAACCGGCCCTTGTGCAGGATATCCATCGCATCAATCACAAGGCCGATGTCGCTGGCGTTCTTGCCCACAGTATTCGCAGTTTCCTGATTGGCAACCAGCCCCAGTTCCAGCACAACTTTGCGCCAACCGTTCAGGTTGCTGGACGACCAATCGCCATAGACCCGCCGCAGCGCGGGTTCGCCATATCGGGTGATTTCCTTGAGGATCGCACTTGCGTGTTTGGCAGGAATATTGTCCGCGTCGATCAGCACTGCCAGTAGCATCCGCTCGTTCTGGGCCATGTCATTTATCCTTTCAGCGCCGCGATTGCGGTCAAGATTTGTTTCTCGGCCGGACCGAGCGCGTCGCTTTCATCGTCCATCGCCACACCGTTCAGGGCATAGGCAAAGGCCAGGTCAGCCTCTGCATCGTACCAGACGCCGCCTTTGAAGCCGTATGCGCTGCCGAAGTGGCCGACAAGGGCGCGCGGATAGAAAGCCGGGGTGCGCAGCATTTGGACACCGGGGCCGTAGCGGTCAAACAGGTGATGCGGGTCGTCCATCTGCCCCATCTCGGGCGACCAGAGCACGGGCAGGTCTGCGGTCTTGAGCGCGCGCGCCAGCCGCAGCATCCCCCTCAGGGACATCCGCAAGCCCCCCTGAGGCGAGAAAAGCGCGGGGTTGCTGCCCAGCGCGTAGCCGCCCAGATGATGGGGCTGGCCTTCGGCATCCAGTACGCCCGACGCTGCCACATGGCCGTCGATCATCGGGGCAAAGCCGTCTGCGCCGCGCCGGTAGGTCGGGATGGCCCGGATCCGATGCGCCGAAGACACGCCCGACCAGTTGAACCCGCCCAGGATCGACAAAGGGGCCAATACATAGGCACGCGCGCGCAGATCAAACCGCGCCTGCCCCAGCTTTTCCACGCAGGCGGCCAGAAGGATGTACCCCAGATTGGAGTAGTCGAACCGGCTGCCGGGGCGCGCGGCATCAAAGATATCCGCGTCATGCGACGCGACCCATGTGCGCAAGTCGGTTTTGGCCGAAATTGCATAACCGGCCTTGTCCGACAGGCTGCTGGCATGGCTGGCCAGCATCGCAAGCGTGATTGGCAGGTCAGGGTGATGGGGGTTGCGCAGAGGCCAGCCCAGCACGTCAGAGGCATCTGTGTCCATGCCATGCGGCAGGTCGGCGCGGCGCAGTGTTTCGACAAATGCAAGCCCCGTCACGATCTTGGTGACCGAGGCCACGCGCATCAAAGAAGTGTCTTTGCCGGGGATATTGGGGGCGGTCGCGACGTGAAAGCTGTCGTCGCCCCCCTGCGAGACGGCGATCCCGCAGAATGCAAAAGGCCCGGCAAGCGACCGGGCCAATTGATCAAGTTCGGGACGCATTAATAGGTGACAACGGCCCGAATGGATTCGCCTGAATGCATCAGATCAAAGCCTTTGTTGATGTCATCAAGCGGTAGGGTGTGGGTGATCATCGGGTCGATCTCGATCTTGCCGTCCATGTACCAGTCGACGATCTTGGGTACATCCGTGCGGCCCGATGCGCCGCCAAAGGCGGTCCCGCGCCATGACCGACCGGTGACAAGCTGGAATGGGCGTGTCGAGATTTCGGCACCCGCTGGGGCCACACCGATGATAATCGATTCGCCCCACCCCTTGTGCGCCGCCTCAAGCGCTGTGCGCATGACCTGCACATTGCCTGTGGCGTCAAAGGTGTAGTCAGCGCCGCCGCCGGTCAGTTCGACCAGATGCGCGACCATGTCGCCGGACACATCTGATGGGTTCACGAAATCGGTCATGCCGAATTTCGTCGCCATCTCGACCTTGCCGGGGTTGAGGTCAACACCCACGATCTGATCCGCGCCCGCAAGCCGCAGACCTTGAATGACATTGAGGCCAATGCCGCCAAGACCAAAGACAACTGCGCGGCTGCCAATTTCGACCTTGGCGGTGTTGATGACTGCGCCAATACCCGTGGTCACGCCGCACCCGATGTAGCAAATCTTGTCGAATGGCGCGTCCTTGCGCACCTTGGCAAGTGCGATTTCAGGCAGAACCGTGTGGTTGGCGAAGGTCGAACAGCCCATGTAATGCAGGATCGGTGTGCCATCGAGCATCGAGAAACGGCTGGTGCCGTCAGGCATCACGCCAGCACCTTGGGTGGTGCGGATTTTCTGGCAGAGGTTCGTCTTGGGGTTCAGGCAGTAGTCGCATTCACGGCATTCCGGCGTGTAAAGCGGGATTACGTGATCGCCGACTTCAAGGCTGGTCACGCCCTCACCCACCTCGACCACGACGCCAGCGCCTTCGTGCCCCAGGATCGCGGGGAACATGCCTTCGGGGTCCGCACCTGAAAGCGTGAATTCATCAGTATGGCAAATTCCGGTGGCTTTTATCTCGACCAGAACCTCGCCTGCTTTGGGGCCATCGAGGTTGACCTCCATCACTTCGAGGGGTTTGCCCGCTTCGAGGGCGACGGCTGCACGGGTACGCATGTCTTGGACCTTTCAAATTGTATTGCACAAAGCGTCTGCGAAATGCGCTGCAATTACAAGTATTCCGATTTGGTTGCTTGCAATGACAGCCCGACGCGCGGCAATGTGCGGGCATGAAGTATGCCTTGATGATTGCCTGTGTTGCCCTTGCGGGCTGTGCCACCGCCCCCACCACACCGACACCCGGCGGCCCACCGCCCGGCGGATCATTTCCCACTGGACTGGACAATACCTGCGACGGCGAGCGTTATGGAACGCTCGTCGGGCAAGATGCCACGGTGCTGGAACGTGTCATGATCCTGGGTCAGGTGCGGGTCGTGCGCCCCGGTTCGGTCGTCACACAGGATTACCGGCCAGAGCGGATGAATTTCAACATTGGCAACGACGGACGGATTGCGTCGATTACCTGCGGTTAAATCTGTGTGGAAAAGTCCCCCGGCGCTGCACACTGGGTGGGGGCAATAAACATGCAACGCCGGGGTAGCACTTTTGCTATGGGCCCAATCTGGGCGACCACTGTGTCCAAGTCGCGGATGATAAGCGGCAGTGCAGAGGTCATTTTGAGGCAAATCAAAGGCGGCGCTTGATTTGGCAGGCGAATGGGGCAAATCTGGGGTTATGAACATGCTGAATGGCCCCGACATGCTGACCCCCGCGCAGGGGCAGGTGTCTTTTCACCGCACAGAGCTGGCCCCGATCCTGACGCTGTACGGACGTATGGTGGCGGCAGGCGAATGGCGCGATTACGGGATATCGTCATTGCGCGATCTGGCGGTCTTTTCGGTGTTTCGGCGCACCGCAGAACATCCGCTTTATCGGATCGAAAAGCGCCCCAAACTACGGTTGCGGCAGGGGCAATATGCGGTTGTGGGCATGGACGGGCAAATCCTGAAGCGCGGCAATGACCTGCGCGTGGTATTGCGCGTGTTGGAACGCAAGCTGATCCGGGCGGTCGATTGATCTGGGGCGCAATTTTTTTGAAAAAATTGGGGGGCCAGCCCCCGTCAGCAAGCTGACTCCCCCGGCATATTTTCATTCAAAAGAAAGAGGCAGGCGCTTATGGGCCAGCAGGGGGCCATCGCCCTGTGCAGCAATCCGGGTCGTTGCTGCCTGGATGGGTTCATAGGCCACGGCCATGTGGTGAGCATTGGCGTGGATCATCACGTCAGGGTCGACCATCATGCCCACGTGGCCTTTCCAGAAAAGCAAATCACCTCGCTTGTATGGGCCGGATGCATCTGCGCCCAAACTTTCACGCTGCAGATCGCTGTCGCCCGGGCAGCTTTGACCGCAGGCCAGAAGGGCCGCCTGAATCAGGCCAGAGCAGTCAATTCCGCGCGTTGAATTGCCGCCCCAGAGGTAGGGCGCCTGAAAGTGTAGCTGCGCGATGGTCACCGGATCGGCAAAGGGTCGATCCAGCGGGCGCAGGTGTTTCTTGGGTACAAAGCCAAGTGGCGTTTCAAAGAATGTGCGGCGTTCATCTGTCACGGTGAGTTGCGCGCCAAAGGGCAGTGCTGTGGCCTCGGGCGATTTGAAGTCCTCAGCCACATAGGCGTGTGTCGCAAAGCTGGCGACGCGGTGGGTGGGTGCTGGATCATCGGCGAGCGGATCAATCCCGGCGTCAACATAGCCGCAGTAGCCATCGGCCTGCGCCTGGACAAAGTGCCAGCCTGCGTGGGTTTCGAAAACGGTAACACCGGCGCCCAGTAGCAATTGCCTGTCGCGCGGACCATCGGGTGTGTGGCAAAGATCGACAACGGCCTGACTGACGCGCCCGACCCGCCCGATGGCCCCGGGCCCCACACGGTCATTGACCGGTGTCAGCCGCCGGTCGGTCAAAGGTTCAACATCTGCGGCAGCGCATCCAGAATTGCGCGCGCGCCCATCCCCACGCCGCCTTTGGGACGGGCGGGTTTGGCACTGGGACACCAACCGTAGATGTCAAAATGCATGTAGGGGCTTTCAACAAAGCGGCGCAGGAAAAGGGCCGCGGTAATACTGCCCGCCATGCCACCCGCAGGCGCATTGTCCAGATCCGCGATACCCGGTTCGATCACCGCCTCGTAGGGCGCGTGGAACGGCATCCGCCAGACCGGGTCAGCGACCCGGGCCGCACTGGCGGTCAACGCCGCGGCGTGGGTGTCGTTGTCAGTATAAAAGGGTGCCAGGTCGGGGCCAACAGCCACGCGAGCCGCACCGGTCAACGTCGCCATCGAGATCACGAGGTCCGGGTCGTCCTCGTCCGCCAACGTGAGAGCATCGGCCAGCACCAGACGCCCTTCTGCATCGGTATTGTTGATCTCGACGGTCAGACCCTTGCGGCTGGTCAGGATGTCTTGCGGGCGAAAGGCGTTGCCGTCGATGCTGTTCTCCACCGCCGGGATCAGCAGACGCAGGCGGAGCGGCAAGTTCAGCGCCATGATCATCTGCGCAAGTCCCAGCGTTGTCGCGGCCCCGCCCATGTCCTTTTTCATCAGGCCCATCGACCCGCCAGGTTTGATATTCAGCCCGCCCGTGTCAAAGCAGACCCCTTTGCCCACTAGCGTCAATTGCGGCCCTGCCTTACCCCAGCGCAGGTCCAAAAGCCGCGGTTGCCGGGTCGAAGCGCGGCCTACCGTGTGGATCATCGGAAAGTTTGACGTGATCAGATCGTCACCGGTGATCACGTTGATGTCTGCGTCAAACTGGCGGGCAAGGGCGCGTGTCTCTTCTTCCAGCTCGAGCGGACCCATGTCAGAGGCCGGCGTGTTGATCAGATCACGTGTCAGCGCCTCGCCGGCGGCGATGGCGGCAATCCGGTCCGCGTCGATGCCAGCGGGCGCCACCAGGCGCGCCGGATCGCGTTTGGGTTTGCGGTAGCGGTCAAAGTCGTAGGATTCCAAGAGCCAGCCCAGTGCCGCCTCTTCCAGTTCGATCTGATCCAGATCGGTAGCGATGGCATAGGTGCCGGCAGGCAGTTTGCGTGCGGCAGGTGCTGTCAGGAAACGCCCGCGCGCGCGGCTGGATGCCCCGCCCCGCCCGACGAGAGCCATCGCAATGGTGCCGTCAGCACCTGGCACCGTCAGGACAGTACCAGCGGTCCCTTTGAACCCATTTTGTTCAGCCCAGTCACGGGCGTTGTGAGGGATCGTCGCAAGGTCATCGGCATTAATAATATGAAGCGGGGTCGCATCACCGTCAGCGGAAGCAAATGTCAGTGTCATCGGGGGCCTTTGGTCAATCAATTTGACCTTACCCTAGTCCCGCGGCCTCAAACAACAAGGCCACGCAGGTTATGACACGTGGTCAACATCCCAGATCTGGCAGATGGCAGCATCAAAGCCCCGTTCTAACCGCCGGATCGTCGCTTCAAGTGCGATCGGGTCGGATTGACCGGCGGCTGTCGCCACATGATCTGCCGCTTGGGACACCTCTGTCAGGCCGATCTGGCGGGCCACGGCCCCGATACGCATGGCGGGGCGCACCAGCTCCTTGAATTGGCAGGCGCGGCGTTGGTCCTGCAACCCATTCATCCGGCGCGCAATATCTTCGAGTACCCGGCAGATCGTATCTTCGGCCACCTCTGCCCCCATCTCTGCGTAGATGGTGCTAAGGGGGGCCGGATCGATCCGAGGCGGTGACCCGCATTCCAGCACGGTAACCTGTGATGGCGTCACGGGAGTGGACGGGGGTAATGGCATGACATGTTTCATGCCGGTGGTCTACGCGACCGATGGTTCCCAGAAGGTTAGGACCGAGGGCAGAAATCTCTCGAAATTCGTGCAAATGCGACCTATTGAGCGATGCAAAGACCAAAAGGAACACCATGAAACACGCTCGTCCTTTGCCCGCATACCTTGTCACCCGCTATCAAGGTTGGAAAGCCACCACATTTGCCGAAAATGCGACATGGTTTCACAAACTGGCCAGCGAAGGGCAGCACCCGCGCGCGATGATCATTTCGTGCTGCGACAGCCGTGTGCACGTCACGTCGCTGTTCGGTGCGGATCAGGGGGAATTCTTTATTCACCGCAATATCGCAAACCTGGTGCCGGTCTATGGTCCCGATGGGGGCAATCACGGCACCTCGGCGGCGGTGGAATACGCGGTTACTGCGCTGAAGGTGCCGCACTTGGTTGTCATGGGGCACTCAAGTTGCGGTGGGGTGAAGGGGTGTTACGACATGTGCAGCGGGCAAGCGCCCGAACTGGAAGAGGACAGCAGCTTTGTCGGGCGGTGGATGGATATTCTGCGCCCGGGCTATGAACGCCTGCCAGAAGGTGATGAGGCAACGCGCCGCGCGGCCCTGGAAAAAGAGGCGGTGCTTGTGTCGCTGGAAAACCTGATGACCTTCCCCTTTGTCAAAGCTGCCGTCGAAGAAGGCGCTCTGTCGTTGCATGGTGTCTGGAATGATATCGGGTGTGGCGCGCTAGAGGTTTACGATTCCGACAGTGGCACGTTCAACGCGCTGTGACAGGAATGACGTCGATCTTTCGCGGGCTGTCTGCTTTTCCAATCACCCCAACCGACCCCGCCGGTCGGGTGGATGTCGCCGCATTGACGGCGCTGGTGAAACGGTTGCGGGTTTCCGGAGTGTCATCGGTTGGGTTGTTAGGCAGCACAGGTGGTTACGCCTATCTAACGCGGTCAGAGCGGCAGCGCGCTGTCGTCGCTGCCCGCGACGCCATAACGGATGATCGCGCGTTGATCGTCAGCGTGGGCGCATTGCGCACCGATGATGCCATTGCCCTTGCACAGGACGCTGCAGAGGCCGGGGCTGATGGGCTGTTGCTGGCACCGATGTCTTATACGCCACTAACAGGAGATGAGGTTTTTGCCCATTTCGCAGCGGTCAGTGCGGCCACATCGCTGCCTCTGTGCATCTACAACAACCCTGGCACCACACATTTCAATTTTGACGCAGCTCTGCTGGAGCGGGTCGCGGCACTGCCGACGGTCGCTGCGGTCAAGATGCCATTACCTGCGAAAAGCGATGCCGCCGCAGAGATGGCTGACTTGCGGCCCCGTCTGCCCCCTGACTTTGTCATTGGGTATAGCGGTGATTGGGGCTGTGGCGTGGCCTTGCAGCAGGGTGCGGATGCCTGGTTCAGCGTGTTGGGAGGGATCTTGCCAGCGGAGGCTGTGACCTTGTTGAACGCCGCGCGGGATAGCGATGGAACCGAGTTTGCGCAAGCGCAAGCGCGGCTTGCGCCGCTGTGGGAGATGTTTCAGGCATTTGGCAGCATTCGTGTGGTCTATGCGATTGCGCAGGCTCTTGGACTGACCAGCGCGGTGCCTCCCTTGCCTATCAAGTCTTTGGATGATGCTGCGAAGACGCGCGTTGCGGCGATTTTGTCGGCATTGGGTGCGGATAATTGAACGTTTGTTCATTTATTTCCCCAAATTCCCTTGCAGCCGCCAGCGGTGACGCTAAGTAAGCGCCAAGCAGAGGGGCAATCATGACCGAAATCTTTGATCTTGCGGCCAGTAACCTTGTGTCACCGATCATCCTGAGCTTTGCGCTGGGGTTGGTTGCTGCATTGGCCCGATCCGACCTGACAATCCCGGAAGCCGTGGCAAAGGGGATGTCGATCTATCTTTTGTTCGCAATCGGCTTCAAAGGCGGGGCGGCTGTGGCCGCAAATGGTATAGATTCGACCCTTTTGATGGCGGTGGCCGCGGGGTTGGTGCTGTCGTTTGGTCTGCCGTTCATCGCTTTTGCGCTGCTCAAAATCATGACCGGCATGGACCGTGTGGATGCAGCAGCCGTAGCCGCACATTACGGGTCGATCAGCATTGTGACCTTCGTCGCAGCCACATCCGTGCTGGAAGGCAGCATGATCAGTTCCGAAGGCTATATGGTCGCCGTCGCCGCCGCGATGGAAGCGCCTGCAATCCTGTCGGCCCTGTGGCTGGTTGCGCGTGGTGGTACGGGAACCAAGATGGACGGTGATCTAATGCGCGAGATCCTGTTGAACGGTTCTATCGTTTTGCTGGTGGGTGCCTTTATCATTGGTGCGGTCACCGGGCAAAAGGGGCTGGATGAAATCGCGCCCTTTATCGTGACCCCATTCAAGGGTGTGCTGTGCCTGTTCCTGCTGGATATGGGCCTGATCGCGGGGCGTGGTTTGCGCAATGTGCGAGGCACGCTGGGCATTGGCGCCATCGGCTTTGCCATTCTGATGCCGCTGATCAGCAGTGTCGCAGGGCTGATGCTGGGGATGTTGATCGGGCTTTCACTGGGCGGTGTTGTGCTGATGATGGTGCTCAGCGCCTCGGCCAGCTATATCGCGGTGCCTGCTGCGATGCGTGTGGCCCTGCCGCAGGCGAACCCGTCAATCTACCTGACCTTGTCGCTGGGCGTGACCTTCCCGTTTAACCTGACCCTTGGCATCCCGCTATATCTGGCGGTGGCCCAAATGATGAGTGGAGGCTGATATGGAAATGCATGACGCAAAGCGCGTATCCATCGTGATCGAGGCACCGTTAGAGAGCCGGCTGAGTGACGCCCTGCTTGAGGCCGGGGTGACCGGGTTTACCATCATGCCAGTCCTTGGCGGGTCTGGCCGGTCCGGACGGTGGAGCCGCGAAGGACAATTGGGTCGGTCGGGCATGGTCAATTTCATCTGTCTTATCCGCCCCGAACGGCTTGATGGCCTGCTTGAGGCCGCCTTTGCCGTGGTCGAACCGCAGATCGGTGTGGTCAGCGTGACCGACGCCAAAGTGCTGCGGGCGGAGCGGTTCTAAGACAAAGAGGAAAGCGCGAGCAGCAACAGAAAAGGCCCGCCGCAAACGCGACGGGCCTTTGGTATTCTTCAGACCTCAGAGGGTGCGTTCAGGCTTTCTTCCGGCGACGCTTTGCCGCTGCCAGACCACCCAGACCCGCAATCAGCATCCAGCCTGCAGCGGGCAGAGGGACATCTGTCAAATTGCCGCCATTGGGCACCAGGTTCACGTTCACATCGCCCTGTTTGTTGTTGAACGCACTGGTGAAGTCATACTGCGCGTTCGAGCACACATCACATATTGTGTAGAACCAGTTCGACATACCGAAGTTGCCATTCTTGTCGTTCGCACCCGTGCCGATCTGAGCCGCCATGATGCCGTTTGAAGGCTTGCGAGTCACATCAAGCTTGATGCCGCCAAGTTTGTCACCAAACCCGGTCAGTGTCCCACCTGTCATGTTCAAGAAGAAAATGTCCGGGTTCAACGTCCCGCCCCAGACACCGTTGGTGCCGGGAACCGGGGAACCACCGGTCATGCCGCCTCCGCCATTCTTGAACGCGCCAAGGCCGGTTGTGTCGCCATCATAGTTGAAGGACACCTGAAAGCCATTCGTGCTGTCATTGGCCGAAGTCACCGTGCCAAGAAGTTGGCCCCAGCTTGTCATATCGGTGTTGAACAGACCGCTTGGATCGAAGTGGAAGTGCTTTCCCAGTGGAGCGCCCAAGCCGCTGAACCAAAGCGAGTGACCGCCCGGTGCATAGGACGTCGCATCATACGAAACGTTACCGGCTGAAGCGGTAGTTGCGGCGATTGCCAACGCCACAGCAGATGCAATTGTCTTGAGATTTTTCATAACATTATCCTCGTAAACACAAAACTTAACCGTTCTTTTACCTTAAATCGGCCGAAAACGGAACACTTTTGTGCCGCATTCAAATTGGCCACAAAAAAGGGGCATGCCGCAGCACGCCCCATTTTGAAATCAATGGCTTAGGTCGGGTCAGCCCTTTTTCAGGCACTCGCGTCCCAGCACTTCTGCGATTTGCACGGCGTTCAGGGCCGCACCCTTGCGCAGGTTGTCCGAGACGCACCACAGGTTCAGGCCATTTTCGATAGTGCTGTCCTGACGGATTCGGCTGATGAAGGTGGCATAGTCGCCAACGCATTCGACCGGTGTGACGTAACCGCCGTCTTCGCGCTTGTCGATAACCATGATGCCGGGTGCCGTGCGTAGGATGTCGCGGGCTTCGTCTTCGTCAAGAAACTCTTCGAATTCGATGTTCACGGATTCAGAGTGACCGACCATCACCGGCACGCGCACGCAGGTGGCAGTCACCTTGATTGCCTTGTCGACGATCTTTTTAGTCTCGGCCACCATCTTCCATTCTTCCTTGGTCGAACCATCGTCCAGGAAGACGTCGATATGCGGGATCACGTTAAAGGCGATCTGCTTGGTAAATGTCTCTGGGTCTTTTTCCTGACCAGGGACATACATGCCCTTGGTCTGGTCCCACAGCTCGTCCATGCCCGCTTTGCCGGATCCCGACACAGATTGATAAGTGCTGACCACAACGCGCTTGATCGTGGCGCGGTCGTGCAGGGGCTTGAGTGCCACAACCATCTGCGCGGTCGAGCAGTTGGGATTGGCGATGATGTTCTTCTTGGCATAGCCGTGAATCGCGTCGGCGTTCACCTCTGGCACGATCAGCGGCACATCAGGGTCATAGCGATAAAGCGAAGAGTTATCGATGACCACGCAGCCCGCCTTGGCCGCAACCGGCGCGTATTTCTTTGTGGCTTCCGAGCCCACGGCAAACAGCGCCATGTCCCAGCCGGTAAAGTCAAAGGTATCAAGGTCTTTGGTTTTCAGGGTTTTGTCACCAAATGTCACCTCGGTCCCCAGCGAACGGCGGCTGGCGAGCACGGCAATTTCATCCACCGGGAACGAACGTTCCGCGAGGATATTCAGCATTTCGTGGCCCACGTTGCCCGTGGCGCCGACGACGACGACTTTATAACCCATTTTGATACTCCTTGGTGAGTCCGCGCCTCTTACAATGCAGGTGCGGCATTGGGAAGGGCAGCGGGCCGTAATCCTTGTGATATGCGGCTTTGCGGTTGGTGATGGGTGCGCGGGTGCGGGTGGCCTTACGTTGTGGCGGCCATTCTGCCACAGTGTGCGGATGACAGTGACGATCCCCGAGGTCCGCAACGCGGTCCCCCGCAAGTTGTGCACCGATTGTGGCGTGTCGCGCATGGCAGACCCAAGCGCCTGCGGCACAGCCTGCCAATTCATCAAACCCGACTACCCTGCGCTGGAAAAGCAGGTGCATGGCCGCGCGGCGGCAGATGGGGTCGAGGCGTTTTTCGGTGTAAATTTGGTGATGCACCGTGCCGCGATGCGCAGACCAGCCGAAGGGGCACAGTGGACCGGGATCACCACCGCGTTGGCCGCTGATCTGCTGACGCGGGGCAAGGTGGACGCCGTGCTGTGCATGGTGCCTGACACAGCTGACCGCTGGGCACCGCGCCCGGCAATCATCACGCAGGCCAGCGACATGGCACAGGCACGCGGGATGCGCATGGGTTATGCCCCGCTGCTGGCCCTACTGGAACCGGCGGTGGCAGCGGGCCATCGGCGCATCGCATTGATCGGCATCCCCTGTCAGGTCTATGCCCTGCGCGCGCTTGAGGCCAAGCTGGGACTGGACCGGCTTTACGTGATTGGCACGCCCTGTTCGGACAACACCACGACCGAGAATTTCCACGGCTTTCTTACGCGGTTGACCGACACACCCGATGACGTGACCTATCTGGAGTTTCGCGCGGATTACCGTGTGGAACTGCGGTTCAAGGACGGACGCAAACGGTTCATTCCATTTTTGAAGCTGCCGCTGTCGGACTTGCCGCGCGATTTCTTTCCGCTGACCTGCCGCACCTGTGTCGATTACACCAACCGGCTGGCTGACATCACGGTGGGCTATATGGCGGGCGAAGGGGATCAATGGTTGATCGTGCGCAATGCGCGCGGGGCCGAGATGTTGGACGGACTGGGGGATCAGGTGCACCTGTCCGCGCCGGGCAGCGCAGGCAATCGCACCAATGCCGTGAAAGGTTTTATCGAAAACACCCGGCTGGCGGCGGGCGGTCTGCCGCTGCGGCGGATGCCGAACTGGTTGCGCCCGCTCATGGCATGGCTTCAGCCACGGATCGGGCCGCGCGGCACCGAATTCGCCAAGGCCCGGCTTGAGATGAAGGCCGCTGAAACCGTCCTGCATCTGCGGCGCGAAGAGCCGGCCAAGATCAAGAATATGGTTCCTGCCCATGTCTGGGCGTTAACCAAACGCTATGGGTTGGCACCGGCACCGGACGAGACAAACGACGGCTGATCGTCTCTCAACGCGCGACAATGGGCGCCAAAGGGGCTATTGTAGGAATAATTTCGGTTAATGCGAAAACGCAGCCGTTGACAACACCTTGTGCCAACCCGCTATCTTTTGACGACCGGTGGGGCTGAGAAGGTTATTTTAGACGATGGAATTTTTTGCAGTACCCCTTTTGATTATGGCAGCAATCGGGCTGCTGTTTGTAGACGATGGCAGCGCACAGGATGGCGATGACGCGGGCGGTGATGATCCAGCGCCTGATCCGCAGGAACGGCAGGGACCGCTGAAGATGCAGGTCTTTGGTGTCGGCAGCGATAACGTCATCGGCACTGACGGGCGCGACCAGCTGGAACTGGGTGATGGTGACGACATCGCAGACGGCGGCGCTGCCGACGACCGGTTGTTCGGCGAAGAGGGCAATGATCAAATCTGGGGTGGCACCGGTGATGACCGCATTTTCCTAGGCGAAGGCAACGACTTTAACTATTCGGTCGAGAACCCCCAAGCCGAACAGGTTGCGGGCAACGATTTTATTCGTGGTGGCGATGGCGAGGATTGGATCGTCGATTTTCTAGGGTCCAACACGATCTATGGCGATCTGGGCGCGGACATCGTTGACGGCGTTGATGGCAATGGCGAAGCGGAAAGCCCCGATGCGCTGTATGGCGGGTTCGGCAAGGACATTATCGCCGGTGACAACGGTGATCTGATGTCTGGCGGTGCCGATATGGACGCCTTTTTTGTGGTTTTGAATGCGGGCCCCGTCGAGCCTGCCGTGATCACTGATTATGAAAAGGGCGAAGGTCTGTTTGTGACCGTCCCGCTGGCGTTTCAGAATCAGGACGCCGAACTGGTGCAAAGTGGTGGCGGTCTTGATCTGATACTGGGGGGTGAGGTGATCCTGCGGGTCGAAGGCGTCAGCGACCCCGACGATGTAGACCTGTTCTTCAGCGCGATGGATGTCGCGGATCAGACCATAACGCCGGGCCAGCTGGTGCTTGGCACGCAAGGCGATGACCAGGTGAGCACCGGCAATGGTGATGATGCTGTTTTTGCCGGGCGTGGCGACGACGACATCAGTACCGGCAACGGCGAGGATTACATTTCTTTGCGAACATCCTTTCCTTTTGCACCAGAAGGCGCGTTGGGCTGGGGTGACAACACGGTCAATGCGGGCAGCGGCGATGACCGCGTGCTGGGTGGTCTGGGCGATGACCATGTGCAGGGTGGCAAAGGGAACGACCTGATTGAAGGCGGCGGCGGTGCCGACGTACTGGCGGGCGGCGACGGCAATGACTTTATCGATGCATTTGACGTCGACAACCCGGCTGCCGACCGGCTGTTTGGTGGTCAGGGCGATGATCGGATGTTCGTGAACGACGGTGATGTAGTGACGGGCGGGTCAGGGCGCGACGTGATCGACATCGAGGAATTCCAGCGCGGCGATGCAGCCGTGCGCGTGACCGACTTCAACCCTGCGCAAGACACGCTGCGCATCGCCGTTGATGGCGGCGATATGGCCGTCAGCGCAGAGGCATCCGGCCAAGACACCCGCATCTTTGTCGGCAGCCGAGAGGTTGCCATTCTTGAAGGATTGCGCCCCGGCCAGATTCCGGCCCGGGCGATACAAGTCAGCCGCTACGCTTAAACTGCGGCTTTGCGGCTTTCGTCCAGATAGATCTCGCGCAGGCGCGCCGCAACCGGTCCGGGTGTGCCGTTGCCAATTTCTGCGCCGTCGATTTCGACGACGGGCATCACAAAGGTGCTGGCCGAGGTAATGAATGCCTCGTCCGCCTCTTGCGCCTCTGCGATGGTGAAGGGCCGTTCTTCAACCTTCATCTGCGCCTCTTGTGCGAACCGCAGCACCGCGGCACGGGTAATGCCGTGCAGGATGTCGTGCGACAATTGCCGGGTGATGATGGAATTGCCTTTCACGATATAGGCGTTGTTAGAGGTGCCCTCGGTCACGGCGCCGTCCTCGACCATCCAGGCATCATCACAGCCTGCCGCCTTGGCCATCATCTTGCCCATCGACGGGTAAAGCAGTTGCACGGTCTTGATGTCGCGGCGGCCCCAGCGTTGATCGGCGATGCTTATCACTTTCATGCCTTTTTGCGCCGCAGGGCTGTTGGCCAGCCCCGGCTTGTTCTGGGTGAACAGCACGATGGTTGGTTCTGTGTCTTCAGGCGGGTAGGCAAAGTCGCGGTCACCCGGCGCGCCGCGGGTGATCTGGAGGTAGACCATGCCTTCGTCAATCTCATTCACGCGCACCAATTCGCGGTGCACCTCCAGCAGGTCGTCCTTGTTGATCGGGCTGCGCATGTCCAGTTCGTCCAGCGACCGTTGCAGGCGCACGGCGTGACCGTCAAAGTCAATCAGCTTACCGCCCAGCACACTTGTGACCTCATAGACGCCATCGGCCATCAGAAAGCCGCGATCAAAGATCGACACTTTGGCTTCGGTTTCGGGCAGGTAGTCGCCATTCAGATAAACGGTGCGCATGGTCATCCCCATAGTGCGGCGGACGGGGCGTGCACCCCGGCGGCGTCAAAGATCAAAGGTTCTGCGCGGTCTTCGGCCAACAAGAGCGGGCCGTCAAGGTCTGTAAAGGCCGCGCCTTGCGCAAGGATGGTCGCGGGCGCCATCGCAAGCGATGATCCCACCATGCAACCGACCATCACGTCAAAGCCTGCAGCACGCGCTTCGGTCTTGAGCGCGAGCGCCTCTGTCAGGCCGCCGGCCTTGTCCAGCTTGATGTTGATCATGTCGTACTTGCCACGCAGCGCCGGCAGGCTGGCGCGGTCATGGCATGCCTCGTCCGCGCAAACCGGCAATGGGCGCGCAATCTCGCCCAACATGTCGTCGGCATCGGCTGGTAAGGGCTGTTCAACCATCTTGACACCAAGGCCAATCAGATGTGGCGCCAATTCGGCATAGACGTCTGCGGTCCAGCCTTCGTTGGCATCAATGATGATCGGTGTGTCGGGCGCGCCGCGCCGCACGGCTTCCAGACGGGGCATATCGTCCGGCGTGCCAAGCTTGATCTTGAGCAGGGGCCGAAGTGCATTCTGGGCCGCCTGCTGCTGCATCGCCTCGGGGGAACCCAGCGACAAGGTATAGGCCGTGATTTCAGGCAGCGGTGTGGGCAGATCGAGCAAGTCCCAGACGCGCTTGCCCGCCATCTTGGCCGCGTGATCCCACAGCGCACAGTCCAGTGCATTGCGCGCAGCACCTGCGGGCAGCTCGTCTTGCAAGTCGCACCACCGGCCCGAAAAACCGTTGATCTGCGCCGTCACACTGTCCAGCGTTTCGCCATAGCGCGCATAAGGCACACATTCGCCCTGCCCTAGATGCCCGTTGTGCTGCGCCGTCACGGTCAGCACCTCGGCCTGTGTGCGCGACCCTCGGCTGATCGTGAAAACCTGCGCCAGCTGGAACACATCGCGGGTCACATCAATTTTCATGCCCGGCCTTTCTTTTGAACTCAAATATGCCCGCCGGAGGCACGATTATTCGTCGAATAATCGCCACCCCGCTCAAGACGCGCGCAAACGTCCCTAGATCGCGTCCAGCGCATCCACCAGACGTGCCGCACCTTGACGATAAGGATCAACGGCTGGCAATCCCATACGATCTTCCACCTCTTTGAGGTAGCCCTCAAACGTCGCGTCATCCAGATGCTGCGTGTTCACGGAAATGCCCGCAACAACGCAATCGGGGTTGGCAATCTTTGCAATCGGCAAGGCCGTGTCGCGCAAAGCCTCAAGCGACGGCAACCCATAGCCTGGCAGACCGCGCATATGCGTCCGCGTCGGTTCATGTGCCAGAATCAGCGCATCCGGCTGACCGCCGTGGATAAGCGCCATCGTCACCCCGGAATAGCTGACATGGAACAGGCTGCCCTGCCCTTCGATATGATCCCAGTGATCGACGTCATTGTCGGGCGTCAGATACTCGACTGCGCCAGCCATAAAGTCCGCAATCACGGCATCCAATGGCACGCCGCCACCCGTGATCAGAATGCCGGTCTGCCCGGTCGGGCGGAACGTCGATTTCATCCCGCGTTTCTTCATCTCGGCGTCCATTGCCAGCCCGGTATACATCTTGCCCACCGAGCAATCGGTGCCGACGGCCAGACAACGCTTGCCCGTGCGCTTGATGCCGTTGGCAATTGGGTATGCGACGGATGGGATGCGCACGTCAAAAAGGCTCATCCCGTTGACACGCGCGGCAGCGACCAGAGCATCTTCATCCCGCAACAGGTTGTGCAGGCCGCTGGCGATGTCAAAGCCCATGTTGAGCGCCTGAACCAGCACCTCTTTCCAGGCGGCAGAGATCATGCCGCCACGGTTGGCGACACCAATCACCAACGTCTTGGCACCCGCGTTCTTGGCCTCTTCCAATGTCAGATCCGTCAGACCTACATCCGCCCCGCAGCCGGGCATCCGGAATTGGCCTACGGCCGCCTCGGGGTTCCAGTCCTTGATCCCCTGCGCCACTTTTGCGGCCAGTTGGTCAGGCGCATCGCCAAGGAAAAGAAGATAAGGTTTCTGGATCATGTCGCGGCCTCCGGCAAAGAATCAGGTGTCGCGCCATATTCCATCGCCGTGCTGCGAATGTCCTCGCATTTCATTCGGATTGACCCGCTCAATGCGCACGAAACGTGCGTCATATTAGCAAAAATCGGGATGTTTCGCGCGCCTCTTGCCCCAAACAAAAAACCCGGGCGCGTGATGCGCCCGGGTCTGGGAGTTGGCTAAGGGGAGGAGCTTAGCCTTTTGTGAACTCCGGATAGGCTTCCATGCCCAGCTCTGCGTTATCGAGGCCGGAGATTTCAGCCTCTTCGCTGACGCGGATGCCCATCGTCGCCTTGAGGATGAACCAGACCACGGCACTGGTGACCACCACAAAGACACCCACGATGATGATCGGCAGAAGCTGACCCATAAAGGTCGCATCAGGGTTCGTCAGCAGAACGGCCATCGTGCCCCAGATACCCGCAAAGAGGTGAACCGGGATCGCACCAACCACGTCGTCGATCTTGAGCTTGTCAAGGAACGGCACGGCGAAGACAACGATCACACCACCCACGGCACCGATCAGCGTAGCAGCGCCAAGCGACGGTGTCAGCGGTTCGGCGGTGATCGACACCAGACCGGCAAGCGCGCCGTTCAGGATCATCGTCAGGTCGGGCTTCTTGTAGAGGATCTGCGTCAGGATCAGTGCGGCAATCGCACCACCGGCTGCAGCAGCATTGGTGTTCGAGAAGATGCGGCTGATGTCAGCAACGTCGCCCACGGACCCCATAGCAAGCTGAGAGCCGCCGTTGAAGCCGAACCAGCCCATCCACAGGATGAATGTACCCAATGTCGCCATTTGCAAGTTGGAACCCATGATCGGGATCGTGCGGCCGTCCTTGTACTTGCCGATACGCGGCCCAAGGATGATGGCACCCACGAGAGCGGCCCAGCCACCGACAGAGTGGACAACAGTCGACCCGGCGAAATCAAGGAAACCGTACTGGCTGTCAAGGAAACCGCCGCCCCACTTCCAGGAGGCCTGGATCGGGTAGATGATGCCGGTCAGAACGATTGTGAAGATCAGGAACGGCCACAGCTTGATCCGTTCGGCCAGCGCACCTGATACAATGGATGCGGTCGCCGCACAGAACATCAACTGAAAGAAGAAGTCCGACCCGGTCGAGGCATAGCTGTAATCATCAGCGCCCTCGGCAGTCACGCCTACGGCCTCTAGAACACCGGGGCCCCAAAGTGCCGACAGATACCCGCCAGTTTCGTCCGACCCGATCATCCAGTCGCCCAACGGGTACATCAGGTTGTAACCGATCAGGTAGTAGAAGATCGCGGCCAGCGAAAAGAGGCCCATGTTCTTGGTCATCTGCATGGTCACGTTCTTGGAGCGGACCAAACCCCCTTCGAGCATGGCAAAGCCTGCTGCCATCCAGAAGACCAGGAAGCCGCCGATCAGGAACAGCAGCGAGTTGAGAATAAAGACCGAGTCGGTCGGTACAGCCACAGGCGCATCCTGCGCCACGGCCAGCGTCGGTAGCAGCGCAAGCGTGGCCCCGAACATGATTGATTTTGTAAGTTTCATCGTTTTTCCCTTGTCCCGGTCACTGGTTACAGTGCGTCGTCGTTCAGCTCGCCGGTGCGAACCCGCAGGGCGCTTTCAACGTCGAGCACAAAGATTTTGCCGTCGCCGATCTTGTCGGTCTTGGCCGTCGTCGCGATTGTCGTGACAACCTGTTCGGCCACGGCATCGGGCACCACGATCTCAAGCTTGACCTTCGGCACAAAATTCACGGCGTATTCGGCACCGCGATAGATTTCGGTATGTCCCGACTGAGAGCCAAAGCCCTTGATCTCGGACACCATCATCCCGCGCACACCTGCGGCGGTCAGCGCCTCGCGAACCTCCTCCAGCTTGAACGGTTTGATTGTTGCAATGATGAGTTTCACGTGCTGTTCCCTCGTCTTTCTTCACTTGCGACCCGCAGCCCGTTGCCGCGCGGTTGAACAGAGAAAGCGCAGCGCAGGCGCGGGTCACAAGCAATGAGAGGTGGAAAACAGGGTGTGAATCCTGATGAATTGCACAATTTTTGCACAAATTGCACCGTCTGCTTAATTTTTCATCAGATCAAAAAGGGTGGCAGATGCGCATCTCGACACGGGACAAGCTGTGCGACAGCGGCTAGTATGCGACAAAACGACAAGAACGATTGAGAAGCAGATGACCGGACAAGGCGGGAAACGCGGGCCACTTGTGGCCGACAAACGTTATTCCAAAAGCACGTCTAAACCCACGCGCAAGGCGGCGCCCGCACGCAAAGCCAAGCGCCGCGCAGCGCCGCGCAAGAAGACGGCCAAGCGGGGCTTGATCGGCTGGTTGCTGTTTCCGTTTGTCTGGCTGTTGCGCCTGATCTGGCGGTTGACCTGGCGGCTTGGGCTGGTTGTCAGCGTGCTCGCTGGTCTTGGCGTCTTCTATTACACCACGCAGTTACCCCCCATCGAAGAACTCGTGGACGCTCGGACGCGCGGATCAGTGATTTTGCAAGACCGTGAAGGCGCGCGCTTTGCGTCGCGGGGTGAGTTGTTTGGCGGGATGATCACGGCAAGCACAGTCAGCCCGCATTTGCGCAACGCCGTCGTCGCGACCGAGGACAAGCGGTTCTACCAGTTTTGGCACATAGGTGTGGACCCTTACGCAACGGCGGCGGCGATGTACCGCAACTACAGCCAGGGACGGAACCCGCTGTCAGGCGCAGGTGGTTCTTCGATTTCCCAACAGACCGCGAAGCTTTTGTGCAATGGTGTCCCGTTTGATCCAGACAGATGGGAAACCGAGCGCGCTTATGAAACAGATTGTCGCCGCACGACCCTGTGGCGGAAGATCAAGGAAGCGGCCTTTGCGATGGCGCTGGAAGCCAAATTCTCAAAGGACGAGGTGCTGACGATCTACCTTAACCGCGTCTACATGGGCGGCGGTGCACGCGGCGCCGAAGCAGCAGCGCAGCGGTTTTTTGGTGTCTCGGCGCGCGAAGTGAACCCGGCGCAGGGCGCGATGCTGGCGGGTGTGATCCGGTCGCCGTCAACGACGTCGCCGACTGCCAACCTAGAACGCGCCCAAAGGCGTGCCTCAACGGTGGTCGGCCTGATGCGCGATCAAGGTTATCTGTCCAACAGTGCCGCTGATGAGGCGCTGGCGAACCCCGCCGTACTGGGCCGCGCAGCTGCGGCCAACGCTGGTGGCTATTTTGCCGATTGGGCCTTGGGCGGCGTTCCGGATTTTCTGACCGATGGCACGACCGAAGACATCATCGTCAAGACAACATTGGATCAGGACATCCAGACCGCCGCAGAAGAAGCCTTGCTGTGGGTCTTTGAAAACAAGGTCAAGGAAGGGTCAGAGGCACAAGCGGCGATTGTCGTGATGTCGCCCGACGGCGCGGTGCGCGCGATGGTCGGCGGGCGCGATGTGCGTGCCTCTGGCGCGTTCAACCGCGCGACGCAAGCCAACCGGCAAACCGGGTCGGCGTTCAAGCCCTTCATCTATGCCACGGCGCTGGAGCTTGGGTTTTCACCCAACGACACGATCAACGATGAACCGCTGACTATCACAGTGCCGGGGTCTGGCCCGTGGGAGCCGCAGAATTATGACCGCCAGTTCAAGGGGCCTGTAGCCCTGACCCAGGCACTGGCCGAAAGCCGCAATATCCCGGCTGTTGTTCTGTCCGAAGAGGTGGGCCGAGAGCTTGTGCGGCAGGTCGCGCAGGGCTTTGGCATCGACAGCGACCTTGCGGCGGGCCCGGCGCTGGCGCTGGGTGTCTCGGAAAGCACGCTGATCGAGATGACGGGCGCTTATGCGGGGTTCCTCAATGGCGGATCTTCGGTGACGCCTTATGGGCTGACTGATCTGCGGCTTTTGGGTGATGCAGAGCCGCTGATGACCAATGCGAGTGCTGGGATCGGCGAGCGGGTGATCAACGAAAGTGCGGCGCGGCAGTTGAACTGGATGCTGACCCAGGTGGTCGAATACGGCACCGGCACACGGGCGCAGATAGAGGGCTGGCAAATCGCAGGCAAGTCCGGCACCACCAATTCGCAACGCGACGCTTGGTTCATTGGCTATACCGGCGACTACGTGACCGGTGTCTGGATGGGTTACGACGACAACCGCCCGATGTCAGGCGTCACAGGCGGCGGTCTACCCGCTGACATCTGGCGCGAGGCAATGACCCGGATCACAGCGGGCTGGCAGCCCACGGGCCTTCCGATTGAAGCGCCCGCCAGACAATCCGGCGCGGGCATTATCTCGGGCGGGGAAATCGTGGCCGATCAGGAGATCCTGAACGTGCTGGACAATATTCTGGGCGGACTGGGGGAATAGGCGCTATTCGGGCGCTGAACAGGCCTCGTAGGCAAAGGCATATCCGTCCCACAGCATGATAATGCCGTCACCCTCTGCCGGTTTCATCATCATGGCGCGTTCGGTCCATGCCTGATCCTCGCCCGAGCATTGCATGGTATAAAGGGTAGCATCCATGTCGATCACGTTCACCGGTCGGGTCATGCGGCACTCGACCTCGACCCCGTAAAAGATGCCTTCACGAATCTCGAGTGCGCCACCATCAACGCCCACCAGACTGCATTCGGCATTGGCCGTTTGTTTGTAAATACCATCGTAAGGTCCAGCGGCGAGAGCACCGGGAACACACGTGGCAATGAAAATGGCCCGGACGGCAGGCAGGAACGACATAACAAACCCCAATCAACTTGCGTTAATCATGTGACCCTACAGGTTAGATTCTCAAATAACATGGATTTGCGCGTGATTGATCCCGCGATTGTCGCTAAACCGAGCACAATAACAGTCAGATAGACCCATCAGGGCAAACGGACGAACAAAGATGGCAGACCACCAGACCAACGAGGGCCGCGCAGAGCTGGCCGCCGCACGCCGCGAAAGCCGCCACCTGTATTGGATGGTCGCCGTTTTCAGCCTTGTGGTGAACCTGCTGATGCTGACCGGGCCGCTTTATATGCTCAACGTCTATGACCGGGTGTTGGGCAGCGGCAGCCTTGAGACGTTGATCGCGCTCTCGGTGCTGGTGGCGTTTCTATATGCAATGATGGGCATTCTGGATTTCGTGCGCAGCCGGGTGATGGCGCGTGTCGGCGCGCGGTTTCAGGCGCGGCTTGATCGGCGGGTCTTTTCGGCGGTTCTGAAGGCCACAACTCTCAACCGCGCCCCGCAAGAAGCCGCGACTGGCCTGCGCGATCTTGAGGCGGTGCAGCGGCTGATTACCTCGCCCGCGCTGATGGCGGTGTTTGACCTGCCCTTTGCGCCCTTGTTCTTTCTGGGCATTTTCATTTTCCACCCCCTGATGGGCATTCTGGGATTGGTGGGCGGTGTGATCCTGATCATCATCGCCGTGGCCAACCAGTTGACCACGCGCAAACCGCTGGAGCGGGCAAATGCCGCATCGTTCCAATCGGAATCGCTGGGTGCGCAAATCCGCAACGAAAGCGAGATGGTGCATTCTCTGGGGATGCGCACGGCCGCCTTTGATCGCTGGCAGGTTGCGCGCGGGTCGTCACTGGACGCGACAATCGGGGCGGCGGATTCCGCTGGCACGTTCACGTCTCTGACCAAGGCGTTCCGGCTGTTTTTGCAATCTGCGATGCTGGGCCTGGGTGCCTATCTGGTGTTGCAGGGCGAACTGACGCCGGGTGCGATGATCGCGGGTTCGATCCTGCTGGGCCGCGCGCTGGCCCCGATTGAACTGATCGTGGGCCAATGGGCGAATTTTCAGAAGGGCCGCGAAGGCTGGTCCCGGTTGTCCGTGCTGCTGGGCGCCGTCCCAGAGGATACGCCACGCACGGCCTTGCCTCAGCCTGCCGCTCGGCTGGTTGCTGATCAGGTGACGGTTATCCCACCCGGTGAACAGCAGGCCGCACTGCGCATGATCTCATTCGAGGTTCTGCCCGGTCAGGCCGTGGGTGTGATTGGCACATCGGGCGCGGGCAAATCCACACTGGCACGGGCGCTGACGGGGGTGTGGAAGCCTGCTGGCGGCAAGATCAGGTTGGATGGCGCGGCGCTGGATCAATACGACCCCGATGTGCTGGGCCAGCACATCGGCTATTTGCCGCAGCGGGTGCAGTTGTTTGACGGCACGATCAAGGACAACATCGCGCGGATGTCCAAGACCCCCGATGATGCTGCCGTGGTTGAAGCCGCCAAAAAGGCTGCAGCACACGAGATGATCCTGAAGCTGCCGGAAGGCTACGACACCCGTGTCTCGGCCACCGGCGGGCGGTTGTCGGGCGGGCAGATCCAGCGTGTCGGGCTGGCGCGGGCCATGTATGGCAATCCGGTCATTCTGGTGTTGGATGAACCCAATTCGAACCTTGATAACGATGGCTCTGTCGCGCTGAACAATGCCATCAGGATCGCCAAGTCCGAGGGCAAGGCCGTCTTTATCATGGCGCACCGGCCCGCGGCCATTCAGGAATGCGACATGCTGCTGGTTATCGAAAACGGCGCAAAGCGCGCGTTTGGTCCCAAGGACGAGGTGATGCGCGAGGTCGTCAAGAATGCACAGGCCATCACCGAAAGCGCAGGCAAGGCCGGAGGTGTGTCATGACCGAAGATCACAAGAAACGCTGGTCGGCGACGCGGCCGATGACGCTGGGGCTTATTGCGCTGTTGATTCTTGTGGGCGGCTTTGGCACGTGGTCGGTGATGGCCCAGATCACCGGCGCGGTCATCACATCCGGCCAGATCGAGGTGGACCGCAATAGACAGGTGGTGCAGCACCCGGACGGTGGAGTGGTGTCCGAAATTCTAGTCGATGAAGGCGACACCGTGGCCGAAGGGGCCATGATGATCCGGCTCGATAGTTCGATCCTGACGTCGGAACTGGCGGTGATCGAGGGGCAATTGTACGAAATTCTGGCCCGCACTGCGCGGCTAAAGGCCGAACGCGACGGCGAAGGCACGCTTGATTTCGATGCCATCCTGCAAGAAGGCGGTGAAGACGCGGCGGAATTGATGGATGGGCAGTCGCGGCTGTTTGAGGCGCGCAAGGATTCCATCGCACGCGCCACTGAACAACTGACGCAACAACGCGCCCAGATCGCCAGCCAACTGTCGGGCATTGAGGCGCAGCAGGTCGCCCTGCGGACCCAACGTGACCTGATTGCCGAGGAATTGGCCGATCAGCAGTCCTTGCTGGATCGCGGTCTCGCGCAGGCCAGCCGCGTGCTGGCGTTGCAACGCGAAGAGGCAAGCCTGCTAGGCCGTGTAGGTGAATTGACCGCTGCTGCGGCACAAGCCAGCGAGCGCATGACAGAGATCGAAATTCAGGTTCTTGGCCTGACCACCACACGCCGGGAAGAAGCGATTACCGAATTGCGCGACCTGCAGTACACGCAGTTGGAATTGTCGGAACGCCGCCGCACCCTGCGGACACAGCTTGAGCGGCTGGACATTCGCGCGCCGGTGGCGGGCATCGTCTATGGCATGACCGTCTTTGCCCCCAGGTCAGTGATCCGGCCTGCCGATCCAGTGCTTTATATTGTCCCTCAGGATCGCCCGCTGGTGATCGCGACGCAGGTGCAACCCAATGACATCGACCAGATCAATGTAGGTCAGGACGTGACCCTGCGGTTTTCCGCGCTCGATCAGCGCCGCACACCGGAACTGAAAGGCACGGTCACGCTGGTGTCGGCAGACGCCTTTCAAGATCAGAACGCGGGCCTGTCCTATTACCGGGCAGAGGTGCAGATGAACGAAGGTGAGATCGAGAAGCTGCCAGAGGGAGCCACGCTGATCCCCGGCATGCCGGTTGAGGCCTTCGTGCGGACCGCAGATCGCAGTCCGATGAATTATCTGCTGAAACCCCTGTCAGACTATTTTGCCAAGGCGTTCCGCGAGTCCTGATTGCACCGCCAGCTCGGGCGGTCTAGCGTCTGCGCACCACAGCAAGGAGAGCGCCATGTCCGCCATCGAATCCCGCCTTTCGGAACTGGGTGTCACCCTGCCGGACGCACCTGCCCCCGCCGCAAACTACGTGCCCTTTGTCGTGACCGGTAACACGGTCTATGTCTCGGGCCAAATCTCGGCCAATGCCGATGGACTGCTAACCGGTAAGCTGGGCGACGGTGTCAGCGTGGAAGACGGGTCAGCGGCGGCCAAGACCTGTGCGATCAGCCTGTTGGCGCAGCTCAAGGCGGCCTGCGGGGGAGATATCGACCGGCTGGTGCGGGTCGTCAAATTGGTGGGCTTTGTCAATTCGACAGCCGACTTCACCGAACAACCCAAGGTCATCAACGGCGCGTCTGATTTTCTGGTCGCAGCCTTGGGCGACAAGGGGCGCCACGCGCGGTCAGCCGTCAGCGCCGCGTCGCTGCCGCTGGGCGTGACGGTCGAAATCGAAGGCATCTTTGAAATCGCATGACCCTTCCCCCTGCCTTTCTGGAACGCCCGATCGCCCATCGCGGCCTGCACGACCGCGCCGCGGGGCGCGTCGAAAACAGTCTGGCCTCGATCAAGGCTGCGGTCGACGCGGGCTATGGCATCGAAATTGATATTCAGGCGTCCCGCGACCTGGTGCCGATGGTGTTTCATGACTACGACCTGTCCCGCCTGACGGCTTTCAAAGGAGCCATCGCACAGCACAAAGCTGAAGAGCTGTGCAAGATTGGCCTGACCGACGATGCCGGGACAATCCCGACACTGAAAGAGGTCTTGGAACTTGTTGCCGGGGCCGTACCGCTGCTGATCGAGGTCAAGGACCAGGATGGCAGCCTTGGCCCACAAATCGGCGGGTTAAAGCGCGCGATTGCCAAACTGTTGAAAGGCTATGAGGGCGATGTCGCTGTGATGTCGTTCAACCCGCATCACATCGCAGAAATGGCCGGGCTGTTGCCCGATGTACCTCGCGGTCTAGTGACCGATCCCTTCAATGCGCGCGATTGGCCGACCATCCCCGAAGGCACCCGCCGTCGGCTGGCCAGTATTCCCGATTATGACGCCGTGGATGCCTGCTTTGTCAGCCACAATGTGAATGATCTTGCGTCGCCCCGGATTGCCGAACTCAAGGCGCAGGGCGCGCAGGTGTTGTGCTGGACGGTCCGCTCAGCCGAAGTTGAGGCCGCAGCCCGAAAAGTGGCCGACAATATCACGTTTGAGGGATATGCGGCTTGACCGCCGGCGCATCGCGCACAGGTTAGGCGCATGACGGACGCACCCATCGAAGTGTCAGCCCATCCCACGCTGGACGGCATAGCTGCCCGCGACTGGGATGCCTGCGCCTGTCCCGAGGCAGGTGAGGGTCGCGCTATTGATCCGTTCACAACGTATCGCTTTCTCAAGGCGCTTGAGGACAGCGGATCGGTTGGCCCCGGCAGCGGCTGGCAGCCGCGCTATCTGGAAGCAAAGGTTGACGGGCAGGTCATCGCCGTGGCCCCGCTTTATGCCAAGGGGCACAGTCAGGGCGAATATATCTTTGATCACAACTGGGCCCATGCCTATGAAAACGCAGGCGGGCGCTATTACCCGAAATTGCAGATCGCAGTGCCGTTCACGCCCGCCACAGGCCGCAGGTTTCTGACACGTCCGGGGTTCGAAGCAGTGGGCATGGGCGCGCTGGTGCAAGGAGCAGTGCAGATCGCCAGCGACAATGAACTGTCGTCGGTCCACGCGACATTCTGCACCGAGGCAGAGGCGCTGGCGGCGTCAGAGATGGGTCTGTTGCACCGCACAGGGCAGCAGTTTCATTGGGAAAACAACGGCTATGCCGATTTCGAGGGCTTTCTGGCCGATCTGTCCAGCCGCAAGCGCAAGAACCTCCGCAAAGAACGCAGCCAGGCGCAGGGGTTTGGGGGCGAGATCGTGCAACTGACTGGCGACGCCATCCAACCGCAGCACTGGGATGACTTTTGGCAATTTTATCAGGACACCGGCAATCGGAAGTGGGGCACGCCCTATCTGACCCGCGCGTTCTTTGAAGAAGCGCATGCCCATTTGCGCGAAGACATCCTGCTGGTTCTGGCACTGGAAGACGGCGTGCCCGTCGCAGGGGCGCTGAACATGATCGGGCGCGACACGCTTTACGGGCGCTATTGGGGCTGCACCGCGCATCACCCGGCGCTGCATTTTGAGCTGTGTTATTATCAAGCCATCGACTTTGCCATCGCGCAGGGCATGCAGCGGGTCGAGGCGGGCGCGCAAGGCGAACACAAGCTGGCGCGCGGCTATTTGCCCGTGACCACGCATTCGGTGCATTGGTTCGCCGACCCCGGTTTCCGCGATGCCGTCACGCGCTATCTTGAAGCCGAGCGCGACGCGATTGACCACGAAATCGAGGTGCTCACCAGCTACGGCCCATTTCGCAAGGACAACAGAGAGGAACAACAATGACCGACGCATTGGATGACGCGGGCCGCACGGCCCTGATGGATGCTGGCTGGACCATGGTCGAGGGGCGCGATGCGATCCAAAAAACATTTGTTTTCAAGAACTTCGTCGAGGCGTTCGGCTTTATGACCCAATCCGCGATCTGGGCGGAAAAGCTGAACCATCACCCCGAATGGTCAAATGTTTACAAGACGGTTGAGGTGGTCTTGACCACACACGACACCGGTGGTTTGAGCGCGCTGGACGCCAAATTGGCAACGAAAATGGACGCGCTGGCCGGATAGATGAACACGTTACTGAATACACAGATCATCGACGGCAAGTCGATCATGGACCTGCTGACGCTCGAATTTCTGGTATCGTTGCTGGGCAATGTGCTGGCCGCGATTGCGATCCTGTTCGTGGGCTTTGTCATTGGTGGATGGCTGAGCCGCAGGGTGCGGGGTTTGGGTGAAAAGCACGATCACCTTGATCCGACGCTCTTTAACTTTCTGGGCAATATCATCCGCTATGTGGTGATCGGCTTTGCATTTTTGTTTGTGCTGAACACCTTTGGCATTCAGACGACATCCATCGTTGCAGTCATCGGTGCGGCAGGTCTTGCGATTGGTCTGGCCTTGCAAGGAACGCTGTCGAATGTGGCAGCGGGTGTGATGATCATCTTCTTCCGCCCGATCAAGCTGGGCGACTTTGTTGCCGTGAGCGGTGAGATGGGCACCGTCAAGGATATCACCCTGAACTTCACAGAGCTTGCCAGCATTGACAACGTACAGATCATCATTCCCAACGCGCAGGTCTGGGGCAATACGATCACGAACTATTCGGTCTATGACACGCGCCGCGCGGAATGGACATTTGGTGTCGGATACGGCGCAAACCTAGCCACTGCCGAACAGGTTATCCGCGATACGATTATGGCCGATCCGCGCAGTAAAACCGACCCAGAGCCGTTCATTCAGGTCAACAACCTCAATGCCAGCTCGGTCGATTTTCTGGTGCGGGTCTGGTGTGCGCGCAGCGACTATTTTGCCTATCAAGCGGATATGAAACGGCAGGTGAAAGAGGCGCTGGATCAGGCCGGGGTCGACATTCCGTTCCCGACGCGCACCATCGTCAACGTGAACGCCGAATGATCAAAAGGCCGGGATTTACCCCGGCCTTGTCAGTTTCAGATTTGGGCCAGCAGGGTTTCGCCTGCAGAGATCTCGCATTCGCCGGGGTTGCTTTCAGCGTTCAGCACCTTGACCACCCCGTCTTCGGCATAAAGCGCAAAGCGCTTGGACCGATCCACAAAACCTACGGGTCCGGCTGAAAAGTTCATGCCGATGGCTTTGGTGAAGGCGCTTTCAGCGTCCCCTAGCATGGTGATACCCGCCGCCGCTGCACCCGTGGCATCGGCCCAGGCTTTCATCACGAAGGGGTCGTTGACGGCGATGCAGATCACCTCGTCCACGCCTTTGGCGGCAAATTGGTCGCGCGTGCGCATGAAGCTGGGGACATGCGCGGTTGTGCAGGTGCCGGTAAAGGCACCGGGCAAGCCAAAGATCACAACTTTGCGGCCCTTGAGTTTCTCGGCCATTTGCACGGCTTCTGGCCCGTCTGCACCCATGTGCAAGACGGTGGCATCGGGCAGTGTGTCGCCAGTGGTGATTGTCATGTCGTGGTTCCTTTTAGACATTTGCATCCATTCCCCGCGAGAATATAGGGTCCGCCAAGACAAGGGAAAGACACCATGCAACATGTCGTCGTCATTGGGGCCGGTCAGGCCGGTGCATCGCTGACAGCCAAGCTGCGCAGCGAAGGGTTTGCGGGCAAGATTACGCTGATTGGTGGCGAGGCTGTACCACCCTACCAGCGCCCGCCACTGTCCAAGGCCTATCTGCTGGGCGAGATGGCCGAAGAGCGCCTGTATCTGCGGCCTGAAAGTTTTTATACCGAGCATGACATTGATCTGCGGCTGGCGACGCGCGCAGTGGCCATTGATACCGCCAACCGGAAAATCACGCTGAGCGACGACAGCGTTGTGGCTTATGATGCGCTGGCCCTGGCCACAGGCGCCCATCCACGCACACTGCCCGCCAGCATTGGTGGGATGCTGGACAATGTGTTCACTGTGCGTGATTTGAAAGATGCCGACGCGATGGCCCCGGCGTTCCGCGATGGCGCGCGGGCGCTGATCATCGGCGGAGGCTATATCGGGCTTGAGGCCGCCGCCGTGGCCGCCAAGCGTGGCGTTCAAGTGACGCTGGTCGAAATGGCGGAGCGCATTCTGCAACGTGTCGCAGCGCCTCAAACCTCCGCGTATTTCCGCGCCTTGCATCAAGCGCATGGCGTGGACATCCGCGAAGGCGTTGGCCTGACCCGCCTGATTGGGACTGATGCACTGACCGGGGCAGAACTGTCAGACGGCACGATACTGGACCTCGACTTTGCCATCGTCGGCGTCGGCATTAACCCTGCGGTCACACTGGCAGAGGCGGCTGGTCTGACCATTGACAACGGTATTGCTTGCGATGCGCATAGCCGCACCAGCGATCCGCATATCTGGGCTGCGGGCGATTGTGCGTCCTGCTTGTTTGACGGCACGCGCGTGCGCGTTGAAAGCGTCGGCAACGCGATTGATCAGGCCGAGAATGCTGCGCTGAATATCCTTGGGCGCGCTGTCCCCTATCAGCCCAAACCGTGGTTCTGGTCGGATCAATACGACTGCAAGTTGCAGATTGCGGGGTTGAACGTCGGCTATTCGGATGTCGTGGTGCGCAAGGGTGAGGCGGCGGGCAGTCAGAGCCATTGGTATTACAAGGGGGATCAGCTGATCGCCGTGGATGCCATGAACGATCCGCGCAACTACATGGTCGGCAAGCGCCTGATCGAAGGCGGTAGGTCGCCCGCGGCGTCGGTCATTGCCGACCCCGCCACTGATATGAAGGCGCTGTTGCGCGCGTGAGGATCATCGCAGGCACACATCGCGGCACGGGGCTGACGCCTGTGGGCAAGGGCGACGCGGCGGCCCATTTGCGGCCCACAACGGATCGCGTCCGCGAGAGCCTGTTCAACGTTTTGCAGGGTGGACGGTTTGGCGACCCGATCAGCGGCGCGCGTGTGCTTGATCTGTTTGCAGGCACTGGCGCGCTGGGTCTTGAGGCGCTGTCGCGCGGGGCGGGGCATGTGACATTTGTGGATAACGGGCGCGCGGCGCAAAAGCTGATCCACGCCAATATCGCCAAGCTGCGCCGGGCGGATGCGTGCACGGTGTTAAGCGTCAGCGCCGATGGCCTGCCGCCCGCAGATGCGCCTTGTGATCTGATCTTTCTTGATCCGCCATATGGGCAAGACCTGGGGGCTAAGGCGCTGCTGACCGCGCGTGGTTGGATCGCCTCGGGCGCGTTGATTGTCTGGGAAGAGGCTTCGCCGCAGTTGGCCCCGAGAGGGTTCGAGATGCTGGATCAGCGCCGCTATGGCGATACCCATATGACTTTCTTAAGGGCAGAAACATGACCCCGAAACTGGTGATTTTTGACTGCGACGGTGTGCTTGTGGACACAGAGCCGGTAACAGATCGCATCTTGTCGGATGAGTTGCAGCAACGCGGATTGGATGTGGCCGCATCGGATGTTCACAAGCTGTTTGCGGGCGGCACGATGCAGGGTGTCATGGACACCGCCATTCAGATGGGTGCCGATTTACCGGGCGACTGGCTGGATCACGTCTATGACCGGGTCTTTGCTGCGCTGCGGGAAGGCGTGCCGGTGATCCCCGGTGTGATCGACCTGCTGGACCTGCTAGAGGCGCGCGGGATCGCTGTCGCTGTCGCCTCGAACGGACCAATGGCCAAGATGGAGATCTCTTTGGGGCCGTCAGGCCTGTGGGACCGGCTGCATGGCCGCATCTACAGCCGCGAACAGCACGAGGCGAAGCCAAAGCCGGGCATGCTGCTGCATGCAATGCGGGTTGTCGGCGCGGACCCGGCGCAGACCGTGATGATCGACGACATGCCCGCCGGGTGGCTGGCAGCGCAGGCCGCAAAGGTCCGCGCGCTGGCCTATGTGGCGGATGGCGGGCTGGCGCGGGCCAAGGGCGAAGTCACCGGGTTCACGGACATGGCACAGGTGCCGGGGTTGATCGGGTTGGACTGACAGCGCTAGGCTGATCCCATGACCGATGCCAGCCTGCAGGGCCCCTGGGCCAAACCCAAAGCAGAAACAGAAACGGTGCATCTGCCCGCGCCGGTTGCCTTTGATGCGCCGGTCTTGATTGGCGATTGCAGCACGCCATTGGCGGGCGAGACGCTGTTGTCACTGCTGTGGAAACGTCTGGATGGCACAAACGAAGAGGGCCGCGATGAACGCGGCCCCTCCGACAGGTCACTGGTTACGCGGCAAAACAAGCCTACTCGTTAACAAACGTTCCTGCCGTGTTCAGATGGGCGGCCACGGCGGTCTGCGCACGTTCAACCAATGCGGCACCGTCAAAGCCCTTGGCGTCCATCTCGGCAATCCATTCGGCAGTGACCTCTGCCCCCAACGCCTTGATAGCGTCGGTTTGGTCAGCGCTGATTTCGGCAATGGCATTGCCATCCGCGGCCATCGCCTCGCGGCCTACCACGTCGCCCAGATCATGGGCACGCCCAGCCCAGCGGCTGGCCATCATGCCGGAATTGGCATCAATCACCGCCTTGAGGTCATCAGGCAGCGCGGCATAGCTGTCCTTGTTCATCGCCCAGATGAAATAGAGGTTATACAGCGCGCGATCGCCTGCCACATCCGTGTGACTATCCGTCAATTCGTTCAGCTTCAGCGAGGGCGACATTTCCCAGGTGATGACACCACCGTCCACGACACCTTTTGACAGCGCCTCTGGAAAGGCGGGCACGGGCATGCCCACGGGGTTGGCACCAAGTTTGTCCAGCAGCAAAGTCGCCGGGCGCGATGGGCCGCGCAGGTTCAGACCGGCGAAATCTGCAACCTCTGCAATCGGATCGCCCTTTTTGTGCACGATGCCGGGGCCGTGCATGTGGGCGGCGATCAAGTGGATGTCAGCAAAATCATCCATCAGATAGTCTTGCGTAAATTCCCACGCGGCAGCCGATGCTTCTTCGCCGGATTTGGTCGTCAGGAACGGCAGTTCCATTGCCTCAGCCTCAGGAAAGCGGTTGGGCTGATAGGCCGGTATCACCCAGCCGCCGTCAATCACGCCGTCAGCGATCAGGTCGTATTGGCTGGGCGCGGCACCGCCCAATTGCATGAAGGGATAAAGTTCAACCTTGATGCGGCCATTTGATTGTTCTTCGATCGCATCGGCCCAGGGCTGCATGAAATATGTCGGGTTGGCGCTGGCAGGCGAGACGAAGTGCTGAAAGCGCAGCGTAACCTCTTGCGCGGCAAGCGGCGCTGCGGACAAAGCGAGGGTGGCCGCAAGGACGGCCGAAAAACGGGTCTGCATAGGGTGCATCCTTTGATGTCGTGGTATTGGGAGTGGCGTCACCGCTAGCGACAAGGCTCATATAGGCCCCAAACCCGCCAGTTGCAAGTCATTCGCAAGAGGGGAAAAGGCCAGACCCTTTCCCATGCAAATCAGAAATCAATAAGTGGGGTGAAACTTGTCAGCGGGGGAAAGTGTAAAGATTTCAGCACCTTGCGCCGTCACACCAACAGAATGTTCGAACTGCGCAGACAGCGATTTATCCCGTGTCACCGCGGTCCAATCATCGGCCAGAACCTTAGTTTCAGGGCGACCAAGGTTAATCATCGGCTCGATGGTAAAGAACATGCCCTCTTCCAACACCGCACCGGTACCGGGGCGGCCATAGTGCAGCACATTGGGTGGGGCGTGAAACACACGGCCCAGCCCGTGGCCGCAGAAATCACGTACAACGGACATGCGGTGGCCTTCGGCGTATTGCTGGATGGCATAGCCGATGTCGCCAAAGGTATTGCCGGGTTTGACTGCTTCGATCCCCTTCATCAGGGCATCATGGGTGACCTGGATCAAACGTTCTGCCTTGCGGCTGAGGTTGCCTGCAACATACATGCGGCTGGTGTCGCCAAACCAGCCATCCACGATCACGGTAACGTCGATATTCAGGATATCGCCGTCTTTGAGAACTTTGTCGCCGGGGATGCCATGGCAGACCACATGATTGACGCTGATGCAGCTGGCGTGCTGATACCCCTTGTAGCCAATAGTGGCCGATGTCGCACCCGCCGCATTGACCCAATCTGTAATCAGCTGGTCAAGAACACCGGTTGTCTGGCCGGGAAAGACGTGTTCCGCGATGTCGTCCAGAATCTGCGCCGCCAGACGGCCTGCCTTGTTCATGCCCGCGAAATCGCCCGGCTCGTAAAGACGGATGCCATCCTTGGTCAGTCGGCTGGTATTGGTGGTCACGGTGTCTACCCTTTTTGCGTGAACACCACATAGGCGATCTATGCGCCCCTTGCCAGAGGGTCAGGCGGGCGGTGTGAAAGGAATGGGGGATCCCAGTGAAATCCCCAGAGGCGAGATCGCGCAGGACAGCGCGATCACCTCGACCCCTTTTGCCGCCTGAAACGCCGACGCATAGGCCGGATCAAGGTCAGCGGCGAGTTGCATCAGTTCGCAATCGGTGCGTTGCACCAGATACAGCATCACCGCACGATGCCCATTTGCAGCTACTTGGGCCAGTTCGTTCAGATGTTTGGCCCCGCGCGCTGTCACGCTATCGGGAAACTCTGCCAGCCCCGGTGTGCGGCACAGCGTGACGCTCTTAACCTCGACATAGGTGTCGGGCCCGCCGCCCGTCAGCAGAAAGTCGATGCGGCTGTTGGTGCCGTACTTAACCTCTGGCCGGACAAGATCATAGCCGGAAAGGCCCGGTACCTGACCCGCCATCAGCGCGGCCTTGAGCACCCGGTTGGGCAGGCTGGTATCAACGCCGGTAAAGTGGCCGTTTTCATGATCGACCAGCCGCCAGCCGAATTTCAGCTTTTTCCGGGGATCATCATTAGGTTCCAGCCAGACCTTGGTACCCGGTTCAGCCAGCCCCATCATGCTGCCGGGGTTGGCGCAATGGGCGGTCACCTCTCGCCCGTCAGGCAAGATGACATCGGCCAGAAAGCGCTTGTAGCGGCGGATCAGACGGGCGGGGATCAGGGGCGTGGCAAAGTCCATATCCCGCGCTATACCCAACATGAACCGACAGGAGAACCCAGATGCCCAACCCCACCGCCGCAATGTGCGTGATCGGCGACGAAATCCTGTCAGGCCGCACCCGCGACGCCAATATGCACCATCTGGCGGGCGTTCTGTCGGCGGCGGGCGTTGATCTCAAAGAGGTCCGCGTGGTCAGCGATGACGCGCCTGCGATCATTGCCGCCGTCAAGGCACTGTCAACGGCCTATGATCACGTCTTTACCTCAGGCGGGATCGGGCCGACCCATGACGATATCACCGCCGATTGCATCGCGGCGGTGTTTGACGCGCGCATCGACGTGCGCGATGACGCCCGCGCGCTGTTGCAGGCACATTACGACCGGTCCGGGCAAGAGCTGAACGCAGCCCGCTTGCGCATGGCGCGCATTCCCGACGGGGCCATGCTGATCGACAACCCGGTCAGCACGGCACCGGGGTTCACATTGGGCAATGTGCATGTGATGGCCGGTGTTCCTTCGGTCTTTCGCGCAATGGTGGACAGTGTGATGGCGACCATTGGCGGTGGCGTGCCGTTGCAATCGGTGTCTGTGCGGGTAATGCGCGGCGAAGGCGATATCGCCGGACCCTTGGGCGAAATTGACGCGCGCTTTGCCGCTGTTTCCGTAGGTTCCTATCCGTTTCAAAAGGACGGCATCTATGGGTCCAACATCGTGCTGCGCGGGCAGGACCCTGACCACTTGCAGGCGGCAGAGGCCGCGGTGCGCGCTGCATTTGACGCATGACGCTGCCGGATATTCACAGGCTTTATGACGTGGTGGCGGCCACCTGGCCCGCCGCCAATGTCGCGCCGCACGGCCCCTGGCAGGTTCGCACCGGCAAGGGCGGCGGCAGCCGAGTCAGCGCCGCCACGGCCAGCGGTCCGATCACCCGCGCGAACCTCGCCCAAGCCGAAGCGGCCATGCGCGCGCTTTCGCAGACCCCGCTGTTCATGATCCGTGAAGGCGAGGATGCGCTGGACGCATTGCTGGCCGATGCGGGATACGTGGTCAAAGACCCCTCCGTGCTTTACGCAGCCCCCGCCGCCGCCATCGCGACCGAGCGCCCGCCGCCGGTGACCGCCTTCACCGTCTGGCCACCGCTTGCGGTGCAGCGGGACATCTGGGCCGCCGGGGGCATCGGTGACGGACGATTGGCAGTCATATCCCGCGCGCCACAGCCCAAGACCTCGTTTCTGGGGCGCATCAATGACCGCCCGGCCGCCGCCGTGTTTGTCGGCGCGGATGGCGATTGCGCGATGATCCACGCGCTGGAGGTGGCCGTGGCCCATCGCAAACAAGGTCTGGCCCGGCATCTGACCCGTGCCGCTGCCTTTTGGGCGCTGGAACAGGGCTGCCCCTTCCTGACGCTGGTCACAACGCAGGCCAATGCAGCGGCCAATCACCTGTATTCTTCGCTTGGGATGACGCTTGTGGGGCGCTATCACTACCGCACGTTGCCAAAGGACGATGCCAAGTGACCGACAAACCCACCGCCCTTGACCTGCCAATGGTCGACCCGCTGCCGCCGGAGACGCAGAAGTATTTTGACGTTTGTCAGGACAAGCTGGGCATGGTGCCCAATGTGTTGCAGGCCTATGCCTTTGACATCGACAAGCTGAATACCTTCACGGCGATGTATAACGATCTGATGCTGGCCGACAGCGGGCTGAGCAAGCTGGAACGCGAGATGATCGCGGTTGTCGTGTCGTCCATCAACAAGTGCTATTATTGCCTGACAGCCCACGGTGCCGCCGTGCGCGCGCTGTCAGGTGATCCGATGCTGGGCGAGGCGCTGGTGATGAACTGGCGCGCCGCAAGGCTGGATGCCCGGCAATCCGCCATGTGTTTGTTCGCAGAACAGATGACCCGCGCCAGCGCCGAAATTGTCGAGGCCGACCGTCAGGCCCTGCGCGACGCAGGCTTTAGCGACCGGGACATCTGGGACATCGCGGGGGTTGCAGGGTTTTTCAACATGACGAACCGGGTCGCCTCTGCCACGGATATGCGACCCAACGACGGCTATCACGCTCAGGCGCGATGATCCTGCGTCTGGCCATCCTTTCTGCGTTCGCCGCAGGGCCACTTGTGGCACAGGATTTGTCGTTTCCGGCGAATGCCACCCTGACGGCAGAGGTGGTCAGCACCGACAGCAGCTATGATTTGCCGGATGGCGCCTGGGCCGATGGCGTCCTGCCCACCACGCGCATCGAAGGCGATATGACCCAGCAGGCCTGGCGCATCGACGCCACCGGCCTGAGCAGCCTGCAATTGCTGCGCCCCCTGCGAGAGCAGCTGTCAAACGCAGGGTATCGCGTCAGCTTCGAATGCGAGACGAACGCCTGCGGCGGTTTCGACTTTCGCTTTGCCACGCCGGTGCTTCTGCCGCCTGCGATGACTGTCAATCTGGGGGACTTCCGGTTCCTGTCAGCGACGGGCCCGGACGGTGCAGTCAGCCTTTTGTCCAGCGTGACGGCGGATGCGGGGTTTGTGCAGGTTACGCTGGTCGGCCCGCGCGAAACCACGCCTCAGGTGCAGGCCGATGCGCCCCGCCTCAGTACCCGCACGGTACAGGCGCAATCGGCCAATCTGGAAACCGCGCTTGAAGAGGCCGGGCGCTTTGTGCTGCCCGGATTGGCCTTTGCCACCGGTTCCGCCCAGCTTGAGGCGGGCGACGTGCCGGTGCTGGATACGCTGGCGGCCTATCTGACCGATAATCCCGACCGCACGGTCGCACTTGTCGGCCACACGGACAGCGCGGGGTCGCTGGATGGCAATATTGCCCTGTCACGCCGTCGCGCAGGCGCTGTGCTGGAACGGTTGGTGGCGGACTACGGCGTGCCGCGCCGCCAACTTGAGGCGCAGGGCATGGGATATCTCGCCCCGTTGGCCAGCAACCTGACCGAGGATGGCCGCGCGCTGAATCGGCGGGTTGAGGTCATCATCACCTCGACCAGCGAATAAAAAAGCGGCCCCCGAAGGGACCGCATAAAGTCGGGTGTCTTCACACCTCGGGAAACTGGATTACCAAGCGTCCGGGCCCTTTTCGGCAAAGGCATGGACCAGAAAATCAATGAAGGCGCGGACCTTGGGCTGGGTAAAGCGGCCCGGCGGATAGACCGCATAGATGCCTTGGGTTTCGACCGGCAGATCGGGGATCGCCTCTTCAACAAGGCCCTGTTTCAGCGCGTCGGCATAAAGGAAGCTGGGCAGATAGGCGATGCCAAGACCGCCGATGCAGGCATTCAGCAGCGATTGACCATCATTCACAGTCAGCCAGCCAGCGGTACGGACCTGACGACGCTCGCCCGAAGGTGCGGTCAGCTTCCAGACGGCGGAATTGGCCTGGTTGGAATAGTGCAGCAGCTTGTGTTCGTTCAGATCGTCGATCTTTTCGGGACGGCCGTATTGCTTGAAGTAGTCCGGGCTGGCGATCATGCGACGGGTGGTGTCGGTTAGTTTGCGGGCGCGCAGGGTGCTGTCTTCCAGCTCTCCGATCCGCACGGCCATGTCGAAGCCTTCGGAAATCAATTCCACATAGCGGTTGTTCAGCACCATGTTCACAGTGATATCGGGGAATTCTGCAAGGAAATCGCCCAGCACAGGCGACAGGTGGTTCACACCAAAGTCGGTCGCCACCGAGATACGCAGCAAACCGGAGGGTGCAGATTGCATGGACGTGACAAGCGCATCTGCCTCTCCTGCGTCGTTCAGCACCCGGCGTGCGCGGTCGTAATAGGCCAAGCCAATCTCGGTCGGGGACACCCGGCGCGTGGTGCGGTTCAGCAGTCTTGCGCCCAACCGCGCCTCAAGCGAGGAGACGTGCTTGGAGACGGCGGATTTTGAAATCCCCATCTTTTTTGCTGCATCGGTAAAGCCGCCCTGATCCACTACGGTGGCAAAGGCTTCCATTTCAGTCAGGCGATCCATACCGTTTCCTTGCACTTCATTCGTTGGAGTGCAGTTTTGTCGCTCAATCCCGGCAGGAATGGGGCATATGCCTGACAATATCGGGGTTATGTCGGGACTGGTGCGGGAAAAGAAACAGAAAAGCCCGGATTTTGGGCCATCCCGTTAACCTTTATTAACAAATTGCGAACAGAATGGCCGCTGTTTCTATAGCGTCGCGGCCAAACGAGTGCCCTGATCAATGGCGCGTTTTGCGTCCAGTTCGGCGGCCACATCGGCGCCGCCGATTATATGGCAGGGCTTACCCGCTGCGGCCAACGCATCTGCAAGGCTGCGTTCGGGCAATTGCCCCGCACACAAGACAATCGTGTCGGCGGCAATCACGCGCGGGTTCTCGCGCGCTTCACCGTCGCTGACGTGCAGGCCCTCAGCGTCGATCCGTTCATAGTTCACGCCGCCGACCATTTGCACATTCTTCATCTGTAGTGCTGCGCGATGAATCCAGCCCGTCGTCTTGCCCAGGTTCTTGCCCAACTTTTGCGCCTTGCGTTGCAGCAGCGTGACCTGACGGGTCGGCGCATCAGGTTGCGGCCCCTCTGGCCGCAACCCACCGCGCGTCACGGCAGGATCGCCCACGCCCCATTCGCGCAACCATTCATCCAGATCCTCAGTCGGGCTATCTTCTGTCACCAGAAATTCAGCCACATCAAAGCCAATGCCCCCGGCCCCAATGATTGCGACACGGTCACCCACCGGCTTTTTGCCGCGCAACACGTCGATATAGGACAGCACATTGGGGCCGTCCTGCCCCGGGATCTGCGGATCGCGCGGGGTCACACCCGTGGCGATAATCACCTCGTCAAAATCCGACAGCGCCGCGACATCCGCTACGGTATCCAGCCGCAGCGTGATCCCCGCTTGCGTCACCATCGTGCGGTAGTAGTCAACGAGTCCCCAGAATTCCTCTTTCCCCGGCACCTGTTTGGCCATGTTCAGCTGGCCGCCAATCTCTGCCGCTTTGTCAAAGATGGTGACCGCATGGCCGCGCTCTGCCGCTGTCAGCGCGGCAGAAAGACCCGCAGGCCCGGCACCGACGACCGCAATGGTCTTTGCCGCAGCCGCCCGTTCCACGACAAGTTCGGTTTCATAACAGGCGCGCGGGTTCACCAAACAGGACGACAGTTTGCCGCCGAATGTGTGGTCCAGACAGGCCTGATTACAAGCGATACAGGGCGCGATGGTCGCCGCCGCGTCTGCTTGCGCTTTGGCCACAAAGTCAGGGTCGGCCAGAAACGGGCGCGCCATGCTGACCATGTCCGCGCAGCCATCCGCCAGCACGTATTCAACCACATCGGGCATGTTGATCCGGTTCGAGGTGATGACAGGGATCGACACCTCGCCCATCAACTTTTTGGTGACCCAGGTGAAGGCCCGGCGCGGCACGGATGTGGCAATCGTCGGGATCCGCGCCTCGTGCCAGCCGATCCCGGTGTTCAGGATCGTGGCCCCCGCCGCCTCAATCGCCTTGGCGAGGGTCACAACCTCGTCCCAGGTGGAGCCATTGGGCACCAGATCAATCATCGATAGACGATAGATCACGATAAAATCGGTGCCGACAGCCTCGCGCACCCGGCGCACAACCTCGACCGGAAGACGCATCCGGTTTTCATAGGACCCGCCCCAGTCATCGGTGCGTTTGTTGGTGTGGGTGACAAGGAATTGGTTGAGGAAATACCCTTCCGACCCCATCACCTCGACCCCGTCATAGCCGGCTTCTTGCGCGCGGGTCGCTGCCGTCACGATATCGCTGATCTGCTTTTCGATGCCCGCCGCGTCCAGCTCTTTGGGTGGAAAGGGCGAGATCGGGGATTTGACGGGCGAAGGTGCGACGCAATCAGGGCTATAGGCATAGCGGCCCGCGTGCAGAATTTGCATTGCGATCTTGCCGCCTGCGTCATGCACCCGGTCGGTCACCATTTTGTGGTTCGCGATATCCTCGGGCGTGAAAAGCCCGGCAGCTCCGGGAAAAACGCCGCCCTCTTTGTTGGGGGACATCCCACCGGTGACCATCAGCGCCACGCCACCCCGCGCCCGCGCGGCATAAAACTCTGCCACCCGGTTCCAGTCGCGGGTTTCTTCCAGACCCGTGTGCATCGACCCCATCAGCACCCGGTTTTTCAACGTGGTGAACCCCAGATCAAGGGGCGCGAGCATGTTGGGGTATGTCGTCGTCATGGTATCCTCCGGTTGCGGTGACCATGCCGCAGGGTGACGCGCGCGTCATCCGGAACGTCAGGTCATTCCGAAAAGATGTGCGCAAATCGTTGGCTAATCTACGACGACAAAACGCGACTTCAGCAAGGCCTCGGCGTATTCATCGGTGGCCGTGCTGTCGTACACCACACCGCCACCTACGTTTAGGCGCGCGGACTGGTCGCCTGTCACGGTCAGCGTGCGAATAGCCACGTTGAATTCCATCGCGCCATCAGGGGCAATCCACCCGATTGCGCCGCAATAGGCCCCGCGCGGCTGCGCTTCGACTTCTTGAATGATCTGCATCGCGCGCACCTTGGGCGCACCCGTCACGGACCCGCAAGGGAAGAGCGCGTGAAACAGTTCTGACAGGGTTGTGCCTGCACAAAGCTGCGATGTGATGGTCGATGTCATTTGGTGCACGGTTGCGAAGCGTTCGACCGCGAAAAGGTCCGGGACTTTGACGCTGCCGACCTCTGACACCCTGCTCATGTCGTTGCGCAGAAGATCCACGATCATCAGGTTTTCAGCGCGGTTCTTTTCGGATGCCTGCAATGCTGCGCGTAGGGCATCATCCTCGGCCGGTGTGACCCCGCGCGGCGCGGTGCCTTTCATTGGACGGGTGGTCAACTTGCCATCAGCGGTCAGGGAAAAGAACAGCTCGGGCGAGCGCGACAAAAGCACAGCACCCCCCAGATCAACATAGGCACCATAAGGCACAGGCTGGCGCGCGCGCAGGTGCGCATAGAGTGCCGCGGCGCTACCGTCGAAGGTGGTCAGCAGCGGAAATGTCAGGTTGGCCTGATAGATGTCACCGGCGGCAATATAGTCGTAGACCACCGCAAAGGCCTGAGCATAGCGGAACTGATCCCATTGGGGCACAGGTTCCGTGCATGGTGCAGGTTCGGTCAAATCTTCTGGTGTCGACAGCGGCGCGTCAAACACGCCAAACTGCAGCAACGGGCCATCGCGGTCGTCGGGCATCAGGTCGCGCAGCTTGGACGAGGCCAGATACCCGAATTCATAGGCCACATGCCCCGCCAGCCAAAAACCATCTGCCTGCGCCTGCTGCATCTGTGCAAAGGCGGGGCTGACATCGTCGGGTGTTGTCGCTGTGATGATCCTGCGCGGCGCACGAAAGGTCGTCCCGCCGGCCAGCGGTCCGCCGTCAAAGACGACGCAGGGCTTGTCCGCTGGGGTCAAAAGTCCGCAGCGATCCGCATGTCGCGCAGCGGGCGCACGATTTCAATCGCGCGCTGATAAAGCGGATGGGCCTTATAAGCCTGCAACGCGGCATCATCTGCAAACTCTGCATAGACCACCACATCAATTTCGTCTGAGAGCTGGTCAACACGGCTGTTCGGGACAACCTCGAACAGGGATGCATGCGGGATCGACTTGAGCAGCGTTAACCCTTCGACAATCCGTGCGACATTGGTCTTGTTGCGGGCGCTGAACAGCACAACGTGGCGGATAAAGGTTCTGTCGGTCAAAGCAGGTCCTGCGATTCTATGCGAGGTGTCACGGCAATTTCCATGTGCCGCACCCGGTGAGGACTTGCAATGGTGCGATGGGTCGCAGCGTTTTTCAGGTCTTGGCCACATCCAGACACACAGACACGAGTGGAGCAAAAAAATTCAGGTGTCCGTGTCGCTGAAAGTTTTGCGGAAAAGCACATGCTTTATAAAACCGGCAAATATTTGCGGGTCGGCCATATTCAGACTGACAGCCGTTGGATGACTGCATCTCTGGTGTCCAACAAGGTGCGTTCGCGGGCTACTGGGTCTCGACGCAGTGGCGGCGGAACGCCTTTTTCAGCATATCAAGCTCGGCGCGCATCAGGTCAATCTCGGCGCGGATATCCTCGCCCAGCGCCTCGCCCGCCATGACGGCAAAGCTGCTGAGTACCTCACCGGTGGCCCGGTCGGCGATCACGAAGGTTTGCACACCGTCGGCGATCCGGTCTGCAGGAAGGGCAAAGCGCACTTGCCAAACCTCACCATCCTCGGTCACGTCAGGGCCCGGCACCTCTTCACCCATATGGGTCGCCACAAGGTCCGGGGTACCGTCGACCAAACCATGCAGCTCTCCCTGCCAGACACCCGCGGTCAGCGACGTCTTGGTCAGTATCACTTGACCGGACTGTTGCGTGTCTTTGGCCATCAAAGTTCTGCCCTTGGATACCGACAAAATGTCAGGTCGCGCATGGTGATCTGGTTCATCTCGGGGCCTTCAAAGATCAGGTCAAGCCACATCTTGTCGATCCGTTTCTCGTTCAATTCCGAATAGGCCAGGTCAAATTCTACCACGGATTCAGGCAGATTGATCGGTATTTCCAGCGTCACCTGTTCGGTATTCGGGCCGTGCTTGACGTTCAGGCGGCCAAACACCTCGACCTCTTTTTCGGCCTCGATAATCGTCGAGACACGGATCAGATGCCGGCGTCGCATGCCGTCAACCGCGTCATTTGGAAAATTCAGCACCAGCGACAGAAAGCTGCCGTCAAAGCCAAAGACATCCATGCGCAGGGCGAATGGGGCCAGGTCTTCTTCGCGTGTATTGCGCAGCTGGCGCATCGTCAGTTCCGAGACAGAGCAATCGTGGAACAGGTGCATTTCGTCGCCAAAAGGCGTCTTGCTGGGGACGGCAGCGATACCTTTGGGCGTGACCGGGCCGCGCCAGACCTGCGGGCGCCAGGACCACAGCGTGCCGCCAGGCCGGTTAAACGCATTTGACCCGATCCGTGGCAGGGCAAGGCGGCCATCAGCGACATGCACCAATTGGTCAAGACGGCCTTTCAACTGACGCGCTTGCTGGCGTTGGTCTTTCAGTTGCGACAATTCGGCTGTTTCGGCCGCGCGCACCGCCGCCGTCCAGCGACGCAAGCTGCGCCGATGGGAAATGCGGTCAAGCAAGGACTGTGTGTTGCGTGCCATTGCGTTCTTTGCTGTTTGCAGCGGCGGCACCGCCCCAGTGCGCACCGTTGTCCTTTTCCTATACCTGCCAAATTGTTGCCAAAAAGGAAACAGTTGTCAGCTATCTGCTTGGATTTCCGTGGCGTTCGCGGATTGCAGCGCGAGGATTGATTGCCGCAGCAGCGCATCCCCCACCGACACGCTCAGCGGGGCATCGGCCAACCCACGCAAGCTGACCGTCACCAATCGACCCGAAAGGTCAAGAAACCCGCGCCATTCGGTGGGCTGGGTGCCTGCAATGGGCGGCGGGTTGGTATCATCAAAGAAGACAGTGACCACCCCGCCTGATGCGCGCGTGCGGCGCACGGTGATTGCGCCTGCATCGCCCGTGGCACTGAGCAAGGCAGCGCCTGCATCACCTTTCAGGAAGGCCTCGAACACCGGCTCGGATCCAGCCACGGATGCCGTGCCCGCATCGCCGACCTGCACGGTTATCAGTGCCAGCCCCGGCACACCCGGCCCCTCGCCCGTCAACAAAACGCAGGGCGCCAGAATGGCAAAGCCATCGCGCGTGCGGCTGGCGCGGGGATCGACGCAGAAATTGTCCGGTCCGGTGGCCGTGACCGCGCCGCCCGCAAGGGCAATGGAGGTCATGCCACCATCGCCTGCCAGGTTCCCGATACCACCACAGCCCGCCATCGTTAGCGCAATGGCAATGGCCCCTCCCAGTCGCGAGAACACGAGGTCAGAGGTCCATATAGATGTGCTTTTCACCCTTGGCGCCCGGGTGCGTCACCGCGCCCTGACGGGTGTTGCCGACCAGTTGGGCATATTTCCACAGCGCACCGCTGGCATAGATCGTCTCACGCGGGCCTTTCCAATCGGCTTTGCGGCTTTCCAGCTCTTCTGCAGTCAGATCAACCGACAGCTCTCCGGTTGTCGCATCGAGCGTAATGACATCACCATTGCGCAAATGGGCAATCGGCCCGCCATGTGCGGCCTCTGGTCCAACGTGACCGACGCAGAACCCGCGGGTCGCGCCCGAGAAACGGCCGTCAGTGATCAGCGCCACCTTCTTGCCCATGCCCTGACCGGACAGGGCTGCGGTGGTCGCCAGCATCTCGCGCATGCCCGGGCCACCTGCAGGGCCTTCGTTGCGGATGACGATGACTTCGCCTTCCTCATACTCGCGCGCCTTCACAGCCTCAAATGCGTCTTCTTCACATTCAAAGATGCGGGCCGGGCCGACAAAGCGCTGCTCCTGCGTGGACATGCCCGCGACCTTCACGATGGCACCTTCGGGGGCAAGGTTGCCCTTAAGCCCCACAACACCACCGGTTTTGGTGATCGGCTCTTCGACGGGATAGATCACGCGGCCATCAGCCTCGCCTTTGATCATGTCCAGCTCTTCGCCCATTGTCCGACCGCTGGCGGTCATGCAATCCTCGTGGATCAGACCGGCCTTGCGCAGTTCCTTCATCACCACAGGCACACCGCCCGCCTCGTAAAGGTCTTTGGCCACATACTGACCGCCGGGCTTGAGATCGACGAAATAGGGCGTGTCGCGGAAAATTTCGCAAACGTCGAACAGGTCGAAATCGATCCCCGCCTCTGCCGCGATGGCGGGCAGGTGCAGACCGGCATTGGTGGACCCCCCGGTGCAGGCCACCACGCGGGCGGCATTTTCCAGCGATTTGCGCGTCACGATATCGCGGGCGCGGATGTTCTTTTCGATCAGGTGCATCACTGCCTCGCCAGAAGCGATGCCGTATTGGTCACGCGACTCGTAAGGGGCTGGCGCGCCAGAGGAATTCAGAAGCGCAAGGCCGACGGCCTCGGACACGCAGGCCATTGTGTTGGCGGTAAACTGACCGCCACAGGCCCCGGCAGAGGGGCAGGCCACCCGTTCCAGCACCTCAAGCTCTGCATCCGACATATTGCCGGCCTGATGCTTGCCGACAGCTTCGAATACGTCCTGCACGGTGACGTCCTTGCCGTCCAGACGGCCCGGAAGGATCGACCCACCGTAGATAAAGACTGACGGCGTGTTCAGACGCACCATTGCCATCATCATACCCGGCAGCGACTTGTCACAGCCCGCAAGGCCGACGATTGCGTCATAGCAATGGCCGCGCATCGTCAGTTCGACCGTGTCCGCAATCGCCTCACGCGAGGCGAGCGAGGACCGCATCCCTTCATGGCCCATCGCGATCCCGTCGGTGACGGTGATGGTGGTGAACTCGCGCGGCGTGCCGCTGCCCTTCTTGACGCCCAGCTTCACGGCCTGTGCCTGACGGTTCAGCGCAATGTTACAAGGTGCCGCTTCGTTCCAGCAGGTCGCCACGCCAACCCATGGCTGTTTGATCGCCTCTTCATCCAGTCCCATCGCGTAGAAATAGGACCGGTGCGGCGCGCGCGCGGGCCCTTCGGTGACGTGACGGCTTGGCAGGTTGGACTTGTCGACTGGGCCCTTGAGCATGGCTGATCCTCCGGAAAACTGTTGCAGAACGGTCTAATTGGCGGGCAGTGCTGACACAAGCCGAAACGCGGCCCGTTGCAGAGCGGTGGGATCGCTGCCTAGGGTGCCCCATGCGCCGTCCCGATCCTTATCCGCTGCACCGGCATTTCGTGGCCCCCGCAGCCGCCCGGCGCAACCTGTGGCTGGTACTGCTGGTCGTGGTCGGGTTCGAGCTGGTGTTCGAGGCGACGCCCTATATCTTTACCCCCTATTCAGGGCCTGGCCGGATCACGGTAACGCCACTTGATACGCTAGTCGAATTTGCCGCCTTCATCATCCCCTGCATTGCGTTGCTGGTACTGGTCCGGCTGATCCACAAACGCGGGTTCTTTAGCCTGACCGGGCCGCACCAGCAGGCATGGCGCGATCTGCGGCGCGTTACCATTGCGGTGGGGTTGGTGCTGTTGATCCAGGAACCGCTGCGCCTGTCGGGCGAGTGGGACTATTTCGCGCGGATTCGCCCGCTGGACCAATGGGCCGTGATGCTACCCTTTGCCTTTGTCGCCCTGCTAATTCAGGTCGGCACTGAAGAGCTCTATTTTCGCGGCTACCTGCAACAGCAGATGGGTGCATTGTCAGACAGCCGCTGGGTCTGGATGGTGCTGCCATCGGCGTTCTTTGGGCTGGCCCATTATGTCAATGGCGTCACACCTGTCGAAGGTACGGTCTGGGCGATCTGGGCCATGGCGCTTGGGCTGGCCTGTGCCGATCTGACCGCGCGCACCGGCACTATCGGGGCCGCTGTGGGACTGCATCTGGCCAACAACGCCTTTGCCCTGCTGGTAACTGCAGTTGAAGACTGGCCCGCCTCTGGTCTGGCGCTGTGGCTTTACCCTTACCAAAACCCCTGGTCTTATACCGATCCCTCTGCCGCGGCTGCGATGATCGACCTGACCTTGTCAGTTACGGGCATCTGGGTGATGTGGCTCGCCGCGCGCGTGGCGGTCCGGCGCTAGCAGTCAGGCAAAGATGAAGTCGTCCTCGGAAAAGTCATGTCTTCTCGGAATAAACATGCCACCAAAGAAGATGTACTCATCGCCCAGATCGACCCGCAATTGACCATTGTCCAACGTCTCGAACCTCAAGTCGTCAAAATCAAGGGAGGGCCCGAAGGCGGCCAGATTGATGACGTCGCCACTGAACCAGTCCTCGATGACGTCGTCCGATCCATCCTTTATCAAAACCAACTCGTCGGTGCCGGCCTTGCCAGACAATGTGTCAAATCCTGCGCCATCGATGATCCGATCATCACCTTTTCCACCAAACAGCCGATCATTGCCTGAGCCGCCGTAGATGATGTCACGTCCGTATCCACCGACAATTTGGTCGTGCCCGTTGCCGCCGGTGATCCGGTCAAAGCCGTCGCCACCGTCGATCCAATCATCACCGTTCTGGCCGTGAATGATGTCATTGCCGTGTTCCGCGCGGACCCTGTCCGCGCCATTTCCGCCATAGATCGTGTCGAACCCGAAACCACCAATGATAGAGTCGTTTCCTATACCGCCGTACGCCAAATCGTTCCCGGTTCCCCCCACCAAGATATCGGCGCCACGGTCACCCTTGAGAGTATCGAAGCCCGCCCCGCCTACCAAGACATCGTCACCTTCAAGGCCCCTCAACTTGTCGGCACCGGTCAGCCCGTCGAGCGTATTATCACGTCCGTCTCCGCGAATTATGTCCCTGCCCGCTGTACCCGTGATGTCTCTTGCGACACCTGGCACAAATACAAATGATTCGAGCCCGGTATCTGTCGCGACAGTAATGACAGCCTTACCGTCCTTCACGACGACTTCGATATCGCGGACCGTCCCGTCCAGCCGTCCCTTGCGACCTGCGTTTGTAAAGGTGGAATCGCTCTCGACCTCAAAAACAGTGATCTTGTCACCGCCTGTCACGACAAACCCTCGGTCACCAATCTCAAAGGTTTCGATCTCTTCTGCTGCCCACGATTTCGAACCTTCGTTTGAGTCGATGTGGGACTCCAGAATTCGATAAGGCACACCAACGCCGTAGCTGAAACTTCGCAATCCATCGAGCGGATTGGTCGTGATGACAAAATGCTCGCCTTTGACATCGACGGCTTGCATGTCGGTCGCGATCTTCTCTGCTGGCAGACTTCCTGATCCGCTTAGGTTCTTGTTGCGCGGGTCCAACCCAACCGGATCAAATCGGAGTCCTTTGATCCGACCGGAATCATCGCTCAAGTAGAAAAAGGTGGGGTTTTCATCATCGGTCAGCAAGAACAGCTCATCGGCCGCTCGCGACTTCAGGTGGTATTCGCTTCTGAATGCCTCTCCAGTCGAAGTGAGATAAGTCACCACAAGTTGGTCTTTTGAAGCGGCCCCAAGATCATACAACTGAAAAATCAAAGAGTCCGAGGTGGTCTCGCGCACGCGACCATCCAACTGGATGTCCGCTCCCAGATCTCTGTAGTAAAAAATATTGAGAGATGGTGTGCCGTCTGAGGACAACTCGAACAGGTGAGTCCCGCTATATCGGCTTTCCAACGTGTCGTGCGCAAAGTGCCCGGTAGCGACCAAAAAGGTTTCTCCGGTTTGATACGTCACCGTGGTCAGGCCTGAAGGGCGTTCATGGTCATGTGACTCTAGGTAGAAGCCATCGTCCAAATCGCCTGCATTGAAGCTCTGCCCGACATACTTCACATCGCCCCGCGCCAAAACGCGGTAGACACCGATCCCGCCCAAAGGATCATTCGATTGCGTATAGAGATAGTTTCGTGTTCCAATTTGAACCGTTTCCATCGTTCGTATTTCACCGATGGTGACATCAATTTGTGAAGTCCGATCCAATCCCATATTGAGTTCCTTTTGATTACTTCAAGCGAGCGTTCATCACGCAAAACTAAAGTCATCTTGCTGTAACGATCCCACGGTCAACCGGGTATTGGCGTCCAACACCAGGATTTCGCCTTCGATGAAGATATTCAGGTTGCCGTCTGGGCGCTGCCGGATGTCAAGGTCTTGGAAATCGAGGTCTTTTCCAAAGGCACGCAGATCAATCCGGTCGCGCGTTTCCCATGTGCGGATCGTGTCCACCTGACCATCTTGTGCCATCACGAAAACGTCCGACCCGGCACCGCCAACCAGAACGTCAACGCCCTTGCCGTCGAACAACCGGTCATTGCCATTGCCGCCTGCAACCAGATCGTTGTCGCTGCCGCCATAGATGATGTCGCCGGTATCGCCACCGAACAGCCGATCGTTCCCACTGCCGCCATTGATCTTGTCAAAGCCATCACCGCCAGACACAAAATCGTTGCCGCTACCGCCAGAAACGAAATCATTGCCGTCGCCACCAAAGATGTCGTCGTTGCCGTCGGCACCGTAAAGACTGTCGAAACCGGCATCGCCTGACAGGCTATCGTTACCCCGCCCACCGCGCAGGATGTCGTTGCCGCCGTTGCCGTCAAAGTCATTGTTGCGGGAGTCGCCAGAAATGACATCGCGGCTGTTGGTCCCGTTTACATCGCGCGCCTGCTCTGGCGTGAAGACAAATGTCTCGACCCCGTCATCTGTTGCGACCGTGATGACGCCGTTGCCTTTGCGCACGACCACGTCGATATCATTTATAGAACCGTCAAAGTTGCCTTTACGGTTCATGTTGAAAAAGCGCCCATCATCGTCCAGCTCAAAAACCGTCAGCTTGTCGCCACCCGCAACAACAAACCCCCGATCACCAATCGAAAAGGTCTCGATAATGTCGGTCGACCAGTTCTTGGTGCCATTCTGAGAGCTGAGCTTGCCAAAAAAGCCATCCAGACCCACGGAACTTACGAAATTGGTGTATTCAAACGCCCGCAGCCCGTCTTTCTCGCTGACCGAGATCACGAAGTCGTCGCTGCCCATGCGCAGCACTTCCAGATCAGCGGCCACCTTGTCTGCGGATAACCCGCCGGAACCATCCAAGACACCAGTTTGACCGCTTCCGGTAAACGGGCTGACGTTGACCCAGCGAATTTGGCCGCCGTCATCATCGACATAAAACATCAGTGACCGGGAATCGTCGTCAACGGCAAAGGCCGTGTCGGCGATGCTAGATTGTAGCGTATATGAATAGGTGTCCAGCGAAGTGGCACTGTCGATCACCGAGAAGATCAGCTGATCGTTGGTGTTGCCGCCCATGTCTACAATCTGAAAGAAAATGCCGTCGTCAAAGGCATCGGGCACATACCCTTCCAGCGTGACGTCCAAACCCGGATCGCGCGGGACCACGCCGCTTAGCGACAAGGTACCGTCAGAGGCAATAGCGAAGAATTGCAGCCCGTCATCGACGGTGTCTTCGGTCAGGCTATCAAAGCGCCCATAGGTCACCAGCGTCAGCTGACCAAAAAAGTCCGTGTAGCTGCCAAACCCGGAAGGCCGCGCCAAATCCTCGGGCCGGAAGTAGTAGAAATCCGGCAAATCGCCAATCGCCAGCTCTTGCCCGATATATTGCAGGTCGCCGCTGTTACGAAGCCGGTAAAGTCCGATCCCGTCAATTTCACTGTTCGTTTCAGTATAGACGTAAGTCCGTCCACCGACCTGAACGCTTTCAACCAGCAACACCTGACCGGCCACCCCACCGATCTGGTCAATCCTCGAAATTGCCACGTTCGTTAACCCTGCACTCAACCACACGTAGAGTATCGGCTAACAAGTCCTAAACGCTTTGACAATTGCATTCCTTGTCGCGGCTGATTATCTCCGAAACGGTCGGCAGAAAGGCACGTTATGAACTGGATCACCAACTATGTGCGTCCCACCATCAATTCGCTGTTTTCGCGGCGTGAGGTACCGGACAACCTGTGGACCAAGTGTGACGAATGCGGAACCATGCTGTTCCACCGGGAACTTGCCGACAATCTGAACGTCTGCACCAATTGCGATCACCACATGCCGATCTCGGCCGTGGATCGCCTGAAATCGCTCTTCGACAACGGGGTCTTTGTCGAAGTTGCGGTGCCGGACCCGGTCGCTGACCCGCTGCACTTCCGCGATCAGAAACGCTATACCGACCGGATCAAGGACGCCCGTAAAAAGACCGGCCAGAAAGACGCGATGCTTGTGGCCGAGGGCGAGATTGGCCGCACGCCCATTGTGGCGGCCGTTCAGGACTTTTCCTTTATGGGCGGCTCGATGTCGATGTATGTGGGCAACGCCATCATCGCGGCCGCCGAACGCGCCATCGCCATGCATCGCCCGCTGGTGCTGTTTTCCGCCGCAGGCGGCGCCCGCATGCAAGAAGGCATTTTGGGCCTGATGCAGATGCCGCGCACCACGATTGCGGTGCAGATGCTGAAAGAGGCAGGCCTGCCCTATGTTGTCGTGCTGACCCATCCGACCACGGGTGGTGTGACCGCGTCTTATGCGATGCTGGGCGATGTGCAGATCGCTGAACCCAATGCGTTGATTGGCTTTGCCGGTGCCCGCGTCATCGAACAGACCATTGGTGAGAAATTGCCAGAGGGGTTCCAGCGCGCAGAATACCTGCTGGACCACGGGATGCTGGACCGAGTGACCAAGCGCACCGACCTCAAGGAAGAGCTGGTCACGATCCTGCGCATGATGATGAAGCAGGACCCCGCCGTCAAAGGCGACTTGCCTGCGCCAGAGGGTCCGCCGGAAGAGCCCGCAGCAGACCTGCCGCCTGATGCGATCCCCGAACAGGGCAGGCAAAAGTGATCCTGCTGGCGGCGCTGGTGGGGGCGCTTGCCGGGGGTGGCAGCATCTGGATCATGCAGCGCAACGGCATGTTGTCTGAACGCTCTGGCGCTGCTGTGCTTTTGATGGCTGTCGCCGTGTTCTACCCCGTCTTTGCCGCCGCCGAAGCCGACACCGCAGGGTTGGTGCTGCATCTTCTGATCTTTGCGGGCTTCACGTTTCTTGCACTACGGGCCTATCACCGGGGCCTGTTCTTGTTGGCAGGCGGCCTGATCGCTCACGGCATCTTTGACATTATCGCGGGGTTCATCGCTACGCCGGGGCCCAGCTGGTGGCCCGCGTTCTGCGCCAGTTTCGACATTGTGGCAGGCGTCATGATCCTGCAGTTGATCCAGACCGGAAAGGTACCGCGGTGACGCAATCCTCTGACGCCATCCTGACCCGGATGATGACCTTGCACCCCAAGATTATTGACCTGACGCTTGACCGGGTCTGGCGGTTACTTGCGCTGATGGACAACCCGCAGGACAAGCTGCCTCCGGTCATCCATATCGCCGGCACCAACGGCAAGGGGTCGACCCAAGCCATGATCCGCGCGGGGCTTGAGTCGTCGGGCGCAGCGGTGCACGCCTATACATCGCCGCATTTGGCGCGGTTCCATGAACGCATCCGACTTGCGGGCGATCTGATTTCCGAACCGGCGCTGATCGACGTGCTGGACCGATGCTACCACGCCAATGGCACAGACGATCCGATCACGTATTTTGAGATCACGACCGTCGCGGCTCTTGTGGCATTTGCCGAAACACCCGCGGACTTTGTGCTTCTTGAGGTTGGCCTTGGCGGACGGCTGGACGCCACGAACGTCATTGACCGGCCCGCTGTGACAGTCATCACCCCGGTCGATCTGGATCATCAGGCATTTCTGGGGGACACACTGGCGCAGATCGCGGGCGAAAAGGCAGGGATCATCAAACGCGGCGTGCCCTGCGTCGTCGGCCCGCAGCAGGATGACGCCCTTGATGTGATCGAACGGGTCGCGGCCCGTGCCGGTGCCCCGCTTTTCGTGCACGGTCAGGACTGGCACGTCAACGTTGAGGCGGGACGGCTCGTCTATCAGGACGACCGTGGCCTGTTGGACCTGCCCATGCCCGTACTGCCCGGGCCGCATCAGATCATGAATGCAGGTGCGGCAATCGCGGCGCTTCGCGTGCTGGACAGGGACGAGGACACTTGCGCCGCCGCCATGACCCACGCCACTTGGCCCGCCCGGATGCAACGGCTGACAGACGGGGCGCTGGTCAAGGCCGCCCACCCGTCAGAGCTTTGGCTGGATGGCGGGCATAACCCTGCCGCAGGGGCCGCGCTGGCCGCAACGCTTGCAGGCCTGCCCGCCCGCCCGACGCATCTGATCTGCGGGATGCTGAACACCAAGGACATCACGGGCTACCTGCGCCCGCTGGCAGGGCAGGCCGCCAGCCTAACCGCGATTTCGATCCCCGATGAACCCGCCACGATCCCAGCGGATGAAACGGCAGACTTTGCGCGCAAAGCCGGGTTTGAACAGGTCGACACCGCGCCCTCGTTGCAGGCAGCATTGGCCGCCGTGACGGCGGACGATCCAGCCGCGCGTATTCTGATCTGCGGCTCGCTCTACCTTGCAGGCCACGTCCTGCGCGAAAACCACCCGGATGGCACCTAGCGGTCCTTTCTTGCGGTCAATGACCTGCGCCAGCCATCATGCGCGTCCATCCATTTGATCGCGACCCAATACCAAGCCGCCGCCAGTAGAAAGAGAAGCCCCCAAGGCCTCGCAAGAAAAGAGTCAGCCCGACCGCCAGAGCAAGACTGGCCAACAGATAAAGTTGGGCGGCTATTCGGGAACCAACCCCGAACAGACCAACTTTGACGTACATGGGGGTTTCGCGAGGTTCCATTCGTGCTCCAATCGTTTGCGAAAAAATGACCCACTTTTTCGGTAATGGGAACCGCAAGTTTGGACAGGCCGCACGCGCCATTGAGGCCCGTGACAGCCGACTTTTCGGTGATCGTTCACCCTCAACCTCGCGCCGATCCTCACCACCGCGCAGATTGGTCCCCTGTCTGGGATGGCCATCGCGCAAGGCCCGCCCAACCAACCCGCCGTGCGCAACATCGCTGCGACACTCTGCGATTGGTTGAAAATTACCCTTTGACGCGCGAATCCGGCAGTGTCTATATCTGGGGCAGTTGACTGAAAATCCTCAGCGTATTGGAGGGTGGTCAATATATAGATTGTCCGACGTGGGGGTTTGACATGATGTTGCGTAGATATTTGCCTGTTGCTGCGGTTGCCTTGCTGGCAACGACTGCCTTTGCCCAGGATACATCCGCACAAAACGTAGCTTTTGATGCAAACGCCGCTGCGATTACGCAAGCGCCCAGCGCCGACCTGGCGCGCTTGGGGCCATTGACGGCGCGGCCCGTGGGATGTGGCACAGTGTGTTTGTCACCTACGCTGGCGGGTGCTGGTGTCGCAACAGTGGGCGAACCTGAAGTGATCCGCTTTCTGAGCCAGACAGTTGCCAATGGTGGCGGCCTTTTGATCGACGCGCGCAACCGTGATGCCCGTGACGGGGGTGCCATTGCCGGGTCGACCAATATCCCCGTCGCCGTGTTGCAGCCGGACAACCCTTACCGCGTCGACATTCTGATGGCACTGGGTGCACAACGTGTGGCCGATAGGCTGACCTTCGACACCGCAGCGCCGGTGATGATCTATGACAGCGGCCCCGCAGACGACCAAGCCACCGCCCTTGTCGCAGCCCTGCTTGACGCTGGTTACCCCGCCGACCGGATCACCTATTACCGGGGCGGAATGCTTGTTTGGGTCGCGCTGGGGCTAAGTGTCGCTGAAACCGCGTCCTAAGCCCCCCTGCGTTGTGCATGGAATGTGCACGGTTTGTGTATCCTTCACAGATTGATCATCAACACGCAGGAATGCCGGGCAATTCTTCCCAATTGCGCGGTGTCTGTGCTATGATCTCGCCACATTTCACAGGTTTTCGTATGTCGCATCGTTTCGCATTTACCGCCGCCCTCGTGGCCGCATTTTCCGCCCCATCCGCCCTTGTTGCGCAAGATTTCTCGTTCTGCTGGATCGGGGCCAATGGCTATTCCATGACCGGCAAGATGCAAATCGCCGACGGGGCTACCGGCGTCGCGACAGAGGCGGACGTGACCGCATTCAAGATCGCTGGCTACCACAACGGCAATCTGCTTGGCACGTGGGACATGCGTGATCTGCGTGATGGGGCCACGTGGCACCTGCGCTTTGATCTCGACACGCAAAGCTTTCCGACCGGCGGCAGCTTTCCGGCCAGCTACAGCCAGGGCTGGAACGCCAACGGTGCCGTCACCGATTGTGGCAACCCGGGCTTTGGCTTCAATTCCGGCAACCACGCGCAGGACGTTTGCGTCAACGGCAGTTGGGCGCGCGATAGCAGCATCGCACCTGACACGCCGCTTGTTGCTGTCGCGGGTGCGAATGCGCCAACCTGCAGACAGGTGCCGTTGATGAGCAAATCAACGAAACCGAATCATTCCGATTGACGGCGAATCATCTGTCAGACTAGATTCGGCACAACGGGACATGCGCCCAAACATTGTGCGTGATCCGACGATCTTGGCAGGGCGAGGGGGCAGGCTTTGGCCTGTCTTCTTGTTTCAGTGTCCCGGCTGACACTTTTGTCGCAAAACCTGTCATTCCCCCTTTGACATGCCCCAACCACACCCACTACATCTTAGTGCCAACGGGGCTGCCACCACCGTATTATGCGGATTGATCTATATGTATTGGCAGTGCGGATGGGGGTTGTCATGATTAGAGCTGTCTTGGGTCTTTTTGCGTTTGCTGTCGTCCTGTGCGCCTACATTGTGGTGTCGCCAGGTGACCGACCCACAGCCAGCGAACCGCTGGCAGCGGCCACTGACGTGACCCGCGCAGCTACCCAATCCTTGTTGCCCGGCGTGCCTATGCCCGGTTCTGCCCCGACCAATGATTTGGTCGCAGCGCCTGAACCCGCACCGCGGGTAATGACCGACGACAGCTCAATCTCTGCCACTACGGCCAATGTGCTGGCCGGGCTGGGCCTTACAATTGATGTGCCGGTGGCGGATGCCGAGATTGCCAATCTGTCCAGCGACGTCCTTGCCGACATTGGTGCAACAACGGGCAGCCCGACGGCACTGTCACCGCCCAAACCCGTCTCTGCGCTTGAGACATTGGTCGTCGCCGCGCTGAAAGAAGGCCGACCTGACGCGGAGATTGACAGCCTGCTGAACGAGGCGGCCGTAGCAGGTCAGTTGACCGTGCCGGAAATCCTTGTCACCGCTGACGGGCGCGTGGATACCGCGATCCTGCTGCAGTCCATCCTGAGTGAGGCGCAGATTGCCGCAGGTGGGGATGCACCTGCTGTACCAGAAGTGCCAACAGGCGACGGAACCGGGGTTGAGGTTCGCGTGGTCCAGCGCGCCACAGAAACAGAACAGTACCGCTTTTATACGGTTAGCCCCGGCGACAGCCTTGGTGCGATTGCTGTCAAATTCTACGGCAACGTCAATAAGTTCCCTTTGATCTACGATGCCAACCGCGGCATCCTGTCCAGCCCTGACCAAATCCGCGTCGGTCAGCGACTGGCGATCCCGAACCTGCCTCAGGCCTGATCTTCGCCCCAATCGGCGGCCTGCATTTCGCGCAACCGGCTGGCAGTGCGTTCAAATTCGAACGTGCCTTCGCCTTCGAGGTAAAGCATCTCGGGCGTGGCCGCCGCCGAGCAGATCAGTTTCACCCGTGCTTCGTAAAGCGTGTCGATCAATGTGACAAAGCGCTTGGCTTCGTTGAAATTCTGGCGACCCAATTGCGGGACATCGTCGATCAGCAGAACCCGCACCGTTTCGGCCAGCGTCAGATAGTCCGCCGCGCCCAACGGCCTGCCGCATAGTTCAAAAAACGGCACACGGGCCACGCCGTTGTGAAAGCGCGGCAACACAACCTCGCGGCCTTTCACGTGTAGTGTCAGCGCTTCGGACTGACCTTGGGTCAGATCGGCCCAGACCTCATCCATGCCCGCGCGGTTGTCGGCATTCAGCGGGGTAAAGTAACGCGCGGCCCCCGCCAGCCGGCCCTGCCGGTGGTCAGTGACACTTGTCAGTTCGTGCACGACCAATCGTTCCTTGATCAGCTCAATAAAGGGCAGGAACAACTGCCGGTTCAGTCCGTCCTTATACAGGTCATCCGGCGGACGGTTCGAAGTGGTGACCACCGTGACGCCCGCCGCAAACAACGCTTCGAACAAACGGCCCACGATCATCGCATCGGTAATGTCGGTGATCTGCATTTCGTCAAAAGCCAAAAAGCGGATTCTCTCGGTCAGCTTTGCGGCGACGGGCTTGATTGCATCATCCACGCCCGCTTTGCGCGCCTCGGCCATCTCAGCGTGAACCCACTGCATAAACGCATGAAAATGCTGCCGGTCCTTGGGTGCATCGACATGGTCATAAAGCAGGTCCATCAGCATGGATTTGCCACGCCCGACCCCGCCCCACATATAAAGCCCCGGCACTGCCTCTGCCGTTTTGCGAAAGAACCCGGTGCGTTTGACAGGCGCACCCATGGCGCGGCGAATGCGTTCCAGTTCCGGCAAGACCGCAAGTTGGGCGGCGTCTTCTTTCAACGTGCCGGCGGCAACTGCGGCGGCGTATGCATCTTTGATCGTCATGTCACATGGATACGTCTGACCTGCATGGTTGAAAAGCGCTCATCGCGCGGTCACCTTGCGGATCATGATGATCCGCGACGCAACACCTGATGACGCCCAAATGCTGGCCCATGTCCATGTGCGGGCCTGGCAAGAGGCTTACGTGGGTCTTTTGCCCGATGTCGAGATTGCAAAGCGCGATCTGACCTACCGTTTCAAGCTGTGGTCCCGACTGATCGCGGACGGCCAATCCCGCATTGCCGTATCCCCCGATGTGGGATTTGCGCAAGTGGGACCGCAGCGGGATCAAGTCCTGCTGGATGCAGGCTATCGCGACGAGCTTTATAGCTTTTACGTCCTGCGTCCGGCCTATGGCACGGGCACGGCACAGGCTCTGTTGCGTCACGCGCTTGGGCGCGGCGGCCAGCCATTTTCTGCATTGGTCGTTGAAGCGAATGCGCGCGCCTGCGGCTTCTATGAGAAGATCGGGATGCGGCATCTTGAGACCCGCACCGAAGCGATGGGTCAATTCAGGTTCCGCGAACGCGCCTATGTTTGTGATGACCCGCATCACATTTTGCACAATTGACAAGCCCGCGACCCGGCGGACAACTGAACCCATGGAACGTAAAGCGCCTTTGATCACACCGGTGCTGGTGGCAGGCTGCCTGATCATCATGACAGGTTTTGCAATCCGCGCGTCCTTTGGTGTTTTCCAGATTCCCATCGCAGAAGAGTTCGGCTGGCCGCGGGCAGAATTCAGCCTTGCGATTGCAATCCAGAGCCTGGCCTGGGGGATTGGGCAGCCGATCTTTGGCGCATTGGCTGAAAAAATCGGTGACCGCCGTGCGATCATCCTCGGTGCGCTCTTTTATGCTGCGGGGCTCTTGTTATCTGCCGGAGCCACCACGCCGCTCGCACATCAGTTCTACGAGGTGCTGGTGGGCTTTGGTGTCGCGGGTACAGGCTTTGGCGTCATCCTTGCAGTGGTCGGCCGCGCGGCATCGGATGACAACCGGTCGATGGCCTTGGCGATTGCCACCGCTGCGGGCTCTGCCGGGCAGGTCTTTGGGGCGCCTCTGGCCGAGTATCTGCTGACCCTAATGACATGGCAGATGGTCTTTGTCTGCTTTGCGGGGGCCATTCTGGCAGTGTTGGCGGTGTTGCCAATGATGCGCAACCCGGCCCCCGCCAGCAAGGCAGAGCTGACCGAAACCATGGGCGCCACGTTGATCCGGGCCTTCCGCGACCCGTCATACACGCTGATCTTTCTGGGCTTCTTTTCCTGCGGCTATCAGCTTGCTTTTGTGACGGCCCACTTTCCGGCCTTCGTGGCCGAGGCTTGCGGCCCAATCCAGACAGGCGGCGTTTTGGCGGGGCTTGGAATCAAGACGACGAGCGCGCTGGGGGCCATTGCGATTTCACTGATTGGCCTTGCGAACATCGCAGGCACGTTGTTCGCGGGTTATCTTGGCAAGCGATACCCAAAGAAATACTTGCTGGCCGGCATCTACGCTGGCCGCACCGTGATCGCCGCGTGGTTCATCATGACCCCGATGACACCCACCACGGTGATCATCTTTTCGGTCGTCATGGGCAGCTTGTGGCTGGCCACGGTGCCGCTGACCTCTGGCCTTGTGGCGCACCTTTATGGGCTGCGGTATATGGGCACCCTTTACGGGATCGTGTTCTTCAGCCACCAGTTGGGGTCGTTTCTTGGTGTCTGGCTCGGCGGGCGGCTCTACGACATCTACGGCAGCTATACGACCGTGTGGTGGGTCGGCGTAGGTGTCGGCGCATTCAGCGCGCTGGTTCACCTGCCAATTCGCGAACGCACCGTTCCGGCACCCGCTTAGTTCTATGTTCCAGATAATTTGAACTAATTTTGCTGCGCGTTTTCCGGCAGACCAGCAACATTTCGCCGTGGCTTAAGGGATTCTACAAGTTCCCGCGACAGATTGCAGCCAATTGCAAAACGCAATCGGAGAACGCACATGGCGAACCTTCTTTCCACACTGACGATATTCCTACAACCGATCGCGCTGACAGTGTCGCTGGTCTATGCTTACGGGGCCATCGGGCGATGGCGCCGCACCGAACGGGTCCGAAACCTGTCGCTGGGCGTCTTGTTCGGGATTGGCACTGTCATTTCAATGCATGCGCCGCTTACCCTAGCAGAAGGGATGATCTTTGATCTGCGCAACCTGATGGTGGGGGTGGCTTTTGCCTTTCTGGGCCCGCTCGCCGGGGCCATCACACTGGTCTTTGGTGTCGCCACGCGACTTTTGATCGGTGGTCCGGGGGCGATGATCGGTATTATCGCGATGTCCGTCAGTGCCGGGATGGCGCTGATCTGGTTCCTAAACCAGCGAAACAAAACCAACTATAGCCATACAGCGCTTGGGCTTTTGGGGGTTATGATCTCTGCACATATTTTGGTGGGGTTGTTCCTGCCGCCGCCCTTCCGGGATGTCTTTTTGCGTGATTTGGCCCCCATTATTCTGGTGGCAAACATTGTTTGCACCTGGGGCCTGGGCAAGATGATCATGCGTGAACACCTGCTGCGGACAGAGCTTTCTGATCTACGCACTGCCGCTGAAACAGATCCGCTGACCAATCTTCTGAACCGCCGTAGCCTCGTCAAAATGGTCGACCGCTTACACCTGTCCGTCGCGGAACGCGATGGCAGCGTGTTGCTCTATTTCGACATTGATAGATTCAAGGCCATCAATGATCAGTTTGGTCACCTGATCGGCGACAAGGTTCTGCAATTCATCAGCCAGCGGGTAAAGTCATGCCTGCGCCCCGAAGACATCTTTGCGCGGCTTGGAGGGGACGAATTTGTCGTGGTTCTGCCAAACGTCACACCCGGCATCGCCGAGATCGTGGCAGAACGGTGCCGTCATGCAGTCTGTCGGGAACCTATCGTGATCGACGGGGTCTTGATCGATGCATCCATCAGCATGGGTGCCACATACTGCGACCGACCGACCAATTTTGACACGCTGCTACGTGCCGCTGACGACGCACTTTATGCGGCCAAGGACGATGGTCGCAATCGGATTTCACTCGACGCCAGCTTTGCCAACGTCAAGGCGCAGGCGGCCTAGTCCCGCTCTCGCAACACATCGCGCAGGCGGTCCACGACGGCCTGCGCATGACTATAAGGCAAGGCATGATCTGCACCCTCGATCACTTCTTGCATCGTGGCCCGGTTCCACTGGGTCAACTGCCCCAAAGCGGAAAGCGGGATCACCGGGTCAGTATCCCCCCAAACGCCTACAACCGGCACACCCGCCCGCCCCAGCGCGCGATGCGCCTCTTCTGTCTGGTCGCTCAGCATGCCGCGACGGCTGGACAGAACGCTGGGCAGATAGCCTTGACGCGCCAGTTCGGCACGTTGCGCCGCCGCAACTTCGGGCCATTGGCTGTTACTGTGTTCGGCTTCAAATGCACCTGCAAGCCGCCTGCCACCTAAAGCCAGAAACAGCCAATCCCCCAAGAACGGCGTTGTCCTGCAAAACCTGTCAAACCCGGTTTCATTGGCCTGAATCCCCGCACTTGCCAGCAGGATCACACGGGACATCCGATCTGGTTGGGCGGCGGCGAATGTTGCCGCGATCGACCCACCCATGGAATAGCCGATCAGGGTCAGATTGTCTGTAACCCCCTGATCCAACAACATATCATTCAGCTGTTGGTGAAAAAACTCTTCCGTCTGCGCGCCCTTGGGCGCGTCTGACCAGCCGCGCCCGAAAAGATCATAGGTCAGGACCCGGTAGCCCAGCGCACTCAACCCTTCGGCCATTTCTGCAAACGCGACAGATGGCGTGGTCAGCCCGTGGATCGCGACGATGACAGGCCCGCGTGTCGGGCCGAACCACCGGTAATAGGTGACCCCCTGCGGCAGGCGAGCAAACCCGCCCGACGCGCCTTCCCGTTCGGCGCGCCCGATCCGCACCTTGCGGCTTTCCATCATGAAGGGCCAGGCCACGACAACGGCCAATACAACAAAAGTGACCCACATCATGCGTCTGATCCGTAAATGATCGGGAACCAATCGGTGCGCAGCCGCGCGCCCGGTTCCATGTCATGCCCCGGAAATGGCGGCGAGGTGCGACCGGGCCGCTCTACATAGCGCGCGTCATCCCCGACCCAGCGCAGCGACACCGCCCGCCTGCGCGTGGTTGTGGTGTTCCCCCGCGCGCCGTGTGCTGTGCGAAAGTCGAACAAGACGACATCGCCCGGCTCCATCGCCCACTCGAGGACTTGCGTCGCGTTGGGGTCGGCATCCGGGTCTGGTACCGGCGTCCATTCATGCGATCCTTCGTAGAAGTCGCTGTCGTCCGCCCAACTGACCGGACGCACCAACCTGTCCCACTTGTGCGAGCCTGCAATGAACCGCAGCGACGCCTCTTTCACCGGATCAAGCGGGATCCAAAGGCTCACCGTTTGCTGGCCGCTGACAAAGTAATAAGGCGCGTCTTGGTGCCACGGTGTCGGCTTGGGCGTGCCGGGTTCCTTGACCAGAACGTGGTCATGAAAAAACTGCGCTGTGCGGCTTTTCATCGCGGCTGCGGCGATTGCCGCTGCAGGACTGTTGTTCACAACATCCACAAAGGCCGGGATACGGGTCCAGTTGCAGTAATCATCAAAAAACCGCCCCTCACTTACTGCGTTTTCAGAGGCATTTGGCCCCGGATCAGCCATGTTCTGCGCGACCCCTTCGGCCAAACGATCCACCCAATCGGCAAAGACACCGCGCACCACGACTGCGCCATCACGCTGAAAATCAGCAATCTCTTGGGTGGTGATCATGGTCCAAAGCTTTCCAGAATGTAGCGGCTGGTCATCAGGTCCAAATGCGCGCCGCCGCCGTTTTTGAATAAGGTGATATCGTCTGGCGTGCGGACAAAGGCATCAAGATCATAGAAATCCGCCACCACATCGCCTCGCGTTATCGCGCCACTGGCCAGCGGTATCTTCAGCTCTCCGATATGGTCCAGCGTGGTGTCATAGCTGTCGACAAATACCCGCGCCTTTTGCAAGGCGACATCATCCACCTCGCGCATGTCAGGCCGGTAGGCTCCGATCAAGTCGATATGCTGGCCGGGTTGCAGCCAATCCCCCTTGATCACCGGTTCGGTTGACATGGTGGCCGAGGTTACGATGTCAGCGGCGCGCACTGCGGCCTTTAAATCTGTGGCGACAGTCACGCCCGGGCAGTCGCGCGCGAACTTTTCGGCCCCGGCAGGTGACCGGTTCCAGACGGTGAACTGCGCGTCGGGAAAGGCTGCAACATAGGCCTGCCACAATGACCGACCTACTGTGCCAGCGCCTACGATCAGGATATTGCGGCTGTCGGGGCGGGCCAACCGGCGCGCGGCCAACAGGCTGTCGCCCGCCGTTTTCCACTTCGTCACCAGCTTGAAATCCAGGATCGCTTCGAGCGTGCCATCGGTGTCCGAAAACAGATTGACCGCACCTGCGATCATCGGCTTCCCGGCAGCGGGATTGCCGGGGAAAACAGTGGCGCATTTGACGGCCAGCCCCATCCCCTTGATCCACGCGGACCGGTTCAAAAGCGTGTTGTCGTCCCGATAAAGAAACACATCCTCGACCGAGCCCTTGGGCATGATGTGCCCGGCGGCCAGCGTGTCGGTCAGGGCCAGCCAATCCAAGGCGGCCTCCGCCTCGAACGGGATCAACACCGTCACGGCAGCAACCCTTCGGCTTGTAGCCGGTCCGCGAATCCGGATGGCCCATCAAAAAGGTGGGTCTGCCAGTTTCGCGCGGCCGCGGCGTCAATATTGTCCTGTCGGTCGTCTGCAAACAGCAACGTGTCGGGCGGCAGGCCACAATCGTCCTCGACCATTTGATAGATCGCCGGGTCAGGCTTGGTCACGCGCATATGTCCCGAGATATAGCGCCGGTCGAATTCGGTCAGAAATGGATAAACCGGCTCTGCAATCTCAAAGGTCTGCACCCCAAAATTCGAAAGCGCAAAGACCGGCACACCCGCCGCGCGGAGCTTGCGCAAAATATCGACCGACCCGTCGATGGCAGGGGCTGCCATTTCAAGCCAATTGTCGTGCCACATCATGATCTCGCCGTGCCAATCGGGATTGGCGGCGGCAAACTGCGTCACGGTCGTGCGGAAATCAGCGCCTTTGTCGACGTCATCGTTCATGCCATGCAAATCAAGGGCAGCAAACATGTCACGGCGGCGCGCCTTACCGATAACGCGGTCATAAAACCGTTCTGGTTGCCACTCGATCAGCACATTGCCGATATCAAAGATCACTGCATTGATGGTCATGCCTGCACCTTAGCCAATGGCGCGCGCAGTTCAACGGCGGGTGCGCGGGGCGGCGGCCACATCAGCCACACGCGCCTCGCGCCACAACGTAAAGAGCCCGCCACCGATGATCAGCCCGGCCCCAACAAAGGTCAACCGATCCGGCACCTCGCCAAAGACCACGTAGCCCCAGAGGATCGCCAACGGCATTGCAAGGTATTCAAAAGGCGCGACAAAGGCCGCTTCGGCCACGCGGTAAGCCTGACTGATTAAAAAACCCGCGATGCCAACGCCGAACCCCAGAAGGGCAAAGACCCAGTAGTCGCCCAAGTCCGGCCAGCTCCAGGCGCGCAGCAGGAATTGCAGCGATGGGTCTGACTGGTCGCCAAAGCGGCCATCGCCTACGGCAAGGCCGATCACCGCGCAGACAGTTATGAACACCAGTTGGATGTAAACGGCCATTGTCGCCGCACTTTCGGTGCCGCCAATTTTGCGCGTGATCATGTGGATCCCGGCATAGGCCACTGCGGCGATCAGCGGCAGAAGAGAGGCAAACTGGAAGGCATCCGTGCCGGGCCGTAGGATGATCAGAACGCCAACAAAACCCACCACAATCGCGATCCAGCGCCGTGGGCCCACGGTTTCACCCAGAAAGACGACCGAAAAGACCGTAATCACCAGCGGGCTGACAAAGAAGATTGCAACTGCTGTGGCAAGCTCCATCGCGGCGAGGCCAAGAAAGAAAGTCATATTTGCGGTCACGACGCAAAGGCCACGAAAAATATGCATCCCCAGCCGTTTGGTGCGCAGCGCCGTCAGACCGCCAGAAAATGGCAGGATTAGCACCGCGATCACCAAAAGCCCGATGAGCGACCGCAATAGCACCACCTGATGCAGCGCATAACCGCCCGACAGGAACTTGATCAGCACATCATTGATCGAGAAAAAGATGACCGAGGCAGAGGCGCAGGCCGCACCAATAAACTGCGGCGAACGTGTCACCTGGAGGCCGCGCGCAAAGCGCGCTCCAATGCATCCAGAAACCGCGATCTGTCATTCTTGCCAAAGGTTTTGCCGCCGCCTTGCCGGAACGGATCAACCGCGCGCATGTCGGCCATCAGGTCGCGCGTTGCCAGCACGTTGCCGATGTTCTTGTCCGTAAGCGCCTCGCCATTGTGCTTGAGCACTTGCGCGCCGTTCTCGATGCACCGCGCGGCCAGCGGGATGTCACCGGTTATGACCACATCGCCTGGCCCCGCGCGGTCCGCGATCCACATATCAGCCACATCGGGGCCATCTGGTACCACGACGGTTTCCACGAAGGGGTTCTGCGACGGCCTGATGCCGCCGTTCGAGACGATGAACATTTTCACCTTGTGGCGCGTGCCGACCCGTTCCACTTCGGCCTTGACCGGGCAGGCATCGGCATCGACGTAGATCACGAATAAAGCGCCTCTGCGTGAAAGGCGACATGGTCTTCCATGAAGGTCGAGATGAAGAAATAGCTGTGGTCATAGCCCTCTTGCAGGCGCAGCTGCCCGCGCTGGCGTTTGGCCGCGAAAGCAGCAGCAAAGGCTTCGGTGCCCAAAAGCTCCCAGAATTGGTCTTTTGTGCCGGTATCAACCAGCATCGGCCCGTCAAAGCCTTCGCTTTCGATCAGCGTGGTCGCATCATTCGGGCCCCAGTTCGCTTCGTCACCCCAATAGGCGCCGAACTGCTTGCGACCCCAGTCGCTTTTGGTGGGGTTGCAAATCGGCGCAAAGGCCGACACGGACCGGAATCGACCTTTGAGCGCCATCGCTAGCGTCAGAGCCCCGTGACCGCCCATCGAATGGCCAGTGATCGATTGGCGATCCATGTCCAACGGGAATTCCTGCCCCAGCAGCGCTGGCAATTCTTCGGCCACATAGGTCCACATCTTGAAGTTTTTGGACCACGGTTCTTCGATGGCATCGATGTAAAAGCCGGCCCCCTGACCCAGATCATAAGCGTCATCATCAGGCACCCCTTCGCCACGAGGCGACGTGTCGGGAAACACAAGCGCGATCCCCTGTTCTGCGGCCCAAGCCTGCGCGCCCGCTTTGGTCATCGCGTTTTCATGGGTGCACGTCAGGCCCGAGAGGAACCACAAGACTGGCACCGGCGCGTGCTGTGCCTCTTCGGGTAGAAACAGGCCAAAGGTCATGTCTGTTCCAGTTGCGGTTGAGGCATGCGAATAAACACCCTGCGTTCCGCCGTAGCACATGTTTTCCGAGATCGTTTTCATTGTGTAACCCCTGTCATTTCTCCAAGGGCTACCGCAGGGTCAGAAGCTTGTCACCCATGCAATGACACCCGACACCGTCAAGACGCTGATCGTGGTCGAAATCAGGATTGATGCAGAGACCCGCGTCGGCGCCACACCATAGTGCTGGGCCAGGATATAGACGTTGCCCGCCACCGGCAGCGCGGCTGCGGCAATCATTACGCCTGCGGCATAGGGGTCGATGGCAAAAACGAACAGGGCGGCAAAGGCCACCGCCGCCGGATGCAGCACCAGCTTGCAGAACGACAGCCACCCCGCGATGCTGACCCGCTCTGCCGATTTCGTGGCCAGTGACGCCCCAATCGCAAAAAGCGCGCCAGGCGTGGCTGCACCGCCCAGAAGCTCCAGAAATGCATTGACCGGACCGGGGATCTGCAACGCCAGCGACGAGACGATCAACCCCAATGAGATCGAGACGATCATCGGGTTCTTCAACAGCCCCAGCCCAACCGTGATCAGAATTGCCGGGCTGAACCGCCCGTCGCGGCTGCCGGTGATCAGGATCACGATCAGGCTGCCAAAAACGATCAGATCAACCGCCAGTACCATCATGATAAAGCCCACCGATGCCTCGCCCAGCAACAGCGCCAGCATCGGGATGCCCAGAAAACCCACATTGCCGATCACCGCGCATTGCGCTTCGACCGCGGCCTCTGCCACCGGCAAGCGACGCGCCATAGCAACCAATGTCGCCAACACATAGACCACGGCGGATCCGGCCAAATAGGCCCCAACAAAGGGCCAATCCAGAATATCCGCCAGCGACAGGTTCGCCGAAAACCGGAACAACATGGCCGACAGGGCAAAGTAAAAGACGAACTTGGTCAGATAGGCCGTGGCCTCTGCACTGAAAAACCCGGTGCGCCCGGACCCGTAGCCAAGCCCAATGACCGCAAAGAACGGCAGGGTTTGCAGCAAAATGTCCAGCATGTCAGTCGAACGCGCCAGTCACGCGACCCAACAACATGAAGGCGCGGGATGTGCGGGTTTCGGACAAGGCGATTAGATCTTCGTCGCTCGCCTCTGGTTCAAAGGTCACCAGGGTCTTGTCGAACAAGCGCAGAAAATGGTGCGCCGCATCGCGGAAAATCGTGTCTTCGCGCATGCGGCCTGCTGTCAGTGCCAACGATGACCGGTCCCGAATGCCACCCAAGGACGCCATCGTGCGCCCGCGTTCGCCTTTGGCAAAGCGCCGCCAGATCTCTGGCCGGGCGCGGTCGGGGCGCAGATCATCCATGTAGATGCCATCCTGGCTCAGCAGGGTCAGCACGTCTTGGCTGGCCTGCACCAACTGCCGCGCCGTGCGATCCTTCAGCGCGCGCCGCAACGCGCCAAAGCCCTGCGTGTCCTGATCGTGGTCGGGAAAGTTCAGCGCGCGCACGAAATCAATCCGGCTCAGCGGCGGGGTCAGATCTTCGGCACTGGTGCCCAGCGCAAGGGCGGGTTGATCTTCTGCCGGTTGCGGATGCAGCGGCACCGCCTTGGCCTTCTGCGCCTCGCGGTTCGAGGTAAAGGTCGCAAGCGCGGTTTCCGTCTTGCGCGCGGTCTGGGCAATCTCGTTCAGCTTCTTTTCAACCGTCGGCACTGTGCTGCCACCTTGTGCACGATCCGCCACATAGGTCTGACGCAACCCATCAATGGCCGACTGCAAGCGATAGGATTCTTCCCGCATGATTCGGCTGGTGCGGGCGGCCACAGCGGCCACCCAGATCATTGCAACCGGCAGGAAAATCGCCATCAGGATCAGCACGATCCGCAGGCTGTCCGCACTTTCACCCTCGGCAGGCGCAGGCGGCAACAGCAGGAAAAACAACCCGACTGCCGCCATCCAGACAACGGACAGCACAATCGCCACCACCTCGGTCGAGCTGACGCCGGTATCGTTGACCAGAACGGGTTTGCGCGGGCCTTCGGCCATGCGTGCCTCTGCTATTGATACGTGACCTTGAGGATCTCGTAGGATTTTTCGCCACCGGGTGTGCGTACTTCAACGCTGTCACCCTCTTCCTTGCCGATCATGGCGCGGGCGAGCGGGGATTTGATGTTCAGCAAGCCCTTTTCGATGTCGGCCTCGTACTCGCCCACAATCTGAAAGGTTTTTTCCTCGTCGGTGTCTTCATCGACCAGTTCAATTGTCGCGCCAAACTTGACCGACCCTGACAACTTCTTGGGATCAATGACATCGGCCAGCGAAATTGCGCCCTCCAGCTCTTTCACGCGGCCTTCGATGAACGACTGCTTTTCCTTCGCAGAATGGTATTCTGCATTTTCGGACAAATCGCCATGCTCGCGCGCTTCGGCAATCGCCCGGATAATCGCCGGGCGTTCCACCGTCTTGAGGTGCTTAAGCTCTTCATCCAGCTTGGCAAAGCCGGACTGCGTCATCAGGATCTTTTCCATGTCGTCACCCCCTCGGGTGTAAATCTATCAATCGAACGTTCATAGCTTATGTGGGCAAGTGAGTGTCAAGTGCAAGCCGCGCCATCCCGTCGCGGTCAGGCGTTTTAACGTCGTGTCCTGATTGCCCAATTCGCAACCTTACGCTAACCCGGTGCGCAACAATGTTTCTTGATGAATCAAAGGATCCGGGCCGTGGCTGATATTGAACGCGAAGCAATGGAATATGACGTGGTCATCGTGGGTGCGGGCCCCGCTGGCCTTTCGGCGGCGATCCGCCTCAAGCAACTGGATGCCGACCTGAATGTGGTGGTGCTTGAAAAAGGGTCCGAGGTGGGCGCGCATATCCTGTCAGGCGCCGTGCTGGACCCCGTAGGCCTGAACAAGCTGATCCCTGACTGGAAAGCCAAGGGCGCGCCGCTGAACACCCCGGTCAATGCTGACAATTTCTACATGCTTGGCGAGGCGGGCGAAGTACGGATTCCCAATTTTGTTATGCCGCCGCTGATGAACAACCACGGCAACTACATCGTGTCGATGGGCAACGTTTGCCGCTGGATGGCCGAACAAGCCGAAGAGCTGGGCGTCGAAATCTTCCCCGGCATGGCCTGTTCAGAGCTGGTCTACGGCGAGAACGGCGAAGTGAAGGGCGTCGTCGCTGGTGAATTCGGCAAAGAGGCGGACGGCAGCCAGGGTGCAAACTACGAACCCGGTATGGAACTGCACGGCAAATATGTCTTCCTTGGCGAAGGCGTGCGCGGGTCCTTGTCCAAACAAGTAATCGCCAAATACGATCTTGGCGCCAAATCCGATGTCCAGAAATATGGCATCGGGATGAAAGAAATCTGGGAAATCGACCCAGCCAAGCACAAAGAAGGCACCGTGACCCACACGATGGGCTGGCCCCTGGGCGGCAACGCAGGGGGTGGGTCCTTTATCTATCACCTTGAAAACAATCAGGTCTATGTCGGCTTTGTCGTCCATCTGAACTACAAAAACCCACATCTGTTCCCCTACATGGAATTCCAGCGATTTAAGCATCACCCGATGGTCGCTGACCTGCTGGAAGGCGGCAAGCGCGTGGCTTACGGCGCGCGTGCCATTTCCGAAGGCGGCTATCAGTCGATGCCGCAACTTGAATTCCCGGGCGGCGCGCTTTTGGGTTGTGCAGCAGGCATGGTCAACGTGCCGCGGATCAAGGGCAACCACAACGCCATGCTGTCCGGCATTGCCGCGGCAGAGGCGGCTGTGACCGCTATGACAGAGGGACGCGGCGGCGATCTTTTGGATGGCTACGACCGGGCCGTGCGCTACGGCGAGATTGGCGACGATCTCAAGAAAGTGCGCAACGTCAAGCCGCTGTGGTCGAACAAGGGCCTGCTGGCTTCGCTCGCCGTCGGTGGCTTTGATATGTGGTGCAACACGATCCTGGGCACGTCGCTGTTGGGCACGCTCAAGCACGGCAAATCCGACGCGGATGCCACCGAAAAGGCCAGCAAGCACAAGGTCATCGACTACCCCAAGCCCGATGGCAAATTGTCGTTCGACCGCCTGACAAATGTGGCCTTCAGCTTTACCAACCACGAAGAGAGCCAGCCCGCGCATTTGCACCTGACCGATACCGCGATCCCGGTGAACGTCAATCTGGCCGAATACGCCGGCCCCTCGGCCCGCTATTGTCCAGCAGGCGTCTACGAATTCGTCGAGGAAGAGGGCAAAGACACCCGGTTCCAGATCAACTTCCAGAACTGCGTGCACTGCAAGACCTGCGACATCAAGGACCCCAGCCAGAACATCACCTGGACCGTCCCACAGGGCGGCGACGGACCGAACTACCCGAATATGTGACCCATCAGCAAAAGACGGCCCCAGTGGCCGCCCTTCATCATTTGGTCGCAATATTTCGCCACTGTGACGTCCTGTCATTTGCGCCTGCGCGCGCGACCTCATAGGGTCGCCTCTGGGGCAGTTTTTGAAGGAGCGTTTCGCGTGTTCAAACCAATTGTGCGCAGTTTTTTGCTGTCAGGGATTTTGTGCGGCGTATCGCCCGCCTGGGCAGAGGTTGATGCAGGGGCCTATCTGGCCGCCCGGCAAGCCGCCGTTTCCAGCGATTTCGCCGAAGGCGCGCAATATTATACCAAGGCTTTGATCAGCGATCCCAGCAATCCTTTGCTGTTAGAAAGCGCTGTGACCTCTTTTGTCGCGCTGGGTCAGGTGGACCGGGCGGCTCCTGTGGCACAAGTGTTGGTGGATCTTGGCATCGAAAGTCAGACCGCCAATCTGGTGCTCGTCGCAAAGGCGGCCAAGTCTGGCGACTGGATGGCGATCTTTGACAACCTTGAAACCGGGCGCAGCGTGTCGCCGCTGGTCGATGGCCTCGCACAAGCCTGGGCGGCAGTCGGGCTGGGCAAGATGACCCAAGCCATCGCCAGCTTTGACGAGGTGATCGAAACCGAAGGCATGCGGTCCTACGGCCTTTATCACAAGGCGCTGGCCCTTGCCTCTGTCGGTGACTTTGAGGGTGCCGATGCGATCTTTGGCGCGCCGGGTCAGGCCCCGCTGACCGCCCGTGCGGCCATCGCCCACGCACAGGTACTCAGCCAGCTGGACCGCAACGCAGATGCGCTGGATATGCTCGATTCCGCCTTTGGACAAAGCTTTGACCCCGGCTTAGCCCTGCTGCGGGAACGCCTGACATCGGGCGAGGCTGTACCGTTTACAATTGTGGCCGGCCCCACTGAAGGCTTTGGCGAGGTCATTCACATGATCGCGGGTCTGCTGCGTGGCGAAGCGCAGGAAACCTACACCATACAATACACACGCATTGCGGAATACCTCGACCCGACCAACACCGATGCCATCATGCTGAGTGCAGCATTGCTGCAAACAATGGATCAGTACGAACTGGCCAGCGAAACGCTGGCGCGCGTGCCGCAATCCTCGCCTTCTTTCCCCAACGCGGAAATGGCCCGCATTGATGCGCTGCGCCGTCTGGACCGTCCGGACGCCGCGATAGAGGTGGCAGAGGCGCTGGCCCGCACCAACGCAGCGCTGCCATTTGTGCACTCCAAACTGGGCGATGTGTTCCGCGAACAGGAACGTTATTCCGACGCGCACGAAGCCTATAGCGCGGCCCTTGATCTCTATGGCCCCGAAGATCCAAACCGCTGGTTGGTGCTCTATGCGCGGGCCATAACATCCCACGCTCAGGACGATTGGCCCCCGGCAGAGGCTGACTTTCGTGCCGCCCTCGCCCTGCGCCCTGACCAGCCGCAGGTTCTGAATTACCTTGGCTATTCGCTGGTAGAACGCGGCGAAAAGCTGGACGAGGCGCTGGAGATGATCGAAACCGCCGTGGCCGCGCGGCCAGATAACGGGGCCATCGTCGACAGCCTGGGTTGGGTGCTGTTCCAGTTGGGCCGCTATGAAGAAGCCGTGGTACATATGGAACGTGCTGCCGCGCTCGAAGCGGTCGATCCGATCGTGAACGACCATCTGGGTGACGTTTATTGGGCCGTCGGGCGCAAGATCGAGGCCGCGTTCCAATGGAACCGCGCCCTGTCCTTTGACCCCGATGAAGAACTGGCCACCCGCATCCGTGCCAAGCTCGAACAGGGGCTTGATGCCGTGCTGGCCGCCGAAGGGGCAGAACCGATGACCGTGGCAAACGATGATCCTTAGGGCCCCGGCCCCTGCGAAAGTCAACCTGACGCTGCATGTCACCGGCCAGCGTGACGATGGCTACCATTTGTTGGACAGTTTGGTGGTCTTTGCCGATGTCGCGGATCAGATCGCCGTCACCGCTGCACCTGATCTGCGGATCACCGTCAGCGGTCCGTTCTCGGACGGGGTGCCGACCGATCACACCAATCTGGTGATCCGCGCAGCAGAGCTGCTGCGGAATGCGTGCGGCATCACCCAAGGCGCCGCCATCACCCTTGAAAAACATCTGCCCAATGCCGCCGGGATCGGTGGCGGGTCCTCAGACGCAGCCACCGCCCTTGGGCTGCTGGCAAAGCTGTGGAATGTCGCACCCTTGCCACCAAACGCGTCAGAGGTGCTGGCGCTCGGGGCGGATTTGCCGGTTTGCATGGCGGGCCCCACCGCCCAGCACATGACCGGGATCGGGGAAACACTGACGCCGGTGCCCGACCTGCCCGACTGTGCGGTCGTGCTGGTCAACCCGCGTGTAAAGGTGCCGACGCAGGGCATCTTTCGCGGACTATCCAGCCGCAGTAATCCGGCGATGACACCGATCCCGCGCGCAGGCGATTTTGACGGCTTTGCCCATTGGCTAGAGCAGCAGCGCAATGATCTGCTGCCGCCCGCCCGCGCGCTGACGCCAGAAATTGACGCGACATTGGCCAAGCTGACAGCAATGCCCAAGGTCCGCATCGCGGGCATGTCGGGGTCCGGAGCAACGTGCTTTGGATTGGTGCGCAACATGGCCGATGCACGCCACGTCGCCCGCGCAATTCAGGTCAGCGAAATGGGATGGTGGGTGGCACCCGCCCTTATTCTTTAGACGATCCGCGCCACCACGTAATCTGCCAGATCGACCAGCATGTCCTTGATCGGATGGGCCGGAACCGGGTCAAGTGCGGCTTTGGCGCGCGCGGCCCAAGCCACGGCATCTGCGCGCGTCGTTTCCATCGTGCCGTGTTTGGCGATCAGGCCCAGCGCCGTGTCGAGGTCTTCTTCGTCCTGGCGGCCTTTTTCGATCGTGCGCTCCCAGAACGCGCGTTCGTCGGCGTCTGCCGCAGCCACAGCGCGGATCACCGGCAAGGTAAGCTTACGCTCGCGGAAATCATCGCCAACGTCCTTGCCGGTGGCATCCGTACCGCCATAGTCCAACAGGTCATCGACGATCTGAAATGCAATGCCAAGCGCGTCGCCGTAATCATAAAGCGCCTGCACCAGTGCGTCGTCACGCCCGGCAATCACGCCACCCACTTCCATCGCCGCTGAGAAGAGCGCCGCTGTCTTGCCGCGTACGACTTTCAGATAAATCTCTTCGGTGGTTGCCAGATTGGCCGCTGCCGTCAGCTGTAAAACCTCGCCTTCGGCAATTGTCGCCGCTGCATTGGCCAGAATGTCGAGGACTCGCATGGACCCGGTTTCGACCATCAACTGGAACGACCGCGCAAACAGGTAATCACCGACCAGCACGCTGCTGGTGTTGTCCCAGAGCAGGTTCGCCGTTGGTCGCCCGCGCCGCTGTTTGCTTTCGTCAACGACATCGTCATGCAGCAAGGTCGCGGTGTGAATAAACTCCACCGTGGACGCCAGATGCACATGATAGGGCCCGTCATAGCCGCACATCCGCGCGGCGGCGAGCGTCAGCATGGGTCGCAGCCGTTTCCCGCCTGCCTCGACCAGATGCGCCGTTACCTGGGGGATGCGCGGGGCGTTTTCAGACGCCATGCGTGCGCGGATCATCTCGTTCACCGCCGCCATGTCTTCGGCCAAGGCTGCGGCCAATTGCTCATGCGGTTTTGTAGTAGCGTGATCTAGGCCCATAGGGTGCTATCCGTCAGGTGAATGGACAAAAACGCACGCGCGTCTTACGTCATGAACATGAAAGAGCTTCTGCGCACCAATGACCCGACCATCATCGCTTTTGCAACCGCCCTGTTGCGATCCGAGGATATACCCGTGTTTGAGTTTGACGTAAATATGAGCGTCCTCGAAGGCAGCATAGGCATAATGCCGCGTCGGCTAATGGTGGCGGATCGTGATTTGTTTATTGCAGAGGCCGTGATGCGCGACGCGCAGATTGATCTGGGCCGTGACTGACCTGACCCATGATGCCTTTCTTGGGGGAAAGGTGCATCTGTGGCAGCCGCGCAAAGGCTATCGCGCGGGCGTGGACCCGGTGCTTTTGGCTGCAGCCGTGCCTGCCCGTTCTGGTGACACCGTGATGGACCTTGGCTGTGGCGCAGGTGCTGCGGGCCTTTGTTTGGCGGCCCGTGTCGTTGGGGTCACGGTCACCGGGGTCGAGGTGCAAGAAGACTATGCGGCACTTGCCCGCCTCAACGCCGCTGAGAGCGGCTTGCCTCTGACGGTGTTGCAGGCTGACTTGCGCACCCTGCCCGAACCTATTCGGCACCAGCAATTCACACATGTGATGATGAACCCGCCCTACTTTGCGCGGAAGGACGGGACTGCCGCTAAAGACCCCGGGCGCGATCTGGCCTTTGGTGGCGACACACTTTTGGCGGATTGGCTGGACGTCGGCATCAGACGTCTGGCCCCCAAGGGGCATCTGACCCTGATCCAGCGCATGGAACGCCTGCCAGAGGTGCTGCGCGCGCTTGATGGGCGGTTGGGCAGCGTGGTGCTGCGCCCGATCGCGGGCCGTGCAGGCAAACCGCCGGGGCGTTTTCTGCTGCGCGCGATCCATTCCGGGCGCGCGCCTTTTGTCATGGCCCCACCGTTGATTATGCATGACGGTGCCGCCCATGACGGCGACAGGGAAAGTTATTCCGCGCAGATCAGTCAGGTTTTGCGCGGTGGCGCGAAATTGGACATTGCTCTTTAACTTTTCAGCAAGAATTGCACAGCAATCTGGACCTGCTTCGGATCGCTGCACCGCCGCGTGACAAACATGCGGCAGTGTGGTGAGATGAAGTATCGCAATCTTTCACAGGAGGACGACCATGAGCTTGAGTTCGCATTTGCAGGAACTGAAGAAGAAACACCAAAATCTGTCAGATTCGGTAGAGGCGCTGCAGCGCTCGCCTGCCACCGATGACCTTGAAATTGCGCGACTGAAAAAGCAAAAGCTCGTTCTGAAAGAAGAAATCTCGCGGCTCTCAGCCCACTAGATGCTTCTGGCGTTGGCGGGATCCGCCAGCGCCCTACCCCGGTTCGATGTCACGCGACTGGACAAACCGCCGACCTTCCTCAAATTTCAATGATGTTTGGATTTCTTCCAGCACCCATGCCTCGAACGCGGCAACCTGCGGACGCGTTTCCGAACCCTTGGGGCAGATGAACCGAAATTGCGCGTCGGCCACCAGCCCCAGCGCGAACGGCGCGACCAATCGGCCAGCCTCCAGCGCGCGGGTCGCAAGCGAAACGCGGCCCAACACGACCCCGACACCTGAAATCGCGGCATCCAATGCGTGGTCTGCCTGCGAAAAGCGGGGGCCATGCGTGGCATCGAACGCGATCTCGCTCGCCCGCAGCCATGCCGGCCAATCTGTGGGGTGTTTGAAAAAGGCAATTGAATCGTCGTGAATCAGAACCGCTTGGCGCAGATCATCTGGGGTCTTGATGGTCTGCGCCAACTCAGGCGTCATCATCGGGGTCATCCATTCCCGGATCAGCGGGCGGGCATAGACATCCTTGTCGTGCCCGAGGCTAAACCGGATCGCCACATCAACTTCGTCCCGGTCAAAGTCAATGATCCGCAAGCTGGCCAGAAACCGCAGCTCGATCTCGGGGTGGGCTTGCGCAAAAGAATACATGCGCGGCGCCAACCACTTTGATGTAAAGGCCGGGCCCGCCGTCACGGTCAGCACACCCGTGTCCGTCATCCGACGCGTGTTGCGCCAGGCTGCCGTCATCGTGCCGAAAGCGTCGGCCACACCAGGGGCCAGCGCGCGACCTGCCGGTGTCAACTCCACCGCGCGGTTCAGCCGCCGGAACAGGGGCTGCCCTAAGGCCGTTTCAAGTGATTTGATCTGATAGGACAGCGCCGCCGGTGTGACGAACAATTCCTCTGCCGCTTTAGCGAAGGACATATGGCGCGCGGCGGCGTCAAAGGCGCGCAATGCGGTCAGCGGGGGCAGGCGGTCAGACATCTTCAGTTAAATACAGCTTAACTGATCCAATAGAAAGACTCGTTTGTCGTGCAGCGTGTCAATGCGCATATTGGGATCAACACAACGACGCCCCGAAAGGAATTGAACCATGTTCGAGATCGCAACAAGCAACCGCACCCGCCACGCTTATGAAGACGCACACAACGCGCGCGGGGAAATGATGCGGGATCTGTGGCGCATGCTGACGCTGCGCAAGTAATTCGCTCCGACGGTGCCGAACGGGCCGCCGAACGAAAAAGGGCCGCGCTGCATCAGCGCGGCCCTTTGTTCATGTCGCACGATGCGCGTCAGGTCATGTACTGACCGCCATTGGCCGAAAGGGTCGAACCGGTCACGAAACCGGCCTCGTCCGCGGCAAGGAATACAACCGCCCGGGCGATTTCTTCTGCTTCGCCCAAACGCCCAACGGGAATCTGCGGCAGGATCACGTCGTTCATCACCTTTTCGGGGATCGTGCTCATCATTTCGGTGTTGATGTAGCCGGGTGCGATCACGTTCACGGTGATGCCTGCGCGCGCGCCCTCTTGTGCCAGCGCCTTGGTAAAGCCGATGTCACCCGCCTTGGCCGCAGCATAGTTAGCCTGTGCGAACTGACCCTTTTGACCGTTGATCGAAGAAATCGAGATCACGCGCCCGAACTTGCGCTCACGCATCCCACCCCAAACGTTATGGGTCATGTTGAACAGACCGCTCAGGTTGGTGTCGATCACCGCCTGCCAGTGGTCAGGCGTCATCTTGTGGAATGGCGCGTCGCGTGTGATGCCCGCGTTGTTGACCAGCACCTCAACCGGGCCCAGATCAGCCTCAACTTGCGCTATCCCCTCTTTGCAGGCGTCATAATTTCCGACGTCCCACTTGTAAGTCTTGATGCCGGTTTCGGCGGTAAAGGCGGCGGCCTTTTCATCGTTGCCCGCATAAGTCGCGGCCACGGCATAGCCTGCATCCTTTAGCGCGGTTGAAATCGCCGCGCCAATTCCGCGCGAACCACCGGTCACAATTGCGACACGTCCCATCTCAGTCTCCTCCAATTAGTGTGTAATGTTATTAGGCAAACAAAAACCGTTGCGCAACTTTATTGCGCAACGGTTGCGTAGCGTCACGACTTACGGGCGCTCAACACAAAGGGCGACGCCCATGCCGCCACCGATACATAGGGTCGCCAAACCCTTCCTGGCATCGCGGCGCTTCATTTCGAACAGCAGCGTGTTCAATACGCGGCAGCCGGATGCACCAATCGGGTGACCGATAGCGATGGCACCGCCGTTGACGTTCACCACAGCAGGGTCCCACCCCATTTCCTTGTTCACAGCACAGGCCTGTGCGGCAAAGGCTTCGTTAGCTTCGACCAGATCAAGGTCTTCGGCCTTCCAACCCGCCTTTTCCAGCGCTTTGCGGCTGGCGCTGACCGGACCGACACCCATGATCGCCGGATCCAGACCCGCAGTCGCATAGGACACGATGCGCGCCAGTGGCTCGATCCCGCGCTTTTCAGCCTCGTCTGCGGTCATCAGCAAAGTGGCCGCCGCACCATCGTTCAGGCCCGATGCGTTAGCGGCAGTTACGGTGCCGTCCTTGATGAAGGCCGGGCGCAGTTTTTGCATGGCTTCCATCGTGGCGCCGTGGCGGATGTATTCATCCTGATCCACAACGACGTCGCCCTTGCGGGTCTTGACGGTATAGGCGGTGATCTCATCAGCGAATTTGCCAGCTTTCTGTGCGGCCTCGGCCTTGTTCTGGCTGGCGACGGCGAATTCATCCTGCTGGTCGCGGCTGATCTGCCATTTTTCGGCAACGTTTTCAGCCGTCTGACCCATGTGATATCCGTTGAACGCATCCCACAGACCATCGCGGATCATGGTGTCGATATACTTCATATCGCCCATCTTCTGACCGGTGCGCAGGGCAGCGGCGTGGGGAGACAGCGACATGCTTTCCTGCCCGCCCGCGGCGACAATCGCTGCATCACCTAGTTGGATATGCTGCGCGCCAAGGGCCACAGCCCGCAAGCCAGAGCCGCACACCTGGTTGATGCCCCAAGCCGCGCTTTCAATCGGCAGACCTGCGTTCACATGTGCCTGACGTGCAGGGTTCTGGCCTTGGGCCGCGGTCAGCACCTGACCCAGGATCGTTTCGCTCACATCAGCGGCATCAATCCCCGCGCGTTCCACGACAGCCTTCAGCACAGCGGCACCCAGATCATGGGCAGGCACGGCGCCAAGAGACCCCAGGAAACTGCCGACAGGTGTACGGGCTGCAGATGCGATTACGACGTTGGTCATGTTGTGTCCTCTCAAACGTATGACGTTGATCAGACCGGAGTACAAAACACGTAAAACGAAACAAGAAGCAGTAAGCCCCGGTCTGCTGCGTTGCAGCGTTTTTAGGGCTTACGGGGCGTCAGGGCAACGCGATTCCGCATTATCGCAATGCAAAGCGCGGAGACCCGATATGATATCCTTGCAAGCAATCGGCCCCGATCTGGGACAGGAATTCAGCATCAGCCGCGTTTTCGACCCCTTCGACCACGGCAAACATCTCGAACTGATGGGCCACTGTGATCAACGCTTCGACGAGTACTTGATTATCGGGGTCATGGGCCACGCCCTTCACGAAACTCTTGTCGACCTTGACCAGATCGAAAAAGAATTCCTTGAGGTGGCGAAATGCGATCAACCCGCCACCAAACCCATCCAGCGCAAAAGCAACACCGCGCGGCTGCATCTCGCTCATGAAGCGGACAACAACCTCGTGCAACATCATCGCTGAGGTTTCCGTAATCTCAAAGATCAGACGGTCGCCCAGCGCACCGCGCCGTGTCAGCCCTTCTTCCAAAGCACGCCGCCAGCGGCCATCGCCAAAAGACCGCGCCGAGACATTGACCGACAGCCGCATGTCGGGGTTCTTGCGCAGCATATCAAACGCCAGGTTCAGGGCGGCAGTGTCAATTTCGCGCCCCAGATCGGTTTCTTCCACCACTGGCATGAAATGCGCCGCCGGAATCACCCGGCCTGCGTCATCCAGCACCCGCACCAACCCTTCGTAAAAGGCCACGACGTTGTGGTCATGTGTCAAGACGACGGGCTGGAACGCCAACCGCGCCCGTCCTGCCGCCAAAGCCGACCGCACCAATGCCAGCACGTCGGCATCCCGGCTGGCCACGGCAAAGGCAAGCGGGTCCGGAGGGGGCTGGTCACGGTCCAGCGTATTGGGCAACGTGGCGTTCATCTGGGTATCCGTCATGGAATACCCGACACTAGGCCCCTTTCGCCTAACGGAGCGTTAAAGACAATGAACAAACCAATGGACCGTTGCGGCTGGGCCGGGCCCGACCCGATCTATCTGGACTACCACGACACCGAATGGGGCGTGCCGGAATTTGACAGCCGCGCGCTGTGGGAAAAGCTGATCCTTGACGGCTTCCAGGCAGGTCTTAGCTGGATCACGATCCTCAAGAAACGCGACAACTTTCGCGCGGCGTTCGCCGGTTTTGACCCGCACGAGATCGCCACATGGGGCGAAACAGATGTGCAGCGACTGTTGCAGGACGCAGGCATCATCCGTCACCGCGGCAAAATCGAAGCGACCATCGGCAATGCCCGCGCCTGGCAAGCGATCGAGGCCCGCGAAGGGTTTGACCAGTTTCTGTGGCGCTACGTGGATGGCAGGCCGTTGCAGCCCAACCGCGCCACTATGGCCGATGTGCCGGCAGAGACGCCGCTATCAAAGCAAATATCCAAGGACCTCAAAGCCGCCGGGTTCAAGTTCTGCGGTCCCACGATCGTTTATGCCTTTATGCAGGCCACAGGGCTGGTCAACGACCACATCACGACGTGCCGCTGTCACGGTCCTTTGTCCAACGGTGCAGCGCATCCTCGTCTTCGGCCTTAGCCGCGACCCAATCCGCGCCTTCTGCCAACACCTCTTTCTTCCAGAAAGGTGCGCGGGACTTGAGGTAATCCATCAGAAAATCCGCAGCTGCAAAGGCCGCAGCGCGGTGCGCGCTGGCCGTCGCGACCATCATGATCGGCTCTGTTGGGGTCAGCGCCCCGTACCGGTGAATGACAAGCACATCGCTGAGCGCCCAGCGCGTTGCGGCCTCTTGCGCGATCTGGGTCAGCGCCTTTTCGGTCATGCCTGGATAGTGTTCAATCTGCATATGCTGCAAGCCGCCCGCAACATCCCGCACGATCCCGGTAAAGCTGACAACAGCGCCAGCATCAGACTGGCGCGCCGAAAACCCGTTCAGCTCTGCGCCTGCGTCAAACGGCGCGTCCTGCACCCGGATGTCCATGTCAGCCACCCGTCATCGGCGGAAAGAAAGCCACCTCGCGCGCGCCCGCCAGTGGTGCATCAAAATCGGTCAATTCCTGATCCACGGCGACGCGCAGGGCGCTGATGTCGGCAAAGGCTGCAGCATAGCGTTCTTCGCGGGCGACGAGTTCAGCAACCAGATCGCTGACTGTCGCAGCCGCGGTTTCGACCCGCTCCTTCGGCAGTCCGATCCGTTCTCGCACCCATGCGAAATACAACACCTCCATCACGCGCCCTCGCGCAGGAAGGGCAGCGATTTGCGGAAATAGTCGAAGCCGGTGATCAGCGTCAGCACTGCCGCAATCCAAAGCAGCGCCAGCCCCGCCCAGCCCGTCACCGCATAGGCCTGTTCAAGCCACAGCAGGCCCACCTCATCCGGGATGGTGCCTGCGAAAATATCCTCGACCATCTGCGGGTCCATGCCGATAGTTCGTTCGATCTGGTGATGCAGAAAGATGCCCTGCCCAAAAAGCGTGGCAATCGCCACCATCTGGGCGGTCGTCTTCCACTTGGCCAGATTGGTCACCTTCAGCAACCCGGCCTTGGCGCCCAGAAACTCGCGCATGCCCGAGACGAAAACTTCGCGAAATACGATCATTGTGGCGGGCAGGACCAGCCAGGGTGACCAAGACGAAAATCCGATGATGACCAGCAGCGCAATTATCACCATCGCCTTGTCGGCAATCGGGTCCAGCATCGCGCCAAAGGCGCTTTCCTGCTTCCATGCTCGCGCCAGATAGCCATCCACAAAGTCCGTGACCGCGGCACCCACAAAAAGGATCAACGCGCACCAATCCGCGAGCGGACGCGCAAAGTAGAGAAACATGATCGCGACACCGGGCGCAGCAAAAAGGCGCAGGATGGTCAGGATATTGGGCAGGTTAAACGTCATACCCCATGCGTAGCGCGATGTCCGGGGCGATGCCAGCCACCAAAGCCGCCCGCCCCGGATTTCTGCCGGATCAGCCGTCGCGTCGGATCTGGTAGAACAGGATCAGGTTCTGGAACCCGATCTTTCCCCTTTGCATCAGAATGCGCAGCGGCACCTGCGCGGGCGCACTGCTACCTTCGGGAAAGGCCGTCTGCGCATTGAATGGCTCAAGCATACTGCGGGTCTTGGCCTTGCCCATATTGAACGTGATGATCTCGCGCGCATTCAGGAATATCCGAAAGCTGGCGGCCTTTTGCACATTGGCGGCAAAGGACAGGATCGGCTGGCGCAACCCGTCGCCAAGCTCAAGATCCGGTGGCATGGTGAAATGAAAGGTCCGCTCGCTGGCGGGGCTGCTTTCGGCATCAAGGGTGAACGGGGTATCGCGCAAAACCTGATAATCGCAAAGTGTTGTCGACTGCATTTTCAAATTCCTTCTATAAATGAATGGCGACAGTGTGCCTTTGACCAGTGGATCGGTATTGGAAAAACCCGACACCGGACGCAGGGCCCCGCCGATGATTGCATACCGCCCTCTTGATGTGCCGCCAGACTTGCGGCCTTACGTGCGTCGGATCGTGCATGCCGACCATGAAGCGCCGATCACCGCCGAGGTGCGCCCCGCACCAACGGGATACAGCTATATTGGCTGGGTTTATCGCGGGACTGTCGGCGCCAAAGATGCAACCCCGCCCAACGCCAAACTTCAGGATGGCCCGCACGTGGCAGGGCAGATAACGTCTGACGACATTACCGTGCGATATGATGGCCGTTTGGGGCATCTGCTGGCCGAATGTACCGCCACCGGCTTGACAGAGCTGACTGGCATCGCCGGGGCAGATTGCGTCAATCAGGCCAGCAGTCTTCGGCATCTGGCACCGTTTGCTGCCCTCGACGCACCTTACATCGACCCCCCGGCCCAGCGCTTTGTTGCAGCCCTGTCAGGGCAGGCCGCCGCACCATTTTCCGTACCGGGTTGGATCAAAGAAGCGGCAACCCTGATCGAACAGGCAGGAGGACAAATCAAGATCACCGACCTGGCGGGCAGCCTTGCAGTAAGCCAGCGTCAGTTGGAACGCGGGTTCAAAAATGTTGTGGGGCTTTCGCCAAAATTCTTCGCGCGGGTGCAACAGCTCAACCTCGCCTTCACGGCGATGCAGCAGGACGACACCGCAACCCTTGCCGCACTCGCGGTTGAGGCTGGGTTTTACGACCAAGCCCATTTCAACAATGCAATGCGCGCGTTTCTAGGCACCTCGCCATTGGCCTATCTGCGCAGCCCCGACGACCTGTTTTCAACCTTCCTTGGCCGGTCTGACGCCTTTCGGGCCTTGGTGCAAAAGCAGGCCGCGCCCTAGCCGTTTTCGTGGAAAAAGTCGTAAACGGTCTGTGCAAGGTTGTCGGATATGCCCTCAACCGCCTTGAGGTCCGTAAGATTTGCGCGTGACACCGCTTTGGCCGACCCGAAATGCGCCAGCAGCGCCCGCTTGCGGGTAGCCCCGACGCCCGGTACGTCGTCCAGCGGCGTGGCCCCAATGGCCTTGGAGCGTTTGGCGCGATGGGTGCCGATGGCAAAGCGATGCACCTCGTCCCGCATCCGCTGAATGAAATAAAGCACCGGATCATTGTGGCGCAGCGCCATCACCGATTTGCCGGTGCGGTGGAATTCTTCTTTGCCCGCGTCGCGGTCGATTCCCTTGGCAACGCCGACCATCGGCACGTCGCCCACGCCAAGGTTTTCCATGATCTCGCGCACTGCGCTGACCTGTCCGGCCCCGCCGTCGATTAGCAACAGGTCCGGCCAGTTGCCGGACTGCCTGTCGGGGTCTTCTTTCAGCAGACGCTGAAAGCGTCGGGTCAGCACCTCTTTCATCATGCCAAAGTCATCGCCAGGGGTCAGATCATCACCGCGAATGTTGAACTTACGATACTGGTTCTTCTCGAACCCCTCAGGCCCGGCCACAATCATCGCACCCACCGCATGCGCGCCCTGAATGTGGCTGTTGTCATAGACCTCAATCCGCTCTGGTACCTTTTCAAGGTCAAAGGCCGCAGCCACACCTTTCAGCAACCGCCCCTGCGTGGCACTTTCCGACATCTTACGCGCAAGGCTTTCGCGCGCATTGCGCAGTGCACCCTGCACCAACTCTGCCTTTTCGCCCCGTTGCGGCACGGTGATCTCAACCTTGCGGCCCGCCTTATCTGCAAGCGCCTCTGCCATCAGATCAGTGTCGTCCAGCCCGTGACTCAGGATCAGCGCGCGCGGTGGTTCGCGGTTAGAATAGAACTGCCCGACAAAGGCCTGCATGATCTCTGCGGGGTCCTCATCACCTGCGATGCGCGGATAGTAGTCGTGGTTGCCCCAATTCTGATTGGCGCGGATGAAAAACACCTGCACACAAGCCTGCCCACCATCAATGTGCAGCCCCATGATGTCCGCCTCAGCCACGCCCTTGGGGTTGATGCCTTGTGCCGATTGCACCTGTGTGAGTGCCTTGATCCGATCGCGCAAGGCCGCTGCACGTTCGTATTCCATCGCCTCTGCCGCCTCGCCCATCTGTCGGGCAAGGCTTTCTTGAATCCCCTTGGTCCGCCCTTGCAGAAAGCTCTCTGCGTCTTTCACGCTTTGGGCATAGGCATCCTTGTCGATCTTTCCGACGCAAGGGGCTGTACAGCGTTTGATCTGGTACTGCAGGCAAGGGCGCGTCCGCGTCTCAAAATCGGCATCGGTGCAGTTGCGCAGCAAGAAAACCCGCTGCAACTGGTTTAGCGTCCGGTTGACCGCACCTGCCCCTGCAAAGGGACCATAGTAGTCGCCCTTTTCCTTCTTGGCCCCGCGATGCTTTTTGATCTTTGGAAAGTCATGCCCCTTGGCGACGAGAATATTCGGAAACGATTTGTCATCTCGCAACAACACGTTGTAGCGCGGCTTGAGTTGCTTGATCAGGTTCTGTTCCAGCAACAACGCCTCGGTCTCTGTCCGCGTGGTCAGAAACATCATCGATGCCGTCTCGTTGATCATCCGGGCAATGCGCGGGCTGTGCTGACCGGGCCGGGCATAGCTGCTGACTCGCGCCTTGAGGTTGCGCGCCTTGCCGACGTATAGCACCCGGCTTTCGGCATCCAACATCCTGTAGACACCGGGCGACCCGTCAAGGGTGCGCAGGTATCCCTGAATGACGTCGTAACCGGTCAAAGTGCTGGTCTTGGCCTCGGGCAAGGTGTCACCTGTGATTCTATTGCCTGCTGCAACGATAGTTGGTCGGGAACAAGATGAAAGGTATCCCCGTTTTCTGTGGATAACTCCGTGGGCAAATTCTGATGTCGCGCGATTCCTCTTTGGTTTTTGCGGGTTTCATCGCTTTGCCTAATTTTTAGGCACTATTGCAAGCTATTGTTTTTACTGTGAATTTTTTCATCCACACGCCAAGTCGCTGATAACGTTAAGCTTTTGTAAATCAATTGTGACGCTTGCCCGGCGTAGTGCACAACTTGCCGCGGCGTCATTCGACCCCCAGCACATCGGGCGTCTGCCAGGCCAGGTGCTGACCGCCATCAACTGCGATCATCTGACCCGTCACTGCCCTCGCGTCTAACAAATATCCCAACGCGGCGGTGATCCCCTCGGGGTCAGCGCCACGGCCCAAAATGGTGGCTTTGCGTTGCCGATCAAAGTGTTGCTCTGACTGACGATGCCCCTTCAGGGTGGGGCCCGGCCCAATGCCATTAACCCGCACACGCGGGGCCAGCGCCTGAGCTGCGGTGCGTGTCATCGCCCACAACCCCATCTTGGCAATCGTGTAGGTCATGAATTCCGGTGTCAGCTTTTGCACCCTTTGATCCAACATGTTGACGACCAGCGCCTGCGCGACGGGCTCGTCATGCGCGTCCATCTCCGGGTCCGGGGCCTGCTGCGCCAAGGCTTGCGTCAGCACAAAGGGCGCGCGCAGATTGCTTTCCATATGCCGGTCCCAGCTTTTGCGCGTGGCACTGCCGATGTTGTCATATTCGAAGATCGAGGCGTTGTTGATCAGACAGGTCACCGGCCCGCCCAGCGCCTTTGCAGCAGCAGGCAACAGCGCCTGCGCGGCCGCCTCGTCCAGCAGATCAGCCTGTAGCGCCACGCCACGCTGTCCGATCGCTTCCAACTCGGTCACGACCTCTGCCGCGCCATCGCCAGAGCTTGCATAATGCACCGCCACGTCATAGCCGCGCCCACCCAGATACAGCGCCATCGCGCGCCCCAGCCGCGCGCCACCACCTGTGACCAAGGCCGTGGGCATCAGACCAGCACCACAACCAGATAGGTGACATAGGCTACACTCAGCACGACGCCCCAAACGCGGGTGATGTTCTGGCGCAGGAACACAAACGGGATCAACAGAAGCGACGCGCCCAGCATGACCCACAGATCAAAGCTCAGGAATTGGTCATCGACCGGGATCGGTCCCACAAGGCTCGCCACACCGATAATGCCCAAAAGGTTGAACATGTTCGACCCGATCACGTTGCCAAGTGCGACGTCCGCCTGACGGCGTAATGCGGCCATTACTGTTGTCGCTAGCTCTGGCAGAGACGTGCCAATCGCCACGAGCGTCAGACCGATCACCGTCTCGGTTATGCCGTAAGACCGCGCGATATTCGTAGACCCATCCACCAGAAGGCTCGCCCCCAATGGCAGGCCAATCATGCCCAGCACCAGAAACATCGCGATCTTGGCCCAGCCAAGGTTCGGGTCCGCGCCTTCGATCTCTTCGTCCTCGTCACCGGCGCAGGCGCGGCGGTGGCGCTTAACTTCAAGCATCGCGTAGCCAAGCATCGCGGCCAAAGCAGCCAGCAGGATTAGTCCGCTCCACCATGTGAACACACCCGTGAACGCCAGCGCGATGAAAAGGGCGGTGGCCGCAATCATCTGCAGATAACTTTTGCGCGTGTCACATTCAGACGTGTGCATCGCCGCCAATAGGGCGGGAATACCCAGCACCAGCAACACATTGGCCGTGTTGGATCCTACCACGTTCCCGATGGCAATCCCCGGCACACCGTCGAGAATGGCCTGAACCGAAATCAGCAGCTCTGGCGCGGAGGTGCCAAAAGCCACGATCGTCAGTGACACGATCAGCGCAGGAACGCCCAGTCGCAAAGACATGTTGACCGCGCCTTTGACAAGGCTGTCGCCTGCCAGCAGCAGGATCACCAGACCCACGATGACATAAATCCAATCCATCAGGTCTTTCCTCGCCCGCAGGCACAGGGCCCTTTGCCGATGCGGTATCGCCCACACCCTTTGCACTTTGCCGACGCAAGTCGGGCTTGTCCGGGCAAGCGGACTTTGCCGAACATCGCCAGTACAGCCATAAAGGCCAGGAAAAGGGCAACAACTTTTATCAGCATGTCACAGCCCGAACCGGGCAAAGGCGGCGCGGTCCTCGATCCCGGCTACCGTCGCCGCCGTGATGCTGGCGCCTAGGCGCTGGAACAGGCTGCGACGCGGGCCATAGCGCCGCAGGCGCACCTTGTCGCCAAACCGTGCCTTCATGAACGGCACCAGATGATCGACACCGTCGATCAACCCTTCGTCCACCGCATGCGCGCCAATCCAGACTTCGCCAGTGTACAACGCCTTGTTGTCAGACAACTTGGCCCCCCGCCGCGCCTTGACGTGCGCGATGAAATTCTCGTGCAGCTGATCCAGCCACCCTTTCAGGCGCTTCACATCTGCGGGCTTTTCTTTCTGGAATGGATCCAGCATCGATTTTGACGTTCCCGCCGTATGCACCCGCCGTTCGACTCCATAATTCGCGATCAGGTCTTGCATTCCGAACCCCGCCGAAATCACGCCAATTGATCCAACAAGGCTGCTGGCGTCGGCGTAAATCTCATCTGCGGCGCAGGCCAGCCAATATCCGCCAGAGGCCGCGACATCCTCCACAAAGGCAAAAACCGGAACCTCTTTTTCCTCGGACAAACGGCGAATGCGCGCGGCAATCAGTGAAGACTGCACCGGGCTTCCGCCGGGACAATTAATCTGCAATCCGACGGCCACAGGTTTACCCCTGCGAAAGGCCTTTTCGATGACAGCGGCAAGCGAGGGATCATCCAACCCCTGACCGCTGTTGCTGATCGCGCCCTGCAGGCGGATCACATTCACCAGCGGTTCGGTTTTCATGAACGGGATAAGGTGCTTCATGCCGAATGACTTAGGCCGCATGGGGGCCTGCAACAAGGGCGCATCCCCCACGTCACTGCCGAATCCGCCAGCCTGTGCGGAAAATCCACCAAATCGTCGTCAGGCAGATCGCCATAAACAGCAGGATCGCAAAAAGCGACAACCCGATGCCCACATCAGCAGTACCGAAGAACGACCAGCGGAAACCAGAGATCAGATAGACCACCGGGTTGAACATGGTGATCGTCTGCCAGACAGGGGGCAACATGGTGATCGAATAAAACGATCCACCCAGAAAAACGAGCGGCGTGATGATCAAGAGCGGGATCAACTGCAATTGTTCAAAGTTGCCCGCCCAGATGCCGATGATAAAGCCCAGCAAGGCAAAACTGAAACAGGTCATCACCAGAAACGCCAGCATCGCAAAGGGGTGCGCGATCTGGATATCAACGAACAGAAACGCTGTGGCCAGAATGATCACACCGATAAACAACGCCTTGGTCGCAGCAGCGCCCACGTAGCCGATTGTGATCTCAAGAAAGTTCACGGGCGCCGATAGCAACTCGTAAATCGTGCCAATGAATTTTGGGAAATAGATCCCGAAACTGGCGTTTGACGTGGCCTGCGTCATCACGCTCAACATGATCAGTCCGGGCACGATAAACGCGCCATAGCTGACGCCCTCGACCTCTTGAATCCGGCTGCCGATGGCCGCCCCAAAGACCACAAAATAAAGTGAGGTCGACAGAACCGGCGAGACGAGGCTTTGCGTGATCGTCCGGAAGAACCGCTGCATTTCAAAGATATAGATGGATTTGACCGCTGTGAGGTTCATGAGTCTTCCTTCACCATTCCCACAAAGATGTCTTCAAGACTGCTTTGCTGTGTTTGCAGATCAACCATCTTCAACCCGGCCTCTGACAAATCATTCAGCAGGGTGCGGATGCCGGTGCGGTCGCTGCGGGTGTCATAGGTATAGGTCAGAGACATGCGGTCTTCGCTTGGTTCCAACCCATAGTGGGACAGGGCGTCAGGCACCGCGCTGAAGGCCTCTGCCAGATCGACCCGCAACTGTTTCTTGCCCATCTGGGCCATCATCTCGGCCTTGTCCTGCACAACCAGAATTTCGCCTTTGCTGATGACGCCAACACGGTCGGCGATCGCCTCGGCCTCTTCGATGTAATGCGTCGTCAGAATGATCGTCACACCGCTGGCCTTCAGGCCTGCGACGACCTCCCACATCTCCTTGCGCAGTTCGACATCCACGCCCGCTGTCGGTTCATCCAGAAACAGGACGCGCGGTTCATGGCTCAGCGCTTTGGCAATCAGCACCCGCCGTTTCATGCCGCCCGACAGCATCATGATCTTGGCGTCCTTCTTGTCGGTCAGCGACAATTGCTCCAACACCTTTTTAAGATAGGCATCGTCGCGGGGCTTGCCGAACAACCCGCGCGAAAACCGCACCGTGTTCATCACAGTCTCAAACGGTTCCAGATTGATCTCTTGCGGCACCAATCCGATCAGATTTCGCGCGGCACGAAAGTCCGTGACCGTGTCATGCCCACCCACCTCAATCTGCCCGGATGTCGCGACGGTAATCCCACAAATCGTTGAAATCAATGTGGTTTTCCCCGCACCATTCGGCCCGAGCAGGGCGAGAATTTCACCCTCTTCGATCTCCAGGTTCACGGATTTCAACGCCTCGAACCCACCGGCATAGGATTTGCGCAGGTTCTTGACGGACACAATGCTGGACATGACGTCTCTTTCTGGTGGCTACTTGCCGCCACCCTATCGGCGCATGTCAGAAGTGAAAAGACCACCCAAATGAGAGGTCTATGTGCATTCCTGCAAAAGCGTCTGATAGACTTCAACCAGTCGCGTGGCATGGGCCCGCGGCGACAGCCCATAGGTGTCTCTGCGCGCAAAAGCGGCTTGTGACATGCGCCCCGCCGTGGTGGCATCCATTGCTTTCAGCGTGGCCATCAGCTGATCCGGCATATCGTAGATCAGGCCGGTTTCACCCTGCGCAATTCCTTCGTGCGCGGCGTTCCATGCGCCTGTGATCACTGGCACCCCGCGCCCCAACGCCTCATAGGCGACCAGCCCAAACGTCTCTTGCCAAAGGCTTGGAAAAACCAGCGCGCGCGCTTGCGCCAAATGCCCGGCGACCACATCAGGCGCGACCCAGCCCGTAATCTGCGCGTCGGGCAAAAGCGCCCTGATCTGGGCCTCTTGTCGCCCCGCGCCAACAAAGACCGCGCGCACACCTGCATCTTTGGCGGCACGCGCAAAATCCAACGCGCCTTTATCCGGCTCCAGCCGCCCGACAAAGACAAACGCGTCGTTGTCCTCAGCCGCAACCCGTGGCCCTTCGCCCAAATCCACGGGGTTCGGGACACGATGCAATCGCGTCTCTGCCGCCAAGTACGGGACCATCACCTGCTTTTGCGTGTCAGAGATAAAGGCAACATCCCGCAATCGGCGCGGCATCCGCCCCGGCCCGTGCAGTGCAACCTGCCGCGCCGTCCGCCACACCTTGTGAACTGCGTGGCGGCTGTCGCATTGCGTGGTCAGGCACGACAGGCCCAGTGGCTTGCGAGAGCAAATCTGCGCACGCGGAAAATCGAAAAATCCGCCGTTCGGACAAGCAAGGAAGAATTCGTGCATTGTATAGAGGCAACGCAAAGGCCCCCCGGTCAGGATCGGGCCAATCGCGGGCGATAGGGCTTTGGAATACCCGTGGCAGTGCAGCACTGTCGTCGCAGGATCGTGCTCGAGGACCAGATCACGCAGGGCGCCTGCCGCGTCGCGGTTCCAGATCCCGCGCATCATGCCGCGCCAGCGGCTGGGGTCCTCGGACGGGGCGGTTTGCCCCAGACAGTGCACCGTGACACCGGCTGCCTCCAGCCTAGGATTAATGCCGGCAATCGGGCAAAAGAAGATCACGCGCAGGCCCATTTCGGACAAGGCAATGGCCGAGGTGACGGCAACCTTGCCTAACCCACCATCAACTTGTGCACTGTCACTGACAATTATGACCGTCCCCAGCGTCATTCTTGCGGCGCACCAATCGTCAGCGTCACGGGCTGCAAACCATCAATCTGACCTGTCAAAAGATCACCCGGCTGCACCGGTCCAACACCGGCAGGCGTGCCGGTCATGATCAGGTCGCCGGGCTGCAGATGATAGTAGCGTGACAAATGGCTGATGATCTCTGCGCAGGACCAGACCATGTCGTCCAGCACCGCATCCTGCCGCAATGCATCGCCGATGCTAAGTTGGATGCGCTGCCCGCGAGGGCCCGAAAAATCCGAAGCAGGAGTGATCGCCCCGATCACCGCGCCGTTTTCAACATCCTTGCCCAGATCCCAAGGGCGGCGATGGTCCTTACCGTCCTGCTGCCGATCCCGGCGGGTCATATCCAGCCCGCAGGCATAGCCGTAAATCGCGGTTTCTGCAGCGGCCTCATCTGCCTGAAACACTGGCGCGCCAACAGCGATCACCAGCTCGACCTCGTGATGGTAATTCGCGGTTCCGGGCGGATACGGCAGCGTCTGTCCGCTTTGCGCCAGGGCAAAGGTCGACTTGGTGAAATACCACGGTGCTTCGCGATCCACTTCGCCACCCATTTCAGCAGCGTGGGCCGCATAGTTCCGCCCGACACAGAATATCCGTGCCACGGAATAGACATCTTCGTGGCCAGCGATAGGCAGTTCGGGCAAAGCACGGGGCGGAAAGACAAAGGACATCGCGAGGCTCCAATCTGGTGCGCCTTCGTCTTACGGCGTGCAGGCTGGGCTGTCCAACGCGACGGGGGCGATGACCCCCACCCAGAAACGACAAAACCGCCCCAAAGGGCGGTTTGTCTTGGTTGCGGGAGTAGGATTTGAACCTACGACCTTCAGGTTATGAGCCTGACGAGCTACCGGGCTGCTCCATCCCGCGCCAAGTCCGCGTTAATTATGCCGATGCAGGCGGGACCGCAAGGGGGCGGACCGGTGAATCCACCGATTCTTTTGGCTTTTTTCCGCGAAAAGCAGCGTTGACAGGACCACCACACGCACAGATTGTCGCGACACGTCATCCAAGAGACATCCATGCCGCCCAAGACCCGATTTGTCCTGATTTCCACGGCGCGCAGCGGCACAACTGTGGTGATGCGCACCCTTGCCAACCACCCCGATGTGCGTGCGCATGAAGAGATCTTTCACCGCAAACGCTCGCAGGACGATTTTAGCGCGGATTTTCTTGCCCGACATGACCTAAACCTGCGCGATGACGATCCGACGCGCTTTGCCTATGCGGTCCTGAACCATGGGGACGGCAAACAATGTGTCGGGTTTAAAATGTGGCCCGGGCAAGAGAAATCCACCTGTGACACGCTGCTGCGGGATCCGAACATTCACAAGATCGTACTGGAAAGAAAGAATAAATTGGGCGGCTTCACCTCGCGAGAACTGGCGCGGGCATCGGGCGTTTGGCACCGGCAATCTGACGACAAAGCGGGCAACAGCGGCATGATCCACTTTGACGAAGCGGCGTTTCGCAAATTCGTGCGCAACCAGACGCGGCGGTTTGCGGATGTCGCTGATCGCGCTGTGGGACCCTGCCTTTTCATGAGCTATAGCGACATTCTGGCAGGTTATTTCGGGCAGATCGTCGCGTTTTTGGGGCTTGCAGAACAGGACCTTTCCGCACCGTTGGCCAAGATCAACTCCACCCACTTGCTAGATCGATTTGTTCCCGAGGATCGGGACCAGGTTCGGGCGGTTCTGGATGATCTGGGACATGCAGATTGGACCATCGAACGCTGACCTGCCGGAGGGCGATTAACGTGGTTTTGCAACATGCACAGATGATGCAGAACTGATGCACAAACCAAGCGCATCGACACCTTAAGGCACGTTAACCATTAAGATTTGTGGCGCGCACCACCAAAAATGCGGCCGCATCGACATATCGGTCGGTTCTTATCGCGTACTTTCGGAATTCCTGGCCCAAAAACGCAAAAAGCGCCGCAGAGCGGCGCCGTTTGTTATGATCATCGCAGAGAGATACCCTGATTTTGCTTATTAGGTGTGGCAGTGACTTACTCTCCCACGTCTTAAGACGCAGTACCATCAGCGCTGTGGCACTTAACGGCCGAGTTCGGGATGGGATCGGGTGTTTTGCTCACGCTATGACCACCACACCAAATAAACAAAATCAGGTTCCAAGCCAAATACGGCTAATGTAAGTGTATGTATCTTGAAGATCAGTCGAAGGTCTCCCTTCTACTGGATCAAATCAAGCCTATCGAGCAATTAGTACCAGTCAACTGAACGCATCGCTGCGCTTACATCTCTGGCCTATCGACGAGGTGGTCTACCTCGGCTCTCAGGGATACCTTGTTTTGAGGGGGGCTTCCCGCTTAGATGCCTTCAGCGGTTATCCTGTCCGATCATAGCTACTCTGCACTGCCGCTGGCGCGACAACAGATCCACCAGTGGATCGTTCACCCCGGTCCTCTCGTACTAGGGGCAACTCCTCTCAAGTATCCTACACCCACGGAAGATAGGGACCGAACTGTCTCACGACGTTCTAAACCCAGCTCACGTACCTCTTTAAACGGCGAACAGCCGTACCCTTGGGACCTGCTCCAGCCCCAGGATGAGATGAGCCGACATCGAGGTGCCAAACGGTGCCGTCGATATGGACTCTTGGGCACCATCAGCCTGTTATCCCCAGCGTACCTTTTATCCGTTGAGCGATGGCCCTTCCACTCGGGACCACCGGATCACTATGGCCGTCTTTCGACTCTGCTCGACTTGTCAGTCTCGCAGTCAGGCTGGCTTCTGCCATTGCACTCAACGAGCGATTTCCGACCGCTCTGAGCCAACCTTCGCGCGCCTCCGTTACACTTTGGGAGGCGACCGCCCCAGTCAAACTACCCACCACGCAGGGTCCCGGACCCGGATAACGGGCCGCGGTTAGACATCAAACAGAATAAGGGTGGTATCTCAAGGGAGGCTCCCCGAAAACTGGCGTCTCCGGTTCAAAGCCTACCACCTATCCTGCACATACTGTGTCTGATGCCAGTGCGAAGCTATAGTAAAGGTGCATGGGGTCTTTCCGTCTAACCGCGGGTAGCCTGCATCTTGACAGGCAATTCAATTTCGCTGAGTCCACATTTGAGACAGCGGGGAAGTCGTTACGCCATTCGTGCAGGTCGGAACTTACCCGACAAGGAATTTCGCTACCTTAGGACCGTTATAGTTACGGCCGCCGTTTACCTGGGCTTCAATTCGGAGCTTGCACTCCTCCTTTTAACCTTCAGGCACCGGGCAGGCGTCAGACCCTATACGTCGTCTTGCGACTTCGCAGAGCCCTGTGTTTTTAGTAAACAGTCGCCACCCCCTGGTTTGTGCCCCCGGCCTCTACTTGCGTAAAAACCGGGCCTCCTTCTCGCGAACTTACGGAGGTATTTTGCCGAGTTCCTTAAATGTGGTTCTCTCAAGCGCCTTGGTATTCTCTACCAGTCCACCTGTGTCGGTTTAGGGTACGATCTCATGGAGGGCTATTTCCAGGAACCGATAAGCGGCCCGCCCAATCCGATAAGGGCGAACAACAGTCTCGATCCGTCACATCCTCCTGGCCCAGGAATATTAACCTGGTTCCCATCGACTACGCCTTTCGGCCTCGCCTTAGGGGTCGGCTTACCCTGCTCAGATTAGCTTTAAGCAGGAACCCTTGGACTTTCGGCGAGGGAGTCTCTCACTCCCTTTGTCGCTACTCATGTCATCATTCTCACTAGTGATCTCTCCACCGGATCGCTCACGCGCCGGCTTCACAGAAAACTCCGTATCCATCACAACACCCGAGGGTGCTGATATGGATTGGAGTTATGTCACACTACGCTCTGCTACCATGCACTATGTGCATCCTAGACTTCGGCTCATGGCTTGAGCCCCGTTACATCTTCGCCGCAGGACAACTTATTTAGACCAGTGAGCTGTTACGCTATCTTTAAAGGATGGCTGCTTCTAAGCCAACCTCCTGGTTGTTTTGGTCGTCCCACCTGCTTTCCCACTTAGCCATGAATTAGGGGCCTTAGTCGTAGGTCAGGGTTGTTTCCCTCTCCACAACGGACGTTAGCACCCGCTGTGTGTCTGCCGGATATTACTCATCGGTATTCGGAGTTTGATTAGGATCAGTAAGGCTGTGGGCCCCCATTACCCATTCAGTGCTCTACCCCCGATGGTATTCGTCCGACGCTCTACCTAAATAGATTTCGCAGAGAACCAGCTATCTCCGAGTTTGATTGGCCTTTCACCCCTAGGCACACCTCATCCCGACCTTTTTCAA
>CANLNT010000002.1:132500-967809 GCA_947492825.1 uncultured Paracoccaceae bacterium
CATCGGACCGACCGGGATCTTTGTGAAGTCGAGGCTTGTCAGGTGGCTCTGGGTGGCTGTCCCGCTATTGGTTGTCGCAAACGTGTAGGTTGTGCCAGCCGTCAAAGATAATGCACCGCCATTGAAAGCCTCTAGGACGGGGATGCCCGACGCCAGAAACCCGCTTGTCGAAAACGCGTTGCCGGTTGAGCTTACGCCAGTACCGGTCACATCAAAAATAGCACCGGTGTTGAACTGTTGCGCAAATCCCAGAAATGCATTCAGCGTCACGTCATGATCGACTGACAGCGTGAAAGCCGCTGTTTCACCGCCACCGCCGCCGAAGCTCAGCCCGAATGGGCCGCTCGCATTTGAGGTGCCGTTACCCCAAGTTCCAACGCTTCGGAATTGGCCGTTGTTCAGCGCTGCAAAGCTGAATGTCACACCGTCTGAGATTTCGGTAAACGCCTCAATCGGACCCAAGGGGCCTTGCACAAAATCGACGTAGTCGACGCTGGCAAAGGTGTTATCTGTCAGATCAATTGCCGCCGCGTTTGCCGCACCAGCAACCGTAAGCCCCGCAACTAGGGCACTCGTCAAAAGCTTCATTTCGTTTTCCGTTCAAAAAGTTCTTTAGAATGAACGGACTCTAGGAGAACTTTCGTTCTTGCGTCAAGCGCGGGATTCCTGACCCAGTTTAGGCCAATAGCGCCATGCGATCAGCCCCACGATGATGCCAGTGTAGATCAGCGGTTCCAACTGAAAACCCTTGGCCAGCCACAGATAGTGAACCGCCGCCAGTACCGCGACCGGATAGGTCAACTTGTGCAACTGTCGCCACGTGGCCGCCCCTAATTTGCGCACCGACCAGTTGTTGGACGTCAGCGCCAGCGGGATCAGCCCCAGAAAGGACAACATCCCGACGGTTACATAGGGCCGCTTAATCGTTTCAGTCCAAACCCGTTCCAGTGACTGAACATCAAGCACGGCAAAGACAAGGAAATGCGCCAGCACCAGGAAAAAGGCCGTCACACCAATCGCGCGCCGGAACTTCATCAGGTTCACACCCACCAACCGCCGCAAGGGTGTCACCAACAGTCCCGCAACCAAAAGCTTGAGCGCCATTTCACCGTACTCACGTTCCAGCACATTGATCGGCTCAACCGCATAAGGGCCGACGCCGGTTAGCGCCTTCCAGAACTCCCACCCGGTCCAGACGGCGAACACTATATATATAGTCCACGCTGGAACCCGGCGCAGGGCGCCGTTTATGCGGTCGGTCAATGTCATCAGAACCACTCGTTCAACGGCTTCTCAGCATAGAGGCTCGCAACTTCGTCAGCGTAACCGTTCAGCATCAGCGTGTCCTGCCGCGCGGCGAACAATCCGCCACCGATCTTGCGCTCGGTTGCCTGTGACCAGCGCGGGTGGTCCACTTCCGGGTTCACATTGCTGTAAAAGCCGTATTCTCGCGCATTGGCGACGTTCCAGCTTGTCGGCGGCTCTTCGTCGGTCAGGGTGATGCGCACAATCGACTTGATCGATTTGAATCCGTATTTCCATGGCACCACCAGGCGCATCGGCGCGCCATTTTGTTTCGCAATCGGTTCGCCGTAGATGCCCGTCGCCATGATGGTCAGCGGGTGCATCGCCTCATCCAGCCGCAACCCTTCGACATAGGGAAAGTCCAGCACGCGGCGCTGCACGCCGATCATGTTCTCTGGCTGCACGACCGTTTCGAAGGCCACGTATTTGGCCCCCGCCTGCACACCCACTTTGTTGAGGATATCGGCCAGCTCGATCCCGTTCCACGGCACCACCATCGACCACGCCTCGACACAGCGGAACCGGTAGATCCGTTCCTCGACCGTCAAGCCATCAAGCAGATCCGCCAGCGCATAATCACCGGGGTTGTCCACCATGCCGTCAACCTTCACCGACCAGGGGTCAATCTGCAACTGATGGGCATTCTCGGCCGGGTCATTCTTGCCGGTGCCGAATTCGTAGTAGTTATTGTAGCTGGTGATCTCTTCCAGCGTGTTCGGCTCTAGCGCCTCTTGCGCCGCCGCAGGCAGGCCCGCCGCAATGGCACCCAGCCCAACTGTGCCCGCAATGATCTGGCGGCGGTTCAGGAACGCAGCCTTTGGGGTCACGTCAGCGTGGGTCAGGTCGTTGGTCCAGCGATAGGCCATGCAAATACTCCATTAGATGTTGCCAGAGTATATAGGGTCAAAAGCGTGAAGTGTTTGTCACGATGCCGCCAGATTGTTGTAACGCGCCTCTAATACGTCCAAAGGTACTGATTTTCCGTCCGATTGCACGATCCGCACGTGTTTGGGGCGCATCTGGCGCGGCTCTGTGACGCCGACCGAATGCGCAATTGTTTCAACTTCTTTGATGATCGTCTTGGCGTAATGGGCGACCTTTTTGTCTTTGTCTTCGGGAACCAGACCCTTTTGAAACCGCGGATCGTGGGTGGTGATACCCGTGGGACAAGTGTTCTTGTTGCACTTCAGGCTTTGGATGCAGCCTAGCGCGAACATGAAACCACGGGCTGACGTGACAAAGTCAGCCCCCGCACAAATGGCCCACGCCACATCGCCGGGGTTCACCAGTTTGCCGCTGGCGATCAACCTGATCCGGTCATGCAGCCCCGCCTGATCGCGCAGATTGGCGACATAGGGCAGCGCCTCGCGGATCGAGACGCCAACCAGATCCATCAGCGGCATGGGCGAGGCGCCCGTGCCACCCTCACCGCCATCTAGCGTGATGAAATCCGGTGCGCTTTCTTGGCCGCGTTCATTGATCAACGCGAACAAGTCTTCGAACGCATCGCCATTGCCCATCACCGTTTTGATCCCAACCGGCAGGCCCGTGACATCGCGCACCCGCGTCACAAGATCCAATAGATCACCCCAGTCATCTACCTCGACATGCCTGTTGGGAGAGATGCTGCTTTCGCCAACCTTGATGCCCCTGATCTGCGCGATCTCGGGCGTGACCTTGGCCCCTGGCAGGATGCCACCCTTGCCGGGTTTGGCCCCCTGTGCCAGCTTGATCTCGATCATCTTGACCTGATCGTGCGCGGCTACCTCGCGCAGTTTGTCGTCGCTCAGGTTGCCATCGGCATCCCGCACGCCGTATTTTGCCGTGCCGACCTGAAAGACGATGTCGCAACCACCTTCAAGGTGAAACGGCGACAGCCCGCCTTCGCCGGTGTTCATCCAGATGCCTGCCGCCTTCGATCCCCGGCTCAGCGCCTGCACCGCTGGTTTTGAAATAGCGCCATAAGACATACCGGACAGATTATAAATCGACGGCGCGGCATAGGGTTTCCGCGCGCCCGGACCAATCACCAAAGGCGCGGTCGCCGCTACCTGCTGATCCAGCGGTGGAAAGGCAGCATTGACGAAAATTGGCGTGCCTTGCGCGGCAAGGTTCCGGGTCGACCCGAAAGCAACCGTGTTGCCCTTGCCGCTGCTGGAATGTTTGATCCAGTCCCGCTGCGCACGGTTGAACGGCAGCTCTTCCCGGTCCATCGCAAAGAAATACTGGCGAAAGAACTCGCCCAGCGTGCTGAACAGATAGCGAAACCGCCCGATCACAGGGTAGTTCCGGCGGATCGCATCAGCGCGCTGGCTGCGGTCGATGACAAACAGAACAAGCACCAGCAAAGCGGCGGCACCCACCAGCAGGACGAACAGAAACACCATCCCTTGGATCAGGTTGATCGTGAAATCCGAAAACATCGCCATCGTCGTCTCCTTTGTTGCGGATCATGCGCCAGATCGCGGGCAAAGTCTGCCCGGATGACACATCCGTGTTCACGAATTTACACGTCGATTTGAGTGGAAACCACAAAACCCGCTGGCTTAGGCGAACCGGCCAATCCGTCAAGTCCACTCGGCGAAATCCCCCGGTGATCCGATGCACAAAACCCCCCGTAATTGCTGCATTGCCAATCAAGGCACGCACATCAACAGGAGATACCTATGCTTCGCAGAACGTTTATCGCACTCGCTGCTTCCACCGCGCTGGCCGCCCCCGCCTTTGCCGATGGTCATTCCAAGGACATCGTTGATACCGCTGTAGATGCGGGCAGCTTTACCACCCTTGTGGCTGCAGTCGAGGCCGCAGGGCTGGTTGAAACGCTGAAGGGCGAAGGCCCGTTCACCGTTTTTGCCCCCACCGATGACGCCTTTGCTGCCCTGCCCGAAGGCACCGTTGAAGGGTTGTTGGCCGACCCAGAGGCGCTTGCAAACATCCTGACCTACCACGTTGTCGCAGGCAAGGTGATGTCAGGTGATCTGACGAACGAGATGATGGCCGCAACCGTGAACGGTGCTGACGTCACAATCATGACCGAAGGCGGTGTGATGGTGAACGATGCCACGGTGGTGACAGCAGACATCGAGGCCAGCAATGGCGTGATCCATGTCATCGATAAGGTGATCCTGCCACCCAGCTAATCCCGTCGCAGCAACAGAGCGTCCGCAACACTGCGGGCGCCCTTTTTCCTTGGCCTGTGACGCGGGCCTGTCCAACAGGATGACACATCATGAAACCTTCAATCGCCACTATCGCCTCTGGCCCCGATTTTTCGGTCCTGCTTGGCGCTGTCAAATTCCTTGATGCCAATCTGGGCACCAACCTTGTGACAACCTTATCCAACCCCGGCACCCTGACTGTCTTTGCGCCTACCAATGCGGCCTTTGGCAGTTTGGCTGCCGATCTTGGGTTTGCGGGCGATCCCGCTGATGCCGACGCCGTGCTGGGTTTTCTGGCCGGCAACGTACCCGCCGAGACCTTGCGCGATGTGGTGCTGTACCACGTCTTACCAGAGGCCAAGACAGCCGCTGACATTGCCGCGGATCCAACGCTGACAACCGCGTTGGGGCCGACAATCACCGCCGATCTGCCGACGCTGGTCGACAATGAACCCGATTTGATCGACCCATCGCTTGTGGCCACTGACATCATGGCCAGCAATGGCGTGGTCCATGTGATCGACAAGGTGCTCTTGCCGATTGATCTGCCCGGCAACGGCGCACCGACGATCACGGACATCGCTGTCGCCTCTGGCCCGGGCTTTGACAATGATCTGTCTGATTTTGACATCCTGCGCGAGGCGGTTGTTGCCGCTGATCTGGCTGGCGCGCTGGCAGACCCGAATGCAGACCTTACCGTCTTTGCCCCCAATGACGCGGCCTTCGTCGGGTTGGCACAGGCGCTTGGGTTCACAGGTGACAACGAGGCGGACGCCTTTGGCTATATCGTCGATGCCTTGCGTCTTTTGTCGAACGATGAGGACCCGATCCCGCTGCTCACGAATATCCTGCTTTACCACGTGGCCCCCGAAAGCCTGCAGGCCAGCCAGGTGCTAGCCCTGGATCAGATTCCAACGCTTCTGGGTGTTGATCTGGGCCGCGATGGCGCAGCACTGGTGGACGGCGACCCCGACTTCGCGAACCCCAACCTAGTTGCCACCGATATTCAGGCCGCAAACGGCGTCCTGCATGTGATTGATGGCGTGCTTGTCCCGATCGACATCCTGCAATCAAGCCGGCGCAAGAATGACGTCGACTTTTTGATCGGAGATGATCGGGGGTCAATCACCAAACTTGGTCGTGACAATGACTACATCGACGCCAAAGGTGGCTGGGACGTGGTGTTCGCAGGCAAGGGTCATGATGTTGTGCTTGCCGGATCAGGGCGAGACTTCGTCTGGGGTGGCAAAGGCCACGATGTGATCAAGGGCGAAGGCGGCAACGACGTCATCAAGGGCGGACGCGGCCATGATGAGATTTCGGGCGGCGCCGGTTTTGACTTTTTGACGGGCGGGCGTGGGCGCGACACCTTCATCTTCAAGCAGGACGAAGGCGTCAACGTCATCAGCGATTTCGACCGCCGCGGCAATGACACCATCGACCTCAGCGCCTTCGGGATCGAAAGTTACGCCGATCTGGCCCATAACCTGTCGGACGGCTGGCGCGGCACGACGATCCATCTTGATGGCACCGATATTTTCCTGTCGGGAACGCGCCTGCATTCCCTGACAGAGGATGACTTTATTCTGTAGCCATTGGGGGGCCGGGCAACCGGCCCCTAATCGGTGCGGAACTGCACCCAGATCGGGCGGTGATCTGACAGGTGATAGCGCACAAAAGCCTCGAACTCTTTCTCGGTCCGCGTATCCCACAGATCCGCAAAGACCGCCCCGTCAAAATCAAACACCCCGTCCTGCACATAAGCGGTGCCGGCGTCACCCGGAAAGAACGCCAGTTGGTCGTAATGCTTGCCTTCGGTGATCGTGGTGCCGATCCGCGACTGATGCTCGGGGATGTGCAGACCGCGCTTTGTCAGCGCCTCGAACACTTCGTCGCCCACGTCCGCCACAGGCATATTCATATCACCAATCACCACCAGATTGTGCGAAAACGCGCGGCCCCGTTTGCGCCGCAGATCGCCCCAGCGCCCGACGGCATAGGTTTCCAACGCGCGGCGATTGATCGACCGCTGCGAGGATGAGCCAAAGAACAGATGCACGTTCACGACCGTCAGGACAAAGCCATCCTTTTCAAACGCCACCATGTAGGGGGCACGGTCAAATCCAGTGAATTTCTGGGTGGAGTTGGGGATCTTGATATGTCGCTGATCCTTGGGTGAAATGTCGATCTCTCCCACCAGCGCCAGCCGGTTCACACGGGTGGCGTCGTAGAGAAACACCATCCGCTCGCCATTGCCGGTCTGGTCTGACAGCACAACGTCGTAGCCCGGCATCATCGCCTTGATCTTCATCAGATCACCAAGGTTTTCCTTCACTTCCTGCAGCGCGATGATGTCAAACCAGCCCAGAATTTCAGCCATCAGCGGCAGATCGCGCGCGTCGCGGACCTGCCCGCTGTCGCCCAGATTGGCGATGTTCCAACTGCCCAGCAGCAGCCTGCCGTCATGTTTGTCGGGGATCGCACGCCCCGGCTGGGTGTCACGCCACTGGCGCAGGGCGGTCACTTCGGCGTCGGGGTCAAAATCAAAGTTGAAAGCGGGCTGGGGAAACGGCGGCATCGTGAAATCCTTGGACCTGTCAATGCCGCCACCCTAGCTGTGCTTTGCCGATTGCCCAAAAGAAAACCGGCCCGCGCAAACACGGGCCGGTTCTGGTCAATCAATGCACAACCGCATCATCGGGCTTGCTGCGCTGAGACCCGCTGACACGGTCGCCCACGATCAACCCATCGGCCCCGGCACTGACCGAAACGGTCGCACCATCCAGAACGTCACCCGCGAGAATCATCTCGGCCAACTGGTCCTGCAAGGCGCGCTGGATCACGCGCTTCAATGGCCGCGCGCCGAACACTGGGTCATAGCCTTCGTCGGCCAACCACTTCAGGGCGCCATCATCCAGATCAAGCGTGATGTTGCGGCTTGCCAGACGCTTTTCCAACCGGCCAAGCTGGATCGTGACGATACCGGCCATGTCTTCGCGGGCCAGACGGTCAAAGATGATCGTCTCGTCCAGACGGTTCAGGAACTCGGGCCGGAAATGCGCCCGAACCGCATCCATCACATCGCGTTTGGCTTGGCTTGGGTCAGCACCGTCCGGCAGTTGGCTGAGGCTTTGCGCCCCAAGGTTTGACGTCAGGATGATGAGCGTCTGCTTGAAATCCACAGTGCGGCCCTGACCGTCGGTCAGCACACCGTCATCCAGCACCTGCAACAGCACGTTGAACACATCCGGGTGCGCCTTTTCGACCTCGTCAAAAAGCACAACCTGATAGGGCCTGCGCCGCACCGCCTCGGTCAGAACACCGCCTTCGTCATAGCCAACGTAACCGGGGGGCGCGCCGATCAGACGGGCCACGGCGTGTTTCTCCATGAACTCTGACATATCAATCCGCACCATCGCGTTGTCATCGTCGAAAAGGTACTCGGCCACGGCCTTGGTCAGTTCCGTCTTACCCACGCCGGTTGGCCCAAGGAACAGGAACGACCCCAGCGGGCGATTCTCGTCATTCAGACCCGCACGCGCACGGCGCACCGCATTGGCCACCGAACGTACCGGCCCATGCTGACCGATCACGCGCTTGCCAAGCTCGTCTTCCATGCGCAGCAGCTTTTCGCGCTCGCCTTCCAGCATCTTGCTGGTCGGGATACCGGTCCACCGCTCAACGACCTCAGCGATCTGCTCTGGCCGCACGGCTTCTTCGACCATCAGATCATCGGTGTCCTCGGCCTCTGACAACTTGCGCTCAAGCTCTGGGATAACGCCGTAAGACAGCTCTCCTGCCTTGGCGAGGTTGCCTTCCCGCTTGGCGATGTCCAGCTCTGCCCGCGCGCGATCAAGCTGTTCCTTCAGCTCGCGGCTGCCTTCCAGCTTGTCGCGCTCGGCCTGCCATTTCGCGGTCATCTCTGACGCGCGGTCCTGCAGGTTCGCCAATTCCTCGGTCAGCTTTTCCAGCCGATCCTTGGACGCCTTGTCGTCTTCCTTCTTCAAGGCCTCCTGCTCGATCTGCAACTGCATGATCTGGCGGTCCAGCGCGTCCAGTTCTTCGGGCTTGCTGTCCACTTCCATACGCAACCGGCTGGCCGCCTCGTCCATCAGGTCGATGGCCTTGTCCGGCAGAAACCGGTCGGTGATATAGCGGTGGCTCAGCGTCGCCGCCGACACCAGCGCCGCGTCAGAGATCCGCACGCCGTGGTGCAGTTCATACTTTTCCTTGATCCCGCGCAGAATGCTGATCGTGTCGACCACGGTGGGTTCTTCCACGATCAAAGGCTGGAAACGCCGGGCCAAAGCCGCGTCCTTTTCCACATATTTGCGGTATTCGTCTAAGGTCGTGGCACCAACGCAGTGCAGTTCACCCCGCGCAAGTGCGGGCTTAATCAGGTTTGCCGCATCCATTGCGCCATCCGATTTGCCTGCACCCACCAGCGTGTGCATCTCATCAATGAACAAGATGATCTCACCGGCAGCGGATTCGATCTCTTTCAGAACAGCCTTCAGGCGCTCTTCAAACTCGCCGCGGTACTTGGCACCGGCAATCAGCGCGCCCATGTCCAATGACATCAGCTTTTTGTTCTTCAGGCTCTCGGGCACGTCCCCATCGACGATCCGCAGGGCAAGCCCTTCGGCAATCGCGGTCTTACCCACGCCCGGTTCCCCGATCAGCACGGGGTTGTTCTTGGTGCGCCGCGACAGCACCTGCATGGCGCGACGGATTTCCTCATCCCGGCCAATGATCGGGTCAATCTTGCCCTGCTCTGCCGCCTCGGTCAGATCGCGCGCATATTTCTTGAGCGCGTCATAGCCATCCTCGGCGCTGGCACTATCGGCCGTGCGCCCCTTGCGAATGTCATTGATCGCAGCGTTCAGCCCCTGCGCTGTGACTTTGCCTGCGTCGAGCGCATCCTTTGCCTTGGATTTGATCATCGCCAAAGCCATCAGCAGCCGTTCCACAGGGACAAAACTATCGCCCGCCTTTGACGCAACCTTTTCAGCCTCGTCCATCACGCGGGCCAGTGAGGTGTCGACAAACACCTGCCCGTCGCCGCCTGATACCTTGGCGATCTTGGCCACAGCCGTATCAACGGCCTGCCTGACGGCAGCGGCGTCGCCTGCGGCTTTGATGATCAGATTGGCCGACAGCCCCTGATCGTCATCCATCAGCGCCTTCAAAAGGTGCTCTGGCAATATTCTCTGGTGGTTTTCGCGCATCGCGATGGTCTGTGCAGCCTGAACAAAGCCGCGCGACCGCTCTGTGAACTTGTCCAAGTTCATGGTCTCTCTCCTTCTACAAGCGCTCAGGTCCGGGCGCCCGCATCCGCAGCACACCCCGTAAGAGCCTCACACCCTAAATGGGCACCCAACCGCCGCGTTGCAAGAAGGGGGAAGGCGCGTGCATTCTTCCCATTATCGCGCCAGCCACGCATCAGCATAGTTCCCCTATGACGACGCAAGAGGAACCAGCGATGCAATCTGCACCCAACAACACTGCACCTGCGTCTGCTGGCAACCGACTGTTCCCGCTGTCGCCCAAGGCGATCAGGCTTCTGCGGGCACATGACGCTGAATCCGCTTCTGTCATTGGCCTGTCAAAAGGCACCGGCGAACCAAAAGACGCGTCCATCTAAGGGCGCTTGAAATATCCGCAGGGCGTCAGTCCGGCGGATGCTCGGATACGTCCCAACCGAGCCCTATGGCGCAGTTTGCAACCCGCAGGCTGCGTCATTTGCATTTGCCCCTTCTGCGCCGCCCGGTTAGACCCGCCCGGAACCCTTGAAAGGAGCCGCCCAATGTCAGATGACCGCCTGATCGTCGCCGTCGATGTGCCCAACGTTCTGGATGGTCTGGCGCTGGCCGAAAAGCTGGGCGATGCCGTTGATTTCTACAAAATCGGTCTGGGGATGCTGACGGGTGGCGGGCTGGCGCTGGCCAATGAGCTTAAGCAGCATCACGGCAAGCGTATCTTTCTGGACATGAAGCTGTTTGACATTGGCGCCACGGTCGAGGCCGCAGTGCGCGGCATCAGCCAATTCGACCTCGACTTTCTGACCGTGCACGGCGATCCGCATGTGGTCCGTGCGGCCAAAGAAGGGGCCGGTGACAGCAACCTCAAAATCCTTGCGGTGACGATCCTGACCTCGCTTGACCGTGACGATCTGGATGCATCCTGCATCAAGGCGGGCAGCATCACCGATCTGGTGCAGGAACGCGCGGGCAAGGCTTTGTCTGCCGGGGCCGATGGCGTCATCGCATCCCCGCAAGAGGCCGCGCTGATCCGCGCCTTGCCAGAGGCGACAGGCAAGCTGATCGTGACCCCCGGCGTGCGTCCTGCTGGCGCGGAGCTGGGCGATCAGAAACGGGTGGCAACGCCCGCGCAGGCGATTGCCGATGGCGTCGATCACATCGTGGTCGGCCGCCCGATCTGGCAAGCCGCCGATCCACGGGCGGCAGCACAGGCCATTCTGGCTGAAATGGTCTCGCCCCAGGCTGCGCGGCCCAACGCCTAGGCCGATTCACGAAAACGCGAGCCGTGGTGAAACTTTGGTAAGGAATCATACGTCAGAGTTGTAGGACACAACGCTGAAAGGCTAATCCGATGGAAATCCGCGACCTGCATTACGACCCCCGCACGCAGGCCTATCAGGCTCAGGTCTGTCTTCCCCACGCTGGACGGATCGTGACGGTCCCGACACGGGTCAAGACCCGCAAACCCCTGCGACCAGCACTCTTGTCAGACATTCTGGCCCATCGCGCCCGACGCAGCCTCGAACCGCCCCGCCTGACGCGTTAGCACACGCGCAACCCTGCGCCGACCTTTGGCCCTTGGGTAGGGCGGGGTTTACCCCGCCGCGCCCCCCTAGATCTGCGTCGCCAAAGGTTATTCGTTGATATCGCGGTCCCAGATCTTCACTTGACCGTTTTTCAGGCCAAAGACCTTGCGCAGCGCCAGAAAGGCAATCAGCGAAAGGACCGCAAAGATCACCAACATCACCGGCAGCGACATACCGGTCAGGCCCAGTAGCAGCATCGCGCCGACAAAGAACGCACCTGCGGCAAAGCCCAGAAAGATGTAGCCCGGCACGATCACCTCAAGCGTGGCCATTGCCAGCGCCGCTGACATCCAGACCCACCATTGATCGCTCAGCATCAGCGCCCACCTTTCAGCATCTTGAAGGCATCGCCAAAGGCCTCGATCGCATTGGCAGGCAGCACAATCGTCTGCTTGCCTTCGCCGTTGCCCAGCGCATTAAGCGCCTCAACCTGCTTGAGTGCCACCTGATACTGCGCCGCTTCCAGACCGTTCTCGGCAATCGCGACGGCCACAACTTGCGTGGCATAAGCTTCGGCATCCGCCGTCACGCGGCGCGCTTTCGCCTCTTGCTCGGCAGCGTATAGCTCTGCGTCGGCTTGCAGTTCCACGGCCCGCTTGGTGCCTTCGGCCTCTGTCACCTGCGCACGGCGTGCGCGTTCGGCGTTCAGCTGCTGCAACATTGCAGCCCGCGTCGCCTGATCCAGATTCACGTCCAGAATTTCGGCGCGCGTCACTTCGATCCCCCAGTCATCCACCTGTTGGGCGACCTGTTCGCGCACAGCTTCGATCAACCGGCTGCGGTTGGCTTGCACTTGATCCAACTCCATCCGGCCAATCTCTGACCGGACAATGCCCGCCACTGTCGTCGAAATCGCCGCATCCACATCGCGGATCCGGTAAACCGTCTTTTCAGGCTCGATGATGCGATAGAAGACCGATGTTTCAACCTGCACCAGCACGTTGTCCGACGTGATCGCGTCCTGCGCCATGGTCGGCAACTGGCGCTCAAGGATCGACACCTTGTGCCGCACCCGGTCCAGAAACGGCACGATAAAGTTGATGCCCGGCCCCAGCACAGACCGCAAACGGCCAAGCCTTTCGACCACAAACTTCTGCGACTGCGGCACGATGCGCACACCAGCCAGAATGCAAATGACAATGAAAATTGCCAAAAGGATCAGAACCAAATTCTGACCCAGAAAATCCGCTAAAAGTTGCTCAATCGGCATCGTTTGTAATCCTTTGTGTCTGGGGTCCATATATGCGCCAACCCGCCTGCTCGCAATGGTATTGGCATCCGATTGTGGCCGTTTCACGCAAGCGATGTGACCTGATTTCAGCCAACTCAGCGATGTCTAACCCTCTGAAAGACCGCCTGTTTCTGCCATCCACACCCGCAATCGGCCGGCGAAAGTTGGTACAACCTGCTTCATCTCCAGAAAGTCCGCCAACGACACCAGTTTCCACCCCTGCCCCTCATCCCCAAAGACAATATCTGCCTCGGTACCGGCCGGCATTTGCGCCACGAAAAACCAGATGCGTGCATCAGGGTTGTTGGCGGCCGGAAACGCGCTTTCCCACAAAATGGCCTCACGTGGCAGCACCAGCCCGACTTCTTCCATCACCTCGCGGGCCAGTGTCTGAAACGGTGTTTCATCGTTGTCGCGCGCGCCACCCGGGAAATCCCACAGGTTAGGAAAGGGGATGTGATCAAAATCGTCGCGCAGCGTGATCAACAGCTGATCCCCCAGAAACAGAGCGACCTTGCTGCCTGAAAACGGCTCTGTTGTGACCATGCCGCCGACCCCTTATCCTGATCCCATGCCCAGCCTGTGCCGCGATTGCCTGACACCTTTTGAGGACACCCGCCGGTGTCCCAACTGCCGCAGTCCGCGTGTCACCACACACCCCGAGCTTTTTGACCTTAGCATCGCACACATGGATTGCGATGCCTTCTATGCATCGGTCGAAAAACGCGACAATCCTGACCTGGCCGACAAACCGGTCATCATTGGCGGCGGACGGCGCGGGGTTGTATCCACAGCCTGCTATGTCGCCCGGATCAAGGGTGTCAAATCCGCGATGCCGATGTTCAAGGCGCTCAAACTCTGCCCCGATGCGATCGTCGTCAAACCCCGCTTTGACGCCTATGCCGCGGCCTCAAAGGCAATCCGCGAGATGATGGACGAGCTGACCCCTGTGGTTGAACCCCTGTCCCTGGACGAAGCGTTCATGGACCTGTCGGGAACCGCGCGGCTGCACGGTCAGCCCCCCGCCGTCATGCTGGCCCGGCTGGTCAAGCGGATGCAGGACGAACTTGGCCTGACCGGCTCCATCGGGCTGTCACACAACAAATTTCTGGCCAAGGTCGCCTCCGATCTTGATAAGCCGCGCGGCTTTTCGATCATCGGGAAAGAAGAGACGACCGCATTTCTGCGCCCCAAATCCGTCCGCCTGATCTGGGGGATTGGTCCTGTGGCGCAGGATTCGATGGCCAAGGCGGGCATCCGCACTTTTGATGATCTGCTGCGCTGGGACCGCCGCGACCTGCATGACAGATTTGGCGGCATGGGTGAGCGGCTCTACTCCCTTGCCCGTGGCGAGGATGGGCGCCGCATCTCATCCCATACGCCCGTCAAAGGCCTGTCGAATGAAACGACATTCAACGAAGACACCGCCGACATCGACATACTTGATGGGCACCTTTGGCGGATGTCTGAAAAGGTCAGCGCGCGGGCCAAAGCCAAGGACAAGGCAGGCCGCGTGGTGACGCTGAAGCTCAAGACGTCGGATTTCAAGCTGGTGTCCAAACGGCAAAGCCTGTTGAACCCGACACAACTGACCGACACAATCTATCGCACCGCGCGCGGACTTTTTGATCAGGTCTCGGACCGTGGCCCGTTCCGCCTGCTGGGGGTGGGTATCAGCGACATCACCGGCGATGCCGACGCCGACCGCGAAGGTGATCTGCTGGACCCTGATGCCGGCAAAAGGGCAGAGGCTGAACGTGCCGCCGACAAGATCCGCGCGAAATTCGGCGCAGACGCCATCATGAAAGGCCGCGCTCTCCGCTAGGCGCAGAATTTTCAAAAATTCTGTTTAAATCTCTTCAAAGAGATTTAGTATCGCCCCAATTGCAACGCTCAACAAAAGGAGGGCCCACGCTGATGCGCAGAGTAACACGCCGACTTCAGCACGGCCCCCGTCACGCCCTGCGAACACGTTTGCAGGGCTGACCAGAATTCGTCAGCCCAATCGCCGGTCCCCGGCACCTCTTTCTATGGACTGACCACATGAGCCTGCTTCACATCACCAACCTCGGCGTCACGCTCGCCGACCCTCTTTTCGCCGGCCTCGATCTGACCCTGCACAAGGGCGACCGACTGGGCCTCGTCGCCGCCAACGGACGTGGCAAATCCACACTGTTGGCTTGCCTGTCCGGCGACACCGAAGCCACCACGGGCGACATCACCCGCGCCCGGGGCCTGCGTATCGGCCATGTCGCGCAATACGTACCTGACACCGCATTGGATCGCACACTTTACGACCACGTTCTTGCGGCGCTTCCGCCTGAACAGCAGGATTACGAGGCATGGCGCGTCGACGTGGCCCTTGACGCGCTCTCAGTGCCATACGACCTGCAACACCAGCCGTTGAATCAGCTTTCAGGCGGCTGGCAACGCACCGCCCTTTTGGCCGCTGCCTGGATCACCGAACCCGATGTGCTGCTGCTGGATGAGCCGACAAACCACCTCGACCTGCACCGGATCGCCCTGCTGCAGGACTGGCTGGCAGGCCTGCCGCGCGATGTGGCGGTGATCATCACCAGTCACGACCGGGCGTTTCTGGATGCCGTGACCACCCGCACATTGTTTCTGCGCGCCGAACGCAGCCGCGACTTTCCGCTGTCCTTCAGCCGTGCGCGGGCCGCACTGGAAGAAGCCGACGCCGCTGATGCCCGGCGCTTTGCCAATGACCTCAACAAGGCCACGCAACTGCGCAAACAGGCCGCCAAGCTCAAGAATATCGGGATCAACTCCGGTTCCGACTTGTTAATTACCAAGACCAAACAACTGACAGAGCGCGCCGAAAAGATGGAAGCGGCGGCCAAGCCCGCACATCAGGAGCAATCAGCAGGCGACATCAAGCTGGTCAACGCGGGCACCCATGCCAAGGCGCTGATTACGTTGGATGATGTTGCGGTCACCACGCCGGACGACCGCCCGCTTTACAACACGGGGCAGAAATGGATCACACCGGGCGACCGCGTGGTACTGCTCGGGGCCAATGGCACGGGCAAGACCCAGCTTGTGAACCTGATCAACGCAGCCCTTTCAGGCGGCGACAGCCCGGTCAAATCCGCACCGACCGTGGTGTCGGGCTACGCGGATCAACACCTGAGCCAGCTTGACCTTGCCGACAGCCCGATGACTGCGATCACCACCCGGTTCGACGTGGGCGATCAGCGCGCGCGCGGGTTGCTGGCCGGTGCCGGCGTGGTGCACCAGATGCAGGATGTGCCTTTGGGGCGGCTGTCGGGCGGGCAAAAGGCGCGGCTTGCGATGCTGGTGCTGCGCCTGACCAACCCCAATTTCTATCTGCTGGATGAACCGACCAACCATCTAGACATCGAAGGGCAAGAAGCACTGGAGGAAGAGCTGATCCACCACGGTGCGGCCTGCCTGCTGGTCAGCCACGACCGCAGCTTCGTGCGCAATGTCGGCAACCGCTTCTGGCTCATCGACCGGCGGCGGTTAGTTGAAGTTGACGACGCCGAGGATTTCTTCGCCACCGAAATGGCTCAGGCGACATAAAGCGCCCTGTCGGCCCGCATCTGGGCCGACAGGATATCCCGGAAGGCCGTGACCTTGGCTGAGGGCCAGACGTCCCGATGCGCCACCACCCAGATGTCCATGTAAGGCTGTGGCGGCAAGACCGGGATTTGCACCAATCCCGGTGTCGTGCGGCCAAGAAAGAACGGCAGCCGCGCCACGCCCAGCCCGGCCCTGGCCGCACCAAGAATCGCCACCATATCGTCAAACCGTATCCTGACCCGGTGATCCGGCCAGCTTCGGTCAACCGCTTTGGGCACCACGTCGTAGTCCGCATAAATCAGCCATTCCACAGGTACCGACTTGTCTTGCAACAGGCGATCCGCGAGGTCGGGGGCGGCAAATGCGGCGGTCTGCTGTTCTGCCAACCGCAAACCCATCAGGCTGTCTCCGGGGTCGCGGCTGATCCGCACGGCAAGATCAGCCTCGCGCCGGGTGAGGTCGAGCGGCGTATTCGTCGCCCGCACATCCAGCGCCACATCCGGGTAGGCCTTACAAAAGGCGTCAATGGCTTTGCCCATTGCGGGTCCGATCAGCAGTTGCGGCGCGGTCACCGTCAACCTCCCGGTCAAGCGTTTGTCCCTGCCAGAGACCCCGCGCAGCAACGCGTCCTGCGATTGCTCCATTGTTGCGGCATGTTCTGCAACCAGTTGTGCCGTTTCAGTTGGCACATACCCTTCGGCCAACCGTTCAAACAGCGTCACACCCATCGCTGTCTCTGCGCGGGCAACGCGGCGGGCAACAGTGGTGTAGGCCACGCCCAGCTCTGCAGCAGCCGTCGCCAGCGTGCCGCCCCGCACCAGCGCCAGAACTGTGCGCAAGTCATCCCAACTGATTGCCATACATGCGTTCTTGCACATTGTGAATGCATATGCACGCGTTTACGCATGATGGTCTGCTGGTTAGGTCAGTTGGACCAGACACAGGAGATACCCATGACCTACGCAATTGCACACCTGACCATCGCCGACCCTGAAAGCCTTGCCGCCTACCGCGAACTCGCCGGACCCGCACTGGCCCGCCATGGTGGCGCGGTCGCGGGGGCCAGTGGCAACCTTATAGCGATTGATGGCACACCAACACTGACCGACACGGTCGCCGTGCTCACGTTTCCCGACACTCAATCGGCACAGAACTGGATCAACGATCCCGACCTGGCAGAGACGCACGCGCTGCGCCGCAAGGCCGGTCAGTCCGATATCGTAGTGCTTGGCTAGGGTCGGCGGGCAAATGGCTCGCCCTATTCGGCCGCGACCCGCTGCGGTGTGGTGCGGCCGATTTCTGCGATCTCCGCGATCACCCCACCCAGTAGGGCGCGGAAGGCGGCAAAGTTGCCATTGGGCATCATCGTCCGCTCGTTCATATACAATGCCCGGTCCACTTCGATCTGGACGGCGTGCTGGCGGCGCGACGGGCGACCATAGTGCTGCGCGATATAGGCCCCGGCAAAGGGCATATTGCGCGCCACACGCAGGCCTGCGCTCGCAAACGCGGCTTCGATTTGTTCGACGATGGCGCTGGCGGCGGCGGCACCAAACCGGTCACCCAGCACCACATCGGGGCGCATCGCACCAGCAGTGCCCACATTGTCCAACGCCTCGTGCGGCATCGAATGGCAATCAACCAGCACGGCCTCGCCAAAGGTATTGCGGCTTTCGTCCAGCAGGGTCTGCAACTGATCGTGATAGGGCCGCCAATACTGCGTGATCCGCCCGTGCGCATGCTCGAGCGAGATTTTGCCGCGATAGATCGGGCGGCCATTGCTGACCACACGGGGAATCACGCCCAGCCCGCTGGCGACGCGCGGATTGTGTGACAACCTGCGCACGCCTTCGATCAGTGCGGGGTCCAGCTCCTCGGGGGCGCGGTTCAGGTCCACATAGGCGCGCGGCGCACGCGCAGTCAGAAACGGCGCACCGTGATCGGGGCTGGTGTCAAACAGCTGATCGACAAATGCATCCTCCGACGACCTGATTTCGTGCTCATTCAACTGTGCACGCGCCAGAAACGACGCAGGGTAATCCCGCCCGCTGTGCGGCGAGGCAAAAACTACACTGGTCGTGCGGTCTTTGGGATGCTTCAGTTCATATGCCATCTGGCGCATCAAATTCGCCCTTCCTACCCCTAACCTAGCGCGTTTCGGTTCAATACCAAAAGCCCTTGATCCCCAGATGCGATCCTTTTATAGACCCACCTGACCGACGCGGATCAACCCGCGTCCTATTTCGTTATGGGACGCCGATTCGTACAGGACATGGATGATTAGCTCAGCGGTAGAGCACTTCGTTGACATCGAAGGGGTCACTGGTTCGATCCCAGTATCGTCCACCAGAATTCGCCGGTCCCATCCGGGGCCAGACACGCAACTTCGGCGCAATCCGCGCGCCGCGACAGAGATAAGGAAGCAACCCATGAAGGTTCGCAACTCCCTCCGCTCGCTCAAGCAGCGCCACCGCGATTGCCGCATCGTGCGCCGCAAGGGCCGCGTCTATGTGATCAACAAGACGCAGCGCCGGTTCAAAGCCCGCCAGGGCTAAACCGCCGCGACATCAGATCAAAAGGGCCGCACCTTTCGGGGTGCGGCCCTTTTCTTTTGCGCAAAACCTGCGGGAATGGCGGGTAGATTGAACAGGCATTTGGCCCTAGGCTGACCGCAATTCAGTTTAAGACAAAGAGGTCTCTCATGTTCAGCATTCCCAGACACGCCATGATCGCCAGCGCGCTTGCCCTGACCGCCGGGGCCGCACAGGCGCAGGACATCTGCGGCGGGGCCGGAACCGACGGCACCTGGATTGGCGGCTCAGAGGCCGGGTCAGACATCGCCACCGCTGACGGCTACCGCGAGCAAATGGCCCTGGTGCTCTCGGGCAACCAGCATGTCTCGCTCTTTACCCTGTCGTCCCCCGCCGATGTCCGGGTCGAGGCTGCGGGCCGCGGCAATGGCGACCCGGCCTTTGACCTGCTGGACGCTGGCGGCAACATCGTCACCTCTGACGATGATTCGGGCGGCAACGGGGCCGCGCGCGCCGAACTGTCGTTGGATGCGGGCACCTATTGCGTGTCGATGGCCAGCTATGACGGCTCTCCGATGACTGCCTTTGTCCGCGTTGGCCTGTCCAACCACGAGGCTCTGACCGCTGGCGTGTCCGACAGCCCATCTGCCAGCCCCGCTGCTGCATCTGGCAGCTGTGCAGAGGCGCGCCCGCTTGGCACGCTGGATGGCCCTCTGGCCGCATCGGCCAGCGTGAACGAAACCCCGTTCTGGTCGTTCACCCTTGCGACCGACACCGCAATCTCGGTCACCGCCGCCAATGAAAGCGCCGACCCGGTCATCACCCTGCGCAACGCCGCAGGCGACATCATCGGTGAAAACGATGATTTCAACGGCCTCAACAGCCAGTTGGATTTCACCGAAGGTCTGGCAGCCGGTGATTACTGCCTGGAAGTTGCGGCACTGGATGATCAGGACCTGCCCATTGACGTGGGCGTCGCGGTCTATGACCCGCAAGCTGCGATTGCCGCGCTTTATGCCAGCGGCGAGGCTGCGCCCCCGATGGACGGAACCGTCGCAATCACCGATCTGGGCAGCCTGTCAAACCGCCTGCGTACGGACCAGCAAGTCACCGACGCCGCCACATGGTTCAGCTTTGACGTCGCCCAACCCGGCCTTTTGCTAATCGAGGCGATTGGCGCGGGCAACGGCGTGGACCCTTGGATCGCGCTTTATGACGATCTGGGTCGCCAGATTGCCGTCAACGACGACAGCGCTGGCGGCCTCGACAGCATGATCGCTGCGCGCGTGACCTCTGGCGGGTTCCTGCTGGCGGTGAAACAACTTGATGCCGGGCAAGGCACCGTGCGCGTCCTGATGGAACGCTATATTCCGGCCCCTTGACAGGACCGGTCAGGCGGTTCCGACCGGCTGACCATCCCTGTCCCAATCCTCTCGGCTGAGGTCAAGCACCAGCAGTCTCTCACCGATTCCGGCAAATGGCAGCGATGACTGACACGGTTATGCCGCATCCTCTGCCCGACGCCAGACCGGGAACGGATCAGGGAAGTCGGGCAACGTGTCGGGGCCAGCGGCTGCCAGCGCAGGCACCAGACACCCATCAAGCCGCGCCTTCAAGGCTGGCCAGTCGATATTGGCCCCAATGAACACGATCTCTTGGCGGCGATCACCCCACGGGTCCTGCCAATGGGCCTGAATATACTGACGCGCGCTGTCATGTGTCGGCCAGCGGTCTTCGGGGACTGATGCCCACCACGTGCCCAGCGGGGTCACGCTCGACAATGCCCCGGCAAGCGAAAATTCGGCGACCCAATTGGGCCGAGTTGCAATCCAGAAATGCCCCTTGGCCCGGATCACGCCCGGCATATCGCTATTCAGAACCTCCATGATCCGTTCCGGGATGAACGGCTGCCGCGCGCGATAGACGTAAGAGGTTACACCGTATTCTTCGGTTTCCGGTACATGATCGGCAAACCCATAAAGCTCTTTCGCCCACATCGGGTGTTCTTGCGCCTTTTCGAAATCAAACAGACCTGTGTTGAGGATCGCATCAGCCGGCACATCCGAATGATTGGTCTCGATGATCTTGGCGTCAGCGTTCAGACTTCGGATGATCTTGCGGGCCGCATCGGTCCGCTCTGGCCCGGCATCTGCGGTCTTGTTCAGGATCACCACGTCGGCAAATTCGATCTGGTCGGTCAGCAGATGCACTAACGATCGCTCATCCTCGTCGCCCAGAACCTCGCCCCGGTCGTGCAGAAAATCATGGCTGGCATAATCCCGCAGCAGGTTCACAGCATCCACGACCGTGACCATCGTGTCGATCTTGGCAACGTCCGACAGGCTGTCACCGCCTTCGTCACGAAAATCGAAAGTCGCCGCAACTGGCAACGGTTCAGAGATGCCAGTCGATTCAATCAACAGATAGTCAAAACGCCCCGCATCTGCGAGCTTGCGCACCTCTTGCAAAAGATCGTCACGCAGCGTGCAGCAGATGCAGCCGTTTGACATCTCGACCAGCGTCTCATCGGTGCGGCTCAGCTCGGTGTCGGCACGGACCAGATCAGCGTCGATATTCACTTCGGACATGTCATTCACGATCACGGCAACCCGACGCCCTTCGCGATTGTTCAGCACACGGTTCAACAGGGTGGTCTTACCTGCGCCCAGAAAACCAGACAGAACAGTGACGGGAAGGCGAGTATCAGTCATGGTGGGGTCTCCGATACGATAGGAATTGTGTGGCTCAGCAGAGCCGAAGATGCGTCATGCATCAGCGTCCTGAGTGGTTGTGGTCTTGCGGTGTTGGCCGGCCCGCAGCAGGCGAAAACTGTCCTGCAACTCTGCCGCCGCCATATCGCGGCCAATTACAACAATGCGCGAGGTGCGCGGACCGCCAGCCCAAGTATCCAGCGGCACAGGCGGGTTAAAACGCTTTTGCACGCCATGAAACACAAACGGCTTCTCTATGCCGTCCAGAAAGACGATCCCTTTGGTCCGTAGAATGTTGCTGCCCCGCAGGGCCATCAACGTCTCAAGCCAGCGGTTGAAGTTTTCGTCCTGTAGCGGTTCGGCAACCTCGACCGAGGCCGAGACGATGCGGTTGTCATGGGGGGCGATCCGGGCCTGCTCCGGTTTGGGGCTCGACAGGCCGGACAGATTGGCCAACGGGTCAAGCGCGGGTGCGGGCGTCGCTGCAGGCGTGGTCCATGCAATGGCGTCCCGCAACGGTACGTCGCGCCGCAGGCCACTTAGTCCCCACATCCGTGCCGATGCGACAGGTCCCGCATCTTGCGCGATGATCGGCGCAGTGGGGTTCAACCCGCGCAAACGGGCTGTCAGTCCGGTCACCGCGGGGGCATCGACCAGATCGGTCTTGCTCAGCAGAATCAGGTCGGCCATCGCCACCTGATTGACGGCCTCGAATTGCGTATCCAGTGTCTCTGGGCCGTTCGCTGCGTCGACCACTGTCACGACACCATCCATCCGGGTGCTGCGGGCCAGTATCACATCCATCAGCATCGTTTGCAGGATCGGGCCCGGCTCTGCGATACCTGTGGTTTCGATCACGATCCGATCGAAGTCAAAGCGACCCGCCGCACGCCGTTTCAACATATCAGCGATGGCTTTGGATAAATCCCCCCGGATCGAACAGCACAGGCAGCCCGATTGCATCAGCACCACGTCATCTTCGACGGCGGCAATCAAATCATGATCCAGCCCCGCTTCGCCGAATTCGTTGACGATCACCGCGATACGCCCCGATGACGCATCTGCCAGCACCTTGTTCAACAGCGTTGTCTTGCCCGCCCCAAGAAAGCCGGTCAGCAAGGTCACAGGCACACGCAGGTCAGTGGTCGCTGAGGGGCGGGATGGTGTGTCAGTCGGCATCTGTTTCTCCACTATCGTTAGGTAATATCATAACATAATTTGAGAAAAAGACGACAATCCCGAACGGCCGCAGCGCCGTGGCCGCAACCGAAACGATTGCGTCCACGGCGCAAGCCTTGCCTAATGGCAGCCGGCCAGAGTTTTGGCCATGTTGCGGATCACTTGTGCATAAAGCGCAGAGCCGGGTTCTAGGTCAGCGCCAAGCGGGTCGATCACGGCGGTCTGCGCTTCCGTCCCTTCTAGCACTGTCGCGACAAGACCCGGATTGAACTGCGGCTCGGACAAGACGCAGGCCACGTTTTGATCCTGCACTCGCTCTTGAATTTCGGCGATCCGCGCGGGGCTTGGATCAGTTGCGTCGCTGAGCGAGATCGCGCCCGCGGCGGGAAAATCGAAATCAACCTCGAAGTACTGATAGGCGTCGTGGAATACCACGAAGTTTTCGCCGCGCACCGGTTCAAGGATCGCATTCACCTCGGCTGACAGCTCCTCCAGCTCGGCTTTGGCTGCCGTTGCATTGGCGAAATAAGCGCCTGCATTGTCAGGGTCCGCCGCCGACAGCTCTGCTGCGATGATGTTCAACCAAGCGGTTGCATTTGTGGGCGACAGCCATGCGTGCGGATCATGTTCCCCATGATCGTGGCCGTCGTGCCCGCCAGCCTCCGCATGATCATCATGGTCGTGATCTTCGTGATCATCATTTGCATGCGCGTCGTGATCGTGGTCGTCATGCTTGTCTTCGCCTTCTGCATGATCGTCGTGGTCATCATGATCGTGATCATCATGGCCGTCCGCTTCGGCGTGTTCTTTATGGTCATGCTCATCTTCGTCATGGTCATGCGCATCTTCCGCATGCTCATCATGATCGTCGTGATCATGGTCGTCCTTGTCCTCTGCGTGGTCTTCATGATCATCCTCGGCATGGTCATCGTGATCATCGTGATCGTGCTCATCATGCTCGTCATGCTCGTCATGATCGTCGTGCTCATGCGCCTCGAACAGCGCGCCTTCGCGGAAATCCAGCAACGTCGTCTCGTCGGCTTCAAGCAAGGACATGACGCTGGCATCGGCCGCAAGCGTGTCGATCGCGTCTTCCAGCCACGGGGTCAGGTCGTGACCCATCCATACGACGATGTCGGCGTCTTGCAGCGCCGATGCCTCGGACGGGCGCAGGCTGTATTCATGCGGTGACGCACCGGGGGCGACGATCAGGTCCGGCGTGCCGACGCCCTCCATCACCCGCGCGACCAGTGCATGCACTGGCGCGATGTCGACGGCCACATTGGGGACATCGGCCATTGCCGTCCCACCCATCAAAGTGGCAATTGCAGAGAGTGAAGCGCGCATTCTGGACATTGGGAACCCTGTGTGATTTTATAACGTTACGCGCCTCTTAAATGATATGGAATAACATGACAAGTGAGCCTCTTGGCACATCTGCCCCAAAGCCCGCGCCGGTTGGCTTTGAAAAGCACGACCATGCGGCCTGCGTGGGTCAGGCGCTCAAAGCAGCAGAGACACGCTGCGCTGCCGAAGGCCTGCGGCTGACACCGGTCCGCCGCAAGGTGCTAGAGATCTTGCTGCAGGAACACCGCGCGCTGGGGGCCTATACGATCCTTGATCTGTTGCGCGACGCGGGCTTTGGCTCGCAACCGCCCGTCGCCTATCGCGCGCTCGATTTCCTGGCCGAAAACGGCTTTGTCCACAAGATCGAACGGTTGAACGCCTTTGTTGCCTGCGCCCACCCCGGTGAGGCGCATTCCCCCGCATTCATGATCTGCCGCCTGTGTGATGCCGTGGCCGAGGCCCAGTCAGCACCCGCCAAAGGGTCGCTTGGCGATGCCGCACGCGCGGCCGGGTTCCAGATCGAAAAAACTGTGGTCGAGGCCGAAGGCGTCTGCCCTGCCTGTGTGGGCAAGATCGACGCATGAGCCTGATTTCCGTCAAGAACCTGCACATCGCCTACGGTGCCAATACCGTGCTGCGCAACGTTGCCCTGCATCTTGAACCGGGCGAGATCGTGACGATTGTCGGTCCCAATGGGTCGGGCAAGACCAGCCTTTTGCGGGCGATCATCGGTGCAACCCCGCCGGTGACCGGCACGATTGACCTCAAACCGGGGCTTCGGATCGGCTATGTGCCACAGCGGCTGCATATTGATCCGACCCTTCCGATCACGGTCGAACGGTTCATGCGTCTGACTGGTGGCGTCACCAAAAGCGCCTGCCAATCCGCACTTGACGCTGCTGGCGTTCCCGACCTGCGGACCCGGCAGATGTCGCAGCTTTCGGGCGGCCAGTTCCAGCGCGTGATGCTGGCCCGCGCGCTGATAAACCAACCCGAAGTCCTGCTGCTGGACGAGGCGACACAGGGCCTCGATCAACCCGGCTCTGCTGCGTTTTACCGCCAGATCGAGCAGGTCCGCCATGACACTGGCTGTGCCGTCCTGATGATCAGCCATGAACTTCATGTGGTGATGAGCGCATCTGACCGCGTCGTCTGCCTGAATGGCCACGTCTGCTGCGAAGGCGCCCCTGCGGTTGTCGCCTCTGCGCCGGAATACCGCGCGCTCTTTGGGACGGGCACAGGCGGGGCGCTGGCGCTTTACCGGCACGACCATGACCATGACCATGACCATGATCACAGCCACAACCACAGCCACGAGGCCGCCGAATAATGCTTGATGACTTCATGACACGCGCCATGCTTGCAGGCGTCGGTGTGGCCTTTGCGGCGGCCCCATTGGGCTGTTTCGTCGTCTGGCGGCGCATGGCCTATTTCGGCGACGCCACCGCCCATGCCGCGATCCTTGGGGTGGCCCTGTCATTGGCGTTCGAGGCGTCGATCTTCCCCGGCGTGTTGCTGGTGGCGCTGATCATGGCGCTGACCGTGACACTTCTTGCCGGGCGCGGCTATGCGATGGACACGCTTCTCGGGGTGCTGGCGCATTCCGCACTCGCCTTTGGTCTGGTCGCGGTGTCGTTTCTGTCGGGCGTTCGCATTGACCTGATGGCCTACCTTTTCGGTGACATCCTTGCGGTGTCGCGCACCGATCTGCTGGTGATCTGGGGTGGTGCCGCGCTGGTCGTGGCGCTGATCCTGTGGCGCTGGACGGCACTTCTGACCTCGACCCTGAACGAGGAACTGGCCTATGCCAGCGGCCTCAACCCCAAGCGCGAACAGCTTGTGCTGACCCTGGCGTTGGCGATCACGGTTGCCGTCGCGATCAAGGTGGTCGGTGTCCTGCTGATCGCCGCGATGCTGATCATCCCCGCCGCTGCCGCACGTGGTCTTGCCCGCACGCCAGAGGCGATGGCCGCCATCGCCGCGGCCATTGGGGCGATCTCTGCCATCTCGGGGCTGCAGGGCGCTTATGTCTTTGACACCCCCGCCGGACCCACAATCGTCTGCGTTGCCGCGGTGATCTTTGCCTTGCTCAACATCATCGGCTGGCAAGGCACGGGGCGCGCGCGCCGCTAAAGCGCCTTGGACAAAACCTGCCAGTCCAGCCCGGCATCATCCGTCACAACGTATTGCGCCACCCAGTTGCGGCGCAGAAGCAGGCCCTGCGCGCGGCGGGTGGTGGCATAAATGGCATTGGCACCGGACTGGGTGGCATGGGCTTCTGCTGCGGCGACCAGCGCGGTGCCAATGCCGCTCTGGCGTGCGTTAGCTGCGACCGCCAACCCGATCAGCCAAGGACCAGTCGCGGCGTCTGTTGCGCCAAAGCTCTGGGCGTCAAGGGTCGCCGTGCCGACCACCCCACCGCCCAGCGCAGCAAAGCCAATCGGCAACCCCGTGGTCCTGCTGCGCGCCGCGACATCGGCCGCGGCATCACCCCTGCCTCCCGGCCCATAGTAGTCCGGCCACGTCATACGCAGCAGGTCCGCCACGGCGCCCTGCTGCGCAGGAACTTCGGCCAGCGGCGCAATCCTAACGGAAGGCATCACGCAACAGCCGCGATACGGTGGCCTGATTCAGATATCCGGTCCGGTCCAGTTCGCGGTCGCGCTGGTAGCGGCGGATCGCGCGGCGCGTCCGGTTGTCAATCCGCCCGTCCACGGCACCGGGTTCCAGGCCCAGTTGCTGCAATTTCGCCTCGATCAGGCGCAGAGTAATCGGATCAAGCCCAAGCTGCTGCTCTGCCGCCTCGGCCTGTTGGCGGTCTGCGGCATTGTTGTTGTCCTGCTGCAAGATCCTGATCCGATCGTTCGCTTCGCCCACAAAGGAACCGCGCGGGTATTGCTCCAGATAGGTGCGATAGGCATTGGGTGTGTTGCGGTTGCGGGCGCGGTCCCAAACGGCGCGCTCTTCGGCGCGGGCCTGTTGCCGCTTGGCGTCTTGAATCACCTGCAACTGCTCATTTGCACGATTGGCGAACATCCCGTCAGGATAACGCCCCAGATAGGCGCGGAAACCGGCCTCGTCGCCGCGCGCGCCGGTTTCTTCCCAGAACGCGCGGTCGCGGCGTTCCTCTGCGGCGCGCTGGCGTTCGGCGGCGGCTTCAAGCTCGGCCGCGCGGCGGCTGGCCTGCCCGTCCAAACGCACGATTTGATTGGCGTTCAGATATCCGGTCTGGCTCAGCCCGTTTTGCTGCTGCCAATTGGTGATCGCCTGCCGGGTGCCCGGCCCAAAGATCCCGTCAATGCCGCGCGTGTTGTAGTCCAGCACGTTCAGGTCGCGTTGAATGGCGCGCCGCGCCTGACGGCTCAGCTCCAGCGCCTCTTCCGCCAATCGCGCCCCGCGATTGGGTTCAGCACGGATTTCAGCCAGCTTTTCGCGGGCTTCTTCCAGATGGCGGCCCTTGGGGAACCGCGCGATATAGGCCAGATAGCCCTGTGCGCTGTCTTGGGCCGTTGCCTCGCCCCAAGCGGTTTCATCCAACACGCGGTTGGTGCCTGCGCCGGTGGTATTGGCCGGTTCCTGCGGCGGCGTGCCTTGTGGCGTCATCACCAAGGTCGCGGGCTGGAATCCTTCGATCCGCACACCTCGCGTGCGCCGCGCCTGCCGCAACAGGTCTTCGCCCGGTGCAACAACCGTATCTTCCAGCAATTCAGCCACAGCACCGGGGCGACCCCGGATCACGGTGACACCCTGCGGGATGTCCAGTGGCGCGATCCCCGCCCTGAGCGGCCCGTCATAGGTGTCATCGTCGCCCGCCTCTTCCCCCAGCAGCAGCACCGCCTGACCGGGGGCCTGCGCCAGAAGATGCAGCACCGTCTCGATTGCAATGGACCGATCCATGACCTTGAAAAGCTTGGGCGCTGTGATGTTGCTGGCCATGAACCATGTGCGCGTGCCGTCATTGGCAAACCGACCCGTCAGGGACACCACCAACCGGTCAGCATTGGTCACTTCTGACTGGAACCCTTCGGCCAGCGCGCGCAGCGCGTCCTTGTCGGAATTAGCCCCCGCGTAGACGGTGAAGCCCGCCTGCTCCAGCGCCGCCCCTGACCGGGTCGCCAGCGCGCCTTGCACCACGCGGTCCAATTGCTCGTAACGTTCGATCCCCAGGATCAACGCCGCGTCATCGGCAAACGCGGGGCTGAACCCCAAGCTCAGGCAGGTTGTCAGGAACAATCGGCGCATGTTGGCACCCCTTCTTTCTTCAGGTCTCGTAAGTCCGGCGATCCTCGATCACAAGGCCATCGCGCGGCAGGTCTCCGGGTGCGGCCACCGTGACCTCACCCTTCAATTTCAGGACATCCTTAACCGCCGCCGCAAGGGCCGCGGTGTCCAGATTTTCCCCTTCAAACTGCACGTCCATCGTATCGGTCTCACCCTGACGGTCGGCAATCACGCGGGCGCGGTCAGCGCCCACCTTGGCGACAAGTGCTGCGACCTGTTCGGGGCGTACGAACATCCCCTTAATCTTGGTGGTCTGATCCGCACGGCCCATCCACCCCTTGATGCGGGTGTTTGTTCGCCCGCACGGGCTGGCGCCTTCCATCACGGCACTCATGTCGCCGGTGGCAAAGCGGATCAGCGGATAGTCACGGTTCAGGCTGGTCACGACCACCTCGCCCACATCGCCCGCCGCGACCGGATCGCCGGTGCCAGGGGTGACGATCTCCACGATTACGCCTTCGTCCAGGATCATGCCTTCACCCGGCATCGTCTCATAGGCGATCATGCCCAGATCAGCCGTGGCATAACATTGCAAACAGGTGATGCCGCGCTCCGCGTACCAGTCGCGCAAGCTGGGAAAGAGCGCCCCGCCCGACACCGCCGCCTTGGTAATCCCAAGGCTGACACCCATTTCATCGGCCTTCTCAAGAATCACCTTCAGGTAATCCGGCGTGCCCGCATAGGCCGTCACACCCGCCGCCTGCGCCGCCTGCACCTGCAATTCGGTCTGGCCGGTACCGGCCGGCAAAACCGTAGCCCCTACCGCGCGCGCGCCGTTTTCAAACATCGTACCCGCTGGCGTCAGATGATAGCCAAAGCAGTTCTGCACCACATCGCCCTTGCCAATCCCGCAGGCATGCAGAAACCGCCCGAACCGCCACCAGTCGTGGCTATTGCCGCCCGGTTCGTAGATCGGTCCGGGGCTTTGAAAGACATGGCTGATGTTTTGCACCGGGATGCCACCAAAGGGCGGGTCTTCGGCCTGCCATGCCACCAACTGGCTTTTGCGCAGCACCGACAGGCGGGGCAAATCGCCAAGGGCAGCGACCTGATCCCCGCCTGCCAGACAAGACCGTTCTGCGTCCTCCACCCGTTTGATCTGCTCCAACAGGGCCGCGGTCTGTGCAGCCTCCCTGGTCTGCATATCCCGGGTCTCCAGATCGTCGTAGTAGGTGGTCATCGCGGTCTCCTGTCCATCTTTCCGGCATCGTGCCGGGGCGGACACCAGAAAGCTAGGGGCAGGTGGGGGCGATATGCGATAGCAGCGCGGCGTCAGGCCCTAACGGGCATCTACCCGCTGATGATCTGCGACTTGTGCGCCGCCGCAAAAGTGACCAGCGAATTGGCCCCGCGCAGATCCAGCTTTTGCCGGATGTTCTGCCGGTGCGTGTGGATCGTCCGGGGTGAGACACCCAGCACCTCGCTGATCTCATCGCTCGATTTCGCCTCGGCCAGCAGCACCAACACCTTGCGCTCTGTATGGGTCAGCACGCTCAGATCACGCGGCGCATCGCCGGGGACGGGAAACCGCGCCTCTTCGGCGGATGATGTCCCGGCAGAGCTGCTCATGGCAAAGCCCGCCCCTTCGGCGCGCAGGATCGCGATGAACTCCTGCCCCACGTCTTCCTTGGCAACAAACCCCCGCGCGCCCAACTCTTGCGCGCGGCGCACGAATTCGCGCCCCGAATACATCGACAACACATAGGATTGGACCGTCGCCTGTTGGCGCTGCAATTCCGCCAGCACATGAAACCCGCCGCCGCCGGGCATGTTCAGATCAAGGATCACGATATCGGGCTGGATCAGATCAATCTGGAACAGACAGGCCTCTGCATCGCTGACATCGCCCACCACGGTAAATCCCGGCTGCTCTTCCAACAGGGACCGGATGGCATCCCGCATCAGGGGGTGGTTGTCAGCAATCAGCGCCCGCTTCATGGCGTTTGGTCCGTGTCCATGCCGCGCAGAACGGGGATCGCGGCCTCGGCCTTCATACCCTGTTCGGTCCATTCCGACCAGAACCGGCCTTTCAGCGCGTTGATCCGTTCACGCACGATGGTCGTGCCGATGCCCCCGGATGCGGGTGGTGCGCCTCGATGCGCGCCGTTGTCGGCCACCTGTAACCTGATTTCTCCCGCCTCGGCCCGGACGATGACGCTGACATGATTGCCTTGCGAATGGGTCAGCGCATTTGTCAGCAGTTCCTGAACGATGCGGTAGATATGCAGCGATTGCGCGGGGCTCAGGCTGATATCCGCAATGTCGATGTCGCTGGTCACCTCTTGCGCGGTCAGGGTGGCGGCGTGATCCGCCATTGCTTGCAAAGCCGCCGACAGCCCCAGATGTTCCAGCGTCGAAGGATGCAGATCATGCGACAGATTGCGCAGATCGTGCAGGGTGCGGGTCACAATCTCGCTGACATCGCGAACCTGCGCGCCGGGGTCCTCGATCTGCTTGAGCCTTGAGATCGCGAACAATAGTCCTTGACCCGCCGTGTCATGGATTTCAGAGGCCATGCGCGTGCGGTCCTGATCCAGAGTCCGCAACAAGGTCTGTTTCGCCTCTTGCGCTTGCGCGTTCAGTGCCCGCAACGCCTGTGCCTCGCGCCACCGCGACAGGCGCAGCAGAAATGCCAGCGCCAACGTGAAACACAGCGCCTCAAGAATCAGCGCCATCTCTGTCAGGTGGTCCTGCAACACGCCGAAATCAGGCTGCAACCAGCTGTCCAGCGTACCCGCCGCCATTGCGGGCATCACCGCGCCAAAAAGCGGAAACAGCAACACCGCCGCCCGCGCACTGCCTTGCCGCGCCAGCAGCACAATCCGACCTGCATAGTAAAACGTCATGATGATCCACGTGGCCGTCAGCGCAAGCAGCGCGGGCACCTCGACCACAAAAAGTGCGATGCACAAAAAGAACGCAGCCGAAACCGGCCAGGCATAGTCAATCCGGCGCATCTGATATTCTTCGTCCTCACCCAGAAAATGCGCCAGATAAAACGGCCCAAACAGCGACGGCCCCGCCAACCCAAACGCCAAAACCGGTTGCGCCAGCCACGGCTGTTCCGGCCACAGATAAGCGGGGCCAAAGCCCGACAGATAGGTGTCCAGCAACAGCATCGACAGGCTGACCGCCGCGTTAAAGGCAAAGGCCGCATTGCCTGCAAAATAGGCCAGCGACAGGTTATAAAGGATCATCATCGTGACCGCGCCATAAGCCATCAGCCGGATGCGCAATTGCTGTTCTGCGCGCGCCTCAAAGGTGCCGCGCTCCATCACGAACAGCTTTTGAGAGATCGCCGCCTCTTGCACAATTTTAAGGTGATAGGTCGCACCCGGCACCGCTCCGGGCAGGGCAAAGGCGATGTCTTCGGCCTTGATTGCGCGCGCCGAAAAAGGAAGCTGATCGCCCGCCGCTTGCGCCACTCCACCAGCGGCACAAGGGACAAAACGGGCGCGGTCCACGCCACTGTCCAGCACGACCACAAGATCATCGCCCGGCAGCGCCTCTGGCAGGGTCAAAAGCACATGAATAGGGGTCATGCCGATTGGGATGAACACCTCTCCCCTCGGCAGATCCCGCAATCCAGCGGCTGACGTACCGCAGGGCGCGCTGTCTGCGATCGCAAAGTGGACGTCATCGACCGGTGGCAGCCGCTCTCCAAATTGTCCGGCCAGAAACAACAGCGCCACAAAGCCAAGACCCACCAGCACGCCCAACAGCGGCAGTGACCGCGCAAAAAACTGCGGGGTCGGTGCGCCTTTGACGCGGGCGGATGTGTTGTCACGCAAGGGCAGCCCCTCAACAATCTGCGGCCTAGGCCCGTTACCGTCGCCAGCGCGGGCCGCAATCTACGCATTGATACTTAGATTTTCTACGCATTCAGACCGATGTTCGGGGGGTCTGACGCTTTCGTATAGTTCCTTCAGTTCACGGTGTGTGGGGGGTCAGTGTCATCGTCTTTGAAAGTTTTGCAACACCTTGCTTGCCCCGCACTGGCCGGTGGTCCGAGCGCGAAGACGAGCCATACCCACCCCCCGCACCATTCAGAAAGTTGGAGATTGAAGCGTATGATTGTTGATAAAAAGTTGCCGGAACACCCGGCTGGTTTCAGCGTTTGGAAATGGCTGCGCGGGCGCCGTGCGGCTGCGAAAAAGGCGGCACTTGCGCTTGCGGCCCTCCCCGTTCTTTGGGCCACGTCGGCAGGGGCTGCGGGGTTCAGCTATTCCTATGCCAACCCCTATGACGCCGCCGCCAGCACCTATATTGAAAGCACGTCCAACATCGCGCTTTACTCCGAAGGCACGGTGCGGCTGTGGAAACCCACCACCGGTGGCACCACGCTGGCGAATACAACGCCCGGCGTGATCACCTACAAATTCGACTTCGGGACCGAGGTGGTGGAAACCGCCAACCTGACAACCAACAACCCAACCTTCCACTGGTCCTACAGCCGGGGCTACAACCGGTTCTACGGGTCCAAGGACGGGATCGTCTGGGAACAGCTTCTGGACGTGACAACACCAGCCTTTAGCACTGCGAACTCGGGCTATTTCAACGGGCTATTGCCCGCGACCCTGTTGGGCGGCAACCAGCTTTGGTTCAAGGCAGAGCTTTACTCCTTTGGCCGCAGCGCCCCATCGGGTGGCGTATTGACCAACACCGCCCAGCACTCGCGCTGGGACATCAACAGTGGACCAAATGCCAAGACCTTTGCACTGGATGTGACCTTCAAGGACACGACCACAATCCCCGGTGTGCCGCTGCCATCGGGCCTGCCACTGATGGGTGCCGGGATCGTCTTGCTGGGGGTCATGCGCCGCCGGAAAGCACCGCGGACGACCTGACGACTGACCTCGGCAATGGTAACGGGCGGCGGATGATCCTGCCGCCCTTGCTGTGTCTGCTATCCACCCAGCCCCAGAATCGCCCGTGCGGTACGGGGCGAGGCGACAGGCCGGCCATGCGCCTCACACAGGGCCACGGCCCGTTCCACGAGGGCTGCGTTTGATGGCGCAAGGGTGGCCTTGTCCCACCGCACATTGTCTTCCAACCCGGTGCGAATATGCCCGCCCGCCGCAATCGCCCATTCATTCAGCTCAATCTGATGGCGACCAACACCTGCCGCGCACCATAGCGCATCAGGGGCCACCCGCGCCAAAGTTTGCACGTAGATGTCAAACACGTGCCGGTCCGCTGGCATGGCATTTTTGACACCCATCACAAACTGCACATAAAGCTTTGATTTGATCAGACCTGCGCGCTTCATCTCTGCGGCCTTCAGGATATGTGACAGATCAAAGGCCTCGATTTCCGGCATCACACCGTAGGTCACCATCTCTTCCGCCAGCCACGCGACCAGATCGGGCGGGTTTTCATAAACCCTTGTGGGAAAGTTGTTGGACCCCACCGACAGCGACGCCATGTCGGGCTTCAACGGCAGCATCCCGCCGCGTTCCCGCCCCGCGCCTGACCGCCCGCCGGTCGACAACTGGATGATCATATCAGGGCAGTGCTTGCGTATACCGTCCATCAGGGCGGCAAAGCGCTCGGGGTCTGACGATGGCGTTTCGTCCGTATTCCGAACATGACAATGCGCAATGGCTGCCCCCGCCTCATAGGCCCGGTGCGTGCTTTCCACCTGTTCCGCGACAGTGATCGGCACCGCCGGGTTATCCGCCTTGCGCGGCACTGACCCAGTTATGGCCACACAGACGATGCAGGGATTGTCAGACATGTTCTGGTCCTTTTCGGCACGAGGCGACGACGACGGCGCGGGACCCTCCGCTTTTACGCCAACCAGCGCTTGCGCCGCCGGTAAGACCGCACATCGCGGAATGATTTGCGCCCCTCGTCCGACATGCCCAGATAAAACTCTTTCACATCCGGGTTCTCGCGCAATTCTGCGGCCGGGCCCTCCATCACGACCCGCCCGCTTTCAAGGATATAGCCGTGATGGGCAAACCGCAGCGCCACATTGGTGTTCTGCTCGGCCAGCAGGAACGACACGCCTTCTTTCTCGTTCAGGTTCTTCACAATGGTGAAAATCTCTTCCACCAGCTGCGGGGCCAGCCCCATCGAAGGCTCATCCAGCAGGATCGTCTCAGGCCGGCTCATCAGTGCGCGGCCAATGGCGCACATCTGCTGTTCCCCGCCGGACGTATATCCCGCCTGTGATTTCCGCCGCTCTTTCAGGCGCGGAAAATAGGTATAGACCAAATCCAGATCATCGCTGACCTTCCGCGCCCCGTCGCGCCGCGTGTAGGCACCAGTCATCAGATTTTCCTCGATCGTCAAATGCTCAAAGCAATGGCGGCCCTCCATCACCTGAATGACACCGCGCTTGACCAGATCAGACGGGCTGCTGTCCTGCACGCGGTCGCCGCGATAATGGATCGACCCCTTGGTGACCTCGCCGCGCTCTGAATGCAGCAGGTTCGAAATCGCCTTGAGCGTCGTGGTCTTGCCCGCGCCATTACCCCCCAACAGCGCGGTAATCCCGCCCTTGGGGACCGTCAGGCTCACGCCCTTCAGCACAAGGATCACATGATTATAGATCACCTCGATATTGTTGACCTCAAGCAGGGTCTCAGTCTCTGCGCGATCTAGCATGGGCGCTCGTCCTGTCTTCTTCTGGCCAAAAAATATCCAAATCCCCCGGCCCACCACATGCGGGCAGGCCGGGGAAGGCTCACATCACAGGCAACCTGCCTCGATGTTGTTTTCTGCGGCAAAGGCCATCGAGTCCTCTTTGATCAGCGGATCGGTGACAGCATTGTCAGGCGCGATGTAGTCGGTCAGCGCAACCCATGCGCCAGCAGATGCATCCCACTGCTGCACAATGCCAAGGCCGGTGCCACCGTGATCCTGACAGGACACGCTGAACTCTGGCCCGATCTGGGACATGCCCAATTCGGCCATGCGCGCCTCTGTGATCTCCAGCGCCTCCATGCCGTCGCGCATCATCGCCGGTGTAATGTCAGACACACCGTGAATTTCCTGCGCCTTGGCAATGGCTTCGGCTGCCAGCATCGCGGCGTACATGCCCCGCGTATACAGCACCGTGCCAATGTTGCTGCCGTCGCCAGCGGCATTGCCCGCGTCATGGACATACTCCCGGATATCATCAAAGACCGGCAGGCTTGCATCGATCCGGTTCATGTTCAGCGACTTATAGCCATTGGCCGCAGCGCCCGCTGGGGTCACATCGTGCTCGGCCCCGGCCCACCAATTGCCGATAAAGTTTTCCATCGGAAAGTTGATGTTCGCGGCTTCTTGTACCGCCACTTGGTTCATCACGCCCCAGCCCCACATCAGGACATAGTCAGGACGCTCGCGACGGATTTGCAGCCACTGCGACTTCTGCTCTTGTCCGGGATGGTCGACCGCCAACAGGCTCAACTCGAACCCGTGCTGACCCGACAGGCTTTCCAGCGTGCGGATCGGCTCCTTGCCATAGGCAGAGTTGTGGTAGACCAGCGCGATCTTCTTGCCGTCCAGCGATCCGCCGTTCTGATCCAGCAGATAGTTCACCATCACCGATGCGGCATCCCAATAGTTGGCTGGATAGTTAAAGACCCAGTTGAACACCTCACCATTGGCAGCCGAAGTGCGGCCATAGCCCATGGTGTGCAGCGGGATCTGATCCGCTGTGACTTTTGGGATCAACTGATAGGTGATCCCCGTGGACAGCGGCTGATAGATTAGCGCGCCTTCACCTTTGGTGCTTTCATAGCATTCCACACCTTTTTCGGTGTTATATCCTGTCTCGCATTCGACGATCCGGAACATTTCTCCGCCAACACCGCCATCACGCGCGTTCAGCATGTTGAAATAGTCCTGATATCCGTCCGACACAGGTGTGCCCCCGGCGGCATAAGGCCCGGTACGATAGGACAGGTCCGGGATCACAAGGTCAGCAGCTGCAATGCCCGCTGCCATCACGCCCGCCACCGTGGCGGTCATCAAGGTCTTCATCTTCATCTTTTTCCTCCCTTTGGATTGCGATGTAGGCCGGGGTTCACCCCGGCTCGTCTTGATTGAATCAGTAAGGAAACGGCCATAGCCGCAGTTTTTCTTTCGCCAAGCGCCACAGCTGCGCCAGCCCATGCGGTTCCTTGATCAGAAAGAACATGATCAGCGCGCCAACGATGACCAGCTGGAAATGCGCCACCAGATCGGTGGGCCAGCCCAGCACATCCACCCCCAGCCATTTCAGCGCCACCGGCAGGATCACCAGAAACGCCGCACCCGCGAACGACCCAAAGATGCTGCCCAGCCCACCGATGATAATCATGAACAAGACAAGAAATGACTTCTGAATGCCAAAGGCCTCGCCCACTTCCACAGCGCCCAGATAGACCGCAAAGAACAACGCCCCGGCAATGCCCACAAAAAACGACGACACTGCAAAGGCCGTCAATTTGGCGCGCAACGGGTTCACCCCGATGATCTCTGCCGCGATATCCATATCCCGAATGGCCATCCACTTGCGCCCCGTAGACCCGCGCGTCAGGTTTCGCGCGATCAGCGCGCACAGCGTGACAAAGAACAAACACACCAGATACTGCGCCCAGGCTGGCGTGTTCGGTCCGGTGACCGCGACCCCCGCCACCAGCCGCTCTGGCGCATTGATCTGCCCACTGGCCGAATAGTTGTAGAACCACGACACCTTATTAAAGAGCCAGACCAGAAAGAACTGTGCGGCCAGCGTCGCCACCGCCAGATAGAACCCCTTGATCCGCAAAGACGGCAGGCCAAAAGCCGCCCCGACAGCCGCCGTGATCCCTCCCGCCAAAAGGATATGGATCAGGATCGACACATCCGGAAAGGACGTCATCAGCTTGTAACAGGCATAGGCCCCCACGGCCATGAACCCGCCCGTGCCCAACGACACCTGCCCGCAATAGCCAGTCAGAATATTCAGCCCGATCGCCGCAATGGCATAGATCAGAAACGGCACCATCAGGGACGAGGCCCAATAGTCATTGATCACAAACGGAATGACCAACCAGGCCACCGCCATCGTCACCCAGAACCCAATCCGGTCAAACCGGATCGGAAACGTCTGGCTGTCGTCGACATAGGTCGTCTTAAAATCCCCGGCCTCACGATACAGCACAGCGTCCCTCCTTCTTCTGGCCAAAAATACCTCCGCCGGAGGCACCGAATACGGGATTGTTATGCGCTGTTCGGTTTTTCCTTATGCGGTTGAAACGCCGAACAATATTCCCCATATCCTCCTGGAGAATGGCAAATACAGAAGGCCCTTCAAGATCGGCCACGTCCTTGCCCCGCAGGGCATGGCAAGCAATCAAAAGCCTCCTCACCAAACTCTTGGCCGAGGTCATTGGCCAGGTTTTCTCAGTCCTCTTCGGCGCAGCGCTTGGCGCAATCGTCGGTGCAGTGGCCTCCCCCTTTATGACTGCTACTTTGGCGACCTGTATCCTTGTCGGTGCAGGCATCGGTGCAGCGCTGACCTTGGGGATCAAATTGGGTGCCCTGGACGGCTGCTGATCCTGCAAATGGCATTCCTTCTTCTGGCCAAAATAATCCCCGCCGGAGGCAAAAAGGGCCGGGTGGGCGGGCGTCGTGAGGCTCTGCCTCACGCGGTTGCCCGCACGGACCAATTCAAACACGCTCAATGATCCGCTCCCCAAACAGCCCCTGCGGGCGGAACACCAGAAAGATCAGCGCCAGCACATAGGCAAACCAGTTCTCTGTCGCCCCGCCCAGATAGGGCGCACCAATCGTGTATTCGAACAGCTTCTCGCCCACGCCGATAATCAACCCGCCAACAATCGCACCAGGGATCGAGGTGAAGCCACCCAGCATCAGCACTGGCAGGGCCTTCAGCGCGATCAGCGACAGTGAAAACTGCACGCCCGATTTCGCCCCCCACATCACCCCGGCGACCAGCGCGACCAGCCCGGCCAACGACCAGACCAACACCCAGATGTAGTTTAGCGAAATGCCGACGCTCAGTGCCGCCTGATGGTCGTCGGCCACAGCCCGCATCGCGCGGCCCTGTTTGGTGTATTGGCTGAACGCCACCAGCCCGATCACCAGAATGGCCGCCACCACCGTCGCCACCATGTCCAGCTTGTCGATGAAGAAGCCATAGAAGTCATCGCCCCCCAACCCGCTGGTGGCATTCTCAACCCACAGCGACCCGCCCTGTGGCAAACCCACATCCAGCGTCTTGATATCGGACCCCCACATCAGGTCTCCGACACCTTCCAGAAAGTAGGCCAGCCCGATGGTCGCCATGAACAGGATAATCGGTTCCTGCCCGACCAAATGCCGGAACACGAACCTTTGCACTGCCCATGCAAAAACGATCATCACCAAGAGCGTCAGAATGATCGCCAGCAGGGCGGGCACGTGCCAGCCAAAGTGGTGAATCTCGGTGCCGAAGACCGCGTTAATAAGGTGTGAAAATGGCACCTGCCCCGACATGATGCCGGTCAGGGTCAAAGCCGCGAAAAGCGCCATCACCCCTTGCGCATAATTGAAGATGCCGGACGCCTTGAAGATCAGAACAAATCCAAGCGCCACAAGGGCATAAAGCACACCGGCCATCAGCCCGTTGATCACAACCTCGATGCCGTAAAGGAAGTCAGCAGACATCAGCAGCCCCTTTCCACCGTACAGTGTGAACAAAAATTAACGCTTTGGGGCGCATGGAATGTGCATAGGTTGTGTATGGTATGTGCATCCCGCAATCAGTCATGTTGCACCCCCAGATAGGCATCAATCACGTCCTGATTGCCGCGCACCTCATCGGGGGTACCATCGCCAATCTTGCGGCCATAATCCATCACCACAACGCGGTCGCTCAGGTCCATGACGACCCCCATATCGTGCTCGATCAGCGCAACCGTGGTGCCAAATTCGTCATTCACATCAAGGATATAGCGGGACATGTCCTCTTTTTCCTCGACGTTCATCCCCGCCATCGGCTCATCCAGCAGCAACAGATCGGGTTCGGCCGCCAGCGCGCGGGCCAGCTCGACCCGCTTCTTCAGTCCATAAGGCAGCCGCCCAACCGGGGTCTTGCGGATCGCCTGAATCTCCAGAAAGTCGATAATCTTTTCAACGGCTTCGCGGTTTTCCACCTCTTCCCGCTGGGCCTTGCCCCACCACAGCGCCTGGGCAAATAACCCGGTCTGCATCTGCCGCAAGCGGCCCGTCATCACGTTGTCCAGAACGCTCATCCCTTCAAACAGGGCGATGTTCTGAAAAGTCCTTGCAATTCCGTGCCTTGCGACCTGATAGGGCTTCATCGGCGGGCGCTTTTCGCCCCGAAACCAGACCTCACCCACCTGCGGGTTATAGAATCCCGAGATTACGTTCAGCATCGAGGATTTGCCGGCCCCGTTTGGCCCAATGATCGCGCGGATTTCACCTTCGCGTATGTCGAAAGAGATATCCTTGATCGCCTCCACCCCGCCAAAGCGCAGCGTGATATTCCGCATATCCATCAAGACCTTACCGATGGTGCGGCCATCTTCTGTCACATAGCTGTCGGCGGTGTCCTTCATTGCGCGCGCCCACCTGCGGAAATGTTAACGTGTCGGTTACATACTGCCATCACGCCGCGGCCTCCCGCTTTGCCATCACTTGTGCGTCGCGGATATCCAGCGTCGCCGTGATCTTGCCCTTGCGCCCGTCTTCATAGGTGACTTCGGTTTCGGTATAGACCTCTGACGCATCACCATAGAGCGCCGCAATCAGGTCATCGAATTTGTCACCAATGACCGCGCGGCGCACCTTGCGTGTCCGGGTCATCTCGCCATCGTCGGCGTCCAGCTCTTTGTGCAGCACAAGGAACCGATGGATTTGGCAACCGGAAAGCATCGTGTCTTGGGCCACGCTTTCATTGACCGCGTTCACATGGCCTTGGATCGTGTCCAAGACCTTGGGATGCTGCGATAATTCCTGATAGCTGGAATAGGCGATATTGTTCCGCTCCGCCCAATTGCCTACCGCTGTTAAGTCAATGTTAATAAACGCCACGCACCGATCACGGCCTGCACCGAACACTACGGCTTCAAGGATGTTGGGATAGAATTTCAGTTTGTTTTCAACATACTTCGGCGCAAACAGCCCGCCATCGGCCAGCTTGCCCACGTCCTTGGCCCGGTCGATGATCCGCAGATGCCCGGTGTCCTCTTCGATGAATCCCGCATCGCCTGTAGCAACCCAGCCTTCGGTATCCTTGGTCGAGGCCGTGCTTTCGGCGTTCTTGTAATACTCAACAAAGGTGCCGGGCGAGCGATAGAAGACTTCGCCGCTGTCTTCGATCTTGATCTCGACACCCGGGGACGGCACACCAACGGTGTCAGACCGGACTTCACCGTCGGGTTGTTGTGTAATGAAAACAGTGGCTTCGGTCTGACCGTAGAGCTGTTTGAGGTTGATACCCAGCGCCCTGTAAAAGTCGAAAATCTCGGGCCCAATCGCTTCGCCAGCGGTATAGCCCACCCTGACACGGCTTAGTCCCAATGTGTTTTTCAACGGACCAAAGACCAGAAAATTGCCTAACCGATAGCGCAGCGTGTCCCCTAAGCTGACGTCCTTACCGTCCAACAAATCTGGCCCCACACGGCGGGCGACATCCATGAAATGGTCAAACAGCCATTTCTTGAACCGCCCCGCATCTTCCATCCGGATCATGACAGAGGTCAGCTGCCCTTCGAACACCCGTGGCGGGGCAAAATAATATGTCGGCCCGATCTCGCGCAGGTCGGTCATCATGGTGTGTTCGGACTCGGGGCAATTGACACAAAACCCAGTCCACATCGCCTGCCCGATTGAGAAAATGAAATCCCCAACCCAAGCCATCGGCAAATAGGCGAGAACCTCGTCACCGACTTTAAGATGATCAAATTCCGCAGAATTCTTAGAGGTTTCAATGACATTGCGGTTCGACAGCACAACGCCCTTGGGGCGACCTGTGGTGCCAGAGGTATACAGCATCACGCAGGTGCTGTCGTAATCCTGCGCTGCCGTCCGCTCTGCAAGAAGGGGAGACAATCCCGACGCGCGGCCCCGATCCTGCACAGCCGCGTAAGAGGTCATCGCCGTATGGTCATACTTTCGCAGGCCCCGCCCATCCAGATAGATCACATGCTCAAGCGTGGTCAGCCCATCGCGCGCATCTGCAATCTTGTCGACCTGCTCCTGATCCCCCGCGATTGCATAGCGCGCACCGCAGTGATCAAGCGCATAAGCAATCTCTTCGGCGGCGGCGTCTTGATAAAGCGGCACCGGCACGCAGCCAATCTTTTGCGCCGCGATCATCGCCCAATACAACGCAGGGCGGTTACGCCCGATGATTGCTATATGGTCGCCCTCTGCCGCGCCAATATCCAGCAGACCCAAAGCAAGGGCATCGGTTTCCTCGGCCACATCGGCCCAGGTCCAGCTTTGCCAGATCCCGTATTCCTTTTCGCGGTAAGCCGCCTTTGATCCATGCTGCGCCACGTTGCGGGCCAGCAAAGCAGGAATAGAATGCAGCGCCCCATCGGGCGTGGCAGGCGTCATATTCAATTGTCCTCCCTGACCGGACATTGCCGATCTTGACCGAGTCACTTTTCGTGCTGGCCTATAAGAACAATAGTGTGCCGCCGCCCCGTGTCACGTCAACGGTTTTTTGAACAAGCGTTCATTTAACCCTATTCCGCTGCCACGGCCTCTGCCTTTTCGGCCCGCACCGCAGAGAATTTGAACTCTGGGATTTTGCCATAGGGGTCCACGGCGGGGTTGGTCAGAATATTGGCTGCCGCCTCAACATAGGCGAATGGCAGGAACACCATATCGGGAGAGACAGCCCGATCCGCGCGCGCCATCACCGTGATCGACCCGCGCCGCGTGGTCAGGCGGATCAACCCACCGGGTTCAACGCCCAATTTACGTAGCGTAGACGGGTGCAGCGAACAGTTTGCTTCAGGCTCGACCGCGTCCAGCACTTTGGACCGACGGGTCATCGACCCTGTGTGCCAATGCTCCAATTGGCGGCCAGTGGTCAGGATCATTGGATATTCGGTGTCCGGTGTTTCATCGGGTGCGATGACGCTCGCCGGGGTGAACCGCGCCCGTCCATCGGGCCGGGGGAAGCCATCCCCAAACACGATCGGCTGGCCCGGGTCTTCTGGCGAAAGCGACGGGTAAGTCACGACGTTTTGCGATTCCAACCGATCCCAAGTGATGTTGTTGAGCGATTTCATCAGCTGCGTCATCTCACCAAACACATCGCTTGGATGCGTGTAGGTCCAGCCCAGACCAAGGCGCTTGGCAAGTTCGACGGTGATCCACCAATCCTCCTTCGCGTCGCCCGGTGGCGCAACAGCGGGGCGACCCATCTGAACCTGACGGTTGGTGTTGGTGACCGTGCCGGTCTTTTCGGCAAAGGCGCTCGCGGGCAGGATCACATCGGCAAAGTTTGCGGTTTCAGTCAGGAAAATATCCTGCACCACCAGATGCTTGAGTTTCGCCAGCGCATCCCGCGCATGTTCCACATCTGGGTCAGACATCGCGGGGTTTTCGCCCAAGATATACATGCCGTGAATGTCGCCCGCGTGAACGGCATCCAGAATTTCAGTGACGGTCAGACCTTTGTTAGGGTCGATACGGCCCTCGTTCCAAACCTCTTGAAAGGCGGATCGCACGCCGTCATCGCCCACAGGCTGATAGTCAGGCAGGAACATCGGGATCAGGCCTGCGTCAGAAGCGCCTTGCACGTTGTTCTGGCCCCGCAGTGGGTGCAGCCCGGTGCCCGGACGGCCCACCTGCCCGGTCATCAGCGCCAGCGAGATCAAGCAGCGCGAGTTGTCGGTGCCGTGGATGTGCTGGGACACGCCCATGCCCCAAAAAATCATCGCCGATTTCGCCCCGGCAAAAGTGCGGGCCACGTCGCGCAGGGTATCCGCTGGTATGCCGCAGATGCCTTCCATCTTTTCGGGTGTAAAGTCGGCAAGATGCGCCTTCTCGGCCTCCCAGTTCTCGGTATAGGCGTCGATGTACTGCTGATCATAAAGCTTTTCTTCCACGATCACATGCATGATCGCATTCAGCATCGACACATCCGCGCCGGGGCGGAATTGCAGCATATGGGTCGCGAAGCGGCGCAGACCTACACCACGCGGGTCCATCACGATCAGCTTGCCGCCACGCTTTGTGAATTGTTTGAAATAGGTCGCGGCAACGGGGTGGTTCTCGACCGGGTTGGCCCCGATCACGATGGCCACATCCGCGTTTTCAATCTCGTTAAAGGTCGCAGTCACAGCGCCGGAACCAACGTTTTCCATCAGGGCGGCAACGGACGAGGCATGGCACAACCGCGTGCAGTGATCGACGTTGTTGTGGCCAAAGCCTTGGCGGATCAGCTTTTGGAACAGATAGGCCTCTTCATTGGTGCATTTCGCAGACCCAAAGCCCGCGACACCGGTGCCGCCAATGTCTTTCAGGCCGTTGGCGGCAGCATCCAGCGCTTCGTCCCATGACGCCTCGCGGAAGAATTCCTGCCAGTTGCCCGGATCAACGTTTAGACCCTTTGCAGGCGCGTCGTCGCGTCGGATCAGTGGTTTCGTCAGGCGGTGATCGTGGTGGATATAGTCAAAGCCAAAGCGGCCTTTGACGCACAATCGGCCCTCATTTGCCGGTCCGTTGATGCCGTCGACAAATTTGACCTTGTTGTCCTTGACCTTCAGACTGACCTGGCAGCCAACACCGCAGAAGGGGCAAACGGACTTGACCTCTTTGTCGTAGTCCGCGCTGTCGCCTACCTGCGCGTCATCCAGCACAGTCGCTGGCATCAGCGCCCCTGTCGGGCAAGCCTGCACACATTCGCCACAGGCAACACAGGTGCTGTCACCCATCGGGTCAGCCATATCAAAAACCGGGTAGGCATTGTGGCCACGCCCCGCCATGCCGATCACGTCATTGACTTGCACTTCGCGGCAGGCGCGCACGCAAAGGCCGCATTGGATGCAGGCATCCAGATTGACGCGCATCGCCACATGGCTGTCGTCCAATAGCGGGATATGGTCCGGTTCCATCGCTGGAAAGCGGCTGGCGTCCACATCTTGCGCGGCCGCCATATCCCATAGGTGGCTGGACTTGTCGCGTGCCTCTTCCTGCGCGGGCTGGTCAGCCACCAGCAGTTCCATCACCATCTTGCGGGCCTGCACTTCGCGCGGCTGATCGGTGGTGACGACCATCCCTTCGGCAGGTTCACGGATACAAGAAGCGGCCAGCGTCCGCTCACCTTCGATCGCGACCATGCAGGCGCGGCAGTTGCCGTCAGACCGGTAGCCGGGCTGCGGCTTGTGACACAGATGCGGAATCACCAGGCCGCGGCCATTTGCGACCTCCCAGATAGTCATGCCGGGCTCGGCGGTGACGGACTGGCCATCAAGGGTGAATGTGATCTTATCCGACATGGGGCGACTCCTGCGACTTGGCACAGGTTACACCATTTTCTGCGCAAGATCAGAAGCCTATCCGCGACGCGCGACCCCGCTTTTGCGCCATCACTGTTTCCGATAGGCGTCAGATGATCAGGATGCGCAAGATTTCCAATCCGATCAGTGCCACAATCGGCGACAGATCAATCCCGCCCATATCGGGCAGAACCCGGCGGATTGGTCGGTAAATCGGATCAAGCAGCCGCTGCAGACCGTACCAGACCTGCGCCACAAAAGGCTGCTGGACGTTGAGCACGTTGAAACTGATCAGCCAGCTCATGATGAAGTGGATAAAGATGAACGTACGCGCCACACCGATCAGCAGCAGTGCGATCTGAACAATGTCATTCATGGCTTGGCCTTTCTCTTTTCCACGCAGAGGCAGGTAAGCAATCAACCGCCACCTTGCAAGCCAAGGTTGCCGTAAGGTCAAAATTGACGTTTACGTAAGCGTCAATATTTTGGGGTGCAGGAGACCCCATATGTACCCTTTCATCCGCGCCGCCAAAGAGATGCTGATCAACCGCAATGCACCCGCGTTGCCGATCCTGGGAACCCATGTTTCCTGGCATCGATGCTGGCCACAGGACATCGACTTTTTCATTGAAATGAACAATGGGCGCATCCTGACGGTGCTGGATTTCGGGCGCACTGTGCTGGCGCAACGCGTAGGCCTTTTGAAGGCCACGCGCGACAACAGTTGGGGCATCACAATGGCCGGTAGCTCGGTCCGGTATCGCAAGCGCATTCGCCCGTTTGTGCGGTTCAAGGCTGTTCACCGCTGCCTGGGCTGGGACGACAAGTTCTTCTACCTCGAACACACGATCTGGATCGGTGCAGAATGCGCGGTACAGGCGCTTTATCGCTCTGCCGTGACGGACAAGAATGGCATTGTACGACCGGGCACCGTGTTCCGCGCGATTGGGTTCGAAGGGGATCGCCCTGCCTTACCAGACTGGTCCCAAAACTGGGTTGATGCCGATGCAACCCGCCCCTGGCCACCTGTGCTGCCTGCCGATCTGTCGGGCACTTAAAAGCTTTACTTGCATCATCGCCCGCCATCAGGCTCTTATCCCTCAACAAAACGGGGAAGAGGCATATGGCAGTCAGCAAGAAACGCATCTGGGGATGGATGTTGTTCGATTGGGCAAGCCAGCCCTACTATACGCTCGGCCTGACCTTTATCTTCGGCCCCTACTTTGCGCTTGTTGCAACCAGCTATTTTCTCGGCACCGGTCTGGATGACGAAGCCGCACGCGCCCAATCGCAAAGCACATGGGCCTTTGGGCAGACGGTCGCGGGGTTGTTCATCGCCCTGACTGCGCCAATGCTTGGCGCCTTCGCCGACAGCACTGGGCGCAAGCGTCCTTGGATCGCCTTGTTTTCGTTGCTTTATATCGGTGGCGCATGGTCGCTTTGGTATATGGAGCCCAACACATCATCGCTTATCTTCTTTTTGATCCTGTTCTACGTTGGCTTTATCGCTGCTGAATCCGCGTTGAATTTCATCAACGCCTATCTGCCTTCACTGGGATCAGAAGAAGAGGTCGGGCGCATCTCGGGCTCGGGCGCGTCGTTTGGCTATTGGGGCGGGTTGATCTCGCTCTTCATCATGCTGATTTTCTTTGCCGAAAGCGGCGATACCGGCAAGACGCTGGTTGGGCTGTCACCCATCTTTGGGCTGGACCCTGAGATGCGTGAAGGTACCCGCGCTGTCGGGCCGTTCATGGCGATCTGGTATGCGCTTTTCATTCTACCGTTCTTTTTGTGGGTCAAGGATAACCCCGAGGACGCAGGTCAAAGGCCCAGCATTGGCAAGGTGTTTGGCGATCTGATCGCCACGATCAAATCCGTCTTTCGCCGCAAGAGCACCGGAACATTCCTGCTGGCATCCATGTTCTATCGCGACGGTCTAAACGCGCTTTATGCCTTTGGCGGGGTCTATGCCACGCTTGTGCTGGATTGGGGCATCGCTCAGCTTGGGCCGTTTGGCATCATCAGTGTGATCACGGCGGCCGTCTTTACCTATATCGGCGGGCGGTTTGACGCACGGTTCGGGCCAAAACCTGTGATTATCTTTTGCATCATTATGCTGCTGATCGTCAGTTCCTTTATTGTCGGCATGTCGCGAGAGCAGTTGTTTGGGATTCCGCTGCCTGCTGGATCATCCCTACCCGACATCATCTTTTTCACCTGTGGTTCGATCATTGGCGGGGCCGGTGGTGCACTTTATGCCGCGTCGCGGTCGATGATGGTACGCCACACCAACCCAGAGCGCCCGACCGAAGCCTTTGGGCTATTTGCACTGTCCGGCAAAGCAACGGCTTTTCTTGCGCCCTTCCTGATCGGTGTCTTCACGGCGATGACCGGAAACGTGCAACTCGGCTTCTTGCCGGTGATCTTTCTCTTCATTCTTGGCCTGATCTTGTTAAGGTGGGTGAACAAAGACGGAGATCGTGCAGAATGGTCCGCATTGCAGCAGTAATCGCCGCCCTTGCCCTGTTGGCCGGGTGTCAAACCGAAACCGCCAGCGCCCCGCAGGCGACCGTTTCAACGCAGAACACCAACGACACGCGGATAGCCAAGCAATTGTTTGGGGCCGCCCGCGTCGCATCCGCTCAAGCCCCCGACGCCATCGGCGGCTATGCGCTGGGCTGTCAGGCGGGTGCTGTGCAATTGCCGGAAACAGGGCCGACATGGCAAGCGATGCGCCTGTCGCGCAACCGCAATTGGGCGCAGCCGATTACCGTGGACTACGTGCAAGATCTGAGCCGGAAAGTTGCGAACCTGCCGGGCTGGGAAGGGCTTTATATCGGCGACATGAGTCAGCCACGTGGCGGCCCGATGCTGACCGGGCACCGCAGCCATCAGTCGGGTCTGGATGTTGACATCTGGATGCTTCCACCCGACCGCCTGAACCTGACGGCACAAGAACGCGAGAATATCTCTTCGATTTCAATGCGCCGCGCGTCCGGGGCTTATACAAATGACCGCTGGACCCCGCAGCACGAAGCGGTGCTGAAGGCCGCAGCATCCGACCCGCGTGTCGCGCGGATTTTCGTGTTTCCCGGCGCAAAGGTTGCGATGTGCAATAGTGCGACGGGTGACCGTAGCTGGCTGAACAAGATCCGGCCGTGGTGGGGGCATCATTACCATTTCCATGTCCGGCTGAAGTGTCCTGCGGGTGACAGTGGCTGTGTCGATCAGGCCCCGCCGCCGCCAGGTGATGGCTGCGCGGATGCCCAGACCTGGGTGAACAACATTCTGAACCCGCCGCCCCCTGATCCAAATGCTACGCCCGCTGCTCCGCGACGCGAGATCACCGTGGGCCGTTTGCCCGCGCAATGCGCCGCTGTCCTCGCCGCGAACTGAATGCGTCTTCTTTATCTGACACTTGCCCTGCTTGCAGGCTGTGCCCCGCTGCCGTCCGAGGTGACGCTGGCCGGGCAATTCATCTGGAATGGTGGGGACGAGGGCTTTGGCGGGATCTCCGGTTTGGAGGTGATCGACGGCGGCACACGTTACGTGGCGCTAAACGACAAGGGCCTTATTCGCACAGGTCCGATCCTGCGCGAGGATGGAGAGATCATCGCGATGCCCATTGAAACCCGGTACCGGCTGAAGCGCCCGGATGGTCGGCGTGTAAACAAGGAATTCAGCGATTCCGAGGGTCTTGCTATTGGCATTGATGGCCTGACCTATGTGTCCTTTGAGGGGGAAACGCGGGTTGCAGTTTATGGCGACACCACCGACCCAGCTGCACAAGAGCTGGTCCACCCAGAGTTTGAAAAGCTGTCCGGCAATGCGTCGCTCGAAAGCCTTGCCATTGGCCCCGACGGCGGGCTTTTTGCGATCCCCGAACGCTCTGGCCGGGCGAACCGACCGTTTCCTGTCTACCGGTATCGCGAAGGTGCGGGCTGGGACATCCCATTTCGCTTGCCGCGGCGCGGTGCTTTTCTGATTGTTGGGGCGGACGTCGGGCCTGATGGGCTGCTTTATGTGCTGGAAAGAGACTTCACAGGTGCAGGCTTTCGCAGCCGGGTACGCCGGTTTGATCTCACTGGCGCGGATGAGACCGTTCTGCTGCAAACGGCGAATGCGGCGCACGACAATCTTGAAGGCATCAGCGTTTGGCAAGACCCCCAGCGCGGGTTGATCATGACATTGGTTTCGGATGACAACTTTCAGTTCTTTCAGCAGACCGAAGTGATCGAATACCGGATTGACCGTTAGATCGCGGGGCGTTAGACCGCGCCGTCCCCGAATGGTCGGGGACCAAGTGCCGCACCCTTGTCAAAACGGAAACATCAAAATGCGTATCCTTCCCGGCGTCATCGCCATGGCCATTATCGTGGTCGCTTCGAATATTCTTGTTCAATTTCTGATCCTTGACGGATTGCTGACCTGGGGGGCGTTTACCTATCCGCTGGCCTTCCTTGTGACCGACATCATGAACCGTGTTTACGGCGCGTCGGAGGCAAGAAAGGTAGTCTTTTCAGGGCTTTGCGTGGGGATTGTTTGTTCTTTGATCGGAAGTCAGATCATGCTGGAGTTCGGGCCTGCGGTTGCAATCCGGATTGCGATTGCCTCTGCCAGTGCGTTTCTGATCGCGCAACTGCTTGATATTGCAGTATTTAACCGGCTCCGCGAAGGGTCTTGGTGGACCGCGCCGCTGGGCTCGACCTTGGTCAGTTCTACAGTGGACACGTTAATCTTTTTCTCTATCGCGTTTGCGGCGATCTTCAATGGTTTCAATGCCTTAGCGGACGAACAAATCGTCTGGGCGCAGGAGTTGGTGCCGTTTCTTAACCAAGGTCCGCTGGTTCCGCTGTGGGTTTCGCTGGCCGTGGCCGACTGGGGCGTGAAGTTAACCATTGCGCTGCTGGCACTGGTGCCATTCCGCCTGATTGTTGGGCGGATGCTGCAACGGACGGCCTAAGCACGAAAAGTTGTGGAAATTAATTTGACATATACCAAATCTGTGCGAACCTTCCTTTAGGCGAAACATTTGAAAGGAGGTGATCCAGTGCATCATGAAGTATTGGAGAAGGCAGTCGGGACAACTTGTGGGGGTCACACCTAGGGCAGCCCCTAGCTGAGAAGACCACAAGGTGGAGATCCTAACCGACCCACCTCCGCAACTTTCAGGAAAGGGCCATCCCATCGCCGGGGTGGCCCTTTTTTCATCTTTGCGGTGTCATGCGCGGGCGAAAGGGGCGCTGCGGCCCGAAATTGGGTTAAGGGTGCGCGCGGCCAAAATCGGGTATACAGAACCTGCCAAGAAACCATGCACACCCCATACACAAACCATATGCACGAAAGTCTGAATGCGCGTTAACGATCATATCGAGATTGCCGACTGGGAACTGACCGAAAGCTTTGTCCGCGCGTCCGGCCCCGGCGGGCAGAACGTGAACAAAGTGTCCACAGCAGTCGAATTGCGGTTCGAGGCAGAGCGGTCGCCGAACCTGCCCGACGCGGTGAAGCGGCGGCTGCGGCGGATCGCGGGGCAGAAATGGACGAAGGACGGGGCCGTGGTGATCTTTGTGCAAGAGACCCGGTCACAAGCCCGCAACCGCGAGATCGCGATGGAGCGTTTGGCGGAGTTGATCCGCAAAGCGACCGAGGTGCCCAAACGGCGGCGTCCGACGAAGCCGACCTATGGGTCGGTCAAGCGGCGGTTGGAGGGAAAGAAGCACCGCGGGGCGGTGAAGGCATTGCGGGGGAAGGTGGAGGAGTAGGAGTAGGAGTAGGAGTAGGAGTAGGAGTAGGAGTAGGAGTAGGAGTAGGAGTCAAATTGACGCTATCAGAACATTGCAACGCAAAATATTTCCTTTCAATACAGCGACCTCGCCTCGCCTGCTCTTCTCCAGTCGGTCCCTTCCCTCAATGGAAGAGCCTAATTTCGTCAAAAAATTCTTAAGGTGCGCGACTTCTTCCCGTGTCAACTCATCTAGGCGAGCTTCTAAAAACTCCTCAAGTAACGGCACTGATCGCATTGAATAGATCGCCAATGATTCTCGAAGAGATAGATTGTCTATTAGGTCTTGAATTGCCTCTTTGACATCTGATGGGCGATAAGGACGATCAAGTTTCGCTGCCATTTTCAAGCGGAGTCTGGCCCGTTGATCCTTTATCTGGTGCTTCAGGTAGTCCACTCCTTTTCGCTCTGCGATTGCCAGCGCATTTGCAATAAAACCATCCGCGCGATCCAAGTTATCAAGCTCGATCTCTGACATCGCATATTGCAGCCAAAACTGATCACTTTTACGGATGGGTCCTACAGCTCCGAGCCGGGAGTATACCGAAGATATTGCCAGTTTCGCATCATCTCTGTCTCGGAGCAGCGTCGACAAATAGCCAAACCTCATCAGTTCCTTTAGATTCTGCTTCGCATCCCAACCAAGACTCCTATCCGTACTGCTATAGGCGGTTTGACGGACAATTTCACTATAGACATCAACAATCTCACTAGTTTCAAATTCGTACTTGTTCAGAATAAAATCCGAAAGACTATTCGAGGAAAAATTGTACCATCCTTCAGCACCACGCCCCATGAAACTCAACACGCCAGACGACCGTATCTTTTGTTCGAGGTCAAATTCGTCGAGATTCAACCAAGCGACAATACGGCTCCATTGTACGTGTTGGCTACACAGACCGTTAATTAGAATTGCGATAAACGCTTGGCGATGGCCAGGGTTCTGTCCGAGGAAAAAATTGACAATTTGATCAATACGGTTCGCCAAGCTCGAGTTGCTGAACATCGAAACTAGAATCGATCTATTTTCGGCAGCGCATCTCTGCTTGAGATGATCCATGCGGTCTTCCGCTGTTGTCTTAAGTGCCTCTTCCCAAAAGCCCCAACTCTCGAGAAAACTGTCCCATCTAACAAGCTCTTCTACCGATAGCTGGTCCAAAGAAACTGTAGAGACAGAACCGCCAACCGAATCCGGGACGGATTTCATAACAAATTCATCATCAGAGTTTGTTGCGCTCAGAATAAGTACAGATTCTCCGGTTAACTTAGATCCGATATACTCCGCGACTCTTCGGTGCCTCACAAAATCATCGACAATAAAGCACTTTCTCCCCGGCCGCGACATCGACAAGTCAATCTCACCAAATATCCCCTCAACCGTAGATTCGACTCTGTAAACATCATAACCATCCACAGCAAAGCGACAGCTGAGTTGTCTCAAGAATATCGATTTCCCATTCCCGAGATCAGATGTCACAAGAAAACGATTGCGTCCTGTCGAAACCGCATTGATAATGCGTTCAGCCTTTTCGGATCGGTCAACGCAATACTTTTGCTCCTCGTCAGGGTTCTGAAGCTGACGGACATATAGATCCGGGTCGAATTTACCGGTCAGCAGTAGTTTCTCAACGTCCGCTCGGGCGGTTTCGGCTAAACTGATATTTGTACTTTCATGTCCCAAATATTTAGGAGAGACGGCACTAAATGATAAATCTCCTACCGATCTAAGCTTATCTATTTGCTCAACAAGACCATCTACACCTATCGGATAAAGAGAGCCGAATTTCTTTAGCCTCGCATCTTCAACTGGGCTTGTGTCTGGCCGGTTTATGATAACCGAGCGATTTCGCAATGCCCCGACTCTGAACACGCTCTTCGCAATCGCTAAGTCGGACAATGAGTATCCAACAAAAAATACACGAGTGGCGTCGTGGATCTCGTTTTCCAGCATCGAAAACAACTCTCTATTGCTTTGCTGGAGTTCAATGTAACTTCTCTCGCTAAGCACAAGGCCAGGATCTGTCATCCCTTCGTTAATATCTGCGGCCCTTCCATGGAGGTAGACAATAGATTTCTTACTCGTTGCTGTGCCAGTTTTCATTGTTGCGATTGAGACTGGGTTATATTGACTTGGGTTCGGACCACGCTCAAATAGATCGTCGTAGTTTGTTGTAAAAACTGCCCGCCACGGCAATGAGATAAGCGCTTGTTGCGTTGCATTGGGCTTGCAAATCGTAAGCCGCCTAGCCAATAGAGATCGAAGTTCTGGAGCGAGCCGTGGATCATCTTCGATATAGTCGCCTAGTGCTGGAAGTGTCGATTGCTCATCTGGAGGCAAGTCAGCAAGTTCGCGAAGCAGCTTCTCCAGTTCCCCAGTACTAGGAATGCTCTCTCCTTCGCTGTTCTCACCTCCTATTGAAAATCCGGCCCCAACAAAGCATACTGCGTTTCCAGAGAGAATATGTCTAATGCTCTCGTCGAGTTTTTCGTTTTCAATTTGATCCATTGTTCTCTTTGTTGTTGCCCAATGCGATTGTCAAACCAAGATTTCAAATTCGGCCTGATCACCGACACCGAACACTCGCTTGTAACGAGTGATCTCGTCAAGTGGCCCCATCGCTTTATTCGAGTTGTCGCTCAGCTTGACCGTCGCGTTGCCATTGGCCGAGACGGCTTTGCAGACCAGTGAGAAGGGGGCGAGGCTGTCACCGTCAGTCAGACCTTTGAAGTCGTTGGTCAGCATGGTGCCCCAGCCGAAGGACACGCGGACTCGGCCCACAAACTGTGCGTGCAGGGACAGGATTTTGTCGACGTCCAAGCCGTCGGAGAAGATGATGAGCTTTTGGCGGGGGTCTTCGCCGCGGGATGTCCACCACGCGATTGCGGCTTCGGCACCGGCGGCGGGGTCACCTGAATCGATGCGGATGCCGGTCCAGCCGGCGAGCCAATCCGGCGCACGCTCCAAGAACCCCGGTGTGCCGTAGGTGTCGGGCAGGATGATGCGCAGGTTGCCGTCGTGTTCGGCCTGCCAGTCGGACAGCACGTCGTAGGGGGCCTGGGCCAGTGCCGCGTCGCCCTGCGCCAAGGCGGCATAGACCATGGGGAGTTCGTGGGCGTTGGTTCCAATCGCCTCCATGTCGCGGTTCTTGGCGATCAGGCAGTTGGAGGTGCCCGCGAAGGCGCTGCCCAGACCTTCGGACATGGCCTGCACGCACCAGTCCTGCCAGAGGAAGGAGTGGCGGCGGCGGGTGCCGAAGTCCGCGATGCGCAGGTCGGGGATGGTTTGCAGTTGCTCGACCTTTTCCCAGAGTTTGGTCATGGCGCGGGCGTAGAGGACTTGCAGTTCAAACCGGCCCATGGCGCCGAGGACGGCGCGGCCGCGCAGTTCCATCAGCACAGCGAGAGCGGGGATTTCCCAAAGCATGACCTCGGGCCATGATCCTTCGAAGGTGAGTTCGTATTGGTCACCAACGCGTTCAAGGTGGTAGGGCGGCAGGCGGAGGTTTTCAAACCAGTCCATGAATTCGGGCGAGAACATCTGACGTTTGCCGTAGAAGGTGTTGCCGCGCATCCATGTGCTTTCGCCGCGGCGGAGCGAGAGGGAGCGGATGTGGTCGAGTTGCTCGCGCAGCTCGCCCTCGTCGATGAGGGTGGCGAGCGGGATATGGGTGGCACGGTTGATGAGGGAGAAGGTGACGGCCGTGTCGGGTTTGTTGCGGAACACCGATTGGCACATCAGCAGTTTGTAGAAATCGGTGTCGATAAGGGAACGGACGATCGGGTCGATCTTCCATTTGTGGTTCCAGACGCGGGTGGCGATGTCGACCATTCTGGTCCTCCGTTGGCTTGGAGGCGGTTAGAGCAATTTGGGCTTATGGTGTCCAGTGAGGGTGTTGTTGGGCTAGTCCGTAAGATTCAGCGCGGCGAGGTTGGGTGTCTGGCCAGCGGCATTATACAGCGCATTGATGAACATACGGGTCATCTGGCGTGGCGTAACGCTGACTGGATCAACGATAGTTGACGTGACTGAGTCGTCGAAGAACGGTTTGTCCTCATAAAAGTAGCTGTCGCCGACCCTGAGGTGGCACCCTTTCAAGCTGGATGCTGTGAGTTGCAGGTCCATTGGGCCGATAATCAGAGACTTTGCCGATTGAACGACCTTTTGGATGTTGCGGGGCAGTTCGTCGCTGAGGCGCGCGGGAACAAACAGAACACGCTCGAGCCCCTCATGCGTCTGGATCTGTTCGAAGAAACCATCGTCAAAACACCAGATTTCGCGGCTTTCAAAGAGCTGCGTTGCCGAGCATATATCCCGGGTGCCGAAGTTGACACCAAAGCTAATCCCGCCCCAAGAGTTCACGTCGTTATAGTGGCCGTCCGTCCTACCAAAGGGGCCAAGATCTGAAACACGCTCTTTACACTCCGAACGCGTCAGGCGCTCTTGTGCAGATTTCGGCAAGATACGAAGCGACACCAGCAGTTCTTCGCTGCAGACAAATTGCTTTGTTACGCGGGTGCAAAGCGGCTCCTGCCTCTGCCAAAATGCGGATGGAACAAACGTTGGTTTTGCAGGCTCAAAGTTGGCACTTGGAGGGGAGCCGACTGCGTTTTCAGCCTGTGCAGATTTGAGGTATTGCCGCAGGATTTCCACAAAATCCGCGGTCAGCCTATTTCTGACAGCCTTCAGCTCTTCCTTTGTTAGTTCGGCAGTCGCATTATACTGGACGGGGTGCGAACGGTCGCGAAGATCGAAGGGCAGAGCCTCTGGTCGGCCATCGGCCGTATTCATTACGTTCAACACGCATCCGTACCCATGCTTGCCAAGTGCATAACCAAGCTCAATCGCGACGTTGCTATTGATGTGCGGCTTACCGTCAGTCCCTTTGGCGACCAGCGTGACATCGCAGACTACAACTGATGACATATCTATTTTTTCGAGAATAACCTGCGCAATCGGGACGGCACCTTTCACACCTTTTGTGTCATGGTCGAGGTGCAGATCGTTGCTGCTGCGGATGGCGTCCACAATCTCTGGGTCAGACTTCAAAGCTTTCAGCGCGTCGCGCAACGCATCCCGGACGAAGTATCTGTTCAAATGCGCGGGAGAGTCGGACTGCCATGAGTAGAAAATCTTCAATGGGCTTCTTTCATAGCGATGTATTGCATCCGACTAGAACAATCGGCAATTGAGTTTACAAGATACATCGAACAACTGGCCCCAACTGACATGCCCCTGCCCCACGTCATCCTGTTTGTCGTGACCGCGATGTTCCTGATTGTTGGCGGGGACGCGGCTGGGAAAGTTTTGGGCGGCATGGGGTTTGCGCCGTTTTTTGTGGCCTGGGCAAGGTTTGCGCTGGCGGTGATCGTGTTGGCACCACTGAGTGGGATGCAACGACACGAGTGGCGGTTGATGCTGGACTGGCGGCTGATCCTGCGGGCCGCGCTGATTGCGGGCGGGATCGCGTGTATTCTGACGGCGCTGAAGACAGAGCCGATGGCCAACGCTTTTGCGGGGTTTTTCATTGGGCCGGTGGTGGCCTTTGTCCTGTCGGCGCTGATCCTGAAAGAGCGGGTGACCGTGCTGCGTGCGGGGCTGCTGGCAGTGAGTTTCGCGGGTGTGCTGATCGTGGTGCGGCCCGGATTCGGGGTGAGTGTCGGCATGGGCTTTGCCGTTTTGGCCGGGTGCCTGCATGGCGGCTATCTGGTCACAACACGCTGGCTGGCACCGGGGTTCCGACCGCGATTCTTATTGTTGTCCCAGCTTGCCATCGGCACGGTGTTGCTGGCCCCGTTTGCCGTTGGTGGCGCGGGGGCGTTCAGTGCGGCCACGATGGGACTTTTGACGATCAGCGCGCTGGGGTCAGCGATTGGGAACCTGTTGCTGGTGCAGGTCAATCGGACAACGCCCGCAGGCGTGATCGCACCGTTGATCTATAGCCAATTGATTGCCGCGATGGTGCTGGGTTTGCTTGTCTTTGGCGACTGGCCGGACCGCTGGACGCTGGTTGGGCTGGTCGTGATCATTGCCGCTGGTGTTGGATCAGCCCTGGCCGCCGGGCGCGGGCGTTAGACGCTCGGCAAAACCCGCGTGAAAAGCGGTATAGCTAGTTTCGGTTTCGCGCAGATGCGTCCGCGCCATGTCGTGCAATGCGGGTAGCTGGTGAAAGGGGACCGTCGGAAACGCGTGATGTTCGGCGTGGTAAGGCATGTTCCATGCCAGCCAGCGGACAGCACGATTGGCAAAGATCGTGCGGGTGTTGCTGAACATGTCAGGGACGTGTGGGCAATCGGTGTGTTCGGCCATCAGATAGGCGCGCAGGAATGGCTGGCCGATCAGCATCGGCAGTATCCAGACCCACAAGAGCAACGCCGAGCCCAGCGCAATTGAGGCCCCGCCAAGCAGTGCGTAGACGACAAGCATCCAGCGCGCCTCTGCCGTGATGCGGTTGCGTTGGCGAGTTGGGACAAAGGCATCATCACAGCCGCCGGTGGCATTTGTCCAAAGCGTCACGGCGACAGATCTCCAAAGAGGTGCGCCCGTCAGATACCAAATGTAGCCGCCCCATGTGCGCGGTTTGGGGGTCGCCAGTTCAGGATCTTGATCGGGGTCGTGAGTGTGTTTGTGGTGCGCAAAGTGAAAGTAGCGGAACCACGCGGGCGGGATCAACAAGATGAACCCGGCGACCCGCGCCACCCATATGTTCAACGCTTTGGCTGCAAAGACGGTTTCATGGGTCGCTTCGTGCAGCAGGTGGAACAGGGACACCAGAAACAACCCCAGCGGCATCAACAAAAGAGGCCAGCCCGGCACACCCGCAGCGATCAGCACGGCCGGCACAAGGATCAAAGTGCTGTGCCACGCAAGATGGATCAGCCCTGCGCGGTTGGTCAGTGCGGTCAGCCTTGCGCGATCCTCCGGCGAGAGGTCTTGCAGAAACGTCAGATGCGACATTCAGTGCCCGGCGGCGGATTGCGCCTTATCATGCAGCGCCTTGCTGACATCGGGTGAGACGCCAAGCGCCTGTTCCACCTGATGCAGGATTGCGTCTTCTTCCTTTTCCTCGATGCCGTCGGCAAAGACGATGCGCCAAAGCGCGGCCACGACCGCCTCTCTCTCCTGTTGGGAAATGGCGTCGTGCAGGATTTGGGCGAGGTTTTCGGTGGTCGGCATCTCGTGCTCGAGCTTTTCGCAGGCCGCGCGCATCATCGCCGCCTCAACCGGGTTCAGATCGTAAAGATCGGCCAACACATGGTCGATCTCTTCCACCTCTTCGAAAAGATAGGCGTGATCGGCCTTGGCGGTTCGCACCAGAAGCGCGCCCAGCGCGTGCCGCGCGTCCTCTGGTGGAAGTTCAGTGACATGTGGCGTGGGCGAAAACAGGGACAGGATACGATCGAACATAGCAGCCTCGGGCGGTGGATTTCGCTTAGGCTAGGGCGTTGCGCAAATCGGTGCAAGCGTCAGCGCACAAGGCGTTTGCGCAGGAGGTTAAAGACCGCCGGTGCGATGGCGATGACCAGAGCGATCCGCACGATATGTGTGACTGACACAAAGGCCACGTCCTGATCAATCGCGAGTGTCAGCAGCGCCATTTCGGTCAGGCCGCCCGGTGCATAGGCCAGAAAAGCCTGCGACAACGGCACCGTGATCAGCATAGTCAGCAGGATCGCCACAGCCAGGGCCGCGATCAGCATCAGCAGCGTGGCAAGGCAGGCGAGCGCCAGATCGCGGCCCAGTTCGCGCAGCGTCGCGCCGATAAACCGGGTGCCAATGATCGTGCCAACGACGATCTGTGCGACGATGATCACCAGCGTGGGCGGGGCCACGGTGACCCAGCCTAACACATGGGTTGCGCCCGACAGGATCAGCGGGCCAAACACAGGGGCTGCGGGCAGGCGCAGCTGTTTCGCCAGCGGTACGCCCAAAGCGGCACAGGCCGCGAGGATCAGATAGTCGACTACGGTGAGATCCGTCAGCGCCGTCCAACTTGGCCCGCCCACACCAGTGCGCGCGCCCATGAAGACACCGAAAAACAGCGCCACGAGGAAGATCACCATCAACACGCGCGCGGCATGGGCCAGCGCGATGCGGCGTTCATCCCCGCCTTCAGCAGCGCCCATCAGCAACATCTCGTTCAGGCCGCCGGGCATGGAACAATAGAAGGCTGTGACAGGGTCATAGCCGCCAATGCGGCGGTAGACGGCAAAGGATGCGCCAGCAGCCCCGATCAGGGCCAGCGGCAGGATAAGGATTGTGGTCGACCATTGCCCCAGCTGTTGCAGCGTCTCAGCGGTGATCGACGAACCCAGCATCACCCCAATGACTGGGACCACGATGGGGCGCAGCGGCTCTGGCCCGGCAATGGGCAGATGCGCCAATGCGGCGATGGTGACCCCTAGCATAGAGCCGAGCATCCACGGCAGCGGCATACCGATCAGATATCCGGTGATGCCTGACGCCAACCCGATCAGCAGCGCAAGGCCAGCGGGCATGGCGGCGTGGCGCATCAAAGGCCGCCGATGTGGCGTTCACCACGCGCGGCGGACAGCGCGATCTGTTTCTGCCGCTCGCGGAAACGGGCCTTGTCCGCATCCGTGGTTTCAGCGGCGCAGTGATGACAAGCGACGCCATGTTCGTATTCTGGCCGGTCGCGGTCTGCGGGCAGGATCGGGCGGCGACAGGCGTAACACAGGAGGTGCGGACCAACCTCTAACCCATGTCCGACTGAGACGCGGGCATCAAAGACAAAGCACTCGCCCAGCCAGGTGCTGTCATCCTCCGGCACCTCTTCGAGGTATTTCAGGATGCCGCCTTTGAGGTGATAGACCTCGTCCACGCCTTGGCCCTTGAGGAAGTTCGTGGATTTCTCGCAGCGGATACCGCCGGTGCAGAACATGGCGATCTTCTTGTTGTGAAACCGGTCTTTGTTTTCTTCCCACCAGTCGGGAAACTCGCCAAAGCTTTTGGTGTGCGGATCGACCGCGCCGTCGAAGGTGCCGATGGCCACTTCGTAATCGTTGCGGGTGTCGATCACGGCCACATCAGGGGATTGGATCAGTTCGTTCCAGTCAGCGGGATCAACGTAGTGGCCGGTGCCGTCCGCCGGTTTGACCTGCGGCTTGCCCATCGTCACGATCTCTTTCTTCAGCCGCACTTTCATGCGGTGAAAAGGTGGCGTGTCGGACTGGCTTTCCTTGTGCTCCAGCGCAGCACACCCCGGAAGCGCACGGATGTAGCCCAGGATGGCGTCAATCCCGGCGCGGCTACCTGCAATTGTCCCGTTGATCCCTTCGCCCGCCAGCAACAGGGTGCCGGAGATGCCATGTGTCGCGCAGGCCTCGATCAGGCCCGGCCGAATGGCGGCCGGGTCTTCAAACCGGGTGAAGTGATAGAGCGCAGCAATGGTGTACATATTTGCCAGATACGCCTGTGCGGAACGCGGTGCAAGCGGGTGATCAATGGCGGCCCGAAAGCGCAACGCATGTGGTTCGCCAAGGTGCTGCAGGGAACCTGAGAAACCTCAAGCCAAGAGCCTGATGAAAAGCAGGGCAGCGTGGCCAAGCTGGACCGATTGCCGAAAATCGGCTAGAATCCGGGCTATTCTGAGAAACCATTTTAACGCACCATGTCATGACACGAGGTGTTTCCCGTGTTTGCATCCATCGAGCTAAATGGCCCCTTCCCGCGTTCGCTTTGGAAGCGGTTTCGTCGCAGGCCAAGGTACCTGGGCACTGCTGCCGTGGCGGTTGGCGTCTTTGTTGCGGCAAGCGTCGAGCCGAACCTGTCGGGGCAATGGGTCAATCGTGCTGACCGGTCCGAAGTGATTGAGGTTTATCACGTTGGCCGCACCCTTCGGGCCAACTTTGTGGACGGGGGCGCATTTTTTGAGGTGCGGGCAGACAGCGAGACCGCGTTTTCTGGTTTGATTGATCTGGTTTGGATGGAGGAAGACACCATTGACCGATGCGGCCTGTTTTCGCGCACCGTCGATCTGGACGTGACGACATTTAATGAACCTGCCGACCGGCTGCGGGTCTTCTATCGCGCTGGTTTGGAGATCGGGAGCAGTTGCCGCGCGGATTCCAGTCGGCCAACCGAAAAGACCTTTGTTCGCAGGCCATAGACCAAAAAGGAGACAGACAGATGAACGCCACAAGCGCCCTTGTTCTGATCATGATTTTAGCGTTTTCCGCCGACCGCCTGACGAAGGCCATCATGTTTGTTCTGGCATTTGTCCCGCGATGGCAACGGTACTTTCGCGACCCTGAAATCATCACGAACCGGGTTGAGAAGTACAAGATGCGAAACCGCTATCTGATCGCCTATACCGTGATCGTGGGCGTGATCGCCTGTTTGGCTGTTTTCTGGTTTGACGATCTGCGAATCCTTGCACGTTTGTCGGGCAACAACGTCGATGCGAGCATTGATATCGTCGTGACAACGCTTGTCGTGATGGGCGGATCCGACCTGGTCAGCAGGCTTGTGCAAATCTCTGGGATTGGCGAAATGGGGGCCGCTGCGGCCTCTGGTGATCGCTCAGAGCGCAATAAGCCGGTTGAGATCGTGGGGCGGTTGGTGCTTGAAAATGACGGGGCATATATCGGGCCACCGTCACCGTCTTCTGACACAAAACCGGTTTGACCGGCCAAGCGGACCAACTTGGCTATCAGAGGTTGCCGAAGGTCACCGAAGAGGTCTTAACGCGCCGAAGCCATCGCGAGGCCGTCAGCCACAGCCGTAAAGGCAGCGGCTTGTTGGGGCGTCGCGGCTGGCAAAAGCGTCGTGAGGGCTGAAGAGACGACCCCCATCAAACTGGAGCCACCAACAAAGACGATCTGGTTGATTTGGCGCGGCGCGACGTTGGCGCGGGTCAAAGTCTCGGACGCGGCGGCGGCAATCTGGGCGGCGTAATCGGACAGCGCATCAGACATGGCGTCAGACGTCAGCGGGGCCGATAGCCCGTGTTCGATGATGCGCAGATCAATCTGGGCGGTGGGTTCGGCATTGGCCGCAATCTTGGCGCGTTCGGTGGCAAAGGCGAGGTCGTGGCCGGTTTCTTCTTCGATGACCGTGGCAAGGCGCTGGAACAGTACCGGGTCAACGCCCAGCTTGGCATAGCGTTTGGCAAGACGCAGGTTGTCAGGGGAATAGAGAAACGCGATCTTTTCCCACGTGGCGAGGTCATTGTAGATCGCATTGGGCGCGGTGTGACTGCCGGGGCCCATTTCGTTGCGGATCGCGGCACCTCGCCCCAAAAGCGGCATGACGTGCGCCAAGCTAAGTGTACGGTCAAAATCGGTGCCGCCAATGCGCACGCCGTGACTGGCGACGATGCGGGTCGCGGGGTCTTGTGCGAAGACGGAAAAATCCGAGGTGCCCCCGCCGATATCGACGATCAACCCGTAGGTTCCAGCCTCTAGCGGGCCAGCGGTCAGGGCTGCCGCCTCAGGCTCGAACATAAAGTCCACGTCCTTGTAGCCTGCGGCCATATAGGCGGCGCGCAGGTCATCCTCTGCCCGGGCATTGCGCGCAGCGTCGGTGGAATGGAATTGCACGGGGCGGCCTGAAAGTGCCGTGTCGTATGTCTGACCGGTTGTCGCCTCGGCCCGTTCGCGCAGCATGGCGAGGAAGCGGGCGACGACCTCGATCAGGGTCAGGCGTTCGTGGGCGATGACGCGCTTTTCATGCATCAGCGATGTACCAAGCACAGATTTCAATGCGCGCATGAATCGCCCCTCGCGCCCGTCGATCAAGGCGCGGTTGGCCGCGTTGCCAAACAGCGTGATCTTGCGGTCGGGGTCAAAAAACACGGATGTCGGCAGGGTCGTCTCACCTCCTTCAACCGGGATCAGAAAGGGACGGTCGCCCGCCATCACGCCTGCGGCGGTGTTCGAGGTGCCAAAGTCGATGCCAAGCCGTGCCATTGTCGCGATTCCTCTTTGCGGGAGGGCGGCAATAAGATATCGCGGTCGATCTGACAAGCGGAGGTTCAGATGAAACGGGTCATGATCGTGGGCGGGCCGGGATCAGGCAAGAGCACTTTGGCGCGCTGGCTGGGTGCGCAAACCGGGCTGCCGGTGCATCATATGGATCACATCCACCATCTGCCCAACTGGGAGCCGCGCCCGATGACGGAAAAGCACGCGATGGCCCATGCGGTTGAAGCGCAAGAGGCCTGGGTGTTCGAGGGTGGCATGTCATCGACCTATGACACCCGTGCAGCGCGGGCGGATACGCTGATCTGGCTGGACCTGCCTGTAGGGCTGCGGTTCTGGCGGGTGGTCAAGCGATTATGGCAATCCTACGGACAGCGCCGCCCGGATATGGCCGAGGGCTGCGTTGAAACGGTTGGGGCGCACACTTGGGAGTTCTTTGTCTGGATTTTCCAGACACGGGTCAGCCAGCGCAACAGGATCGCGCGCATGGTGGCAGAGCATCCGCATCTGACCGTGCATCATTTGCGGTCGCGGGCAGAGGTTGCGGACTTCATGGCAAGCGCCTAACCCTAGACCCAAAGGAGAATGCCATGTCTGACGCTTTGATCGTGATTGATGTCCAGAATGACTTTTGCCCCGGCGGTGCGCTCGCCGTGGCGGGCGGCGACGAAATTGTCGATGGGATCAATGCCCTGATGGCAGATTTCGACAGTGTGATCCTGACGCAGGATTGGCACCCGGCGGGGCATTCGTCATTTGCGTCGTCACATCCGGGTGCAGCACCTATGAGCGTCACCGAGATGCCGTACGGGCCGCAGGTGTTGTGGCCGGATCATTGCATCCAAGGGACAACAGGTGCCGCGTTTCACGCGGGCCTGCGTACCGATGGTGATCTGATCATTCGCAAGGGGTTCAACCCCGCGATTGATAGCTATTCGGCATTTTTCGAGAATGACCACTCTACCCCGACGGGGCTGGAAGGGTATCTGCGCACACGTGGGATTTCGCGGCTGACGATGGTTGGCCTCGCGCTGGATTTCTGCGTGAATTATTCGGCTGAGGATGCGGCCAAGCTGGGGTTCGACGTCACGGTGCGGCGCGATCTGACGCGGGCGATTGATTTTGATGGCTCGCTTGCGGCTGCGCTGAAAGGGATGGCGGACGCGGGCGTCACCGTCGCGTGAACATCACGCTGAAACAGCTTGAGGCGTTTGTCTGGGTCGCGGACCTGCGCAGTTTCAACAAGGCCGCCGAACGGTTGGCAACGACGCAGCCCAATATCTCTGGCCGGATTGCCAAGCTTGAGGGCTTGCTGGGCGGTCGGCTGCTGGACCGCGATACGATGCAGGTCACGCCCTTGGGCGCGCGGATGCTGAAGCGAGCGCGCGATGTGCTGGCGGCGATGGATGCGCTGGTGGTCGAAAGCGGCGAGGCGGGGCTATACGATGGCGTGCTGCGGCTGGGCGTGACCGAAATGGTTGCCGAAACCTGGCTGCGGGCGTTTTTGGTGCGGTTGGCTGATGCCTTTCCCAAGATGGATGTAGAACTGACTGTGGATTTCTCTGCTGCGCTTGAAAAGCGGCTGGCGGAACGGGCGATTGATCTGGCCCTTCAGAATGCACCATTTCAACGCGCGATGTCTGGAGAGGTCGCGCTGGGCACTTATCCGATGGTTTGGGTGGCTGCCCCCGGCGTGACAGAGGTGGCAGGTCAGCCGGTGCTGACCCATGGGCGCGACACGATCCTGTTCCAGCAGATCGCGGCGCATTTTGCGGCGCAAGGTGGTGCTGCCGTCAGGTTGGTGCCGTCCAGCAATCTGGCCACAGGACTGCTGATGGCAATGGACGGGCGCGGCGTGACCGTGGTGCCAGAAGCGATGGCGCGCGGGGCGCTGGCGGCGGGCAAGTTGGTCCAGATCGACTATGGTTGGGCGCCAGAACCGTTGCGGTTTTTCGCCCGCTACGATGCCGAACGCACCCAGGCCGCAGTGGCGCAGTCTGCTGCAATTGCGTTGGACACAGCCAATCATTTTTCCTGATCGTAATCATTAAATCAAATAATTCGACGCGATAGCCACCGGCGATTACCTTGCCATCAACCAAGGGAGCACGTGATGACCTATCGTTTGGGCGTTGATATTGGCGGCACATTTACGGATGTGGTGTTGGAGGGGCCGGACGGTCTGACCTCGACCAAGGTGCTGACGACGTATGCCGCACCTGAGAACGCGATCATCGACGGGTTGCAACAAGTCTGCAGCAAGGCGGGGATTGCGGCGGATCAGATCAGCCAGATCATTCACGGTACAACGCTGGCGACCAACGCGCTGATCGAGCGGCGCGGGGCGAAAACGGCGCTGATCACGACCGAAGGGTTTCGTGATGTAATCGAGATGCGCACCGAAAGCCGGTTTGAACAATACGATCTGAACCTTACACTGCCGGAACCGCTGTTGCCGAGGCAATCGCGTTTCACGGTTGCAGGCCGGATTGATGCCAAAGGGCAGGAACTGGTGCCGATGGACCGCGCTGGCATTGAGGCGGTTGTCGATCAGATCGCGCGCGCGGGCTACGAAAGCGTCGCGGTGGGGCTTATTCATTCCTATCTTAACGACGCGCATGAACAGATGGTCCGCGAAGTTCTGGCCGAAAAACTGCCGGAAGTGATGGTGTCGCTGTCATCGGAAGTCAGCCCCCAGATGCGCGAATACGAACGGTTCAACACGGTCTGCGCAAATGCCTATATCAAGCCGCTGATGAAGTCCTATCTAGGCCGGCTGAAGGGACGGTTGGCCGAGGTTGGCGCAGGCTGCCCCATCTTTCTGATGCATTCGGGTGGCGGGATCATTTCGATAGAATCCGCCGCCGAATTCCCGGTGCGCTTGGTCGAAAGCGGCCCGGCGGGCGGGGCGGTTTTTGCCGCAACGCTGGCGCAGCGGTTCGGGTTGGACAAGGTGCTGTCGTTCGACATGGGCGGGACCACGGCCAAGATTTGCCTGATCCGCGACCAGCAGCCCAAGACAGCACGCGTGTTTGAAGTCGCGCGGACATATCGGTTCAAAAAGGGATCAGGGATGCCAATCTCGATCCCGGTGATTGATATGGTCGAGATTGGCGCAGGCGGTGGATCGTTGGCACATGTGGATGCGATGCGGCAAATCCGTGTCGGTCCGGAAAGTGCCGGGTCCGAACCGGGACCCGCGTGTTATGGACGGGGCGGCGCGAAACCAGCGGTTACCGATGCGGATCTGGTGCTGGGCAAGCTCGACCCCGATAGCTTTGCAGGCGGGTCAATCACTTTGGACGCAGACGCATCGGGGGCCGCTTTGGACGCGGTGATCGGCGACACACTGGATATGGACGCGACCGAGGCGGCGTTTGGGCTGGCCGAGGTTGTGGACGAGAATATGGCCAACGCCGCGCGTGTCCATGCGGTCGAGAACGGCGAGGATTTGGCGGACTACACGATGATTGCCTTTGGCGGCGCGGCCCCGCTTCATGCGGGGCGGTTATGCGAGAAGCTGGGTGTGCAGCGGTTGTTGGTGCCAGAGGGGGCAGGTGTCGGGTCGGCCATCGGGTTCCTGCGCGCGCCGTTCAGCTTTGAGGCGAACCGCAGTGTTTATATGAAACTGTCGGATTTCGATCCGGGACGGGTCGAGGCGTTGCTTGCAGAACTGGCCGAAGAGGCGACAGCCTTTGTCCGGTCATGTGACGCAGACGCCCACATCGGGCGTGAATACAAGGCCTACATGCGCTACACCGGGCAAGGCTGGGAGATCCCGATTGACTTGACCGAAGCGCAAGCGCGCGCCCCGGATGCGGTGACGTTTCAGCAGTTGTTCGAGGCGGACTACACCGCGCTTTTTGGAAGGCCTGTGGCGGGTTTGGACGTGGAAATTACAGTTTGGGCCGTGAATGCGGCGACCCCCAAGCTCGAAGTGCCCAAGGTTGGCGCGATGGGTGCTGCCGGGGCGGCAAAGGTCAGCGGTACACGTAAGCTGTTTGATCCCGCGTTGGGCACGACCGCGCAGGCGCAGGTTGTCGCACGCGGCGATCTTGCCGGCGCCGCCGTTGATGGCCCCGCAGTCGTGACGGAGGATGAAACGACCATTGTAGTGCCGGCAAGCCGGGTTGCAAAGGGATGGCCAGACGGCACGATCGAGGTCACCGTAAGGGAGGGTCAGGCATGAGCACCGTTGCAAACCAGGTGATGTGGAACCGCTTGATCTCCATTGTTGAAGAACAGGCGCAGGCCTTGGTGCGCACGGCCTTTTCAACATCCGTGCGAGAGGCGGGTGATCTGTCTGCGGGTGTCTACGACGTGCGCGGGCAGATGCTGGCGCAGGCAGTCACCGGCACGCCTGGGCATGTGAACGCGATGGCCGATGCGGTGGCGCATTTCATCCGCCGGATCGGCGCGGACACAATGGCCGAGGGTGACGTTTATATCACCAATGATCCGTGGGAAGGCACCGGACATCTTCACGATATCACCGTCGTCACACCGTCCTTTCATAAGGGTGCGATGGTCGGGTTTTTCGCGTGCACCGCGCATATCGTCGACATTGGCGGTCGCGGCTTTGGCGCGGATGCCGCGAGCGTCTACGAAGAAGGGCTTTATCTGCCGATCATGCGGCTGATGGATCGCGGCGCGGTGGATGAGACCCTGATCCGCATCATTCGCGGCAACGTGCGCGAGCCGGATCAGTTGGTAGGCGATATCTATGCGTTGGCGACCTGCAACGAGATCGGTCATCGGCGGCTGGTCGAGATGATGGAAGAATTTGCGCTGGACGATCTGGAAGGGATCGGCTGGTTCATCCTTGAAAATTCCCGCCGCGCCACAATTGAGCGGATCAATGCCCTGCCTCGCGCGCAGGCCGAAGGCGCGATGCGGATTGACGGATTTGACGCGCCGATAAATTTGGTCGTGCAACTATCACTGGAAGACGACCGCGTTGTTTGCACGTTTGATGGCACAAGCCCTGTCGACAAGAAGGGTATCAATGTGCCGCTGGTCTATACCAAGGCCTACGCCTGTTATGCGCTGAAATGCGCGATTGCACCTGAGATCCCGAACAATGCCGCCTCTCTCGCACCGTTTGAGATTTCTGCGCCAGAGGGGTCAATCCTGAATGCGGTGCACCCTGCCCCGGTGGCTTTGCGGCATGTGATTGGGCACATGGTGCCGGATACGGTTTATGATGCTCTTGATAAGATCCTGCCCGGCGTCGTGCCTGCCGAAGGGGCCGGGACGCTGTGCAATTTTCAGGTGTCATTGCGGCCCCGCACCGATGGTGTGGCCGCGCCAGATGCGGTGCGGTCCGAGGTGCTGACCTTCAATTCTGGCGGATCAGGCGCGCGGCCGAGCCTGGACGGGATGAGCGCGACAGCGTTTCCGTCAGGCGTGATGACGATGCCGATTGAAGCCACGGAACACGCGGGCCCGGTCATCATCTGGCGCAAGGAGTTGCGGCCTGATTCCGGCGGTGCGGGGCAGTATCGCGGGGGGCTTGGGCAGTTCATGGAAGTCGGCGCGCAGGAGGGTCATGAGTTTGACTTTCAAGCGATGTTTGACCGCGTAGATTTCCCGGCGCGGGGCCGTCAGGGTGGTGCCGAGGGCGCGCCGACCACAATCGCCCGGAGCGATGGTGCCGCGATGCGCGGCAAGGGCAAGCAGTTCGTGCCACACGGCGCGCGCGTGATGCTCGCCTTTCCCGGCGGTGCAGGCTACGGCGCGGTCGCCGATCGTGACCCGGCGCTGGTGCGGCGCGATCTTGTGCGGGGCTACGTGACGCCCGAGGCGGCGCAGACGGAATACGGTATGGAAACGGCCGAGATCTTGGCAATCATGGATCACGTTACAAAGGGGGAGTGGACATGAAGGTTGCAATGATCACTGCAGGCGGAAGTGGCATGGGTGCGGATAGCGCACGGGCGCTGGCCGAGGCAGGTTACAAAGTTGCCATCTTGTCATCGTCCGGCAAGGGCGAAGCCTTGGCAAAGGAATTGGGGGGTGTTGGTGTCACCGGGTCGAACCAATCGACCGACGATCTGCAAAAACTGGTCGATGCTGCGATGAATCACTGGGGCCGAATTGATGTGCTGGTCAACAGCGCAGGTCACGGCCCGCGGGCGCCGGTACTGGAATTGACGGATGAGGATTGGCACACCGGCATGGATGTCTATTTCATGAACGTGGTCCGTCCGACCCGGCTTGTGACACCGATCATGCAGACACAGGGCGGCGGCGCGATTGTGAACATCAGCACTTTCGCCGCGTTTGAACCCGATCCGGTGTTCCCAACAAGTGGCGTGTTTCGCGCGGGTCTTGCCGCGTTCACCAAGCTCTTCGCGGACAAATACGCCGCCGAGAACATCCGAATGAACAATGTGTTGCCGGGGTTCATCGACAGTCTTCCTGAAAAAGAAGAATTTCGTGCCCGCGTCCCAATGGGTCGTTACGGAAAATCAAAAGAGGAAATCGGGTCGGTTGTTACCTTTCTGGCGTCCGACAGCGCAGGCTACATCACCGGGCAAAACCTGCGCGTGGATGGTGGTATCACGCGGTCGGTCTGAAGGAGAAGATAATGCAGGCACCACAGCAAAAAAGCTATGACGTCGTGATTGTGGGCGGGGCCATGTACGGATCATCTGTTGCGTGGTGGCTGTCAGAGAATGCGGATTTTAATGGCTCGGTTCTGGTTGTGGAGCGCGACCCGACGTATGAGTGGACATCAACTGCGCACACAAATTCCTGCATGCGGCAGCAGTTTTCGCGCCCTTTGAACATTTCCATTAGTCAGTTCGCTGCGGACTTCGTCAAGAACTTCCGCAGCTATATGGGCGGCGACGACCGGGTGCCGGATGTGGTGCTGCAAAGCTACGGTTATTTGTATCTGGCCGACAACGACGCGTTTGCGCAAACCCTGCGCGAAGGGCAGGCCATCCAAGAAAAGAACGGCGCTGGCACCAAGCATCTGAGCGCGGATGAGATCAAAGCGGCCTATCCGTTCTTCAACATGGACGACATCCTTGCTGGCAATCACAACCTGATCGACGAGGGCTACTTTGACGGGAACACGCTATTTGATTGGTGGAAGCGGTCAGCCCGGGAACGCGGTGTGGAATACATCCATAATTCGGTCGTGGCGATGGACCGGCAAGGCGACAAGATTGCCAGTGTGACCTTGGACAGCGGGGAGGTGATCGCCTGCGGCACTGTGGTGAATTGCAGCGGTCCACGTGCTGTTTTGACATCTCGTATGGCCGGAATCGAAATTCCTGTGGAACCGCGCAAGCGCTACACTTTTATTTTTGAGGCGGCAGAACCGTTGGATCGGGACCTGCCACTAACGATTGATCCCTCTGGTGTGCATATGCGGACTGACGGGGCCTATTACCTTGCAGGCTGTCCGCCGGATGATGACCCGGCCGTGGATTACGACGACTTCATGCAGGACCATTCGATCTGGGAAGAAAAGGTCTGGCCTGTGCTGGCGCATCGCGTTCCGAGCTTTGAGCGGATCAAGTTGCGGCAAAGTTGGGCGGGGCACTATGCCTATAACACATTCGACCAAAACGCGATCATTGGTCCCCATCCCGAAGTCACGAACTTCGTCTTCGTGAATGGCTTTTCCGGGCATGGGTTTCAGCAATCGCCCGCGATGGGGCGCGGCGTGGCCGAGATAATCGCGACCGGGGCCTATCAAACGCTGGACCTCACGCCGTTTTCCTTTGAACGTATCGCCAAAGGTGAACCGTTTGACGAAAAGGCCGTGATATGAAGATGCCAACCAATGCTTTCAAGGCCGCGTTGAAAGCCAAGAAGAAGCAGGTCGGGCTGTGGGTGTCGACTGCCAGCCCAATGATCGCAGAGATCGTGGCCGGCGCTGGTTACGATTGGCTGTGCGTTGATATGGAACACAGCCCTGGCGACGTGATGACGGCAATGACCCAGCTACAGGCGATTGCACCGCATACCAGCGCCATAGTGCGCCCCCCGTGGAACGACACGGTAGTGGTTAAGCGCTTGCTGGATATCGGTGCGCCGGGGCTGCTGTTCCCGATGGTTCAGACCGTGACAGAGGCCGAAGCTGCCGTGGCGGCAACGCGTTACCCACCCGAAGGTGTGCGCGGCGTGGCCGGGGCAATGCGTGGCAGTCAGTGGGGGCGCTATAGCGACTATGGCGCACGGGTTGCGGATGAAACGGTCGTGATCTTGCAGGTCGAGACATTGTCGGCGATGGCGATTGCGGACCAAATCGCAGCTGTAAACGGCGTGGACGGTGTTTTCTTTGGCCCTGCGGACATCGCGGCAGATATGGGAATGCTGGGCCAACCTTTGCACGCGGATGTCTGGGTCAAGATCATGCCGGTGGCGCAAAAGCTGATGAATCAGGGCGTGCCGGTGGGGACGTTGGTGACGGACCCGGCGTTGGCAACGGAATTGCTGAACAAGGGTTTCACCTTTGTCGCCGTTGCGACAGATACGGGGCTGCTGGCCAAAGCAGCCGACGGGCTGTTGGCACAAGTGAAGGCCGGAATGGAAGGATAAACAATGATCAAGAAAATCGTTCTGACAGGGGCCGCTGGCCGATTGGGCGGGTTGTGTCGCGCCCCGCTTGCGGCCATGTGCGAAACACTGGTGTCATCTGACATCGTCGACGGGATCAGCGATCTGGCCCCCAATGAAACCTACGTTCAGGCGGACGTGGGCGAGATGTCAGATGTTCACGCGCTGCTTGAAGGGGCCGAAATGGTGGTTCATTTCGGATCCATCGCGGACGAGGCACCTTGGGAAAAGATCCTGCATTCCAATCTGCTGAGCGCATACAACGTCTGGGAATCAGCCCACCAACATGGTGTGCGCCGAATCGTTTATTCCAGTTCTATTCATGCAGTTGGCATGTATTCCAAACACAAGACACTCACCACCGATGTCCCACACAGGCCTGACACCTTCTATGGGTTGGCGAAGTGTTTTACCGAGGATCTGGCCAGTCTTTATTGGGACAAGCGCGGACTTGAAACTGTCTCCATGCGAATATTCTCGGCAACAGAAAAACCCGGTAACAGCCGCGCGCTGGGGTCGTGGCTGTCAGACGCGGACTTGATCCAATTGGTGGAAAAGTCGGTATCGTCGCCAACCACGGGCTTTATGATTGTCTATGGTGTGTCCAACAACGACCGCGCTGGCGTCGACAATTCGGGCGCGGCCTCGCTTGGTTACCGCCCCAAGGACAATGCTGAGGACTACGCGGCCGAGATTTTGGCAAAGGCCCCGCCGCAGAACAATCAGGACCCCGAAGACATGTGCCACGGTGGGCCGTTTGCAGTCGTGCCGCTGGGCGAAAGCGGGGTTGAGATGATCAAGCGGCGGAGCATCAAGACCTAGGACCACAGGTCTGTTGATAGGTACTTCATGCCGCTGTCGCAGATGATCACGGCGATAGTTTTGCCCGTCTCCGGTCCTGCCAGAAGGGCCAGCGCCGCCATGACGTTCGCCCCGGCAGAATAGCCTGCAAACACGCCTTCTACCCGTGCAAGGTCACGGGTGGTTTCTGCGGCCTCTTCGCCGGTTACTGCGATAAACCCATCAATTTCAACGCCTTCCATCTGGATCAGATCCGGCATGCCATAGCCGCCGCCCTGGATAGGGTGATCGGGATCGGTCAGATCACCACCCGCCAGAACTGCCGCACCCGATGGTTCAACGACGTATCCACGCACCTGCGGATTTAAGTTGCGCAAACCAGTAAGCGTGCCGGCAAACGTGCCGCCAGACCCAGCGAAGTCGACAAAGACGTCCACATTGCGGTTGCTGTCTGACCAAAGCTCTTCCGCGGTGCCGTATTGGTGTGCGCCCTTGTTGCCAGGGTGGGCAAACTGATCGGCGCGAAATGCCTGATGCGCAGCTGTCAGCCGCGTGGCGACGGCATCCACCCGTGCGAGGTCGGCGCCGCTGACTTTGCCTGGCGTGCTGCTCGGTACCTGTTCGACCAGTACCACCTTTGCCCCAAGCGCGCGCATCATGCGGGCCCGTTCGGGCGAGTTTCCACGGCTCATCACTGCGATGAACGGATGTCCCATCTGTGCGCAAACGATGGCAAGTCCAGTGCCCATGTTGCCGCTTGTCATCTCAACCACGGCTTGACCGGGTCGCAAGGTGCCGCCAGACCGCGCGGCACGGATGATGCCAAGGGCGGCGCGATCTTTCTTGGAAAAGCCGGGGTTCAGGTAGTCGAGCTTGGCGAGGATGCGGCCCTGCACGCCCGCCGCCTCGACCAGACGGTCAAGCCAGATGGCCGGTGTGCCACCGATTGTCGAAATGATAGATGTTCCCGCCATCACGGACACCTGACGTCAAACTTGTTACCCTTCCCAGCAGGGACAGCCTAACACGTCTGGCGCATGAACATAGCGCGGAAAATTTGGGGGCGAGAGGCGACGTATGTGCCGCCCTTTGGGAAGGGATCAGAGGGGGTGCGATTGGAACCAGCCCAGACGCTGGAATAGCGTCTCGTGAGCCTTTTGGGACGGCGCATCCACCTTGCGACAAAGCCGCTGAATGACAGAACCACGCTTAATTCCGCGGCAAGGGCTTTTTGAGCAGCGTTGAGCCAACCATAGAGTTTTGCTTGTTGAAGCGAAATACTGCAGGATCCGTTGCGTGCAACGCCAGGTTTGTCGGCCAAGTCGTGACGCTTGGGCACGTCGCCCGTGTCTTGATCCACGATGATCTCTGACTGGTCACGGCGGTCGATGCTCGCCGTGGCCGCAAGTGCGGCGAACTGGTTCGCGAATGGCAGTGCCTGCTTGGACGGGGTGACGGTGAAAGTGCTAGCTAAAAGCCAGCCTTCGATCTGCGTTCTACTGACGTGAATGCCGCCCGTCAGCGACAATCCCAACATGAATCGCAGGACTTAGAGCGAGGCAAGGAAATGCCATTTCCAAGCAAAGCGATACAACTGGCCGCCCACGATATCGGACACCGCATGAAGTTATGGGGTACCTGAAATCAGACGAACGTCAGTTGCGAATTGGTCTGGGGTGCGGCCCGTCTAGAACTTACGTTTGCCGATCTCGTGTTTGCCATCAGCGCCACGCAAACGGATGTGCAGTGTGCCGCCTTTAGGAAAGACAGCGCGCGCCGCTTTTTCCACAAACGCGCTGTGGTCCTTCTGCGTCGAGACCGCGTCAACCAGCCATTTGTTCCCGCCGCTGTCCCACGCGTCATCTGTCATTTCTGCCAAATCAAAGTGGGGATCGCGCAACTTGGCATCCCATGCGTCATCGACTTTGGCAAAAGTCGCAAAGCCCACAGGGGTCGGCACGCTTGCATCGCTTTTGCCTGGCACCGTGGCCGTGACCAGCAGATTCTTTTGCAGCGGCATGATCGTGATCGCACGTACCTGTTCCAAGGTAAGTTCGCGGAACTGTGGGTTCTTCATCATCAGGAAACTGACGACACCAAGTTTTTCGAATGCAGAGGCCATGGCTTAGAAATCCAGATTTTCGACGGAAAGCGCGTTGGTTTGGATGAATTCGCGCCGCGGCTCGACCACGTCGCCCATCAGTTTGGTGAAGATGTCGTCAGCCTCGGCTACGTCATCAACCTTGACCTGCAGCAGCGTGCGCGCATCGGGGTCTAGCGTGGTTTCCCACAGCTGGTCGGGGTTCATTTCGCCCAAGCCTTTGTATCGTTGCAGGGTCAGACCCTTCTCGCCCTCTTCCAGAATACCTTGAAGAAGGTCCAGCGGCCCGTGGATGACCTGTGACCGGTCCTTACGGACCAAGGTGGCGGGCAAGTCGTAGACGTCCTGTAGCGACTTGGTAAAGCTGCCTGTGCGCCGCGCCTCACCTGACCGCAACATAGGCCCGTCGAGTGTGCGAACTTCTTCCACGCCGCGCAGGATACGCGCCAGACGTACACCGTGGTCCTGGGTGATGCGCCCTTGCCAGCCGCGTTCCCATTCCAGCGCGATCAGGTCAAGCCGTTTGGCGACCTTGTCAGCCACACCTTGCAGGTCGGCATCTACAGCGCCCTGCACGAAAGCCCCGGCGATTGCCGCCTGTTCAAGGATGTGGCGGGGGTAGTGTGTTGGGAAGGCGTCAAGCACGCGGCGCAACTGGCGCGCCTCTTCCACAACGCGGCGCAGATCAGCCCCGCTGATTTCTTCACCGTTGCCCTGCCGCAGCATGGCCCCGTCGATCCCCTGTTCGATCAGATAGTCATCCATCGCGGCCTGATCCTTGAGGTAAACCTCTGACCGGCCCCGGCTGACCTTATACAGAGGCGGCTGAGCGATATAGAGGTGCCCGCGCTCGATCAGTTCCGGCATCTGGCGGAAGAAGAACGTCAAAAGCAGGGTGCGGATGTGTGCGCCGTCCACGTCAGCATCGGTCATGATGACGATCTTGTGGTAACGCAGCTTGTCGATGTTAAATTCGTCGCGGCCAATGCCGGTGCCCAGCGCCATCACAAGGTTGCCGATTTCCTGAGACCCCAGCATCCGGTCAAAGCGGGCGCGTTCAACGTTCAGGATCTTGCCCTTGAGCGGAAGGATCGCCTGGGTCTGGCGATCACGGCCGGTCTGAGCAGAGCCACCGGCGCTATCACCCTCGACCAGGAAAACTTCGGTTTTGGAAGGGTCTTTTTCGGAACAATCCTTGAGCTTGCCTGCAAGGAAATTTACATCCATCGGGTTCTTGCGGCGGGTCAGCTCGCGCGCTTTGCGGGCGGCTTCACGGGCGAGAGCAGCTTCTACAATCTTGCCGACGATCTGTTTGGCCTCATTGGGGTTTTCCTCGAACCACTCAGCCAGTTTTTCGCCCACAAGCGATTCCACGGCCGGACGCACTTCGGAGCTGACAAGTTTGTCCTTGGTCTGGCTGGAGAATTTCGGGTCAGGCACTTTGACCGACAGCACGCAGGTCAGACCTTCGCGAGCGTCATCGCCCGTAAAGCTGACCTTTTCCTTTTTGGCGATGCCAGAGGATTGGGCGTAGTTATTGATGGTCCGGGTCAGCGCACCGCGGAAACCGGCCATATGCGTGCCGCCATCGCGCTGCGGGATGTTGTTGGTAAACGGCAGCACCATCTCGTTGTAGCTGTCGTTCCACCACATCGCGACCTCGACCCCGATGTCATCTTTTTCGCCAACCACATAAATCGGTTCGGGCATGACAGGTGTTTTTGACCGGTCGATATATTTGACGAACTCCTTGACACCGCCTTCGTAAAAAAGCTCGGTGCGCAAAGGTTCTGCCGGGCGTTCGTCTTCGAGAATGATGCGCACGCCGGAATTCAGGAAGGCCAGTTCGCGCAGACGCTTTTCGAGCGTTTCAAAGCTATAGTCGAGGTTGCTGAAGGTGTCGGTGGAGGCGAGGAACCGCACCTCTGTGCCGGTTTCACCGTTTGCGTCGCCGACCACCTCAAGGTGGTCAGTGGTGTCACCGTGGGCGAATTTTGCGACGTGAACCTTGCCATCGCGCCAGACCTTGAGTTCGAGCCAGACAGACAACGCGTTCACAACAGAGACACCGACGCCGTGCAGACCGCCGGAGACCTTGTAAGAGTTGCTGTCAAATTTACCGCCCGCATGCAGCTGGGTCATGATCACTTCGGCTGCGGAAACGCCTTCTTCTTCGTGGATGCCCACCGGAATGCCGCGCCCATTGTCGCGCACCGAAACAGAAGAATCCGCGTGAATTTTGACGTTCACATAGTCGGCGTGGCCGGCCAGCGCCTCATCAATGCCGTTGTCCACGACCTCATACACCATGTGGTGCAGACCAGAGCCATCGTCGGTGTCGCCGATATACATACCTGGGCGCTTGCGTACCGCCTCTAACCCCTTCAAAACTTTGATGGAATCGGCGCCATATTCGGCATTGTTCTGCTGCTCGTCAGCCATGCGGGTATTCCTGTTCTTTTACCCGCTAAATATATGGTTTTTCAGGAGGATTGTCACGCCCGAAGCCCCACATTTTGTGGTTTCGGACGTGACGTGTGGCCCGATGTCAAGCGGCTGCAGTTGCTGCAGATTTCACAGCTGCGATCCACTTGTCGATCTGGTTGGATTTCGCGTCAGTTGCGCCCGCAAACCACAGCGGTTTGCGGGGTTTCATACCAACGAATTTCAGGATTTGCCCGTGCATCATGTGCAGCATCGCGCGACTGTAAAGCATCCGCAACGCCCACATCGGTGTGTCTGCGGTGACGATCAACTGTGCCGTCCGACCTGTCAGCAAGGGCGCGGGAAGGCCCAGCTTGGTCTTGTTGCGCGTGTCAAAGGTGACACCCGGCAGAAAGGTGCGGTCAAAGAGACCCTTCAATTTCGCTGGCATCGAGCCCCACCACATCGGCAGCGCGAGCACGAAGTGATCGGCCCACTGCAGCTTGGCCGTGAAGTCCTCAAGGTCGGGTTCAAGCGGTTTGTGGTCGTGGTAGCCGCCACCGCCAAAGTCCGGATCAAAGTCCAGATCGGCAAGGTCGATGGTTTGTACGTCGTGGCCTGCAGCCGTGGCGGAGGCCGCGTAAGTATTGGCGAACAATTGCGAAAGCGAACGTTCGCCGGGATGCCCGTTCAGGACAAGAATTTTGCGCGGTGTCATGGTGTGATTCCTTAAATTGACCGTGGTCACTTTAATGCACTCAAAAAGTGACCACGGTCAATTACAATTTTTGACCACGGTCATTTTAATGCTATAAGACGGCATGGCCCGCGCACCGCAACAACGCAGAATCGACACGCACAACCGCCTTTTGGCGGCGGCCAAGGCGATTGTGGCCGACGGCAGCTATGCCCAGATGCGGGTGGAAGAGGTTGTGATCCGCGCAGGTGTCGCCAAAGGCACGTTCTTTGCCCATTTCCGCGACAAGGATGCCCTGATGGAGGCCTTGATCGCCGAAGACCTGACTGCCGCCATCACCGCGATGAGAGAGGCACCTGCGCCGCACGATGCGGCCACTTTGGTCACTGCACTCGATCCGCTGGTGCGGGTCCTCGCCTCTGAGCGGGCTGCGTTTGACCTGATCATGCGCTATTCCGGCGCACTGGAAGTCGCCAACATCGGGCCAATCGCGCAGAATTTCATCGACCAGATCATGCTATTTATCGACTGGGTCGTACCCCTCCATGGCAAGGCGCTACGCGGCGACATTGACCCGCAACTGATGGCCGAGGGCATTCAGGCCTTTGTGGTCCAGACTGTCGCACTATCGTTCTGCGCGGTGGAATCGCGCGTGGTGGGCATCGATGAGCGGCTGGGCCCTTACCTGAACGCCTGGCTTGCGCCGCAGCCGCACTAGGTCAGCGCGATCACCACCGCAACGCCGATCAGCAAACTACCAGACACGATATTGGTGCGATAAAGCGCTGTGGGCGAGGTCAGCAGCGCCCGCGCCCGCCCGATGAACAGCGCCAGCGTCAGGTTCCCCATCAGCGGCACAATCAGCGACAAGAAGCAGATCACCGCGATGTCAGCCCAGGTCAGCATCGTCAGATCAAAAAAGCCCGGCAACATACCCATATAGAACAGGATCGCCTTGGGATTTCCGAGAATGACCGCCAACCCGGCAATGAACCCTGCCCACATGCCCGGCCGCGTAAGCCGGGTATCAGAGGCGATGGTCTTGTCCGCGTGGCGGATGACCAGCCAGCCCATCAGCAGAAATGTCAGTACGGCGACCCATTTCAACACCAGAATGAAATCGGCATAAACGCTGACCAGCCAGGTAACCCCAAGGATCGCCAGAAAAGGCCAAAGCACATCGCCGACGACAACACCCAGCGCCAGCGGCCAGGCCGCGTTGAACCCGCCCGACAATGTGCGCGCGATCAAAGCCACCCAGACCGGACCGGGGGTCAGGAATAGCACGAAAAGTGCGCCCGCATATAGCAGCATATCGGCGGATGTGATCGTCATGTGCGCGGCTTAGAAGGAAAAGCCCAGAAGGTCCACGGGCGCTGTATCATCCCAAGGCTGATCACGCAGCTCCATCACCATCAGGTGGCCACGGTCATCGACCTGCACGTCGCCCGTCCATGCATCATAAAGCGCTGTGTGTTTGACCGTATTTGGCACCGACCGAAAACCGCGCCCGGCATAAAGCGGCTGACCACCAAACAGCAGGAAATGCACCGCCTGACTGCCCTGCGCTTCGGCGATGGCATCCGTCATCAGGGCGCTGGCGATGCCCTTGCCGCGATGGTCCGGGTCTGTCGCCACCTCTGCCAAGCCCATTATCGGTAAAAGGTCTTCGCCCACGCGGATTGACCGATAGCATAGCGACATATGCCCGATGACTGCGTCACCATCGCGCACAATCAGCCGGACATGGTGGCGTTGCTGGTGAAAGGACCGGTTGCCGAACGGCTCTTCAAATGCGCGCACCAGCAGGGTGTGAATGCGCGCCTCGTCTTCGGGCGTTAGGTGGATTTCGTCGATCCGTTCAATCTTCATCCGTATCCGGCAGGATCTGCCTGCCCTCCTCATCTAGTTCCCAGAACGGGTTGAACGCCACTTCCCAAACGTGGCCGTCGGGATCAGCGTAATAGCCGGAATAGCCACCCCAGAACACTTTTTCCGGTGCTTTCAGCGGCATCGCTCCAACAGACAGCGCCTTTTCATAGGCGGCGTCAACGCCCGCCTCATCGGGGAAATTCTGCGCCAAGGTGACAGCACCGGTGCCCAGCTTTGCATCCGGACGGCCCTGATCTGCGGCCAACGGGGCCAATCCGAACAGGCCAAGGACCGAAGCGTGCAGTTGATAAAACACCACTTGTCCCGGAACCTCATCCTTGGGTGTCCAGCCCAGATCACCGTAGAATTTGCGCGACCGTGCCAAGTCGGCGACGCCAAGTGTGATAAGCGATACGCGTTGCGGGGTCATGGGGCGGTCCTTTGCGTTATGGTGGATTGGCCGTCTGTTTCAGTGACTTCGGCATATTGCGCACGCGTCCCCAGTTCCGCAAACAATTCCGGGCCGGTGCCTGTCATCCAGGCCTGCGCGCCAAGTGCGCAGATTTCATCATAAAGCGCCGCGCAGCGGTTGGCATCAAGATGGGCTGCAACCTCATCAAGCAGCAAGATGGGTGGCGCGCCATGATCCGATGCCAGCGCACGGCCATTGGCAAGGATCAGGCTGATCAGCAGTGCCTTTTGTTCGCCCGTGGAACAATCGCGGGCATTTACGCCTTTGTCGGCATAGATCGCCTCAAGATCAGCACGGTGCGGCCCGGTGAGGGTCCGCCCCGCCGCCATGTCTCGCGCACGGCCATCGGCAAAGGCGCGGCACAGTCCCTCTTGCGTTGTTGGCGCGCCGTCTTCCGCCTGCACGAGGGTCAGGTCCGCTGTCGGGAATGCCGTCGTGGTATCGGCTTGTGCTTGCGCGAGGTGACCCAGCGTGGCGGAACGGTTGGTGTGAATCTCTGCCCCCGCTTCGGCCATTTGCGCTTCGAGAGCGGTGTACCAATGGGGGTCGCGTACCATGTCCTTCAGCAGGCGGTTACGTTCACGCATGGCCTTTTCATAGCGCAAAACAGTGCTGGCATGGCTGGGCTGGAACGAAAGCGTGGCGCGGTCCAGAAACCGGCGACGACCCTCCGCCCCTTCGATCCACAGCCGATCCATTGCGGGCACAAGCCACAGGATGCGCGCGATACTGCCAAGGGCGACTTGCGACGCGGCCTTGTCATCAATCCGCACGGTCCGGGGCTGCCCGGCCTCTGCGCCTGTTTCGACCTCATGTACGTGGCGCGCACCATTGATCTGAGCGTTGATTTTCCACCCCAACGCCTCGGGCCTGCGGGACAGGTCCGCAAGACCTGCGCGTCGCATTCCGCGACCGGGAGAGAGAAGCGATATCGCCTCGATCAGATTGGTCTTACCCGCACCGTTGGGGCCAAAGATCGCAACCGGACGTGGGTCAACATCCAGCGCCGCACGCTTGTGGCTGCGAAAATGCGACAGGGTCAGCCGGGACAGGAACAGGCCGCTCATGCCCCGCTAGCACCTTTCTTTTGAATAAAAATATGCCCGCCGGAGGCAAACGATTTTTCGTCGAAAAATCGCCCCGTCACACGCGCATTGGCATGACGACATAGACGGCGCTGGTGTCGTTGCCCTCACGCATGAGCGTCGGATCGCCGGAAGAATTGAACATGAACACTGCGTTTTCGCGATCAACCTGACTTGCAATTTCAAGAAGATATTTTGCGTTAAAGCCGATTTCCAACCGTTCATCACCGTAAGCGACGGCCAGTTCTTCTTCTGCCGCGCCGCTATCGGGCGCATTGACGGACAAAACCAACTTGTCTTCGTCCAATTGCAGTTTCACCGCGCGGGATCGTTCAGAGCTGACGGTGGCGACACGGTCAACAGCCTTGGCGAACTCTGACGCGTCCACTTCCAATTTGCGCGTGTTTCCGGCTGGAATGACGCGCGTATAGTCGGGAAACGTCCCGTCGATCACCTTGGAGGTCAAGGTGATGTCGGGCGTTGCAAACCGCACTTTGGTTTCGGACACCGACACCGCGATCTGCATATCGTCATCGTCCAGCAATTTGCGCAACTCGCCCACGGTCTTGCGCGGCACGATCACACCGGCCATATCAGCCGCCCCCGAAGGCAGATCGGCATCAATGCGCGCCAGCCGGTGACCATCCGTTGCTACACAGCGCAAAACCTTGCCGCCTTCGCCGTCTGCGATATGCATGTAGACGCCGTTCAGGTAGTACCGGGTCTCTTCGGTCGAAATTGCAAATTTCGACTTATCGAACAAGCGGCGCAACACAGGTGCTGCGGCCGAGAAATTGGCGCTGTATTCTGACGAGGCCATGACCGGGAAATCTTCTTTCGGCAGCGTCGCCAGCGAAAAGTTCGAGCGGCCAGCCTCGATTGTCAAACGGCCTGTGTTGCTGTCTTCGGTCAGGGTCACAAGCGCGCCATCGGGCAGCTTGCGAACAATTTCGTTGAGCGTGACAGCGGACACGGTTGTGGCGCCTGCGCGTTCCACTTTAGCGGGCGCGCGATCTACCACCTCGATATCCAGATCGGTTGCGCGGAACTGGACGCTGTCGCCTTCAGCCTCGATTAACACATTGGCCAGGATCGGAATCGTGTTGCGCCGCTCAACGACAGATTGGGCCTGTGCCACGGCCTTAAGCAGGCTGGCGCGTTCGATGCTGAGTTTCATGTCCCTTGCCCTTTTTCTCTTTTGCGGACGCAAACGTCGGGAGGGAGAAACTAACCGTTTCTCCGCCCCGCTCAAGCTTTTTCATGAATGACTGTCACTGAGTGTGACAAGACCGTCAAGCGCGCGCCGCTATTCTTCGAGCGCACGACGCAAGAGTTCCAGATCATCGGCGATCTGGCTGTCTGTTGCGGCCAGTTCCTCGATCCGTTTTACACCGTGCATGACAGTGGTGTGGTCGCGCTTGCCAAAGCGGCGGCCGATGTCGGGCAAGGATCGGCTGGTCATGGTTTTGCACAGATACATCGCCACCTGACGCGGCCGCGCATAGGCGCGCAGACGTTTCGGTCCAATGAGGTCAGACAGGCGGATGTTATAGTGCTCAGACACCTTGCGCTGGATTTCCTCGACCGTCACCTTGCGGTCATTGGCTTTCAGGACGTCAGAAAGGCAATCCTGCGTAAGTTCGAGCGTAATCTCGCGGTCCACAAGGCTGGCAAAGGCAAACAGCCGGACCAGCGCGCCTTCCAGAACACGCACGTTGCTGGTGATGCGATGGGCGAGGAATTCAAGCACACCGGGCGCGATGGCTTGATTTGGATAGCTGGCAGCCTGAATCTCGGCTTTGGACTGCAACACGCCAAGGCGCAATTCATAGTCCGTCGGGTGCAGGTCCACGACCAGACCACACTGCATGCGGCTGCGAATGCGGTCTTCCATTTCTTTCATATCACCCGGTGCGCGGTCGCCAGACAGGATGATCTGTTTGCGTGCCTCGATCAGAGCGTTGAAGGTGTGAAAGAACTCTTCTTGCGTGCTGTCCTTGCCCGCCATGAATTGCACATCATCAACCATCAGCACATCGACAGTGCGCAACTGCGCCTTGAATTCCATCATCTTGCGGTCACGCAAAGCGGTGATGAAACGGTACATGAATTGTTCCGCAGAGAGGTACAGGACCTTCAGGTCGGGACGCGCGCGGGCCAATTCATTGGCGATGGCATGCATCAGGTGGGTCTTACCCAGACCAACGCCGCCGTAAAGAAACAGCGGGTTGAACGTCACCTCGCCGCCCTCGGCCACGCGGCGCGCCGCAGCGTGGGCCAGCTCGTTCGGTTTGCCGACGACAAAACTGTCGAAAGTATAACGCGGGTCGATTGCGGACCCCATGTCATTGCCCAACATGGCCTTGGCAGGTTTGGCAAGCTGTGCCGTTGTGTCGGCAGCAGGGGCTGCGCGTTTCCCGGCGGGAACCGAAAATTTCAGCCGCTGCACATCCTGACCGGCCTTGTTGAGTTGATACAGAATCTGGTCACCAAAATTCTGGTTGACGTAGTTGCCGATAAAACCTGTCGGGACTTCAAAAGTTGCCACCTGCCCATTCAGATCTTTGAGTTCCAGCGGAGCAATCCAGCTTGTGAAACTATTGCCACTCATCCCGTCTTTCAGCTCTTGCTGAACCTGTCCCCACACACCTGTCGTCATTTTGCCCTGTTCCAAACCAAATCCCTGCCTGACAGCCCAAACTGCCACGTCCACACCACTCCGCAGACAATACGGTACCATGCGCCCAACACAGGGCTGGGCGGCCGGACCGCCACCACTTCAAAGGCCCCGACCGCTGGACCCCTTGCCAAAAGGGCCGCGTAGGTCGCGACAAGCGGGGTTGAGAGATACGGTAAGTGGGACAAAACCCCACTTGTCGCAGACACAAGGATTGCTTGGCTCCGCCAAACAGCGGATACGCCAATCACCCTTGCAAGACTATCAACGTCGCTATCCCAATGGCGTCTGTCGTATGTGCAACACCGCACAAATGGACGCTCTTATCGACGCTGAACCCTCATGTCCCCCCCGGAACGATGTGAATCGCATGAGCAACGTAGCAAGGGGTTTGGGGCCGCTTCAACCGAACAACGCGCTTGACTCGGAACTATCTGAATTCGAATCTGTGACCCCTTTGAATCGACGGGAAAAGTTTCCGCGCCCGGGTCAAAAACGCAAAAGACGCGCCCGATGGGCGCGCCTCTGAAAGTCTCAATTCACCGTCCGGACGGACGATATTGCGGCATTTAGCCCACAGCTTTCACGCGTGCAGCAAGGCGCGACATTTTGCGCGCTGCGGTGTTCTTGTGCATCACGCCCTTGGTGACGCCACGCATCAATTCGGGTTGTGCTGCTTTCAGTGCTTCTTGCGCGGCTTTGGCGTCGCCGGATGCAATCGCCTCTTCCACTTGACGCAGGTGCGTGCGGATCCGCGAGCGGCGCATTTTATTGACAGCAAAGCGCGCGGCATTCTGGCGGGCGCGTTTCTTGGACTGAGCGGTGTTTGCCATGTTCGTGTCTTTCGTTCGGGTTCATCAATAACAGTCATATGCGCCTGACGGCCCCACCGGGTTTTCTGACCGGCCGAATCTGCCAAAGCGGGCATCACGCGCATGTTCAGCGCGGCGTATAGTCAAAACCCTTGGCAGAGGAAAGCCCTATTTGCAGATGGGGGATAGACGCAGCGCAGCACCGCGGTCTAGCGTCAGCAAGGCATGGCGATGGGAGGTCCGTTTGCAACATTTCCGCAACCCGCACCGTGGTGCATCCGATCTGCTGTCTGGGGTGCCGCAGCCTTCGACCGATGCGGCAGCAGTCGCCACGCGGTTGGCGCACTGCCCGACCCACGCCGAGACTCCCCTCGTCAAAGTCGCTGGGTTGGCCGATGTGGCGACCCTGTGGATCAAAGACGAACGGGGACGCATGGGGTTGGGCAGCTTCAAGGCGCTGGGTGCTGCTTATGTCATCGCACGCGATGCAGAGGACGGCGCTGCGAAAGGACGCACCTATGTCACGGCAAGCGCGGGTAACCACGGGATGTCCGTGGCGGCAGGGGCGCGCGTCTTTGCCGCAAATTCGGTGGTCTACATTGCGCAGACCGTGCCAGATGTGTTCGCGAAACGTCTGCAGGCCGAAGGCGCGCGCGTGGTTCGCGCCGGGGCGAACTATGCCGAAAGCATGGCTGCAGCAGCGGCAGCGGCAAATCAGAACGGCTGGACCCTGCTGTCGGATTCGTCCTGGGCCGGGTACACGACCATCCCGCATCGGTTGATGGAAGGTTATGTGCAAATGGCGGCAGAGGCGGTGGCGCAGGTCGATGCCGTGCCAACGCATATCTTTTTGCAAGCTGGGGTCGGTGGATTGGCAGGCGCGGTCGCCGCTTATGCCCGCAAGATCTGGGGCGATGCGCCGCGCATTGTCGTGGTGGAACCCGAGGCCGCACCGGCCCTGATGGAAAGCGCGCGCGCAGGCCGCGCCGTGGTCACATCCGGGCCTGACAGCAACATGGGACGGCTTGATTGCAAGGAACCTTCGCTTATTGCGCTGAACGGTTTGGCGCGGGATGCCGATGATTTTGTGACCATCAGTGATGCAGCGGCAGAGGCCGCGATGCCCGTGCTCGCGCAGGCCGGGCTGGCCACAACGCCATCTGGCGGCGCCGGGATTGTCGCGGTGATGGAAGCGGGGGCAGCGTTGGGGTTATCGCCCGACGCGCGAGTATTATGCATCTTAAGTGAAGAGCCTGCGTGATGAACGGGTTGGACCGGGAAGAGTTCGTTGACCGGACCCGCCGCGCGCAAAACGCAATGGCCGAGCGCGGCTTTGCGGGTCTGCTGCTGACGACGGAACCGGATGTCCGCTACTTCACCGGGTTCCTGACGCGGTTTTGGGAAAGCCCGACCCGTCCGTGGTTTGTGATTGTGCCCGCAGCAGGTGATCCGGTCGCGGTGATCCCTGCTATTGGTGCGGCACTGATGGCGCGCGGCTGGATTGATGACATTCGGACGTGGCGCGCGCCGGACCTTGAGAATGATGGTGTCAGCCTGTTGATCGCCACTTTGCAAGAACTTTGTCCCGGTCCCATAGCCGTACCAATGGGGCATGAAACGCATCTGCGGATGCCGATTGCGGATTTTGAGAAGCTGCGCGGAACCTGTGAAATCGTCGCAGACGCGGGGCTGATGCGTGGACTGCGGTTGATCAAGACCGAGGCCGAGATCGACTTGATCCGTTCGGCCTGCCAAGTGGCAAATCGCGCTTTTGATCGGGTGCCAGAGATTGCGCGCGCAGGTGTCAGCCTTGCAGAGGTTTTTCGGCACTTCCAAATCTTGTGCCTACAGGAAGGCGCAGATTGGGTTCCTTATCTGGCGGGTGGCGCGGGGCCGGACGGGTATGACGATGTGATCTCTCCCGCGACAGAAGCTCCGTTGCGTGCAGGGGATGTCCTGATGTTGGATACCGGTCTCGTCCGGCAGGGTTATTTCTGTGATTTTGATCGGAATTTTAGCGTCGGTCCCACCAGTGAACTGGCCGCAGGTGCCCACAGCAAGCTGATCGACGCGACAGCCGCCGCGATGGACATCGCCCGACCTGGCATCACCACCGCCGATCTGTTTCATGCGATGGACAAGGAGCTGACTGGCGGGGCAGGCGGATCGGACGCGGGCCGATTTGGACATGGGCTGGGGATGCAACTGACCGAAGCGCCCTCGCTCATCCCAGGCGATCACACCGTGCTGCAGCCGGGCATGGTGCTGACGCTGGAACCGGGCATTGCGACGCGCGACGGGCGGATGCTTGTGCATGAAGAGAATATCGTGATCCGGGATGCACAGGCCGAATACCTGTCACGCCCCGCCGAACGCAAGATGACAGAGCTTTGAGTGTGTTTCCCTATGGCACCGCTGACCGGTTGGGTCATCGCGCCACTTTGGGGCTGATCGTCCTGCAAGCGGATGAAACGATCGAACATGATTTCCGCCGCATGCTACCGGTGAACGGCGTCACACTTTATGCCTCTCGCATTCCGTCAGCCGGCGATGTGACCGGCGACACGCTGGCGCAGATGCGGGATGATTTGCCCGGCGCTGCCGCGCTTTTGCCGCGCGGGCTGAACTTTGATGCGGTGGGCTACGGCTGCACCTCTGGGACGTCAGTTATTGGTGCAATGGCCATTGCGGATCTGGTGCGCAGCGGCGTCAACACGCAAGAGGTGACAGAGCCGGTCACAGCCCTGATCGCTGCTTGCTCAGCGTTGAACCTGCGCAGGCTCGCGTTTCTGTCGCCCTACATCGCGGAGGTCAGTGCTGTCATGCGCAATACCTTGGCCGATCACGGCGTCGCATCCCCCGTTTTCGGCAGCTTTGATGAGGCAGTCGAGGCACGCGTGGCCCGGATCGACGGCGCATCGGTTATCGCGGCGGCAACCGCACTCGCCGCAGAGGGCGGGGTTGATGGGCTGTTCCTATCCTGCACCAACCTGCGGACGCTGGACGTGATCGCACCCATCGAAGAGGAAACCGGCCTGCCCGTTTTATCCAGCAATCAGGTCCTGGCATGGCACATGGCGCGCTTGACGGGTGTGTCACTTGCCCCGGATTTCGGCGCGCTGACCCGCCTTTAACGGTCGCGCACCTGCGCCTCACGCTTTTCGTTAAAGGCCGCCATGCCTTCTTTCTGGTCCTCGGTCGCAAAAAGCGACTGGAACAGGCGACGTTCGTAATTCACGCCTTCAGCCAAAGTCGTTTCATAGGCTCGGTTCACGGCATCCTTGGCCGCCATCGCAGCGATGAGTGACTTTTCCGCGATCTTGTCGGCGGCGCCGCGCGCCTCTTCAATCAGCTTTTTGGCAGGCACCACGCGGCTAACAAGCCCCGAAGACAACGCCTCTTCCGCGCCCATAAAGCGCCCGGTCAGATGCATGTCCATCGACTTTGACTTGCCGACAAAGCGGGTCAGACGTTGGGTGCCGCCGATGCCTGCAATCACGCCAAGGTTGATCTCTGGCTGGCCAAACTTTGCGGTGTCAGCGGCGATGATAAAGTCGCACATCATGGCCAATTCGCAGCCGCCGCCCAGCGCATAGCCCGCAACGGCGGCGATGATCGGCTTGCGGATGTTGTTAAACCGCTCCGCCTCGGCCTGAAAAAACGCCTTGGTATACATATCGACAAAGCTTTTCTCGGCCATCTCTGTGATGTCAGCCCCGGCGGCAAAAGCCTTGTCCGATCCAGTGATCACGATGCAGCGGACCTTGTCGCTTGCGTCGGCTTCGTCCAGTGCCGCGCACAGCTCTGTCAGCAGTTGCTGGTTCAGCGCATTGCGCGCGTCGGGGCGGTTGAGGCGAATAAGTGCCACGTAATCAGTAACGTCAACAACGATCGTCTCATAGGCCATCTGGCTCTCCCTTGCCGCTGGTCAGGTTCTTGGGTTCGCAAATCTTTTACAGGCAATCAAGCTATCTTTGGCATTGCGGACAGAAGAAGGATGAGCGTCCGGATTGGACGATTCGCTTGATTCGAGCTTTGCATTCGGGGGTCTGGCAATGTTCACCTTCGCGGTCGTAGACCTGAAAGCCGTGCTGAAAATAGCCCAATTCACCATCGGCCTGACGGTAATCGCGCAGGGATGAACCGCCTGCTGCAATCGCCTCTGACAAGACATCGCGGATTATCGGAACCATCGCCGCAACACGGGCCGCAGCGATGCGCCCGGCCTTGCGTGCAGGATGGATGCCGGCGCGGTAAAGCACTTCGCAAACATAGATATTTCCCAATCCCGCGATGATCCTTTGATCCAGAAGTGCCGTCTTGATCGGGGTGTTCCGATCCTTCAATCGCTCTGTCAGATAGTCCGCATTCAGGGCATTCCCCAATGGTTCCGGCCCCAGCGAGCGCAGCAACCAATGATCATCCTGCGTGGCAGTCGGCAATAGGTCCATCGCACCGAAACGACGCGCATCGTTAAAGGTGATCCGCGCGCCCTGCCCCATGTGAAACACAACATGATCATGCTTTGCTGGCGCAGGGTGCGGAAGGTGAAAATCACCGATCTGATGACCCGAAATCAGCATCCGGCCCGACATGCCAAGGTGAATCAGCAAGGTTTCATCGGAGTTCAGATCGGCCAGAATGTACTTGGACCGGCGGCGCAGTTGCAAAACCTTGGCCCCGGTCAGACGGTCGGCCATGCGGTCGGGGAACGGCCAGCGCAGATCAGGTCGATTGACGTCCGCACGCGCGATCACCTGCCCTTCCATCACGGGGACCAGTCCGGCGCGGACCGTTTCAACCTCTGGCAGTTCGGGCATTCAGTGCCTGTCGTGAAAGTGCATTTGCGCCCGTGCATAGCTGAGGAAGTCGCCGATACCCACTAGGTATTTCAGTGTCTCGACTTTTTGGCCCGAAAAGGTGTGGAAATAGTAGAAGTAATGCCCGTTGTCAGTGATGTACGACAGATCCTTCCAACGCACTTCTTTTCGGCGGCGGGCAAAGCCAGAGGTGACAAAACCTTCGGTGCTGTAGCGCAGTTCGTAGATGTTCGTGGTCAAGATGCCGTAGCCCAACACAAGGCCCAGTACTGGCCAGACATAGGGCGAATCCGGAACCAGATCGCCGCGCCCGATATAGACAATGTAGATAAGCAGCGCAGAAAAGACGATGCTGAGCATCCGGACGCCCCAGGTTGGGCGCAATACCAACGAACCCGCGGTGGATTGCGGGACCGCGTCACGCCCCAGACCCGCAACAAAGCCCACATCCAGGGGCAAGGTGCCCAGACCCGCGTTTGCGAGGCCCGTCATCTGAACTGGTCGCCCCTCACTATCTTTTTGTGCCGCCGCGCTACGTACCTTTCGGCCAAGCAGGTAGGCCAGCACATATGGGCCAAAGGTCATCAGGATCAGCCCGGAAATCGCAGCAAGACCAACAATTGCGGCGACGATGATCGAAAGCAGCAGCACGATGCTTATCTCCTGTGGCGTAATGACAATTTGTGTCTTTGCGCGCATGGGTATAACCCCTTTGCGACGCGACTAAGGCGATGGAATGACATGACCGACCACAGCCCAAAAACAACGCATTTCGGTAATGAAACAGTCCCCGAAGGTGACAAGGCAGGCCGTGTGCAGGGGGTCTTTTCCTCTGTTGCCAGCAAGTATGACATCATGAATGACGTGATGTCGGTGGGCATTCACCGCATCTGGAAAGACGCAATGATGGATTGGCTTGCCCCACGTCCCGGTCAGCAGTTGCTGGATGTGGCGGGCGGCACCGGTGATATCTCTTTTAGGTTTCTCAAGCGCGCGGGTCACGGACATGCAACCGTGTTGGACCTGACCGAACCGATGCTGATCGAAGGGCGCAAACGGGCCGAGGCCGCCAGCGTGGCCGACAGTCTGGATTGGGTTGTGGGCGATGCCATGGCGCTGCCTTTTGCCGACAACAGCTTTGACGTCTACACCATCAGCTTTGGTATCCGGAATGTGACCCGCCCGCAGGAGGCATTGAACGAAGCCTATCGCGTTCTGCGCCCGGGCGGGCGTTTGATGGTGCTGGAGTTCAGCCAATTGCCCAATCCAGCGATGCAGGCCGCTTATGACGCCTATTCATTCAACGTGATCCCACGCATGGGCCAGATGATTGCGGGTGATCGGGACAGCTATCAGTATCTTGTTGAATCCATTCGAAAGTTTCCGGACCAAGACACGTTTCTGGGCATGATCAACGCGGCGGGTTTCAGCAACACAAAGTACCGCAACATGACGATGGGCGTGGCCTGCCTGCATTCAGGTTGGAAACTCTGATTTGCGCGGGCCACACAATATCATCCGCCTAATTCGCACGGGCGCCACCCTAGAACGCACCGGTGCAATGAAGGTCGTTCTGGATGCGTTTGAGGCCGGGCCGCTTTTGCGGGCCGTCTTTCGCGGGTTGGTCTGGCCGTTCCAATGGCTGGGGTACAAGGGTGATGTGACCATGCCGCCTGCGGTGCGTGCGCTGACCGCACTTGGACCGGCCTACATCAAATTTGGTCAAATCCTGTCGACGCGCCCCGATGTGGTTGGTGACGAATTGGCCGTACAGTTGCGTGTCTTGCAAGACAAACTGCCGCCTTTTTCTGTGGAAGAGGCCAAGGCAGAAGTGCAGCGCGAGATCGGTCAATCGGTCGAGGAAGTGTTCTCCAGCTTTTCGGAACCCGTCGCAGCCGCTTCCCTGGCTCAGGTGCACAAGGCGCATTTGGCCGAAGGCGGCGATGCGGTCGCAGTTAAAGTGCTGCGCCCGGGGATAGAACGGGCCTTTCGCAAGGATATTGACGCCTTCTACTTTGCCGCACGCGCGATTGAGCTTTTGTCGCCGGCCTCCCGCCGGTTGCGTCCGATGGAAGTCATCACTCACTTCGAAGGCGTCGTGATGGGCGAATTGGATCTTCGGCTTGAAAGCTCTGCCGCGTCCGAATTCGCCGCAAACACGGTGGGGGATGACGGATTTCAGGTGCCAGCGGTGCGGTGGCACCTGTCCGCGCGCCGCGTCATGACGCTGGATTGGGCGGAAGGGACGAACATTGGCGACAACGCCGCGTTGGATGCCGCAGGCCATGACCGACGCGCACTGGCGGCACGAGTCTTGCAGGTGTTCCTGAACCAGGCGTTGCGCGACGGATATTTTCACGGGGATATGCACCAGGGCAACCTGAAGGTGGCCGCAAATGGTGAAATCATTGCCTATGATTTCGGGATCATGGGCCGAATTGATGAATATACACGCCGTGTCTATGCCGAGATTTTGTTTGGTTTTATCCGCAAAGATTATCAGCGCGTGGCAGAGGTCCATTTTGAGGCGGGCTATGTCCCCGCTGATCGCGACGTGGACGAATTTGCCCGGGCTTTGCGCGCTGTCGGAGAGCCGATTTTTGGCATGGACGCCAGCCGAATCTCAATGGCACGGCTTTTATCGTATCTGTTTGAAGTGACTGAACGCTTTGGCATGGAAACCCGGACAGAACTGATCTTGTTGCAGCGCACAATGGTGGTGGTCGAAGGCGTTGCGCGGTCGCTTGATCCACATATGAACATCTGGCAGGTCGCCCAACCCATCGTGCAGGACTATGTGACCAAGTCCATTGGCCCCAAGGCACTGGTGAACGACCTTCTGAAAACGGCCCGGGTGCTGGCCCGCTTTGGCCCACAGCTGCCACGCTTGGCGGAAGAACAACTGATCCGCCTGAACAATCCGCCACCGCCGCCCAAACCGCAGCGCCGGCGCGCACGGATCGCTTGGATGTCGCTGGGTGCTTTCATTGTGGGCGCGGCTTGGGGCCTTTCCGCGCTCCTCTAACGCTTAGCCATCCGATGATTCCCGGACGGCGGTCACATCTGACGCAGCGACAGTCGCGCCAGAGGCCAGCACAACCACCACTTGCCCGTCGCGCGATTGGACTTCGTTCACGCGCGCATAGGTTTCCGCACCGGTGCGACTGATTTCTTCACCTTGCGTGCTGCTGACGACTTCAAAACTGTATCTTCCGGGTGGAAGCGGAGCACCATCGGCTGTGACACCCGCCCAAGTCACCTCTTGATCGCTGGTAGACATCTGCAGCCGCTGAATTTCGTTCCCGTCAGCATCTTTGACCACAAGCGCTGCATTCGCAGCACTTGCATCAGGCGAAGTCAAAAGTTGAAGGGGGCTGCCGTCAAAGTTTACCGGTGCAGTTGATCGCACTTCCATCCCGACCCAGCCCGAGATCTGCGCCATATCGCCGCCGCCCATCTTTGTCGCCAGATCGCGCAACAAATCATTGGTCTGCACTTGCTGTTCGACACCCGAAAACGTCGCCAATTGAACGGCATAGTCCGAGGAATCCACGGGGTTGAGAGGATCCTGATTTTGCATCTGTACGGTCAGCATCTTCAAGAATGTCTCAAAATCAGAGCTGATCTCGGGTCGCGAAGAAACCGACGGTGGGGGCGTGGCAGTCGGGTTGGTGGCGTTGGAAACTTCCATATCAATGTCCTTTCAAAGCCGCAGATCGAGCGCCGAATCGGTCGCACGGTTTGGCGTTGCTTTCTGTTCATCCGGTGCGCCATCGGCGTCTGCCGCCGGTGATGTCGTGTCCTGACCGGTGGGCTCTTTTTGCTCCTGCGGGGTCGAACCGCTGCCAAAGCTGAACTTGATGTCCTGAAAGCCCAGATTGCGGAATTCCTGTTGCAGGTGATCGATATGCCGCCGCATCAGGTCTTGCGTTTCTGGACGTTCGGCAACGATTGACAGTACGACCGCATTATCCTGCGCCGTCATCGTCATGCGCACCTTGCCAAGTTCTTGCGGACTCAGCGCGACCTCTGTCACCCCTGCCCTATTCTGCGTCACAGCGACGGCCATCTGGCCGCCGAGCTGGCGCGCAACTTCCGCTGTTGCGGGGGCGGCAGGGCCACTGAGGCGCGTGGGTGCTGCGCCATCAGTCGTGGGCTGTCGGGCCTGTGTCAGCGGTATGTCTTCACCCAATAGGTCCTTTTTCAGTGCTGGTTTGGGATCACTGTTGGCAATTTGAATGTCCAGGCCCGTCTTTGGGTGCATTGTGACCATCGGCGGCGCAGCTCGCTCTTTCGTTGGCATTTGCACAGGCTCCGGCCCCGACTCTTGCGGGCGCAAACGTTGCTTGGCTTGAGGGACATCCGCCATCTGCGCGACGATACGCGCGGGCAATGCAGCCGCTTCTACAGGTCCCGCGGCTCGCGACTTTGTCGCTGCAGATTCCGTCACGACCGTGGAAGGCCGGGTCCTTTTCAGCTCTCGCGGTTGCACATCTGATGGCTTTGGCTGCACTGATTTCGCGATCGCCGCCTGCGCCAAACTTGCGCGCTCTGTGACCTGAACTATTGGTTTCTCGGCACGTTCAGGAGGGGTGGGCATTCGTTGTTGCACCGTCTCGTCAAGATTGGATTTTGCCTTTGAACCAGCCTCGTCCATCTTTCGCACAACGACCACGTCAGGCGCTGCGGTTTTTGGCATCTCACCAGGTATCAGGGCTGCTTTATTCGGCGCCTCTGACTCTGGCTCGGCTGCGGCTTCCGGCATAGCAGCACGTGATTCGCCATCCAATGCGACGTCCGTTTCTGTGGTGACATCCAAAGGAATCTGCAGCATCAGTGGTGCAGCCTTTTTAGACAAATTCTCTTGCCCAATGACGTCGAGAAACGCTGCAAAATCAACCGTATCCTCGGATTGAGGTTGCACTAACGGCGTGACCCCTTCCGCTGTTGGCATACTGGTCAACAACACCTGAATCGCGTCTTGCATCAACCACTCCTGTTTCGTTGCGTCGCTGCAGAATTGACGCATTAGGCTTACGGAATGTTTACCGGTATCGGTCAAAAGGGAAAAAAACTGAGGTCCCGATATGACGCCGATTCCTGTTCTCCCAGCGGCAGTTCCGCCGCCCATCGTTGGTGTGTCTGTTCATGACGAACAGCTGCGCGCCGCGGCGCAAAAATTGGAAGCCACGTTTCTAGCCGAGATGTTGAAGTCTGCCGGGCTAGACGCGCAATCAGGCGCATTTGGAGGCGGAATCGGAGAAGAGCAGTTCTCTTCATTCCTGCGCGAAGCCCAAGCAGAAGAAATGGTCGCGGCAGGCGGAATCGGACTGGCCGAATCGCTCTTCAACGCAATGAAGGCACGTGCCAATGGATAAAGTGCGGTTTCAAAGCGCCCTGAAGCTGCTTGACGAAGAGCGTGCAGCGTTGCGGGCCGGTCAGTTGGAACAGGTGGCCGGATTGGCCGACCGTAAGACCGCGTTGATGCAAGACCTGACAGCACTGCGGCTGAGCGCGCAAGACGCTAAACGATTACGCCTCGCCGCCAGTGAAAATGCCAAGCTATTGCAGGCTGCGCTCAGTGGTTTGCGTTCTGCGCAGGAACGGTTGGCAGAATTGCGAGCGGTCCGCGCGGGATTGAATATCTATAACGCCCATGGCGACAAAGAAACCGTATCCCGTAAGAGCGGTGGGCTAGAGCACAAGGTGTAAATCGGCAGGCCAAACAATGGATCAAATTGAGCAGATAATCGGTAGGCGCGTTAACCTCTTGTTGAGAGGGCATCGCCCAAAGATCAGGACACCAAAACGGTAGACCTGCCGGGCAAAGCCACCGGCAAAAGCGTCAGAATGACGTCATGGCAATTCCGCATATGCGGGAGCCGCCCCATCAAGCGGTCGCAAAGCGACGCGCGAAAGGAAAGTGAACCATGTCAAGCATTCTGACAAACAACGGCGCAATGGTCGCGCTGCAGACACTGAAGTCCATCAACAAGGACCTCGCAACAACGCAATCCCAAATCTCGACCGGTAAAGCGGTTGGCAGCGCCAAGGACAACTCCGCAATCTGGGCCATCTCGAAAGTGATGGAATCCGATGTACAGGGGTTCAAGGCCATCTCGTCCAGCCTGTCTTTGGGCGAATCGACCGTTTCGGTTGCTCGTCAGGCCTCTGAAACCGTGTCTGATCTGCTTGTGCAGATGAAAGACCGGATCGTCGCAGCGCAGGAATCGAACGTAGACCGCGAAAAGCTTCAGACTGATATCGAAGCATTGCGCGATCAAATCACCTCTGTCGTCGGTGCCGCTCAATTCAACGGGCTGAACCTCTTGTCGAATGCGGAAACAACGTCTGCATATACCGCCGCTGGCAATGTGGACGATTCCGGTATCACCAAGGTTCTGTCGTCCCTTGACCGTTCCGCAACAGGCGTGGCGTCCAGCGACATCTCCGTTGCGAAACAAGATCTTGGAACGACCGCAGGCACCAAAGGTACACTCGCACTTGCCGCAGCCGCTATGACCGCAGCAGGCACCGCTGGGGCAAGCGGCGCAGGCACCGCGACATACACCATTAACGGTGAATCGACGACTGCCGGCCGGACCAAAACCGTAATGGCTGGCGACAGCTACGGCTTCAACATGCAGATCTTTGATGCAGCCGTCTCTGGCACACCTTTTGCAACAGCGGCCGGCGTTGATGCGACAAAAGGTGAGGCGTTGTATGTTGCCAAAGACGGCGACACGACATCTGACATCGCATCCGGACTGGCAGACATCATGAACTTCCGTCTGGCGGAACAGGGTCTGTCAGATGACTTCACCGTGACAGTCAGTGGGAACGTCGTGAGCGTTGTGAATAACACGACGACAGCCCTTGCCGCTTCCGCTGCGGCCAACATCGACCTGGATGCTGGCGGTTCGGTCAGCGGTGGCCTTCAGCTGCTGTCCGAACTTGATGCAACAACCGATGACGGCGCAGCTGCGGCTCTGACCGCCATCGAAAGCCTGATTGCAACGTCGATTGACTCCGCAGCCAGCTTTGGTTCTGCACAGGGTCGGATCGAAACGCAGTCCGAATTTGTATCAAATCTGACCGATGCGTTGAAGTCAGGCATTGGCACATTGGTCGACGCCAACATGGAAGAGGCGTCTGCACGTCTCCAAGCCTTGCAGGTCCAGCAGCAGCTTGGTGTCCAGTCGCTGTCGATTGCGAACCAGGCTCCACAGACCATCCTGTCGCTCTTCCGTTAAGGGCATTTGCCGGAGGCGCTCTTGGCGCCTCCGGCTCACTCGCAATTGCGCGATAAAATCGCGTTTAGTTTCACATCGCCCCGGAAGGATCCGCCGTGAACGCTATCGAACTCGCCCGACAGGCCTATGCCCCTTCAACCGCTTCCATTCGTACCCCTCGGTCTATCGAAGCCCAACTGATTTCCGAAATAACAAGCCGCCTTTCCCAGACCGACGCGCCTTATGCGCACATCGTATCCGCAGTCCACGACAACCGCCAAATGTGGACCGCCCTCGCCGTTGACGTCGCAGACGCCGACAACGCGTTGCCCACAGATTTACGCGCCAATATATTCTATCTTGCTGAGTTCACCGACCTGCACAGCCAAAAATTTCTTCGTGGTGAGGCTGATTTGTCCGCTTTGGTCGATATCAACCGCGCCGTCATTCGCGGCTTGCGTGCCTCGGGTGCAGCCACATGAGCGGGCTGGTTCTAAAGCTGAACCCCAGAGAAAGGGTTTTGGTCAATGGCGCCGTGATCGAAAATGGTGACCGACGCAGCAAGCTGTCCATCATAACACCCAACGCCAACATCTTGCGTTTGCGAGATGCAATCCATCCAGGCGAGGCGAATACACCCGTGCGGCGGGTTTGCTACATTGCGCAATTGGTGTTGTCCGGCGACGTTAGCCCGGAAGACGCAACACCGCAGATGATCTCTGGCATCAATCAATTGAGCCAGGCCTTGATGGACGAGGATAGCCACGACCGTTTATCGGCCGCGACGCGCGCTGTTCGGTCCGGTGACTTCTATCGGACACTGAAGGCGCTGCGTGCCCTGTTGCCGCAAGAGGACCGCTTAATCGCGGCGCAGCCACAATGACCTTTCAACCGGTTGTCCCTCTGTCCGGCTATGTCGGATGGCGGTTCCTGCAGCGCACGATTGAGGCGCAACAAGACACGTTCAATCAGAGCCAACCGGTCATTCGTGATACAACCTATTTCCGAGAGAATATTGCGAAAATCAATACTGCCGAAGAGCTGGTGAATGACCGCAGATTACTCTCTGTCGCACTTGGCGCGTTTGGTCTGGACGAAGACATCAACAATCGCTTTTTCATTTCTAAGGTCCTGTCGGACGGCCTCGCCAATGAAGACGGCCTCGCCAACCGGCTGTCAGATAAGCGCTACTTTGCGTTTGCCTCAGCTTTTGGTTTGGGTCAGGGTGATATCCCCCGAACAGGGTTAACGTTCTTTGGCGACGAGATTGTATCCCGCTACGAGAAACAACAGTTCGCGCGTGCCGTAGGCAACAGCGATCCTGACATGCGGCTGGCCTTGAATACCGCGGACAAGATTTCCGATATTGTCGCCGACAACCAGACCGAAACAGGCCGTTGGTTTTCCATCATGGGTGACGGCCCTTTGCGTACCGTTTTTGAAAAGGCCCTCGGGCTACCCGCAAGTTTTGGAACAATTGATATCGACCAACAGTTGGAAACGTTTCGGGACAGAGCGAAGTCCGTGTTTGGAACCGACCAGGCTGCAGATTTTCTTGATCCTGACAGGCAAGAAGATCTGATCCGGTTGTTTCTGATCCGATCGGAAGCCGCCCAGATCAGCGCCGCGAATGGTGGCAGCATCGCCTTGACCTTGTTGCAATCGGCGGCCGTGCCGAGATCGCAACTGATTTAGGCGCTTCGATCAACCGCACTGAACCTGATTGGTACAGGGCCGAAAGAGCGGGCAGAAGTCATCTGTCTTTCGAGACGTTGCGCGGCAGTGTCTTTCTTAGACCTGACGCGATGCGCCCGACTATTCTCACGACGCGACTCCGACCCTAAATCGCCCTCTCACTTGCGACTTATCCGGGGTTTTGCGCGGGCGCGCCCTGCGCTATCGCCTTTTTCAATGCGGCAAAGTGGGCGCGGGCATCTCGTTTGTCTTTGACCGTCAAGAAGAGCTCCAGCGGTTCATGGCAGGCAATCGACGCGTCGATCCTTTCGTCTGATCCAGACTCGTAAAGGCCCGCTTGCACCATTAATGCGGCCTTGTCGTAGGTCGCCAAGAGCGCTCTGGCGTCAGCAATAAGTGCATTTTCAACCCGGTCTGCGACATCTGGCAAGGACCGTGAAACGGACCGCAACACGTCAATGGCAGGAAAGCGACCCCTTTCAGCAATTGTCCGATCCAATACGATGTGCCCGTCTAAGACACCGCGCAACATGTCGGCCACTGGTTCTTCCATGTCAGAACCTGCAACAAGGACAGTGTAGACCGCGGTGATATCACCCTGCCCGTCTTCACCCGGTCCAGCCCTTTCGCACAATGACGCGATGGCACCGGCGGTTGAGGGTGGAAAACCACGGAGGTTTGCCTGCTCTCCACCCACAACAGCGACTTCGCGGTGCGCCTCACAATATCGGGTGACGGAATCAACAAGCAAAAGTACCTGTTTGCCTTGGTCCCGAAAAAATTCTGCCGTTGCCGTGGCGGCCCATGCGCAGCGGCGCCGGACCTGCGGCGCGCGATCCGAGGTGGCGGCAACGACGACGGTGCGTTTCATACCTTCGGGGCCAAGGACGTTTTCAGTGAATTGTCGCACCTCGCGCCCGCGTTCACCAACAAGTGCAATCACGATCACATCTGCATCAACTCCACGCGCCAAGTCAGCAAGAAGGGACGATTTCCCGACACCTGAACCGGCAAAAAGGCCGATCCGTTGGCCGCGCGCCAATGGCAGAAGTGTGTTCATGACCGCCAGCCCCGTTTCCAACCGTTCGCCCAACGCCCGGCGACGGTGTGCCGGTGGCGGCGGGTTTTGCAGATTGGCCTGCCCTAAACCGGGCAGCAACGCCCGCCCATCCAATGGCCGACCGTCTGGGTCAATCACGCGCCCAACCCAACTGTCATCGGGCGCAAACCGCGGTTTCGGCGTGTATTGAACCACGTCATGCAGTGCAATGCCGTCGCAATGACCATCGACCAACGCATGGGCCACACCGGCATCGAGACGCACCACGTCTGCGCGCACACGCTGACCCTGGGCATGTATCGCCACACGATCCCCCAGTCGGACAACATGCATCAGCCCGCCAATTTCAACGGCGGCACCGGTGACGGCAAGAACCCGGCCTACGGGGTGAACGGCTTTGAGATCATCAAGGGCGGCGGACATCCGGTCGATCAAAGTTGCGGTCATGGCAAAGAATCCCTTTCGCAATTGAACACCTTTTTAAGGAATCACCCTTAATGCTTCGTTTCATCAGCACGAGGGAGAAGCCCCGATGTATCAATCACTGGCACTGTTCCAGACAGCGCATGACATGGCCCGGCACGCCGGTGCACGACAGGCCACAACCGCCCGCAATGTCGCCAACGCAGACACGCCAGGGTATCAGGCCCGGCAGATCGCCCCCTTCACAGAGACCTATGCAAAAGAGGCGGCATCGACGATGCGCGCCACGCGCCCTGGACATTTGTCGTTTGATCCTGATCCGGCGCGACCAATGGCGGGTAACGGCGATGCGGAACCTTCGCCCAATGGCAATGCCGTCTCGATCGAAGAAGAGATGATGAACGCCGTCAACATTGCCCGCGAGCATAATCGCGCCCTTACAATCTATCGCCACACGATGACTGTGCTGCGCACGTCACTTGGCCGCTAAGGATTTCAAATGACCGATTTTTCTGAAGCTATCAGTGTCGCGACAAGCGGCCTGAAAGCGCAATCCAACCGGTTGCGCCACGTGTCCGAGAATATCGCGAACGCCGACACACCGGGGTATCGCCGCAAGACCATTGCGTTTGAAGAGGTCATGCAAGGCGCCACGAGCACTGGCGCGGTCGAGGCCACGAACCTGCGACTAGACCCCACAGCACTGGACCGCATTTTCGACCCAACACACCCGATGGCCGATGACAGCGGCCATTATGACGGATCAAACGTCAACCTTCTGGTTGAGATCGCTGACGCCCGAGAGGCGCAGCGCAGTTATGAGGCGAACCTGAAGATGTTTGATCAGGTGCGGCAGATGTCCTCTGCCCTGAACGATTTGCTGAAGAAATAGGAGAGGCCTGAAAAATGGATATTCGCAGCACACTTGTGGCGCAGAACTACGCTGCCAACCGTACAGCAACACAGCCAGACGCAGGGGCGGCAGCCCTAGGGGCTGCACAGGATTTCCTGTCGACGATGCAAGCCAGCGAGACCACGGCCATGCAAGCCATGACCGAAGGGGCGGACCCACATCAGTTGGTGCATGCCCTCGCGCAGACGGAGCTGGCCGTGCAAACGGCAGTCACTGTGCGGGATAAAGTGGTCGAGGCTTATCAGGAAATCCTGCGGATGCCCGTCTGATGGAAGAGGCGCTTTTCTATGACACGCTGCGGCAGGGATTGTGGATATCTTTCCTGATCTCACTGCCGATCCTGACGGTTGCATTGGCGACCGGTCTGACGGTGGGTCTGTTCCAAGCGCTGACCTCCATTCAAGAAATGACCCTGACGTTTGTTCCAAAACTCGGCGCGATCATCGCCGTCTTCTGGGTCACGATGGCCTTTATGACCGAAACACTGGTCAGCTTTTTTCAGGCCACGCTGATCCCCCTGATTGCCGGAGGCTGACCATGGAAAATGCGACCTATGCCACTTTGACACGACAATCCGGGTTGATGTCCGAACTACGGATTATCGCCAACAACGTGGCGAACGCCTCGACCACCGGATTCCGGGCTGAGGGGCTGTTGTTCTCGGAATACGTTGCTGATCTTGGTCCCGATCATCCTTCGCTGTCGCTGGCGGCAGCTCGGGTCCGGCATACTGACCTGACCCAAGGCACGCTGACCCAAACCGGCGGCAGCTTTGATCTGGCGATCGAAGGTGACGGGTACTTTCTGATCGATACCGCCGCAGGGCCCCGCCTGACGCGCGCGGGATCTTTCACACCTGATACCAACGGCGATCTTGTAACGATGGATGGCAACCCGGTGCTGGACGCTGGTGGCGCACCTGTCTTCATCCCGCAAGGGGTTGGCCCCATCGGAATTGCCGCAGATGGCACGATCAGCGCGGGCGGTGATCCCATTGGTCAGATCGGCCTGGTGGTGCCAAATGACCCCGGCGACATGACCCGCCAAAGCGGCACCATGTTCGAGACACCGGGTGGCTTTGCCCCTGCCCCTGACGGGCGCATGGTACAGGGTTTTCTGGAAGGGTCGAATGTGAACCCAATCCTTGAAATCAGCCGCATGATCGAGGTGCAGCGCGCCTACGAGCTGGGGCAGACATTCCTCGACAAAGAAGACGAACGTATCCGCAACGTTATTCAGTCCACCGGACGCTAACTCAGGAGAAATCTCATGCGCGCACTCAAAATTGCAGCCGCCGGGATGACCGCCCAACAAATGCGGGTGGAAGTGATTTCCAACAACCTCGCCAACATGTCGACGACCGGCTACAACGCCCGCCGCGCTGAATTTGCCGATCTGCATTACCAGCAATTGGCGCGACCAGGCACCATCAATGCCTCGGACGGGACGCAATTGCCGACCGGTGTGCAATTGGGTCTGGGCGTGCGGGCCAGCGCGGTCAGCATGATGCTGTCGCAGGGCGCACTTGGACAAACGGGTGGTGACTTGGATGTCGCCATCGAAGGGCAAGGCTATCTGGAAGTCACGCTGCCCAGCGGTGTTCCCGCCTATACGCGTGACGGCGCGTTGAAACGGACAGGCGAAGGGCAAATCGTGACTGCCGATGGTTTTCCTGTCGTGCCAGATATCACAATCCCGCAGGACGCGCGGTCAATCTCGATCAATGCAGAGGGCGAGGTTTACGCCTATTTTGTTGACCAAATTCAGCCACAGTTGCTAGGCCAATTCACCCTTGCGAGCTTTACCAATCCAAAAGGGTTAGAGGCAATTGGATCGAACCTGTTCCTTGAAACGCCCGCCTCTGGTCCGTCGGTTGTGAATGATCCAGGCCAAGACGGGTTGGGTGTTTTGCGGCAAGGATACCTCGAGGATAGTTCGGTTGATCCGGTCAAAGAAGTCACTGACCTGATCGAGGCGCAGCGCGGGTACGAGTTGAATTCCAAAGTGATCACCGCTGGCGACCAAATGTTGGGTGCCATGGTGCAGATCCGATGATCCGCCTTGCATTCATCTTAGTCCTGATCGCCGGTCCGGCAGCGGCAGAGGTTTTGGTCGCCGCGCGCACCATTCCGGCACAATCGCTGATCCGAGCAGAAGATTTACTGTTACGCAATGTCGCCTCAAACGGCGGTGTGGACGACCCACTGCTATTGATCGGGATGGAGGCGCGCGTCGCCCTCTACGCCGGCCGACCGGTGCGCCCTGCCGATGTTGGATTTCCGGCAATCGTCGACCGCAATCAGATCGTGCCGCTCATCTACAACACCGGCGGTCTCTACATCGCGACCGAAGGGCGGTCATTGGGTCGCGCCGGTGTCGGAGAAGTTGTGCGGATCATGAATTTGTCGTCCCGCAGTACAGTTTCTGCCCGGATTGGAGAGGATGGAGCCGCCTATGTTTCGCGCTAGTTTTTTGATGCTTGGCTTTTTGGCTGCGTGCAGCAGCACACCTCTTGGCAATGCGCCCGAGATGACCTCGATCGTGGCAACAGATGATCGCACCGCGATGGTGACCTATAGCTTGCCGCAAGTGGTGGACCGTGCGCCCCGGTTTCCGGGGTCAAGCGCGTCGCTTTGGACGGGTGATCGCGGTTCATTGCTGGGCGACCGGCGCGCGATGCAGCGTGGCGATATCCTGACGGTCGTGATCGAAATTGACGATCAGGCTGAAATCTCAAATTCCTCGGATCGATCCCGAAGCGCCGCGCAACAAATGGCTGTCCCCCAGCTTTTGGGCCTGCCGCAACGGGTTGATCCGCGCCTGCCGGATGGGGCCTCGCTCGGCAACGCGGTTGGCATCAATTCCAACAGCTCGTCCTCTGGTGACGGGTCGGTCCGCCGGAATGAAAAACTGACCTTGCGTGTCGCCGCCACGATTACTGATGTTCTTCCCAATGGTGTGCTCGCGATCCAAGGCCAGCAAGAGGTGCGGGTCAACTTTGAATTGCGAGAGCTGCTGGTATCGGGCTTTGTCAGGCCTGCCGATGTGACCCGACAAAACGAGATCACGTATGACAAGATCGCCTCGGCCCGGATTTCTTATGGCGGACGCGGGCAGATCACAGACATGCAACAACCGCGCTATGGCCAGCAAGCCATCGAAGCCATCCTTCCTTTCTGATCAGAGGTGCCCATATGAAAATGCTCTTTCCATTGATCCTCGCGTTGATCGGCACCGGGGCAGGCGTTGGAGCCGGCATCATGCTCCGCCCCGCCCCGACCGAAGAACACGCCGCGAACGAAACGCATTGTTTGCCTGGCGAAACACACGTTTCTGCCGAGGCCCCCGAAGTAACGTCAGAGGTTCCGGCGGAAGAGGTCGCCTATGCGCAACTTGAAGATCAATTTGTTATCCCGGTGATTGCCGACGACAAAATCGCCGCAATGGTTGTTTTGTCAATTGGGATCGCGGTCCCACCAGGCGGCGAAGAAGCCGTTCTGGCCGTCGAACCGCGCCTACGCGACGGGCTGCTACAAGTGATGTTCAACCACGCCAATATCGGCGGATTTTCCGGGAATTTCACGAGTACAAGCAACATGCGGATCCTGCGTGAGGACTTGCTCGCCAGCGCGCAGGCCGTGCTGGGCAAAACTGCTCTTGATGTGCTGGTCCTGGATATCGTCCGTCAGGACGTTTGATCGCGCCTGCGACTTTTGACCTGACTTTCCGCAGCCCTGACCCGCGCCACAAGTGCAGTCAGGGCTTCTTTCTTGCCAAACGATTGACGGACGCGCGCGATCACGCGCGCCTTCTCTGCCAGTGTTGCAGCCAGATCTCGGTTCAGAGATTCGCGCCGGTGATCAATCCAGCGATGCCAACGCACATTTGCCCCCGCCTTGAGCGCGGCAGAGCCCGGCGTCACTGCTAATCCCTGTTGTCCACGCTCGGTGATCAGCCCATCCAGTTGGGACCGGATCGCCTGTTCTTGCGCGTTGATCTGCGCCAGTTTCGACTGGTCGGCGGCAAATGCAACCTCTGCGAGGCCTTGCAATGCGTGAAGCTCTTCCGTCTTCATCTGCGTGCCGTCGCTTTGGCGCGGATGCTCTCTGCAAACCGGATCGCGGCGGCGACGGCTTGGTAGTGATCGGGAGGAATCTCATCTCCGATGTCAACGGTCGCGTGAAGTGCCCGGGCGGTTGGCGGGTCGGAATGCAAAGGTACGCCGTTTTCGGCAGCAACCTCTCTGATCCGTGCGGCAATTTCATCCGTGCCTTTGGCTACGCACACCGGCGCTGTCGCTGACATTCGGTCCCACTTGAGAGCAACCGCATAGTGGGTCGGATTCACAACAACGACGTTGGCGTCCGGCACATCGGCCAGCATCTGATTTGTAGCCAAATCCATGCCCTTTTGGCGGCGCTGCTGTTTCATCATCGGATCACCCTCAGACTGCTTGAGTTCATCCATCATTTCTTTTCGGGACATGCGGTGTTTGCGCAGATGCTCTGCCCGCTGCCACAAAAAATCGATGGCGCCGATCGCCAACGCAATGACCAGAACGATCAGCAACAGGGTCAATACCAGCCGCAAAAGCGACACCACGATCATGCCGGGCGACATGAACATCGCACCGATCATGCGGTCCATTTGCTGCCACAAAAACAGGAAAAGAACAGCGCTGAAGATCAGCAACTTAGAAAAGCTTTTCGCGAATTCAAAGAACCCGTTACGGCCGAATTTCTTCTTGAAGCCTTGCAATAACGAGATGTTGGAAAGCTTCGGCTTAACCCGCGCCGGCGCCACGACAAAGGCGCGCTGTCCGATCACGGCGAGCACGGCAAAAAGCGCAGGTACGCCAAATAGCGGCGCGACGGACCAGACCACTTGCTGCAAAATGCCACCAATGATTGGGGTGCGTGATCCCTCAAACGTAACGCGCGCCAGCTGATCAGCCTGATCAATCAGGACCATCATCGCATCGCCCAGATTGACCATTGCATTTGGCCCAAACGCGAAAGCCGCAGCCAGGATCCCACCATAAGCGGCAGCCGTCGTCAGGTCGACGGAGCGCGGAATTTCACCCTTTTTGCGCGCATCATCCAGCTTCTTTTGGCTGGGCTCGAATTGCTTGTCTTCGTCGCTGTTGTCCCCGCTCATTCCCAGCCACCTGCCGGGTTCATGACGACAAGGGCAAAAGCCTCTAGCCAGATTGACAGCATCAGTGGTGCAGTCAGCACCAACAGCAACAGGCCTCCGGCAGTGATCGCTGGCGCACCCACAAAAGACACCATCAATTGCGGCATGGCGCGGTTTATTACGCCCAAGGTGACGTTGTAGATCAACGACGCGATTAAGAACGGTGCCGCCAGAGTAAAGCCCAGCGCAAATGTTTTGCCGACGGCGCGGACGCCCAGATCAACGGCGACATCCGGCATTAACCAAACACCCAGAGGGACGAGAGCGTAGGACTGCAAGATGTAGGCGGTCAACTGCACGTGCAACCCCATCATCGCTGCCAATGCGAGGCCCGAGACGACAAGGACGTGCCCCATCGCCGGTTGTGGGTCTACCCCGGCGGAGCCGCCGAAAATCTGAGAAAGTGACGTTGATTGCGCCGCAATGGTGCCTGCGATCTGAAGTGCGAAGACGAAAAAGCGTAGCAATAGCCCGAAGAACAGACCGGTCAAAACCTCGGGGAACAGCAGTACAATCGCGGGCAAAATATCCGAAGGGATCGGGCCGGTCTGCACCGAAAGGACCGGCGTGACGATCAGGACAAACGCAAGCGCTATGGCAAGGCGTAGCCGGACAGGCACACTTTGCTCCCCAAAGGCTGGGAACAGGGACATCATGGCAGCAACACGCAGAAACACGACGAAACCAGCCCAAAGCGCGGACTGCGCGATGGGCAAGAGAACGAGAAGCTCTGCAATCATGCCGCTACGAGACCGACAAGGGCCGGTTTGGCATCGATCCCGATCTCCTCGAACGACAAGACCGGATTTAGGATGCCGCGCGCAGCCATGACTGTACGCAAGAACCGTCGCCGCCGCATGGATGTGACTACAGCGGCATATGCACCTTGTTGTGCTGCTTGCGACAGTTTGTCCGCAATGCCATCGGCCAGTTTGTTGAACGTCTCAGGCGGTAGTGCCACATCGGCCCCGCCCCGTTCGCCACGCAATTCGTAGGTTGTAAACGCGTCTTCCCATTCGGGTGCCAATTGGACCAAGGGGATGGTGCCGTCGTCGCGCCGCACTTCTGCGACCAGCTGAAAACCAAGCCGCTGGCGGACATGCTCTGTTATGCCGTCAATGGTCTGGTGAACCTGCCGCGCTTCCGCAATCGCCTCGAGGATCAGAGGCAGATTTCGAACCGAAACTCGCTCTTCCAATAGAAGACGCATTACTGACAACAAAACGTCCATTGGCACCTTGTCAGGCATCAATTCGTCCAGCAATTTTTGGTTGGCGCTTGCACGGTCTGTGTCAGTCAGCGTCGTCATTTCGTCCAGGCGCCGACGCAGCGCCTTGTGCGTAAGCAACCGCCCGAAGTTTCGCTTTACGATCTCAAGCAGGTGCGTCGCCAGAACTTCTGTCGGCTGAACAGTGGTCAGACCATCCATGGCAGCACTTTCCTGTTGATCGATAGTGATCCATTTCGCGGGTGCCCCATAGACCGGTTCAGACACGACCTCTCCATCCAGCGCGTGGCTGTCCCCATCAGGCAAAAGTGCCAGAACGTGATTGGCCTTGAGAAGGTCGCGAGCCTGTTCGACACCTTGAACATGAACGACGTAAACACGGGGGGGCAATGCTGCGTTGTCGGTCAGTCGAATTTCAGGCAGCAAAACACCGAACGCCGTACCGATATGGTTGCGCATATTTGCGATCCGCGCGTCCAGCCCGGTACCCGGATCCAGTACCATGTCGACGAGATCAGGGGCGAATTCCACATGGATGTCGTCCAAATCCAACATGTCGCCAACAGAAGCCGTGGGTGGCGCTGTTTCAGCAGGCACATCCGGCAGTGCTTTGGCCGCTTCGCGCGCTTTAGCGGATTGAACCAGTACAAACGCGCAAACGCCCAAGACGACTGATCCCAAAACGAAAGGCAAAAACGGCAGTCCTGGAACCAGCGCGAACAATCCCATGAGGACCGCCACCGTAGAAAGCGCCGCAGGATGGCGACCCAATTGATCAACGATCGCCAGGTCTGTTGCGCCTGTCGCGCCACCGCGCGCAAGCAAGAGGGCCGCGGCAATCGATATGATGACTGCAGGAATTTGGCTTACGAGTCCGTCACCCACCGTCAGAATGGCGTAAGTTTCAAAAGCTTGCCCAAGCGGCATGTCGTGGATTGCAATGCCGATGATCAGCCCCATGATCAAGTTGAGTGCTGTGATCAATAGCCCTGCGATTGCGTCGCCTTTCACAAACTTCGATGCACCATCAAGTGACCCAAAGAACGTGGTTTCAGCCTGTTCAAGTTCGCGCCTGCGTTTCGCCTCTTCGTGGTCGATTGCGCCAGCCGCAACATCGCTGTCAATTGCCAATTGTTTGCCGGGCATGGCGTCCAACGCAAATCGCGCGCCGACTTCCGCCATGCGCGTCGCTCCTTTATTGATAACCACGAAGTTGACGATCAGCAGGACACAAAAAACGACCAAGCCCAGCAATACGTTGCCGCTCATCACGAACATCGCAAAGCCTTCAATCACGTCGCCTGCGGCGTTCGTCCCTGTATGCCCCTCCCCGATGATGAGTTTTGTCGATGAGACGTTCAAAGACAGGCGCAGCATGAGTGATGCCAGAAGCACCGTCGGAAAAGCCGAAAAATCGAGTGGGCGCTGGATGAAAAGCGTCACGGTAAACATCAAGATTGCGAGCGCGAAGGACCCGGCGAGTCCAATGTCAAGAACCCAAGCCGGCATAGGCAGGATCATCATGACAATGATTGCCATCAATGCCACGGCCAGCAGGATCGTTGGGTTGAAACGAAAGCTAATGTTCGAAATCTGATTCATTGCACGCCTCGCCACAGAAGGGTCGGCCAATGAAACGGCGCAACTGGTTCAATCCGTTTCCGGCGACGGCGAAAGCGTTTTGCACTTAGCGGATCACGTAGCCGCAAGTGCCTGAACAAACGTGCTTTTTCGAGACCCCGTAAAGGGTTCGACTTGGACACTGGCGTTCTGCACATTATCCACATTCTCCAATTCAATTAAGAAGAGGATTAGTTGTTTTTGGTTACCAAAATCTGACCAAACCCATCAATTTGCGTCGATTTGAGGTGCATCAAATCGATTGAGCAATGCGCTCACCGTGTTTTGGGTCGCAGCTGCCTGTTCAATCAATGCGCGGCCCTGGGCTAAGGGCTGGTTTGGATCTGGTGTTGAGGACGTTTGCCGTAACGCAAGTTCAGATGCAGACTGCAAGAGAGGATCCTCGGACGTCGCCAGCGAAGACCAGTTGTTTGTCCGCCACGCTGTTTCAACACTCTCAGGTGTCTGCCCATCTGACGACCCTGACCCATTCAAAATTGCCAAAGCGCGTGCGGACGTCATTCCCGCAAGATGTACTTCTGCTGCGTCTCTATCACCCAGTTGCATCGCCGCCATAGCACGCAGATACCGTCGTTCTGCCATGGCGTCACCACTGGCGGAAGAAGACAATAATTCAATTGCGCGATCAGCAAACCCAAGGGCTAGTAAGCGTTCGGACAGTCGGTTGCTGGTTTCTGAATTCAAATCGGCTGCTTCTGCCGCAAATGCGTATTCCAAGAACGGCATGTCATTTGCTTTTTCGGTGACGTCGCTGGCAATTAGAGCGTTGAGTTCTGAGCGTGGAAACTTTTCATCCAAATCCAACGATGCGCGCAAGATGTCCAAGGCTGCACCATGACGGCCAGACGCCACTTCCGCCTTGATCTGGATTGCTGCCAGATCCGCATCTATCGGATCCCCCCTATATTCGAACCGCTTCGTTTCAAGCAGTGACATCACCGCCGGTTCAACCGGAAGCCCCCTATCTAGCTGTAATGCAATCAAGTCCAACAAGGCGGCAGGCGTAATGTCTCGGTTATTCGCTGCGAGCGTTGCAAGTGTTTCTTCAGCGTCCTCGAAATCGCCACGTTCTAGTGCAATATCCGCCACGACCACCGCGCTTTCGACGGAGATATTTTGTTGAGCGGCACCGATGGACAACAGATTTTCGGCGGCATCAACCCGTCCTACGGCGACAAGCCGCGCTGCCAGGGCAGGCGAGAGATGAACTCGCAGATAAACAGGCAGGGTCTTGAATTGCCGAACAAGTCGATCTGCATCGGTCAACTCTTCGATCGCTCCGACTGGTGTTGCCAAAAACGCCCAAAGTGCGACCTCGCCCGAGCAAGATATCTGTTCTGCCAGTCCCGTCGCCTGCTCTAGTTCACCATCGATGATGTGTGCGAGTGCAACAATTGCGACACGTTCAGCTGTGTTGTCAGAATCAATCTGGAGCGTCTGTGCTGCTTCGCGACCAAACCCAAAATAAAGGTAGCTGCGCGCCAAGGCAGTGACTGCGTCATGGTCTACCCGGTCGAATTCGCCGTAAATTCGACTGCGCAGTTTCCCGATTTCTTCAGAAAATTTGTCGCCTTCTGCCCAATTTGTGACCTGAACATGCGAATCCGGCCAACAGGCTGTTGGAGCGACAACAGCAGGCTGTTCCAAAGCACCAAGCTCCAAACCGACATCGACACTCGTTCTTGCGCGAACGCCAGAGCTGGCAGGCAGCTGGGATAGAAAAGTCTCCACCGGTTGCGGGGTCGGCAATAGTTTCTCTTGCGTCGCACCTTCATCGGCCACGACTTCAGCAGGTTGAGACTGCAGTGCGCCAGGTGAGAGGGTCAGCAATCCCTGATCAGCAGCGCGGTTTAAACCATCTATGATCCGCGCCTCGATTTCGCTCAGGTCAGGCGCGGCGGGTTCTTCCGTCACAACCGGCAAGACGTCGTTAATTGCAACAGGCGGCCGGGGGCGGGGCAAGAGATCAAGCTCGATTGCCGGTGCTGTCTGCTCTGGTTCCGGTGGTTCAGGGGTCAGCGCAACCTCAAATGGGTTGTCCGCGGCAGCAGCGCCGTCACGAATATCAACGACCACGCGATCCGGACGCCACAAGAACGCATCTGCATGACAATCACAGGACAATGCGAGGTTCAATCGCGCCTCTTCGACGTCGACCTGCGCAATGCGGTCAAGTGGCAGGCGAGCAAAAAAGCCATCAGTTTCAAAATCAGTGACTCCTTCCGCCTGAAAGCCAAAACCTGCATCTGTCCGCCCCACCTGCCAGTCAGCGCCCTGCGGGATCGCAATGACAATCCGTGTGAATGTAGGGTGCCAGCCCGTGCGGATCGTCGCGGTTTCCGCCCAAAGAACCGTCGGAAGTAGACAGAGGATGACGATTGCCAACCGCATTCATGCAGCCTCTTGCTTAACGGTCTTGAGAGCCTCTTCCAGCTCGCCGAAGTCGGGGCGTAGATGGCTGGGCGCATTCTGACGCCCGACTTCGATACAAATATTCGGAGCGTGACGATGCAGGTTTGCGATCAGGATCTCTCGGATGAGTTGTTGGAAATGCGCATCTTCTTCGATGACGGATTTCACGCGCACCGAAAACGGCCCCACCAATCCATACGCCAGAAAGACACCAAGGAAGGTCCCGACGAGCGCGCCACCAATCAACTTACCCAACACCTCGGGCGGCTGATCGATGGACCCCATCGTTTTGATCACGCCCAGCACGGCGGCCACAATTCCCAATGCCGGCAACCCATCCGCAATGGTTTGCAAAGCATGGCTGGAGTGCATTTTGTGATGGTGCGTTGCCTCGATCCGCTTTTCGAGCACTTCTTCAACCTGATGTGGGTCGTCATAGTTCATAGACGCCGAACGCATCGTGTCGCAGATCAAGGAAATTGATTCCTTGTCCTTCAGCAGTTTTGGATACTTGCCGAAAACACTGCTTTCGTCCGGCGCCTCGATATGTCCTTCAAGCTCCACCGGATTTGCGCGGGCGATTCGTATCAATTCGAACAGCAGGCACATCAGGTCCTGATAGTCTTGCCGTTTGTATTTGGGGCCTTTGAAGACCTTCCCAACGTCAGCAATGGTGTGCTTGATCCCACTCATATCGTTGGCGATGACGAACGCGCCCAAGGCGGCACCACCGATCATAATCATTTCAAACGGCAGAGACTTCAGGATGATTCCCATCTTGCCGCCGGCCAGCAAGTAGCCGCCGAACACCATGATAAAAACGATCGCGATGCCAATAAGGCCAATCATTGAAAACGTCCTTTCCAAAAGGCGCACTTGCCATGCGCACACCATGCACCAAGCAGGTTAATGAACCGTGCGGATCATTGTGTCGGCACACCAGCATTGCGCCCGGCCAGGACCGCGCTGATCGAATAGGCAATATCGGGCTCGATGAGGGTCATGATCTGGGCCGCTGCCACTGGCTCCATCAATCCAAGGAACCCTGCTGCAAAGTCAGGAGTCATTTGCTCAAAAAGCTCAGCTGCGTCCTTGGGCTTCATATTCTCGTAGACTCGCGTCAGACGCTCCAAATCGCTTTCGGCAGCCGTATCAGCTAATGCGATTGTTGCGCGCAACGCTTCTTCGGCGGCGGACAATGCCGCGAGCTGTTCTGCCACTTCCGATTCGGCCAGGCGAAGGGCCTGCATTCGGTCGAGGAACTGCGCCTCTCTTGCTGCCAGTCGGGCTTCGCGTTCCTGCAACGCCCGCAGCAAACCTTCAGCATCGCCCGCTGCGATAGGCGGTTGCGACGCGGGTGCATCCAATTCCTCTGGCGAAGGTTCGACCATCGTCGCACTTTCGGCAACAGCTGCTCCGGTCGTTGTGATCCGCAGCAGCGCTGAGGTCACCAGTAGCGCTGCAATAATATGAAGTGTGCCGCGTTTCTTGCGTGGTCGTTTTGCGCCGCTCATTGTTGTGTCCCGGACGGGCGGACATAAAACGGGTTCGTGTCTGCAGGCGCCTCGGAGGGCAGATCATGCATGGAGGCCACCAAAAGCTCCAGATGACGCGCCGCTTTTTCGGCGCGGGCGCTCACGTCTGACAGGGTACTGACAGAATTGGTGGCGGTCGATTGCGCTGATTCCAACGATTTTGAGAGGTCATCGACCTGTGCAGACAACAGCGCGACCGCGCCACCGACCCCTTTTTCAAGGTCCGTAAATCGCCGCAGCCGTCGCGCCAAAATGTGACAGTAAAAGCCGGCGCCAAGCGCCCCGGCAAGTAGCAAAAGATCGGCAATAAAGGCCATGGCTGTCCCTTTCTAGTTCAGCACAAATTCCATGATCAGCAGGTCACGAACCTGATCCTGACCAGTCACCACCTGGACACGGCGCAGCATTTGCCCGCGCAGCCGTACCAGCACATCCGGATCAGCAAGTTCTTCAATATCCACCGCGCGCAGATATCCATTGAGCACATCAACCACGCGGGGCAATGTCGCGGCCACGGTCGCCTCGTGTTCCGGCGGCACTTCAAGTTGAGCACCAAAGCGCAAAAATCGCGTGCCATTGGTGCCGGAAATCGAGATGACAAGCGGATCAATGGGTACAAACGCAGCACTCGCCTTGGGGATGCCATCATCTCCTTCCGTGTGCTCATCGTGCCCGGCTGCGGCTTCTTTTTCGCCCTCAGCACCCGATTCGCTATTACCCAGAATCATTCCCGAGCTCACTGCAAAAAACCCGCCGCCACCACCCGCCAACGCCAGAACAACCCCAAGAATCAAAGGGAGTTTCGACTTCTTCGGGGGAGCTTCTAATTCAGGATCAGCTGCGGCTGACATAACGGACCTCTTAAAATCTTTGGCTGCACCGTCATAAACCGCCAAGCCCTAACCGATTGTTAAGTCTGTTGGGGCCATAAGCAGGTTAACGAACAGAACGTTCGGTTGATCTGGAGAATCCAATTGCAGAACCTATTGGCGGTTTGGTCGACATTAAGCGCAGGACGGCGTCTGGTTGTCGTCGGGGCGACGGTCGCCGTATTTCTGGCGGTCCTATTTGTGGCGCGTGCAGCATCACAAAAAGACCTCACACTCCTCTATGGCGGGCTGGAGTCAGCAGCTGCGGGCGATGTGATCACCGCCCTGGACGCGCGGGGCGTAGTCTACGAGGTGCGCGGCGGGGCCATCTATGTTGACGCAGCTATGCGCGATGCGCTGCGGATGTCGCTGGCCGGCGAGGGCCTGCCCGCTGCTGGCGCACAGGGCTATGAGCTACTGGACGGCTTGTCCGGCTTTGGCACAACAAGTCAAATGTTTGATGCCGCATACTGGCGCGCCCGCGAGGGAGAGCTGGCGCGGACGATCCTTGCGAATCCCACCATCCGGGCAGCGCGTGTGCACATCTCGACGCCCAGCAGCCGCGCCTTCGCGCGCGATCAAAAGGCGACGGCCGCCGTGACGCTCACAACAACCGCGAATGCGTTGGGCGCCCAGCAAATCAAAGCATTTCAATACCTTGTGGCAGCCGCAGTCTCGGGCCTTGATCCCAACGACGTGGCCGTCATTGATGACCGCGGGGGTCTATTGTCCGACGCAACGGGCGCACCAATCGCGGCAGCAAGCGACGATAAAGCCGCGATGTTGCGTGATCAGGCCGAGCGTTTGCTGGCCGCGCGGGTCGGCCCAGGCAATGCCGTGGTTGAGATCACAGTCGACACAGTGACCGAAAGCGAATCGATTACAGAGCGGTTGATTGATCCCGACAGTCGTGTCGCCATCAGCACCGACGTCACAGAAAGCGAAGCAAAGGCCCAAGACACCCGTGGCGGAGACGTCACCGTCGCTTCGAACTTGCCGGATGGTGACGCAGGCGCAAATGGCGGCACGTCCAGCAATGACAACAGCGAAACCCGGGCTTTGACGAACTATGAAATTTCGCAGACCGAACGACAAGTTGTCCGCGCGCCCGGTGATATCAAGCGATTGACCGTCGCGGTCCTGGTCAATGAAGTGCAAGCAACCAGTGCCGATGGCACCATTGAAAGCACACCACGCACAGCTGAAGAACTTGCCGATCTGGAAGAACTTGTCGCCTCTGCGGTCGGATTGGATACCGCGCGTGGCGATGTGTTGACGTTGCGATCCCTCCCGTTTGACCCCTTGCCGACTTTGGGCTCAGAGGCGGTCGGCGGCGGCGTCCTCAACCAACCTTTGAACGTCATGCAACTCATCCAGATTGGTGTTGCTGCGGTGGTTGCGTTGATCCTTGGGCTTTTTGTTGTGCGTCCGGTTTTGACCAACGCACAACCGGTGGGGCCAAATCCATCTTTGCCTGCGCCACTTGATGTGACCGGACCAGAAGGCGCCGAGGCAGAGCTGGGTAGCGCGCCGCTGATCGAAGGAACTGTTGCGCCCCCTGATGCGGTCGCTCGTTTGCGCGAAATGATCGCAGAGCGGGAAACCGAAACTGTCCAGATCCTGCAGGATTGGATGGAAGACCCTCAATCAACTGAAAAGGCCTAAACATGGCATTGATGCTGGCATTGCAGGATTTTGCGTCGGCGGATGCCGCCGATCCCTCCCCTCCGACCGCCGAAGGTTTACCCGGTTATGAGGCCGGGTTCGCAGCCGGCATCGCCGCAGCAAAAGCGGAACAAGATCAAATCGATCAAGCGCTTGTGCAAGCGATCGAGGATATAGCATTTGGATTTGCAGAGGCGCGGCAAACCGTTCTGATGAGTTTGACGCCATTCTTCGAAAAGCTGTCAGAACACATCCTGCCCGTAACTGTCGACACCACCTTCCGGACAAGGTTGATCGAGCAGTTGCAATCAGCTGCGTCCGAGGATGTAAGGCAACCTTGCCAATTGGCGCTGCACCCAGATCAGGTCGATGCGGTGCAAACGTTGCTGACTCAGCTCGCATTTTCAGATGTCACCGTCATCAGCCGCAATGATCTGACACCGCATGGCGCGCTTGTGCAGCGCGGCTCGGAAGAGACAGCCATCGACGTTGATGCGGTGCTTGAAGGTATGCGCGAAACGCTGACTGGATTCTTCGATATGATGCAGGAGCATGAAAACCATGGATGAAACCGAAGCTGCGATTGCCGAAACGCCGACCGCCAAATCGGGCGGATCCAGCCTTTTGCAGAAAATCCCAATTGAAATCACAATCTCTGTCGGCAAAGCGCGCCCAGCTATTCAAGAACTGTTGGAGCTTGGGCAAAACGCAGTTTTGCCGCTGGACCGTCGGATCGACGATCCCGTCGAACTCTATGTCGGGGATCGCCTGATCGCCCGTGGCGAACTACAGGAATTGGAAGGTGGCGAGCATGGGCAACTTGCAGTCCGTCTAACGGAAGTGATCAGTGATACACGCGATCTGGCCTAAACCCTGGGCACTTTGCGGTGCAATTGCACTGGCGGTCCTTTGCCTGGCAAGCCCGGCATTCGGACAAGAAGTGACGTTGACTTTGGGTGAAGATGGCTCGCTCGCAACTAGATCAATCCAATTGCTTGCATTGGTCACCATTCTCAGCCTTGTGCCTGGCATCGCAATTATGGTCACCTGTTTCCCGTTCATCGTGACGGTCCTTGCGATCTTGCGCCAAGCTATCGGACTTCAACAATCTCCGCCGAACATGCTGATGATATCACTGGCGTTATTCCTGACGTATTTCGTGATGGAGCCGGTCTTTGTCGAAAGCTGGACATCTGGTATCCGCCCAATGATGGACGGCGCGATCGCGCTTGAAGATGGGTTCATACGTGCGATGGATCCTCTTCGAGAATTTATGTCCGCACGGGTCGATGGTGATACATTGTCGGAACTTGCCTCACTGCGTCCAGATTTAGCGCCCGGGCTGGCACCCATGAACGCCCCTTTGTCGGTTTTGGTGCCATCATTCCTGCTGAGCGAGATAGAGCACGCGTTTCAGGTTGGCTTCATGATCTTTTTGCCATTTCTGATTATCGACCTTGTCGTCGCGGCCGTACTGATGTCGATGGGCATGATGATGGTTCCTCCAGCTATCGTGTCATTGCCGTTCAAGCTGGCCTTCTTTGTCGTTGCTGACGGCTGGGCTTTGATCGCAGCAAGCCTGGTTCGTGGGTACAGTTGATCGGCTTTTTCTTGGAGAAAAGCTGTGCTGCGCAGGATCTAGAAGCCGCACGAATTCACATTTCACAATGACCCGGCGAAGGAATAGCAATGCCATTTCACAGTTTGAGACTAGGGTGCTCAAGCTGATCGTCGCACCCTCGATCTAGCATGTGCTACTACTCCAAAGACATCTCCCTGCGTGGCACACCCGACACTGATGTCGGCTCGGCGCCTTCGACAAGCAAGAGTCGGGCGAATTCTCGATATCAATCCGACCGGATTTTTGTGGGCAGTGAGACTCCCGAATAATATTCGGGGTCATCGCCGCTTATTGCACAATGAACTCCGCGTGAAGCGCACCACTCGCTTTGATACTCTTCAGGATATCTATCATGTCGTTGGGTGCGACGCCGAGAGCATTCAAACCAGCGATGACTTGGCTCAAAGACGTTCCCTCAGGCACAACTGCAAGTCCGGTCCCAGGCTCCTGATCAATCGCCGCATTTGTACGCGGGACAACCACGGTTTCCCCGGGCGAAAACGGGTTTGGCTGTGAGACCAAAGGCGCCTCCTGAATTCGAAGCGTCAAGTTTCCCTGACTAACCGCGACACGGCTGATCCGCACATCCTCGCCCATTACGATTGTCCCGGATCTTTGGTCCACGACGACACGCGCGCGCCGCTCCGGTTCAACCAAGATGTTCTCAATGCGGCCAAGCGCATGTGCCGGCGAGGCCATGTGCATTGCTTCTATATCCAGCCTAACTGTGCCTGCATCAATCATAAATGCCACGGATCGACCGACAGTTTGATTAATCGCAGATTCAATCCGTGCTGCTGTGGTGAAATCAGGTGTCCGCAATGCGAGACGCACTTGGGTTAGCCCGCTGAAGTCAAAATCGACCTCTCGTTCAACGGTCGCGCCGCCGGGAATTGTGCCCGCGGTTGGAACGCCTTGAACCACACGGGCGGCTTCCCCCTCTGCCGCGATGCCACCTGCGATAATCGTCCCTTGGGCGACGGCATAAATTTCGCCATCGGCTGCATTCAGCGGTGTCATAATCAAAGTGCCGCCAAGCAAGCTATTTGCGTCGCCAATCGCCGATACCGTCACATCAATCGGACTACCCGCCCGCGCGAATGGTGGTAGTGATGCGGTGACAAGAACTGCGGCCACGTTCTTGGGGCGGAACTGTTCTCCTGTGACGTTTACGCCAAGGCGTTCCAGAATATTTACCATGATCTCTTCGGTGAATGGTGAGTTACGCAAACCATCGCCGGTCCCATTCAGGCCAACCACAAGTCCATAACCCACAAGATCATTGGTACGGACACCGTCAAATTCGACCAGATCCTTAAGCCGGATGGGTGCGGCTTGCGCTGCAGTTTGCCAAAGCGCTAGCGCAAGCACGAGGGTCGTCTGTATCAGGTTTTTCATAAATAATTGACCAAGCTAAGTTGTGACATTCGTGCGGTTGTCGCGAATTGAAGTTCGAGCTGGCGCTGCATGTCCTGAAGCAGCGTTGCCGTCTCAAAGGGATCGGCCAGTGCAATGTCGTTACGGGCAAGCGTGAATGACGTGCGCTGTGCTGATTGTGTCGTCTGCGCCAGCAAAATGCGTTCTTCGTTTTCCCCGATGCGCGACTGCAGTTGAACAAATGGCGTCGACGCCGCGAACAATGTGTCCGCACCGCTTCGCGCCAGCCGTGACTGGTCCTTAGTAGCGAGCGTCGGCGATAGTACATCGGCAATCGCCGCCATTGCCACACCTTTCAGGAGCTCTTTGACACCGACATCGTCTGCCCGCGCGTCCAGCGACAACGTCTCTGTCGCGCTGATTTTGCGGGACGTTGCCGCACCTGTGTCACCAAGATAGCCCATTGTTGCAAATCCACCAGCAGGGTCGTCAAACCATGTGGTGATCGCTGCCTCAATTGAGGCAGCATCTGTGGCCCCACCGATTGCTGTCACCATGTCGGCTAACATTGCTTCGGCGTCAGCGAGCGCATCATTGTCGACCGCACGGCCTGCAAAAAGGCTGCGGTCGCCATCGCGACCGTTCAAAAGGTTGACGACCGCAGAAAAGTCAGTCCGCGCGCGGGACACAGCCTTGTCGACTTCCGGTGCGAGTGTGTCATCGTTCAACGTGATCAGTTGTGCAGCCAAGGCGTTGCGGGTCTGGTCAATCGCTGCAAGCTGCATTTGAGAACGTGCCAAGCTCCGGGCAAGTTCCTGCGTAATTTGATCAAAGCCACTCAGCACCGTCAGCTCGCGATCGAGTGCGGCCAATTCTGTCGTGTCGCCCCGCATATGAGACGTGAGGTCAGCGCGTTGCCCGGTCGAAAGCTCTTGTGACAAGGTCTGGATACGCGACTTGATTTGTCCCGTCTGTCGCAGCGATTGAAAATTCTGGGACATGTCCCCAAGACTGGTCACAGGCATGTCTAGATCTCCATCAGGGTTTGGATCATCGCGTTGATGGTCTGCATCAACTTCGCATTTGCACCGTAGGCCTGTTCGATCCGCAAGAGCATCTGAAGCTCTTGATCGGTATCAACACCTTCGGCGAGTTCCGCTTGATATAGGGTGTCGCGACGCGCTGCGGCGAATGTCACTGCCTCATCAAGTTGGACACGCTCCGTTCCAAATTGTGCCGCGACACGCGCAATTTGACCCACCGCAGACAATGCTGGGATGCCACCGCCAATGGTCTGCGCGCTGGAAAGCGCCTGACCCCATCGGTCAATCTGTGTTGCATCCCCAATTGGACCAGCTGCAATTGCATTGACGCCATCACGAACGCGAAACAGGGCCCCGCCCTGCGCCGGATCGACAGCGGCATTGACCGCAATGCGGCGTGAAAGCCCGACAATATCAAGCGGATCATGTGTGCCGCCAGCATCAGTCAGCAGACCAGCGTCTGTCGGTCCCAATGTTGGATCAACCGTCGGATCGGCAAAGCGAGTGATCAGATCTGCCGCAACTTCATCCAAAGCTGTTTGTGCTGCGACAAGGTTCGTATCGCGGGCGGCAAAAGAAGCGGCAAGTGAGCCGCCTGACAATTTGCCAAAGCCATCCGTGGGATCAAGCGGGACTCCATCGCGGGTCACACCGGACAGTCCGCCAGACGCCAGAGTCATGAATGCGGTGATCGTTGGGGTCTGTGAAAACTCAAACTGCATGGCGGGACCATCCAGCAATTGTAAACCACTGGTCGTAATCAGAGCTACTTGATCGTTGGGGCGCGCGACCTCTCTGACAGTCACGATCTCACCGATGCGATCGATGGCGCGTTGACGTTCATCCATTAAGGCAGAAGGGTCACCGCCAGTGATCCGCGCGCGGCTGATGTCAGCGTTCAGCTGCTCAACTTGCTTCAAAGCGGTGTTCAGATTGGCGACATCGCGTGCGATGTCGGCATCTGCCGTCTGACGCATCGATTGGACGTCACGGGCGTTCTGTTGCAAGACCGCAGTCACCTCGTTCAGGCGGTTCACGACAACACCCAATCGCTGATCAGACGCAGGATCAGCACCTGCTGTCACCAGGGCCTGCTCCAAGGCGGCCACACGTCCGCCAAGGCCCGCCGGGTCATCGGGCGCGCTAAACTGCGCCTCGAGCCGGGCGACAGTGTCTGACAGCCGTGTCTGTGCCGCCAATGCCGCATCAGCAAGACGTCTGTCCCCGACCAACCCAGGGTCAGAGATTCGCCGCACACCGTCAATGCGCACTCCTGCACCCTGCCCGCCGATCGAGGCGGATGAGGTGTCCAGAACCCGGCGCGCGTAACCTTCGGTTAGTGCGTTTGACAGGTTGGAAGACACGACTTCTGCCATGCGTGATGTCGCGGTCAGACCGCTTACAGCGTTGTTGAGGGATTGGGAAATGCTCATCAGTCAGCCCTTAGTCGGGAGTTAGCGTTTGATATTGGTGGTTTCTTGCAACATCTCATCCACGGTCTGGATGACCTTGGCATTGGATGAATATGCGCGCTGCGTCTGGATCAGCTCTGTCAGTTCGCCCGCCACGTCGGTGGTGGATTCCTCTCGCGCAAAGCCCACAATGTCACCTGTGGGACCGTCGCCCGCATCCCACATGAAGAACGTGCCACTGTTCGGTGTGACGCGATACGTCTGATTGTCCAGCGTTTCCAGACCGTTGACGTTCGACACATCAATCAGCGGAATCTGATAGAGAACCCGGTTGATCCCAATATCAAAGGATGCACGGACAAAGCCGTTTGGATCAATTTCGATTGAGGTCAGCGCACCCACGGGTGTGCCATTTTTCGAGATATTGACCGGTGCGAAAGCATCAGAGAGTTGGGTCAGACCTGACGCACTTCCAAGCGGGCCAAGATTGATTGTCATAGGACCACCGTCGACGTTAACGACGATTTCTCCGGTAGCGGGGTTGTAAGCGCCGCCCAGTGTGTCGGCCACGCCAAGCAATGTGCCGCCTGCACCGCGCGTATCATCGAATGTCAGCGTGTAATCCCCGATCAGCGCGGGTGTCGATGCGCTGTCATTGATCTGCATGTTCCACTCGTTTGACGTGCCTGTTGCAGGCACGTTCGGCGTGAAGGAAATGCTGATGTTGGCGGACTTACCCAAATTGTCAAAATATTCGATCGACAGGGTCTCCACGTCACCTGCGGCACCTGCCTCTGTCGAGGTGGCGGGCAGGTTGACGGCCAGATCAACCTCAGTCGTGGGTTCTGCGGTAAACTGGTTCGAATTGATCCGTACCGGTTCCAACCCATCCACCGAATCGCGTGGGAAGGTCGGAATTGTCCCGTCCGGGTTGGCGGGCCACCCCATCAGCACAAGACCGGATTCGCTGCGCAGGTACCCCTGCGCATCAGGGCGAAACGATCCCGTTGTCTGCAAGAGCAACGGGTTTTCACCATTGGTGACAGAAACCGAGGATTCCGGCGTCACTGGCACCATGCCGCGCCCCCGCACCGCGATATCAGTCGGGTTCGAGGTGGACACAAGCGAGCCGCGTTGATCAATCAAGCGCTGTGTGGTGACCCGCACACCGCCTGCAGAGTATGTCCCAACACTGTTTTCAATCACCATGGAATGAAAATCGGTCTCTGCCCGTTTGTACCCAAAGGTCGAGGAGTTCGCGATGTTGTCTGAAATCGTGGCAAGTCGCGACGCATTTGCCGACAGACCCGCGACAGAGGCATTAAGGGAGGAGGAAATCGTCATAGACAGCACCTTTCTGGGCAAACGTTCAGCATTATGCGTTATGACCTAAGGCAGATGACTTAACGTCCTCCTAACACCGGTCATTGATCTGAGCGCAACACGACCAGTTCGATCCGGTTATTGCGCAATGCTTGTGGATCAGGGTCCGTTGGTGCCTGGTCGGCATGTCCGGCCTGACGGGCAATGCGTCCCTGATCTGTACCGCCACTCACCAACAGTTCACGGATCTTGGCCGCGCGATTGGTCGACAAATCCCAAACCGGATAATCGATGCGCAACACACTTTGCGTGCGGACGTAACCTGCCAATGCCAGATCGTTATCGACCACCTGCAGCACGCGCGCCAAAAGCGCCGATAGCTCCTTGGTCATCTGCGTCGGTTCCGCAGTATCGCCCTCAAACAGGGGCGCGCCTTCTATATCAAAGAGTTCAATCACCAGACCTTCGTCTGTCAGGCGGGTCACGATGTGGCGCAGCATATTGTCATCAAGCATCGTTTCGCCGCCGATACCGAGGAGTGCGGCTTCAAGGTCTTCCAAAGCTGCGGCTTCCTGCGCGGAATCAAAGTCGGTCGCCGTGGTCACCGCGTCACCAGATTGGTCCGCCACACCACCTTTGCCGGTTTGCGCCAAGGTGTTGGTCGAAAAGATATCATCGCCACCAAGCGTTCCATCGCCGCCACCGGAAATCCGGTTGATCGGGATCGTCGGAGAGAAGTAGTCGGCAATGCCGTTGCGCTGTTGCTCGGTCGTGGCATTCAAAAGCCACATCAGCATGAAGAACGCCATCATGGCGGTCACAAAGTCCGCATATGCCACTTTCCAGGCACCACCATGATGCCCATCGCCGCTGACGACTTTCTTGCGCTTGATTATGATCGGCGCATTTGATCCTTCGCTCATCTCTCACCACCTGTTTTGCCACCCGTCCAATGGGTTAGCGGCGCAGATGTGAAAGTGGGCTTAAAGGTTGAAATCGCTGGATTTTGGTTAAGGCGTCTTCAGCAAATAGATTTCGTCAGGACCGCAAAATTCAATCAAATTATAGCCGTTATCGCGCATAATTTGCGCGATCTCGGGTCCGGCGGTATTGTTCTCGATGGCCCAGGCCTGCACGCGGTACTTTTCAAACGGAAATGCGCGCAATGCGGCAAGCTCTCCGCCTTCAATGTCGAGCGAAATGAAATCGGGGTCGCTGATGCCGGATTCCTCTAAAACGTCAGCGATTGTAACGGTTTGAACTGTTATCTCTGCTTCGACATGACGCGGGTCGGCGCGCACTTTGCCCAACAGATCGTCGTCATAACTGTCCAAAAGGCCGCTCATCTGCGTGTAGCCTTCAGTCACCGCGAGAAAGCGCGCCTCGCCGCGTTTGTCGGACACCGCATAGGGCAAACAGGCCGCCGTCCGCAGTGATGTGGCGGTCTCTCGCATTGCCTGAACCGGCTCTACCAACACGCCAGACCAGCCGCGCCACTTCTCAAAATAGAGAGAATTTGAACCAGTTACCCCGTCATAGGCGCCAATATCGACAAAGGTCCCGCCGGTCTTGCCGCCCAATGCCCGGTCAATGACCAAATCCTGACCGGCCTGACTTGCATATGGATAGCCCGGCGTCAGCATGCCGCGCACCTCGTGCAATTGCCGAACGATGGGCGCTCGGGCCCGCGTGTCGTTGCCTTTCAAGGCTTCGGATAGCTCTTTTTGCGCAGCCATCAGCTCTGCCCGGGCCTTGGCGATGCGGTCGGATGTGGTCATCCTTGGCCGCCATGGCTGTGATAGGACTTCTCTTCGACCAGATCAGAGCCAAGCAGAAGGTTGATCTGCTTTTTCACATCAGCACGACGATCGTTGGTCACATAGACCGCGCGCGCCAGTGCGACAAAACCCGGGCCAAAGTCGCCACGCGCATCAAAGGCGCGAATATCATCCTCGATCACCCAAAGGTCAGTGTTGATCTGGTAAAGTTCTTCCCACAACGCAGCCAGCGCATCGCTTTGCGGCAAAGTGGCGTCAGCAGTGGCCTGCAAGACCTGCCGTTCATGATGGATATTCTTCAACTTGGCCGCGTCACTGATCCGCTCGGACTTCAGCCGCAGGATGGTGATCTTGTCGATTAGCTCGCCAGGGGCGATGGGCACCAAAATCTCTTTCACATTGCACCTTTCACTTTGCTGTCCAAGGCATCCCTGACCTCTGCATGGACAGGTCCCCAGTCCATCGGTTCCGCCTGCCGAAACAGGCGCATCCCCGGATACCATTCGGTCGTTTCGCCCTCGTGCCGCCAGACCCAGAATGGGTCCCAGTGCAATACCGTCCATGCTGGCACACCTAATGATCCGGCAATATGCGCCGTGGCCGTATCCGAGGTTATCACAAGATCCATGGCCTGCATCATCGCGGCACAGTCGGCAAAATCCCTTTCAGAGCTGCCGGCATCCACGATGAACCCATCAGAGCCATCGGCGTAGTAGGCCGCCAGTTCCGGCCCCTTATAAAGCGAAAAAAGCTTCACCCCGGGGACATCCGTCAGTGGCAGAAAGTCCCGGTGACTGAAAGAACGGAACGCGTTGCCCTTGTAAGTGACAGAGCCGGTCCAGATCACACCCACCTTAAAGGCCTGCTGGTGCGGACCCGTCAATACAGCCGCGCGATCCACGGCCGCCTGCGGCACATGCAACCGCGCGGGTGCAGGCACCGTTCTGTCAGCGGCAAAATGGATCGCGGCAAGGTCCATCATGTTGACCCAAAAATCCGCCGTGGTGTCGACGGTCAGTTCAGTAATGATCTGATCCACGCCCTCGAGATCAGCAAACAGCCGGGTCAACGGGGGTTTCACAACCATCTGAACTTTTGCGCCCCGATCTTTGAGCACGGGCAGGAACCGCGCGAACAAAACCGCATCGCCAAACCCCTGTTCCGGCAACACAACGATGGTCTTGCCGTCCAGAGGTTCGCCTTGCCATTCGGGAAATGGCAGATCACGCGGCTGCAGTTCCCCCGCAGCCCAGCGCGCCTTGTATGTCTGCAACGCGTTGGCGTAATCGCCTGCACCCAGCTGCGCAAAAGCCAGCTGCAACTGCAGTTCAGGATCGTCGGGATGGTCCGAGATTGCGCCGGTAAGATAGGCGATGGACGCAGCATAGTCGCCCTTGCCACGCAGGCAACGCCCGATCATCGCTTTTTGTGTGCGATCGTCTGGCTTGTCCTGCAACAGACCACGTCGTATTTCCAGCGACCGGTCGTATTGGCCCAGATCGGACAGAATGTTTGCCAGATTGTTGCGCACGCCCTTGTCGTTCGGATCCAGTGCAATGGCGCGTTCCTGCGCGCGCAGTCCGGCTGCGTGCCGACCCTGAACCCTGTGTAGCACACCCAAATTGGACCAGACCCCAACATCGCCCGGGACTTGCGCCAGAAACTGGGCATAGCCGCGTGCGGCATCTTCAAACGCTCCGTCTTGATGCGATTTAACCGCCGCTTGGCGCAAGTCTTTGAGGGTGCCTGCCATTGTCGGGCCTAGTCGGCCTTGTCCCGCTTGACGGGGTTGACCAATGTTCGCGGCCTGCGTTCTTCCGCCGCTTCAAACAGCGAAAAGGTCTGGTTCACATAGTTCACCGCGCCCGAGATCATCTCCATATAGTCGTTCAGATCATCGGTCAGTTCAGCCTCGACCAGTTGCACACCGCGGTCCTGCGGCATGGTCTCAAAGGTCACATAGAACAGCGGGTCACCCCGGTTGACTTTGATCGGACGGCTGGTGTCGTGCCATTCGAACGCCCACATCAATGGACGCGGCCAGACGTTGATCGGAAAGCGCCCACCAAAAATTGTGCCGGGCAGCGGGTTGCGCGAATGATGCATGAACGGTGCGATCTGGCTCATATAGACGGGCTGATCGGCGATAAAGACATACGGAAGCTCAAGCTGCAGGCTGGGCACATCCGGATAGCGCCATTCATGCTCTGCCGTGATGTGCAGCTTTTCCCGCAGCTTGTTGCCCCTGATCCCGGACTTATCGCCATTGAGGTTCCGCATCGCCGGGCGGCCATCATTGTCGCGGATGAATTCCAGATGCAGATCGAACGGGCAGCGCACCACGAAATAGCGGCTTTCAAGGTTGATCACCGCCGGGCAGCGCGAGGCGCTCTTGGCGTGGTTCTTGTTCATCTCGACAGAGCGGACACGTTCAGGCGGATAATAGACGATGCTCGCCTTTTTCTGGTTCAGAAACCAACCCACCTGCACGGGTCCCTTGTCGGTTCCCGTGCCTTCGGTGTTTTCAAAATGCACCGATAGCTGCATGCCTTGTCTCCTTTGCCTGCGGGCCGCTTGGCACAGTTATACCCACAGTCGACCAGATTGCCCAAGACTGCGGCTTTATTTTGGCTTTTGCGGCGTAATCGTCACAAGATCGTATTTCGCCAGAAACAATACCGCCGCCTGCATTTGTTCCACACCCAGCGGCGAGGCGTCCTGCAATGCCGCAACGGGACATGGCCCCATTTCACTGATCAGCGACGACAGCGCGACGATTTGCGCATCCGGCATGACCTTGCGACCATAAAGAGCGCGCCCATTCAGCCTGTCCAAATTGCCGAGTGTCTCATGGTCAAGCGGTTTGCGCGATTGTACGATGTCCTCTGGATCCCAGCAGTTGGATGGATAACCCGCATAAAGCTGAAAAGCATCGACTTCGAGCGGATTGATCGCCCCGCTTCGCAGCGGCGGCGTTGACGGCTCACCAACTGCCCGCCGCTTGGATAGTTCATCGGCCAATGCCTCATACTGCGGGATAACAGCCGACCAATCAAAGGTCCGCCGCACATGCATCTGTGCTGCCTGCCCCATCTCCGCTCGCAATTCGGCGTCATTGACCAACGCACCCAGCGCCTGCGCATAGGCACGCACGTCGATCTGGGTCTGTTGCTGCATCAGCGATAAAAAGCGAAGGTAATCATCGGTGCCATCGGCAAACCGTTCAGCCAGTCTGATCCCGCTGGCCTGCCCTGCATCCGGCATCCGTGTCGGGATCAGGAACCCGGTTTCACCATGCACGATAGTATCGCGAAATCCGTTCCAATCCGGCATGACCACCGGCAGACCAGCGGCCATCGCCTCGACCGGGACAAGGCCAAATGTCTCCTGAATATTGTCCACCGGCAGGGTGAAGATATCTGCGCCGCCCCATATATGCCGCCGTACGTCAGGCACGCGTCCGTCGATCAGCGTGACTTTGACCGATGGTGCCAGCGTCTTGGCACCGGTTTCATGCAACGTCGTTTCCGCCTCTCGGCTGGCCCAGCCAACCATCCAAAGGTGGACCGGTTTGCCAGCGGCCTGCGCCACCTCTTCCAGCGCAAGGAACAAAGGCACCGGGTTGGCCTTTTCCACGCTGGTGATCCGTCCCATGGTCATCACCACGACGGCATCGTCTGGCGCGCCAAAGCGGGTGCGCATCGCGGCACGTTGGCTGGCACCTTGTTTAAATTCAGCCGTCTGAATGCCCAGTGGAATGATCGGCAGTTGCGGCTGCGGCACACGGGTCGCGCCAAAGCGTTGCCGGATGAAATCCGCCTCGAGTGAGATCTGCTGACTGACCACGCTATGCACCGCGCGGCTGGTGCAGATGATCGCGTCCCAATCCTCAACCGGTTCAAGCATCAATCGGTGCAACCCCTCCATCACCCTCCGGGTGGACATGGTGTGGGTGATCCCGATCAATGAACATTTCTGCGCACCAAACCGCTGCCGCCGCCACGGCGCATCCAGATAGCCCGGTCCGGGAAAGAAGATGGCGCTTTTGTCGGTAAAGTCGTGCGGACCGCGCAATGTGGCCACGTCGATAGGTCGGGTTTCGCCCATCGACCGGGCCAGTTCGTCAAACGTGGCCGCGGCTTTCTTGTGTTGGGTCACAGCGTGCAGGGTGTCGCCTGCCGCGTGGTCCAGATAGCCGCGCAAGAACGATTGCCCTGCGCTGCGCCGTCCGACCAGATCCTTTCCCGCACCTTCAATTGCATCGTCGTGGAAAAAGATCGCCGTTCTGGTCATGCGTTACACAACCACATCCACGCAGCCCTGACCATCCGATGTCACCGCCGCATCCAACGCCTTTTGCAGGCTGGCGCCACGGGCGAAATCCGGCCCCGCAGGCTGGCCCGCACGGATGGCCGCGATAAAGCGGGTATAGTTGGTTTCAACCGGCGGAACGGGCATGTCCTGCCATGCGCCGGTCTGCAAATCCGGCTCAAGGCAAGCGCGCAGGATGCTTTGGTTGTCTTCAAACCGCACATCCAGCCCACCTTTGGTGCCAAAGACCCGCAGGCGCAGATCATTGATATGCCCGCTTGCCATGCGGCTGGCGTGGATCACGCCCACAGCACCGTTTTCCAGCGCGACCTGCATGGTCATGCTGTCATTGGCATCAAGCGGATATTCCCCAATCTGGTTGCCCGGCGCTTTGTCGAACGTGGTCAGACGCGATGAAACGCGCGCCGCATCACCACCCGCCACAAGGCAGGCAAAGTCCAGAATGTGGACACCCACATCGCCCAGCACACCCATTGATCCGTGTTGCGTAGACAGACGCCACAACCACTGGCTTTCGGTCTTCCAATCGCCCCACGCGGCCTGTGTCAGCCAGCTTTGCAGATAGGACGCCTCAAAATGCCGGACCTCTCCGATGGCACCGCTTTCCACGAGCCTTGCTGCCTCGATCACGGCGGGCACGTTTCGATAAGTCAGGTTGACCATGTTGACGACGCCAGCCTGTTTCGCCGCATCTGCCATCGCGGCTGCATCGGCATGGTTGGTCGCCAGCGGCTTTTCGCACAACACATGTTTGCCTGCGTCCAGCAGCGGCATGGTGGTCCGGTGGTGCACGGCATCTGGCGTCACATTCGACACCGCATCAAATGCGCCCCATGCAATCGCATCCGCCAGACTGTCAAAGCCGTGGCTGATCCCATATTTTGCGTTGAAGTCATGCAATTGCGCCGGATTGGTGTCGACACCGGCCACCAGTTGCACACCATCCATCGCCGCATAGGCGTCGGCATGCGCGTTGGCCATGCCGCCGGTGCCCAAGATCAGAACACGGATATCGCTCACCGGTAGCCCTCTTCACCGTCCTGATGCAGGCGCGGCCCGCGTTCCTCGATTGGCTCCAACGCCTCTGTCACCGGAACATTGGGTGCGGCGAGCGGATCCGCCACGCGGCGCACAGGGTTATGCGCCCATTTCACCGCATTGCGCAACACAGTCTGCACGTTGGCATCATGATAGGTTGGATAAGTCTCGTGCCCCGGGCGGAAGTAGAATATGTTTCCAGCCCCACGTTTGTAGGTCAGGCCAGAGCGGAACACCTCGCCCCCCTGAAACCAACTGACGAACACGGTTTCCAGCGGCTCTGGCACGCCAAAGGGCTCGCCATACATCTCTTCGTTTTCAAGCTCGAAATGGTCCGGAAGGCCCGCAGCGATTGGATGGTTCCGACTGGTCAACCAAAGCCGCTCCCGCTCGCCGGCTTCGCGCCAGGTCAGATTGCAGGCCGCACCCATCAACCGCGTGAAGGGCTTTGCGAAATGCGCCGAATGCAGCGCGATAAAGCCCATGCCGGACCAGACCGCTTCGACCACGCGCTGCGTGACCTCGTCAGAGACGTCACCGTGGGCTGCATGGCCCCACCACACCAGCACGTCTGTTTCGGCCAGACGTTCCTTGGTCAGACCATGTTCCGGCTCTTGCAAGGTCGCAGTGGTGGCGGCGATGTCGCCCGCGCTGTTCAGGCAATCCGCGATCGTTTGATGCATCCCACCGGGATAAAGATCGGCAACGATCTTGTTGGTTTGTTCGTGGACATTTTCGCCCCAGACAACGGCCCTAATAGTCATGATTATATGGTCCCAAAACGCTTTGGATGATAGATTGCAACGCCTCTACCAACAATGCAACGACAAGCAACAGGAAACTGCGAACTGGCGTTCATTGATCTCGAACAAAGCGGCGCTGCTGGCGTTCTGGCAGGATCTTCACCACGCCCACCCAAGGGACACCATCAAAAAGGAGCGCCGCCATGTCTGTTCTGATTCTGTTTGATACGATTGAAGGCCACACAGCCAAAATCGCCGCATTTGCGCAAAACGCGCTGGCCGCGGTGGGGCAATCGGTCGTGATGTGCAACACATCTGACCAAAAAGTCGCGCCCGACTTTTCCGATGTGACCCACGTGGTACTGGCGGCCCCCGTGCATGAACGACGCCACCCCGAAACATTCGAAGTGGTGCTGAACGCCAGCAGCGAAGAGTTATCTGCACGCAAGACATTGCTGTTATCTGTCAGCCTGAATGCCGCCTTTGCCGATGGGCTGGCAGAGGCGCAGGACTATGTGGACGAAATGGCACTGCGCACCGGGTTCTCCGCGTCAGATGTGATGTTGGTCGCCGGGGCCGTGAAAACTGGCAGTTACGACTACTTTGAAACGCAGGTTGTGCGCCACGTTCTGCTTTCCGACAGGCCATATGATCCCAGTGATGGCGAGCGTGAATTCACTTACTGGGACGCGCTGACCGCGCGGCTGACCCGTTTTGCCGCCAGTTGAGTGCCATGAATTGTCGCACGTGTAAGGCCAAGTTTACACTTGCCGACTCTCACTATGTCCACCTAAACTGACATACATGAGTGTCACTTCTGATCTCTCCCCCGCGACACGCCGCTGGCCAGAGCCGCGCGCGGCATTGCGGCTGATTAAGCCTGTCACGTGGTTTCCCCCGATGTGGGCCTACCTTTGTGGTGTCGTGTCTTCCGGCGCGTCCCCTGCCGGGCAATGGATGCTGGTGATCCTTGGCGTCATCTTGGCCGGGCCAATTGTGTGCGGCATGTCACAGGCCGCCAACGATTGGTGCGATCGCCACGTCGACGCCATCAACGAACCAGATCGCCCGATCCCTTCGGGACGCATTCCCGGTCGCTGGGGCCTTTGGATCGCCTTGGCGATGTCGGTGCTGTCACTTTGTGTTGGGTGGCAGCTTGGCACATGGGGCTTTGTCGCCACGTGCCTCGGCGTTGCCGCCGCCTGGGCGTATTCCGCCGAACCGGTGCGCCTGAAGATCTCTGGTTGGTGGGGACCGGGCCTTGTAGGCTTGTCATATGAGACCTTGCCGTGGATCACCGGGGCCGCCGTGCTGTCCGCTGGTGCCCCCAAGGTCGAAGTCCTCTTGATCGCCCTTATCTACGGAATCGGCGCGCACGGCATCATGACGCTGAACGATTTCAAGGCGCTGGAGGGCGACCGCCAAACCGGCGTCAATTCCCTGCCCGTTACACTTGGCCCCGCGCGCGCCGCGCGTGTTGCCTGCTGGATCATGCTGGTGCCACAACTGGCCGTGACCGCCATGCTGATCGCCTGGGACAAGCCCTGGCACAGCCTGATCATTGGCGCGCTGATCCTTGCACAGGTCGCGGCGATGCGTGTTCTGCTGCGCGATCCGAAGGGCCGCGCGCCTTGGTACAACGGCACCGGCATCGTACTTTACATCAGCGGCATGATGGTCGCCGCCTTTGCCCTGCGAGGTTTGACATGACGCTATCCTGGCTCCAGATCGTTCGGCTTGGTTTCGTGCAAATGGCGCTTGGGGCCATCGTCGTCCTGACCACCTCGACCCTGAACCGTTTGATGGTGGTCGAGCTTGCCTTGCCCGCTGTTCTACCCGGTGCTTTGGTGGCCCTGCACTACGGCATTCAAATGACCCGGCCGCATTGGGGCTTTGCCTCTGACGCGGGCGGCCGACGCACCCGTTGGATCATTGGCGGCATGATCGTTCTGGCCGCCGGTGCGCTCTTGGCCGCATTTGGCGTGCTTCTTCTGGACGGCTCTTTCGCGCTCGGCATGGCTATCTCTGTTGTCGCCTATGCGTTGATCGGCCTTGGGGTCGGGGCTTCTGGCACGTCGCTTTTGGCATTGCTGGCCACGACCACCGCCCCGCATCGCCGCGCGGCCGCAGCCACGATTACTTGGCTGATGATGATCTTTGGCATCGCCATGACCGCAGGCGTCGTGGGCGCGATGCTTGACCCCTATACCCCGGCCCTGCTGATCCGCATCGTCGCAATTGTAGTCAGTGCAGCAACCCTGCTGACTTGCCTTTCTGTCTGGCGGATCGAACGCGGGCTGATCGCGGTCACCGCACCCGACCCCACACCCTTTCGCGATGGCCTGGCAGAGGTTTGGTCCGAACGCCGCGCCCGCAATTTCACCCTGTTCGTCTTCCTGTCGATGACCGCCTATTTCATGCAGGAATTGATCCTGGAACCCTACGCGGGCCTTGTCTTTGCCTTCACACCGGGTGAATCCACCTCACTTTCAGGTGCCCAGAACGGCGGCGTGTTTATCGGGATGCTGACTGTCGGTATCGCCGCCACCGGGTTCAAGATCGGAGCTTTGCGCAATTGGGTCATGGCGGGCTGTATGGGCTCTGCCGCTGCCCTCGCAGTCATCACCCTGCTTGGCCCGCTTGGTCCCGGCGCACCCTTAATGCCTGCGGTTGTGGGGCTTGGGTTCTTTAACGGCATGTTCGCCGTGGCCGCCATCGGGTCGATGATGGCGCTGGCCGGTCAGGGGCGCGAACGTCGCGAAGGCACGCGCATGGGGCTGTGGGGCGCGGCTCAAGCCATCGCCGCAGGTTTTGGCGGGCTGGTCGGCGCGGCCATGGTTGACCTGATGCGCCTGTCGTTCACCGACACCCAAGCCTTTGGCACCGTGTTCATTTTTGAGGCTTTCCTCTTCATCGCAGCCACTCTGATGGCTGCCAAAATCATGGACCGGCGGATCGCGCCGGCCCACATGGTGCCAGGAGAATGACCATGATCTATGATGTTGTTGTCGTAGGCGGCGGCCCCGCAGGTGCCACCGCGGCAGAGGACCTCGTCCGCTCCGGTCATACCGTCGCGATGCTGGACCGTGACGGGCGGATCAAGCCCTGTGGCGGCGCAATCCCGCCGCGTCTGATTGCAGACTTTTTCATCCCCGATGAACAGCTTGTTGCCAAGGTGAACACCGCGCGGATGATCTCGCCCACGCAGCGCCACGTCGATATCCCGATTGAAAACGGCTTTGTCGGCATGGTGGACCGCGAACATTTTGATCCATTCCTGCGCCAACGCGCGGTGGATGCAGGCGCACATCGTTACACCGGCACCTTTACAAAGATTGAACGCGACGCGCAGGGCACGCATGTGGTGTTCCGCGACAAGATCAGCGGCAACCCGCAGCGCCTGACCGCCAAGCTGGTGATCGGGGCCGATGGTGCCCGGTCAAACGTCGCCAAGGCCGAAGTGCCGGGGGGCGACAAAATCCCTTACGTCATTGCTTATCATGAGATTATCGAGGCACCGGCCAAGACCGAAGCCTACGACCCCAAACGCTGCGACGTGATCTATGATGGTCAGATCAGCCCGGATTTCTATGGCTGGATTTTCCCGCACGGCGGGCAGGCCAGTATCGGTATGGGGTCAATGGTCAAAAGCGTAGATGTAAAGGAGGCAACAGCCAGCCTGCGGGCCACCGCAGGCCTGTCTGAATGCAAGACGATCCGCCGCGAAGGCGCGCCTATCCCGCTGAAACCTTTGGACAAATGGGACAATGGTAAGGACGTGGTCCTGGCCGGCGATGCCGCCGGGGTGGTCGCGCCATCATCAGGCGAAGGCATTTATTACGCGATGGTTGGGGGCCGTGTTGCGGCCACAGCTGCGGCGGCCACTTTGGCCTCTGGCAGGGCGAAAGATTTGCAATTGGCGCGCAAATTGTTCATGCGCGAGCACAAGCAGGTTTTCCGGGTTCTTGGTGCGATGCAAAACGCCTACTACAAGTCAGATGAACGGCGCGAAAGGTTTGTTTCGCTTTGCCACGACATCGACGTGCAGCGCCTGACGTTCGAGGCCTACATGAACAAAAAGCTTGTGAAATCAAGGCCTTTGGCGCACCTGAAAATCGGGATCAAGAACCTAGCCCATCTGACGGGCCTTGTGTCGGTGCTGCGGACATGACGATCATGATCCCGGCCTGGGTCAATGGCACACTCCAACCGGTTGAAAAGCTGGAAGCGCATCAAAAAGGGCTGCGGCATCTGGCAGTCAGCGTCTTTGTGATGAGCCGTGGAAAGGTCCTGATCCAGCAGCGTGCGATGGGCAAATACCACACCCCCGGCCTGTGGGCGAACACCTGCTGCACCCACCCCGCCTGGAACGAAGACCCGGCCAAATGCGCCGTGCGGCGGCTGGATGAAGAGTTAGGAATCAAGGGGTTACATCCCGCCTACCGCGAAAAGGTGGAGTATCGTGCGGATGTGGGAAATGGCCTGACAGAACACGAAGTGGTCGAGATTTTCGTGGCTGAAGCTCCCGATGATCTGACGCTGGACTTGAACCCAGAAGAGGTGATGGCGGTGCGTTGGGTGAACTATTATGACCTGTCCGCTGACGTGGCGCGACACCCTGAAAATTATACCCCCTGGCTGCAGATTTATCTGGCCAAACACACCGATGCGATCCTGGGCGAGATGGCGCGCACCGGCTGATCCGGGACATGCACAAAGCATACACATCCCATACACAACCCATGCATCAAAACGTCAGAATGCGCGCCAACAGCAAACAGCGCGCGCAGACCAATGCGCGTGTCTTTCGGTGCTAAAACCCGTCGCCAGCCCGCCGCGTGCTGCCCCGATACCAAGCTAACTAACGACAAATAAAAGATAACTTTTGCACGTGTCGGACGTTTTGCGTTGCGCATCTGGCAAAGCCGCGCACCCAGCAGCAAGCTAATCCAGGTCAGCAGTTGTGCCCCAATAGGTAATCAAGCGGTAACGTTTAGGCAAAGCACCGCACGGTGGGTGCTGTCGGGCAGCGGGACGCGCCCAAGCCCGGCCTAAGCCTTGGAGGTGACGCGGGTCATGTCGACACCGGCGGCCTGCATCGCGGTGGCTGCGATGTCGGTCGCGGTCATGCCTGCGTCGGCGTACATCGCATCCGGTGCGGCCTGATCTATGAAACGGTCGGGCAGTGTGACGGTGCGGATCTGGCAGCGGCCATCCAGAAGGCCATCGTTGGCCAGATCATGCAGCACCATCGCGCCAAAGCCGCCGCGCGCGCCTTGTTCGATCGTCACCACCGCGCGGTGGTTGCGCACCAACTGCCGGATCAGATCCCGGTCGAGCGGCTTGGCAAAGCGGGCGTCGGCAATGGTGACGTCGATGCCCTGCATTTCCAACAGATCCGCGGCCTTGCGGCATTCGCCCAGATGCGCGCCAAAGGACAAAAGTGCGATGTCTGATCCTTCTTGCACGATCCGGCCCTTGCCAATCTCGATCAGCGCGCCGCGGTCGGGCATGGTCACGCCTTCGCCTTCGCCACGGGGGTAGCGAAAGGCGATAGGGCCATCGTCGTAGGCGGCGGCAGTGCGGACCATGTGCATCAGCTCTGCCTCGTCACTGGCGGCCATAACCACCATGTTGGGCAGCGCCGAAAGGTAGCCGATGTCAAAGGCACCGGCATGGGTAGGGCCATCGGCACCGACAAGACCCGCGCGGTCGATGGCAAAGCGGACGGGCAGGTTTTGCAAAGCCACGTCATGCACGATCTGGTCGTAACCGCGTTGCAGGAAGGTCGAGTAGATCGCGCAGAAGGGTCTCAGCCCTGATGCGGCCATCCCGGCGGCAAAGGTCACGCCGTGCTGTTCGGCAATGCCCACGTCATGGACACGGGACGCGAAACGCTTGGCCATGATGTCGACGCCGGTGCCAGAGGGCATCGCGGCGGTGACGGCGACGATCCTCGGGTCATGTTCAGCCTCTTCCGTAAGGGCGTGACCGAAGACAGATGTGTAGCTGGGCGCATTCGGCCGCTTTTTGGGCTGTTCGCCTGTGTTAGGGTCGAATTTCCCGACGCCGTGACCGCAATCTGCCGCGTTTTCAGCAGGTGCAAAGCCTTTGCCCTTGGTGGTACAGACATGGATCAGCACAGGGCCGGTGGCGCGGGTACGGGCGGCGCGCAGCACTGGCAAAAGCTGCGACATGTCGTGCCCGTCGATGGGGCCGACGTAGGAAAAGCCAAGCTCTTCAAACAATGTGCCGGAATTGCCCGGTGCTGCCCCGGTCACCAACTGCCGCGCGCGGCGGGCGTGGTCACGCAATGGGCCGGGCAAGGCGGCCTCGAACCCTTCGGCCATCTTGTGCATCTCTCCCAAGGGCGAGGCATAGAGGCTGGAAAGGTATTTCGACATCGCGCCCACGGGCGGGGCGATCGACATCTCATTGTCGTTGAGGATCACGAACATCCGCCGGCCTTCGGCACCTGCGTTGTTGAGCGCCTCATAGGCCATGCCCGCGCTGATCGACCCATCACCGATGACAGCAATCGCATCGCCTGTGTCCATGCCTTCGTCGCGGCCAAGGGTGAAGCCAAGTGCTGCAGAAATCGAGGTGGAGGAATGCGCCGCGCCAAAGGGGTCATAAACGCTTTCGGCGCGCTTGGTGAAGCCGGACAGCCCGCCCTCTTGCCGCAGGGTGCGCATTTGATCGCGACGGCCGGTCAGCACCTTGTGCGGATAGCACTGGTGGCCCACGTCCCAGACCAGTTTGTCGCGCGGGGTGTCAAAGACAGCGTGGATCGCCACGGCAAGCTCTACCACGCCCAGGGACGACCCAAGGTGGCCGCCGGTCACTGACACCGCGTCGATCACCTCGGCGCGTAATTCGTCCGACAGGGTTGCCAGATCGGTGTCTGTCAGTGCGCGCAAGTCTGCGGGATAGTTGACGCGGTCAAGTGTTGGGGTCGGGATCATGGCAGCCTCCGCCGGTGAAAAAAGCGCGCCGCAACCCAAGGTGTGACCCTAAGTTGCGACGCGCGTTCCTGTAGCCAACAGGAAGGGAACTGGGGTGCCAGAGGCGCCCCGTGACCGGGCCCACCAGGGAGGGTGGCCCGATGGCAGAAGATACGGGCCGCGTCGCGCACCGCCCGCACCTATGGGGGTCAGACCGTGATGACCGTGACCGGGACGGTCAGGGCGGACCACGGTGTGGGGTCAGATGCATCGCGGCTTTCAGGGGGCAGCGCCCGTCCGATGCCTGCGATCACCGCAATCACCAGCCACAGGGCCAAGCAGAAGATGGCGGCATATCCCGCCCCCTTGAGCATCAGATAGGTGATGTCGGCTGACAGCCGGGACCGTTCTGCCCGGCCGAGGATGTTCATCTTTTCGTCGCTCATCATCATCGTCCTTTCATCAACGGTCCAACGGCGCATAGCCGTGGTCTTGGGCCCAGACGTACCAGTTATCGACCACCGTGCCGGTCAGCAGGATGCCGATGCCGCCGGTCAGCGTTGTCAGCACCGCAAACCACCACGCCCATCGGTGGATGCCTTCCATTGTGGCGTTGAAGCCCATGGTCCAGCGCCAGAACAGGGCGGCCCGTTCGGTGGCGGTACCCCGGTCGACGATCTGTTCGATCTCGCGCTCGCCGCCAAAGCGGCTGACCGCGAGGATCGTGGCCCCGTGCATCGCAAACAGCAGGGCAGAGCCATAGAGGAACGCAATGCTGAGCGCGTGGAAGGGGTTGTAGAACAGGTTGCCGTGGGTGATCGAAAAGAGGTTGGTCCAGTCGAGGTGGCTGAACACGCCATAGGGGACCATTTCCGACCAGTCGCCCATCAGGATCGGGCGGAAGAGGCCCAGCACCAGAAACAGCCAGATGGCAGAGGCAAAGGCCCAGGCGACGTGTTTGCCCATGCCGAGTGCTTCAGCCCGCAGGTAGGTGCGGACCCACCACGTCATGACCGAGATCAGCAGAAAGAAGCTGGCGATCATGAAGTAGCCGCCGTCATCCATAGGTGGCATCGACAGTCCATAGCCCGGTGAGGGCGGATCAAGCGAGAGCCAGAACAGATCCCGCAGGAAAATCGCGGGGCTATAGTCAGCCTGCGCCCAGAAAGCGAGGCCCACCATCAGGAACCAGACCAGCCCCGTCGCAAGCGAGATCAGCCCGAAGGACCCCAGATAGACCGGGCCAAGTTGTGCGTTGCCAAAAAGGCCCGCCAGCTTGGAAAACCCGGTTGTCGTGCCGCGTTCGATGGCGCTGCCATCGTGTGCATCCACACCCATTTCGGCGGGTCCCTGGACCTGAACCTGGGTGAAAATATTCTGATATTCAGCCATTTTTCATGTCCTCCTTACAGGTCCACCCACCAGGGCAGCTCGTAATACCAATCCCACCAGATGATCCATTCGTCGAACCAGATGGTGCCGGAAATGACGATGCAGATCGCTGACCACAGGCCCGCATTCAGCGCCAGGAACAGGCCCAGACGGTGGATGCCAAGTGGCCCGATGGAGTAGCCGATCAGATCGCGGAAATAGGTGTCTTCGTGGTCGGGCGATTTGATCTCCTGCCCCTTGCCGGGGTTGACCGCCGAGAGCACCAGCGACCCGTGCAGCGCCAGCGCCAGACAGGTGGTGAAAAAGAAGGTGATCGCCACCATATGCGCGGGGTTGTAGTGGAAGTTGCCATAGGCGTAGCCCACGTTGTTCACCCAATCGAGGTGGCTGAAGATGCCATAGGGGAATGCGTGCCCCCAGGCCCCCATCAACACCGGCCGGATCACCACAAGGGTGACATAGGCCAGGATCGCCACGGAGAACGCGAACGGCACGTGATAACCGATGCCCAGCTTGCGGCAAATCTCGACCTCGCGCAGCGCCCAACTGACAAAGGCGCCAATCGCGCAGATCGTGATGATCTGCCATAACCCGCCTTCCAGCAGCGGTGCCGCACCCAACCCGTATTCCAGCGCCGGCGGATCAATCGAGATCAGCCAGGGGTTCCATGTTGGCCCCTGCGAGGCGCCGTAAAAGATCAGGATGGTGCCAAGCACGGCAAAAAAGAATGTCGTGACCCCGAAGAAGCCCACATAAAAGGGCCCCACCCAAAAGTCGAACATGTCGCCGCCGATCAGCGTCCCACCACGGACCCGGTATTTTCTTTCGAAGCTGAGCTGTGCCATCTTCTTCTCCATTCATGGACAGGGCCGGTCCCGTGGGGTGTCCTGTCGTCTAGCGTCGTGTGGTTTGCTATGGGCGGACCAGGCCCGCCCATAGCGATCTTGTCCAAGCGTTACGCCCGGTTCCTATTGCGCGCCAAAGGCCAGCTGGAACCAGTTGGTGCCCTCGTTGCTGAGCAGGACGAGGTGAATCATCGCTGCCAGCAGGAAAAGGAACACGCCCTGTGCCACGAAAACGCGGCGCGGGTCGAAGATCAGCCAGATCTTGTAGAACTGTGCCATTGCTTACGTTCCTTTCTTACCAAGAGAACCAGGGCAGTTGGATGTACGTCAGCACATGGGCAACGACTGCGATCATCGTGAAGATCCACAGTCCGCTCATGTAGACTGAGTGCAATTCCTGCGCCTGCTCGTCTGTGAGACCTGTGAAAGACAGGTCACTTCTATCAGCCATTCTTGTCTCCAATTATGAACTGACGCCGCAGAGCCCCTGCGGCCGGGTATTGACAGGGGAGAGCCCCCTGCCCTGATCCACCGCACCCGAAAGCATGGCGAATGTCGCATTTCAGCGCCTCAGGCACTGAAAATCTGTGGTGTTATGATCCGGGCTTGCGTCCAGGCCTTGGCGAATGGTCCCTTGGCCGGCAGCTTCATCTGGCGCATTGCCGACAGGCCCCACGTCAGGATCGCCAGCGGCAGGGTCGCCAGGAAGATGATCGCGAAATAAGCGTAGTACTCGCGCTTGGGCGGTGCGGTGCGCGTGCGCGATGGCACGTCCACGTCGCTGGTGAAATCTGTCATTTCTGTCCTCCCGTTGATGTCTCTAATGTCTCGACCGTCTGCAGGACCACGCGGTCACTGCCTGCGTCGAGGGCCGCCCGTTCGGCGGCGTCCCGCAGCGTTTTCGCCGCGGAAATGCGTGTCAGGATCGGGTGTGTTGCCACGATCTCATCCAGTTTGGCCTGGGCATCTGCGTCCCACGGCATGTCGCGCCGCAGCGGTGTCAGGGTCGCATCGGTGGCGTCCATGTCAGAGGCCAGTGGCAGGATGTGAAACAGGCTGTCGAAAAGGCCATTGCAGACCTCTTGCAGAACATAAGTCGCCCCGGCGTAGCCCATGAAGGGCGTGCCAGTCGCGCGCCTGATCGCGGCACCGGGGAAGCTGGCGGGGATGAAGCTGGGGCTGGGGCCGTGGCCCGCCTTGGTTTCTGCCAGATACATTTTTTCGTTGATCGACCCCATCAGGATCAGGGGTTTCTTGCTGTGCACAAGGTTGCGCACCTCGTCGTTGTTGGTCTTGGCCCCGCGACAGCGCGCGACGGCAAAGGCGCAGGGGAAACCCAGATCGCCCTCAAGATAATGGCGCACGCCACGGGCGTAGGTTTCATTGGCGACGATGCCGAATTCGGCGGTGGCAAAGAAATCCTGCGTGACCGAACGCCACAAATCCCAGACCGGTTTGATGGTCGAGTGCTTTTCGCGTTCGATGAAGGGCTCAGGGTCAAGGCCGGTCAGCTCGCCCAGTTTGCGCAGAAACTTGGTGGTGCTGTCGATGCCAAAGGGGGCCTGCAGGTAGGGCTTGCCCAGGCATTCGGCCAGCCCGCGGCCAAACTCGCGGTACATGCAGATGTTTACGTCCGCATTCACCAGATTGCGCATTTCAGCCAGATGCGCGCCCAGCGGCATGACCATATTGACCTCTGCCCCAATGCCTTCGACCAAGCGCCGGATTTCCGCCAGATCAGACGGCATGTTGAATGTGCCGTACATCGGCCCAAGGATGTTGACGCGGGGGGGCGCATCATCGGGGCGCTTCTTCTCGGGCGGCATCCGACCCTTGGTCATGCCGAATTCGGTGAAAATCCACGTCATCGCGCGGTCGGCGCATTCCCATTGATCCTCATCAATGGTGCGCGGCAGGAAACGCTGGATGTTGGTGCCTTGCGGCGTCACGCCGCCGCCAATCATCTCGGCAATCGACCCGGTGACGACCACCGCGGGCAAGGCGGGATCAAGCACGTTCCACGCGCGTTTCATCGCCTCTTCGGTGCCTTCGCCCATCTCGGTCTCACCCAGACCGGTGACAACGATGGGCAGCTCATGCGGGGGCAAGCCGTCCGTGTAGTGCAATACAGAAGTCACGGGCAGATTTTCGCAGCCGACGGGGCCGTCAATCACCACTTGCAGGCCTTTGACGGCGCAGAAGGCATAGACAGCGCCCCAATATCCGCCTGCACGGTCGTGATCGGTGATCAGCATAGCGCACCCTCCGACCGGCGGGGGCAAATCTTCGTCAAAGATTTGGGGGTGGCGAATATTCGACGAATATTCGGGGTCATATCATTGCCGCCGCTTCTGCGGCCCTCTTTTGTTTATCCAGCTTTTTCTGGTGCTGGGCGCGGAAGTCGGGGCGCAGGTTGGGCGCGCCTTCCCAGACACCAGCGGTGTCGTCGTGGCCGACGCCTTCGAAAAAGGCTTTCATCTTGCCCATCTTCTCGGCACCGTTGATCGCGGCATTCACGACCTGTTGCAGGCTGCCGGCGCCAGCAGGCCCCATCAGCGGACGGGCCGAGATCAAGTTGGTGAAGTAAAGCGAGGGGATGCCCAATTCCTTGCCGCGCTGCACCACCGGCGTGGTCCCGATGGCAAGGTCAGGCTTGACGCCTTCCATGGCTGACAGGTCATCCTCGAGACTGGCGCGGAACTTGACCTTCACGCCTTTGGCCTCAAGCCAAGCAGCATCGTCAGCGGACCATGGTGTTTTCGGGCAGGCGGTGCCGACATAGGGCACAGTCGCGCCGCTTTCGATCAACAGGCGCGCGACGAGGAGTTCAGACCCTTCGTAGCCAGACAGGGTGATCGTGCCGTCAATTCGCGCCCCGGCTAGCGCACCCTTGATGGCGGGCAAGAACGCGTTCTGGGCTGCGGCGATCTGGTCCGGCGCGACGTTGTAGGCGTCACCGATTGCTGCCAGCCAAGCCGCCGTGCCGTCATGACCGACAGGGGCAGAGCCCACGACCTTGCGGCCAGCGGCCTGAAATTCGCGCACGGATGCGGTGTAGAACGGGTGGATCGCAGCGGCGACGCCACAATCGAGGGCGGCGTAAAGCTCGCGCCACTCGCGGGTCGGCACCACAGGTCCGGCGGCAAGCCCCATGGGGGCCAACATGCCGCCGATCATCATCGGGTCGGCGGGGAACATCTCTCCCATCAGGGCGACAGCGGGGCGGTCATCTTTGGCAGCGGTGGGCCGGGCAACGGGGCCAGCGGCGGCCTCTTCCCTTGCATAGGCGAGCATGGCACCGGCCAGCACATCCTTGGCCTCTGCATGGGTGGGGATACCAAAGCCGGGGACGTCGATGCCGACGATGCGGACGCCGTTGATTTCCTTCGGCAGCAGACGCAGGGGCACACCGGATGCGGTGGGCACACAAAGGTTGGTGACCACAATCGCGTCGTAGCGGTCGGGGTCGGCCATATCGTGCACGCTTTCGCGGATATCCTCGAAGAGTTTGCCGGTGACCAAGGTTTCAGAGTTGAACGGCACGTAGCCGACCGAGCGGCGCGCGCCGTAGAAGTGTGAAACAAACGTCAGGCCGTAGACACAGCAGGCCGAGCCGGAGAGTACGGTGGCCACACGCTTCATCCGCAGGCCGACGCGCAGCGATCCGAAGGCGGGGCACATGGACTGCGGCTGATCGTGGGGGCCCTGAGGGTAGTCGGCGGCGTATTGATCAAGGATGTCGGATTTGCCAGCGGCGCGGGCGGCCGCCTCCATCGTGGCGGCACCGGCGGTGCAGCCGCCTTCCAACGCGGTGGCTTGGGTGACGCTCATCTCTTGCTGCGCGCGTTCTTCGCCACGGATGATTTCAACCTCACCGGCGGCGTCATAGCCGACTTCATAACCTTCGCGCTGTGGAGGTTGGCCAGTCATGACGGATCCTTTGGTGCGGGTGCGGGCGACTTCCCTGCTTTCACCTCATCCACGAAATCCGTCAGGACCTTTTTAAGATCGACCGCTTCATCCTGCAGGATCTTGGCATTGCTGATGGCCCGTTTGATGCGATCATGCGTCGTCATAGATCACCTCAAGGCTTTCCCTGGGCTTGGCATTCTTGCCGCGCATGTCGGTGTCAGTGGCAGGGGTCAGAACAAAGTTCGCGCCCGTGTCTTCGGCATCAAAAAGACCCAGCAACCCATCCTGATCGAGCGGCGTTGGCCGCACCGGCGGGGCCACGCCGACGGCATCGGCAAGGCCTGCAAACATCTCGCCCCACTGCGATTCCATGGTGCCGACAATCTGGTAGTTGGCGGATTTCTTGCGCAGGTCATCATCCTGCGGAATGGCCGCAAGGATCGGGATATCGACCGCCTTGGCAAAGGCCTGCGCCTCGCCGGTGCCGTCATCCTTGTTGATAACAAGGCCCGCCACACCCACGTTGCCGCCCAGCTTGCGGAAGTATTCGACGGCGGAACAGACGTTGTTCGCCACGTAAAGCGATTGCAAGTCATTGGACCCCACAAGGATCACCTTTTGCGCCATGTCGCGGGCGATGGGCAGGCCAAAGCCGCCACAGACCACGTCACCCAGAAAGTCGAGCAACACATAGTCAAAGTCCCAGTCATGGAACCCGAGCTTTTCCAACAGCTCGAACCCGTGGATGATACCGCGTCCGCCACAGCCGCGCCCAACCTCTGGCCCGCCAAGTTCCATCGCAAAGACGCCGCCGCGCTTGAAACAAACGTCGCCAATCGCGACTTCTTCGCCTGCGAGCTTTTTCTTGGCGGAGGTTTCGATGATCGTCGGGCAGGCCTTGCCGCCGAACAGCAGGCTGGTGGTGTCGGATTTCGGGTCACAGCCAATCAGCAGCACGCGCTTGCCCTGTTCGGCCATCATGTGGCTGAGGTTGGCCAGCGTGAACGACTTGCCGATCCCGCCTTTGCCATAGATCGCAATGATCTGGGTTTTGGACGTGGGTTCCCCTTGCGGAACCTCAAGCGTGGGCTGGGCCGCTTCATCGCGCAGGGCCTTGTCATAGCCCTTGAGGTTCGGAATTTCGTCCTTCATGCGGTTCCCCAGTTCAGGATCATTTTCAGGCAGGCCGGATCGGTAAAGGCCGTGGTGTAGGCCTTTGCCGCGTCCGCCGCGGGTCGTGTTTCAGAGATCAGATCGTCGAGCCGCAGCACGCCGCTTTCGACCAGCGCCTTGGTGGCGGTCATGTCGTCGGGCTGCCATTCGGCAGAGATGCGCATCCGGGCCTCTTTCATGAAGGCGGGTGGAAAGGCGAATTGCAGCGGCTGGGTGTAGAACCCGGCAAGGACGATTTCACCGCCGCGCACCAAACGCCCGATCATGTCATTCAAAAGATCAGCACGGCCCGAGGCATCGTAGATGCTGGCGTAGTCGCGGCGCGTGTCGGCATCGGGGGTCACAACGTCATAGCCGTCCGCCCCATCCATTCGAAGCGGGTCGATTTCCCACACGGTGGGCGCGGGTGCGCCGGCTACGATGGTCAGCCGCGCCAGAAGGCGGCCCAGAACACCGTGACCGATGATCAAATCCGGCACAGCCTTGCCCGGTCCGGCCATCGCGTGGCGTGCGGTAGCGGCCAACGCCAAAAGCGCGCCGGACGCGCCCAGGCCCCGGTCGATCCGGGTCACGCGGGATGCAGGGGTGACAATGGTGGCAGAGGCCGCGCCAAAAAGGCCAAACGCCCCGTCATAGCAATTGGCACCGGGGACAAAGACATGTTCACCCACGCAGAACCCGCTGTCGGGGCCAGCCTCGACCACTTCGCCTGCGGCCTCATAGCCGGGGATCAACGGATAGCCCATGCCGGGAAAGGGGGGCATTTCGCCGGTCCAAAACAGCTTTTCCGTGCCGGTTGAAATGCCAGAGTGCAAGACGCGGACAACGATATCGCCGCGCGCTGGCGCGGTCAGGGTCACCGATTCGACACCCAATTCGCCGGGTGCGTTCAGAATGACGGCCTTTGTTCTCAAGGTTTTTCCCCGTTTTGTCCCGACATTTGGCGCAGTTGAAGTGCGACAATCTGTCAACTGTCAGTCTAGCCTTACAGTCACTTATGTCAAATGATTTGGACAAACCGCGTGTCAGCTTGGCCTGACACCCCAGACCACGGATGTGACAAATGGCCGGTGCGGCTTTGGGGCCTTAAACTGGGCAAAGCCCGCCTGCTGCATCAACGCCTCCACCTGTGCGGCAGACCGGGCGCGACCGGTGCGCATGGCCATGCAATAAAGCGCGAAATAGGCGTCGCCAGCGCGCTGCGGGGCCTGCCCACCGGTCATCGGTTCGGACACGATCAGCCGCCCCCCCGGCGGCAGCGCGTCAAAGGCCGCGCGCAAGAGCGCCAGCACAGTGTCATCGGCGTGATCGTAGAGCACCCGCACCAGCGTGATCACATCCGCGCCCTGCGGCAGCGGATCATCGCGGAACGATCCCGGCGCAATCGTGGTGCGGTCCAGCAGGCCGGTATCAGCGAACCGTTTGGCAGCCGCGGGCGCCACGGCAGGCAGATCAAAAAGCGTCAAATGAGGCTTTGCCTCTGCCTGCCCCAAGGCGGTCAGAAAGGCGCCGGTGCCGCCGCCGATGTCCATCACATGGGAGGCACCTGACCAGTTCACAGCCGCAATTGTATCAGCGGCCACGAGCGCCTGACTGTCGGTCATCAAGCGACTATAGCGCGCGGTCACATCAGGGTCGGTGGCACCGCCTGCGCCAAAGACATAGGGCCAGAAATCTGCCAGTTCGGTGTCGACCTCGCCCCGGAAAAACGCGACGGGGTCGGTCAGGTCGCGATAAAGCACATCGTGGTGGTCGATCATGCCTTGCAGGCCCGGCACCCCGGCCAGCGCCGTGCCGCGTGCGGTCAGTTGGTAGTATCCGCCCCGGCATTTCAGCAGGCGCAGCGAGACGGCGGCATTCAAAAGCACTTGCATCCGGTCGGGGGGCACCTGTGTGTCGGCGGCCAACGCGGCGGCGGTCATGCGGTGCGACAGCAGCAAGGTGGGAATGCGCAGACGGACCAGCGCCAGCAGGATCTGACTGTGGCAAAAGCCTGCGACCAGATCGAACATCGCCTCGCCTTCGGTGCGGACCAGTCGGCGCAAAAGCGGGACGCGAGCGGCCCAGGCCTGAAAGCCGGGGCGGGCGGGCAGACGCGCCAGACGCCCGGTGGGCAGCCGGTCAGGGCGTGCAGGCGCACGGCCCCCGGACAGGCCCACATCCGCCATTACTCGCCGGGCACTGACAAGCGGTCACGGGCCACGGCGGGCACCAGTTTGTCGGCATAGGCACGAACCATCTGGGCCAGTGCGGCCTCTCCCGGGCAGGCGGGGATCGAGGAGATCGCGCCAGTCAGGATCGCGTCAAAGCGATCCACGGCCCCGGTCACACCAAGTTCCGTCACCGCATTGGGCCGCCCATGCAGATCGTCCTGTCCGGCGGGTTTGCCCAGCGTTTCGGCATCACACAGCGCGTCGCGCAAATCGTCGGCCACCTGAAACGCCTCGCCGATACGCGCACCAAGCTCTTCCCATTGGTCGGGTTCCTGCCCGGCGGCGATTGCCCCCATCTGGGTGGCGGCGATAAACAGCGCACCGGTCTTGGACTGGTGGTAGGCCGACAGGTCAATCACCTCTTCGCTTTCCCAGCCCTGCCCGGCACAGATGCCGTGCGGCATTCCGGAGCGCGTGGACAGCACCTCGATCAGTTGCAGGGTCCGGTGCGGCATCAGGCCAGCAGCGCGGGCCAGCACCTGAAATGCCATGATGATCAGGCTGTCGCCGGTCAGCACGGCCAGCGGTTCGGAAAAGGCGCGGTGCAGCGCGGGTTTACCCCGGCGCAGGTCGGCATCATCAAAACAAGGCAGGTCGTCGTGAACCAGACTAGCCGAGTGCATCAGTTCAAGCGCCACGGCGGCAGCATCAGTGACCTTGGGCTGGTCATCGCCACACGCCAGAGCCACGGACATCAGGATCGTCGGCCTGATCCGCGCGCCACCCGGTGTGACGGCATAGCCGAGGGCTGCGGCCAGCTTGGCTGGTGCGGCCTCGCGCTGACCGTCAAAGATGGCCCGTGTCAGGGCGGTGTCAATCCGTTCTGCGATGCGCATTTCTGTCCCCCTGCGGGCATGTATCACTTGGCTGACAGCCATTGTGTAAATCAAACTGGACACAATCACCTGCCTGAGTCAACACTGGGGATCGGAGGGACCATGCCGAAAACCACCACGCGCGTGATCATTATCGGGGCCGGGATCGGCGGATTGGCCGCGGCTTTGCGGCTGGCGCACAGCGGGTGCGCTGTGACCGTGCTGGATATGCACGGCGGACCGGGCGGCAAGATGCGCACCCTGCCCTCGGCTGCGGGGCCGGTGGATGCAGGACCCACCGTACTGACCATGCGCCCGGTCTTCGAGGCACTGTTCGCTGATTGCGGGCTGTCGCTGTCGGACCATCTGGCTCTGCGCCCCTTGGACGTGATCGCGCGCCATTTCTGGGATGACGGCACGACCTTTGATCTGATGGCGGACCGGGCGGCCACCGTGGCCAATGTCCACGCCACATTCGGCAGCAAGGCCGCCGCGCAATACACACGGTTCGCAGACCGGGCCGCGCGGTTATTCGCGGCGTTTGACGTTCCGATGATGCAGGCTGAGGCCCCGCGCCAGACCGCGCTGATTGCTCATGTGCTGCGCAACCCGCGCCTGATTGCCGATATGGCCCCATGGCGCAACATGGCGCGCGATCTGTCTGCGTCGTTCCGTGACCCGCGACTGGCGCAGCTCTTCGGACGTTACGCCACATATGTCGGTGGCTCGCCACTGGCATCGCCCGCGATCCTGTCGTTGATCTCGGACGCCGAGGCGCAGGGCGTTTGGGCGGTGGACGGCGGGATGCACCGGTTGGCGCAGGTCTTGCAACAGCAGGCAGAGGCGCTTGGCGCCACATTCCAGTTCGACACCACGGTGACACGGATCATCAAGCAAGGCGGTGCGGTGACCGGGGTCGAGGCCGGGCATGACAGGTTCGACGCGGATGTGGTGCTGTTAAACGGCGATCCGCGCGCCTTACAGGTCGGCGCATTGGGCAAGGGCGTGACCGAGGCCGTGCCCGCCAGCGCCACGGAACCGCGCAGCCTGTCGGCCTATGTCCATGCCTTTGCCGCCGCCCCGCGCGGGCCAGATCTGGCCCATCACAACGTCTTTTTCGGCAAGATCGCCAATGCGGAATTCCAACCGCTGAGCCGGGGGAAGATGCCGCAAGACGCCACGCTTTATCTATGCGCGCAGGATCACGGTAGTGCCGCCACAGACGCCATGCAGCGGTTCGAGGTCATCATGAACGCCCCGCCGGTTGTCCGCGACCCGCAAGAGGAGAAACACATATGTCAGACACTGACCTTCAGTCGCCTGGCGGCCTTCGGGCTGCGGTTCACACCAACGCCGGGGCCAGACACGCTGACCACACCGCAGGGGTTCGACGCACTGTGCCCGCACAGCATGGGGTCACTTTACGGGCGATCCCCGCAGGGGATGACGGCAGCCTTCAAACGGCCAACGGCGCGGACGAAAGTGAAGGGGCTGTATCTGTGCGGGGGCGGGACGCATCCCGGCGCGGGGGTGCCGATGGCCACACTCTCCGCCCGGCATGCGGCCGCAGCGATCATGACCGACCAAACTTTGACATCCACGTCCCCCGCGACGGCTATGCCTGGTGGTATGTCGATGGGATCAGCGACTGCGGGGCCAAAGCGGTCTCTGTCATAGGGTTTATCGGATCGGTCTTTTCACCTTGGTATGCGTGGTCGGGCCGCAAAGACCCTGCCAATCACTGCTGCATCAATGTGGCGACCTATGGCAAAGGCGGGCGTTTCACGATGACCGACCGGGGGCGAGCCGCGTTGAAGACAAGCCGCGATACGCTGAAGGTCGGTCCCAGCCAGATGCATTGGGACGGGCGGTCATTGGTGATCACCATCGACGAAATCGCAAGCCCGCCGCTGGTGTCGCGGGTCCGGGGGACCATCACCGTGACGCCGCGCGCGGTGACGGGGGTTGAACTGCCGCTGACGCGTGACGGGGCACACGTCTGGCGGCCCTTTGCGCCCCTGTCGGACATCCGCGTCGATCTGGAAGCAACGGGCTGGCAGTGGTCCGGCAAGGGATACTTTGACGCCAATTTCGGCACCCGCGCGCTTGAGGCGGATTTTGACAACTGGACATGGGGCAGCTTTCCCACGGGTGACGGGGCGACGGCGTTTTATGACGTGACCCGGCGCGATGGGTCGCAGTTTGAAACCGCCGTGCGGTTTGACCCGGATGGCAGCGCGCGCCATGTCACCGCCCCCCCACGCAAGCGGTTCGCCAACTCGCTGTGGCAAGTGCGGCGCGAGACGCGGGCCGATCCGGGGACCACGCCAAAGCAGGCGCTGGCGATGCTGGACGCCCCGTTTTACACCCGCGCAGCAGTGACAACGCAGCTGGATGGAGAGATCACGACAGGCGTGCACGAGGCGCTGGATTTGCGGCGGTTCCGGTCGCCACTGCTGAAGCCGATGCTGGCCGTCAGGGTGCCCCGGCGCGCGGGCTGGTCCTAGGCCAGTGTGACAACCTCACCGCCAGCGGCGGCGGCATCTTCGGCGTCATGGGTGACCATCAGCACCGGCAGTTGCAGCGCACGGGCGCGATCGAACACAAGGCTGCGCACCTGCGCGCGGCGTTCTGTATCCAGACGGCTGAACGCCTCATCCAGCAGCAGTGCGCAAGGGTCCGCGAGCAGCATCCGCATCAGGGCCACGCGGGCCTTTTGCCCGCCTGACAGCGTGGCAGGATCGCGGTCAGCGAACCCGGCCAGCCCGACCTCTTCCAGTGCGGTATCAATCCGGGCGCGGCGGTCCGCGCGGCTGCCACCGGCGCGCAGGCCAAAGGCAAGGTTTTGCCCCACCGACAGGTGCGGGAACAGCAGATCATCCTGAAACAGGATACCCACCATCCGCTGGTGCGGTGGCTGGTCGGTGATGTCCTGCCCGTCCAGCAGCACGCGGCCCGCGCCGCGAAAGTCGCCCGCCAGCGTGCCGGTGACGAAGGACAGCAGCGTGGATTTACCCACGCCAGAGGGGCCCATGACGGTCAGCACCTCACCCGGTGCGATGTGCCGGTCAAGGGACACCAACGGTGCGCCGCCTTTGGTGATCACCACCTGATCAAGCGTCAGACCCTTAGGCATGTCGCAGCCCCCTTCTGTTGCGCCACCACAGCGCGGGCACCAGCAGCGCCAGCGCAAAGGGCAGCAGCGCGGCCCCGGTTTGCAGCAAGCCGTAGACACCAATCGCGCGCCTGTCACCCCCGGATGCCAGCGCCACCGCCTCTGTCGTGAGGGTCGACACACGGCCGCCACCAATCAGCAAGGTGGGCAGGTATTGCCCGACAGAGACGGCGATGCCAACGGCGGTGGCGGTCAGGATCGGGCGCAGCAGCATCGGCAGACGCACGCGCCACAGCACCCGGTCAGGTGATCCGCCAAGGGCCGCGGCCACAGTACCGATGCGCGTGTCCCATGCGCGGAACGGGTCGGCCAATGACAAAAAGACGTACGGCAGCACAAAGACCAAATGCGCCAGCAACACCGGCCAGATGCCAACGTCCGCGCCGACCGACAAAAGCAGCGTTTGTAGACCCGGCAGAAAGGCAGTTTGCGGGATCAGTAGTGGCAAATAGAGCAGCCACATGCCGCGTGTCGTGACGCGCAGGTTGTAGCGGTATTCAGCCTCCAGACAGCCAATGGTCAGCATCAGCGCCACGAAGGTGACACTGAGCGCGATGAGCGCGGTATCAGCCAAAGCGCCCAGCGCCGAAGGGCCGTGGCGCATCCAGTTCTTGAGCGTCGCACTATCAGGCAGGGCATCGGGAAAGCCCCAGAACCCCGCAAAGGACCAGACCGCCAGCACCGCCAGCCCCAGCAGCACCGCCAGTGCCGATGTGGTGCCAACGGCCAGCGCCGCACCGGCCACTGCGCGGTCAGCGCGGCCCCGGCCACCGGCAGCGATCCAGCGACGGCCAAGACGGGCCACAACGGTTTCGCCCAGACGCCAGGCGGCAAGTGCGCCAAGGACAAGGCCAAGTTGCAGCAAGGCGGCGGCGGCCGCTTGCAGCCGCAGGGCCAGAACCGGATCAGACATCCATTTGACGATTTGGACCGACAGGGGCGGCGGCGTGTTGGGGCCAAGGATCACCGCCACGTCCACGACCGACATCGCATAGGCCAGCACCACATAGACCGGCAGACGGATCTGTGTATAGACGCGCGGGAACACGGTTTTCAGCCAGCCCGTGACCCGGCCATACCCCAGCGCGGCAGAGACGGCCTGCGCCCGAACCGCATCGGTTTGTCCAAGGGCCGAGAGGGTCATGAGCAGCAGAAACGGCACCTCTTTCACCACAAGGCCTGCCATCATGGTCAGCCCCCAGTGGTCCTGCACGATCAACAGATCAGGGGGTCTTTCCCAGCCAGTCAGCCCCGGTGACATCAAACGCGACACCCAGCCGGAAGGCGCGATCAGAAAGGCCAGACCAAAGGCGGCGGCGGCATGGGGCACCGACAAAAGCGGCGAAAGGGCGCGTTCCAGCGCGCGAAACGAACGGGTGCCGGACCAGCCCGCGGTCAGCAGGGCCACGATCGTCAACGCGATCACGGTGGCCCCAATGCCGGTCAGCAGCGACAGCGTGACCGCGTGCGGCAGGCCCGGCCAATTGATCAGCGCGCGGAACGGGGCAAGGCTAGGGCCAGTTTCACCGGCGGCAGGAAAATGGCCAAAGGCGGGCAGCACCGTCCCCCAAAGCCCGGCCAAAACCGGGCCGAGCATCACCGCGAGCGTCACAAGCGGCAGGATGGGAAGCAGGGTGCGCTGCATGTCAGGTGGGCCGGGGCGGCAAGGATGCAGCCCCGGCGAACGGACTTATTGCGCCACGCCGTAGCGCTGCACCCAGTCGTCCGCAATGCGGGTCATCCAGCTGGGGTGCGGTTCTGCCTGCACGGTGCCCAACTCGGCCGGCGACAGGGTGGCGATGCCCAGTTCCAGCGCGTCAAAGGCGGCGCGGTCGTCAGCCGACAGCGCGTCCATGTTCAGCACCGTGCCATAGCCCAGAATGTTGGGGTCTTGCGCGCGGGCCTGTGCCTCTGGCGACATCAGGAAGTTGGCGACAACCATCGCACCTTCGGTGCTGCCAGAGTTATAGGGCACGGCCACAAAGGAGGCGTTGCCGATGGTCCCGCCGTCCAGCACAAAGGTGCGCACGGTGTCAGGAAGCTGGTTGTTGGCAATTGCGGCTGTCGCCTCACCGGGGCTAAAGGAAATCGCCAGATCAACCTCGCCATCTGCGATCAGTTGCAGCTGTGCGGGGCCGGTTGCGGGATAAGCGCGACCTTCGCGCCAAAGCGCTGGCGTCAGCTCGTCCAGATAGGCCCAAAGCGGCGCGGTGACGGCATCATAGTTCGCGTCCGTCGCCGGTTCGGCCAATGCAGAAGGGTCATCCAGCAGGTCAACCAGCGCCTGTTTCAGGAAGGTCGTGCCAAGGAAATCAGGGGGCTGCGGATAGGTGAAGCGCCCCGGATTGGCCTGCGCCCAGTTCAGGATCTGCACCATGTCGCCCAAGGGTTCTGCCAGATCAGCGGTGTCATGGATGAAGACAACCTGCGCCATCGCCCAAGGGGCCTCGAACCCCTCAACCGGCACGGTGAAATCGGTCTGAACGGTCTTGCCGTCCACATCAACAAAGGCCCAGTTCGGCAGTTGCTCGGCGAAGGGGCCAAACAGCAGGTCCTGTTCCTTCATCGCAGCGAAGTTTGCGCCGTTGATCCAGATCATGTCGATTGCGCCATCGTCATCCTCGCCCGCCTGCTTTTCAGCCAGCACGCGGGTCACGGCATCTGCGGTGTCGGTCAGTTTGACGTGCTCCAGCGTGACGCCGTAATCCTCAGCCACACGGTCACCGACCCATGCGATGAAATCATTGGTGGTGGTCGACCCGCCCCATGCGTTCCAATAAACGGTCTGCCCTTCGGCGGCGGCGGTTACCGCGTCCCAGTCGGCGGGATCTGTTTGCGCCAGCGCCACGGTGGGCAGCAAGGCAGCAAGGTAAGCGAGGTGTTTCATCTGAGTGGTCCTTCAGTCTTGGAAAATCTGACGCGCGCCCCAGATGCGCAGGCCAGCGGTGGCAAAGCACAGCAGACCAAACACCCAGGACAGCGCGGGAAAGGCGGCAGGGAAGAGGCACAGGAGGACGAAAAAGACGATGGTCTCTGTCCCCTCAAGAATGCCGTTTGAGTAGTAAAGCGATTTCTGGCCCTGTGCTGTGGTTTGCATGTCGCGCTTTTCCGCGAGGATCGCAAAGCCCAGAAAGCTGGTGCCATTGACGTAGAACGCGGTTAGCAGAAAGGCCCCTGCCGCCCCGTTGGCAGCCGGGTCATTCAGGACAAAGGCCAAGGGCACAGCACCGTAGAACAGAAAGTCAGCAGCGATATCAAGGTATCCGCCAAAGTCGGTTTTGCGCGTGGCGCGCGCCACGGCCCCATCCAAGCCATCCGCAATCCGGCTTGCCAGAAGCGGGATCAGCGCCAGCGCAAACCAGCCCAGCCAGATGCAAAGCGCCGCGATCAGACCAAGGGCAAGGCCGACCAGTGTGACGCCATCCGCTGACCAGCCACGGCCCGCCAACTGCTGACCAATGCGGTTCAGCGGCGGGTCGATGATCTGGCGGGCTGCACGGTCAAGCATGTCGGGGCGTCCAAGGTTTCGCGGTCTTGTCACCCATACCCGCGCTTCGCGCAATCGCCTTGACGCTTTCGTGACTAGCCTGTCGCAATCCGGGGTCGCCCCGATGCGGTCACCCGCAGGGTGGCGCTGACGAACATGGTCCGGCCCTCGATCTGGGCATCATGCACATCGCGGGTGGTGCTGATCCGCGGGGCCATGACCCCGGCGGCCTGCGCCCGCGCGGTGGCATCATCGGTCAGTGCGGCCTCAAGCGCGGCAAAGGCTGCGTCTTGATCAGCAAAGTCTTGCGGCCCGGTGGTCAGATGAGCCACGAACCGGCCCGCACTGGGTGCGGTCACCGTGCCTTCGGCTTGCATCCGTACCTGCCCGACCACCGCACCAATGGCATTGGCCACATCCGCATGGTCCGGCACGATCATCTTCGTGCCCAGCCGCTTCCCCACCGGGCCATAGTAGGACGCAGCAGAGGCACCGAGACCAATCACCGGCAAGCCCAACCGCAGGGTGGTTTCCACGATGCCCCGGTGCCGGTCCAACCCCGCGACGGTCAGCGGATGCGTCGCCAGCACATCTGATGTGCGGTCAAAGTCGCGCGCGTCTTCGGCAAAAGCGGCCTCAAGCAGGCAATCCACCGTTTGCGCGGTCACCTGATCCACGATCCGCCGCGCCAAAGTTTCGGCATCCGGCGCGACCCGGTCACCGGCCCCGGTGCGTTTGCGTGCAAAAAGCGCCAGCGCCTTTTGTGCGGCTTCTGCATCCCAGACTGCGACCAGCCCCAGCACATGGGCTGCGTCCGAGGGGGTCACACCGGCCACGATCACCATACCGCGCGTCACCAACCGGGTCAGGGCCGGCCCTTCGATCCGGCTGGTGACCACATGGCCGACCCGTGCGGGGCCATCGGCCAGCCTTGCGGCCACCGCCGCCTCGCGCGGGTCAAGGCCTGTCGGCACCTCACCGGTCCACAGCGGGATCGCAAACTGCCCACCATCCGTGGCAGGCGCGTCCTGCGCCAGCGCCCGGTCCAACGTGTCATGCACCAGTGCCGGGTGGTCCCGCGCCAAAAGCGCGACGGGCATCAACCGGCGCGGCCCCAGCCGCAGCCCGCCTGCCAACCCCTCAACCAAATGCACAGCACTGTCACCACCCAGACCTGTGGTGCGCATCGCCACCGCCTCGACCATCGTGCGATAGGCCCCGACCCTTGCGCCCGCAGGATCAATCGCGGGCCTGCCGCCGCGCAACAGACAGACATCTGTCGTCGTCCCGCCAATATCGCTGACCAGCGCATCCGCCACCCCCGTCAGCCACCCGGCCCCGGCGATCGACGCCGCAGGCCCGCTGAGGATCGTCTCAATCGGGCGTTCGCGCGCCAGGTTGGCCGGGATCAGCGCACCATCACCGCGCACGACCATCAGGCGGGCGGTGATGCCAATCGTCACCAGATGCGCCTCGCAAGCGCCGATCAGCCCGTCGATCATCCCGATAAGCCGCGCGTTCAGCACAGCGGTCAGCGCCCGTTTCGGCCCGCCCAGTGCGGACGACAGCTCATGACTACACGTCACGGGCAGCCCGGTGCGTGCGCGGATCAGGTCGCGCGCGGCCACCTCGTGCGCGGGGTTGCGCGTTGCGAAATGCGCGGCAATCGCAAAGCCGGTGACACCCGCATCCAACCCGTCCAACGCCGCGCCAAGCGCGTCCAGTTCCAGCGGGGTCACCTCTGCACCGGCATGGCTATGCCCGCCGGGCAGCACGATCACCGGGTCCCCGGCCAAGGCATCACGCAGGCCCGCGCGGTCCAGCTCACCAGAGGCAAACCCGATAAACACCAGCGCGACGCGCCCGCCCTGCCCTTCGACCAGTGCATTTGTCGCAAGCGTCGTGGACAGCGACACCATCGCCACGTCCGCCGTGGACACGCCCGCCCCGGCGATGGCCGCATCAATCGCAGCCCCTACGCCCAGCGCCAGATCAGGCCGCGTGGTTAAGGCCTTGGCCTTGGCCAATACCCGATCGCTGACCTCGTCCAGCACCACCGCATCGGTGTATGTCCCGCCGGTATCGACGCCCAACAGCAACGCCATCCACAGCCTCCTCTTTGCGCCGCAGATAGCCAAAGCCGCCGCACCCCGACCACCCAAAACCGACGCTCACTCTTTCTTTTGAACATAAATATGCCCGCCGGAGGCTCCCTTCGCACGCAAAACGCCCCGCCGTTTCCAGCGGGGCGCTCATGCAGGTGGGCCATGTGCCCGCCCGGGCTTAGTTCAAAGCAGCATCCGTAATCTCGCTGGTCCACGCACCCTCTGGCTGCATGGTGATCACCGGGTCAGAGCCACCGGCCAGAAGCGTATCCACCGTGCGCTGGAAATCAGCCTCATCCAGCGCGCCATTTGACCCTGCGGTCAGCTTGGCAATCTCGCCCATCATGCGGACCTGATGCGCCTCTGTCTGGGCACCGGTTTCGTCGTAGTCCAGCACAATGGCTGCGGCCTCTTCCGGGTTGGCCTCAGCATCTTTCCAGCCCTTCATAGAGGCGCGGACAAAGCGCACCATCTTGTCAACGAACACCGGATCCTCAAGGTTCTCTTCCAGCGCATAGATGCCATCTTCCAGCGTCGCCACGCCCTGCTCTTCATATTTGAAGGTCACAAGTTCATCTTCGCTGACGCCTGCATCCAAAACCTGACCATATTCGTTGTAGGTCATGGTCGAGATACAATCCGCCTGCCGCTGCAACAGCGGGTCAACGTTGAACCCCTGCTTCAGCACCGTCACACCGTCTTCACCACCATCGGTCGAAATGCCTTCCTGGCTCATCCACGACAGGAACGGATATTCGTTGCCAAAGAACCAGACGCCAATGGTCTTGCCCTTGAAGTCCGCGACGCTCTCAATCCCGGTATCTTTCCAGCAGGTCAGCATCAGACCAGAAGTCTTGAACGGCTGGGCGATGTTCACCACCGGCAAGCCCTTTTCACGAGCGGCCAGTGCCGATGGCATCCAGTTCAACATCACATCAGCGCCGCCGCCTGCCAGCACCTGTGGCGGGGCAATATCAGGACCACCGGGCAGGATCGTGACGTTCAGGCCTTCTTCTTCGTAGAAGCCTTTTTCGAGCGCCACATAGTAGCCTGCAAACTGCGCCTGCGTGACCCACTGCAATTGCAGTGTCACATCATTGGCATGGGCATCGGCCTGCGCCATCCCTGCTGTGCCTGCGGCCAATGCCGCTGCCATCATCAGTTTCTTCATCATTATCTTTCTCCCTTTGGTTATCGTTAATGTCGTTGGCTCCGCTGTGACGGATGCCAAAATGTCAGGGCGCGTTCCGCCAGTGTCAGCAGCCCATAGAACAGGCTGCCCGCAAGGGCGGCGACCACGATCACAGCCCAAACCATATCAAGGCTCAACTGCCCCAGCGAGGCGTTGATACGGAACCCAAGGCCGGTGGTGGGCGAGCCAAAGAACTCTGCCACGATTGCCCCCACAAGTGACAGCGTTGCCGCAATTTTCAGCCCGTTGAAGATAAACGGCAAGGCCGCAGGCAGGCGCAGGCGGAACAATGTCTGCAAATAGCTGGCCCCATAGGTCCGCATTAGGTCGCGCTGCATCGCGGTGGTATCGGCCAACCCCGCGACCGTGTTCACCAGCATCGGAAAGAACACCATAATCACGACCACAGCCGCCTTGGACTGCCAGTCAAAGCCGAACCACATCACCATGATGGGCGCGACCCCGACAATCGGCAAGGCGGCCATGAAATTCGCAATTGGCATCAGCCCGCGCTGCAGGAATCCGTACCGGTCCACCAGCACCGCCACCACAAGCGCGGCAATCACCCCCATGATGTACCCGCCCAACGCGCCTTTCAGGATTGTCTGCACAAAGTCCGCCCAAAGGATCGGAATGTTGCCTGCAAAGGTCTCAGCCACTTCGGTGGGTGCCGGCAGGATCACCTTGTCCACGCCAAGGCCGCGCACCAGCAATTGCCAGACCACGATGATGGTCAGGCCAAAGATCAGCGGCACCAAAACCCGCGCGCCGCGCCCGGCCAGCCAAACGTTCGCGGCCCAGGCGACGGCCCATAACACCAAGGCGGACAGCACCAGCATCACGGCTGCACCCCCATCGCGTGCAGCGTGCGCCGCTCAACCCAGCCAATGAACCAGACCAGAAACGCCGCCAGCAGGGCTGCCACAAAAAGCGCCGCCCAGATCTGCTCGGTCTGGCCATAATAACTGCCGCCCAACATCCGCGCTCCAAGGCCACCGCGCTGCACCGGCAACTCGCCCACAATCGCGCCCACCAAAGACGCGGCAATCCCGATCTTGAGCGAGGCAAAAAGATAAGGCACAGAGGCCGGCAACCGCAGCTTCCAGAACGTATCGGATTTGCTCGCGTTATAAGTCCGCATCAGGTCCAACTGCATGTGATCCGGCGCGCGCAGCCCCTTCACCATACCCACGACAACCGGAAAGAACGACAAATAGGCCGAGATTACCGCCTTGGCGAAAAGCCCCGGCAGCCCGACCGAATACAGCACCACGATGATCATCGGCGCGAGTGCGACAATCGGAATGGTCTGGCTGATGATCGCCCAAGGCATCACGCTCATGTCCATCACGCGGCTGTAGACGATGCCCACCGCCAGCAACACGCCCGCCAGCGCACCAATCACAAAGCCCAGCGTCGTCGCCCCCAGCGTCACCCCACCGTGATAGATCAACGACCGGTTCGACAAGCTGCCTGACCGCACGATCCCACGCCGCCCGGTGGTCTCTTCCACCCAGGTACTGTCCCACAACTCGGTCACTACCTGGTGCGGGGCAGGTAGACGCGACCGTTCCGATGACCACGTGGCCCCCAGATGCTCCAGATTGGCAAAGACCAACCCCCACCGCCCCGCGTCGCGCCGCTCTGCGGCAGAGGCCGGTTCAATCACCGCCCCGTCCCGCTCTGCCTGGGTCAGCACCTCTTTGACGTTCATCGGAATGGCCGCCGCATACCACAGCGCCAGGATCGCCAGCAAAACCGCCACCACAGGTCCGACGCGGCCCCTCATGCGCGACCTCGTTTTTCTTTTGAATGCAAATATGCCCGCCGGAGGCACAGCGCGGCGCAGCCGCGCTGCCCCCTCAGGCCGAGACCTCTGGTCTCGGGGGAGGCGGGCGGGCATACCGTGGGAAGGCAGCGCTGGTCACGCATCAATATGCCCCGCGCGCAATCCATCCCGCACCCGATGCGCAATCTCGATGAACTCTGCACTGTCACGAATATCCAAAGGGCGTTCCTTGGGCAGCGGGCTGTCGATCACATCGGTAATCCGCCCCGGTCGCGGCGACATCACCACGATCTTGGTACTCAGATAGACCGCCTCCGGGATGGAATGGGTCACAAAGCCAATCGTCTTTTCCGTCCGCGCCCAAAGCGCCAAGAGCTGTTCGTTCAGATGGTCACGAACAATCTCATCCAGCGCCCCGAACGGCTCATCCATCAGCAGGATATCCGCATCGAACGCCAGCGCGCGGGCTATGCTCGCGCGTTGCTGCATCCCGCCGGACAATTGCCACGGGTATTTCTTTTCAAAGCCTGCAAGATCCACCAGTTCAAGAACCCGCGTCACCCGTTCGGCCTGCTCGGCCTTGGAAAACCCCATGATCTCAAGCGGCAGCTTGATATTGCCGCCAATCGTGCGCCAGGGATAAAGCCCTGCCGCCTGAAAGACATAGCCATAGGCGCGTGCTTTTCGCGCCTCCTCGGGCGTCATCCCGTTGACCGTGATCTCACCGCCCGTCGGCGTCTCCAACCCCGCGATGCAGCGCAGAAACGTCGTCTTCCCGCAGCCCGAGGGGCCGATGAAGGAAACGAATTCTCCCTTCCCAATCTCAAGATTCACATCCTTGAGCGCATGGACCGGCCCGTCATTGGTCTGGAAGGTGAGGTCGAGGTTTGAAGCCGAAATGACCGTCACTTGTAACTTACTCCCAATTCGCGCTCTACTGAATCAAGCCATTTCTCGCGTGTCTCAAAGGCAGCAGGATCGATATCCCATTGGACCCGCGTAACGCGATCCTTGGCTTCCAGGAGACTATGGTCATGTTTCAACAATAGTTTAATCGCATCTATCAATCTGCCATCCCGCACAAGCTGGTCGATCTCCTGCGAAACCGAAGCCGTTAGGTCGTTCACTCAAACCCCCGTCGCTGGAATACCCGTCCGCTGGACGGGCTGCGGCGCGGTCAGCTCTTTCCAGCTCGACAGCGCCTTGTTCACCGTCCCGTTCGGGTCGCGTTTGACGAACTTGCCGTGGCCCTCTTTCGTGCGGATCTCGCCGTCGTGCACGGCTACGTGGCCGCGGGTCAGGGTGAAGCGCGGCAGGCCTTTGACGTGCTTGCCCTCGAACACGTTGTAGTCGATCGCCGATTGCTGCGCGCCTGCAGTGATCGTCTTCTCCTTCTCTGGATCCCAGACCACCAGATCAGCGTCAGCCCCCACCAGCACCGCGCCCTTCCTGGGATAGCAGTTCAGGATCTTCGCGATATTGGTGCTGGTCACCGCCACAAATTCATTCGGCGTCAGCCGTCCGGTTTCCACCCCGTGAGTCCAAAGCATCGGCATCCGATCTTCCAGCCCGCCGGTGCCGTTAGGGATTTTTGAAAAATCGCCAACGCCATAGCGTTTCTGTTCCGTCGTAAAGGCGCAATGGTCTGTGGCCACGACGCTGAGCGATCCCGATTGCAGACCAGCCCACAGGCTATCCTGATGTTTCTTGTTGCGGAAAGGTGGCGACATCACCCGGCGCGCGGCGTGGTCCCAGTCAGGGTTGAAATACTCGGATTCGTCCAATGTCAGATGCTGGATCAGCGGCTCACCCCAGACCCGCTTACCCTGCTGCTTGGCGCGCCGGATTGCCTTATGCGCTTCCTCGCAGGACGTGTGCACGACGTACAATGGCACGCCCGCCATGTCGGCGATCATGATCGCGCGGTTTGTCGCCTCGCCCTCGACCTGACTGGGTCGCGAATAGGCGTGCGCCTCTGGCCCGGTGTTGCCCTCTGCCAGCAGCTTCGCCGTCATCTCGGCCACCACGTCGCCGTTTTCGGCGTGGACCATGGCAATTGCGCCCAGTTCCGCCAGACGGTTGAAGCTGCTGAACAACTCATCATCGTTCACCATCAACGCGCCCTTGTAGGCAAGGAAGTGTTTGAATGTGTTGATGCCCCGGTCCTGCACGACCGTAGCCATGTCGTTGAACACCTGCTCGCCCCACCACGTCACGGCCATGTGGAAAGAATAGTCACAGTTCGCGCGGGTCGATTTGTTGTCCCAGCGCTTGATCGCGTCCAGCAGGCTTTCGCCCTGATTGGGCAGGCAGAAATCCACGACCATCGTGGTGCCACCGGCCAGCGCCGCCCGCGTCCCACTTTCAAAATCGTCCGAGGAATAGGTGCCCATGAACGGCATCTCAAGATGCACATGGGGGTCGATCCCGCCGGGCATGACATAGCAGCCCGTCGCGTCGAGTTCCTCGTCACCCTTCAGCGCCATGCCAATCTCGATGATCTTGCCGCCGTCGATCAGCACGTCGCCCTTATAGGTCAGGTCCGCCGTGACGATGGTGCCGTTCTTGATGACTGTGGTCATGGTATTCTCCTTCGATTAGGGCAGACAGATGGGCGCGCCAAAGTCGTCGGTGACGACAAAGACGGCGCCGTTTTGGCTGTAGAAAAAGCAACCGTTGGTATCCTTGCCCACGGTATCCAGACTGACGCCCAATGGCAGTTGTTCAACAACAATGCCCGGCATGCCGGGGTTCAGCGGCGCATCGCGATCACCGCAGGCGGCGAGGACGAGGCAAGACAGGGCAAGGCAGGACTTGGTTTTCGCCATGACGCTTGTGCCGTTGTTGATCAGCACATCCGCCTCATAGCTAAGGTCCGCCGTGACGATGGTGCCGGTTTTGATGACTGTGGTCATTTCTAAAACTCCCAGTCGCACGCCTCGGACAACTCCGATGCGTAGGCGTTGATATTCTTGCTTTCGAATTGGTAGGTCTCAGCACCGTCTTCGAGGAATGCTCGAATAGTTATTAGTTTCGCGTCCCTTAGCGACTTGATGAAAGGAATGCTCTCGGACCCGCTCCAAAGACCCGCTGCTTGTCGATTTGAAGCCAAAGACCAATTCGCATCGACTGGCTCGTTTTCATCAATACGGACTGCTAAGCGCAACCGGTCTTGAATTTGGAAGTCATCAAAAAAGAGAACTACGGCCGTTGTATTGTCGAAGCACCGAAGTTGGAGGAAGACTGTTTTCTCCCCGCCAAAAAGGTTGAAGTGTGGCCCTGTCGGTTCAGCAAAGAATGAGATATTTTTGCGATCAGAGATCGGATCACGCTCCTCACGCCGCTCCCATTCGGAGAGGCCCGTCGCCAACTCGGTTTCTGGCTCTGAAAGTGTGGAGATCGCTTGATCTACCGCGTCTTCAACCGTCTCATTGTCCTGGATTACAATCTCGTCATAGCACACCAAACGCTCTAAGGCGTTTTCGACTTTTCTACACTCAACGATGCCAGATTGATCTGCCACTGCCAACAAGGGCAAAGCCAAAAGCACACTGAGCAAGAGGGCTAGCGATTTCACCCCACCACCTCTGCCGTCTCAATGACCGCGTGCATCAGCACATCAGCACCGGCCATGGCCCACTCCTTCGAAATCTCCTCGGCCTCGTTGTGGCTCAGCCCGTCCACACAGGGGCACATGACCATGGCGGTGGGATAGAGGTCGTTGATCCAGCAGGCGTCGTGGCCGGCGCCTGACACAATGTCCATGTGGGAATAGCCGAGCCGCTCTGCCGCATCGCGCACCGCCCCGACACAGCCTTCGTCAAAGGCGGGTGGGTCGAATTGGCCTACGATATGGGCGTCGAAACTGACCCCGATGTCTTCGCATAGCGCGGGTGCGCGCGCCATCAACTCGTCCACCATGCCGTTGAGCTTATCCACCAGATGCGTGCGCATATCGACGGTGAAGACCACCTTGCCGGGGATGATGTTGCGGCTGTTGGGATAGACGTCGATGTGGCCGATGGCACCGACCGCATTCGGCTGGTTCTTCATAGCAATTTCATGCACCAGTTCGGTGATCAGCGCTAAACCGCGCCCTGCATTCTTACGCATATGCATGGGCGTTGACCCGGTGTGGCTTTCCTTGCCGGTCACGGTGCATTCGATCCAGCGCAGACCCTGTCCGTGGGTCACAACGCCGATGTCCTTGCCCTCTGCCTCCAGAATAGGCCCCTGTTCGATGTGCAATTCAAAGAAAGCGTGCATCTTGCGATCACCCACCTTCTCGGGCCCCTTCCAGCCGATGCGCTCCAACTCATCCCCGAACCGTTTGCCGTCGGCATCAACCCGATCATAGGCCCAATCGAGCGCGTGTTTGCCGGCAAAAACACCGGAGGCCAGCATCGCGGGGGCATAGCGCGTGCCTTCCTCATTCGTCCAGTTGGTGACGACGATGGGATGCTTTGTCTTGATGTCGAGGTCATTCATCGTGCGGATGATTTCCAACCCGCCGAGCACACCCAGCACACCGTCATACTTGCCGCCCGTGGGCTGCGTATCCAGATGACTGCCGACATAGACGGGCAGCGCGTCGGGGTCGGTGCCTTCGCGGCGGGCGAACATATTGCCGATCTCATCGACGCCCATGGTCATGCCCGCGGCCTTGCACCAATCGGCAAACAGGTGGCGGCCTTCGCTGTCTTCATCCGTCAGGGTCTGGCGGTTGTTGCCGCCTGCAATGCCGGGGCCGATCTTGGCCATCTCCATCAGACTGTCCCACAAACGGTCGCCGTTGATCCGCAGATTTTCACCCGGTGCCGCCATGTCATCATCCCCCGCCGTGCATTCATGATTTGACCAACTGGTCAAACGAACGCTAACAGAGGGATGGAACCAGTCAAGTTTCTCGCGCAAAGAAGTGGCATCCGCCGCCTTTTGAGGCGCACAACCCCGCCCGTTGTTCCGGGCGCCTAAATATCGGGCACCGACCTTATGAGCAAAAAGCCGCAGACCCGCATTCAGGCCAAGAACCGCGCCGCCATTCTGGCCGCAGGTCTGGATGCCTTTTCGCAATACGGTTTCCGCGGCACCACGCTTGACCAGATTGCCGAAGCGGCGGGCCTGTCAAAGCCCAACCTGCTGTATTATTTCCCGTCCAAGGACGCGATCTATACGGCCTTGCTGGAACGCCTGCTGGAAACCTGGCTTGATCCGCTGATCGCGATGAACCCGCAAGGCGACCCGGTGAAAGAGATCATGGCCTATGCCATGCGCAAGCTGGAGATGAGCCGCGACTACCCCCGCGAAAGCCGCCTGTTTGCCACCGAAATTCTGCAAGGCGCACCGCATATCGCGGGGCATTTGTCAGGTGATTTGAAAGAGCTGGTCGACGAAAAAGCGGTGGTGATCCGCGCTTGGGCAGCGGAAGGCAAGATCGCCGAGGTTGACCCGCACCACCTGATCTTTTCCATCTGGTCACTGACTCAGCACTACGCCGATTTTGAGGTGCAGGTGAACGCGGTGCTTGGGCGCAAAGACTGGTTCGAAGACGCAGGGGCCCATCTGGATACCCTGCTGCGCGCGCGATTGCGCCCTGTCTAGTGCTTTGGATTGCGGTGGCTGCTTTGCGGACGAAGCCGACTTTCGCGCATAGCTGGACCCATCGCCGACACGCGGGTGGGCGACCCAACGGAGATGCTTCTGCGCTTTATGGTTGTAGGGTCATCTTCCGCATCAGCGGTGCGCGCGGATGGCAAATCGCCGACCCGTCGGGGCGGGTCGGCGATGGGCCCGGCGGGCTAAAACCCTTGTTCCGGGCCTGCCAGCGCGCTGAATGAATGTCATTTTGGGCTCTTAGCTGACCTTCAAAGCAAAATGACTTGAGGGCCGCAAGGCAGACGAAACTGCCGCTCGCCTCGCATCAAACAAAGCAACCAAAGTGCAGCCTCCGGTGTCACATCCAGAAAGTCGTGATGTCGTCAAAGACCTCACGCCCATCCAAAACCACACACCCCAAACGAATTGAGCGGCGGTTGCTCCACACAACACGCCGCTCAGATCACTCACAATCCGTCACCCTTAGTATGGGGAGGTTGTGCCGTATTTTCCCCGTCTGGTGAAAGTAAGGTATTCCTTACCCTGGGTCACTCGGCCGCGACAGCGCCGGGATTATTGGGGTGCGTGGTCCAGTTGGCGTACTCTTTTTCGACCACTTTCCCGGTGCGTGGATCGACCTGTCCGGGTTCCATCGGGACCATGCTGATGCAGTCCTGCACCGGGCAGACGTCCACACACAGGTTGCAGGCCACGCATTCCTCGTCGATGACCGTAAACGTCCGATCTTCTGACATGGCAATCGCCTGATGGCTGGTGTCTTCGCAGGCCGCATAGCACCGCCCGCAGGAAATGCAGCTGTCCTGATCAATCTTCGCCTTGGCCACGTAGTTCAGATTCAGGTACTGCCAGTCGGTCACATTGGGCACAGCCATGCCGATGAAATCCGCCGTGCTGGCATGGCCCTTTTCGTCCATCCACTGCGAAAGCCCGCTGATCATTTCCTGCACGATCTTGAAGCCATAGGTCATCACCGCAGTGCAGACCTGCACGTTGCCACAGCCCAGCGCCATGAACTCTGCCGCGTCGCGCCAAGTGGTAATCCCGCCGATGCCAGAAATCGGCAAGCCATGCGTGGGTTCATGCCGCGCAATCTCACTCACCATCGACATCGCGATAGGCTTGACCGCCGGGCCGCAATAGCCGCCATGGCTGCCCTTGCCGTCGATTGAGGGTTCGGGCGACATCGTGTCCAGATTGACGCTGGTGATCGAATTGATCGTGTTGATCAGGCTCACCGCATCCGCGCCACCGTTCTTGGCCGCCAGCGCGGGTTTGCGCACGTCCGTAATGTTCGGCGTCAGCTTCACGATCACCGGGCGGTCGTAATACTGCTTGCACCAGCGGGTCACCATTTCGATGTATTCCGGCACCTGCCCAACGGCAGCCCCCATGCCCCGTTCAGACATCCCATGCGGGCAGCCGAAATTCAGCTCGATCCCGTCGGCATTTGTTTCGGCCACCCGTGGGAGGATGTCTTTCCAGGCCTGCTCTTCACAGGGCACCATGATGGATGCGATCAGCGCACGGTCGGGGTAATCCGCCTTCACCCGCGCCATTTCTTCCAGATTGGTTTCCAACGGGCGATCGGTGATCAGCTCGATATTGTTAAGCCCCAAAAGCCGCCGGTCCGCACCATAAATCGCGCCATAACGTGGACCATTGACGTTGACCACCGGTGGCCCCTCGGCCCCGAGCGTTTTCCAGACAACACCGCCCCAGCCCGCCTCAAAGGCGCGGCGCACGTTGTATTCCTTGTCCGTGGGCGGGGCAGAGGCCAGCCAGAATGGATTGGGGCTTTTGATGCCCAGAAAGTCTGTTGTCAGATCAGCCATTTCAGTTCGCTCCCATCAAGGTTGCATGAATATCCATCGCCGCATCGCGCCCCTCGGCCACGGCCACCACGGTCAGATCATCGCCCGGTGTGCAATCACCACCGGCCCAGACACCTTCGCGGCTGGTGCGGCCTGTTGGCCCCATAGCAATCTTGCGCCCGTCCAGTTCAAGTCCGGCATCCAACGTCAGCGTCTGCCCAATCGCGCTGAACAGTTGATCGGCGGGCAGACGCACCGTCTCACCTGTGCCTTTCAGGCCATCACCTGTATCTGCGGTATATTCCAGCTCCACCGCGGCAAGGTATTCATCTTCATCGGCAAGCGCCTCTTTCGGCTGCACGTTGAACATCAGGTTCACGCCCTTGGATGCGGCCAAATCCTGTTCATAGGCGCTCGCCCCCATCTGGTCGCGCCCACGACGATAGGCAACCGTCACATTCTGCGCGCCTAGCAGTTTGGATTGCACGGCCGCATCAATCGCTGTCATGCCGCCGCCAATCACCACCACATTGCGGCCAATCGGCAGCTCGCTCATGTCCTTGGACTGCCGCAGATGCGCGATGAACCGCACCGCGTCGACCACATCATCCAGATCCTCACCGGCCACGCCCAGCGCATTCACACCGCCAAGCCCAACACCCAGGAACACCGCGTCAAACGACCCGGCCACCTCTTCAAGCTGAAAACTCTCGCCCAAAATCTGCCCGGTGTGCAGCTCAATCCCGCCGACACCCAGCAGCCATTCCACCTCGCGCGCGGCAATGTCATCGGTGGCTTTGTAGGCGGCGATGCCAAACTCATTCAGCCCGCCCGCCTTGCCCTTCGCCTCAAGCAGCACAACATCATGCCCCAGCATCCCCAGCCTGTGCGCGCACGCCAGCCCCGCTGGCCCCGCGCCAATCACTGCGACCCGCTTGCCGGTGCTTGGCGCACGCACAAAAGGATGCCCCTGCTGCGCCATCAGCGTATCGGTCGCATGGCGTTGCAAGCGCCCGATCTCGACCGGCTTGCCCTCCGCCATTTCACGCACACAAGCGCCCTCGCACAAATCCTCGGTCGGACAAACGCGCGCACACATGCCGCCCAGAATGTTCTGGTCAAAAATCGTCCGCGCCGCAGCCTCTGGCGTGCCGGTGCTAATCTGCCGGATGAACAGTGGGATATCGATGTCCGTGGGACAGGCCGTCACACAAGGCGCATCATGACAGAAATAACAGCGATCCGCTGCCACAACCGCCTCGTGCGGGGTCAGCGCGGGGTGCAGATCGTCAAAATTCTGCGCCAGCGCGTCAGCATCCAATCGGCCAACGGCCAGTCCGGGGGTCATCACATCTGCCATGGTCACTCCGTCAGAAAATACTGACCACAGCCTGCCACAACTTCATTTTTTATCAAATGGTAAATTTTAGGCAGCGCATAAACCGCCCAACCGTCTCTTTCTTTTGAACTTAAATATGCTGGGGGAGCGCGAGGGGGCAAAGCCCCCTCGTATCGCGACGCCGAATGGCGGCGCAAAACATCACGTGCGCGCTTCGCGCGCTCAATGCCTAGAATGCAAAGGGTGCAACGGTCACGCGACGGCCCAGCGTCAGGGCATCCGCCACATGCACCATCGGGGCCAGATCAACATCCGACACACCGCGCCTGACCAAATCCGCCATCCGGTCATAAAGCGCCGGATATTCGCGGTTCGGCCCGACATCCTGCGCCACGCCTTCAATCAAAAGCGTCGCACCACCATCGGCCAGTTCCAGCAAACCGGCATCCGTCTCGACCACCATGCCCCAGGTCTGCGGCCCTTTCTGCCGCCAATCGAAATCTGCCGTCACTCCGCCGGTAAAGCTCAGCTCTGCTGCAATCGGCGTATCCCGGTTTTCGGGGAACTCTAGCCTCGCTTCGCGCAGGAACACTGGTGCTGGCAAAATTTCGGTCAGGATCGACAGCGCGTTGATGCCCGGGTCAAAAACCCCCATGCCGCCGGGGTCGAACACCCACTCTTGCCCCGGATGCCATTTGCGCACGTCCTCGCGCCAGGTGATGTGCAGCCGCTTGATCTGTTTGTCCGCTAACCAAGCCTTGGCCCCCGCGACACCCGCCGCCATCCTGCTGTGCCATGTGGCAAACAGCACCACGCCCGCGTCATCCGCCATCTGCTGCAGCGCATGCACTTCGGCCAGCGTCGCACCGGGGGGCTTTTCCAGCATCACATGCCGCCCTGCCGCAATCGCCTTGGCGGCATAATCAAACCGCGGCACAGGCGGCAAACAAAGTGAGATCACAGGGACATCACTATCCGCCAGGAAGGCGTCGAAATCAGTAAACGCAGGCACGCCCTCAACAAACCCTGACCGGCTGACCGTGGCGGCCAATGTCCAGTCCGCGCTGGCGTTCAGCGCAGGCACATGTTGGTCCTGCGCGATCTTGCCGATCCCGACCAGGCAGATATCCATCATCAATGCGCCTCTTTCCCCACGGCATTGCCGCGGCAACCCACAAGGAAATCAAAATCGGCCCCGGTATCAGCCCCCAGAACCCTGTCATGATATAGCTGCGCATAGCCGCCATCCGGGCGCGGGTTCGCACCCGAATTCTCCACCTGCCAGGCATCCATCCGCGCGGCCAGTTCGGCATCCGAAATATCCAGATGCAGTTTGCGGTTCGGCACGTCCAATTCGATCATATCGCCCGATTGCACCACCGCCAGCGGCCCGCCCACCGCCGCCTCGGGTGAGGTATGCAGCACCACGGTGCCAAAGGCTGTGCCGGACATCCGCGCATCCGAAATCCGCACCATATCGGTGATGCCCTTGCGCAGAATTTTCGGCGGCAGACCCATGTTACCCACCTCTGCCATGCCCGGATAGCCGCGCGGCCCGCAGTTTTTCAGGACCATCACGCAGGTCTCATCAATATCCAGATCCTCGTCATCAATCCGCGCCTTGTAATCGTCGATGTCCTCGAACACGACAGCCCGACCCTTGTGGACCATCAGGCTTTCGGTGGCGGCGGAAGGTTTCAGCACCGCACCCTTGGGCGCGAGGTTCCCGCGCAAAACCGCAATACCGCCCGACTGCGCCAGCGCTTTTTCCACTGGCAGGATCACATCGTCATTCCAGTTTTTGACGTCCTTCACCTCGTCCCAGATCGACCCACCAGACACGGTCAGCGCATCCTTGTGCAACAGCCCACTGTCGCCCAGATGCTTGATCACCACCGGCAGGCCGCCGGCATAAAAGAACTCTTCCATCAGATACTTGCCCGAGGGCATCAGGTTCACAATCGTCGGCACATCGCGCCCGCAACGATCCCAGTCATCCAGCGTCAGATCAACGCCGACCCGGCCTGCCACGGCCAGCAAATGCACAACCGCATTGGTCGACCCGCCAATCGCGCCATTGGTGCGGATCGCGTTTTCGAACGCCTCTTTGGTCATGATGTCCGATGGTTTCAGGTCATCCTTGACCATGTCCACAATCCGGCGGCCCGTCATATGTGCGGCCACCCGGCGGCGGCTGTCCACGGCGGGAATCGCGGCATTGCCAGACAAGGCCATGCCCAGTGCCTCTGCCATGCTGGCCATCGTGCTGGCGGTGCCCATCGTGTTGCACGACCCCGGACTGCGCGACATGGAGGCTTCGGCCTCGACGAATTCTTCTGCTGTCATCTCGCCTGCGCGCACGGCTTCGGAAAACTTCCACAGATGCGTGCCGGACCCGACCCGTTCACCCCGGAAATGCCCGTTCAGCATCGGCCCGCCCGACACCACAATCGCCGGCAAATCGACCGAGGCCGCGCCCATCAGCAGCGCCGGCGTGGTCTTGTCACAGCCCGCCAGCAAGACAACCCCGTCCATCGCCTTGCCGCGGATCGCTTCTTCCACGTCCATCGCACAAAGGTTGCGGTACATCATCGCTGTCGGCCGCAGTGTCGATTCAGACGGCGAAAACACCGGGAATTCCACCGGGAAACCGCCCGCCTCGTAGACGCCGAATTTCACCCGCTCTGCCAGATCGCGCAGATGCGCGTTGCACGGGGTCAGCTCTGACCATGTGTTGCAAATCCCGATCACAGGGCGGCCATCCAGCAAATCCGCAGGCAGACCCTGATTTTTCATCCACGACCGGTGATAAATCGCATCTTTCGACGTGCCGCCAAACCATTCCTGAGAGCGAAGCTTGCGGGGCCATTTGGCGGGTTTGAAAGCCATGACGACATCTTTCTTTGGGGTTTGTTTCGGCGCGGATCATTCCAGATCGGCCCGCCGGGAACAATGCCCAGCCCGACAAATCCCGGCGCGTCTTCATAATTCTTGCCTCAGGCCCGTTTCGCTGGCAGCGTGTTGCGCAAAAAGGGACCGCCATGAACGCACCACAGCACAATATGACCCACTGGGCCGAAAGGGTCGATCTGGCCGCGGCCTTTCGCTGGACTGCGCGGCTGAACATGCACGAAGGTGTCGCGAACCACTTTTCCCTTGCGATCAACGATGACGGCTCCCGGTTCCTGATGAACCCCAATCAGATGCATTTTGCCCGGATCAACGCCAGCGACATGATCGAGGTGGACGCCAACGACCCCGATACCTTGTCCGGCCCGAACGCACCTGACCCCACGGCCTGGGGCCTGCACGGCGGCATTCACCGGCTTGTGCCGCACGCCCGCTGCGCGATGCATGTCCATTCGATCCACGCCACGGTGCTGGCCAGTCTGGCCGACAGCACCCTGCCGCCCATCGACCAGAACTGCTGCACCTTCTTCAACCGTGTTGTCGTCGATGGCGACTACGGTGGGCTTGCATTTGAAGACGAAGGCGCGCGCTGCGCGGCCCTGTTCACCGACCCGAAAAAGAAGGTCATGGTCATGGGCAATCACGGCATCCTGATCATCGGGGCCACAGTGGCAGAGACTTTCAACCGGCTCTATTATTTTGAACGCGCGGCAGAGACCTATATCCGCGCCCTGCAAACCGGCCAGCCCTTGCGGCTGATCCCCGACGACATCGCGGAAAAGACCGCGCGCGAGCTGGAAGATTACCCTGACCAGGACACCCGCCACCTGAGCGAGTTGAAGGCGATCCTTGACGAAGAGGGGTCGAGTTATGCCCACTGACGCCGAAGCGCGCGACGCCGTCCGCAATAAGCAGATGTCAACATGACGGTCTTCTGCGACGACCTATCGCTTTGGACAAGCACCCGCCGACCGGGATGAACGTGGGCAGCTGCCCATCGCAATTGTCCCAAACAAAACGCAGAGTGTCCCATGAGCACCTATGGCCTGACTGACGAACATACCATGATCGCGGAAACCGTCCGCAGCTTCGTCGAGAAAGAGATTTACCCCCACGAAGACCTTGTTGAACGCACCGGCGAAGTGCCCGCTGAGATCGCGCAAGAGATCAAGGAAAAGACTCTAAACCTGGGGTTTTATGCCTGCAATTTCCCGCAAAGCGTCGGCTGCGCGGGACTCACCCATGTCGAATTTGCGCTAGTTGAACGAGAGCTGGGGCGCGGATCAATGGCGCTGAACCACTTCTTTGGGCGGCCGCAAAACATCCTGATGGCCTGTCAGGGCGAACAGATCGACCGCTATTTGATGCCCGCTGTCCGGGGCGAGCGGATGGATGCGCTGGCCATGACAGAACCCGGCGCCGGGTCGGACGTTCGGGGGATGAAGTGTTCCGCTGTGCGCGATGGCGGGGATTGGGTGCTGAACGGGACGAAGCATTTTATCTCGGGCGCGGATCACGCTGATTTTCTGATCGTCTTTGTCGCAACGGGTGAGGATCAGACGCCGCGCGGCCCGAAGAAGCGGATCACGACGTTTCTGGTGGATCGCGGCACACCCGGCTTTACGATCCGCGATGGTTACAAATCGGTCAGCCACCGTGGCTACAAGAACATGATCCTTGAATTCGACGACTGCCGCCTGCCGGATGCGCAGGTGTTGGGCGAAGTTGATGGCGGCTTTGATGTGATGAACGCATGGCTTTATGCCACGCGGATCACAGTCGCCACCATGTCCGTGGGCCGGGCGCGGCGGTGTTTCGATTATGCGCTGAACTATGCCGCAGAGCGAGAGCAATTCGGCCAGAAGATCGGCAAATTCCAAGGGATCAGCTTTCAGCTTGCCGACATGATCACCGAAATCGACGCCGCCGATCTCCTGACCCTCGCCGCCGCCGACCGGCTCGACAAGGGTCTGCCCGCGAACCGAGAGATCGCGAGCGCCAAGCTCTACGCCTCTGAAATGCTGGCGCGGGTGACTGATGCCGCGATCCAGATTCACGGTGGGATGGGCTTGATGGATGATTACCCGCTGGAACGGTTCTGGCGCGATGCACGGGTGGAAAGGATCTGGGACGGAACATCTGAAATTCAGCGCCACATCATCAGCCGCGATCTTTTGCGCGCGTTGGGCGCCTAGCATGTTGCGCCGCAAGATTGCGTCGCCGTGGGAGGGGGGCCAGCCCCCCGTCCGCAAGCGGACTCCCCCCGGGATATTTTTGGCCAGAAGAAGTAACGGTCCCTTAACCGGAATCGCGCAGCTTCTGCGGGCGGTACAGGCGGGGACGTCGATGACCGCGCCAGGAGAAGCCTCTCGCGGTCTGAGGACGCGAGAGGTGGACCCCTTGGCACAACCTGGTCTTCTTCTGGCCAAAATAATCCCCGCCGGAGGCTTCCCCCGTTTCAGACAGCGTTGGTGCCTGCCATGACGCGCGATCTGTCCCGTTTGCTGAACCCCAAGTCCGTTGCCGTGATTGGCGGCGGCGCCTGGTGCGCGGCTGTGCTCTTGCAGCTGGAAAAGATCGGCTATGCCGGAGAGATTTGGCCAATTCACCCTGTAAAAGACACTATTCTGGGGCGAAAGGCTTACCGAGGTGTGCCTGACCTGCCCGGTGTTCCGGACGCGGCTTTTGTCGGAATCAACCGGGATGCGACCATTGGAGCCGTGGAACGGTTGCGCCGCGCGGGTGCTGGCGGCGCGGTTTGTTTTGCCTCTGGTTTTGACGAGGTCGCGGATGGTGGCGATCTGCATGACCGTTTATTGAAAGCGGCTGGTGAGATGCCGATATTGGGGCCCAATTGCTATGGGTTGATCAACGCGCTGGATGGTGCGGCGCTATGGCCCGATCAGCACGGGCTGATTGCCTGCGACAGGGGCGTGGCGATCCTGACGCAGTCGTCCAACATCGCGATCAACCTGACGATGCAGACGCGCGGCCTTCCGATCAGTCATGTGATCACCTGCGGCAATCAGGCGCAAACCACGCAGGCGCAGATCGCGACCTCCCTGCTGGATGATCCGCGTGTCACTGCCATTGGATTGCATATCGAAGGGTTCGGCGATCCCCACGATTGGGAAGTTCTGGCGCGCAAAGCCCGCGCAAGGAACATCCCCATTGTCGCGCTGAAGGTCGGCCGCTCGGCCGAGGCGCAGGCCAGCACTGTATCCCACACCGCCTCGCTCGCGGGGCAAGACGCGGCGAGTGCAGCGCTTTTGGCGCGGCTCGGGATCGCGCGGGTGGATGATCTTGGCACGCTGATCGAAGCGTTGAAGCTGTTGCATGTGACCGGGCCGCTGCCACATGGCGACATCGCCACGATCAGTTGTTCTGGCGGAGAAGCGGCATTGGCCGCTGATCTGGCGCAGCGGCATGGGCTGCGCTTTCCCCCGTTGAAGCCGCAGCAGAAAAAGGCGCTGTCTGCAGCCCTGGGCCCCAAGGTCGCGCTGGCAAATCCGCTGGATTATCACACCTACATTTGGCGCGACACCAATGCCATGACGGCTGCATTTTCCGCCATGTTAGACACTGATCTGGCCCTTACGATGCTGATCGTAGACTTCCCTCGCGCCGACCGCTGCGATGCTGCAGATTGGGACTGCGCGATTGATGCGGCCAAGGCCACGCGGGCGAAAGGCGGCTTGCCGGTGGCAATGATTGCGACTCTGCCAGAGCTGATGCCAGAGGCCGTTGCCACCGACCTGATGCAAGCGGGACTCGTGCCGCTGAACGGGTTGGACACCGCGATGGCCGCCGTCGCCGCGGCGGTTCAGCGGGATGCACCGGATTTGGAATTGGACCTGTGCCGCCACAACGCGCTGGGTGGGAATGTTCTGACTGAACATGCCGCCAAGTCGGCGCTAGCCGCATATGGTGTGGCGATCCCCCATGGCACCACCGCGCTGGACCAGATCGACACGCTGTCCGCGCCGCTGGTGCTGAAAGGATCCGGCTTTGCCCACAAGACGGATCATGGCGCGGTCAAGTTGCATCTTACTCATGCGGATGTGCCCGACGCCGCCACCCAAATGAACGCGCCCGGCTACCTTGTCGAAGAGATGGTGACAGACGGCGTGGCAGAGCTTTTGGTGGGGATCACCGCCGATCCGACTTGTGGGTTTCTGATGACCATCGGCGCAGGTGGCACATTGACGGAACTGCTGGATGACACCGTGCATCTGTTGCTGCCGGCCTCTAAAAATAGCGTGAAACAGGCTCTAACAAGGCTGAAAACGTCCAAATTGCTTGCCGGGTATCGCGGTAAACCTGCCGCAGACCACGCTGCGATTGTTGCGGCAATCATGGCGATACAGGACTATGTCCTTGCCCATGCGGACACCATTGCCGAAGTTGAGGTGAACCCGCTGATTTGCACCCCCACCCGCGCGGTTGCAGCGGATGCGCTGATAAGGAAAGCCGATGACTGACCCGATCAAGACCCAGCGCGATGGCGCGATCCTGACTGTGACGCTCGACCGGCCAAAGGCCAATGCGATTGATTTGCAAACCAGCCGTCGCATGGGCGAGGTGTTTGCCACTTTCCGCGACGACCCGGACCTGCGCGTGGCGATCATTACCGGTGCCGGTGAAAAGTTCTTTTGCCCCGGTTGGGACCTCAAGGCCGCGAACGACGGTGATGCGGTGGATGGCGACTATGGCGTTGGCGGATTTGGGGGGCTGCAGGAATTGCCACAAATGAATAAGCCGGTGATCGCCGCTGTGAACGGCATTTGCTGCGGCGGCGGGCTGGAATTGGCGCTGTCGGCGGACATCATTCTGGCTGCGGACCACGCCACCTTTGCCCTGCCCGAGATTCGGTCAGGCACCGTGGCGGATGCCGCCAGCGTCAAATTGCCCAAGCGCATCCCCTATCACATCGCGATGGAGCTGCTTCTGACCGGGCGCTGGTTTGATGCGTCAGAGGCGCACAGTTGGGGCATCGTGAACCATATTCATCCGGGGCCAGACCTGATGGCCGAAGCGCAGAAGATGGCCGGACTGATCGCAAGTGGCCCGCCGCTGGTCTATGCCGCGATCAAAGAGATCGTGCGCGATGCGGAAGATGCGAAATTTCAAGACAGCATGAACCGGATCACCAAACGGCAGTTGCCCACTGTTGACCGGCTCTACGCCAGCGAGGATCAGGCAGAGGGTGCGCGCGCCTTTGCGGAAAAGCGCGATCCGGTCTGGAAGGGGCGCTAGCGCAGTTTCAGGATCAGAAGCTTGGCCAGATCGTTGCGATGCTGTTCCTCGGCGCGGTCATCGTAGATGCGCACGTCCTGTACCTTCTGTTCGGCAAAAACAGTGTCTAAAGCGGACAAAACAGGGGCAAATCCGGCAGAATCGTAATGTCCGGCATTGACAGACAGCACGCAGGTAGCACCGGGGGCTGCGAGTGCAAGAAGAGGCCGCAAACCTTCTGGCCCAACGTGTCCATGAGTGAATGTCCCGGCACTGACGATCCCGGCATAGGACGCAGGCGCAAGGGTGTGACCAGGTTCAAAAATGTCGTCACTGTAAAGGTCGCGATAGTGGCCTTTGCTTTGGGCAACACGCAGCATCTTTTCGGACAGGTCGACAGCGTCAATGGGACCGATCCGCATATGCGCCAGATGATCCGCGACCAGCCCTGTACCGGCCCCGAAATCAAGCACGGGGCCCACGCCACCGGCGCCTGCAAAGGCAAGGGCAACGGCACGCGGCAATTGATATCCCATCGCCTCGCCAAAACCGGCGTCATAGGTCTGCGCCCAAGCGTCATAAAGCGCGCGAATGCCGTCGTCTGACGACAGCGCATAAGCATCCGACAGGTTGGGCAGCTTGGGCATAGGCAAACGTTAACATAACCTTGCATCCCGTCCAGTGCTGGGCCATCCCAAGGCATGACACAGACTTTGCTTTCATTCGGTCACGGTTACTCTGCGCAGGCGCTTGAACCGCATGTGCGGGACTGGCGCGTGATCGGCACCACCCGGAACGAGGATAAACTGGCCGCCATGATGGCGCGCGGGGTTGAGCCGCGGATCTGGCCCGGCGCAAACATGATCCCCGCGCTGGATGCGGCCACGCATCTGTTGATCTCGGCCGCGCCGGATGAAAACGGCGACCCGGTACTGGCAGAACTGCGGGATGAAATTGCACAGCGCGCCGGGCAATTCCAATGGGTCGGCTATCTGTCCACGACCGGGGTCTACGGCGACCATCAGGGCGATTGGGTGGATGAGGACACGCCCCTGACCCCGGCCACCAAACGCGGAATCGCCCGTGTTAGAGCCGAAAGCGAATGGTCAGCCATCCCCGGACTTCCACTGCACATCTTCCGCCTTGCGGGCATCTACGGCCCCGGACGTGGCCCCTTTGCCAAGGTGCGAGCTGGTACGGCGCGGCGGATCATCAAGCCCGGTCAGGTGTTCAGCCGCACCCATGTGACGGATATCGCGCAAGTCCTCGCCGCCTCAATCGCGCGGCCAAATCCGGGTGCTGCCTACAACGTCTGTGACGATGACCCGGCCCCACCCGAAGACGTGATCGCGCACGCGGCCGACTTGCTGGGCCTGCCCGTGCCAGAGGCCGAAGAATTCGCAACGGCAGAGATGACGCCAATGGCACGCAGCTTTTACGCCGAAAGCAAGAAGGTGCGGAACGACCGGATCAAATCAGAGCTGGGCGTTACCCTGCGCTACCCGGATTATCGGGCAGGGCTTGCTGCCCTTCTGGCCGCGGAAACATCCGCCTGACACCCCAGGCGATGCCCGCAAAGGCCAGCAACAGCACCCCGGCGGCGGCAAAATAGGTAACATAAGTCGCCAGGCGGTCGGGCACCGTCAGCGAGTTCAGGAACGGATAGGGCAGACCATTGGTCACTGTGCCGCGCGGCGTCGTCGCCAGCGTCTGCACCACAAACTCTATCCAGCAAATATAGACACTAATCAGGCCAATCAGCCACAATGCACCCGCCTTTAGCCTGCGGAAAGCGCGGTGAATGAAGGTGGCGTCGATCCATTGCAGCAGCGGGCCAAGACCGTGCAGATAAAGCTCCAGATAGGGTTCGCCCAGCTTGCCGTCGCGGGTCACGGATGTTGGATCGTTCAGGAACAGCGACCAGTAAAGATAGACAACCATCGCGTTCACGACCGCGGTCATGCTGACGAACCCGTCCCAGCGTTTGGTGCTGCGGCCTTCCTCGATCGCCATCATGCGGCTGGCGGCAAAGAAAGAGCAAAACAGCGCCCAGACCGTCAGAAATCGGAACGGCCCCGCGAATTGCGCGTAGTCGCTGAGAAACACCATGCGCAGGCAATAGCCAGCGGCCAGCAAGAACACGATCCAGCGATAGATTTTGACGGCTTTCATGTGGTCCCTCCGGTTTGCGTCAGACTGCCGCGCGCAGCGCCCGCTTGCAAACCCTGACCCTGCGTCGCGATTTCCCTTGAAGCCATGCCGCACGCGCCACATATCCACACGGGACAGCAACGGGGCCAGCACCACCATGCGCACAGCCATCGCCGCCTTTCTTGACCACGCCGCCGTGCGGCGCGGGATCATCGCGGTGATCCTGTTCAACGCCGTTATTTTGGGGTTAGAGACGTCATCGACCGTCATGGACACCTATGGCCCGCTGATCCTGCGGCTTGATGCGATCTGTCTGGCGATCTTCGTGACAGAGATCGCGCTGAAACTTTTCGCCCATCGCCTCGCTTTCTTCCGCGATGGCTGGAACATCTTTGATTTTGTGATCGTCGGCATCGCCTTGGTGCCCGCCGCCCAAGGGCTGTCGGTGCTGCGGGCGCTGCGCATCCTGCGGGTGCTGCGCGTCGTCTCGGTGGCGCCCAGCCTGCGCCGCGTGGTCGAAGGTTTCATCACAGCGCTGCCCGGCATGGGATCGGTATTCATGCTGATGGGGATCATCTTCTACATCGGCGCTGTCATGGCGACAAAGCTTTTCGGCGCAAGTTTCCCGCAATGGTTCGGGTCACTCGGGCAATCGGCCTATTCGTTGTTTCAGATCATGACGCTGGAAAGCTGGTCCATGGGAATCGTGAGACCCGTGATGGAGGTCTACCCCTACGCCTGGGCCTTTTTCATCCCCTTCATCATGGTCACAACTTTTGCGGTGGTGAACTTGCTGGTGGGTCTGATCGTGAACTCCATGCAAGACGCCCACCACGAAGAAGACGTCGCCGCCACAGACGCCTACCGGGATGAAGTCATGGCCAAACTGGATGCGATTGAAAAGCGGCTGGAAGGGCGGGGGTAGGGTCTGCTATGCGGACGAAGCCGACCTTCGCGACGAGCCGGGCCCATCGCCGATCCGCGGGTGGGCGATCCGACAGAATTTTTGCAGCGCTTTATGGTTGTCAGGTCATCTTCCGCACTAGCGGTGCGCGCGGCTGGCAAATCGCCAACCCGTCGGGGCGGGTCGGCGATGGGCCCGGCGGGCTAAAGCCCTTGTTCCGGGCCCGTCAGCGCGCTGAATGAACATTGATTTGAGCTCAGAGCCGCCCCTGAACTAATTTTTGGCGGCCGCGTATGCGTCGGCGAATGGCACGAATTTTGGAAGCTTTCGGAAGAACGTGTCGGTGTCAGCGAGCTCGTAGAAGCGGCTGTCCAGATCGCCGAAATCCATCGGATCAACTGGCGGCCCCACAATCTTCTCTCTTTCGATCTTTTTGCCAGGAAACGGTGTGCCTAACCTTACCATGGCTTCTTCGATTGTTTGACCAACGTCGCGCATTCCGATGGCTACGAAACCCTCCGCAGCTTCCGGTGCTGTCGTTCCGGTCGAGTTATAGAAGTACTGCCAGAAGCCACCATTGTAGACTTCCAGATGGAGCCAATGAACGGTGAAGAGATGAACCGCTTTGGTCGGTACACCCAGGATGCTTTTCAACCACGCCTCACGACCGTTGTAGAAGTCAAAGTCATCATAGTATGGCTCATAAAATGCAGGGTATGCACGAGGAGAATTGAGCAATCTGTAGAGCATCCCAACACACCAAAGTCGGCAAAGTTCGCCTCACCATGCCAGCCAATGATGGCATAAATTCGACGATCTGTTTGGGTTCATACCAGACATTCGTCCAATCAAGCCCGCTTCCCCACAGACGCCACGCCCAGCACCTCAAGCACCTTCGCCTCGATATCCTCGGCATTCAGGCCCGCGACCGCGTACATGTCGCGCGGGCTGGCTTGGTCGATGAAGATATCGGGCAGCACCATCGAGCGATACTTCAGCCCGTGATCGAACACACACTCATCCGCCAGCAACTGCGCCACATGTGACCCAAATCCACCGACTGACCCTTCCTCAATGGTTATCAGCGCGTCGTGCTCTGCTGCCAGTTTCAGGATCATGTCCCTGTCCAGCGGCTTGGCGAAACGGGCATCGGCAATCGTTGGGGTGATGCCCTTTGCCGCAAGTGCTTCACAGGCGGTTTCGACCTCTGCGAGGCGCGTTCCAAACGACAAAATCGCTACTTTAGAGCCTGTTTTGACGATCCGGCCCTTGCCGATCTCCAATGGCTCCGCACCCTCGGGTATCTCGACGCCCACGCCCTCGCCACGTGGGAACCGGAAGGCGGACGGCCCGTCCTCATAGGCCGCGGCCGTCGCGACCATGCGCACCAGCTCGGCCTCATCCGCGGCGGCCATGACCACAAACCCCGGCAGGTTTGCCAGATAGGCCACATCAAACGCGCCAGCATGGGTCGCGCCGTCAGCCCCCACCAGCCCGGCACGGTCAATCGCAAAGCGCACCGGCAGGCGCTGGATCGCCACATCATGCACCACCTGATCATAGCCGCGCTGCAGAAAGGTCGAATAAAGTGCGCAAAACGGCTTCATCCCACCGGCGGCCAACCCAGCGGCAAAGGTCACCGCGTGTTGTTCGGCTATCCCCACGTCAAAGCAGCGCGAGGCATAGCGCTGCATGAACTTGTTCAGCCCGGTGCCATCGGGCATCGCCGCCGTGATCGCGCAGATTTTAGAGTCTGTTTCGGCCATTTTGACCAATGTATCGGCAAAAACGCTCGTATAGCTGGGCGCGTTGGACGGGGCTTTCTTCTGCTCGCCCGTGACCACGTTGAACGTGCCAACCCCGTGGCCCTTGTCGCGCGCGGCCTCTGCCGGGCCATAGCCTTTGCCCTTCTTTGTGATCGCATGGATCAGGGTCGGCCCTGTGGCGCGTGCCTTGACCGTACGCAAGACAGCCAGCAGCTGATCCATGTCATGCCCGTCAATCGGGCCCAGATAGCTGAACCCCAGTTGTTCAAACAGCGTGCCGCCCACGGTCATATGCTTGACCATATCCTTGGCCCGCTTGGCCCCTTCGCGGAAGGGTTCGGGCAGCAGGCTGACGGCCCCCTTCGCTGCCGCCTTTAGCTCTTGAAACGGCTCACCTGCATAAAGCTGGCTCAGATAAGACGACATCGCGCCCACCGGCGGGGCAATCGACATTTCGTTGTCGTTCAGGATCACAATCAGCCGTTTTTTCAGGTGGCCCGCGTTGTTCATCGCCTCATAGGCCATACCCGCCGACATCGCGCCGTCACCGATCACCGCAATCGCGTCACCGCCTTCACCGCCCAGATCGCGCGCCGTGGCAAAGCCAAGTGCTGCGGAAATCGAGGTGCTGGAATGCGCGGCACCAAAGGGGTCATATTCGCTTTCGCTGCGCTTGGTGAAACCCGATAGCCCATCCTTCATCCGCAAGGTACGGATGCGGTCACGCCGCCCAGTCAGAATCTTGTGCGGATAACATTGGTGGCTGACGTCCCAGATGATCTTGTCCTTGGGCGCATCAAAAACCGCGTGCAGCGCCACGGTCAGTTCCACCACACCCAGGCCCGCGCCCAGATGCCCGCCGGTGACGCTGACCGCACTGATCGTCTCTTCGCGGACCTCATCGGCAAGCCGGCGCAACTCGGCATCAGACATCCCCTTCATATCGGCAGGGGTGGCGACACAATCCAAAAGGGGGGTCACAGGGCGTTCGGTCATGTCGTGTCCTATCTGTCCCGGGCGATGACAAATTGCGCAGCCGCGCGCAAGGTGTCAGCCTTCGCCCCATAGGGATTTAGCGCATCACAGGCCGAATCCACCAGTTCGCTTGCGCGGCTTTTCGCCCCATCCAGCCCCAAAAGCGAAACAAATGTCGCCTTTCCGGCAGCATCGTCCTTGCGTACGGCCTTGCCCACGGCGGCGGCATCGCCTTCCACGTCCAAAATGTCATCCGCGATTTGAAAGGCGAGGCCAAGTGCATCGCCATAGGCCCGCAAAGGCGCCTCATCCGCGCCCGCCATCCGGGGGCCCGCACAGCAGGACCAGGTGATCAGCGCGCCGGTCTTGCCACTTTGCAACGTGATGATCTGATCTAGCGTCAGCGGCGTGGCTGCGGTCTCTGCAGCAATGTCCAGCATTTGCCCGCCGATCATCCCGTCGATGCCTGCGGCTTGCGCCAACGAGCGGATCAACCGCAGTTTGGCCGCATCATCAAGCCCCAGATCGCCCAGCGCCTCGAACGCCAACGTCTGAAGCGCGTCACCCGCCAGCACGGCAATCGCCTCGTCCCATTTGCGATGCACGGTTGGCTTGCCCCGGCGCAGGTCGTCGTCATCCATGCACGGCAGATCATCGTGGATCAGCGAATAGGCGTGCAAGGCTTCAATCGCCAGTGCCGCATCCCCGGCCTGACCGGGGGTGATCCCGTGCAATGCCGCACCTTCCAGCACCAGAAATCCACGTAGCGCCTTGCCACCTTCCAGCGCATAGGTCGCTGCCGCTTTCAGGACGCCATCACGCGGGGCCATCGCGGCCGCCATCCGGGCCGCAACAACCGCCTGCGCCTGACGCAATGCGTCGGCAAAGTCAGTCATCCAGCGGCGCGGTCCCGGTGGGTTGACCGGAGCCATCCAGCGTAATCTTGGCGACCTTTTCTTCGGCCTCTTTCAGCTTGGCTTCACAGCGGGCTTTCAACGCAGCCCCCCGCTCGTACAGCTTGATCGACTCGTCCAGCGCCACATCACCGCGCTCCAACTGGCCCACAACCTGTTCCAGCTCTTTCATCGCGTCTTCAAAGCTCATCGCATCGACATCACTCATGTCGCCCGCTCCTTCAATACTGTCACATGGGCCGCCGCAGCCGCACCCAGCGCCTCAAGGTCATACCCGCCCTCAAGGCTTGATACCACCCGGCCCGCGCAATGTTCAGCCGCCACATCGCACAGCCGGTCCGTCACCCAGGCAAAATCCTCTGTCGTCAGGTTCATCCCCGCCAATGGATCAGCCTCATGTGCATCAAATCCCGCCGAAATCAGCAGAAGTTGCGGAGAGAACGCATCGACCCTTGGCAACACGACCCGCTCCATCACATCGCGAAACGGCTTTGAACCGGTGCCGCCCGGCAAGGGCACGTTCAACACATTGCCCACGCCCGTTTCATGCGCGGCCCCGGTGCCGGGATAGAGCGGGCTTTGATGGGTCGAACAGAACAGGATGCGTGCGTCTTCCTCCACCAGATCCTGCGTGCCATTGCCGTGATGCACGTCGAAATCGACAATCGCCACACGGTCCAACCCGTGATGATCCAGCGCATATTTCGCCGCAATCGCGACATTGCCAAAGAAACAAAACCCCATTGCCGTCTCACGCTCTGCATGATGGCCGGGTGGGCGCATCGCGACAAAGGCGTTGTCCGCCTCGCCCGCCATCACCAGATCAACCGCGCGGACAATCCCGCCCACCCCACGGAACGCGGCGGCCAGCGTGCCCACGGACATATGGGTATCCGCATCCAGCGACCGCCAGCCTTCGGTAGGGGCGGCACGGCGGATGCTGTTGATATGTCCCTGCGGATGACAGCGCAGAATGTCGTCCTCTGCCCCCAACGGGGCCTTCACGCGCAACAGCTCCAACCCTTCAAGCGCGCCCAAAACGGCATCCAGCCGCGCCACCTGTTCAGGGTGGCCGGGCGGGGTCACATGGTCATAACAATCGGGGTGGGTGATCAATGCTGTGGTCATGCCCGCAACCTCCCCCATCGCGCCGGAACCTGCAACTTCTTCTGGCCAAAATAATCCTGGGGGAGTCCGCTTGCGGACGGGGGCAAAGCCCCCAAAAGGGGGTCGTCATTTTCGCGCCATTGGTCCGAGGGGAAATGGCGACGGGCGGGCACCGCCCCCACCCCAAGAGAGCAAACGAAGCGCGACGCTGGCTGTTTCGCACCGTCCACCTGTGTGCGGCCGCAATTTTGCAAGCAAAATCGCTTACCCGCACCGGCCCCGATTAAGGGGCGTTGCCCCTTAATCGGGGGCCAACATATACCCGGCACCGCGGACGGTTTGCAGATATCGGGGCTGTTTGGGGTCGGCCTCGATCTTGCGACGCAGCCGGGTGATCTGCACGTCGACGGCGCGTTCCTGCGTTTGCCCACCGGACCGGCTGAGCTCTTCGACCAGCCGCGCGCGGGTCATCGCCTCGCCCGGCGCGCTGGAAAAGATGCGCATCAACTGGCTCTCGGTGGCGGTCAACCGCACAAGATCATCACCCTGCCACATCTCACCGCGCGCGATGTCATAGCGGATCGGGCCAAGGTTCAGCACCTTGGGTGCAACCACCACAGGTTCGGCCTGCGGCACGCGCCGCAAAATCGCGTTGATCCGCAACAACAGCTCTTTGGGTTCAAACGGCTTGGCCAGATAGTCATCGGCCCCTGCTTCCAACCCGGTGATCCGGTCATCCGTCTCACCTTTGGCGGTCAACAACAGGATCGGCGTGGTGATGGTCTTGCGCAGATCGCGGCACAGGCTCATGCCATCTTCGCCCGGCATCATCACATCCAGCACGATCAGATCGAATTCCAACCCCGACAGAATGCGCCGCGCGTGGGCGGCATCGCGCGCGCCACTGACCAGAAACCCCGACCGCATCAGGAACTTCTGCAACAACGTCCGAATGCGTTCGTCATCGTCAACAATCAACAAATGGGCGTCGTCAGCGTTCATCAACCTGGTCCTTCAGCGCGTCATAGTAAAAGCGCATTTCTTCATCCATCATCGCCTCCAGCACCTGCCGAAAGCCCGCCACGGCCTCTGGCCCGGCGGTGCGGTAAGCGTGGCGCATCCGGTCGCGTTGTGCGTCCGACAGGGCCCGTTCCAGCGCGGCCCCGGCATCGGTCAGCGTCAAATGTCGCTCGCGCTTGTCGCGCTTGCCTACCGTGCTCGCTACCAAACCGTCCTCGATCAAAGTGCGCAATACACGATTAAGCGATTGTTTCGTCACGCCAAGAACCGACAACAGGTTATTGACCGTTGTGCCGGGGCTACGATGGATGAAATGGATCGCCCGATGATGCGCCCGGCCATAGCCTTGATCCGACAGGATGCGATCCGGATCAGCGGTAAAGCCGCGATAGGCGAAAAACATCGCCTCGATCCCCTTGCGCAACTGCTCGTCGGTCAGGAACAGCAGGCTTTGTCCGGTCCCTCCGGGTGTCCCCTGCGCCATTGTGCCTCCCCCTCTTTGGTGTGAAGATACGTCAGCCTTGTTGACATTCCAAGGCGCGATTGATACCGATTCACAGAATTTGCGCAATTTTATGTCCGATGCGGACCTACTTGCGCAACAAATGCAAATCCGGAGCGGGAGGTTCCAATGGCGGGTTACGATGATCGTGATGGCAAAATCTGGCTGGATGGCCAATTGGTTGACTGGCGCAGCGCACAGGTTCACGTCCTGACCCACGCGCTGCACTATGCCTCTTCAGTGTTCGAGGGCGAACGCTGCTATAACGGCAAGATCTTCCTTGACCGTGAACATTCTGACCGGCTGCATTTCTCTGCCAGCCGCATGGATTTCGAAATTCCTTACACTTCTGACGAACTTTCCGCCGCCAAGGCAAAGGTTCTGGCCGCCAACGGCCTGACCGACGCCTACGTGCGCGCCTTTGCATGGCGCGGCGCGGGTGAGGACATGGGCGTCGCCTCTGCCAAGAACCCGGTGCGCACCTGCATCGCGGCCTGGGCCTGGGGCAACTACTATGGCGACGCTAAAACCAAGGGCGCGAAACTCGACATCGCCAAATGGAAGCGCCCCAGCCCCGAAACCATCCCGCATGACGCCAAGGCGGCGGGGCTCTATATGATCGCCACCATGTCGAAACACGCGGCAGAGGCAAAAGGCTGCTCAGACGCGCTGATGTTCGACTATCGCGGCTATGTCGCCGAATGCACCGGCGCGAACCTGTTCTTTGTGAAAGACGGAGAGGTCCACACCCCCACCGCTGATGCCTTCCTGAACGGGCTGACCCGCCAGACGGTCATCAAGATGCTGCGCGAAAAGGGCGTGACTGTCCACGAACGCCACATCATGCCTGAAGAGCTTGAGGGCTTTCAGCAATGCTGGCTCACCGGCACCGCGGCCGAGGTCACGCCCGTCGGCCAAATCGGCGACTACACCTTTGAGGTCGGCGCACTGACACTGGACGTGGCCGACAGCTACGAGAAACTGGTGCGGGTCTAAGCCGCCGCGACACTTGCCCGGTTGTTCGCAATATGCGAATCTTGCGTCATAGCAACCGGGCAGGAGCATCCGATGTCCAACCTCAATTTCGAAGTGACAGCTGTCTGGGATAACGAGGCAGAGGTCTGGATTTCCGAAAGCAACATCACCGGACTTCACATCGAAGCCGACACGCTTGAAGAGTTCGAAAGCGAAGTGCGCGCGCACGCGACAGACCTGATTGTCGAAAATCACATCGCAAAGGCAGATCTTGCCAGCAAGCCTTTGCGCGAATTGATCCCAACGGTATTCTGGCGTCAGGCGTCAAGCGGCCCAGCCACATCCTGATCCCGTGTCAGAGTTTCACCGCAAGGTCACAGCGCTGCTGCGCCAACACCTTTTCGAAAAGGCTCCCGGTGGTAAAGGGTCACACGAAAAGTGGCGTGGCGGGCAGCCAAAGGTCACGTTGACTGTGCCCAAGAATCTGAAAAGCCGCCACACCGCCAATGCGATACTGAAATCGGCTGGCCTCAAGAACCGCTTTTAGGCCTCACCACCCTTTTCAATCCGCAGGAAATGCCGTGCCCGTTGCGCGGCATTTTCGCGTCTGGGCCGCTTTTGCAGCGCAAGCGTGGCCTTGCTGGGGTATTTGGACTTTTCGATATCAACCAGCCGTTTGGTCCGTGGGGCGGGTTGGTCTTGGGTGCGTTGTGCAATCATCTCAATCCTCCATCCATGACCGCAGTCTAACAGATGTCGGCGAAATCGCCAAAAAACCGGGGGCTAGTGCTTTCGCACGGGCCCAATGCCCAGAAGATACCGCAGGTTGCTTTTTGCGCGATCCAGTGGCGATTCTTCTTGAGTTTTCAACGGTTCCGGTTCTTCAGGCGGCAGCGCTTTAGACGCCTCAACCGCTTGTTTTTGCTTGCGAACCGCGCGTTCCAGAAACGCGCCCTGCACACCACCCGTGGCATTCATATTCATTACTCTCATCACACGAAACATCGAACAGGCCTTATTTCTACCACATTTCGCGGGCGGAGTCTTGCCGGACGCGGCGGCACTAATTTCCGCCCGGGTGTCCCATCGCCTTGCGTTGCTGCGCGCGGGCCAGTCCCAGTTTCCGTTCGCGCCAGATAATCAGCACACCAGCAAGGATCACAATGCCCGCACCTAGCAGCATGGTGCCTGTCGGCACTTCGTCAAAGACCAGATAGCCAATGATCAGCGCCAGCAGCATCGAGGTATAATCAAAGGGCGCCACAAGTGATGCATCGGCATAGCGATAGCTTGATGTCAGCAGAATTTGCCCGGTCCCGCCCAAAAGCCCAGCCGTGACCAGCAGCACCACCACTGTGGGCGAGGGCATCGCCCATCCCCAAGGCAGCGTGAACAGCGCCAATGTGCTGGAGGTCACCGAAAACCAGAACACGATTGCAGCGGTGCCTTCGGTCTGAACCAGTTTGCGCACGAAAACCTGCGCCATTGCGGCCATCATGGCCCCCATCAACACGACCACCGCACCCAGCGTTTCTGCCGTGTTCAGGCCTGCGCCGACCGAAAGGCGCGGCGACAACACGATCAGCACACCGACCATTCCCAGCGCCACGGCTGACAGGCGAAAGCCGCGCACCTCTTCGCCCAGAAACATCGCCGCGAAGATCACCACCAACAGTGGCGCGGCATAGCCGATGGCCGTCACTTCTGGCAGCGGCAACAGGCCCAATCCGGTGAACATCAGCCCCATGGCCGTCGTCCCCACCAGCCCGCGCCAAACATGGCCCATCGGGTTTTGGGTCTTCAAGCCACTGCGCAATTCACCCCGAAACGCCAGCCAGCCGAAAATGACCGGCAAGGCAAAGAACGACCGGAAAAATACCGCCTGACCGGGCGGGACATCGACGCTTGCTGCTTTCACCATCGAGGCCATGCCCATAAAGGTCACGACCGACAGGATTTTGAACAGGATGCCGCGCAGGGGATGCATAGGCGCAAACTACGCAGCGGCGTTCGTCCTTCAATCCGTGATCTGGTGTTAGCTGCTATGCGTCTGGCGCGTGGCTGTCTTTCAGGTCCGCAATGGCCGCGCGATAGTCGTCCGCCATATGCACCTTGACGCCAGCCGCTTTCAGTACAGAAACCTCGGCTTCATCCTCTGGTCCGATGGCCCCAGCGGTCCGCAAGATGACCCGCGCGATGCGCCCGGGATGCCGCTGGACCGCTGCGGCATAGACATGCGGATCATGCTGACCGGTGTCACCCACCAGCACAAAGGGCAGATCGGGGTGCGCGGCCATCAAGATATCAATCGCCGCCCCCTTGTGATCACCGTGTGTGCCGGTGATGAACTGGGTCTCGCTGATCCCATAGTCGCGCAGAAACATCGGCGCGCGCGGCAGCCCCGCGCGGGCAAAGACCGCGGCCAGAAAATCATGCAGGTTCCACGGGGAAGAGCTGACATAGTAGATTGGGTTGCGGTCCTGTCCGCGCAGCACATCCATCAGGTCCACCGCGTCGGCAAAGACCTCGCGCGTGGCCGAATTGCCGGTCAGCGTCGTCCACAAATTGCGCCTGAGTGACCACGCACCTGTTGCCATCATCGTGTCATCGACGTCCGAGATGACGGCAAAGTCCGCCCCCGGCCCTGTCACACGCACTGGGCAAATGGCTTCGATATCGCCGGCTGTCACCGTCACATCGACCCAACCGCATTCCGCTCCGCGCGGCAACAGCAGGGTGAAATACCCCTCTTCATCACTGCGCCCTTCGACCCCGCCTGCGCACACCGCGACATCCGCCACCTCATCGGTCAGGAACATCCGCAACATCGACCGCATGTTGCGCATCCGGCTTTGTCTGGTTTGCACCTGTTCCACCCGTTGCGCGGCCAACACACGGCCCCGCACCACCAGATGATCGGGCGACGCATAGCCTGCGTAGGGCGCGATCACCTGCGCCGTGCGCGGCCTGACGATGACCTGCTCGATCCCGCGTTCGATCCGGGCTGCCCCACGCGCCAACCACAGCTTCAGGCTCATCCCGGTTGCACCCGCAGGATCTCTCCGGCGTCGGTCAGCACAAGCACCGCGCCATCTGGCAACACTTCCACATCGCGGACGCGGCCCACGCCATCCAACAGCCTTTCCTCACCCGTGACCCGGCCACCATCCAGCGTCAGCCGGACCAGCCCGCCGGGGTTGAGCGACCCCACCAGAATATCCCCGCGCCATGGCGCATAGCTGCCCGCGTAGAACACCATATTGCTGGGCGCGATCACCGGGTCCCAATAATAAACCGGCTCTTCCATCCCTGCGGCGCGGGCCTGTCCCGCACCAATGTCGCTGCCGCGATAGTTGATCCCGTAAGACACCAGCGGCCAGCCATAGTTGCGCCCGGCCCGTGGTTGGTTCAGCTCATCACCCCCACGCGGCCCGTGCTCCACGGTCCAAAGCCCGCCGGGGCCTAGGGCCGCGCCCTGCGCATTGCGGTGCCCCAGTGACCAGATCGCATCATCGCCCGCGCGTCCGACAAAAGGGTTATCCGTCGGGATCGTTCCATCGGCATTCACCCGGATCACCTTGCCATGTGTGCTGCCGGGGTCCTGCACCAGCGTCCCACGATCACCCGCGCCCCGATCACCCGTGGTGATCCAGACGGTGCCATCCGGGTCCGGCACGATCCGGCTGCCAAAGTGTCGCCCGCCAGAGGTCGCAGGCCCCTGCACAAAGATATCGCGCACATCGCTCAGCTGCCCATCCGCACCCAAGGTACCACGCGCCGCAGCCGTCACCGCGCCACCGCTGACCGGCTTGGCATAGGTCCAGAACACTGTGCGGTCGCGGCTGAAATCGGGCGAGACTGCCACATCCAACAGCCCGCCCTGCCCGCCAGCGGCCACACGTGGCACACCGCCCAAAGGGGCAGAGACTGTGCCATCACTGTTGACGATCCGCATCGACCCACCCTTTTCCGTCACCAGAAACTGGCCCGACGGTAGCCTTGCAATGCCCCAAGGCGCATCCAACCCGCGCGCAAACCGCGTCACCGTCACCGGGGTGGCGGCCATCGCGGGCGCGCGCGTCTGATTGGCAAAAGCGGGTTGAAAATCGGCGTTCGGCGGGCCCTGACTGACCTGCGCAAGCGACATCATCGGGATCATGGCAAACAGAATGGCAAGGCGCATGGACACTCCTTCATCAGCGTTTCACCCCTTCAAGATAGGGCGAAATGTGAACCTGTCGCGGGGCGATCACGCGATTGCGCGTAACCTTGCCACCGCCCAACGCGCCGCATCCGCGACAACCGGGTCCGGGTCATTGACGAGGGCCTCAGCCAGGGTCAGCAATGCCGGGTCCGCCGCATTGCCCATCGCATAAAGCACATTGCGCAGGAACCGGTCGCGCCCGATCCGCTTGATCGGCGATCCGCTGAACCGCGCCCGAAACCCCGCATCATCCAACGTCGCAAGGTCGGCCAGCGGCGGGGCCACCAGATCATCCCGTGCGGCCAGCCGCTGATCCTTGGCGGTGGCCGCAAACTTGTTCCACGGGCACACCGCCAGACAATCGTCGCAGCCATAAATCCGGTTGCCCATGTGGGCGCGCAATTCGGGGTCAATCGGGCCTTTGTGTTCAATCGTCAGATAGGAAATGCAGCGCCTTGCATCCAACTGGAAAGGCGCCGGGAAAGCATCGGTCGGACAGATGTCCAGACAGGCCCTGCAGGACCCGCAATGCTCGTTTTCCCCTGTATCAGGGTCTAATTCGAGCGTGGTAAAGATCGCCCCCAGAAAGAACCAATTGCCCAATTCGCGCGACAACAGGTTGGTATGTTTGCCCTGCCAGCCCAGCCCTGCCGCCTGCGCCAGCGGTTTCTCCATCACCGGGGCCGTGTCCACGAACACCTTGATCTCGGTGCCCGGCGCCTGTTCGATCAACCAGCGCCCGACTTTCTTCAGCCGCTTCTTGACCACATCATGATAATCACGCCCCTGCGCATAAACGCTGATCGCCGCGCGGTCAGGCTGCTCCAGCACCGCCAGCGGATCATGGGCAGGCGCATAATTCTCGGCCAGCATGATGACCGATTTCGCATCCGGCCAAAGGGCTGCCGGATCACCGCGCCAACCCATGCGCTCCGCCATCCAACCCATCTGCCCATGCCGCCTGGCATCCACAAACGCCTGCAAGCGCGCCGCCAGTTCCGGGGCCGCGTCGGGCCTGCACACACCCACATCCGCAAACCCCGCTTCACGCGCAAATGCGATCAAACGGTCCTTCATTCTTCTGGCCAAAAATATCCTGGGGGTCCGGGGGCAAAGCCCCCGAAAAAGGGGTGGGGGGGCGGGCCCCCCCGCCAAAGATCAAAAATCAAGGTCCGCATAATGCCCCGGCTGCGGAAACCCGGGCACCTGATCCGCCAGCAATGACCGGAACGCGGGCCGCGATTTGATCTTGGCATACCAATCCTTCACCACCTCTGACCGGTTCCAATCCACGTCCGAGATATAGTCCAAACAGCTCAACTGGGCGGCAGCCGCGAAATCCGCAAGGCTCATGTCGTTGCCCGCCAACCACCGGCGCTGATCCAGCAGATGCGCCATGTAATCCAGATGATACTTGATCGCCTTGGCACCTTCCTTGACGTTTGTGCTGTCGGGGTATCCGGTTCCCATCACCTTGCGAAACACCCGTTCGCCCACCAGCTTTTGCGTGCATTCGCGATAGAACTTGTCGTCAAACCACCCCACAAGCCGCCGCACCTCGTATCGACTTTCTGCGTCTTTGGGCAAAAGCGCGGGGCTGGGATGCACCTCTTCGATGTATTCACAGATCGCCGTGCTATCGGCCATCGTACGGTTGCCCATCTTCAGAACCGGTACCTTGCCTGCGGGATTGCGGCGCAGGAAATCAGTGTCCTTTTCCCAATACCGCTCTTCGACCAGCTCGACCTCGATCTTCTTTTCCGCAAGGCTCAGCCGCACTTTGCGCGAAAACGGTGACAGAGGATAATGATAAAGCCGGTTCATCGCTTGCCCTTTGGTGGTGGTCCATCTTCAATGCCGCAAGGCGCGCGTGCGTTCAATCCTCAAAACAGGCTGCCCGCCCGTCAGCAGCGATTGTTGCCGCCCCATCTAGAATGCCCGCCGCCCTTCTGCGCACCGCGTCACTGGGCTGCGCGGCTGACCGCGTCTTGGGCGCGGGCAGGATTGCCGCCAGCCGTGCGGCCTGCACATTGGTCAGATCGGCCGCATCCACGCCAAAGTAATGCTGCGCCGCCGCCTGCACACCAAACACACCCTCGTCGAACTCGGCCACGTTCAGATACAGCTCCAGAATTCGCCGCTTTGACCAGACTGCCTCTGTCAGGGGGGTCCAGACGGCCTCCATTGATTTGCGCAACCACGACCGACCCTGCCACAGATAGACATTCTTCACGACTTGCTGCGAAATGGTCGAAGCGCCGCGATTGCCCCCTGCCTCAAGCGCAGTCTGGATCGCATCCACATCCAGCCCCCAATGCAGGCAGAAATTGGCGTCTTCTGCTGCAACAGCGGACCGCGCCATGACCGGCGCGATGTCTTCCATTGCAACCCAGTCCATCTCAACCCCGCCAAGGCGGCGGCTTTCGGACAACGCATAGGGCGTGCTGGGTGGATTGATCAGCGCATAAAGAAACGTCAGCAAGACAACCATCAGCACCGCCCCCGCAATGAAACGCCAAAACCACCCGGTCACGCGCCGCAAGGGTCCCTTGCGGGGTGTCTCGGCTTTCTTTTTCCGGGATGTCTTCGCCTTCGCCATAGGCCTCTTAACTCATTTGCCCCGCACAGGGTCAAGCAAAACGCCCCGCAGCCGGTCAGCCACGGGGCGCAATTTTTCGCAAAAAACAGACCCTATTCCGCAGGAATAGCAGTTTCTTCGATGCTGAGCGGTGCCGGCAGATGCACCAACATTTCTTTCGGGCAAACCTGGATAAAGTGCATCCGGGCTTCTTCCCAGTTGGCCAGGATTTCAGCCGCTTTCACGCTGCCGGTCTCTTCTGCGTGCTGTGCGACCAGCCCGCGCAACTGTGCCTCCCAGTGGTCGACCGTGACGGGGCATGTCACCAGCGTTTCCATGTTCATCAACGCAGACGCGGTCCCGTCGGGATCGTAAAGATAGGCCATCCCGCCGGTCATGCCTGCGCCAAAGTTGGCACCAATCTCGCCCAGAATCACGGCGACACCGCCGGTCATGTATTCGCAGCCGTTGGTTCCGCAGCCCTCGATCACCACGCTTGCGCCAGAATTGCGCACTGCAAACCGTTCACCCGCGCGACCCGCGGCAAAAAGGTACCCATCGGTCGCACCATAAAGCACCGTGTTGCCGATGATCGTATTCTCAGCCGCCACCAGCGGGCTTTGCATCTGCGGACGCACCACCACGGTACCCCCCGACAGACCCTTACCGACATAGTCGTTGGCGTCACCCGACACGACCAGCTTCAGCCCGTGCACCGCAAAGGCGCCAAGGCTTTGCCCGGCAGAACCGCGCAGCTTTACCGTCAGGTGATCGGGTTGCAAATTGTTACGCATCCCGTGTTCCTGCACGATGTGGCTCGACGTGCGCGTGCCGATGGTCCGCAGCGTGTTTTGCACCGCATATTCCAGCTGCATCTTCTCGCCATCCTTCAGGAAGCGGTCCGCATCCTTGACGATCTGCGCATCCAACGTGTCATCGACCGGGTTGCGGTCTTTGTCACGGTTGTAGGTGATCTTGCTGGCCCCATCGACGGTGATCAGCAGCGGGTTCAGGTCCAGATCATCCAGATGCGCGGACCCACGGCTGACCTGCGCCAACAGATCGGCGCGTCCAATCACCTCATCCAGCGACCGCGCACCAATGCTTGCCAGGATTTCGCGAACTTCTGTGGCGTAGAAGGTGATCAGGTTCACCACCTTGTCGGCATTGCCGGTGAACTTGTCGCGCAACGCTTCGTCCTGCGTGCAGACCCCCACCGGGCAGGTGTTCGACTGGCACTGGCGCACCATGATGCAGCCCATCGCGATCAACGCCGCTGTGCCGATGCCGTATTCCTCGGCCCCCAGCATCGCCGCCATCACGATGTCGCGCCCGGTGCGCAGGCCACCATCTGTGCGCAGTGTGATCCGCTCGCGCAGATTGTTCATCGCCAGCACCTGATGCGCTTCGGTCAGGCCCATTTCCCACGGCAACCCGGCGTATTTGATCGAGGTGCCGGGTGAGGCACCCGTGCCGCCATTATGCCCTGAAATCAGGATGATATCGGCCTTCGCCTTGGCGACACCGGCGGCAATCGTGCCAACGCCAGATGACGCCACAAGCTTCACCGTCACCTTGCAGCGCGGGTTGATCTGCTTGAGATCATAGATCAGCTGCGCAAGATCCTCGATCGAATAGATATCGTGGTGCGGCGGCGGTGAAATCAGCGTCACCCCTTTGGTCGAGTGCCGCAGCTTGGCGATCAGGTCAGTGACCTTCATCCCCGGCAACTGGCCGCCCTCACCGGGCTTGGCTCCTTGGGCAACTTTGATCTCAAGCTCTTCGCACGCCAGCAGATATTCCGCCGTAACACCAAACCGGCCAGAGGCGACCTGCTTGATCTTCGCACTCGCATTGTCGCCATTGGGTTCCGGCGTGAAATCATCGGGGCTTTCGCCACCTTCGCCACTGTCGGACTTTGCACCAATCCGGTTCATCGCAATCGACAGCGTCCGGTGCGCCTCGGGCGACAGCGCACCCAGCGACATGCCCGGTGTTACAAACCGCTTGCGGATCGCGGTGATGCTTTCGACCTCTTCAATCGGAACAGGTGTGCCCAGCGGCTTGATCGCCAACAAATCGCGCAGATGGATCGGCGGGTTGGACTGCATCGCCTTGGAATACTGTTGCCACATCTCATAGCTGGCGCGGTTACACGCGGCCTGCATCATGTGCATGGTCTGCGCTTCCCAGGCGTGCTTTTCGCCCGACCGGCGCGCTTTGTAGAAGCCACCAATCGGCAGCACATCCTGCCCCTGCTTCCAGCCCTTGGCATGCACCTCTTCCAGCTTGGTCTGAATGCCGTTTGTCCCGATGCCCGAAATCCGGCTGTGCATCCCGGGGAAGTATTCCGCGACCATTGCGCGGGACAGGCCAACGGCTTCAAAGTTCAGGCCGCCGCGATAGGACGACAAGACACTAATGCCCATCTTTGACATGATTTTCAGCAACCCGGCGTCAATCGCCGCGCGGTAGCGGCGGCAGGCGTCGGTCAGATTTCCGTCAATCAAACCGCGGCGCAAACGGTCCGCGATGCTGTCCTGCGCCAGATAGGCGTTGACCGTGGTAGCACCGCAGCCAATCAGCACAGCAAAGTAATGCGGATCAATACATTCCGCCGACCGCACGTTGATCGAACAGAAGGTGCGCAGCCCCTTCTTGGTCAGCCCTGAATGCACAGCGCTCGTGGCAAGGATCATCGGCATCGGTACGCGCGTGGCTGACTGATGCTGATCGGTCAGCACGATGTGCCCAGCACCGGACCGCACGGCATCTTCCGCCTCGTTCCGGATACGCGCAAGCCCGCGCGACAGCGCACCTGACCCTTCGGTAAAGGTACAATCAATCATCACGACGCCATCGCCGAAATGTTTGACCATCTCGTCGAATTCCGCATTCGCGACAAAGGGGCTTTCCAGCACCAGAATCTCTGTCTGGCTGCTGTCTTCGTCCAGCACGTTCTTAAGGTTGCCGAACCGCGTTTTCAGCGACATCACACGGCTTTCACGAAGTGAGTCAATCGGCGGGTTTGTGACCTGGCTAAAGTTCTGGCGGAAAAAGTGGCTGAGCGGGCGATAGGTCTTGGACAACACGGCGCTAGGCGTGTCGTCACCCATGCTGGCGATCATTTCCTTGCCGTCTTCGGCCATCGGGGCCAGCACCTGTTCCAGTTCCTCGATGCTGTAACCGGCTGCGACCTGACGCTGGCGCAGATCAGCGCCTTCGTAGATCGTCGTCTCGGGGATGTCGCGCAGCATGTCGTTGAGGTTCGTGACCTTCTCGACCCAATCGCCAAACGGCAGCGCGCGCGCCAGCTTGTCCTTGATTTCGGTGTCGTGAAACAGCAGCCCCTTTTGCATGTCTACGGCAATCATCTGCCCCGGACCCAACGCGCCTTTTTCGACCACGGTGGATTCGTCCACCGCGACCATGCCGACCTCGGACCCGGCCACCAACAGGCCATCGCCAGTCACGACATAGCGCAGCGGGCGCAAACCGTTCCGGTCCAGCCCGCCACAGACCCAGCGGCCATCGGTCATCGCCAGCGCCGCCGGCCCATCCCAAGGCTCCATCACCGCGTTGCAATAGGAATACATGTCCTGCCAGGCCTGCGGCATTTCAACTGCCTGCTTGGACCAGCTTTCCGGCACCATCATAGTCTTGGCCATTGGCGCTGTCCGACCAGCCCGGACCAAAACCTCAAAAACAGAGTCTAATGCGGACGAATCCGATGCGCCCGCCGGGATGATCGGCTTGATGTCTTCGGCCATCTCACCAAAGGCGGCAGAGGCCATGCGAATCTCATGGCTGCGCATCCAGTTCACGTTACCCTTGAGCGTGTTGATCTCACCGTTGTGGGCCAACATGCGGAATGGCTGGGCCAACGACCACTGCGGGAATGTGTTGGTGGAATAGCGCTGGTGATAGATCGCAAAGGCGCTTTCAAAGCGTTCGTCCATCAGATCAGGGTAGAAAACCGCGACTTGCTCGGCCAGCATCATGCCCTTGTAGATGATCGACCGGCACGACAGCGAACAAACATAAAGGTCGATGCCTGCGGCCGCTTTCTCGATCCGGCGGCGAATGATGTAAAGCTCGCGCTCGAACTCTTCCTCGGTCATGTCCTTTTCACAGCGGATCAGGATTTGCTCGATCTCGGGGCGGGTCGCATTGGCCTTTTCACCCAGAACCTCGTTGTTTACCGGCACATGACGCCAGCCATAGATATAATGGCCCAGCCGCAGCACTTCGCTTTCTACGATGGTCCGGCAGCGTTCCTGCGCGCCAAAATCCGTGCGCGGCAGGAAAATCTGGCCCACGGCAATCCGCTCGCCTTCAATCGGCTCATGGCCCGTACGACGGATCTGATCCTGAAAGAACGGCTCTGGGATTTGCACGTGAATGCCTGCGCCGTCGCCGGTTTTGCCGTCTGCATCGACTGCACCCCGGTGCCAGACCGCTTTCAACGCATTGATACCCTTTTCGACCACATCGCGGGACGCAGTGCCGTCGATCGACACGACAAGGCCAACGCCGCATGACGCATGTTCATCGTCGTCCCGATACAGGCCATTCTCGGCCATCCACTTGCGCTTTGCTTCTTCGGCAGCGACCCAGTTGTCATCGTAAGTGGTCATGTGTTTTGCCCTTTCAAATAGGCCTCTAACTTGGCCTTCTCGTCCGCTTCCGTGCTCTGGCTGGCACCCGGTGCCTCTGCCATCCACGCGGCGCGGTGATCTACAAAAATTTCTTCGCTCAACGTCAGTCCGCCCTGACCTGCAAACAGCCCCGGGGCGACAAAGCTCACCGGTTTGCCCTGCATCTTCCACCACAAGTTGGCGCCACAAGTGCCGCAAAACACCCGCTCGCCCCACTTGCTTGCGCAATAGCTTTGCGTGGCCTCAAGCCCGGTGATCTGCAGGTCACCCTTGACCCGGACCGCATAAAGCGGCCCGCCGCCGGTCCAGGTCTGGCACATGCCGCAATGGCAGGCCTGCAAGGTATCGTCGAAATCCCCCGCGATGCGCACCGCACCGCACAAACAGGCACCGTCGCGCTTGGTCATTCCAGCACCTCAAAGCTGGACATCACAACGCCGCAGCCATGCTTGGGATTGGCGCTCAGGAATCCCGGCTCGCCGGGGTAGATGAATTCGACTGGGCGTCCGTCACGCTCGAATGAATCCGAGGCCGTCACAATTGTCCCAACACCCGACAGGAACATCCGCCAGTTGCGGCTGATGAACTCATTGCCTGACGACCGCCAGATCTCGGTGCCGTCCTCGGCATAGGCGGTGATGTTGTATTCCGTCTCGGCCAGGGTCACGTCATCAATCGTGATCTCGCGCCCGGTCAGCGCGTCCTGCCCGACATAGCGCGTGACGCCAAATTCATCCGACAGGGTTTTGAAGTCATAGGTGTCCTGACCGGTCTGGATCAGCTCATCCAGATTGGCGCGATCTACGGGGTTGTCTTCCAACCGTTCAGTGTGGCCGGTCAGCGGGTGAAAGGAATTGATCCACTGCGTCTGGTCATCCGTGGTGCCCAGATAGGTCATGCCTTGTTCATCCAGACTGACACGCTGCTTGTGGCCCTCGGGGTCGCCCGCACATATGAAATTATGGTCAACGCTGCAGTCGGCATTCTGGATTGTAACGAAAGCGTCGCAACCCGCAGGCAGGCTGAAAAGGTCCTGCGCTTTCAGGCTGTTGGCCCAGAAAATCGCGGCGACAAAAACCAAAAGGGTCAGCATGCGTTCCGCAATCTTAACGCGTGTTAGGCTTTGGGGTTGCATGGCATGTGCATCGGATGTGCATGCTTTGTGCATCCGGGTTTGGGGCGTGCGGTGGGTCATTCCGCTGCCACCGCATCCGTGTTGGCCAGATATCCCAGGATCGCCTCTGCCGCTTCCCGCCCGTCACGAATGGCCCAGACCACAAGACTTGCGCCGCGCACGATGTCGCCTGCGGCATAGACCCCATCAAGGTTGGTCTTGCCGGTGCCAAAGTCCGCCTTGATCGTGCCCCAACGGGTCACTTCCAGCGCGTCCTCGCCCCAGAGCGTCGGCAGGTCCTCGGGCTCAAAACCCAGCGCCTTGATCACCAGATCAGACTCTTCAACATAGTCGGCCCCTTCGATCACCTCGGGGAACTGGCGGCCAGATGCATCGGGCTTGCCCAGACGCATCTTGCTGACGTTCACGCCGGTGACGGCATCGCCTTCGAAACCTGCGGGCGCGGACAGCCAGACAAATTCGACGCCTTCTTCCTCTGCGTTCTGTACCTCGCGCTGCGATCCCGGCATGTTCGCCTTGTCGCGACGATACAGGCACTTCACGCTTTCAGCGCCTTGACGGATCGCCGTGCGCACACAGTCCATCGCGGTGTCACCGCCGCCGATCACGACAACCTTTTTGCCTTGGGCGTTCAATTCGCCGCTGTCAAATTCCGCAACTTCATCACCAAAGCTTTTGCGGTTGCTGGCCGTCAGATAGTCAATCGCGCGCACGATGCCGGCGGCATCCGCATCAGGCAAATCCCTTGATTTATAGACACCTGTGGCGATCAGCACCGCGTCATGTTCGCCGCGGATAGCGCCAAAGCTCAGGTCTTCGCCCACGTTGCAATTCATCACGAATTTCACGCCGCCGTCTTCCAACTGCGCCATACGCTGCATCACGATATCTTTCTCAAGCTTGAAGCCTGGGATGCCGTAGGTCAGCAAACCGCCACCCCGATCATAGCGGTCATAGACCGTGACCTGCACACCCTGACGGCGCAGCATATCCGCTGCGGCAAGGCCGCCGGGACCGGCACCAATGATGCCCACGCTTTCCGCGCGCTCTGTGTGCGGGCGGATCGGCTTGACCCAGCCTTCCTCAAACGCGGTATCGGTGATGTACTTTTCAACGGACCCGATGGTGACGGTGCCGTGGCCCGATTGTTCGATCACGCAGTTGCCTTCGCACAGGCGGTCTTGCGGGCAAATGCGGCCACAAATCTCTGGGAAGGTATTGGTGGCTTGACTGATCTCATACGCCTCTTCCAGACGCCCTTCGGCGGTCAGGCGCAGCCAATCGGGGATGTTGTTGTGCAGCGGGCAATGCGACTGACAATAGGGCACGCCGCACTGGCTGCAGCGGCTGGCCTGCTCTTCGGCCTTGGCAGTTGCGTACTCGGCGTAAATCTCTGCGAAATCGCTGCGGCGTAGATTGGGCGCACGCTTTTCCGGCATGTCGCGGTCTACGGTCGTGAATTTCAGCATCTTTTGCCCGGCCATCGCAGACTCCATTCTTCTCGAAGATCAGACCTGCGGTTTAATACCCTGTTCATCAGATGAAAAGTCAACAATACTGACCTAAATGCTGAATTTTTGTGATGTCAGCGATCACACGCCGAAAAAAGTGGGTATTTTAGGTCACTATTCGTGACCTAATTTGCTAGAAACCCAAGAAAAGCGCGGTCAGCGCAACACTGCCAACACCGATTCGCCACCACCCGAACAATGCGTAACCATGGCTGCTAACGTAGTTCAGCAACCATCTGACGACGAAAAGGGCGGTGACAAAGGCCATGATCAGGCCAATCGCGATCTCTGTCAGGGCGCTGAAATCCAGCACATCGCGGTTCTTGTAAAGGTCATAGCCGAATACCCCGAACATCATCGGGATCGACAGGAAGAACGAAAACTCTGCCGCTGCCCGCTTGCTGACACCCAGCAACAAGGCCCCCACAATGGTCGACCCTGACCGAGAGGTGCCAGGGATCAGCGAAAGGCATTGAAACAGACCAATGCCTAGTGCCGTTTTGACCGGCAGGCGCATCGCATCCTGATGCTCTTCGCGCAGGTTCAGCCGGTCCACGAACAACAGGATCACACCGCCGATAATCAGCATCACCGCAATCAGCATCGGGGTTTCAAACAGCACCGTCTTGATCAGGTCATGCATCAGCACACCCAGCACCACAGCCGGGATCGCAGCGACCACAATGGATGCAAAAAACCGGCGCGATGCAGGGTCGGACGGGGCGGTGGCAACAGCACCCCAAAGCCTTTGAAAATAAAGCACAACCAGCGCCATAACTGCACCGATCTGGATCACAACCTCAAAGGTATTTCCCGCACTGTCAAAGCCCAGAAAATGCCCCACAAGCAGCAGGTGCCCGGTCGATGAAACAGGGATGAACTCTGTCAGGCCTTCAAGGATTCCCAGAAGGCCCGCAACAATCGTGCTGTCCATCAGGTCTTACGCAGGTTCTTGGCCGAATCCTTGATCGCCGCGTATTGGCCCGAGGGGCGGAAGCGCCACAGATAGTCGGGCAGGATCGCCTCCATCGCGGTGGGCTGAATGCCCAAATCGGCCAGCGTCTTGGCCCCCTCGCTTACCACGTTGTCGACGGCCAGGTTCTTGACCTGATCGCCGGTGATCGGGGCCTTCACGATGCCGAGTGATAGAAACTGCACCGCACCCGAAACCGAGGCGACAATCCGCGCCATCCAGAATGGCATATTGATCACAAGGCGGCGACGCTGCACCACATCCAGCATCCGCTGGATCAACCCGCGGAAGGTATCAACTTCCGGCCCGCCTAGCTCATAGACGCCGCTTGCAGCACCCAAGGCCCCCGCCTCTGCCGCTGCGGCGACATCATCGACGAACACAGGCTGAAACCGCGTCTCCGCCCCGGCCACCGGCAGAACCGGACCAAAGCGCGACATGCCGGCAAAACGGTTAAAGAACTGATCTTCCTGACCAAAAATGATCGACGGGCGTAAAATCACGGCATCGGGCATATGCGCCAAGACACCCGCCTCGCCCGCGGCTTTGGTCCGGGCATAGTCGCTCGCGGCGTCCGCATTGGCCCCGATGGCCGAGATATGGACCATCCGCGCCACGCCATGTTGCGCGGCCATGCGTGCAATGCGTTCAGCGCCTTCGGCCTGCACGGCGGCAAAAGTGTTCTTGCCCACTTCTTCCAGCACGCCAACACAGTTGATCACCACATCAGCACCGCCCATCACAGCGGCAACGCTGGCGTCATCACGGATGTTGCAAAAGACCGGTTCGACCTGCCCGACCACGCCGTATGGCTTCACAAAAAGCGCCTCGTCCGGATTGCGCACGGCCACCCGCACCCGCCATCCTGCCTTAGCCATTCGCCGCGCGATATAGCGTCCGACAAAGCCGGAACCGCCGAAGATGGTGACAAGATTGGACATGGCATAGCCTCTTTGCGCAATTCGCTTTGGGTTTACCCGCGCACCCGGTTTCAGACAAGGCGAAACAAGCGCGCAAGAATAAGCACCGCCACGTCGGAATCGCGTTGACACCCTGTTTCCGCCTCGCTACATCGCGCTTCACGACACCTGCCCAGGTGGCGGAATGGTAGACGCGCCAGCTTCAGGTGCTGGTGTCCGTATGGACGTGGAGGTTCGAGTCCTCTCCTGGGCACCAAATATCCCAAAAAAGCAATCAAACGTCGGAGTTTCGACAGGCTCTAAACTGTCAGCCGCCAGAGCAACGCCACCTACTCTTGCAGACATGAACCCGGAGTTGTCGCACCGAGCCAATCAGCAAAAGTGCTCGCGATCCTTCTCATATCTCAGGGACTCTGGTTCGCTCGCCGACTAGGAGAGTTGCACAGCCGATCATCGGTGGTTCAAAGTGCCCTTCCACGCAGCGGCCTTCAACGCCATGGACGCCCAGATCGGTCGTGACCTCGTTCTTGCCGGGTCCGCCCACAAAGACTTTTGCGTCAGTGACGTACATCTAAGTGGGCAGGATGTGGTCCGTTGCGCCTTGGTTATTCGGGCACGGAATCACAGCTGGCAACAAGGGCCCGGATCGCGTTCATCGGCCGAGCCACCCTCCATCGACGGGAAGTGTGATGCCCGTCACATAGCGCGCTGCCGGTGAGGCAAGATAGGTCACCGCGCCCGCAATGTCTTCGGGCTCGGCCCAACGACCCAGCGGGATGCGGTCCAGGATGGCCTTGTTGCGATCCGGATCGTTGCGCAGGTCGGTCGTGTTGTTGCTGACCACGTATCCAGGTGCGACGCAATTGACCGTGATGCCTTGGGCAGACCACTCATTCGACAGCGTTTTGGTCACACCCGCAACGGCACTTTTTGACGCCGTATAGGACGGCACACGGATGCCACCTTGATAGGACAGAAGCGACGCGATGTTGACGATGCTCCCCCCTTGCCCGGCACCAATACGGGCCTTGGCAAAGGCCTGGCTCAGGAAGAACACGACCTTAAGGTTTATATCCATCACCGCGTCCCAATCGGCCTCGGAAAAGTCCAGACTGTCCGCGCGCCGGATGATACCCGCGTTGTTCACCAACGTGTCAATCGGCCCAAAATCAGCAACCGCCTGCGCGAACATCTCCTGCGCGGCCGCCACGGTGGACAGATCGGCCTTCAAGGCATCCGCCTTGCCCCCGACATCCGACACCTTGGCAAGCGTGTCCTCCATAGAGGACCGCCCGACCGCAATCACATGCGCGCCCGCCCGGGCCAGATCAACGGCAATGGCCTGACCGATGCCAGTGTTGGCACCGGTCACAAGCGCACGGGTTCCGTCCAGGGAAAAGCGGCTCATCGCAGGTCTTCCATGGCAACCATGTCCATATCGGTGAAGGCCATGTTATCGCCAGCCATGGCCCAAATGAACGAATACGCCGCAGTGCCCGCGCCGCTATGGATCGACCAGGGTGGCGAAAGCACGCATTGTTCATTCCGCACAATCAGGTGCCGCGTCTCGTCGGGTTCCCCCATCAGGTGCACGATGTTCTGGCCCTCCGGAAGATCGAGGTAGATATAGATCTCGGACCGGCGTTCGTGGATATGCGCAGGCATCGTGTTCCAGATCGACCCCGACTCGAATTTGGTCATGCCCATCACAATCTGGCAGCTCTCGATCCCGTCAGGGTGGATGAACTGATAGATCGTGCGTTCATTGCACGTCTCGCGGCTGCCCAATGGAACCTGGTTCGCCTCATCGATTGTCGCCAGCTGCGCCGGGATCGCGCGGTGTGCAGGCGCCGAGATGATGTAGAACCGTGCGTCGGCACCGCTAACTGTGACGGCGCCAGACCCCATCCCAAGATAGACCATGTCAAACCGGCCCAATTCATAGGTTTCGCCCGCAGCCTCAACCGTGCCGGATGGGCCAAGGTTGACCAGAACCGCTTCGCGGCGGTCCAGCCATGACGGCGTCCCGGTTTGATCAACCCCGTCGATGGTCAAAGGGCCTGATTTCGGGATCGCGCCACCGACGATCATGCGGTCATATTGTGTGTAGGTCAGGCTGACTTCATCGTCCTGCCACAGATTGTCGATCAGGAATTCATCGCGCAGTTGCGTCGTGTCGAAGGTCTTGGCGTGGCGCGGGTCAATGGCGCGGCGCAGGTTTGTTTTGATCATGGGAGTCTCCTTAGTTGTTGTGCGGCAATCAGGCCGTGACGTGAACGTGTTTCCAGTCCCCGCGCCAAAGGCGGCGGTGAAAGGCGGGAAATTTGATGACTTCTTCCCAAAGGAACAGTGAGAGGATCCAAAAGGCAGAAAGGTCAAAGTACAGGATCAGAAGGGCAGTCGCTGGAACGCGGAATGCCCATTGTGACCAGATGAAAATGTGCATGACGTAGACAGTGTCGCCGGCAGCGCGCAGTGTGTTGCCGCAGATCGCGTTGGTGGCGCGGGGAAACTGGATGATCAGCAGGATCGGCATAAACCCGAACAGGATCGTCCGCGTCTGCGGCTCGAGGTTAGGATAGATCCAGTCCAGCGACAGACACATGACAAGAAAGATCAGCGCGACAATCGCCGCAGCCACAAATGCCCCACGCCACGCGCGCGCCAGAAACATATCCAGCGTGGCCTCTGGTGTGCGTTGCCCCAACAATTGTGCGACCATGATCCCCGTTGCCTGGGTCCATTGCATCGCGACTTGTCCAGCCAAAAGGTTCCATGGCGCAATCAGGGTCAGCGCGGCAAAGTCGTTCAGCGACATATTCACGTAGATCAGTGAACAGACATGCGTTGCCAATGTTGCGCTGACGAAGGTTGCCGCGATTGGCAGCGAAAACCGGACATGCCGGATCAGCGTCGGCTTGAACGTCCCGTGGTGCCAGCCAACAACGCGCCTTAGCCGCCCATCGGTCGAAACCAGTAACGCAATCCAGAACGCCGTCTGTAGCGTAATCGCGATGGCACTGCCAAGTGCGGCACCAGCAACGCCCAGCGCGGGAAATCCCATATAGCCGTGGATCAGGATGATGCTTGCCGTGATGTTGATGGGCACCGAAATCAGATAGCCATAAAGCGGCAATTTGCTTTTACTGCATCCGTTGAAAAAGCTGGCGATGCATTGGCCGATGGCCTCCGCAAGGATCACGATCGTGAATATCCAAAGGTAGCTCTGAGCCTGCGCCGCGATCCCATCAGAAGGGGCGAGCATGCCGATCAGCAAAGGCCCCCACATGAATATGACACCAACCCCGACGGCACCAATAGCCACGCTGACCGTCAGACCCGACGCCAGCACTGATTTCAGAAAGACAGAGTCGCCGCTACCAAACGCCTGTGCCGTACGGATTTGCATGGCGTGGGAAAACGCGAAAATGACGCCAAGGACGATTCCGCCCAAAGCAGCTGCCAACCCCATAGCGGCCAGCGCGCCTTCGCCCAGCGCGGACAAAAGAAACCCGTCGACCACGACAGTTCCGTGCAGAAAAATCGCTTTCAGGGTCATCGGCCAGGCCAATGAAAAGACCTGCGCTGCACCTGGTGTTTGCCGCTCCGTGGATTGCGGCACATTTTCGGTCATCGGGGTATCTCAAATCCAGCTATGACGCCACTTGGAACAGGGCCTTCGGCCCGGCCCGTGTTACGCGTGATCAAAGTAATTCGCATTCGTGGCACTTATCCGTTCAATCGTCTCATCGAGACGAGACAAGTGCTTTAGCCCCGCTGCGACGGCTGCATCGGGATCGTGCTTGATGACAGCTTTGGCAATTTTTGTGTGATCCGCTGCGAGCTCTGGCATGCGCTGTTCTTTCTCGCGCCCCAGCATACACAAGCGGTCCACCTTCGCCTTCTCTTCAAGAATGACGTCAAAGGCATAATCGACCTGTCCGATCTGACACAGGATCTGATGGAATTGATAATCGAGCTTCCCGAAACGCGCGACGTCTTTGGCGTTCATCGCCTCCATTTGTAGCTCCAACGAGTCATGCAAAAGCGCTTCGCCCGCCGCATCGCACAAAGTGGCGGCGCGGCGCAAAACCTCCGTTTCGATTGCGGCCCGAATGAACCGCGCCTTTTCGATCTGCCGCATGGAAAAGCGTCGGACTTCCGTGCTGCGCTGCGGGCGGATCAAAAGCAGGTCAAGATTGGCAAGGCGGCTGAACGCATCCCGGACAGGTTGCCGTGACACCCCGAATTGCGCGGCGATATCAGCCTCAGAGATTCGGTCCCCGGGCTTCAACTGGAGCGTCGCAATCTGCTCATGAAGCGCGTCAAATACATCATCCACGCTTGTGCGGCGTTCGGTTTTCGCTGGATTCGGGATCATCTTTCAGTCCTCACTTTCGTCCAAAGACGTCCGCGACGTTACCACTGACCAAACTGGTATACTAGACTAGCAATGAACTTTTTAGACTAGTATACCAGTGGGAGTGAGTGATTCGTCACAGAACGAGCATTCCTTCGGCAACGCTTTAGGGAGGGCTAGATGGCCGGCGTAGATCTGAACGAGATTGTAAAGTGCTACGGTGCCTTGCAGGTTGTGCACGGTATCGATCTTAATGTTGCTGAGAAAGAATTCGTCGTTCTCGTCGGCCCGTCAGGTTGCGGCAAGTCAACGACCTTGCGGATGATTGCAGGGCTAGAGGAAATCACCTCTGGCGATCTGATGATTGACGGGCGCCGTATGAACCGCGTGGCCCCCAAAGACCGCGATGTCGCGATGGTGTTTCAGAACTACGCGCTCTACCCGCACCTCAACGTGGCCGACAATATGGCCTTTGGCCTGCGCATTCGTAAGATGCCAAAGGCCGAGATCAAGACAACAATTGATGACGTTGCCGAAATCCTTGGCCTGACCCCCTATCTTGATCGTCGCCCTGCTGATTTGTCCGGTGGGCAACGGCAACGTGTGGCTATGGGCCGCGCGATTGTGCGCCACCCCAAGGTGTTCCTGTTTGACGAACCGCTGTCCAATCTGGACGCCAAACTGCGCACGCAAATGCGGGCTGAAATCAAACGCCTGCACAACCGCCTTGGCGTCACTTCCATTTACGTCACCCATGATCAGGTCGAAGCCATGACATTGGCAGACCGTATCGTCGTGATGAACGATGGCCGGATTGAACAGGTCGGCACTCCGATGGAGCTGTTCAACAATCCCGTAAATACATTCGTCGCCGGTTTCCTCGGGTCCCCCCCAATGAACCAGATGAAAGGGACGCTGACAGACATCGGCGCTAAGGTTGGCGATACTGAGATCAAGATCGACGGTCTTACAGCCAAAGATCAGGGTCGTGATGTCATTCTCGGCATCCGGCCCGAACACGTGATGCTGGGCGAAGGTCAGGCCACAACCGCCCTCCCCATCGACCTTGATCTGGTCGAGCCACTGGGCTCTGAGGCTTTGCTTCACGCTCGCCACGGCCAGGACAATCTGGTCTTCAAGGCCGACACCAACGGCGACATTGCGCATCTGTCGGGTGTCAAAACCGTGCACGTGCCATCCCACTTGGTAAAGGTCTTCGACGCCGGAACCGGCCGCGCGTTGACCGTAGGGGGCTAAGACATGTCGGACCGAAACTCTGACGTCGGTGGCGCCCCTATTGAAGAGATCGTCGTCGAAGCGGGCGAAGCCCTGCGAGATCGAAAGCAAACGCGGACGCCCGACAGCACTTGGGTCCGCACTTTGGATCACTTCAAACGGGAATGGCAAATCTATGCCATGCTGCTTCCGACCATCATTTGGTTCATCGTCTTTCTGTACAAGCCAATGTACGGGCTTCAGATCGCGTTCAAAGACTATTCGATTTTCAGAGGTGCAGCAGGTAGCCCTTGGGTTGGTTTCGAACACTTTGAAACGCTGTTCTCGAATGATCAGTTCATCCGCGCGGTCAAAAACACGATCACCATCAGTTTCTACAATCTGCTGTTCGGATTTCCAGCGCCCATCATTCTGGCATTGATGTTCAACGAAATCCTGCACGCCACCTACAAGCGCACCGCCCAGACGATCGTGTATCTGCCGCACTTCATTTCCTCTGTGATTATTGCAGGTATCGTGATCACGGCCTTCTCGCCGACGGTTGGTGTCATCAACACGGTCATTAGCTGGCTGGGGTTTGATCCGGTTTACTTCCTGACGCAGCCCCAGTGGTTCCGCCCGATCTTTGTGGGGACAGGCATCTGGCAAGAAGCGGGCTTTGGCTCCATCGTCTTTTTGGCCGCCATCGCAGGCGTGAACCCGTCACTTTATGAAAGCGCCGTGGTGGACGGGGCGAACCGCTGGCAGATGATGTGGAAAATCACCATTCCGTCGATCCTGCCGACCATCCTGATCATGCTGATCATCCGCATCGGCAACGTGATGGAGGTGTCGTTCGAACTGGTGATCCTGCTCTATCAGCCCGCCACCTACGAGACCGCCGATGTTGTGAACACATGGGTGTATCGTCAGGGCCTTCAGTCGGGTCAGTACGACCTTGCCGCCGCTGCCGGGCTCTTTAACGCAGTTGTTGCCTTTGTCCTGGTGATGACCGCCAACACGTTGTCGCGCAAATTCTCGCGCACATCGCTCTGGTAGGGGGATAGCACATGCAAAAATGGAACCTCTATTCCGGCGGAGACAAGGTCTTTGCGATCACTGTGTCGGTTCTGATCGGGATGTTCACGGCAGCGACCCTATATCCCTTCATCTATATCGCAGCGGTGTCCTTTAGCTCGGGTTTTGCAGCCCAGGCCGGCAAGGTCGTGTTGACGCCGATTGACGCCACACTCGAAGCATATGGCTACATCATCTCGGACCCGAAATTCTGGATCAGCTACCGGAACACATTCATCTACACCATCGGCGGCACGATCATGAGCATGCTGTTCATCATCCCGGGCGCCTATGCGCTGTCGCGTCCGCAGCTTAAGGGACGGCGGTTCTTCAACCTCTTTATCGCCTTTACGATGTGGTTCAACGCAGGCCTGATCCCGTTCTTCCTGAACATGCGTGATTTGAACCTGCTCGACTCCATGTTCGGCATCATCCTTGCGTTCGCTGTCAACGCCTTCAACATCATCCTGCTGCGCAACTTCTTTGAGGCCATCCCGCAAAGTTTCGAAGAAGCCGCGCGCATGGATGGGGCCAATGATTTTCAGGTGCTGTGGAAGGTTTTCGTTCCGCTCTCCAAACCGGCCATCGCAACGATCACACTCTTTTGCATCGTATCCCGCTGGAACGGCTTTTTCTGGGCCATGGTCCTGCTTCAGTCCGAAGACAAAATCCCGCTTCAGGTCTTTTTGCGCCATACCATCGCGCAACTGTCTGATGATGATGAATTTGCCATCGTTCAGACCGAAGCGGCCTTTAGCGCTGAAACGGTCACTGCGGCCATTATCGTCTGTTCGATCATCCCTGTGCTGATCGTCTACCCGTTCATTCAGAAATACTTCGAGAAGGGCATCCTGCTCGGAGGTGTAAAGGAATAACCTAACGCATAAGGGAGGAACAAAATGCGTAAAATTACCCTGGCGGCAGCCCTGCTAGCAGGCAGCGCCATCACAACACCCGCTTTCGCGGATGGACACTTGCGGATCACGGAGGAACCGATCGAGCTGACCATCCAGATGAACCATCGCGCCTACCCCATCTATGATGAGCAATGGCCCGTTGAACAGGTCGCCCGCGAACTGACAGGTATCCACCTGATCAACGACACGGTCGGTGCAAACATGCGGACGGACGAGAATACCGGACGGACGGAAGCGCTGAATCTCATGCTGGCGGGTGGCAACATCCCTGACATCGTAGGCTCCAGCCGGATCCGCGACTTTGTGAATCAGTTCGGGCCTGAAGGTGCGTTTGTGCCTCTCAACGATCTGATCGAAGAACACGCGCCAAACATCTCTGCCTACTATGCCACCCGCCCCGACATCGAGGCCGCGGTGAAAGCATCCGACGGCCAGATGTATTACATCCCCTATCTGCCCGACGGCAAATACGGTCGCGGCTACTGGATTCGTACAGACTGGCTTGAGGCGTTGGACCTTGAAGTCCCTGAAACTGTGGATGAGTACGAAGCGGTCCTGCGCGCCTTCAAGACGCAAGACCCCAACGGCAACGGTCTGGCCGACGAAGTGCCATTCTTTGCCCGCCAGTGGCCAGAGCTGATCCGTCTTGTGACACTCTGGGACGGCCGCGCGCACGGCTCTGACACCTACCACGACTTCCTGATCGAGGACGGTGTCATCGGACACGGCTATATCGGCGAAGGCTACCGGGACGGTATCTCGAACCTTGCGCGTTGGTACGAAGAAGGCCTGATCGACGCAGAAATCTTCACCCGTGGTTCGTCCGCGCGTGACTTCCTGCTGTCCGAAAACCTTGGCGGTTCGACCCACGACTGGTTTGCATCCACCTCTGGCTACAATCGCCTGTCGTCCGAAATTGACGGGTTCGCCTTCGAGGCATTCCTGCCACCCGCGTCCCCATCCGGTCGCCGCATCGAAGAGCATCGCCGCATTCTGGTAAAGCCAGACGGTTGGGCCATCGGCTTTGAGAACGAAAATGTGGTCGAAACGATCAAGTACTTTGACTTCTGGTTCACCGAAGAGGGCCGCCGCCTGGCCAACTTTGGCGTCGAAGGCATGCACTATGACATGATCGACGGTCAGCCGATCTTCAAGCAAGAGTTCCTTGATGCAGGTCCCGTGAACCGGTCCCTCTATCAGGTCGGCGCACAACTTCAGGGCCGTGGTTACTTCCAGGATTACGCCTATGAAATCCAGTGGAGCAACGAATTCGCCCTTGAAGGCATCGCGCTCTATGACACTCAGGACTTGTTGATCGAGGACTTCCTTGGCGTGTCCTTCACGGCTGACGAACAGGCGATCTATGACCGCACCTGGGGGTCCATTCGCGACTATATGCTCGAACGTCAGCAAGGCTGGATCTTGGGCAACGGTGACGTGATGGCAGACTGGGATGCATACCTCGCCACTCTGGACGAGATGGGCATGCAAGAGCTGCTTACAGTGATGCAGGCCGCCTACGACCGTCAGTACGGCGGTTAATTCTCCCTTTTTGGGGGCGGTCCACAGGATCGCCCCCAGATGCTTAAACCTCTGAAACGCGGACCCGATTGACACATGCCAGCTGCTGAACTGCCAAAACTTGACGAACCCAAAGCGGGCCTATTGACCATTCAATATGGTCCGGTGGCTGACACCGAACTGGTGGAAAACCCGCCGCGTTTTACCTGGCTCCCGGTCCTCGATGATGACGCGACCTATGTGCTGCGCATGTCCAGCGACCCCGCGTTTCCAAAAGGCAAAACGCAAGTCTACGAAAATCTGCCTTTGAATTTCTTTACCCCCGACGATGTCTTGGCGCCGGGGAACTATCACTGGTCCTACGCCACATGGGACAACGCCAAGGGCGAAGCGTCCAGCGATTGGAGCAGCACCCGCAGCTTCACGGTGGCCAAAGACCTCCCCAAAACCCCGCTTCCCGCGCGTGAGAGCCGTTTGGCAAATGTTGCGGAGGATCACCCACGCCTGTGGATGACAAGCGACCGCCTGGCTGACTTCAAAAAGGCCGTCAAAAAAGACCCTGATCACTGCACCTGGGCGACATTTTACCAGAAATCCGTTCTCCCTTGGATGGACCGGGACGTGATGGGTGAACCGGCAGGCTACCCAAATCACACCCGCACCGCGGCTGTCTGGCGCAAGACCTATATCGATTTGCAGGAAGTCTGGTACGCGATCCGCCACCTTGCCATCGGCGGCAAGGTGACAGACGACCCGGCCATGACCGCCCGCGCCAAAGAATGGCTGCTAGAGGTCGCAAGCTGGGAACCGCTGGGCGTGACATCCCGTGCCTATACCGATGAATGGGCCTACCGCGTCTGCAATGCGCTCGCTTGGGGATATGACTGGCTGCATGATGACCTGACCGAAGAGGAACGTGCCACAGTGCGCGCAGCCCTGTTGGAACGCACACGCGATATCGCTGAGCACGCGATTCTGAACGCCAAAATTCATCTGTTCCCTTATGACAGCCACGCTGTGCGGTCTGTGTCGTCCTGCATCATTCCCGCCTGTATCGCCTTGCTGCACGATGATGAAACGGGTCAGGCCCGCGACTGGCTCAACTACTCAATCGAATTTCTCTACACAGTCTATTCGCCTTGGGGCGACGCCGAAGGCGGCTGGGCCGAAGGGCCGCACTATTGGATGACTGGAATTTCCTATCTGCTGGACGCGGCGAACTGGCTGAAATCCTATACCGGCTTGGATATATATGGCCGCCCGTTCTTCCAGAACACCGCTGATTTCCCGCTTTTTACCAAAGCGCCGAATACACGTCGCGCCACCTTTGGCGATGACAGTACGATGGGCGACCTGTCTTGTATCAAGATCGGCATGAACCTGCGCCAGTTTGGTGGCGTCACCGGCAATGGTGCCTATCAGTGGTACTGTGACGAAAACCACCGCCTGAACCCCGGTACTGAGGGCGATTTCTACAATTGGGGCTGGTGGGATACCCGGTTTGACGAACTGGCCTTCCGCACAGATTGGCCCACGGTCGAAGCGACACCCCCCGAAAGCGGCTTTAGACACTTCAAGGGTGTCGGCTGGGTCGGCGTCCAACATGCCATGGCAGAGCCCGACGAACACATCCAATTTGTGTTCAAATCCTCCCCCTATGGGTCGATCAGCCACAGCCACGGCGATCAGAACGCCTTTTGCCTGTCCGCCTACGGCGAGGACTTGGCGATCCAATCGGGCCACTACGTCGCTTTTAACTCATCTATGCACCAGAAATGGCGGCGCCAGACCCGGTCCAAGAACGCGATCCTGATCAACGGCAAGGGCCAATACGCCGAGAAAGACAAAGCAAAAGCACTGCGTGCGAAGGGCAAAATCATTGCGGCCGAAGAACGGGACGACCACCTCTTCATTCACGGCGATGCCACCGCCGCCTACCAGATCCTGTCACCCGAAGTGACCAGCGCCGAGCGCGAAATCTATTTCGTGCGCAATTCGTATTTTGTGATCGTAGACAAGGTGGACGCGGAAACGCCGGTTACGGTGGACTGGCTGCTGCACGCCAATGAACCTTTTGAACTTGGCAAGACATCGTTCCGCAACACCCAAAAGCGTGCAGGGTTTTATGGGCAGGTCGTCTGGTCCGAGGGCGGCAAGCCTGTCATCACACAGAAAACCGAATTCACCGATGTGGACCCAGCCGACTACGAAGGCTTGCCAGTCAGTACCGTTCTGACAGCGCAATACCCGGCAGCCACACGGCATCGGATCGCCACGCTCTTGGTCCCGTACAAGCTGGATGCACCAAAGCGGATATTCAATTTCATGGACGATCAGGGGTATGACGCTGATCTCTATTTCACGGACCCTGACGAACACACGTTCAAGGTTGTCATGAAGAAACTGGCGAACACCTAAAGGAATCATAGCACATGGACGTCAAAAACTATTTCCCTCAAGCCGAAGGCACGCTCGAAACTGTGGACGCCGGCCTTAGCCGCAAGGTTGGTGCGCACAACGACAACCTGATGGTTGTTGAAGTCCACTTCGAGGCTGGCGTGACAGCACCGCTGCACCATCACCGCCACGAACAAATCACCTACGTGATGTCGGGCAAATTCGAATTCACGGTGGGGGATAACACCTACATCGTGGGTGCAGGCGACAGTCTTTATAAAGAGCCAAACATCGAACACGGCGCGACCTGCCTTGAGGCGGGCACGCTCTTGGATGTCTTCACGCCGCATCGCGAAGACTTCTTGTGATGCCAACCCCCCTAATTACGGAGACGACGACATGACCAAACCTGTGATTGGTTTCATTGGCCTTGGCCTGATGGGCGGCAATATGGTCGAGAACCTTCAGACAAGGGGCTATGAGCTTGTCGTCATGGGCCGCAAGCCGGATGTCGTCTCTGCCGTGCTGGACCGCGGCAACGCGCGGCAGGCCAGCACGCCCAAGGAACTGGCCGAGGCCAGTGACATCATCATGTTGTGCGTGACCACGTCCGAGGTTGTGGAAAGTCTTGTTTATGGCGATGACGGCCTGTTGGCAGGTGTAAAGGACGGCGCGGTCCTGATCGACTTTGGCACGTCCATTCCCGACAGCACCCGCAAGATCGGTGCGGATTTGGCGGCCAAAGGTGCAGGCATGATCGACGCCCCCCTTGGGCGGACCCCCGCGCACGCAAAGGATGGTCTGCTCAACATCATGGCGGCGGGCGACAAAGCGACTTTTGACAAGGTGAAGCCGGTTCTCGACGATCAGGGCGAAAATGTCTTCTACCTTGGCGCACTTGGGGCCGGTCACGTCACCAAACTGATCAACAACTTTATTGGCATGACCACCGTCACCGCGATGAGTCAGGCCTTCGCCATCGCCGACCGTGCAGGCGTTGATCGCGGCCAGCTATATGACATCATGTCAGCTGGTCCGTCGAACTCGCCCTTCATGGGGTTCTGTAAGAAGTACGCCGTTGACGGGATCAGCGACCTTGGTTTTTCGATTGCCAATGCCAACAAGGATTTGGCGTATTTCCTGCAGATGGCCAACGATATGGGCACCCGCGCCCAAATCGCGGAAGGCACCTCTGCAAACCTGTCTGCTGCATTGGAAGCGGGTATGGGCGACGGCAACGTGCCTGAGATTTTTGACTACTTCCTGAAGCTCAATCGCTGACAGGCCGAACGACAAAGGACAGACCATGAAACTTGCCGGGAAAACGGCCATCGTCACAGGTGGCGGACGCGACATCGGGGCCGCTGCGGCCCGTAAACTGGCCTCAGAAGGGGCCAATGTCGCGATCAGCTATTTTGAAAGCTCCACCGGTGCCGACAGCGTCGTCGCAGATATCGAAAAGGCTGGCGGTAAAGCTGTGGCCGTGCAGGCCGACCTGAACACGCAAGACGGTGTCGATGCACTTGTTGGTGCCGCAGTTGAAAATTTCGGCGGCGTCGATGTGTTGGTCAACAACGCGGGCGGCCTTGTTGCGCGCAAAACCATGGCCGAGATGGACGTCGCGTTCTGGAACACGGTGATGGCACTGAACCTGACCAGCATCTTTATGATGACCAAGGCCTGCCTTGCACATATGGACACCGGCGCGATCGTCAACATCGCCAGTCAGGCCGGGCGTGATGGCGGGGGTCCGGGTGCGGTGGCCTATGCCACGTCCAAAGGGGCTGTGATGACAATGACCCGTGGCCTCGCCAAAGAGGTCGGGCCAAAGGTGCGGGTCAATGCGCTGTGTCCCGGCATGATCGACACGGATTTCCATAACATCCACACGCCCGATGCTGGGCGGCGCGGGTTCGAGGCGAACGCCCCGGTGAAACGTCAAGGCCATGTCGAAGACACGGCAAATCTGATCCTGTTCCTTGCATGTGATGACAGCGCCTTTATGACGGGCACAAATATCGACATCAACGGCGGTATGGTCTTTTCATAAAGGGTGCAAAAACATGCGCGTTCTTGCCATTGGGGAATGCATGGCCGAATTGGCCCCCTCCGAAACTGACGGACAGTTCTGTTTGGGATTTGCGGGCGATACGCTGAACACAGCGTGGTATCTTGCGCGTTTGGCACCTAGCGCGCAGGTGGCCTATTTTACCGCTGTCGGAGATGACGAAATCTCTCGCGATATGCGCGCCTTCATGCGCGACGGCAATATCAATGACCGGTATATCCAAACCTCCCCGGACAAGACCGTCGGCCTTTACATGATCTCATTGAAAAACGGCGAACGCAGTTTTTCCTATTGGCGCGGGCAATCGGCCGCGCGGACGCTGGCGGATGATCCCGCAGCATTGGCCTCTGCGATGGCGGATGCGGATTTGATCTACTTTTCGGGCATCACACTTGGCGTGCTGCCCCCAGAAGGCCGCACAGCCTTGCTTGCGGCATTGGGTGATGCGCGGGCCGCCGGAAAGACCATCGCCTTCGATCCAAACCTGCGACCCAAACTTTGGTCCTCAGGCAATGACATGACAGCGGGGATCATGCGCGGTGCAGCCGTCAGCGATCTGGTGTTGCCCTCGTTCGAGGATGAAGCAGATTGGTTCAATGACGCATCCCCTCAGGCCACGGCGCAACGCTACGTCGATGCAGGCGCTACAACGGTGGTGGTCAAGAACGGGGCTGATGCGGTTCTTTATGCGGACAACGGACAGTTCGGCGAAATACCTGTTGCTGCACTTGATACGGTTGTGGATACCACAGCCGCCGGGGACAGCTTTAACGCGGGCATCTTTGCCGCGCGTACGGCTGGGGCATCGCTGAAAAGCGGGATCGAAGCAGCCTGCGCGCTGTCGCGGGTTGTGATCGCCCATCGCGGGGCCCTCGTCCCGGTGGATCCAAAGGCACTGCCCCTGCCGTCTCCCACGTGAAACGGTAATCCTGTGTCCAACCCAACCATCTTGGCCACGACAAAACTTGGAAGAAAGCGAGATTGCTGATGCGGGAAACATGGCGTTGGTTTGGAGAATTTGATCCGATTGAGCTGGCCGAGGTCCGCCAAACAGGTGCGCAAGGCATCGTCAGCGCCCTGCACGCGATCCCGTATGGAGAGGTTTGGCCCCGCGACGCCATTGCCGCCCGCAAGGCCGAGATTGAGCGCGCGGGCCTGACCTGGGACGTGGTCGAAAGCCTGCCGGTTCACGAAGACATCAAACGCGGTGCGGGCGACCTCAGCGGTCTGTTCGACCGGTATCGCCAAAGCCTTGCCAACCTTGCGGCCGAAGGCATCAAGACGGTTTGCTATAACTTCATGCCGATCCTCGACTGGACCCGCACAGATTTGACAGCGCCTGTTCCGGGGGGCGGAACGGGCCTGCTGTTTTCCGCCGCCAAGATGGCCGCGTTCGAGGTTCACATGCTGGGCCGGGATGGGGCGCAGGAAGACTATGACCCAGCCGCCCTGACGGCCGGTCAGAACTGGTTCGAACACAGCACGCAGGAAGAGCGTGACGCGCTTCTTGCGGCAGTCATGGCTGGCCTACCGGGTGCCGTGGACACCTATGACATCGGCGGCCTGCGGGCGGTTCTGACGTCATACGATGGCCTGACCCACGATGATCTCCGTGCAAACCTCAAACGGTTCCTGTCCGAAGTGATCCCAACCGCGACCGAGCTTGGCGTCCATCTGTGCATTCACCCCGATGATCCGCCTCGCGATATATTGGGCCTGCCCCGCATCGTTTCGACTGCGGATGACATCGACTGGATCATGAAGGCCTTCGACGCGCCCGCCAATGGGCTGACGCTCTGCACGGGGTCGCTCGGGTCGCATCCCGACAACAACGTGCCCGCCATCGCACAGACCTTTGGGGCGCGCATCCATTTTGTGCACCTGCGCAATGTCGCCAAACAACCAGACGGATCGTTCCTTGAAAGCGCCCATCTGGCTGGGGATGTGAACTTGGTGGCCGTCGTGGACGAGCTTTTGCAGGCCCAAACCGAACGCGGCACCACCCTGCCGTTCCGCGCCGATCACGGCCATGCCCTGTTGCATGACACCGGCCGTGAATTTCAGCCTGGGTACACCCTGATCGGGCGCTTACGCGGTCTGGCCGAATTGCGCGGGATTATCGCCGCGCTCAGTTAGCCATCCGCGAGCAGCCGGTTCACCGTTTCCGGCAGCCACATGGAAATCGCCGGAATAAATGTGATCAGCATCAGTGCCACGAAAATCGCCAGATAGAACGGCCAGATTGTCTTGACGGCCTTCTCCATCGGCAATTTGCCGACGGCGCAGCCCACGAACAAACACGACCCGACAGGCGGCGTACACAGGCCAAGCCCAAGATTGACCAGCAGGACCATGCCGAACTGGACCGGATCCATGCCAAGCGCCATAGCAACGGGCAAGAAGATCGGCGTGCAGATCAGGATCAGCGCGGCCATATCCATGATCATCCCCAGCAACAGCAGCACTGCGTTGATCATCAAAAGGATCAGGATCGGGTTTTCCGTCAGCCCCATCATGAAACCAACCATCATGGACGGCACGCGGTAGTAGGTCAGCATATAGGCAAAGGCCGCCGCACACGCGATGAGGATCATCACCATCGCTGTGGTTTTGACAGACTGGTTGACCGCAATCTTGAAGTTTTCCCAAGTAAGAGAACGGTAGACGATCAGCGTCACAAGAAACGCATAAATCACCCCGAACGCACCGGATTCCGTCACCGTGAACACGCCGGACAGAACACCGCCGACGATGATAACGGCAGTCATCAACCCGGGAATGGCCCCGAAAAACGCATACATCAGCGCTTCCCATCCGGGGAACTGCTCTGCGCTATAGCCCCGCTTGACGGCGACCAGATAAGCCGCAAGCGCCAGGCAAACGCACATCAGGACACCGGGAACAACGCCAGCCAGAAACAGGCTCGAAATCGACATGCCGCTGCCGGCACCGACAGCGATTGAATAGATGATCATGTTGTGGCTGGGCGGAATGATGATGCCGGCAATTGACGATGTCACGGTGACGTTCACCGCATAGTCGGCATCATACCCTTTGTCCTTCATCACCGGGATCAGGATCGAACCAAGGGCCGAGATATCGGCAATCGCCGACCCGGAAATTCCCCCGAACAACATAGAGGAAAACACGTTGACGATACCAAGACCACCACGCACCGCGCCTACGGCGGCTTGGGCAAACTTGACCAGACGCATGGCGATCCCGCCATGGAACATCAGCTCACCTGCGAAAATGAAAAACGGGATCGCCAGCAACGAAAACACATTGATGCCCGAGATGATCCGCTGAAATCCGACAACCAAAGGCAAGCCTTCGAACCAGAACGCGGCAATCGCAGAGATGCCCAAAGCAAAAGCCACCGGTGTTCCGAAGGCAACACAAAGGGTGAAAACCCCCAAAAGTAGCGCAAGTCCCATCTAAAGGTCCCTATTCGACACTATCGGCGCGCGTATCGCGCCCCAAAAGCAGCCGTGCCAGATGGCCCAGCGAAAAGATCAAAACCATGCCACCGCAAATCGTCAGCGGAAGCGACCGGAGCCCCTCGGGCAAACCAATCAACGGGATCGCGGTTTTCCATTTGAACATGGTCAACGACGCACCATACCAGATCATCAGGCCGCCAAAGACCGCCATGACCAGATCGGTGAAAAACACCATAACCATGCGAACCCGTGCGGTGACCATTTGGCGCAACATCACGACGGCAAGATGGGTGTGCTCGTAGACGCCAATGCCCGCACCCAGAAACGCAATCAGCATGATCAGAAGTAGGGAAAGCGGATCAACCCATGTTGGCGTATCGTTCAGGACGTATCGTCCGAACACCTGATAGCCAAGCAAGACAGTCAGCAGCACAAGGGCGCATCCCGCAATGACCCGACACACCGTAACGATGCCGCGAAAAACCGCATCGATCGGCCCCAGCCCGGTTAGTTTGTTGTCAGAGCTGCTCATGCCCCACCCTTCCATGTGAATGACGCCCAGCCTACAGGCCGGACGTCATTATTTCTTATATTATTTTGATCACTCGGTGGATTGTGCCAGTTCGACCAATTCGGTCATATCTGGGTTCGCAGCAAGGTAGTCTGCGTACACAGGTGCCATCGCAGCCTGGAACGGGCCCTTGTCGGCAATCTCGTTGATCTTGACACCAGCGGCTTCAACCGCTTCGCGGCTGGCTTGGGTCTGCTCTGCCCACAGCTCACGCTGGAAAACCGACGCTTCTTCTGCGGCTGCGACCAAAGCGGCCTGCATGTCTGCGGACAGCGCGTTGAACTTGGCCGTGTTCACGCAGATGCATTCTGGAATGATCAGGTGCTCTGACATTGAATAGTAACCTGCAACCTCAAAGTGGCCAACGGATTGGAACGATGGCAGGTTGTTTTCTGCACCATCCACAACACCCGTGCTCAGCGACTGGTAAACCTCTGCAAAGGCCATTGGTGTACCGTTACCGCCCATCGCGTTCACCATGCCGGTGAACAGGTCGTTGTTCATCACACGAATCTTCATGCCCGCAACATCATCAGGCGAATTGATCGGGCCGGTGTTGTTGTAGAAGGACCGCGCGCCTGCGTCGAACCAACCGATTGGCAGAATGCCCGCTTCACCCATGGCCATTGCAACTTTGTCACCTGCAGGGCCATCCAAAACGCGGAACATGTGGTCAACGTCGCGGAAGATGAACGGCAAGGAAACAAGGTTCGCTTCTTTCACGATTGGACCAACAGGACCAAGGTTGAAGTTCCCGATATCAATCGCGCCAAGCTGCACTTGTTCCAGTGCATCCGGCTGGCTGCCCAGCACACCGCCGTGGAAAACTTCGATGGTGACTTCGCCGCCGGTCTTTTCAGAAACCAGTTCGGCAAAACGGTCCATTGCGGCCGTATTTGGATGGCCGTCAACGTGGATGTTCCATGCGCGCCAATCTTCGGCAACGGCAGCCGTCGCGCAAAGTGCCAAGGCGGTTGCGACCGCTGGAAGTGTTTTAGACATTATCTTGTTCATTGGTTTCTCCCTGAATGATTAATTTGGCGCGGGTTAGAACGGGCTCGGTTGCAGGCAATGCTTGCCGCCCCTGACGTTCTGAACGTGAAATTTAATCCTCGTCTCTCCCCATGCCTCAACAATCCAAAACAGACTGATCCTCCTAAGTGTCAGACTGCACCAGATTGGGCCATAACGTCGGCGGTGCGCTTGTATAGCCATGTCGCTAATGGAGGACTAGTATCCTAGAATTGTCAAGCGTGTTATGGTTTGTTAGTAGAACCACTCTCGACTACACGTTCTGCGCACGTCCCAGCGGTGGTTTGGAAAAGGACACAAGATGAACGATTACACGGTACTTGACGGGACTCGCTCGACAGCCGACGTGGTCTTTGACCATCTCTTTGAAGAGATTGTCTCGCTGACCCTTTTGCCCGGCACCAAGATTTCCGAAGCCGAGGTCGCCAAACGGTTCGGTGTTTCCCGCCAGCCAATCCGCGACGCTTTTCGGCGTCTGGGCAATTTGAATTTGCTCAGCATCCGCCCCCAGCGCGCCACCGTCGTGCGCAGGTTTTCATTGGCTGAAATTCAGAACGCCCGTTTCCTGCGTCTCTCCGTAGAGCTCGAAGTGGCAGAGCGCGCCTGCGCAATTTGGACCGAAGCCAAGGCAGCAGCCTTGGAGGAAAACATCGAGGCGCAAAGGGCCGCGCTGGAAAATTCCAATACGGCAAAGTTTCATGAATTGGACTACGGTTTTCACAAACTCATCTGTGAAGAAGCCGGCCTCCCCCTTGCCTTTGAAACGATCCAGTCATGCAAGCGTCACGTTGACCGGCTGTGCGTGCTCAGCCTGTCCCATGACGAAGAACGAGAAGACGTCTTGGCCGAACATATCAAAATCTCAGACGCACTGATGCAAAGGGATGCACCACGCACCCGCGCACTATTGCGCAAGCACATTGGCCGTCTTGATCCGGTCATCACGGAAATTCACAATACCCATGCCGACTATTTCCAATAAATCTGATGTCGTCGGCGGACAAAAGAGGACACACCACCATGTCACATGAAAAACCAAACGTTGGCGCTCCTGTCGCGCCGATTGAACTTCCCATGGTCGGCTCAGACCAGACGCGAACAATCGGCGGAACAAAAGACCGTTGGAGCATGGTTTTCATTTATCGCGGTCGGCATTGTCCTCGATGCAAACGCTTCTTGAACAAATTGAACGCAGCATTGTCCCACTGGACAGAGCACATGGATATCGTTGTCGCCTCTGCGGATACGGCAGACAAAGCCGCAGCAGATCTTGCAGAATTCGGCTGGGATTTCGATCTGTGCTACGGGCTGTCAGAGCCGCAGATGCGTGACCTTGGGCTTTACGTCTCTTCACCTCTGTCAGAGGCGGAGACAACGCAAAATTTCGCTGAGCCCGGTGCGTTTGGGTTGCGTCCAGACGGAACCTTGATGCTTGTCGACATTTCCAACGGTCCCGCCGCGCGCCCCGACCTCGAAGAGTTGCTGGATGGAATGATCTTCAACATCAAAAATGATCGGCCGGTGCGCGGCACGGCTTAGTTTTCGGTAATGGCTTCAACGACCTATGGATTGCGGGCGGCCTGCTGAACGGCGGCCTTTGCGCCAAGGTTGACCAGATCGTCATAGGCATCTGAAAGAAGCTGTTGAACCTGTTCATCCTGCGCAAAACCCGGGGCAAAAACATCTTCGACGTCCAGAAGGGCCTGAACCTTCCCCGTGGCAGACTGCGCACTTTCGCTCGTTTTGCGCAGGGTCTGGGCCAACGGGTCACGGACGTCGATGTCGCCCCCATTCTCGTCGACACCGCCCACGTATCGCATCCACCCCGCTACCGCGAGGGCGAGGCCCTTGGGGGACCGGCCTTGTGCCAGATTGTCCGCGAACGTGCCAAGAATCCGCTGCGGCAGTTTCTGACTTCCGTCGGTCGCGATCTGCCATGTCCGATGCCGGATCGCCGGGTCCTTGAAACGTTCCATCAACGTCGCGCAATAGGCTGTCAGGTCCTCGCCGTCAGGCTGTGGGACAGTCGGGATGACCTCATCACGCCAGACGTTTTGGCACATGGCCGCAAAATGCGGATCTGCGACCGTCTCTGCAATGGTGTCGTAACCAGCCAGATATCCAAGGTAGGCAAGCATGGAATGCGCCCCGTTCAGGCACCGTAGCTTCATGACTTCATGCGCGTGGACAGAACTCACCAATTGGGCCCCTACCTTGCCCCACGCTGGTTTGCCTTGGGGAAACCTGTCCTCAATCACCCATTGCCGGAATGGTTCGTGAAAGACGCAGGCCTCATCTTGATATCCTGTCAGCTCTGACAAAGCCTTGCGGTCATCCTGCGTGGTAGCCGGTGTGATCCGGTCCACCATCGTCGATGGGAACACAACATCTTCTTCGATCCATCTTGCCAGATCAGCGTCAAACAGGCGGGCAAATGCCAGCACGATGTCCTGCACCAACGCACCGTTGGACGGCAGGTTATCACATGACAGCACAGTGAATGGTGCAACACCGGCCTCCCGCCTCGCAGCAAGGGCCGCAACAATGAATCCGATTGCCGAGACCGGCGCCTCCAGCCCGGCCAGATCGTGCGCGATATCAGGATGGGTCTCATCAAGCCGCCCGGTTGACGGCGACCGGCAATATCCCTTCTCAGTGATCGTGAGTGATACGATCTTGACCGCGGGGTCAGCCATGGCGTCTACGACGGCTTTGGGGTCCTCTGGCGCGACCAGAACCCCGGCAATGGACTCAATCTGCTTCGGCACCATTCCTTTCCCGCCCAAGGTGACAGCCGTATAGGTGCCACCTTGCGGGTTAAGTTGATCGCGCGCTGTCGGGCTGCGCAGGCTGACAGCAAGAATACCCCAATCACCCCCGCCCGACGCCATCGCTTCATGGGTGTAAACGGCATTGAACGCGCGAAAGAACGCGCCAGGACCAAGGTGGACAATCCTGACTTTTGGCGGCGGGCCACTGCGCGTAAGGCGTGGGTAGTCTGCCATCTGACCCTTTCCCTTCACAATCCGTAGGCTGATTTGGCCAGCCCATAGGCGAGGTCTTGTGCGACCTCAAACGCATCAGCTTCACGCAGGCGGCCCGTTGTCACAAGCGTTGACAGATAGGCGCTGTCGGACCTGCGCGACACATCATGCCGGGCCGGAATGGAACAGAAAGCCCGCGTATCATCGTTGAAGCCAGCGGTGTTGTAGAACCCGCAGGTTTCCGTTGTCGCCTCGCGGAACCGCTTGATGCCTTCGTAGCTGTCAAAAAACCACCATGGCGGGCCAAGTTTCAGCGCAGGATATGCGCCAGCAAGCGGGGCCAACTCTCTGGAATATGCTGTTTCGTCCAAAGTAAAGACGATCACAGTCAAATCGGGTTCCATGCCGACCGCATCCAAAAGCGGCTGCAGCGCACTGACATAGTCGGTCGGGCCCGGAATATCGAAACCCTTGTCCCGTCCATATTCCGCAAAGACCGACGCGCTGTGGTTGCGGCGCGATCCTGCGTGGATTTGCAAGGTCAGCCCGTCCTCAAGGCTCATCTTCGCCATCTCGGTCAGCATCTGGCCGCGGAAGGTGTCAGCCTCTTGCGCGGTGAATGTTCCGGAAACGATTTTCTCAAACAGCGCCTCCGCCTCATGCGCGGGCAGGTTTGCCGTTGTAGCACTTGGGTGCCCATGATCCGACGCAGTGGCACCATGTGCCTGAAAGAACGCCCGCCGTTGGCGGTGCGCGGCAAGGTAGCCCGACCAGGTTGTGGTGTCTTCGCCAGTCAATTCAGCAAAGGTGACAAGGTTCTCACGAAACCCTTCGAAGTCAGGATCAACGACAGCATCGGGCCGATAGGTCGTGATCACCCGGCCAGTCCAGCCGCTCTCAGCAATCTGTTTGTGCCATCGCAGATCGTCCAACGCCCCTTCGGTTGTCGCCAAAGCCGCGATATTGAACGCATCAAACAGCGCACGGGGGCGGAAGGCATCTGTGGCCAGTTGCGCCTCGATCTGTTCATAAATGGCGTCCGCCGTGTCAGACCCAAGCACCGCATCAATGCCAAAGACATGTTCGAACGAATGGTCCAGCCACATGGCGGACGGTGTGCCGCGGAACAGGTGGTAATTTGCTGCAAAACGGTGCCAGATTTTGCGCGGGTCTGCCTCGACCGGACGGCCATCCGCGCGGGCAACACCCAGATCCGCCATCGGTATGCCCTGACTAACCAACATGCGAAACACATAGTGGTCTGGCATGACGAACAAGGCGCTAGGGTTCGGGAACCGCTCATTCTCGGCGAACCATTGCGGATCGCAGTGGCCATGCGGGCTGATGATCGGAAGGTCTGCAACAGATTGATACAGGCTGCGCGCAAGATCGCGTTGCCGAGGGTCAACAGGAAATAGCCGATCCGGGTGCGTAAGTGCCATAGTCTTCCCATTCAATGAGGTGAAGCCCTGATAGGTGACGCGCGGGAAGAGGTCAAAGCGGTCGCTGTATAAAGCGACCATGCGGAGCAAACGAATAGGTCAAAAAGACCTCAACGGCTCTTACATCCTGATCTGAAATCTAAAACCGCGTGCTGCTAAATGAAAACCGGCGCAGCATCTGCGCCCTTATTCGGACAGTTTTGACCGCAGCGCCCGCAATACGGGCAAAGTCGTCTTCACGCGGTCCTCGCCCACGGTGTGGACGACATCAGAAATGATCGGCGCAATCGCCGCCAAAGCTGCATCGCGGGCGGAAAGCCCGGCAGGGCTGATTGACACCATCTTGCGCCGCGCATCATCCCAGTCGGGCCGCACATGTACCCAACCCGCCCACTCCAGCTTGGCCAATGTATTGGTCATCGCCCCACGGGTCAGGTGAAACGACCGCGCAAGCTGCGCGGGCGATTTCTCGTTCGTGCTGTGCGCCAAATGGTTCAGCACCATGAAATGCGACAATTCCATCCCTTTGGGCAAAACCCGTGCCACGCTTATCCGCGCTAGCTGATCCACAGCCAACAGTTCTGAAAACAGCGAAACTGCAAGGTTTTGGTTCGAATCCGGCATCAGGGTCCTGTGAACGGGCGGTCATGCGACAGCGACGGAAGGCGGCTGCGTGCTTGTGCCACTTCCGCAAGGTCCAAATCAACCACCGTCACACCAACCGCCGCGCCCGCGTCAGCCAAAACCTTGCCCCAGGGTGAAATCACCATACTGTGCCCGTAGGTCTGGCGAGGCTGGCCCGCATTGCCCTGATCCGTCATCGCATGTGTGCCCGTCTGCGCCGCTGCGACGACAAAACATCCGGTTTCTATCGCCCGCGCCCGCAGCAACGGTTCCCAATGCGCGGCCCCGGTGGTTGGCAGAAATGCCGACGGCACCAGCAGCACCTCTGCCCCAGCCTGCGCCAACGCGCGGTAAAGCTGCGCGAACCGCAGATCGTAACACACCGTCAGGCCCAGCGCGGCAAGCGGGGTCTTTGCAACAACAGCGCGCGATCCGGGCCTATAGCCTGCCGATTCCCGAAATTGCTCGGTCTCGGACACCTGCACGTCAAACATGTGGATCTTGTCATAGCGATCCACAATCTCACCTTGGTCAGATATCACAATGGACCGGTTCGCAAACCGCCCATCGGCATCTCCGGTCTTCAATGCCAGCGATCCGACGGCAATCCAAACGCCCAGAGTTCGGGCCGTATCACGCAACCCCGCCAAGGTTATGTCGTCCACCTCGCGGGCTAATACCGCCTCTTGCAAAGCGCGGCTGGAGGATACGCAATTGGTGACCTCGGGCGTGCAAATCAGCGTCGCACCGCGGTCCGCTGCCTGCTTCACCAGCGACAGCGTCGTGGTCAGGTTGTCGGCCGGGTTATCACCGACCGACAATTGGATCAGTCCGACCCTCACGCCGCCAAAAGCGGGTCCAGCTTGCCAGCACGATCCAGCGCCGCCATGTCGTCGTAGCCGCCCACATGGGTGGCACCGACAAAGATTTGCGGCACAGTGCGGCCGCCGTTGGCGCGCTGCATCATTTCGGCCCGCTTGGCAGGATCACGGACAACATCAATTTCCTGAAACGACACGCCCTTTGCAGTCAAAAGGCGTTTGGCCATGTGGCAATAGCCACAGGTGGGCGAGGTATAAATCTCAACGGTCTGCATATCTGCATCCTCGGGCAACTTCGGTTGATCCCTAATTAGGCATCCTTGGCCACCCGCGCCAGTGTGAGAACGCAGACCTGCCCTGCGCCAGCGCGCAATGCCGCCTCTGCCGCGGCGGCCAAGGTCGCGCCCGAGGTCATCACATCATCAACCACAACGACCTTTCGCCCTTTCATCAAAACGGCGCGTCGCGGGTTGTCCGTGATGGCATTCTCTAGCGCGGCAAACCGCGCATCCCTGCTGTGCCCGTCCAACGACTTGGTTTTCACCGGGCGCATCAACGCATCGGCGCAATGTGTAACTCCAGCGATCTTGCCGATCTGCTGCGACAGCAACGCCGCCTGATTATAGCGCCGACGAAGCAACCGCGACCAATGCAGCGGCACAGGCACTAAAACCGGATCACCTTCCAGAATGTCGCCCGCACAGCGAACCATCCAGCGGGCCGCCGGAATCGCAAGATCGGTCCGGTCACCATGTTTCAACGCCAGGACCAACCGCCGCCCCTTGTCGCGATACAGCAGTGCCGACCGGCCTTTGACCCAAGGTCGCGCTATGGTCATGCAATCATCGCACTGCACACCTTCGCTCGTGTCGTCCCCAAGCAGCGGTATCCCACAACTGTCGCAAACGGTCCCTTGAATGAACCGCGTCTCTTTCCAGCAATCCGCGCACAACCCATGTTCGGACTCGACTGCGGCCTCGCACCCGACGCATTGCGGCGGGTAGATTGCGCGGATCAGACTTTGCATTGCCATCGAACCCTCCTAAATGGGGTGCATGTCCGCCCCGCCTCCCTTGACCGACCGCGCCGCCCTTTTGGCACACCGCAAACGCGCCGCCAAAAACCCGGCGTTGTTCCTGCACGAATGGGTGGCAGACGAGGTTAATGAAAGACTACAAGAGGTTAACAGAACCTTTACCGACATCGCGATTGTCACGCCTTGGCCGCAGGTTTGGATATCGCGGTTTCCAGATGCGCGGATTATTACGGACGATGACGTGCTGAACCTTGAACCGGCGCGGTTTGACCTCGTGATCCATGCGCTAACGCTGCATTGGGCCAATGATCTGGTCGGCCAACTGGTCCAGTGCCGCCGCGCGCTACGCCCCGATGGTTTGTTCATTGGCACCCTCTTTGGCGGTGAAACCCTGACAGAGCTTCGGACCGCTTTGGCCCAGGCAGAGGTGGCCGTAACCGGCGGATTGTCCCCGCGCATCGCGCCAATGGCAGAGATCCGCGATCTAGGCGGTTTGCTGCAAAGGGCGGGCTTTGCGCTGCCGGTTGCAGATTCTGTGACCGTACCGGTGGAATACGAATCTCCGCTGCATCTGATGCGTGATCTGCGCGCCATGGGTGAAACGAATGCCCTGTCAGATCGGTTAAGATCCTTCACCCGCCGTGAACTGGTTAACAAAGTGCAAGACTTCTATGTGCATACAATGTGCATGGATTGTGCACGCTATTTGGCCACCTTCGATGTCGTAAACCTGACCGGCTGGGCCCCTGCCGAAAGCCAGCCCAAACCGCTGCGCCCCGGAAGTGCGAAGGCGCGGCTCGCCGATGCCTTGGGTGTGCCGGAACACGACCCAAACACATCCAAATCATGATGCGTATCGTAAACACTAGGAACCGCGACTTGGGCGGGATATGGAACGGAGCATGACGATGTTCGACGACACCACACAAGAGCGTCCTGCGACGTGTCCGATGCATGCCCCGGCGGATCATCCGGCGATCAAACCCGCGCGGATCGGCATCCTTTTGGCGAACCTTGGGACGCCTGATGGAACCGACTATTGGTCGATGCGTCGCTACCTGAATGAATTTCTGTCAGACAAGCGCGTCGTTGATTATTCCGCCTGGCTTTGGCAGCCGCTGTTGCAGCTTATCATCCTGACAAAACGGCCTTTTTCCTCGGGCGCTGCTTATAAATCCATCTGGAACGAAGAGGCTGATGAAAGCCCGCTTTTGACCATCACCAAGGCCCAGACCGCCGCTATCAAGGAACAGATGATCGCGCGATATGGTGATGATGTGCGGGTCGATTTTTGCATGCGCTACGGTAACCCATCGACGAAATCGAAGGTCCGCGAAATGGTCGAAGCGGGCTGCCAGAAGATCCTGTTCTTCCCGCTCTATCCGCACTACGCTGGGGCGACGTCAGCCACCGCAAACGACCAGTTCTTTCGCGCCTTGATGGAAGAAAAGTGGCAACCGATTACCCGCACGGTCGAACCTTACTATGCTGATCCGGCTTATATCGACGCGCTCGCCCAATCCATCGAACGGGCCTATCAAGCTGCTGAAACCAAACCGGAAAAGCTGATCTGCTCTTATCACGGGGTGCCGGAACGCTACCTGCGCGAAGGTGATCCCTATCATTGCCAATGTCAGAAAACGACGCGGCTCTTGAAGGAACGGTTGGGCTGGGACGACACCCAGATCGTGACCACGTTCCAAAGCCGTTTCGGGCCAGAGGAATGGCTGAAACCCTATACTGTTCAAGAGGTTGCGCGTCTGGCGGAGGAGGAGGGCGTCAAAAACATCGCCGTCTGCGCCCCGGCCTTTTCTGCCGATTGCATCGAAACGCTGGAAGAGATCAACGAAGAGATCAAGGAAAGCTTCGAAGAGGCAGGCGGTGAGCAGTTTACCTACATTCCCTGCCTCAACGACGACGCCGCGCATATCGACGCGCTTTGCGGTGTAATTGACCGCAATTTGGCAGGCTGGATGCCCAGCTAACCGGGTGTCACCACTGACAAACCCTTTTTACGATAAGGGGTTAGGGCCGATCGGTCCTCTGCAATCAGGCTGTGGACCTTTTCGGTCGGTAAAACCGGAAAGTGCGCGGCAGTTCCCAGCTTTTCCCCAGTGACGGCAATCGCGACCTGGTCGCTGAAGGCTGCCATGGTGGCTTTGACTTCCGCCTCGCCTGCGTCAAACGCCGTGACGCCAGCATCGGCATCCAGCCCGCAAGTACCCAGAAACAGCCAATGGGCCTGCAGATTTGTGATCGCGGCGCGGGTTTCTCGGCCAAGGCAAGCGCCTAGGCCGGGGTGATAGTTCCCACCCAACATGATAAGCCGCAAATCGCTGCGCCCGATCAGCAAATGTGCAATATCTGGCGCGTTGGTAGCAATGGTCAGATTCATGTCTGTTGGTAGAGCGCGCGCAATCGCGGTGTTGGTGCTGCCAGCGTCGATCATCACCGTTTGCCCCGGCTGCAATAGGGTCACTGCCGTCTGCGCCAACCGGGTCTTTTCTGCCGAAAGATGATCGTGCCGTACCGCCAGTTTACCGGCCGAGGGCGCAACAGCCCCGCCATAAACCCGCTGACACAGGCCCGCCGATGCCATCTGTCGCAAGTCACGTCGGATCGTATCCTCTGACAGGTCAAATCGCTGCGCAAGGTCTCGCGCGATGACGCGGCCTGCGCGGTCAAGTTCGCTTTGGATGATCTGTTTGCGCTGGGCAGTCAGCATTGTGGCCCTTTCGAAGTGCAATGATGTCTTGCACGTTCTGCACGTTTATGCAAGTTACTACCGAAATTTGAAGGGTCTTCCCATGACGCTCTCGTCCCACCTTGCCCCGCATCAACGTGTTTTTGCGTCGTTTGCGATATATGCCTTCGGACTTGGTCAAATCTACCCACGCCTACCCGCCGTAAAGGATCAGATGGGCATTGAAGAGGGTGCATTGGGTCTTGCCCTGATGGGCTTGGCGCTTGGCACGCTGGTCGCCTTGACGTTTGGTGCCTCTGTTGTCGAACGATTGGGTCATCGACGCACAGTGTTGTGGCTGACGCCTGCACAATCGGTGCTTTTTGCGATTGCAATTTTCGCACCGGGGCCCGTTGCGCTGTTCCTCTTGTTGATCCCAGCTGGGTTAACCATCGGCGCGCTTGAGATTGTCATCAACGTGGAGGCTGACCGGACAGAGGCCGAGCTTGGCCGCCGGATCATGAACCGCGCCCATGCGTTTTGGAGCATCGGGTTCTTTGGCGCAGGTATCTTTGGTGCGCTGATGGCCCAGATAGGTATTTCGCCGCAGCTTCACATGATACTTGTTGTGCCTTTGGTCACAGGGGCGATTTGGCTTCTGTTGTCCGACTTTCAGCCGGCTTCGAAACGCGGAACAGATACCAATGGCGATGCGCCAACCTTTGCGCGGCCAAGCCGTGCGATTTTGGTGCTGGTTGGGATCTCAATCTCAGCGATGCTGCTTGAAGGTGCTTCGATTGATTGGTCGGCAATCTACATGGTGTCTGTCTTTGCGACCGCACCTTTCATGGGTGGCCTTGCCATTGCTGCAGCGGCGCTGTCCCAGGCGGTGGTACGCTATTTCGCTGACCGTTTTGTCGATCGGTTCAACCCTGTGCGGGTTGCGCGCACTATGCAGGCGATGATGGCGCTGGGTGTAATCGCGGTCTTTTTTGCCTGGCACCCGGTGGTCGGATTGATCGGGTTCGGCCTGATTGGGGCGGGCACAAGCGTGATGTTCCCGCTGACCATGTCAGCTGCCGCGCAGCGCAGCGACCGGCCCGCCGCTGTCAATGTGGCAGCTTTGGCACAGTTTTCGTTTGTCGCATTTCTTCTCGGCCCGCCATTGCTGGGCTTTGTCGCAGAGCACTTCGGCCTGCGCTGGACCTTCGGTGTTGGCCTCCCGCTGGTCTTGATCAGCATGGCACTGTCAGGCGCGCTGGAACCCAAAAAGGTGGAGTCGCCTTAACGGCTCAGATCAGCAGGACCTGCGTGCCCACACCGGTCATCGCAAAGAGTTCGGCGATATGCTCATTGTAAAGCCCGATGCAGCCATTTGATGACCGCCGCCCAATCTTGCGCGTATCGTGCGTGCCGTGGATGCGGTAATACTGCCACGACAAATAAAGCGCGTGCGTGCCCAGCGGATTGTCTGGTCCGGGGCCAATGTATTCGGGCCACTCTGGATTGCGTTCGCGCATCGACGGGGTTGGGCGCCAATCGGGTCCTTCCACCTTGCGGATCACTTCAGTCCGGCCTTTGCGAGTGAGATCCTCGGTCAGCGGAACTGATGTGGGATACAGCTTGTAGATTGATTGATCCTCGGACCAGAAATGCAGCGCGCGACTTTGCAAGTCACATAGGATCGCACCACCTTTCAGGCTGCTGAAATAGGGCTGCCAATCCAGCGAGCGAAAGCTTGAGATGTTGCGCTGCACAGCGCCGCTGATGTCGCCTTCGACCTCGGTGCTGCCTGCTGTCTGGGCCACGGCGCCGGTGCCCACAGCGGCAGCAGAGGCGGCCAGAAACCCACGGCGCGACAAGTTGCTCTTTTTGTCCTCGTTCATCACACAATCCTTTCGGCGGATATCGGTTTGCGGTCATCTAAGCACTTGCCCTGCGCCCCGCAAATCAAAGATATGTCAGAACGGCAGGCCATTGCCGATGTGTGTTTGATGTGCCGCGCCCAAAACGCTAAGACAGGCGAAAGTTAAAGGTGGATCAGGCAATGTTGCGACGTGAAGTGTTGATGGGGCTGGGTGCCTTTGGTCTTGCAGGATGCGCGGGAAATACATCCGACCGGATCGGGCCTGACGGGCTGCCGTTGCCGCAAGTCTACAACATTGGACCGGAAGACACCGACGACATCCAGTTTCGGATGCTCGATAGCATTAATACGCTGCGCGGAGCAGCGGGTGTGCCGCCGGTAGCGCTTGATTCACAGTTGAACGCAGCCGCTGCAACTCATGCACGCGATATGTCGATCCAGAACCGTCCTTGGCTGTTTGGGTCTGACGGATCATCGCCGCTTGACCGTGCGCGGCGCGTCGGATTCCGGGGTCGCGTAACCGGTGAGAACATTTCCGAAAGCTACGAGACAGAGCTTGAGACCTTGGCTGCATGGATGCGCCAACCGGATACCCGTGCCGTTGTGCTTGATGCGCAAGCGCGGCGCATGGGGTTTGCCTGGTTTCAAGAGCCTGCGGGCAAGCTGTGGTGGACGCTGACAATGGGCAGCGACCCCGCACTGACCCAGCCTATCCCGTCATCCAGCCCTTTCACAACGCCCGCGGTGACGAACTAAGGGTAAATGTAGACGAGGGTGCCGTTCTTCACCATCGCGTACATCTCTTCCATCTCTTCATTGGTCACCGCGATACACCCCCAGGTCCAATCGCTTTCGCCGACATATTCGTCTGGCGTTCCATGAAAGAAAATGTCGCCACCGGGGCTGTGACCCATTGCCTTGGCCTTCGCGATATCATCGGCATTGGGGTAAGAAATTCCAAGTGACAGATGAAAGCGGCTCGCAGGATTGCGTCTGTCGATCCGATAGGCACCTTCTGGTGTTCTCCCGTCGCCCTCGATCTCTTTGTGACCTTCGGGCGAGAAGCCAAGCTCAAAGCGGTAGGCGGCAAGCTGCGTATCGTTGTGCAAAAGCTGCATCACGCGCGCGCCCTTGAACACCTGAATGCGGGTGACTTCCGGTCCGTTGTAACGCCTGAACTTCGATGGTGTACACGCCGTCACGAGCGCGGAAACCGCGCCCAAAAGCATGAAACGTCTTGAAAAAAACTGCACTGTCCTGCCCCGGTCTTTGCCGATTTGAAATATCCATACAGCAAAACCGCCACTCAAGGTAGCGGTCAGTGGCTTTGCATCATCACGGACGTGTGAATTGCGCCGCAACCTCGACATGGGTGGACCAGCGGAACTGATCAACCACCTGAACCCAGTCCAAAGCAAAACCCGCATGCACCAAGGTTGCGGCGTCGCGGGCAAAAGTGACCGGATTGCATGACACCATCGCGATACGTGGAACGTCAGACTGTCCAAGTGGCTTGATCTGCGCCTCGGCACCGGCGCGTGGCGGGTCGATGACGACGGCCTCAACATGGCGGAACTCATCAGGTTCCAGTGGGCGGCGGAACAGATCACGTGTCTCGGTGGTGACCTGTTTCAGACCTTGCGCATTGCGCCAACCGCGATCAAGCGCTGCGAGCATCGCATCCTCACCTTCAACGGCGTGGACCTCTGCGCGTTCGGCAAGTGGCATGGTGAAGGTGCCGCAACCGGCAAAAAGGTCAGTGATGCGGCTTGCGCTGCCGACTGCGTTTTGCACGGCCTTCAAAAGGGCCGCCTCACCATCAGCGGTGGCCTGCAGAAACGCGCCTGGCGGCGGCGTGACATCTGCTGCGCCAAAAGTCTGATGTGGTGGATGCATTGTGACAACGGGTTCATCCATCCACGTCAGTCGCGCGATGGGTTTGCCTTGGACAAAACTCGCCAGCTTGATGCGTAGATCCGGCGTCAGGGGCAGCTCTGTTCCGATGTGGATATCTGCGCCTGCCACGCTATCGGTGACGGTCAACGCGATCTCGGCTTTGCGAGACGCCGCGTTGACCGTCAGTTGTTCTAGCTGAGGGAAAAGCGCCACCAGCGCTGGCGTCAACAATTGACAATCGGGCACCGGGATCAGGGTATCCGACCCGCGCCCGTGAAAACCCACCATTGCCCCCTTTTTGGTGCGTTTGCCCGCAAGCTTTGCACGGCGGCGCGACCTTGGCGGAGAGGTATGAACTGGCAGAAAATCGGGTGCCAGCCCATGCGCGCCCAGCGCCTTTTGCACGATCGAAAGCTTCCAATCGCTTACAAAATCATCCGCTGCGTGTTGCATCGCGCATCCGCCGCAGCTTTTGAAATGGCGACATGGCGGCGCGACACGTACAACCGACGGCGTCAGCACCCTGACCGCATCATCGGCCACCTCAATCTGCTCGCCCGGTAGAACACGCGGGACAAAGTCACCCTGATCGGTGCGGCCCATGCCAAGATGGGTCAGGCTTTCGACGGTCACAGACATCTATTCGGCAGCGTCCTTGATATTGATGAATCCACCCGACTGCCTATTCCAGTAGCGGGCATAGAGCCCGCCCTGTGCCAGCAGATCGGCATGTGTGCCCTGTTCTGCAATGCGGCCTTCGTCGAGCACCACGATCCGGTCCATCTGATTAAGTGTGGACAGGCGGTGCGCAATCGCGATCACGGTCTTCCCTTCCATGACGCTATCAAGAGCTGATTGAATGCTCGCCTCCACTTCGGAATCAAGCGCCGACGTAGCTTCGTCCAGCACCAGAATAGGCGCATCTTTCAGGATGGCCCGCGCGATAGCGATCCGTTGTCGCTGGCCGCCAGACAGCTTCACGCCACGTTCACCCAGATGGGCCTCGTACCCTTCGCGGCCAGCAAAATCGCGCAGGTCACGGATGAAATCATCGGCCTCGGCCCGTCGCGCGGCATCATAGACCGCTGCGTCTTCTGCATCGGGTTGGCCATAAAGAATGTTGTCTCGGGCAGAGCGGTTGAACATCGCTGTTTCCTGCGTGACCATCCCGATCTGCCGCCGCAGGCTTTCCTGTGTCACTTGCGAAACATCTTGCCCGTCAATCAAGATGCGCCCGGCCTCGGTATCATAAAGCCGCAAGAGCAAGGCGACCAAGGTCGATTTACCGGCACCAGAGGCACCAACGATCCCCAGCTTTTCACCCGGTCTGACATCGAGCGACACACCATTCAAACCGCCATTCCCTCCGCCGTAGGTGAACAAAACATCGTCCATTCTAATTGCGCCATCGGTAACAGTCAGCGTGCCAGCATTCTGCGCATCAACCAAACCATGCGCCGGCGAAAGGGTGCGAATGGCGTCCTCAAGTTCGCCCACGTTGGCGTACATTCCCATCAGTGTGAAACTGACCCAACCGGTCATTTGCGCAAGCCGCAATCCAATCGTGCCCGCCACGGCGATATCACCGGCGCTGGCCGCGCCCGTGGTCCAGAAGTAGAGCGTTGCTCCAGTCAAGATCAGCGGCAGCGCCCCCGCCAAGGTCATCAGGCAGAACCGGAACGACGCGGCCATCCAGCCAAACTGGACCGAGACTTGCCGCAGATCATCCAGTGCACGCAGCGCGGCCTGATCCTCGTATTGTGCATGGGCGAACAGTTTGACCGTCTTGATATTCGTGATCGTGTCCACGATTTGCCCTGTCACCATTGCGCGTTTTGCCGCCCTGGCCTTGGACCGAACGCGGATGCGCGGCATGAAAAAGCGGATCATCGCGACATAGGCGACGACCCAAATCGCCAACAATCCCGCAGAGCGGACATCGAGCGTCAGCATCAAGAGAACCGACCCAATGAGCGATGCCAGCGCAAAGAAAACAGTGTGGATCATTTCCACAACCAGATCTGTACCAGCGCGGGCCGCTTGCCCCTGTTTTGTCGCGATGCGACCAGCAAAATCGTCGTCAAAGAAACTGACCGACTGACCCAACGTGTGACGATGCAGCCGTGTCATAATCTGGTTCATCAAAGCCGGGGCCACAACGACCGATTGCAGCACGCCTGACGCACCGAGGATGACCGGACGCAAGAGCATGAAAAAGGCCGCAACACCCAGCATTAGACCCACATTCTGGGAAAAGAACGCAGAAGGATCACCGGCAAGGGCAGCGTCAATGACAAGGCCAAGGATAAGGGCCGACGCGACCTCTATCGCGCCACCAAATGTGGAAAAGATCGCACCGACACCGATGTATTTGAACGACCCGGAAAACGCCCAGTGCATGAAAGGCACTAACCGGTTGGGCGGAGGACCATCAGCCGGTGCAAAGGAGTCGATCAGTTCTGACAGCTGCTTCATTCCGCCGCCGCCCGGTCGTGTCCCAGAAACCCGCCCGATTGCCGGGCCCAGAACCGCGCATATTGACCATCGGCTGCCAGCAGGCTGTCATGAGTGCCGTCTTCGATGATCCGACCCTGTTCCATCACGATGATCCGATCCATTTGCGCGATGGTCGACAAGCGGTGGGCAATTGCGATCACTGTCTTGCCCTCCATCATACCGCGAAGCGTCGATTGGATCGCCGCTTCCACCTCTGAGTCGAGGGCCGAGGTCGCTTCGTCCAGGATCAGGATCGGTGCATCTTTCAGGATCACACGCGCCAGCGAAATGCGCTGCCGCTGGCCGCCCGACAGCTTTACGCCGCGTTCGCCCACTTTCGCGTCATATCCTTTGCGACCCTCATTATCCTCCAGTTCCAGAATGAAATCATGGGCCTCCGCCTGTTTGGCGGCGGCAATCATCTGGTCCTCTGACGCATCCGGGCTCCCATAAAGAATGTTGTCGCGCACGGACCTGTGCAGCAGCGCGCTGTCTTGTTGCACCATCCCGATGGCGCTGCGCAGGCTATCCTGAGTCACGCCCGCAACGTCCTGATCGTCGATCATGATGCGCCCACGCTCGGAATCGTAGAACCGCAAGATTAGGTTGATTAGAGTCGATTTTCCGGCACCAGAAGTGCCAACCAGCCCCACCTTTTGACCGGGTTCAATGGTCAGATCAATCTGATCCAAACCTCCGGTTTGCTTGCCATAGTGATGCGACAGATCTGCGATCTTGATCTGGCCTTTAGACACGTTCAATGCGGTCGCTGCCTGCTTATCAACCAGCGTGATCGGCTGCGCGATGGTCTCCATCCCCTCGGACACGATCCCGAGGTTTTGGTAGAAATTGGAAACCGCCCACATGATCCAACCACTCATCCCGTTCAGGCGCAGTGTCATCGCTGCAGCGGCGGCAACTATGCCAACGGTGGCCGCATTGGTGGACCACAGCCAGATCGCCCAGCCGACAACGCCAAGCACAAGGATGCCGTTCAGCAGGATCAGCGCAATATCCATGATGGAATAAAGGCGCATCTCGCGCATGAACGTCTGGCGAACGGTTTCAATAGCGTCTTTTGCATAGGCCAATTCGCGGTCGTGGTGGGCAAACATCTTGACCGCGTGGATGTTGGTGTAGCTGTCCACAACCCGGCCAGTCACCGCGCTGCGCGCATCTGAAGCGGCCTTGGACGCGGGCGCAATCCTGAGGATCACCCAGCGCAACAGCACCAGATAAGGCACCAGCCAGAACAACATTGGAATCAACAACCGGGCGTCAGCGTTCGACAAAAGGATCGCCGCACCGATGAGATAGGCGATGGCAAAAGTAATGGCATCAAAGACCTGAAAGACGGCTTCGCCTGCCGCCCCCGGGGTCTGCATGACCCGGTTTGCGATGCGCCCGGCAAAGTCATTTTCAAACCAACCCACAGACTGGCGCAGCACTTGCCGGTGGGACCGCCAGCGGACAACGGCGCCAAAATTCGGCAAGATGGTATTGTTCAACAACGCCACCTGAACCGCCTGCACTGCAGGCCGCAGCGTCAACATGAACAGGGCAACCAGCGCCAGTTCCCACCCGTTCTCGGCCCAGAATTTGCCTGGTTCGACATCACCCAGTGTATCGACAAGCTGCCCCATGTAATACAGCAGCCAAATCTCGATCGCTGCGATGATGATCGACGTCAGTGCCGTCCAGACAAAGATCTTTTGAAATGGCCGCGCGTATTGGCGCAGAAACGGGGCGAGTTTCTGCGGCGGGTGGTCGGTCTCCTCATACGGCGTATAGGGATCGACGAGGCTTTCGAAATATCGAAACACGGGGGAGAGGCCTCTGCCATTCAGACACCTCATATAGCGTGGATCAGATCAGAGGAAAACCAGCACTGAGAAAACGATCAATGCAACGGCCATGATCCGCATGAATCCTTGCCATAACGCAGGTGTTTGCAACAGGCGTGACAGCAGATGCCCGGCAAATGTCCAGAATGTGCAGACTGCCAGATTGAGGCTGGCGAATGTGACCGAGAGAATCTGCGCCTGCACCAAAGGTGGCTCATCTGCGATATAGGCGGTTGACGAAAGCGCCACTGCCCAGACCTTTGGGTTGACCCATTGGAACAGGATCGCCTCGACCAGCGTGAAAGGTCGGTCTGAATCGTCAACATCGGCAGGCCGGGCGTGCCATAGCCGTTTGGCCATCAGCAAAATCCAAGCGCAAGCCGCGATTTTCAGAGCAATTGTCAGAACCGGTGCCGCTTGCAACACAACACCGACGCCAAAGCCGGTGACGGCGGCTGTGATCCCAACGCCCAGCGCCACGCCTAAGATGTGCGGTACAGTTGCCCGGACCCCAAAACGTGCACCAGACGCCGTAAGCAGGATGACATTTGGACCCGGCGAAAACAGGCCAAAGAAGACAAAGCCGATCAGTGAAAGATCAGGCAAGCAATTCGTCCTTGGTCAAGGTAAAGTCCGACGCGATCCATCGCGCCTCTGCTGCTTTCAAAGCTTGACCCAATGCCGAACCGCTTAGACCCGGCATCAGATCGGAAGCCGATATGGGGAACGTCTGGGTCGCAGCAAATGCGATTGATTTTGCCTCGGCCCGCGTCACGGTTTGACCGGTGCTTGCCGCGCATACCATCAGGCGATCAAGACCGACGTCTGCACCGTGACGGTATGCCAGTTCTTTCGGGGCGGTGTCGCTTTGGATCAAGCCCAACCGATTGGCTTGGTTCTTTGAAAGGCGCAACCGTTCGGTGTCGCCACCCATCGCCGCAAGTCGACGGATCGGGTCGGGCGGGGCATCAATGCCTTGTTCGACATGTACCAGAACTGGCAGCACCTCGGTCGAGGCGCCCGGCGAGACGCGCAACAAGACTCCGCTAGACGCCATCGCAGCCACCGCTGGTGACGGGTCAGGCGCGGATAACAGTTTGAGCATCTCCTGCCCGATCCGTTCAGCAGAAAGGCTGTCTAACCCATCAACGCCTGCTGCACAGGCGGCCAAGCCATCCGCATCAATCCCCTGCGTTGGGTCCGCGTAAAATGCCGTGAACCGAAAGAACCGCAGGATGCGCAGGTAGTCTTCGGCAATGCGGCGATCAGCATCTTCAATGAATCGGACCCGACCAGCCCGCAGGTCAGGCAGGCCACCAAGTGGGTCCTGCACTTGACCATCAGCCCCAGCATAGAGCGCGTTCATCGTAAAATCGCGCCGCCGGGCATCGTCGGCGATATTCTTGGAAAAGGCGACCACAGCCCGCCTGCCATCGGTTTCAACATCTTTTCGAAAGGTCGTGATCTCAAACGGAACGCCGTCGCAAATGATTGTTACGGTCCCGTGTTCGATACCCGTTGGTACAGCGCGCAGTCCAACAGTATCGGCGCGGTCCATCACCTGTTCCGGCAAGGCATCGGTTGCAATATCCAGATCACTGACTGGCACATCAAGCAGAGCGTTACGCACGCAGCCGCCTACAAACAACGCCTGAAATCCGGCCTCTGTCAGCATTTCGCAAACCAGCTGTGAAGCTGCATCGGTCAGCCAAGGCGCAGTGATCCGGGTCATGACATCCGATCCGCCAGACTGCGCAGGATACGCGCCGTCGCGCCCCAAATGTAATAGGGCCCAAAGGGTACAGTGTAGTAGTAGCGCGCCCGACCCTGCCAATGACGGGATTGGATCAGATAATTTGAAGGGTCGGTGACATGAGCGATTGGAACCTCGAACACTTCGCTGACTTCTCCCTCTTCAGGGATCGGATCAAAATCACCGTCGATCAACGCAAGCACTGGCGTCACCTGATAGCGGGTCACGGTTTCATGCGGCGGCAAGGCACCCAGCACACGCACTTGATCAGGGTTCAAGCCAATCTCTTCCCGTGCTTCCCTCAGGGCGGCGGCAGTCGCATCAGTGTCATCGGGGTCTTGCCTACCACCGGCAAACGCGATCTGACCTGGATGATGCTTCAGCTGGGCAGAGCGTTTGGTCAACACAACCTGCCCACTGACCGCTCGCACCCCGATCAACACCGACGCAGGTGTCAGCTTGCGGGCCGCTGGCAAGGCGATATCGCTATTGAGGTCATAGTCAGAAGAGGCGCGGCCCGGTGCGGACAGCGCCCCTTTCAGGCGACCTTCAAGATCAGGCCCCGTCACCTGTCGCCTCAAACCCCAGCGTGTGCGGCGCAAATTCGTAATGCGCGCCGCAGAACTGACAATCGGCAGTGACGATGCCTTCTTCGGTTGTCATGTGGGCAATGTCCTTGGCCGAATAGATCGACAGGCTTTGCCGCACTTGATCATCCGAACAGCTGCATCCAAACGTCACAGGCTGCGGGTCAAAGACGCGCGGCTGCTCTTCGTGGAACAGGCGCACCAATAACTCGGTCGGTTGAACGGACGGGCCGATCAACTCTATCTCTTCGACGGTGTCGAGCAGCGTGTTGGCGCGGGTCCAGTTTTCACCTTCATCCGCATCCAGAATGTCGGACGCTTCAAGCAAACCACCTTCACCCGTTCCGCCGTCGGCAGCCACATGAGGCGAGGCCTTGGGCATATGCTGCAGCATCACGCCACCGGCCCGCCAATGCTCGCCTTCGCCGGGCAAAGTACTGCGCCGATAGGTCAACGAAAACCGCGTCGGAATCTGCTCCGACTGGGCAAAGTAAGTCTCTGCACAGGCCGCAAGTGATCCACCGGCAATGGGCGTGATGCCCTGATAGGGTGCAGTGCCTTCGCCTTGGTCGATGAGAATGGCAAAGTAGCCGTCACCAATCTGGCTGAACGGATCCGCATCATGATCCAGACGTTCCGCATCAAAGCTGGCATAGGCCCGCATCCGTGCTGGTTTACCGTCTTCGGTTGGACCATAGTAGTCGGTCGCGATGATCCGGGCCGCGCCATTGCCGCGCACCTGCAACGACAGCTTCCAACGCAGCTTGATCGTTTGCCCGATCAAGGCCGTCAGCAGGGCCATCTCGGCCACGAGTCCTTCGATCAGGGGTGGATAGTCGTGTTGCTTCAGTACGTTTTCCAACACCCCGTCAAGGCGCGCGACGCGCCCCCGGATGTCAGAGGCATCCAGTTGGAAAGGCAGGACCGTATCGTCCCATGCTATTTGAGAGCCGATGCTCATGGGGTTTCCTAACGTGTCGGGAATTGGCATATCGCGCCTATATAGGCAGAGCAAGGCAAGGTCCAAGGGGGCAAGCTATGATCAGGCGGTATGGCAGCGCCCCGATTGCAGGGCAGCGGTATCAAGTGCGGGCCGGGGCCTATGCGGTTTTGCCACGCGATGGGCAGGTTTTGCTGACGTGGCAGGACGATCCGCACTATGAATTGCAGCTGCCCGGCGGCGGCATTGACCCCGGGGAAGGGGCCATTCAGGCGCTCCACCGCGAAGTGTTTGAGGAGACCGGTTGGCGCATCGCCCGGCCCCGAAGGCTGGGCATGTTCCGCCGTTTCGCGTTTATGCCGGAATACGACATGTGGGCCGAAAAGGTCTGCCACATCTTTACCGCCCTGCCTGTCCTGCGACTTGGCCCGCCGTCAGAGCCGAGCCATACGGCAGTCTGGGTGCCCCCGGAGTTTGCGGTTGAGAATGTGTATAACGAAGGCGACGCGGACTTCGTGGCGCGGCATTTACTGGGGTAGATCGCGCTCTTCGACAAGGTGGCCGTATAGAGTTGTCAGCATGCTGATCCCCAGCAACAGGGTGAACCATTGCAGGACCAGCGAAAGAATGTCTGCCACGCTAATGCTCATAAAACTGATGGACTGAATCGCGTAGCTCAGGCCGATTTGCAGCACCGACAGGATGATGATCACCCCGATTAATGTGCGGCCGATATCTGACGTCGCATCGACGGATTCAGATATCGTTATCGGTTTGCCGACCGACGCCGCGGGCAGAACCAAGGCAAGCCGAAACCAGATGATCCCGATTATGATATTGATCAGGATCGACCAAAGCGTCGTGATGATGAAAAACGACCCCGTCAGCTGTACAAGTGGCAGGACGATCAGTGAGCTGATGAAGCTCATAATAAAGAAGAACACCACATAGATCAGACCGACCTGAAGCAACCGCCAGACATAGCGCCAGACCGGTCGGTTTTTGAGCGCAGGGAAGAATCCCGGCTCTTCCTCTAGCAAGACAAAGCGGTGCCAGGTCACGGCGACCCATGACAAGACAAAGACCACAAGCGGGAGTAAGATCAGGATGAGCAAGAGGGCCGTTTGCATGCTCTCGGGCCCCATCGGGAAATTCGCGAGCGCGTCGCGTCGCAGCCAGATCAAGAGGCCTGCCGCGCCCGCCAGAACCGCAAACGGGACAAAGGTCGCTTTGAACGCGGGCCACAGATTGCGGAGAATAAGCATGATTGCATGCTTGACCAATTGAAATGCCATCGCCCTGCCCTTTCGCGTTTTGGTTGTGGTGCCGCATTTGCATTGGGGCGTCAACGCTAGAAACCTTGCCCCTGTCAGCCAAACCCGTTATCGCGCCACGCGATAGATCTGCGAAAGGCCCTGCCCCATGTCCGCTCCGAAAAAAGTCGTGCTTGCCTATTCTGGTGGCCTCGATACCTCGATCATCCTCAAGTGGTTGCAGACGGAATATAACTGCGAAGTCGTGACCTTTACCGCCGACCTTGGTCAGGGCGAAGAGTTGGAGCCGGCCCGCAAAAAGGCAGAGATGATGGGCGCCAGCAGCATACATATCGAAGACCTGCGCGAAGAGTTTGTCCGCGATTTCGTCTTTCCAATGTTTCGCGCCAATGCGCTTTACGAAGGGCTGTATTTGCTAGGCACCTCCATTGCGCGGCCATTGATCTCTAAACGACTGGTTGAGATTGCAGCGGCTGAAGGGGCCGATGCGGTGTCCCACGGGGCGACCGGCAAAGGCAATGATCAGGTCCGGTTTGAGATTGCGGCCTATGCGTTGAACCCCGAAATCAAGGTGATAGCACCTTGGCGTGAATGGAATTTGTCGAGCCGCACCAAGCTTTTGGAATTTGCAGAGGCACACCAAATTCCTGTTGCCAAGGACAAACGCGGTGAGGCGCCGTTTAGCGTGGATGCCAACCTGCTGCACACCTCGTCCGAAGGAAAAGTGCTGGAAGATCCCGCCGATGAAGCGCCCGAATACGTTTATCAACGCACCGTCAATCCAGAGGATGCGCCGGACACCCCACAGATGGTCGAGATCGGGTTTGAGCGTGGTGATGCCGTATCCATTGACGGCGAGCGGATGTCGCCTGCGACGATCCTGACCAAGCTGAATGAGCTGGGTGGTGCCCATGGCGTGGGGCGTCTTGATCTGGTGGAAAACCGCTTTGTCGGCATGAAATCTCGCGGCATCTACGAAACACCCGGCGGGACGGTTCTGTTAGAAGCGCACCGCGGAATCGAACAGATCACGCTGGATTCCGGCGCTGGCCATCTGAAAGATTCGATCATGCCGCGCTATGCAGAGCTGATCTACAATGGCTTCTGGTTCTCGCCAGAGCGGGAAATGTTGCAGGCGTTGATCGACAAGAGCCAGGAACATGTCACGGGTACGGTTCGCGTGATGCTGTACAAGGGGTCTGCGCGGACGGTGGCGCGCTGGTCGGATCATAGCCTGTATTCAGAGGCACATGTGACCTTCGAAGATGATGCCGGCGCATATGATCAAACCGATGCACAGGGTTTCATCCAGTTGAATGCGCTGCGCTTGAAACTTTTGGCAGCCCGTGATCGCCGTTTGAAGTAACGATCCCTGGGGCGCAGGCCCCGGGATCAAACATCACACTTGTCACAAAACAAAGCCTTCCTGCGTGCTTTGGACAATCACGTGTGTAACGGGAAATAGTTTCGGAAATTCCTAAGGTCGCAGACGAAGTGCGTGCAATTTGTCGAAATATGACATCGCTTCGTTAAAGATCTCTTCGTGCTGCGGTTGGACCACTGGCAGCGGACCTTCCGGCCCGGCAAAACCGGTGCTGTTGTGGATCGCACCGTACCAATGACTGGCCCAGACACCGTCATCAGCGCACCCCCCTTTAGGCCAGGACAGCATTGCGGGATCAAATGGCAGACCAATGGTGTCACATAGCGCGGAAAGGGCATGTTCGGGATCACTTCGGATGTCAAAGCTGTCAATCACTTGACCACCAAGCTGTTGATAAACCTCCCATTGTTGGCGAAACCCCAGATCGTCTGAGGTGATCGAATCTCGCTTTGCGTCATAGCTTGCAATGACCCGCGCGGGGTGGCGGATGAGGTGGAGATTGGTGCAGGTGGTGGCCCAATCGAGAGGAAAATCATCGACCATATGGTGGGGCATGTGTTTCATGTAAATGTGTGGTTCATCACGCGGCGCGGGCTCAGCACAAAGCGCGGCAACGCGTGCTGGGTCGGTTTCATGTGCCTCCAATATCTGGTGCCGCATCGGGTGATCGATGCCGGTTGCCGCAAGATATGGGGCGTAGAATGGCTCGTCCCACACCGCAAAATCCGGGCGGGCCCCAAAGGCATACATCATGGCCGTCGACAGGTTGCGAGGCCCCGACCACATTGCGATTTTCATGATGCACATTCCATACACAAACCATGCACATTGCGTGCATCCTCGAACCCTAAGATGCGTTAACCACCCCCCGCAAGGGTAACCAAGAATGAATTATTCCATTCAGTAAACTGCCCGTGACATCACGCGCCGGTGAATTGATTGACACCCGCCCTGTCGCCAAGACTGCCGACAAAGGAGAGGTGATATGTGCATCAAAACCCAAACGCTGAAATCTGTTCTGCTGGCGCTTGCCATTGGTATCGGGTTCATTCTGCAATCTGCCCCGGCGCAAGCCCGCGACATGCAGGTCGCGACCTTTGCGGGCGGATGCTTTTGGTGCATCGAATCCGATTTTGAGCGTGTGCAAGGCGTGTCCGAGGTGGTGTCGGGTTACACCGGTGGGACGACATCCAACCCGACATATGAAACCTTGAAGGGGTCAGGGCATTACGAGGCCGTGCAAATCACCTACGACGCCGATCAGGTTAGCTATGCCCAATTGCTGCACATGTTCTTTCGGTCGGTTGACCCGACAGATGCCGGTGGTCAGTTCTGTGATCGCGGCCCAAGCTATCGCACAGCCGTCTTCGCAGCCAACGCGTCAGAACGTCAGGCAGCAGAGGCCGCCAAAGCACAAGCCCAGCGCGATTTGGGGCAGAGCATTGTGACACCGATCCTGAGCGCCAGCACGTTCACCAACGCCGAAGCGATCCATCAGGATTACTACAAGGGTAGCCAGATTATTCTGACCCGGCGCGGTCCCAAAACCCAAGCCAATGCATACAAATTCTATCGCAATGCCTGTGGCCGTGATCAGCGTGTGCTGCAGCTTTGGGGATCAGCGGCACCCTTTGCCAATCATTCCTGACCCTAAAAGATGGGCAGATTGTCCGCCCTAAGGGCGAAAGGCTTGAACTTCTGACAGATCAGGGATCACATCCGCTGTCCCGTGGCGGGTGACCATCAACGCACCCGCGCGCATCGCCTGACCTATGGCCTGCGCCATCGGCATTCCACGATCTAGACCAGCAAGAACGTAACCGGTGAAAGTGTCCCCTGCCCCGGTCGTATCTACAGGATCAACCTTGATCGCATCAAAGTGTTGGTGTCCGCTGTCGCCATACCAATCGGCACCGTCAGCGCCCAATGTGACAATCACATCTTCGATCCCCAGCTCTTCCGGAGATTTTCCTGTCGCCTCTTTCAATTGCGCAGCCTCAACCGCGTTGAGGATCAGGAAATCAAGGAACGGCAGCACCGCCTGCACGCGATCGACATCAAAGGGCGCAGCAGCATAGCCGACACGAAGCCCCATATCGTGGCCCAGTTTAGCTGCCGTGCGCTGTAGGTTGGTTTCGTTCTGGATAATCAGCCAATCCTCTGTCTCGGCGACTGACAGCGCGGATTGCAGAGTCGCTTGCGGAATCTCACCATTTGCGCCGGGGGCCAGGACGATCATGTTCTCACCAGCGGCATCCACAAAGATCAGCGCCTGGGTCGTCGGGGCATCCACCGTCGTTATGAACCGGGTATCAACACCATATTCCATCAGCCGCGATGTGGCCCAATCGCCATCTGCCCCAACCGCGCCAATGTGATGCACGGTGGCTGCGGCGCGCGCGGCAGCGACGGACATGTTGGCACCTTTTCCGCCCAAAAACGTCTCAAACCCCGTGGCAGACAGGGTTTCGCCTGGTTGCGGGATGTGTGGTACGGCATAGACCAGATCAGCGTTGATCGATCCCAGATTCCAGATCGCCATTGGCTACCCCACTTTACAAGCCGCAATCACAGCCATGTTCAGGATGTCATTCACGGTGGAAACGGTCGAGCAAATCTGGATCGGCTTGTCGATGCCAGACAATATTGGCCCGATCACCGTGGCACCTGCCATTTCCTGCATGAGCTTGACACTGATCGAGGCGGAATGGCGCGCGGGCACGACAAGCACGTTTGCGGGGCCAGTGAGCCGCTGGAACGGGTAATTCGCCTGTGCTGCAGGGTTCAAGGCGACATCGACTGTCATCTCACCCTCGTATTCAAAGTCGACTTTGCGCGCATCGAGCACGCCTGCGGCCTTGTGCATCTTTTCTGCGCGTTCCGAGACCGGGTAACCAAAGGTCGAGAACGACAGAAACGCCACGCGTGGGTCAAGGCCCAAATCGCGGGCGACAGATGCCCCCGCAGTGGCGATATCGGCCAGATCTTCGTCGCTGGGCCATTCGTGCACAAGCGTGTCGCTGATCAGGACGATCTTGCCGTTGTGAAGTACGGCGGAAACGCCAACGGCCCCGTGTGCTGCATCGGCGTCAAAGACGTGGTTGATCAATTCCAATACATGGGCGGATTTGCGGGTCGCACCCGTGACCATCCCGTCAACATGACCGTGCGCAAGCATGAGTGCCGCAAAGACATGCCGGTCCCGCGCAGCCATACGGTGCACGTCTTGCATATCATAACCGCGGCGGTTCAGGCGGTCGTACAGAAAGTCCTTATAGGTGTCTAAATCGGGGGTATTTGCCGCATTTACGACGGTCAGCTCTTTCACGGCGTCGCCCAGACCTTCGGATTTCAACCGTTCGGCCACGTCCGCTTCACGGCCAACAACCAGTGCTTTGCCAAGGCCGGACCGCTGGTACATGACTGCAGCGCGCAGCACGCGATTATCGTCGCCTTCGGCAAAGATTACGGTGGATTGCGCCTGCCGCGCGCGGGCATTCAGACTGCGCAAGATTGATTGCGTCGGATCCATCCGGGATTTCAGGGACTCTTCGTAACCATCCATGTCCACTATGGGCCGGCGCGCGACGCCGGTTTTCATGCCAGCCTGCGCGACTGCCGTTGGTATCCGGTGGATCAGGCGCGGGTCAAAAGGTGTCGGGATGATGTAGTCGCGACCAAAAGTCAGTTTCTTGCCGTAGGCCATTGCGACCTCGTCCGGTACTTCTTCGCGGGCAAGATTGGCCAGCGCATGTGCGCAGGCGATTTTCATCTCGTCATTAATGGCGCGGGCATGGATGTCGAGCGCGCCACGAAAGAGATATGGAAAACCCAAGACGTTGTTGACCTGATTGGGGTAGTCAGAGCGCCCGGTAGCGACGATTGCATCTTCGCGGACGGCATGCGCATCTTCTGGCGTAATCTCTGGATCAGGGTTGGCCATGGCGAAGATAACAGGGTTTTCCGCCATGTTAGACACCATTTCCTGCGTCACGGCCCCTTTTGCTGAGACGCCAAGAAAGACGTCGCAATCCTTCATCGCGTCATCAAGCGTGCGGGCAGAGGTGTTGGCAGCATGTGCTGATTTCCACTGGTTCATGCCCTCTGTCCGGCCCTGATAGATCACGCCTTTGGTGTCGCACATAATGCAGTTGTCATGCTTTGCACCCATCGCCTTGACCAGTTCCAGACAGGCAATGCCTGCAGCCCCTGCCCCGTTCAGCACGATTTTGACGTCTTCGATTTTCTTACCCGAAAGGTGCAGCGCATTGATCAGACCGGCGGCACAGATCACGGCAGTGCCATGCTGGTCGTCGTGAAAGACCGGGATGTCCATTTCTTCCTTCAGGCGCTGTTCGATGATGAAGCACTCGGGCGCTTTGATATCTTCCAAATTGATGCCGCCGAAGGTTGGACCCATCAGGCGCACAGCGTTGCAAAAGGCGTCAGTGTCCTCTGTATCCAGCTCTACATCGATAGAATTCACGTCGGCAAAGCGTTTGAAAAGGACGGATTTCCCCTCCATCACCGGTTTTGAAGCGAGCGCGCCAAGGTTGCCAAGCCCCAGCACGGCCGTCCCGTTCGAGATCACGGCGACCAGATTACCCTTGTTGGTGTAATCGTAGGCTGTGGCAGGGTCGGCGTGAATTTCCTCGCACGGGATCGCGACGCCGGGGGAATAGGCCAGCGACAGATCGCGCTGCGTTGTCATCGGGACGGTTGCCGCGACTTCCCACTTGCCAGGCGTCGGATTGAGGTGAAACGCGAGGGCATCTTCGCGGGTGTGTTTGGTCGTGCCGGCCATTGTCGTCCTCCCTGACGTGACGACCAGTTTGCGACATGGTGCGACAGGCCGCAACGGGTTCGTTTTCGACTTTCGTCGCTAACATCGGCCCGTTAGGTTTGGCCGCGACAATCCGGGGGGATTTGATGAACGCTGTGACGCCGATGATGGCGCAATATCTTGAGTTGAAATCCGGCTATCCGGATGCGTTGCTGTTCTACCGGATGGGCGATTTCTACGAGATGTTTTTTGATGATGCGGTGGCCGCTTCTGCCGCGCTGGACATCGCATTGACCAAACGCGGCAAGCATGACGGCAACGACATTCCGATGTGTGGGGTGCCGGTGCATGCAGCGGAAGGGTATCTTCTTACGCTCATCCGCAAAGGGTTTCGCGTCGCTGTTTGCGAGCAGATGGAGAACCCAGCAGAGGCAAAGAAGCGCGGTTCCAAATCTGTCGTCAAACGCGACGTGGTGCGGCTGGTGACACCCGGAACGCTGACCGAGGATTCGCTCCTGGACGCGCGGCGTCACAACTATCTGGCGGCCTTTGCACAGGTTCGCGACGATGGCGCTTTGGCGTGGGTCGATATTTCGACCGGGGCGTTTCATGTGATGACCTGCCCACGGGTTGCCCTTGGTCCAGAATTGGCGCGGCTTTCACCAAAGGAAGTGATCGTTGCAGATGGAGATGACGGCGATTTCGCTGCGTTAGTGTCTGATTCTGGCGCTTCGCTGTCCACTTTGGGCAGGGCAGCATTTGACAGCACCAGTGGCGAAAAACGACTGTGCGCACTGTACAAAGTTGGTTCGCTGGATGCTTTTGGATCGTTCAGCCGCGCCGAAATCGCCGCACTTTCGGCGGTGGCCGAATATCTGGATATTACCCAGAAAGGGAATTTGCCACTACTTCGCCCACCGGTGCAGGAGGGGCAGCGGGCAGCGATGCAGATCGACGCAGCGACCCGCAGATCACTGGAACTGACCCATGCAATGGCGGGGGGCCGTACCGGATCATTGCTGGGCGCGGTCGATCAGACAGTCACAGCGGGGGGCGCACGACTGTTGGAACGTCGGTTGGCATCACCGTCTTGCGACAGGGCAACGGTACAGGCGCGGCAAGATGCCGTCAGTTTCGCCGTCGAACAGGTCCGTTGGACCGAGGATTTGCGCGACTATCTGCGCGGCGTACATGATCTGGACCGCGCCTTGTCGCGCTTGGCGTTGGACCGCGGTGGGCCGCGAGATATGGCTGCAATCCGAAACTCGATTAAAGAGGCCGGGCGAATTGCCACGGCATTGCCAGGCGATTTACCAGAGATTTTGGCCGAGGCAGGGCAGGCGCTGGTGGGTCATGACGACCTTTTGGCCCTTTTGGATGCGGCGCTGATTGCCGAGCCACCGCTTTTGGCGCGCGATGGTGGGTTTATCGCGACGGGCTATGACATCGAATTGGACGAGGCCCGGCTGTTGCGCGACGAAGGGCGCGGCGTGATCGCCAAGATGCAGGCCGAGTTTGTTGAGCTGTCTGGCATACAAAGCCTTAAGATCAAGCACAACAACGTGCTGGGCTATTTCATCGAGACCACCGCGACCCATGCCGACAAGATGATGGCGCCACCGCTCAATGAAACGTTCATTCATCGGCAGACGACGGCAAACCAGGTACGCTTTACCACGGTCGAGTTAAGCGAGATCGAAACGCGGATTTTGAATGCCGGGGGCAGGGCGCTTGAGATTGAAAAGAGACTCTATTCCGGCCTAACTGACGCGATTTTGGCGCAGGCGGGGCCGTTGGGAGCAATGGCTCGTGGGCTTGCCGAATTTGATCTGGCAACAGGTTTGGCCACCGTGGCAACACGTGAAAACTGGACCAAGCCGGTGATCGACGATAGTCGGGCATTTGACATCATCGGGGGTCGCCATCCTGTCGTTGAGGCTGCGCTTCAAAAGGATGGGTCCCCATTTGTGGCCAATGATTGCGACCTTTCCGACAAGTCCATTTGGTTGCTGACTGGGCCGAATATGGCTGGTAAATCGACGTTCCTACGCCAGAACGCCTTGATCGCTGTGTTGGCGCAGATGGGGGCCTGGGTGCCAGCAAAAGAGGCCCACATTGGCATCGTAAGCCAAATCTTCAGCCGGGTTGGCGCATCTGACGATCTTGCCCGCGGGCGGTCGACGTTTATGGTGGAAATGGTCGAAACCGCAGCGATTTTGAACCAGGCGGATGATCGGGCACTGGTGATATTGGACGAAATCGGGCGCGGCACGGCGACCTATGACGGTTTGTCGATCGCCTGGGCCACGTTGGAGCATTTGCACGATGTGAACCGCTGCCGCGCATTATTTGCCACGCATTATCACGAGATGGCGCAGTTGGCGGGCAAGCTGGACGGCGTGGACAACGCAACAGTGTCCGTCAAGGAGTGGGAAGGCGACGTGATTTTCCTGCACGAGGTGCGCAAAGGCACGGCCGACCGCAGTTACGGCGTGCAGGTGGCGAGGCTGGCTGGATTGCCAGATGTGGTGGTAGAGCGCGCCAAGGTCGTTTTGGATGCACTGGAGAAGGGCGAACGCGAAGGCGGGGCAGGGCGAAAGGCCGTCATCGACGATTTGCCGCTGTTTGCGGCTACGCCAGCGCCCCCACCGACGGTCGCCAAACCATCAGAAGTGGAAGATGTGCTGCGTGATGTGCTGCCCGATGATTTGACACCAAAACAGGCACTAACATTGGTGTATCAGCTCAGAGAGATGCTGGGACAGTCAGACAGTTGACAGCAAAAGTGCGTAAATCTCGTCTTTGAGCGTCATGCGTTGTTTGCGCATCGTGACAAGGTTCAGGTCATCCGTAGGTTCGACATCCGTTTCAGCCCGATGAATCGCGCGATTGACGTCGTGGTATTGGTCAGCGAGCTTGACGAAATGCGCATCGGCCTGCTTTAGCGCACTAAGCTGATCCTGAAATTCTGGGAATTCTTCGTGTAGTTCATGAGGGACGTGAGACATCTTTCGCTTTCCTATTGGCCGGATTTGCGGGTTTTGGGGTGAACCGAGGCCGCAAGAATGTGGTCTGCGGCGTGAACAACGGATTCTGCCTGATGCACAATCAGCGGATCGGGGGGCTGGACCACCGCCGTGTCTTTGTCGGGGTAGTCGAGTTCGGACAGAAAGTGGCGCATCGCATTCAGCCGCGCACGTTTCTTGTCGTTTGAGCGGATGACGGTCCAAGGGGCATCGGCGGTGTCGGTGTAAAAGAACATCGCTTCTTTTGCTTCGGTGTAGTCATCCCATTTATCAAGGCTGGCGCGATCAATCGGGGAGAGTTTCCACCTTTTGAGCGGATCGGTTTCGCGAGAGGCAAACCGGCGGCGCTGTTCGTCGCAGGTCACCGAGAACCAGTATTTGAAGAGCCGGATACCAGAGCGCGACAGCATGCGTTCAAATTCTGGCGTTTGGCGCATGAATTCGAGGTATTCGTTCGGCTCGCAGAAGCCCATGACCCGTTCGACACCCGCGCGGTTGTACCAAGAGCGATCGTATAGCACGATTTCGCCAGATGTCGGCAAGTGCCTGATATAGCGCTGGAAAAACCATTGTCCGCGCTCTTCATCATTAGGTTTGTTCAGCGCGACAACTCGTGCGGCGCGAGGGTTGAGGTGTTCCATGAAGCGCTTGATCGTGCCGCCCTTACCGGCGGCATCGCGACCTTCGAACAACAGCACATATTTCTGGCCGGTGTCCTGCACCCAGTGCTGCACTTTCAGCAACTCGACTTGAAGCGCCGCCTTTTCAGCCTCGTATTCTGCCTTTTTCATGCGGTCTGCGTAGGGGTAATCACCCTGATCGAAGGCATGTGTTGGATCGGTCATTGCGAAGCTCCTTTCAGCAGGAGCTTCGCAGACCCAAGCGCCGCGCGCGTTGATTTAGGTCAAGAAGCGCGGGGTCCGATCAAGACGCGGGCATCGAGCTGACACCGACCTGCGCGGGGCGCAAGAGCCGGTCATGAAGCAGGAACCCTTCGGCCATCACTTCGAGAATGTGACCGGATTTTGTGCCGGGTACGGGGGCCTCAAACATGGCTTGGTGAAGTTGCGGATCGAACTTGTCACCGGCTTCGGGCACGATCGGTTCGATACCGTGCTTTTTGAAGACATTGAGCAATTCGCGCATCGTCAGCTCCACACCTTCGAGCAGCGCTTTGTTTGCGTCGCCTTCAGCCTCTTCGGTGGACTTCAGCGCACGGCGGAGGTTGTCGTAGACCGGGAGTAGATCACGCGCCAGCTTAGAACCGCCATAGTTCTCTGCTTCGCGGCGATCACGGTCGGCACGTTTGCGTACGTTTTCAGCATCTGCCAACGCACGCATCCACTTGTCGCGAAACTCATCCCGCTCGGCCTCGATATTGGCGATGCGTTCAAGAACACCCTCATCGCCAGCGGCCTCCATCTCGTCGCCTTCGGCGGCGAGTTCATCAAGGCTGAGCGGTTCGTCGAGGTCTTTGTCGGACATGTTCGTCTTCCTGTCAGGAGCGGTCGGAAATCATTTGGCCGACGCGCTGTGCGGTGTAATTCACGATGGGCACAATGCGCCCGTAGTTCAGGCGGGTCGGGCCAATCACGCCGACCGCGCCAATAATCTTTCGGTCGGCGTTCATATAAGGAGAAACCACCAGAGAGGAACCCGAAAGTGAGAACAATTTGTTCTCTGAGCCAATAAAAATGCGGACGCCTTCACCCTGATCGGCAAGTTCCAGGAAACTCGCGATATCGCGCTTGCGTTCCAAGTCGTCAAAAAGGGTTCTGATACGTTCCAGATCGGTTTCAGATTCGGGCAAGAGGTTGCCACGACCGCGCACGATAAGGCGCTCATCAGCGGTGCCTTCGTCTGCCCAAAGGGCCGCACCAGACTGCACAAGTTCGGCAGCTAGGCTGTCAATTTCCTGACGACGCGCCACGATTTCGCGCTTGATGGTTTCACCCAAAGAAGAGAGCGTTTGGCCGGCGGCGATGGCATTCAGAAAATTGGCCGCTTCGCGCATTGATGATGGGGTTTGGCCAAGGGGTGGTGTAAAGATCCGGTTCTCGACGTGACCATCCGCAAAGACCAGGACCACAAGGGCGCGGTCTGGGGAAAGTGACACGAATTCAATGTGCTTGATCGGTGCTTCATGCTTTGGGGTCAGCACGAGACTGGCACCATGTGTGACACCCGACAGGGCAGAGCCCACGCGATCGAGCAAAGTGGTCACGTCATCAGAATTGGAATCAAGCGTTTGGTCGATGCGGCTGCGATCTTCGCCCGAAAGGTCGTCGACTTCGAGCAAGCCATCAACAAACATGCGCAAGCCAATTTCTGTCGGCATCCGTCCAGCAGAAGTGTGCGGGCTGCCCAGAAGGCCCAGAAATTCGAGGTCCTGCATGGTATTGCGGATCGTGGCGGCGCTGACGTTTTCGGACAGGGTGCGCGTCAGGGTTCGGCTACCAACGGGCGCGCCGGTTTCGAGGTAGCCTTCGACCACGCGACGAAAAACCTCGCGCGTGCGGGCGTTCATCGTTTCAAGCTGCGGAATCTCGTCTGACATGGATCACCAGTTAGGAGGCTGGGCAATTAAAACCAGCGTGCATGGAACGTCAATCGGGGTTGGCAACGGAAGGTGGGGGGCGTAAGCCGAGAACGCAACCAAAACTCAGGAGTTTTCCATGCGCCCATCAGGCCGTCAGATTGATCAGATGCGTGACGTTTCGATTGAGGTCGGCGTGACCCGGCATGCGGAAGGGTCCTGCATGATCCGTATGGGTGACACCCATGTGCTGTGCACCGCGTCTGTTGACGAAAAGGTGCCGCCATTCATGCGCAACAGCGGGCTGGGATGGGTCACGGCGGAATATGGAATGCTGCCGCGCGCGACACACACGCGTATGCGCCGCGAAGCCAAGAACGGGCAGGGCGGCCGGACGCAGGAAATCCAGCGTTTGATTGGACGGTCGCTTCGGGCAGGCGTTGATCGTGTGGCGCTGGGCGAGCGGCAGATTACGGTGGATTGCGATGTGATTCAGGCCGATGGCGGCACGCGCTGTGCGTCGATCACGGGTGGCTGGGTGGCACTGAAACTTGCCGTGAACCAGCTGATGAAAGCAGGCGTGATCACAAGTGATCCGCTGATTGATCCCGTTGCGGCAATTTCTTGTGGCATCTATGCGGGACAAGAGGTGTTGGACCTTGATTACCCCGAAGACTCTGAGGCCGGTGTTGACGGCAATTTCATCATGAACGCCGGCAAGCTGGTTGAAGTGCAGATGAGTGCCGAAGGCCAAACGTTTACCCGTGACCAGATGAATGGCCTTCTGGATTTGGCGGAGAAGGGCATTGGTGAGTTGAATGTGGCGCAGATGGCGGCTGTCAGCTAATGCGGCGCTTTGACGGGGATCAGCTAGTTGTAGCGACACACAATCAAGGCAAGCTGGAAGAGATTGCTGATCTTTTGTCGCCCTATGGGATCAAGATCACCTCAAACACGGATCACAATCTGCCGGAACCTGACGAAACCGAGACCACCTTTGTCGGGAATGCGCGGATCAAGGCCCATGCAGCTGCAAAAGCCACAGGTTTGCCGGCACTTGCTGACGATAGCGGGATCGAGGTTGATGGGCTGAACGGCGCGCCCGGTGTTTACACCGCGGATTGGTCCGAAACGCCAGATGGCCGCGATTTCGTGATGGCAATGACTCGGACTTGGAATGAGTTGGAAGCGGTGAACGCGCCTTATCCACGCAAGGCACGGTTTTGTAGTACATTGGTTCTTGCATGGCCTGACGGTCATGATGAGGTGTTTCCTGGCGTGATGGACGGCCAGGTCGTGTGGCCGATGCGGGGTGATCAGGGGCATGGCTATGACCCGATGTTCCAACCCGATGGATATGACATCACATGTGGTGAGATGGATCGCTGGGAAAAGAACAAGATCTCTCACCGGGCGGATGCCTTTGCCAAATTGGTCAAGGGCTGCTTTGCCTGAGGATTGGCAAGTTGCGGGCTTTGGCCTGTATATTCATTGGCCGTTTTGTCAGGCCAAGTGTCCCTATTGCGACTTTAATAGCCATGTGGTCGGCGCGATTGATCAGGCGCGTTGGCAAAACGCTTATCTAAGCGAAATCACACGGGTCGGACGGGAAACCGAGGGCCGTGTACTTCGGTCCGTGTTCTTTGGCGGCGGGACGCCGAGCATGATGGATCCCCAACTGGTGAACGCCATTCTGGAGCATGTCCGATCGACTTGGACCATCGCGAATGATTGCGAAATCACGTTGGAGGCCAATCCAACATCCGTCGAAGCGGGGCGTTTCGCAGGGTACCGTGATGCAGGTGTGAACCGGGTGTCCCTTGGCGTGCAGGCGCTAAATGACATAGACCTAAAGGCCTTGGGCCGGTTGCATACTGCGCGAGAGGCGATGCAGGCCTTTGACGTCGCGCGCGCAGCGTTTGATCGTGTGTCCTTTGATTTGATCTATGCGCGGCAAGGTCAATCGTTGGATCAATGGCGAGCCGAGCTGAAAGACGCGTTGGCATTCGCCGCGGATCATCTGTCGCTATATCAGTTGACGATCGAAGAGGGGACCGCATTTGGTGATCGGTTTGCCGCCGGTAAGTTGCGTGATTTGCCAGACGATGACACGGCGGCTGATATGTATTTCGCAACGCAGGATTTGTGTGAAGCGGCTGGGTACGAGGCTTACGAGGTGTCCAATCATGCGCGTCGTGGCGAAGAAAGCCGCCATAATCTGATTTATTGGCAATCCGGTGATTACGCTGGGATCGGACCGGGGGCGCATGGCAGGTTGACGTTGGGTGGCCAGCGCTGGGCGACAGAAACGCCTTTGGCCCCGACAGCATGGTTGCGTCAGGTCGAAATGAAAGGCCATGGCGAAGGTTCACGAGAGCAGTTGTCAGCTGAGGCGCGGATGACAGAGTTCTTGCTCATGGGGTTGCGGGTGTTCGAGGGCGTTTCGATGGAACGCTTAGAGGCGCTAGGTGGTGAAAGTTTGTTTAATAATATCAATAAGTTATTAGAACACGGGCAACTTCAACAGTCAGAAAGTTTGCTGTCTGTCGCACCTGCGTTTCGCCCTGTCTTGAACGGTGTTTTGCGAGGGTTGCTGGCAGATTAGCCGCCACCGAGTGTCCGCAAAAGATCGTCAAGCTGTTCGAACGACTGGTAGTTGATCGTCAGCCTGCCGCCTTCCTGGCCGGGCTTGTGGTCGATGGCGACCTTCATTTTAAGATGAGCGGTCAGCTCTTGTTCGATCTGGACGGTGTCAGCGTCTTTTGCTGTGCCGCCAGCAGGGCTCCGCTTTGATCCCTTTTGCGGCAAGCCAGTTTTGGCGATCTTTTCCGCCTCGCGCACGCTGAGGCGTTTTTGAATGATGTGTTGTGCGAGCTTGGTCGCGTCATCGTGGCCCACAAGCGCACGGGCATGGCCCGCGGTGAGCTTCCCCGTCGCCAACCAACCAAGGACAGGGTCGGGAAGATTGAGCAATCGCAACAGGTTGGCAATGTGGCTCCGGCTTTTTCCGAGCGCCTGAGCCATTTGATCCTGGGTGTGACCAAAGCGATCCATTAACTGGCGATAGCCCGTCGCTTCGTCAACGGGATTGAGGTCAGCACGTTGGATATTCTCGATAATCGCGATCTCTAGCACTTCGGTATCGTCGAAGTCGCGAATCAAGACCGGCAATTCATGGAGTTGCGCCATTTGCGACGCGCGCCACCGGCGTTCGCCTGCCACGATCTGATAGCTTTGGTCATCGTTCGGGTCCCGGCGCACGATCAGGGGCTGGATCACGCCCTTTTCCTTGATCGAGGCGGCGAGTTCAGACAGCGCGTCATTGTCAAATGTCCGGCGCGGCTGATCGGGATTGGGACGAATGCTGTCAATCGGAAGCGTCAAATCGGGTCGCTTGGGTGCGTCAGCGGCGGGCGCATCCGTCTGTACATCCGCCATGAGTGCCGAAAGACCACGGCCGAGGCCACGCGGCTTTGATGATTTTGCCATTTAGCTGACCTTTCTGATCGGAGCTTTGGATTTCGTCAGGATTTCTTGCGCCAGCGCGCGGTAGGCCTGCGCACCAGAGCAAGTTGGATCGTAGGACAGGACAGGCATCGCGAAAGACGGTGCCTCGCTGAGCCGCACGTTACGCGGGATGAGGGTATCGAAGACCAAACCGCCCAGATTTTCGCGGGCGTCCGCCTCGACCTGTTGCGAGAGGTTGTTGCGTTTGTCGTACATCGTCAACACGATCCCTTCGATCCGCAGGTTGGTGTTTGCGGATTGCCGGACCTCTCTGATGGTGAGCATGAGTTGCGACAAGCCTTCGAGAGCAAAGAACTCAGATTGTAACGGGACGATGACAGAGTCCGCAGCCACCATCGCATTGACCGTCAAGATGTTGAGGGATGGCGGGCAATCGATCAATATGTAGTCAAGCTGATAGCTATCCATCGACAATTGCCGCAACGCGTCGTGCAAAAGGAAACTGCGTTTTTCGTTGGAAATCAGTTCGATATCTGCAGAGCTGAGGTCTGTTGTCGCTGGAATGACCAGGAGATCCTCGACATTTGAAACCTGGATCGCGTCGCCCGGTGTGGCGTCGCCAACGAGCAGATCATAGGTGGTTACCAAACGCTTGCTGTGATCAATTCCGAGGCCAGTTGAGGCATTCCCTTGTGGGTCGAGATCGATCAGCAAAACGCGGCATCCTGCTTCTGCCAACGCTGCGCCAAGGTTGATTGTGGTCGTGGTTTTGCCGACGCCGCCCTTTTGGTTTGCCACCGCGATGATCTTGGCGCGGTTGAGGCTATTGGGCGTCTGCACGTCGGATATTCCTTATGGCAAGAATACAGCTGTCAGGTGCGGTCAGGCTTTGATGTGTGTTCACATCAAAGGACCAAACCCGTTTCGCTGCATCCAGTTCCTGAGCATAATTCCTGCCCTTGTGAAGCAATGCAACGCCGTTTTCATTCATATGACGAACTGCATGAGCGAGAAGATCGGTGACGGGTGCCAAGGCGCGTGCGGACAGGATATTTGCACTTTGGGGAGCTGCAGATTGAATTCTGTCAGCAATAACTTGACCAGTCACACCACATTCACGCAAAGCGGTACGCAGAAATGTCGATTTTCGCTGATCACTTTCGATCAACGTGAACCGCCGCTCGGGCGCAAATTCCATAGTTATGATTGCAGCGACAATTCCCGGGAAACCACCACCGCTACCAAGATCGACCCAGTGGTCAGATTTGGGCAAGTCTGTATTGAAAATCTGTGCAGAATCAAGGATGTGCCGTTGCCACAGGTCCGTCAGATCAACCTTGGAGACAAGATTTATTTTTGGGGACCATCTGACAACAAGCGACTCAAACAACTTGAGCCGCTCCATTGTTTCACGTGAAACATCAACGTCGCCGATCAGGATGGGCATCAACCAGCCTTTTCACTGCTATACCGTTTCAGATAACCCGAAAGCACCAAAAGAGCCGCCGGCGTCATGCCGTCAATGCGACGCGCCTGCGCGAGCGTTTCAGGTTGTGCCGCTGTGAGCTTCTGCACGAGCTCTGCAGACAGACCCCCCAAGGCACCAAAGTCCGTATCGCGCGGAATGATCGTTGCTTCATCTTTCGCCATCGCGGCAATGTCTTTTTCCTGTCTTTTGATGTAGTTGGAATAAAGAGCGTCGTTCTTGATCTGCTCTTCGATCCCCGGTTCAAGCGCAGGAACCGCGTTAGAAATCCCACGTAGCTCAGCAAAGCCAAAGTCGTTTAGGGAAAGCGCATCAAGCGCCGTTCGCTTTGGGCCATCTACATTCAGCTTTGCGCCAGTGGACGCAATGTCACGCGCCGATAGTGTAATCTGCGAAAGCGTCGCGGCACCGCGTTTGATTTTTTCGATCTTTGATCCGAAATTCGCCCACCGCTGATCGTCAACCAACCCCAATTTACGTCCTCTTTCGGTCAAGCGCTGATCGGCGTTGTCAGCCCGCAAAAGAAGCCGAAACTCGGCACGTGACGTAAACATGCGGTAAGGTTCCGTCACACCCCGGCTGGTCAGATCATCGATCATCACGCCGATGTAGCTGTCTTTGCGGCTGAACACGACCGTATCTTGATCACGCGCACGCATCACAGCGTTGATTGCCGCCACTTGTCCCTGTGCGGCCGCTTCTTCGTATCCCGTTGTGCCATTGATCTGGCCCGCAAGGAACAATCCAGGACAGGCCTTCAATTCGAGCGATATGCGCAGTGCACGCGGATCGACGTAGTCATATTCGATGGCATAGCCCATCTGCTCAATTTCGACCTTTTCGAGCCCCGTCATGGAACGAACGTATTGTTCCTGCACCTCCGCCGGCAGAGAGGTTGAGATCCCATTAGGGTAGACGGTGCTGGTGGTCAGTCCCTCTGGTTCGAGAAAGACTTGATGTGAATCTTTATCCGAAAACCGAACCACTTTATCTTCGATAGATGGGCAATAGCGGGGACCAACACCGTCAATATGTCCGCCGTACATCGCTGATCTGGATAGATTTTCCCGAATGATATCATGGGTCTGTGTGTTGGTATGGGTGATGCCGCACGAAATTTGACGGACCGCAGGTGCCACAGACATAAATGAAAACAAACTTGGGTCTTCATCGCCTGGCTGCTTCTCCAAACGATCCCAATCGATCGTTAAACCATTCAAACGGGGTGGAGTTCCCGTTTTCAGACGGCCCATCGGCAGACCAAAGCTATCTAAACGCTCGGCCATTGCGACAGAGGCGTTATCACCGACACGGCCGCCGGGGCGCGATACATCCCCGATATGGATAACCCCACGAAGGAACGTTCCCGTCGTCAAAACAACACTCTTGGTCGAAAGTGTCGTACCGTCCGCGAGATGAAGTCCTGTAACCTCACCATTTGCGACACGCAGATCGGTCGCCTCAGCCTCAATCACGGTTAGATTCTCTAGTCCACCAAGCGACGCCTGGACAAATTCCCGATAGAGGACCCGGTCAGATTGCGCACGCGGTCCACGAACAGCCGGACCCTTAGTGCGATTGAGCAGGCGAAATTGAATACCAGCCGCGTCGGCCGCAAGCCCCATCAAGCCGCCCAATGCATCAATCTCTCGAACCAGATGGCCTTTGCCAAGGCCGCCAATTGCCGGGTTACAGGACATCACACCAATTGAATCCTTCCGCAGCGTGACCAGCGCGACCTTTGCGCCCATTCTGGCCGCAGCCCACGCCGCTTCAGAGCCAGCATGGCCACCGCCCACGATCACAACGTCAAAGTGTTTCACGTGAAACATCCTACTTTCCGATGCAGAAGCTAGAGAAAATCTCGTCCAGAAGGTCCTCTACATCCACGCGCCCGACGATCATGTCAACCGCCCGGATGGCCTGCCGAATATCCTCTGCCAGAAGGTCCATTGGCCGACTCTGTCTCAGATCGATGAGCACCCCATCTATACGATCCCGCGCATCCATCATCGCAACCCGATGGCGGTCCCGCATTGCGACTCCGGCTGAGCCTGCTCTCTTCTGAAGCTCTGACGTCAGTGCCGCCAACAAAGCGTCCAAACCTTGGCCCGTCAGTCCAGACACCGCCAGTCCATCTACAGCACGCACATCGGCCTTGCCTTGGACCACGAGATCACCATTTTCAACGGGAAGTGGAAAATCATCCTGATCCGTTACCAAGAACAACCGAATGTCCGCCAACCGTGCCCTATCGACAGCACGTTGGACGCCAATTTCTTCAACGATATCAGATGTTTGTCTAATTCCCGCGGTGTCCAACAAGGTCACGGGCAATCCCGCCAAATCCATCTGAACTTCAATCACATCGCGGGTCGTCCCAGCAACATGCGACGTGATCGCCGCATCACGTCCGGCCAGCCGGTTCAGCAAACTCGATTTTCCCACGTTAGGTGCACCAACAATCGCGACCTCAAATCCATCCCGGATCCGCTCTGCAATGGCGACACCATCGATCTGAGCGCTCAAGTCAGATGCAACCTTTGTCAGCAATGCCTGAACCTCTGGTGTGACATCGACGGGGACATCCTCATCGACGAAATCAATGGTCGCTTCGATCAACGCTGCCGCTCTTATCAGATCAACGCGCCAAGCCTCTGCCAAATTTCCCAAGCCACCAGCAAAAACGCGCATCGCCTGTTTCCGCTGCGCTTCTGTTTCTGCGTCGATCAGATCCGCCAGCCCTTCCACCTGGGCGAGGTCAAGTTTGCCATTCTCCAATGCCCGCCGGGTGAATTCGCCTGCTTCCGCGCTGCGGCCACCTGCCGTTTCCAATGCAGATAGGACCGCCCGCACAATCGCCGGGCTACCATGCAGGTGAAGTTCGACAACCGGTTCGCCGGTAAAGCTCTTTTCACCTAGAAAGGACAATACCAGAGCCTGGTCCAGAACAACCCCATCCGCAGACCGAAGAACCCGCAAGCCCCGCTGCACCGGCAGGTCAGACATCAACCCACCAGCAAGCTCAAACGCCCTTGGTCCCGATACGCGCACCACGGCAATACCCGCGCGGCCGGCGGCAGTGGCCAGCGCAAATATCGTATCCTGCGACATCGTCGTCAGGTGTTCATAGAATCGAAGAAGTCAGCGTTGGTCTTGGTCTGCTTGAGCTTACCAAGCAAGAATTCGATAGCATCTGTCGTGCCCATCGGGTTGAGGATCCGCCGCAAGACATATGTCTTCGCAAGATCGTTCTTATCGACCAACAATTCTTCCTTCCGGGTACCGGATTTGAGGATATCCATCGCAGGGAACACACGCTTGTCCGCTACCTTGCGGTCAAGCACGATCTCAGAGTTACCCGTACCTTTGAATTCCTCAAAGATCACTTCGTCCATCCGGCTGCCCGTATCGATCAAGGCCGTGGCGATGATCGTCAAAGACCCGCCTTCTTCGATGTTCCGTGCCGCACCAAAGAACCGCTTGGGCCGTTGCAACGCATTGGCATCCACACCACCGGTCAACACCTTGCCAGAGGACGGCACAGTGGTGTTAAAGGCACGGCCAAGACGAGTGATTGAATCCAGCAAGATCACAACGTCCCGCTTGTGTTCGACTAGGCGCTTTGCCTTTTCGATTACCATTTCGGACACCGCGACGTGACGGTCTGCGGGTTCGTCAAACGTCGACGACACAACCTCACCTTTCACAGACCGCTGCATGTCCGTCACTTCTTCTGGGCGTTCATCGATCAACAGGACGATCAAGTAACACTCTGGGTGGTTCTTCTCGATCGAGTGCGCGATGTTCTGCAGCAGCACCGTTTTACCCGTGCGCGGCGGTGCCACAATCAAGGAACGTTGCCCTTTACCAATTGGCGACACCAGATCGATAATCCGCGCGGACCGGTCTTTCTTCTGGTGCTCGTCGTCGACCTCCATCTTCAGTCGCTCATCTGGATAAAGCGGGGTCAGGTTGTCAAAGGCAACTTTGTGTTTTGTCTTTTCCGGGTCCTCGAAATTGATCCGTTCAACCGTGTTCAGAGCAAAGTAGCGTTCACTGTCGTTCGGTTCCTTGATCAACCCTTCGACCGTATCGCCGGTCCGCAACGAATGCTGGCGGATCATCTCAGGTGACACATAAATGTCGTCAGGACCGGGCAGGTAATTCGCCTCTGGCGAGCGCAGAAAGCCAAAGCCGTCCTTGACGACCTCTAGCACCCCATCACCGCCAATCAGCCACTCTTCGTCTGCACGTTCACGCAGAATGGCGAACATCATGTCGCCCTTCCGCATGGTCGAGGCATTCTCGATCTCAAGCTCTTCAGCCAGCGATAACAGATCCTTGGGGCTTTGCGCCTTCAGGTCAGCAAGGTTCAGACGATGTTGGGACATATTATATTCCATGAGCGCACCGAAACGGCCCGCATTGTGTTCTTACGGTTGGAAAACGCTTGTCGCCCGGACGGGCAGCGCAGCTTCATCTAAGGCGCTTCAAGCGCGGAGTCAACAAAACCTAGAACGGACGCACGATCACGGCAATCACAATGACAAACATCAAAACGGTCGGCACCTCGTTTATCAACCGATAAGTCCGCCCGCTGCGCGTGTTCTGGCCCGCGGCAAAGTCTTTGCGGCGCGCGGCCAACCAACCATGCGCGCCTGACATTGCTAAGACCGCGATAAGCTTCGCCCAACTCCACGCAGCGCCAAAATCAAACGCCCCCATCCCGATCAACAAAAGACCACATACCCATGATATAATCATTGCCGGGTTCATGATTACACGCAGCAGCTTTGCTTCCATCACTAGGAACGTCTGATCAAGCTCTGACCCTACGGTTGCTTTCTCAGCATGATAGACAAACAGCCTGGGCAAATAGAACATTCCAGCCATCCAGGAAATCACCGCAATGATATGCAATGCCTTGATCCAATCATAGAATGGCAGAAGCCAGCTCATGTGATCCTCTCTTTCATGGTCTTGTTCTTCCTTAATAAAGAAAGAAAGAAAAGAAGGATGATGATGATTATGGGTTGCCCGAATCTGTGGATTACAAATTCATGCGCAGGTTTATCCCCAGTCTTAGGACAACAGAGATGTCACTAATATATCAGTAGTATTATATTTTATCTTTTATCTACAAATAGATATGCGAAAACAGAGCGGCCAAATTTCCTTACCTCCCCCCTTGACCTCACCAAACTATCAAAGTTTTGCACACCCCGACTTATCCTTATCCCAAGGAGATAAATTCACCTGAACGCATCTGGAAGTAGCCGGTTATCCGCAGGCCTTGCATTCAACCCATCTTCATCCCAAACCTGTCCCCCATGAACACCCAAGGTTATCCCGGATTTCATCCACATGGCTGAACCGATCATCCTCGCTTCCGGCTCTTCGATTCGGGCCACTTTGCTTCGTAACGCTGGTGTCAATTTCACGGTTGATGTTGCGCGCGTAGACGAAGACGCGATGAAATCCGCGTTGCAGGCAGAAGCCGCAAAGCCCCGTGATATTGCCGATGCGCTGGCGGAAATGAAAGCCTTGAAAGTCGCAGCGCGGCATCCCGAAAGTTTGGTCATCGGCTGCGATCAGGTACTGGCCCATGGGCAAACGATATTTTCTAAGCCGCGTGATCCCGATGATGCCATTGACCAGCTCAAGCAGCTGCGCGGTGGTCCACACCAATTGTTGTCGGCGGCGGTAATATTTGGTGAAGGGCGTCCGGTTTGGCGTCATGTCGGTGTCGTTCGGCTGCATATGCGTGATGCGACGGATGCCTATCTTGAAGACTACGTCGCCCGCAATTGGGAGGATATTCGCCACGCGGTCGGCGCCTATCAGCTTGAACAAGAAGGTGCACGGTTGTTTCACCGGGTCGAAGGCGATTATTTCACTGTACTGGGCCTGCCCCTATTAGAGCTCTTGTCATATCTGACGTTGCGCGGAACACTGCCGGGATGATACCTGCCACCCCCCTTGCCGGTGTGATCGGAAACCCGATCGGCCAATCCAAATCGCCAAAGGTGCACGGTCATTGGCTGCGCCGCTACGGCATTCGTGGGCAATACCTGCCGCTGAAGGTCGAGGATACGGATTTGGCAGAGGTGATCCGCGCAATGCCGAAGATGGGATTTGTCGGCGCGAATGTCACGCTGCCGCACAAGGTCGCTGTGATGCAGCTTGCCGATCACATCAGTGACCGCGCGATCTTGATTGGTGCGGCCAATACATTGATCTTTCGCGAAGATGGTAAAGTCCACGCGGACAACACTGACGGCTACGGGTTTATTGCCAACCTGCGGCAGGGTGCGCCGCATTGGAATCCGAAAGCCGGGCCAACAGCTGTGTTTGGTGCAGGCGGTGCTGCTCGGGCGATCATTTGCGCGTTAGCCGATGCAGGTGTGCCCGAAATTCTGTTGTCCAACCGCACCCGTCCAAAGGCCGATGCGCTGCGCGCTGAATTCGGCACGCGGATCAATGTTGTGGATTGGGTTCAGGCTGGCAACATGCTCGAAGACGCAACCACGGTTGTGAATACAACCTCTCTTGGCATGACAGGTCAGCCCGAACTTCGGGTGCCGTTGGACGGTTTGCGCCCGGATGCTGTGGTGACGGACATCGTTTATGCGCCCTTGCGGACCCAACTTCTAGCCGAGGCGGAACGCCGCGGCTGCACGGTTGTTGATGGGTTGGGCATGTTGCTGCATCAGGCCGTTCCAGGCTTTGAACGCTGGTTTGGCGTCAGGCCCGAAGTGGATGATGCCTTACGCAAAGCCGTCATCGGATGAGCTTTGTTCTGGGTCTGACCGGCTCAATCGGGATGGGCAAAAGCACAACGGCCCAAATGTTTGCAGAAGCGGGTGTGCCAGTGTGGGATGCCGATGCCGCAGTTCATCAGCTTTATGCGCCTGGTGGTGCCGCTGTTGAAGTTGTGGCCGAATTGTTTCCCGATGCGATTGACGATGATCAGGTTTCACGCCCGAAACTGCGGAAGCGGATTGTTGATGATCCGAAGGCCCTAGACCGGCTTCAGGACAAGGTGCATCCGCTTGTCGCGCGTGACCGGGCGGCGTTTCTTGCCGCGCAAACGGCGGATATCGTTCTTCTTGATATTCCACTTCTTTTTGAATCAGGGGCCGAGGGTCTATGCGATGCAATTGTTGTTGTCACCGTGGACGCCGAAACACAGAAATCACGCGTCATGGGTCGGGGCGAGATGACAGAGGCCGCATTCAACATGATCCGCGACCGCCAAATGCCAGATGCTGACAAACGTGCGCGGGCTGACTACATCATCCAGACAGATACAATGGATGGCGCACGGCAAGCCGTGCACTCCATTATCGCGGGCATCAGGGGCAAGTTGAATGCGTGAAATCGTGCTGGATACAGAAACGACCGGATTTGAACCGGGCGAGGGCGACCGGATCGTTGAAATTGGCGCTGTTGAGTTGATGGGTCATGTGCCAACGGGGCGCACATACCATCAGTACATTAATCCGCAGCGGTCGATGCCTGAAGAAGCCTTTGCCGTGCATGGGTTGGGCGATGAATTCTTGTCCGACAAGCCGGTCTTCAAAGACATTGCACAGGACTTTGTGGATTTTGTCGGCGACGCCAAGCTGATCATCCATAACGCTGCTTTTGATATGAAGTTCCTGAATGCCGAACTTGGCTGGGTGAACCGCCCGCTTTTGCCGATGGATCAGGCGTTAGATACACTTGCCATCGCACGCAGGCGCTTTCCCGGGTCACCTGCTTCGCTGGATGCACTGTGTCGCCGGTTTGGCATAGATAACTCTAGCCGGACGCTTCATGGCGCGCTGCTGGACAGTGAAATTCTGGCAGAGGTCTATCTGGAACTGATTGGTGGTCGTCAGCCAGATTTTGCCCTGTCGGCGCAGACAGAAGCCAAGTCAAATGCGCAAACTGCCGAAGACTGGCGGCCAACGGCGCGGCCAACCCCGCTGCCGTCACGGCTGACCGAAGAAGAGGCCGCCGCCCATGCCACATTTGTGGACCAGTTGGGCGACAGCGCGCTTTGGAAGCGGTTTAATTGACCTTTTGCTGGTCCTGCTGACGGCGGGCCAGCTCAGCGCGGTAAAGCGCCAAAAAGTCGATCTGTTCGAGGTTCAGTGGCGGGAAGCCACCGTCACGCGACACATCCGATACGATGCGGCGCACAAATGGGAATGTGATGCGCGGGCATTCGATCAGCAGATAGGGGTGCAGTTGTTCTTCTGGCACACCTTCGATTTGGAAAACACCAGCATACTCAAGCTCCAACACGAAAAGCGGCTCGCCCTTTTCTTTGGTCTTGGATGTGATGTTCAGCTTGGTAATGACTTCGTACTGGTTGTCGGCGCCGCGCTTGCGAGCGTCCAGATTGACCTGCACCTGGATTTCGGGCTGCGCATCGCCACCCACACCCTTTTGGGCCAGTATGTTTTCAAACGACAGATCGCGCACATATTGTGCAAGCACCTTGCTGGTGATCTGTTGCGGCTGGGCGGCAGCTGCTGCGGCCTCTTCTGGTTTGGCGTCGTCTTCGGCCATTGTGCTCTCCGTCATGCTAGGTTGGATCGCTCTTAGCAGGGGACGGGACGAGCCTCAATGCTAATGGCGGGTCCAGCCAGATGGTCCATGGGTTGGCTTTTGCGGCTGATCAACCTCTTCAAACTCGCCATCAATGACACGGTCCTGCGGTCCGGGGCGGGGTTGGGCAGATTGCGGGCCCATTTCAAAGCGAGCGACTTTCACGCGCGACCGCAGGAATTGATAGACCCGCGCCCGCACCGGTGGAACCAGCAGAGCGAACCCGACGATGTCGGTGAAAAACCCCGGTGTCAGCAAAAGCGCGCCGGAAAACAGGATCATGGCACCATTGGCCAGGGATTCCGACGGATCACGCAATTCACTGAAGCTGGACCGCAATTGGGCCATTTCCCGCGCACCTTGTTGCCGGACCAAAGTTGACCCGATGATCGCCGTCACAACCACGATCAAAAGCGTTGGCCACAGACCCAGCCATCCGCCGACTTGAATGAACAAGGCGATCTCGATCAACGGAATTGCAATGAACAGCGCCAAAAGGGGCATTGGGTTTCCTTATTGTGACAGGTGGGGCAGTGGACTCGGCCCCGTTGCCACCCTACATAAGAACCCAACACGGCGGTTTCCATGCCGCAACAGAAAGAGGCGACGATGAACGCACCTATTATACAGCTTTTGGTCCTTGCTGCGATCGCGATTTTCCTGATCGTCCGCTTGCGGTCTGTGCTGGGTACCCGCGAGGGTTTTGAGAAGCCGCCGATCCCGAAACAGTCGGAGCGTGCGGTGGATCGTCGCGGTTTTGAAGTGATTGAAGGTGGTGTTGATCACGATATCGCAGACCACGCCCCAGAGGGCAGTGATACCGCTTTGGCGTTGGCCAAAATGAAATCGGTTGATCCGTCGTTCAACGTGACCGAATTCTTGCAAGGCGCCCGCGGTGCCTATGAGATGATTTTGATGGCGTTCGAGCGGGGTGATTTGTCTGATGTGACTCCGTTCATCAGCGAAGACGTGTTTGAAGCGTTTAGCGAGGTTGTCGATCAGCGTCAGGCCGAGGGTCTGACAATTGAGGCACAGTTTGTTGGCATCAGTGATCTGGGTCTCAACGAAGCGACATTCGACGAGGCCACGAAAGAGGCCGAACTGACCGTCCGCTTCACCGGTGAGATGACATGGCAGGTCCGCGACAATGCGGGCGATGTGATCGAAGGCAACGATACCGAGATCAAGCGCCAAAAGGATGTCTGGACCTTTGCCCGTGAAATGGGCAGCGACAACCCGAACTGGCGGCTGGTTGCAACGGACGCATGATCCGCGCGCTTGCGGCGACCTTGGCGTTAACGGGGGCAGCCGTGGCCGAACCAACCTATACGTTTCTAAGCTTTGACGAACTTGATGGCTGGGCTGCGGATGATCATGCCGCAGCCTTGTCCGTTTTTGCGGAAACTTGCGGCGATATCCCCCGGACGGACTGGCAACGCCTATGCGCCTTTGCCAAAGACGGGCCAGCCGCGCGCGATTTCTTTGAAACTTTCTTTCAGCCGGTGCTGATCGAAGACGGTGATCCGATGTTGTTCACCGGCTATTTTGAGCCCGAGATTACAGGCGATCTGGGCCGGTCAGAGGCTTACGCCCACCCAATTTACCGCTTGCCTGATGACTTGGTCGAGGGGCAACCCTATCTGACCCGCCGCGAGATCGAAGAAAACGAAGCGCTGGCCGAAAAGGGTCTGGAAATCGCCTGGCTGGCTGACCCGGTTGAGCTGTTCTTTTTGCAAGTCCAGGGATCGGGCCGTATCAGGTTGCCGAACGGCGAGGTCATTCGCGTCGGCTATGCTGGTAAGAACGGGCGGGACTATTCCTCTGTCGGGGCCAAGCTTGTCGAAAGGGGCGCGTTCGCTGCACACGAGGTTTCTGCAGACGCGATCAAGGGCTGGGTGAAAGACAATCCCGAAGAGGGGCGGGAGCTGCTGTGGCAGAACGATTCATACGTTTTTTTTCGCGAAGTGAACGAAGTACCGTCAGAAAAAGGGCCGCTGGGGGCGATGAACCGGTCGATCACGACGCTGAGGTCGATTGCGGTCGATCCGTCGATCACCCTGCTGGGCGCCCCGGTCTGGATCGAAAAAGACGGTGATGATCCGATGCGGCGATTGATGATCGCGCAGGACACAGGTTCCGCGATCAAGGGTGCGCAGCGGGCTGACATCTTCTTTGGTACAGGGCCAGAGGCCGGGCGTCAGGCGGGTAACATCAAGGACGGTGGCCGGATGGTTGTTCTGATGCCGGTTGAATATGCGCTGTCCAAGGTGACAGAGCCGCTGGAATGAGAAAGCCACGCCACCTTTCGCCAGAAGATCGGGCGATTTGGGATCAGGTCGCCCGCCGGGTCGAACCGATGCATCCTAAACTGCAAGAACCCAAAGCAGAGCCTGAGCTGGTGAAAACCCCGGCCAAGCCTAAGGAATCTCTTCCCTTTTTCGAAGTTGGCGCCAAGTCAAATCCACGACGCGAGGACGATGTCTTGCCCGGACTGGGGCAGGCCCTGCGACAAGCGCCAGTACAGATGGACCACAAGGCCTTTGGCAAGATGTCCCGCGGCAAGCTGAAGCCAGAGGCGCGGATTGACCTGCACGGGATGACACTTGATCAGGCGCATCCAGCGCTGATGCAATTCATCTATAACGCCTTTGATGATGGCAAACGGCTGGTTTTGGTGATCACTGGCAAGGGCAACATGCAGGCGCAGCCGGGGCAGCGCGGGGTTTTGCGGCGCTATGTGCCGCAATGGTTAAGGTTGCCGCCGCTGGGTCCGAAGATTCTGGAAATCCGGCCTGCGCATATCCGCCACGGTGGTGACGGCGCGTTCTATGTTTACCTAAAGCGGGCGCGTTAATCGGGGATGCACAATGCGTGCACAAACCATGCACAACCCGGCTGCAAACAGGAAATACAATGTCAGCCAGATCATTTGCGTCGGAAAATTAACGCCCAGATCGATGATGACACCAGAGATGCCCGGTCCAATCGCTGACCCAAAGACCATGATTGCCCCGGCCGCGGCCTTGATCGCGCCAAGGTGTCGGGTGCCAAAAAATTCTGCCCAGAATGCACTGGCGAGTGTGGATTGTATCCCTTGTCCGATCCCCAGAACTGCCAACCCGATAGCCGCCATATAGATCGTGGATGCCGCACCAGTCACAAAGAAGGCGACGGCGAAGGGCAGCATGTAGAACGGCAGAATGCGGGCAGAGCCGAACCGGTCAATCGCCCAACCGCACCCAAAGGTCGCGGCAACGGTCACGGCGGTGGACAGCGGGAAGAGGGCGACAAAGGCGACGTGACTCCACCCTTTGACATCGGCGATATGCACCTGCTGGAACCACAAGGCCGTGCCCCATGCGGGCGGGCCGAGAAGGGCGGGAACCAAAAGCCAGAACACAGGGTGGCGCAACACCTCTGCCCGTGTCCAATGGCGGCTGTCCATGCCGAGCGCTTCGGATTCTTCGGCCATGGACTGGGGGGTCCGCTCTTGTCGCAAAAGCCGCGTGACCACAGGAATGGTCAAGAGCAGGACCGCAGCGCAGATAAGCCACAGGATGCGCCAATCGGTTGTCAGCAAGAGGGCCGCAAAGATGATTGGCAAAAACGCGGTGCCAATCGAAAAACCGATGCTGGCAATGGACAATGCCTTACCACGGGTGGCAACGAACCAACGGGCCATCGCGACTACGGCGAGATGTGACAACATGCCTTGTCCGGTAAAGCGCAACAGAAAGACGGTCAGCACTAGCCACCAAACAGCGGGCGCTTGCGTCATCATCAGGCAGGCCACCGCCAGCCCCAGCATCACCCAGACAGACAGCGCGCGGATGCGGAACCGGTCGGTCAGTGCGCCGGCCCAGATCATTACAACGGCAGAGGCGGTCGTGGCGATCGTGTAAGACAAGCCCCAGCCGCCATCGGTCAGCCCATGCGCTGCTTTGATCTGATCTGCGAAGATCGAGATGAAGAACGTCTGCCCGTAAGACGACGAAAATGTCAGGATCACTCCGGCAAGCAGGAACGACCAATTGTCGCGCAGGAAGTTGAGGTAAGACATGCCGCTTTGGTTTCAGGTTTTCCGACCTGAGGGAAGCGCAAGTTTGTGTGGGCCCCGGATCAATCCGAAGCCCGCAATAAGTTGAAGGCGGTCGGCTTAGAGAACGTATCGCGAGACGTCCGTGCTGCGCGCGAGTTCGCCTAGGTGTTCCTCGACGAAATCCGCGTCAATCGTGATCTCATCGCCCGCGCGGTCTGGGGCTGAGAATGACAGGTCCTCAAACACACGCTCGATTACGGTGTAAAGTCGGCGGGCCCCGATGTTTTCAACGCTTTCGTTCACCTCTGCCGCGATCTTGGCGAGGGCGGCGATACCGTCGGGGGCAAAGGTCACTGTGACCTCTTCGGTTTTCATAAGTGCAGAGTATTGCAACGTCAGGGCGTTGTCCGTTTCGGTGAGGATGCGGACAAAATCGTCTTCGGTCAGTGCGCGCAGCTCTACACGGATTGGCAAACGGCCCTGCAATTCCGGCAACAGATCTGACGGTTTTGCGACGTGGAATGCGCCGGAGGCGATGAAAAGGATGTGGTCGGTTTTGATTGGCCCGTGCTTGGTGCTGACGGTTGTGCCTTCGATCAGTGGAAGCAGGTCGCGCTGCACACCTTCGCGGGACACGTCAGCGCCTTTGCGGTCCTGGCCGGCAGCGACCTTGTCGATCTCATCCAGAAAAACGATGCCGTTCTGTTCGACCGCTTCAAGTGCGGCTTTGGTGACGGTTTCATCGTCTAGTAGTTTGTCAGCCTCGTCCGCGATCAGGGCCTCATAGCTTTCGGCGACGGTCATCCGCTTTTTGACGGTGCGCCCGCCCATTTTGCCGAAGATATCGCCAAGGTTCATCATGCCACCCATCTGGCCTGCGCCCGGCTGGCCGGGGATTTCGAAACCACCAAAGGGGTTGGAGGTATCGGCCAGCTCAAGCTCGATCACGGTGTTGTCCAGATCGCCAGCTTTGAGCTTTTTGCGGAACATCTCGCGCGTGCTGTCGCGGGCATCGGTGCCAGCAACGGCGGTGATCACGCGATCCTCTGCCTGTTCGATTGCCTTGGCTTTCACATCTTCGCGCATGTGTTCGCGGGTGTCGATAATCGCGGCCTCGACCAAGTCGCGGATGATCTGCTCTACATCGCGGCCGACATAACCGACCTCTGTGAACTTCGTCGTCTCGACCTTGATAAAGGGTGCGCGCGCTAGTTTCGCCAAGCGGCGCGAAATTTCGGTTTTGCCGACGCCGGTGGGCCCGATCATCAGGATGTTCTTGGGATAAACTTCATCCCGCAGGTCATCGCCCAGTTGCTTGCGCCGCCAGCGGTTGCGCAGAGCGACGGCGACGGCACGTTTTGCGTCTTTTTGGCCGATGATAAAGCGGTCCAGTTCGGACACGATTTCGCGGGGGGTGAGGTCGGTCATTTTTGGGTCCTGACGTAGGAAGATGGTGGCAGGCGATGCAGCGGCACAAAGCCGGGCATCAGCCGCAGAAGAAATGCGCGGATGCGCTCCCAGAACGCGCCGAGCAGCAAGAGGATCATGCCAAGGAAGAGGATTGTCCAAGCAGCGCCCGCGCCGTCAAAGACGGTTGCTGCGATGGCAACAATATAGCCGATGGCGGCAATCAGGAATGACCGGCGGTCAATAACGATCGCGACAAGTGCAAAGAGCGCAAGGATCACTAGCAAGATCAGATTGGCGGTTTGGGTTTCCTGTTCCAGCAGAGTCAGCGCCATGGTGTTAACCAATGCAGGCGCGGCCACAACGTGGAGCCAAAACCCATTGGCGCTGCGCCGGGTCACGCGGTGTGGGTCGGACATGTCAAAGGCCATCGCAACAGCAAAAACCGCAAGTCCCAACGCTAAAGTGATAAAGGCGAAAGGTCCGCCTGCGGACAAAAGAAACAAGTCGGACACGTCCTGTGGGGTGCCGGATGTTGTCGCAGCCATCAGCATCGCCACGATGAAAAGCCCAACCGCAATCATCGCCATGGCGAATGGAACCCGAAAGCGCATCCAGTAGATCAACAAGGCCACAGTGCCGAGCGCGAAGGGCATGGGCAAGCTGCTGAAATCGTCCTGTGCGACCATGAATGGCTGGGCAAAGTAGACCGTGAGCGCCAGGGCGGCGTTACCTGCAAACAAGACCGAAAGCGCGATAGCAGGGGCCACCATGCGACGGCGACGGACGAAGTATTCCGACAACCCCCAAAGGATCGCCGCACCAAGAAGCCCGAAATACACCGCCTCTTGCTGCGGGTTGTTGATTTCGGCGACGTAGATTGAGCCGACAACAAGCGCCCAGCCCGTTGCAAGGATGCCAAGGCCCACGACGATGAAGATCTCGTTGAAGCCTTTGAACAGCTCGAACGGTTCGTCGCCCGGCGAAAGGTTCTCGCGCGCGCCTTTTCGGCTATGGGCAAGGGCGGCAATATTGGCGGCTTGCGCCTCTGTGATCAGGCCTGCGGCCACGGATGCTTTGATGTCGGACGGGTCAAGCATGGATCACAAATCCGTTTGCGCTGTAGGTGCTGTGGGCGGAAGGGTTTAGCGTGGTAGAAACCAAGACAGGAGAAACACGATGCATCGCCGCACATTCATAGCAGCCGGAGCGAGTATGTTTGCCGCCCCGGCCCTTGCCGCTGGACATGGCCGATTGGGCCAGTTGGAAGGACGTTCGACGCATACGTCCTCTGGCACGGCCGAGATTGCGGGCGATACTGTCAGCCTGCTGGATGACTTCTTTCTCGACAATGCGCCGGACCCGGTTGTCGGTCTGGGCAAGGACGGCACCTATGATCCCAACACCTTCATGGGTGAATTGAAGGCCATGCGTGGCGGGTCGACCTATACGGTGCCGGCGGGCATCAACACTGACGACTACAACGAGGTTTACGTCTGGTGTCGGGCGGCGAATGTGCCGCTGTCGGTGGCGCGGGTTAACTGATTTTTTCAACGGTCAGGTTTCCGTTGGTGTAGACGCAGATATCAGCGGCGATGGCCATTGCTTTGCGGGCGATGGTTTCAGCATCGTTGTCGCTGTCCATCAGGGCGCGGCCCGCTGCAAGGGCATAGTTGCCACCCGATCCAATGGCTGCGATGTCATGTTCGGGTTCCAGCACGTCACCGGCACCGGTGATCACGAACAGATCCTTGCCGTCCGAGACAATCAGCATCGCCTCGAGCTTTTGCAGGTATTTGTCGGTGCGCCAGTCCTTGGCAAGTTCGACCGAGGCGCGGGCAAGTTGGCCCGGTGTCGCCTCGAGTTTCTTTTCCAGCCGTTCCAATAGGGTAAAGGCGTCAGCGGTGGACCCGGCAAAGCCGCAGATTACGTCGTCACCACCCGGCGAAAGACGTCGGACCTTGCGGGCGGTGCCTTTGATCACGGTCTGGCCAAGGCTGACCTGCCCGTCGCCAGCGATCACAACCTGCCCGCCCTTGCGGACACCGATGATTGTGGTGCCGTGCCACCCCGGGAATTCGTTTTCAGCCATTGTTCGCCCTTTTTCGCAGTTGCGGTTTATATGGACGCAAGATTTGCGGCAAACAAGGGCGGGACTTGAACCCCGGTTGGCCGCCGCCTAGCGTGGCGCGTATGGAACAGCCCGATGATGTGACCTTTTACCTAGAGCCGGGGCTGCTGGAAAGCGCCCAGAAGGGTGAGCATAATTTCATTGGACTGGTCGCATCCGTTCTGCAAGAGGCAGGGCTGAACCCGCATTACACGCCGAACACCGGGGTGGCCCGTCTGCGGGCCGAAGCGCGGCCCGGATATGCGCTTTTTCACATGGATCAGCCAAACCACGATCGCGCACTGACGATGCGGCGAGCCTATTTCTATCCGTTCTGGCAGATCGAGGCGTCGTCGAAGCGGTGGGAATGGGATGTGGCCTTGACCGAGTTTGATCCCGCACAGGTGGACAGGGCCGAAGCGGATCGCTTTTTCAACTTTTGGGGGCGGCGGCTGTATCAGCAAAAGCCGTCAAACGCGGTGCGCCAAAAGATGATCTATGTGCCGCTTCAGGGTCTGATCCGGCAACGCAGATCATTTCAGTGGTGCAGCCCGGTTGAAATGCTGGAACTGACTGCGCAGCGCTTTCCGCATCATCAGATCATCGCAACATTGCACCCCAACGAAGACTACACGTCTGCCGACCGCATGGCGCTGGCCAAAGTGATAGGACGCCACCCCAAGGTCGAGATCATCGAACGCCCGATGGAGCTGTGTCTGCGGGATTGCGATTTTGTGGTGACGATGAACTCAAGCGCAGCCTTTAACGGATTCTTGTTCCGCAAACCGGCGGTTCTGTTCGGGCAGATAGATTTTCATCACATTGCGGGCAGCGTGATGCGCGACGGAGAAGATGCCGCCTTTGACGCCGTAAACCGGCAACCGGATTATGCCGGTTACATGTGGTGGTTCCTGCAGCAGATGTCGATCAATGCAGGCAAGGACAACGCGAAAGAACGGATCAAGAGCGTGCTGCGCGGCCACGGTTGGCCGGTTTGATCAGGTCGACGGCTTGATGATTGATGCTTGGTCCCAAGGTTGGGCGGCGTCGATGTAAATTGAGCGGGCGGGCACATACCTTTCTGGGTCATCCAGGGAAGACGCGTGGGCATAGATCCGGTCATTTGATCGTTCGCTGCGTCGGGTCAATTGTGAACCGCAGTTGGTGCAGAAACCGCTAAACGTGGACTGACCTGAGCCACCTTGCATTTCAAAGGTTTTGTAAGGGCCGTCGATTTGGAATGTGTTTCGTTCCAGCGGCACCATCTCAGAATGACCGGTTCCGGTCAGTTGTTGGCAATCGCGGCAATGACAGCGAAACATAGGTGCGTCGAACTGAAAGCCCTGAAATCGGACCAATCCGCATTTGCAACCACCGTGTACAGGGTTCGTCATGTCAAACTCTCCGTTTCGGAAAGCTTAGAGCCAACGAACCAAACTGTCAGCTATCCCATCAAAAAGGGCGCCCCGGTTTGGGACGCCCTCAAACCTGTGGTCGTTTGGATCAGATCGAGGATTCGATCCAGCTTTGCAATGCGGCCTTGGGGGCAGCGCCAGCTTTGTTAGAGATCACTTCGCCGCCCTTGAACACGAACAGTGCCGGGATGCCGCGCACACCCATTTGAGCAGGAGAGTTTGGATTTTCGTCAACGTTCACTTTGACGATCTTTACTTTGCCTTCCATTTCGGATGACAGTTCTTCCAGTGCCGGGCCAATTTGCTTGCAGGGGCCGCACCATTCGGCCCAGAAATCGACAACAACGGGGATGTCAGACTGGCGCACTTCGGCGTCGAATGTGGCATCGGTGACAGCAACGGTGGCCATGAGTATTCTCCAATAGGATAGGGTCAGGTGCGGAACCTAAGGACGGCTAGGTCCGGGGTCAAGATGTCGTCACACGGGCGAGAGCGGCTGCAACAATTTGTGCCGGAAACGGCATCAGCGTGGCATTACGTGTCCACAGGATTGCGGTGTCGATCTGGCGATCGGGGTAAATCTGAGCCAAAGCAGCAGCATAGGCCCCCATTTGCCGCAGCAATCCTTCGGGAACCTCCTCCGCGCTGGGCGGCACCTTGCGGTTTGTTTTGAAATCCACTGCCAGAATATGCGTGTCAGTTATAATCAGACGGTCAATCGCACCATGAATGCGCGCGCCATTCAGGTCGGGCAAGTTGGCGGTGATTCCGACCTCTGCGCGGGCATCGGGCGCAAAAATATGTGCAAGGGCGGGCGTATCCAGCACGGTGATGGCGTCGGCAATCAGGGCTTGTGTAACTGCTTCGCTGTGCACATCGGGCGCGGCGGCCATCACGCGCGCCGCCATGTCGCGGCGTTGGGCCGCTGGAACTGTTGGCAAGTGTTCAAGCAAAAGGTGAAAGCTACGCCCAATGGCTAGCGCCTCTTCTTGATCCGCCTGTGCGGGGTCACCGGGTACGGTCTTTTCTCCGCCGAGATCAGAGGGGGATAGGGTCGCATTCCGCGTGACCTCTGGCAGGGGGGTGAAGTCAGGCAATTCCACTTTGGTGACCAACGGGTCAGTCGCGTGTTGCAGATGACCAGCATCCCACTCGCCATGGGTGTGGCGCAAGATCGGGAGTGAACCGGCCAACGCATCGTTGGCCCCGACTTGTGCCATGCCGATGTTGACAAGATCGTGCCAACTGTCGCCGTCTTTGCCCAGATCGCCTGCTGCACCGACAATCAGCCAGTTTTCCGCACGTGTCATGGCGACGTAAAGCAGGCGCAGGCGTTCATTCTTGAGCGCTGCGACCTTGGCAGCGCGTTGGTCAGCGATGGCAGGGGGATCATCGGCGGCTTTGGTCTTCCAAAGCGCCGTTTCACCTGCAATCAGGATTTCGTCTTTCACGTCGGTCTTGCGGGCAGCGCAGTCGGGGAGGATGACAATCGGAGCTTCAAGCCCCTTTGAACCATGTACAGACATCACCCTGATCTGATCGCCCTGGTTGTCCATCTGGCGTTTGATTTCAAGATCGTCCGTATCCATCCACGACAGAAAGCCGGTCAGACTGGGTGTGCCCATGCTTTCAAACGCCAGAGCCTGCGACAGCAGCGCATCAATGCCATCCTCGGCCTCTGTGCCAAGCCGGGCCAGCAGGTTGCGGCGGCCATCGTGGCGCACAAGGATGCGGTCGATCAGGTCGTATGGGCGCAGGAAGTCGGCTTGTTTCAGCAGATCATGCAGGATTGCAAGAGTCTGTTGGTGGCTGGAATTGCGCAGCGCTTCCCACAACACACCTTTGGCGGGGCGGTGGTGTGCGAGTGTGTAAAGATCCTGTTCGGACCAGCCAAACAAAGGGGACCGCAGGGCGGCGGCAAGGCTGAGGTCGTCATCGGGCAGGGCAAGAAAGTTCAGCAAAGCCGCAATGTCGCGCACGGCCAGCACAGCGCCTACGCGGAACCGGTCAGCCCCGGCGACGCGCAATCCTGCGACCTTGCAGGCGCGGATGATCTCGGAAAAGAGGGTGCTACGGCGCTGCACAAGGATCAGAAAGTCACCTTCGGTGATGCGCCTGCGGCCCGTGTCCTTCGGCAGGTACTCATCGGCGATCATGCGCTTGATCTGACCGGCGATCTGGTTGGCCATCTGCACGTCATGATGGCTGGTCTGTGGTTGGTCGACGGGATTGTACCAGGCGTCTTTGTCTTTTTCCGGTTCTTCCGCCTTGTCGATGACGGGCCAAAGGTCCACGCGCCCGGGCATCTCGGATTTGAAGGCGATGTGAAATTCGTCGTGTCCAATTGCGTCCCGCTTGTCGGGATCAGCAAACGTTGCATCAACGGTGCTAAGGATTGCCTGCGACGACCGGAATGAGTGGCGCAAGTCGGTGGATCGGAGGCCTGGCCCGGGTGGTGCGAGGGCAGCATCGTAGTGCGCCTGCATGCGGTCAAATTCGCGCGGATCGGCACCTTGGAACGAATAGATTGATTGCTTTTTGTCACCGACGACAAAGATTGTGCGTGCATTTCCGTCACGCTCTGACACGCCAGAGGTCAGTTCCTGCGTCAGGTTCTTAATCACTGTCCATTGCGCGGGGCTGGTGTCTTGGGCTTCGTCCACCAAGACGTGGTCGATACCGCCGTCCAGCCGGTAAAGCACCCATTGCGCCACGCGCCAATCGGTCAAGAGCGCTGCCGCCTTGTCGATCAGATCGTCAAAATCCAACAATCCACGGGCCGTCTTTTGGGCCGCGTAGCGGGTGACGAATGGGTGCGCAAAGTTGTGAAGCACGCGACTGCGTTCGAAAGCCTGGAGCGTCAGGCGCGTGTCGCGCGATGCTTCCACCTCCTCCATCAACACGATCAACGCGTCGATCAGTTCAGGATGAGCGGCACGCAAGGCCTTTGTCGGAAAGCTGTCAATCTTGGCGCCATATGGGGTTTTCGCCTTCTCACCGAAAAGAAAAGTGGATTCCAATATGGCCAGATCGTCGAACCCCGGTGCGTTGAGCGAGAGTTTCGCAAGTTTGTCGGCAGCCTTGTTGTCGTTGGTGCCACCTGTTCGCAGCACATTGATCAGATCGGTAATGATCTCTTGATTGTCGCGGCTGAAAACCTCGCTGATGAGAGCATCAGCGGATTGATCAGGCCGCAGATCCAAGGCCGCGCGCAGATCGTCAATCTGTGTCGGTGACGCAAAGTGTTTTCGCCTGCTGGTCACTTCCGCCAGCAGCTTGTCAATTTCAGCGCCTGTGAAATGTCGCATCAAGTCATGTACGACAGGGCGGTCAGGCCCTTGGGCCATCGCATCGACCACTTCCGCGCGCAAAAGGACGGCGGCGCGATCCTCCATTTCCTGAAACTGCGGGCTTACCCCGGCCTCGAGCGGGAAACGGCGCAGGATGCTGGCACAGAAAGAGTGGATCGTTTGAATCTTCAACCCGCCCGGGGTTTCAATCGCGCTGGCAAACAGCGTGCGAGCCTTTGACAGCGAAATGGCATCAAGGGATTGATCGACGCCGAGTTGCGCAAGTTGGTCGCGTAAATCGGCATCATCTTTCATCGCCCAGTCACCCAGACGTTGAAAGAGGCGGTTCTGCATCTCAGCCGCGGCGGCCTTGGTGTAAGTCAGACACAGGATGTTTTGCGGCGCCGTCCTGCCCAGCAACAAGCGCGCGACGCGGTCCGTCAAAACGCGGGTTTTGCCCGAGCCGGCATTCGCCGTCAGCCAGGTTGAGGCGACGGGGTTGGCCGCGTCGACCTGACGTTGGCTGGCCTCATCACGGATCATGTCAGGTCCACCGGTTCGGAATCGTCGCTGATATCCCATTCGCCAAACCGTGAAAGGTGGTCAAAATCGCTGTGATCCGTGGTCGAAAACATCGCCATACGGGCAGAATATCCACGATCTGGCCGCTGCCAACGCTGCATCAGAGCAACGAAGTTGGTCCAGACCTCACGCGCCGGATAATCGGCCAGGGGCGCGGGCGTGGTGACGGTATCGCGCGACACACCTAGAAAGCTTGCCCCGGCAACTGGCATCTGGCCAAGTTCTGGAAAGGCACCTTGTTCGACCATCGCCGCCTCGAGCAAGAGCTGTTTGTCGAAAAGCTCTTGCTGGAGTTTGCTTGGCACGGCACCAGTCTTGTAGTCATAGATCAACGCCTTGCCGTCATCCGTCGCGTCAAAGCGGTCTGCCTTGCAGGTCAGCGTGACGCCGGTCTGACCGACGCCAATTTCGCCCTTGGCTTCTGCCAGTTTGAAGGTCGCCGCGTCTTGCCGTGCTGCCTCGTCCGTAAGAAACGCAGCTGCGACCTGTTCCATCCGGGCCAACCATTGCAAGCGCACCGCGGGCCATGGACAGTGAAGTTCCAATTCATGTGCTGCGATGTCGTGTAGCCGTGTCAACGCAGCGGGGTCGCGAGCGTCATGGCGTTCCGAAATGAAAACCTCGAGGATTTTGTGAATGATCTCGCCCCGCAACGGCGCGTCGGCGCTGGGCTGAAGCGGATCGAGTTTGTTCAGGCGCAGGACCTTGCGCGCATAAATTGCGTAAGGATCGCGGATCAGTGTTTTGATTTGCGTGACCGACAGCGATTTGGGTCGTGCCGCAACCGGGGGTCGCGGCGACGGGCGCGTGGCACGGGGCACATCGGCGGCAGGGGCGTTCAAGGCGGTCGCCATCGCAAGCCAGTCGTGACCGCGCGCGCGCATTGCCGTCAATGCATCGGGGCCGTTCTGGTCCGGCAGCCCAGCCAGAAGGTTGGTCAAACGGTTGACCCAGCGCGATGGCACGGTTTCGGCGTCAGCAGATCGTTTGGCGCGGGTGATCCACACCTCTTTGCCCGCGACGGCCTGCTGATAGTCATGAGCAGAAAGCCCGATGCGACGTTCAGGCAACAACAAGCCGGCAGAAAGCCGCATCTGTCTGTTCAGCCATGGATCGGGTGTTGGCGTTTCGGGCCAAGTGCCGTCGTTCATCCCGCCGAGGATGACCAGATCAGCGCCGCCTACCCGCGCCTCGAGCGTGCCCCAGATTAGAATTCCCGGATGGCCAAGGTCGCGATCCCGGACAGAGCCTGCGCTGAGCAGATTGCCAAAAAGGGCGCGGTAGTCTGCGATAGAAAGCGGTCCGGCTGCGTCGGCGTCGCGCGCGATCATGTCACACACGCTGCGCGCTTCGCGACCCGCCTTTTCGTCCCAAAGCGGCCCGGTGTCATCCTTGGATCCGGCGGACAGACGTTCGGCAAGCGCCACATGACGCGCCAGATGATCTGACAAAGTGGCGTCGGTATCTGCTGCCGCTTCGGTCAGGATCGTCCCAATCCACTGTGCCCAAGGCACGGCATCAGGTTCTTTTTCCGCTTCGCCCGCTGCCCAATTGGTCAAATCCGAGGCGGTCAGAAATGGTGGACCGTAGCGGCGTAGGCGCATCTCTAGCCGCCGGGTGCGGAGGAGGTGGGTGTTGCGACCTTCACCAGCGTGGGTCAGCGGATGTTTGAGCAGGATCAGCAATGCCTCGGCCGTTGCGGTTTGCCCCATCAGATCGACCACGTGGCGCAGCAAGCGGCCAGAAGCGGTTTGCGCCAATGGGACGCCCGCGCTGTCGTCTGGTGTAATGTCCCAACGGTCAAGTGCTGCGGTGACCTGTCGGGTCAAGTTGCGGTCGGGTGTGATCAACGCGGCGGTTTGCCCATCTTGTGCGGCTTGGCGCAGTCGCAGCGCAATTGCCTCTGCCTCTGCCCTTGGGCTTTCGGCCTCGACCAATGTTACATCTTTGGTCGGAAGTGTCAGGTCGCCCAGCGCAGGCCCTTCCGCGCGCCAAGCATCTGTCACCGGTGCCGGGCGAAGGGAGAGTGAAATTAGCCGGTTGCGCGGGGTGTTGGGCATGTTGACCCATTGCCCGACCTGTTCGGGTCGCATGGTAAGGCCATCCAGCAAGCGGCGATATCGGAATTGCGGATGATCCTCTGCCGTCAGCGGATCGTCCAGCGCGGACCAATAGGTTTTCAGATCGGGGTCAAACCCGGGCAGTAGCAGCGCACCTTGCGGCAGACGCGCGACAGCTTGCATGAAAACCTGCGTCGCACCCCGCGATCCGGTTGAACCTGCAACGATAATGGGATGATCCGGTGGTTTGTCCTGCCAGCGGGCCGCCAATTGGGTCGCCACACGTCGAAGCCGTGCTTGCGCATCCGGCGGGCGATCATCGGCGTCAAAGAAGGGGCGCAAGATGTTCAGGAACTGCAGGGCGCGCTGCCAGTGGCCGGATTGGTCGGTGACGTCCAGCTTTGACAGCGCGTCGGGTGATACGCCTTCGCCGTGCATCTCTTCCATCAGGTTGGCGAGGCTGTCGGACAGATCGTAAAGTGCTGACCGTGGCGCAAGATCTGGTTCCTTGTCCAGCAGGGCTGCGACGAACGTCGAAAGCTCTAATCTGCGGCGCAGCGCGGGCACGGGCATGGGAATACCGGCCTGCGTCGCCTCGAACCCCAGATCGGTGACAAGGCGAACCTGCGGCAAGAGCCGCGCAGGGCCTGCGTCAAACAACGCACGGATGCGGCGTTGCATTCGGGTTGTGTTGACGTAGACAACGGTGCGCGAAAGGTCGTCGGCGCGGGCGGTTAACCCATCCACAAGTGAGACAGGAAAATCCGCGCCGGGTGACGTGCCAAAGACGCGGGGGGTGTCGATCGGGTCAAACATGGCGGCTTAGCAATTCCTCTGCCAGGGGAATGCTGTCAGGTTTGCCAACGTCGCACCAGTGACCGGGGTATTCGACGCCAAAAAGACCAGCTTGTGCGGCGGCGCGGTCCCACAGGACGTTCATTGAAAAGGCGATGTCCGGAATGTCATTCAGCTCGGCTGTGCGGGTCAGTTGCAGTCCAGTGTAGATCGGGCCTGGGCCGCGAGAAAGCTGTCCATCTGCGGCAATCAGGAAATCGCCCTTGCCGGGGTGCCCGATCGCGCGCGATTGCGGGACCACCAGCAGCAAAGACTGCATCGTATCGCGCCAAGCGGCGCACAGCACGTCGATCGGATTGGGGCCGCGCCAAACTGCATCTGTGTTCAAGGTCAAAACAGGGTCGCCACCCAACAGCGGCAGCGCCTTTCGCAGCCCGCCGCCTGTTTCAAGGCGCAGATCAGTTTCGTCAGAAAACAGGATATCCTGCCCAGCAAGGTGGTCCCGGATCATTTGGCCCTTGTAGTGCAAGTTCACCACACGCCTCCCGACGCATGGTGAACGGGTCAAATCCAAAGCGTGGTCTAGCAGATTGCGCCCGGCTACAGAGATCAACGGCTTGGGGCGGTCGCGGGTCAGATTGCCCATGCGCGTACCCAGCCCGGCAGCAAATAGGAGGATAGGATAAGTCGTCATGCAAAGCCTGCCTGTGCTGGTGTCGGCAGCTGAGAGACCAAAACTGCACGCAAATCTTGAAGCGCTGGATGATCCAGATCTGCCATTAGATTTGCCCAAACGCGCGGCATCAGGGCCTGATATTTCGGCTTTGCATCCTCTCGGATCAGACGGGCAAACACCCCGAGGATGCGCAGATTGCGCTGGGCACCTAGGGAGGCCAACTGGGGCGCAAAGCTGTCGCGCCCGGTCCCCGTTTGGGTGCAATAATAATCCGTCATCTGCGCCACAACGTCCGGTGCGACTGGACGACGAATGTCGCGTAGCAAAGACGCAAGATCATATCCCGGCGGCGCGATGAAGGCATCCTGGAAGTCCAAAAGCCCAATACGATCAGTGCCAGAGTTATTGGGCCTCCAGATCAGGTTTTCGGCGTGAAAATCACGGAGCGCCAAGACGTCAGGTGCGTCGACCAGACTGTCAAATTGTTGCGTCACACATCGCGCCAAGACGTCGGCATCGGCTTGTGGTGCATAATGAGTGGCCGTGATCCGCACCATGTCACCAGCGACCTTTGGAGTCATGACCGGCAAGGGCGGCGGCGTGACGTCTTTTAGGCGCACCACGACATCGACCGCAGCTTGATACAGCGTTTTGGCAGACGCGCCGGCCTCGAGCGCCTTTGCGATATCGATCTGGCCGAGATCTTCGAGGACCAGAAATGGATCAGCGCGGTGAAGCACCTTGGGCGCGCAAAGCCCCTGTTGGGCCAGAAACACGGCCATGTCGGTGAATGGATCGAGCGCAACAGGACCGCTGTTCATCAGCACAACGGTTTGATCATTTGCCCCGGTCAGTCGAGCGTAACTGCGGGCAGAGGCGTCACCCGCAATCTTGCTGTGGCGCCAGTCCGCCCAGGGCGTCCCAGCGAGAGGATCGGCCAAGTCAGACATCCAGCACATCCAGCCGCTCTGCCCAGTTACCTGGCATGCTCAAGGTAAGGTGATGCGCCGGATCACCTGCGGTGAACTTGAGTTGTAGCGCATCGGGGGGGGCTTGCTGGCCTAGTCGGTCTGGCCATTCAATCAGGCAGATCGCTGTTTCAAGCGCCTCATCAAGCCCAAGCTCAAAGACTTCTTGGGGGTCGGTCAGGCGATAAAGGTCGCAGTGCCAGATTGTCAGATCAGCATCGTCGTAGGTTTGAACGAGCGTAAATGTGGGTGAGGGTACATCTTCTTCCCAGCCAAGGCGCGCGCGGATCAGGGCGCGTGCAAAGGCTGATTTGCCCGCGCCAATTTCACCTGACAGCAAAAGCGTGTCGCCAGCGCGCAGCAACGGTGCGATCGCAGCCGCAAACCGCGCTGTGGCATCTTCGTCTGGCAATGTGACGGAACGGGTCTGGGGCGCGGACATGGGTGCAGATTATGCAGCACACCGTTCGCTGCAAGTGCAATCAGCGTTTGGCCAGCTTTGCAGCGTGAGCACGTGTGGTCATTGGGGCCAGAACCGGCTCTTTCGGTTTTGCGATCTGGAAGCGCACCATTGTCATGCGCCCGGCCAAGGGTTGGGCATGGCATTCGGCATGGCGCCCATCTAAAAGGGTAACCCGATCTGAAAACGGCTCTCGACGGCCATTGGTGGAAGCAAAATCTTCAAGCCGGGGCCACAAGGGTGACGGCAAGCTGGCGTCGCGCCAAGACTGCATGGCATCGCGCAGGCTTTGACTGTGCACGACGTCATCGTCTTCAGATTCCCACAGTGCGCGATAGGCATCATTTGCAGTGACAAGCGTATTGGCGTTGGAAAAGACGGCAATCGCGTCGGGCAGTGAATCGATCACCGCCTGAGCGGTCTCAAGCTCTGTTCTGAATTGGCGGGTCAAGGAAACCTCTGCACTGATATCCTCGAACAGGAAGGCCAATGCGCCATCAGGGTGCGGTTTGCCGGTGACACGGAATGTCTGGCCGTCCGGCAGGTCCCAGTTTTCGCAATAAGTCCCTTCTTGTGCCTCAGCCTCTAGCCGGGTGAATTGTTCCCGCCAACTGGTGTAGTCCTTTGGTTCTGGCAGGCGACGCATGTCGCGCATCCGGTTCAACAGCATTTCGATGGTTGGACGGGCACTTAGAAATTCAAAGGGCAGCCCAGTCATATCCAAGAGCGCCGGGTTGAACATCGACAGCTTGCGTTGGTCATCAAAAATCGCAAGGCCCGTCGCCAACTGCGCAAATGTCTTGCTCAGCGTTTGCTGGAATTCGCGCTTTGTATTCTCTGCCCGGACTACCGCGTTCACATCGACAGCAAAATGGACGGAGCCGCCCATCAGCGGCATCGTGGTGACATCGAACCAATGTTCGGAATTTTCACCGCGCAGTTGAACAGAGGCACGGCGCACGCTTGGCTTGCCATCCTCGCGCGGGAACGTGTTAAGGTCTTGGAACAGCTTTCCGCCGGGCCAGACCTGATCGGCCATCTCAGCGTTTTCTGCGGCGCGGTCAGAGTAAGTCAGATACGCACCATTGGCCCAGATCAAACGACCATCAGCGTCTTCACGCCAGATCAATTGTGGGGCCGCGTTGGTCAGGTCGCGCAGCATCGCAAGCTCTTCGCCAAAGGCGGTTCGGGCGAGCGCGGCATAGTGCAGATCAACATCATTGCCGTCCTGCGCACCCAGGATGATCCGCTTGAGCCCGTCATGACAAGTCAGCGTCAGCATCAAAGGGGTTCCATTCAACGGTGTCAGAGTTTGGGTTTGTCCGGGGCCAAGTGCCTCAAACTCTGCGGCGAGTTCGGGAAAATCGCGATCCAGCAGGCGGATCAGTGCATCCCGTTCCGAAAGACCATTTGGTCGGTCCGATATCAACTGTGCACCGCCCGGTGTTGCATCAACCAACTCTGTGCCATCAAACAGAAAAACCGGTTGCGAGGGCGGACGATCTGCAAGCGTTAACGTCGCCCGAGAAGCCGGCCAGAGCCGGGTCAAGGCCATATAAATGATCGCTGCAGAAAGAACTGAAGCGACAGTGACCGGTAGAATCGAAGGCCAGATGATGTCCATCAAGGTGAATCCCAACGCAATACAGGTTGAGGATGGATTAAATTGCTTAATGGCTGGTTAAAGGAGGTTAGCTTACGATGGGCTGGTTCTGGCCAAGGGCGCCTTTGCCCGTTTGCGCTGTCCGATCCAGCAAGATGCGATCCCAGGAAACCGTCACCACGGCGCCACCCGTTGCCTGCCCAGCCCAGCCGGCGTGTCCGTGACGACGCCCATTAGCAAAGGTGAGTTTTGCGCCCGACCGTTCCAGCAAGGTTTTGGCAATAAAAAGTCCCAGCCCCATGCCTTCATAGCCCGGGCGTCGCGCACCATCGAGACCGCCGCGCCGCCGCCGGACGAAAGGATCGCCAATGCGACCAATCACAGACTGAGGAAAACCGTGACCGTCGTCGGAGATGCGAACGGTCACCCTTTCGTCCGTCCAGGTTGCTTCAATCTCGACACGGCTGTCCGAAAAATCGACCGCGTTCTGCATCAGGTTCCGTAGTCCGTGGATGATTTCGGGTCGCCGGGTGATTGTGGGCTGCAAATCGTCGCTGTCATCATCGGTGCCGATATAGAATACGACCTGTTTGCCGCGCTCCAAATGTGGCTCAGCGGCTTCGCGCACCACGGTTTCCAAAGGTGCTGTGCGCAGATGCAGATCGTCTTTGCCTGCGCGGCCCATGGAGTGCAGGATGTCGCGACAGCGTTCCGCCTGCTCCCGGATCAGGGCAGCATCCTCTAACAGCTCTGGTTGCTTTTCGAGTTCTTCTATCAACTCGCTGCTGACAAGTTTGATTGTTGCAAGCGGCGTGCCCAATTCATGCGCGGCGGCAGCGACGACGCCACCAAGGTCCGTCAGCTTTTGTTCGCGCGCCAATGCCAGCTGCGTTGCAAGCAAAGCCTCGCCCATTGTGTGCATTTCGTTGGTGACCTGTCGGGCATAGATCGCCAAAAAGATTACCCCTATGACCAGCGCCACCCAGAACCCGAACTGAAACAGATCAGGTAGCATCAAAATCTCGCCAGTGGCGCGCTCAATCGGGATGTTGGTGCGATAGAGTAATGTGGTGATAGTGATGGCCAGTATGCCCAACACCACCGTGCTGGACAGGTGCAACACGGTCGCTGCGATAGTGACCGGGGCCAAGAGCAACAGCGCAAAGGGGTTGGACAGGCCGCCGGTCAAATAGAGCAGCACGCCCAGCTGCACGACATCGAAGCTGAGTATGAACGATGCCTCTCTTTCCGACAGGCGCTTGTTCTCGGGGTAGAGAAAGCTGAAAAACAGGTTCGCTAAAACCGACGCTATGATTGTCAGTGCGGCAGCCGGAACCTCGATCCGGAGGCCGTAGAAACGAACGGCTACGAATATCGCGATGATTTGACCGGTGATCGCGAACCAGCGCAGTAACACAAGTGTGCGCAATCGCACCCAGTTGCTGCGCTCGCGCTCTTGCAGGACGTCATGTATTTCCGTGGGCATTGGGGGCCTTGGGGCTGCGGCAAGCTGTGCCATTGTTAAGGGTCGCACAATCTAGGATCAATGCGACGAATTGAAAGGAAATCGAATGATCAGGATGATTTCAGTGGCGGCCAGTGTCGCGGTCCTTGGGGTTTTGGGGACGACCTATGTCCTGACCCAGCGGACCCCGGCAGGCTGTGGCGGCGGTGTTGTTGCCGGTGGCGACTTTGGCGGGCCGTTCACGTTGGTCGATGGCAGTGGTGCCACGTTGACCGACGCTGACGTCATCACTGAGCCTACGCTGATCTATTTTGGCTACACTTTTTGCCCCGATGTCTGCCCGATTGACAATGCCCGCAACGCAGCCGCCGTAGACATACTGGCGGAACAAGGCATCGACGCGACGCCAGTATTCATCAGTATCGATCCTGCGCGTGATACGCCGCAGGTGGTTGGCGACTACATCCAGAACTTTCATCCAGAGATGATTGGCCTGACAGGTTCAGACGAGCAGATTAAGGCTGCGGCAGGCGCATACCGCGTGGTCTATTCTCAGGCAGACGACGATCCAGATTATTACCTGATGAACCACTCTGTCTTTACTTATTTTGTGACGCCTGAAGACGGCTTTGTTGATTTCTTCCGACGCGAAGATGGGCCTGAAGCCTTGGCAGATCGTGTCGCTTGTCATGTCGCGCAAAGCTGAGATTTGACCATGGGAGAGGTCACACTAAATCTGGTTCATGGAACAAAAGGCAATCAGAATGGACAACGAAGCGCTGGATCTGGGTCCTGACGGCTCTTTGCTGCTGGTCGATGATGACGAAGCCTTCGTCAAGCGGCTGGGCAAGGCTATGGAAAAGCGCGGCTTTGCAGTCGAAACCGCAGAAACTGTCGCTGCTGGAAAGGCCATCGCAACCGCGCGGCCACCGGCCTATGCGGTGGTCGATTTGCGGCTGGAAGATGGAAACGGGCTGGACGTGGTTGAGGTTCTGCGCGAGCGCAGGCCTGAGAGCCGGATCGTAGTCTTGACCGGTTATGGCGCTATTGCGACGGCTGTTGCGGCGGTCAAGATCGGTGCAACGGATTATCTGGCGAAACCAGCGGATGCGCGGGATGTCACCAATGCGTTGCTTGCGCGCACTGACGAACTTCCGCCACCGCCGGAAAACCCGATGAGCGCGGATCGGGTGCGCTGGGAACATATTCAGCGGGTCTATGAACTGTGCGACCGCAACGTCAGCGAAACCGCACGTCGGCTGAACATGCATCGGCGGACGCTACAGCGGATTCTGGCAAAACGTAGCCCGCGTTAAGCAGCCGATTTCAGCCAATCGGCAAAGATTTTCAGTCGCGGTGACACCACACCGGGTCGTCTGACGATAAAATAGCCCAATCCTGATTGCGGTACTTCGAGGACCGCAGTCAGTGTGCCGTTGGTAATGTCACCTGACACCAGCGCCTTTGACGCAATGGCAACACCTGCGCCTGCGCGTGCGGCGGCAAGCACCATGCTAAGTGTCGCGACTTCTTTTGTTTGACAACATGCCGGGTCGAGCCCTTCTGACATCGCCCAGACATAGGTCTCGCGGTGCATCGATTCAAACAGCCAAGGAAGGTCAGAGAGATCTGCAAGGGATGTGGCCGTTCGGCCCCGCAACAGATCAGGGCTAGCGACCACGACGTAGTCGGCAGACACCAGAAACTCTGACGAAAGGCCCGGCCAGTCGCCTTTGCCATAACGCACTGCCAGATCGAACCCGTCACGCCGCAGGTCACTTAATCCGGTTGAGGGTGTGACCGAGACGGTGATGTCAGGATGCGCCGACCAGAACGCCCCCATACGCGGCATCAGCCAGTTTTCCGCAAAGCTGGGTGTGACAGAGATGGAAAGCGGCGCGTCTGCAGCCTCTGCCATAACATCGCGCACCCCCGCGATAACTTGGGCAAATCCTGTAGTCAGAGCAGGCAACAGCTGTTGTCCCTGAGGGGTTAGAGCCATGCCGCGTCCTTGCCGCGTCAGCAGTGGACAACCCATGAAACCTTCCACCGTACGAAGGTGCTGAGCAATGGCCGCATGTGTCACGTTCAATTCAGCTGCGGCCTTCGACAGTGACCCTGTACGGCCCGCGGCCTCGACCGCGCGCAATGCCGGAAGGGAGGGGACAGAGCGCCAATCCATTATGAAAGCTCAACTATCATATAGGTATTCTTCCTGAGTCGCACGGTATCTGTAAACCCCTTATCTGTTGGTCATCGACTGATGAAAGGAACAGACCATGCTATCAATTTTTGCTTCATCGTTTCAAACGGCGGCCCGTCAGGACAATTGGGCGGCACCAACATATTGGACAACCCATCGCCGCCCAATCAGCCGGCGTCAGGCGCAGCAGATTGAGGCCGAGCGCAAGCTTGCACAGCTGCGCAACGTGGGCATGTGGTAACGGCTAAAGATCGATGCGCTTGCGGATGCGGTCTAGGCGTGTGCCATCCATTGCGCATCATAAGGCGTTTGGTGCGCAGTGGTTTCACCAGCCAAAATGATTTCGTTTGTCAGTGTTGTCATGGCCACGGCATCATCGGTGGTGGCCGGACGCAAAATCATAGGTCTGCCATCAGGGTTTGGCAGCGCGCAGTGAAATCCTGGCGTACCTCGACGGGGGGTCGCAAGCGAATATCCATTGATTGTGCAAGCGTTGGGTCTTGCTTGCCAAAGAACTTGTCCGCTTCGGCGCGTGTGAAACCTGCGATCTGGATTGCTTCCAGCCACGCAGACAATTTGTCGGCGCGCTTGATCTGCTTTTTAACGGTCACGGGGATCTGCGCAGGCAGTCCGAACCGGAGATGAACGGCAGCGGTCAGCCGATCATCAAGCTGGCCGTAACTTGGGCCAACCGCGGCCTTCACGGGGCTGATCATATCGCCGATGACATATTCCGGCGCATCGTGCAGCAACGCGGCCAATTGCCATTTGATGGAGGCCTTTGGGTTCTGCGAGCGAAAGATCTGCTCCACCAGAAGCGAATGTTCGGCAACCGAATAGGCAAAGTCACCTTTAGTCTGCCCATTCCAACGCGCCACAAAGGCCAGCCCATGGGCGATATCTTCGATTTCGATGTCCACCGGGGTCGGGTCCAGAAGGTCCAGCCGACGGCCCGATAACATCCGTTGCCATGCACGAGTTTGCTTTGCCATTTGCACTTAGTGCCGTGGATGGATCGCAGGGTCAAAGGGGCGTTAGCAAACTTTTTGCCTTTTTGTTCCATGGTAAACGCACAGGGAGGCGAATTTGTCTCGCGCGGAAAACTGCGCCCGAAATGGGAGCCTCGAAAATGGCCCGACGTCACGTACTTGCGGCAGCAGCCGCCACGATTATCGCCACGACAACCGTTGTGCAGGCGCAACAGACCTGTCTAACCCGCGAAGTCATCGTTCAAAAATTGGGCGAAGGGTATTCAGAACGACTTGTTGGCCGCGGCCTGCAAGGTGAGGCGCGCCTGTTTGAGGTGTTTATGTCCCGGGATGGTTCCAGTTGGACCATCATCCAAAGCTTTCCAACCGGCCTGTCTTGTATCATGGCCGCGGGCACGCATTGGCAGCAGGACGATATATCTCAGGTTTTTTCAGCGGACGGCTGATTGGTCCGTTTCTTGCGCAGAAAGATGTGAAACTGGGGCCGCAAGCTGGGTGGCATCAACCAATTGTAGAACATCCACAGCCGCGCGAGCAGCATCTTGTTGCCATGATAGGCCGCGCCAGTCGTCATGAAATAGCTGCAATCCTGATAGTCTTCGGGCGCGAAGAAGCGGCGGATTGTTTGGCGTGTATTCAGACGATACGTCGTTGGAAAGACGTCTTCTTCTTTGCGCTGTGGTGCGAGTTTGCGAAGCACGCCGACATGCATCTTGTTGGGAACTGCGCGGGTGATCATCCCGGTCAAACCCCATTTGTTGGGCGTGCCTGCGCAAATCCAACCGCCCGGTCGCAAGATGCGGTCTAATTCTGCGGCGTAGAACGCGGGATCAGCAATATGTTCGAAGACCATCCATGAAAAGATGATGTCAAAGCTGTTGTCTTGAAACGGCAACGGCGCGCCAATTTTGGCGTGGTGTCGGTCTTCAGTATCAGGGTTTTCGAGTACGACGGGATCGACATCAAAAGCTGCGAAACGCGCAACGCGGCCGGTCAGGTCGGTATGCACACGCGCGCCTTCACTTTCGCCATAGCTAAACCGGCCGCGCCCGGCGCCAAAATCGAGGACATGCGCCTCTTTTGGTAGGATCGATGCCAGTCGCGTGAAAAAAGCGACCCGGCCATTGGCGTGGTGATAGCCGCCTGCGTCGAACTCCGGATAGATCCGCCTTAGAAAGTCACTCATTCCAATGGTTCCGCCAATGCGTTGCGCGCTGCTCTTACCGCGAACTTAACAGCGACAAAAGGTTTCTTGTCCGTTGGGCGGTTCTTTTGTATGCGCAAGCACAAACCAATTGGATTCAGGACACCGAAAATGGCCAAAGACTACGTTGTAAAGGACATCGAACTTGCGGCTTTTGGCCGCAAGGAACTTGATATCGCAGAAACGGAAATGCCGGGCCTGATGGCCTGTCGGGAAGAGTATGGCAATAGCAAGCCGCTGAAGGGTGCGCGGATTGTCGGGTCATTGCACATGACCATCCAGACGGCCGTTCTGATTGAGACTTTGGTCGAACTGGGCGCTGACGTGCGCTGGGCGTCTTGCAACATTTTTTCAACCCAAGATCACGCTGCCGCTGCCATCGCAGAAGCAGGTGTTCCGGTATTTGCGATTAAGGGTCAAAGTCTGGAAGAGCATTGGGACTATTTGGACAAGTCCTTCATGTTCCCGGAAGGCGCGAACATGATCCTTGATGATGGTGGCGACGCGACGCTTTATGTGCTTCTAGGCGCACGCATGGAAGCGGGCGAGGACGTGCTGGCGGTCCCGACCTCGGAAGAAGAGGAAGTGATCAAAAAGCAAATCCAAAAGCGGATGGCAGAGACCCCCGGCTGGTTCACAAAGACCAAAGCCGACATTCAGGGCGTGTCCGAAGAGACGACGACGGGCGTGCACCGCCTTTATGATCTGCACAAAAACGGTCAGCTGCCGTTCCCTGCGATCAACGTTAATGACAGTGTCACAAAGTCGAAGTTCGACAACAAATACGGCTGTAAGGAATCGCTGGTTGACGGCATTCGCCGCGCCACTGACACGATGATGGCCGGTAAGGTCGCTGTGGTCTGCGGCTATGGTGATGTGGGCAAAGGCTCTGCCGCGTCGCTGGCTGGCGCGGGTGCCCGTGTCAAAGTCACCGAAGTTGATCCGATTTGCGCACTTCAGGCAGCGATGGACGGATTTGAAGTTGTCGTGCTGGAGGACGTGTTGGACAGCGCTGATGTCTTCATCACAACCACTGGCAACAAGGACGTCATCCGTATCGAGCATATGCGCGAAATGAAGGACATGGCGATCGTCGGGAACATCGGCCATTTCGACAACGAGATTCAGGTCGCCGCGCTGAAAAACCACAAGTGGACCAACATCAAGGAACAGGTGGATATGATCGAGATGCCGTCCGGCAACCGGTTGATCCTGCTGTCTGAGGGCCGCCTGTTGAACCTTGGCAATGCGACAGGCCATCCGTCATTTGTCATGTCGGCCTCTTTCACCAACCAAGTTCTGGCGCAGATCGAACTTTGGACGAAGGGCGATGAGTATCAGCCGGGCGTCTACATCCTGCCCAAGCATTTGGACGAAAAGGTCGCGCGCCTGCACCTTGGCCGCATTGGCGTCAAGCTGACTGAGCTGAAGAAAGAACAGGCCGATTATATCGGCGTAACGGTTGACGGACCGTTCAAGCCAGAGCACTACCGCTACTAAGAGGTGGGCAAATTGCCCGCATTCCGCAAGATTACAGGCCGCGCGATCCGACGCGCGGTCTTTCTGTCTGTTCTGGTTTTCGGCTGCATTTTAGGGGCGGCTGCAATCCTGCACCCGGAAACGCCGCTGCCAGATTACTGGAATCCGTTGCGCCCTCTAAACGTCGCGGCACCGCTGACGCCGATGACCACGTGGAAGCTGGGGCGCACTACTGCAGACCCTGAGGCGTGTCTGGCGGCGCTGGGCAAAGTGTCACAGATCACCTCTCGCGCGTCTTTTGCCACGAATAACCCTAATTGCGCGGTCACTAACCCTGTCACGATCCGAGATGTCGGTGCCGCGTCATTGGGGACACTCGAAATAGGGTGCGCTACAGCACTGCGGTTGGCGATGTGGGAACGGCACAGTGTTCAACCAGCGGCACGCGAACACCTGGATACTGACGTGTCCGAAATCCTGGATCAGGGCAGCTACAATTGCCGCGCGATGCGTACGTCTGCCGGCAACAGCACCCGGTGGAGCACGCACGCGACGGCGGATGCGATTGATGTGCGTGGCTTTCGCCTCAGTGACGGCGGTCAGGTCATTTTGCTGCGCGACTGGGGTGCTGAAAGCGCAAAGTCTGCCTTTCTGCGCGAGGTTCAACGGGGGTCGTGTCGGTGGTTCAAGACAACACTGGGCCCTGACTACAATGCTCTCCATGCGGATCATTTTCACCTGCAATCGCGGGGATGGGGCACCTGTCGTTGATCCGCCGATCCGGTTTTTCCCCCTTCTTTTTGCTTGTTCCGGCACACGACCTGTTATTACCTTGCCGCAACGCCTCGCATGGGTGGGGTGAATGGGGCCATTTCAGGCCGAAACACAAACGACGGGGACAGCCATAATGGGCAAAAGAGACGAGTGGATCGCGAAGTACGCGGATGATCTGACAAACAAGTGCGGCATGACACCTGATATGGACCTGCTGACCAAAGTGACCATTGGGTGCGGCCCGGCGATCTACAATGCGGATGCGTCCACCGTGGCTGGCGGCCAAGAATCTGAGCTGGAAACCGTCAAAAACAATTTCCTGATCAAAAAGCTTGGCTTGTCGGACGGGCCAGAGCTGATGGATGCAATCAACAAGGTGATCGAGGTCTACGGCAAGTCAGAGCGCAACAAGTACCGCGCCGTTGTCTATTACATGCTGACCAAGCATTTCGGCAAAGAAAGCGTCTACGGCTAACACCGGACGCAGAATGCTGGAAACGCCCGCCAAAACTGGCGGGCGTTTTTTGGTTTAGAACAATGTCAGCACGATCCCGATTGTAGCTGCTGCCAACACCGCATAGCCGCTGTCGATGATGGCCAGCTTCCAAGGCCGTTTCGAATACCCGGTGTTGATGAAAATCCACGGGCTGATGAAGAACAAGCCAACGCCCAGTCCCGAAATCAGGCCTTTGCCCACGCCGTCGATTCCCGAAAGCGCGAATGTGTGTCGCATCATGCCTGCGACCAGCAGGATCATGATAAAGGACACGATATAGGGGGTCGGCCCGTCTTCTAAGGGCTTGCCATCTTCGCCAACTTCGATGTCAGCGACCTCCATCCATGGCTTTGACAACGCCATGTAATAGGCGGCCCCGACTGCAAATGCCGCAACGGCGGCGATGATTACGCTCAAGAATCCCATGATCTTCCCTTCCTGTTGGCTGGGGCGATTATAGGTGGGACCGTTAAAGTTGCTACGGTTTTGTCTTTCCCAGCGCACACAGGATGTTCCATTCGTCCGCGGTAACCGGCTGGACCGATAGCCGAGAGTTCTTGACCAGCACCATTTCTGAGAGGCGTGGATCGGCCTTGATGGTTTCAAGGCTGACCGGTTCGACAAAGGGACGCAAGGCACGGACATCGACGCATTCCCAACGGTCATCATCGGTTGTGCTGTCGGGGTGCGCGGCGGCACAAACTTCGACAATGCCAACGATTTCAAGGCCAGAGCGTGAATGGTAATAGAACCCGGTGTCGCCGACCGACATGGCGCGCATGTTGTTGCGGGCCTGATAGTTGCGCACACCGTCCCATTCTTCACCCGCGTCGCTTTTGGCAACCAGATCATCCCATCCAAAGACATCGGGTTCGGATTTGAAAAGCCAATGGGCCATTGTCATTCCTCTTTCAACGGGCGCGCCAGTAGAGTCTGAAGCGCGGTTTGGGGGTCAATCTCATGATGGGCGAGTTTGGCGACAATCGCGGTCACCGGCAAATCAAGGCCAAGATCCCGTGCCAGTTTTGTCACCGCACGGGCGGTCGCGGCGCCTTCGACCGTAGTGCCGCTGTCAAAGGACTTGCCAGCACCTAGTGCGAGGCCGAACCGATAGTTGCGCGACAGATCAGATGTGCAGGTCAGTGCCAGATCACCCAATCCTGAAAGCCCGGTCAAAGTGCTCGGGTCGGCGCCCAGATGGTCCGCAATCCGCTGCATTTCGGAAAATCCCCGGGTCAGCAATGCGGCGCGCGCGCTATCACCAAGGCCCGCGCCAATCGCCACGCCGCAGCCAATCGCGACCACATTCTTGAGCGCGCCGCCAAGTTCTGCCCCGATCACATCTGTCGTCGTATATAGCCGCAAATTTGCGGTTGAGAGCCATTGCTGCAACATCTTGCCAGCAGCCTCATCGCCGCAGGCCAGCGTCAGTCCTGTGGGCAAGCCACGCGCAATGTCATCGGCAAATGACGGGCCGGTCAGCATCGCAGGGGTGGCAGAGGGGACGATGTCGCGCACCAGCGCAGACGGGCCGGTCAGGGTTTCAAGGTCGATGCCTTTGCAGCAAGCGACCAGATACTTGTCTGCCAGCGCTCCCGCATTGTCAGTCAGAAAGCCGCGTAAGGTCTGCGCGGGGATCGCCAAAAGCAAAGTGTCGCATGCAAACAGCCGTTGCAGATCACCCGTTGCCAACAATGCATCGGGCAGCGTCACACCTGGCAGGCGAGAGTTCTGGCGGGTGCTTTGCATCTTTTGCGCCGCGTCTTCATTGCGCGCCCAAAGCGTGACGGGTCGTTCATCGCGCGCCAAAGATACAGCCAAAGCCGTTCCGAATGCACCAGCACCAGCGATCCCTATCATGCCTTGGCTCCTTTCTTGCCTGATCCCAGCATGGCCGGGGTGCGGTCGTCCAATGGCCAGCGCGGCCGCGCCGACAATGTCAGATCATCCCTTTGACCCGCAGCCAAACGCAATCCGCCCGCATAGGCAATCATGGCTGCGTTGTCAGTGCAAAGCGATAGCGGCGGCGCGCTGAATGCGACCGACCGATCTTCACAAAGTGCTTTCAGCCGCGCACGGATTTCGGTGTTGGCTGCAACACCGCCTGCAACGGCGAAACATGGGGTCGGTGGATCAAGGTCAAGGTAGCGGGCCAGCGCTCGCTCCGTCTTGTCGGTCAGAATATCAGCCACAGCGCGTTGAAATCCGGCAGCAAGGTCCGACTGATCAGCCACTGTGAGACCGTGTTGGTCCGCTAGGACGGAGTCACGCGCGCGCAACATTGCAGTCTTGAGGCCGGAAAAACTGAGATCACAACCGGGTCGATCCAACAGTGGGCGCGGAAGTCTGAACCTGTTGGGATTGCCGGTTTCAGCGGCCTTCTGAACGGCAGGTCCACCAGGTTGCCCAAGGCCCAAGATTCGCGCTGTCTTATCGAATGCCTCACCCGGGGCATCGTCAATTGTTCCACCGATACGGGTAAAGTGGTCGTGCCCGTGAGCGATCAGAAACTGACAATGGCCACCCGAAACCAACAGCATCAGATAGGGATAAGTCACATCGCCCAATAGCATCGGGGTCAGGGCATGGCCTGCAAGATGATTGACACCAACGAGCGGTTTGCCGGACGCGGCAGACAAACCCTTTGCGCACATCACGCCGGACAGAACCCCGCCGATCAGGCCCGGCCCCGCGGTTACGGCAATCCCGTCGACATCATCCAAGGTCAACTTGGCGGTGCTTAACGCCTCTTCAACACTCAGGTCGATCTTTTCGGCATGTGCGCGCGCGGCAATTTCTGGGACCACACCGCCAAATGCTGCATGCAACGTGGTCTGCCCGTAGACTACGGATGACAGAATCGACGTGCCGCGCACCACTGCGGCGGCGGTATCATCGCAGCTGCTTTCAATACCAAGAATGGTGAGCGTCATTGCCGTCCTTACCTTGCGTCGGGTGGTCTGGCAGGTAACACTGAGAGGCCGCGCAAACAATGGCGGCGGAAAAGGTCCATGACACCGACGCTTTTGATCACGCGCCCACAGCCCGCTGCAGACAGCTTTGCATCTGCTGTGATTGCGGCACTGCAAGAGGACGTGCCAGTCGTGATCTCACCTGCCTTGCAAATTGTTCCTTTGGATCCTGGCACGATCCCTGCCCCAGCCCATGTCGTTTTTACGTCTGTCCACGGGGTGGCACAGGCCGTACGGCTTGGCGTTACGAAGGTTCCGGCGTGGTGCGTTGGTGACAAGACGGCAGCCGCGGCGCGCGCGGCAGGTTTTGATGCAACCTCTGCCGGTGGCGCAGCGAACGACCTGATCGCATTGGTCATTGATCGCGCGCCTAACGGGCCGATGTTGCATTTGGCTGGGCGACATCACCGCGGTGACATCGCGGCAAAGCTGTCCCAAGCCGGGTTCCAGTGTACCACCATCGCGACATACCTCCAAGACCTTTTGCCCCCAACCGAAACCGCAATCGCGCTTGCGCGGGGAACGAAGCCTGTTGTTGCCCCTGTCTTTTCCCCCAGATCGTCCCATATCTTGAACGGGTTGGAGTGGCATGGCCCATTGCATGTAATCGCGATCAGCGGTGCTGTTGCCGAAGAGATGGCGCATATGGGGTGCGATACTGTTCAAACGGCCAGCCAACCAACCGAAGCGGCCATGATCACGGCGACCGCCCGGCAGTTGCGGGCGATATTGGATCGGTGAGGTGGCTTGAGGGTCCGAACGGGCCGGGATAACGTAGGCGTTGCGTCCATTCCGGCGCAATTGTCAGCAAAAGGGTGTGGACGTGGCAAAAGAGCCTGCAAAACCGCGCAAGCCGCGGAAGAGCACAAAGCCGAAGGCAGAAACGCCTGCTGAAGAGGTGATCGAGCCGACAGCCGAGGATGTGTCTGTCACGGATAGCGGCACGCCGGGCGCGGTGCAGGAGCCAGTGCCTGAGGTCGTCGAGGACATGCCTGTTGCAGAAGAGCCGGTCGAAGAAACTCCGGCCGAAACCGAAGAAAAACAGCCTGAATCCGCGTCCTCTGCGCCTGTTGCAGCCGTTCCGTCGGCACCGCAGCAAAGCGTCTTTATTCCGCTATTGTTGGGTGGCTTGCTAGCAGGCGGGATTGGTTATGGCGCTGCCTATCTGCGCTATGCCGACCAAGAGGTGACCCAGCCAGCAGTCTCAGAAGCGGACCTTGCCGAGTTGCGTGACGAGATCGCAGCCCTGCCGGACCCGACAGATACAAGTGATTTGTCAGCGACCGTTGGCGAAATACGTGATGAAATCGCGCGAATCGATTCCGACGTTGCGGCACTGGCACCGCGCATCGACACGCTTGAACGGCAACCGAGTGGGGATGGCACATTGCCGCAGACCGCAGTGGATGCGTTCGAGGCTGATATGCAAGCGTTGCGCGATCAGATTGCGACCCAACAGGCCGAACTTGCTGCAGTCGCGGACCAGACCGCAGCACGGTTGGAAGACACGCGCGCCGAGGCGATAGCGATTGAACAGAACGCGGTAGAGGCAGCGCGCGCGGCGACAGCCAAAGCATCACTTGCCCGGGTGCAGGGTGCGCTGGAAAGCGGCGCGCCGTTTGGCGGACTGCTGGGAGAACTGGAATCGGCGCTTGGCGGTCCCGCACCCGAAGCGCTTGTCGCTGTGGCTGAAGGAACCGCGACACTTGGCAGCCTTCAGTCGGACTTTCCTGCAGCTGCACGGCGTGCTTTGTCTGATGCCCGCGCTGAGGGGGTCGATGGCGATGAATCCTTTGGCATAGGGGCATTCTTGCGAAACCAGCTTGATGTGCGGTCCGTGGCCCCAAAAGAGGGTGCCGGTGTCGACGCCACATTGTCACGTGCCGAGGGTGCGCTGCGTGAAGGGCGGTTGAACGATGCCTTGTCAGAGATCGGAACGCTGCCCGATGTTGCGCGCGCGGCCATGTCCGATTGGCTGACCCAGGCAGAAGCGCGCGCGGCAGCCATTGACGCCGCTGATACCCTTTCCAATTCACTTTCAGACAACTGAAGGCCGCCCTTATGCTATTGTCCTTGATCAAGATTATCGCCTTCATTGCCATCGTGACTGGCCTGACCTACGGCGCCATGCAATTGATGAGCGTCGACGGCGGGGCCATCGTATCCGTTGCAGGCATTGAGATGACGCTGTCACCCTTGCAACTTGTCTTTGGCTTTGTCGGGCTGGTGGTTTTGGTTTGGCTGCTGCTGAAATTGATGACGTTCCTGTTGGCGACTTATCATTTCCTGAACGGCGACGAGACAGCGATTTCGCGCTATTTCGATCGCAATCGCGAACGCAAAGGGTTCGAGGCGCTGTCAGAAGGCATGATGGCATTGGCATCGGGCGAAGGGCACCTTGCGATGACCAAGGCACAGCGTGCACAACGTTACCTGAACGCGCCGGAACTGACGACATTGCTGACCGCACAGGCCGCCGAGATGACAGGCGACAAACGTCAGGCCGAGGAAAGCTATAAGGCACTATTGGAGTCCAGCCAGACCCGCTTTGTCGGGGTGCGCGGATTGATGAAACAAAAGCTGTTGGCGGGGGATACCGATACGGCGATGGCGCTGGCGAAAAAGGCTTTCGCCCTGAAACCCAAACATGAAGAGACGCAGGATGTTCTTTTGAAGCTTCAGGCCGAAAAGGAAGATTGGGCTGGCGCGAGAGAAACACTAGGCGCAAAGCTGAAGGCCGGCAATTTGCCCCGCGACGTACACAAACGCCGCGATGCTGTTCTGGCCCTGTCAGAAGCGCGTGACATTATGGAAGATGGTCAATCGATCGAGGCGCGTGAAGCTGCGATCAACGCCAACCGGCTTTCGCCCGATCTGATACCGGCGGCGGTGATGGCTGCGCGCGGCTATATCGCGCAGGACAAACCGAAATATGCAGCACGGGTCTTGTCAAAGGCTTGGGGCGTGCAACCGCATCCGGATCTTGCTGCGGCATTCGCCGAAATCGCGCCGAATGAAACGGCGGCGGCACGGCTTAAGCGGTTCGTGTCCTTGACCAAACAGAACCCCGACAATCCCGAAATCAAGATGCTGCTGGCAGAGCTGCATATCGCGGCAGAGGATTTTCCGGCTGCGAAACGTGCGCTGGGCGAATTGGTCAATGATGATCCGACTTCGCGAAGCCTGACCTTGATGGCGGCGATTGAGCGCGGCAGCGGCGCCGAAGATGCCGTTGTCCGTGGTTGGCTTGCGCGCGCGTTGACAGCGCCGCGAGGGGCGCAGTGGATCTGTAATAATTGTCAACACATCCACACCGAATGGGTACCTGTCTGCAGCAACTGCGCGTCATTCGACACGCTGGCCTGGAAGCGCCCACCAGCGGGAGAGGTAGCAATGCCAACCGGGACAGAGATGCTGCCGCTGATCGTGGGACAAGAGCCTGCCAACGATGTTGTCATGGTTGAAGACGTCACCGATGTGCCCGAGGCGGAAGTCGTGGAAGAGGCGAAATAGGTCTTTTCCACGCCCGGGCAGGGTGCTAACACGCACCCCGGAACGCCGCTGTAGCTCAGCTGGTAGAGCACGTCATTCGTAATGATGGGGTCGTAGGTTCGAGTCCTATCAGCGGCACCACCGACATTCAGAAATTTCCGGCGATTGCGTAGGCAATTGCCAAAATCTGTAGTTCTTGAAACTTATCAATCAGCTCCACTGAATGGCGACGCCAAATTGCCGATGATCCGCATCATGGCGTAGCTTGCGTGAATCTTGAAAAATGTCAGTGCAACTGTCCCTGCACGGTTGATGTCAATTCCGTCAAAGAGAATGGCTTGGGCAAGAAGACCGAATTTGGAATGCGGTCGTCGGTGTCGGAAAACGCGTCTTCGGCGTACCCGGACACAAACACAACTTTAGTATCTGGTCGATCCACCAGCGCCTCTCTGACCCAGGTTGGTCCGTCCATGCCGGGCATAATGACGTCGGTGACGAAGATATCGACGCTCAAATCCTTATCGGACAAAAGCTCAAGCGCCGCCTCGGCGCTGTCTGCTTCGAGCACCGTGTAGCCGCGTAATTGAAGCGCGCGGCTGGCAAAGGCCCGTACGGGTGCTTCATCTTCGACCAGCAATACCACCCCTTCGCCGGCCTCGCTGCGGATGCGTGGTTGTTCAACCACCAGCGGTAGACTTTCGGCGACCGGCAGTGTGTAGGCGGGGAACAACAGCTGAAATTCGGTCCCCGATGTCATGTCACTGGTCGCAAAGATGAAACCGCCGGTTTGTTTGACGATGCCATAGACGGTCGACAAGCCAAGACCTGTGCCTTCGCCAGTGCGTTTGGTGGTGTAGAAGGGTTCGAAAATCTTGGGCAGGCGTTCGGGTGGGATACCGTGCCCTTCATCTATGACTTTGACCACGACGTATTCGCCAGGCGGAATCGTGGCGCGATCGCGTTCGAGTACCCGTTCCACGACCATATTCTCTGTCTTGACTTTGATCTCGCCGCCTTTGGGCATGGCATCGCGGGCGTTGACCACAAGGTTCATCATAACCTGTTCCAACTGCCGCTTGTCGGCTTTGATCGAGGCAAGGTTCTGATCGTGATCCAGCGTCAGACGCACCTTTTCACCCACAAGCCGGTTCAGCAGATGGGTCAGATCGGCAAGCGTGTCACGCAAATCGATCCGTTCGGGCTGCAGGTTCTGTTTGCGAGAAAACGCCAAAAGCTGGCCAACAAGGCTTGCCGCCCGGTTTGCGTTTTGGTGAATCTGAATGAGATCGCCGTAGTCCTGATCGCCCTGGTCATGGCGCAACAAAAGCAAGTCGCAATGCCCTGAGATGGCGGTAAGCAGGTTGTTGAAATCATGCGCAACCCCGCCTGCCAATTGCCCGATGGCCTGCATTTTTTGGCTTTGCACGAATTGCGCTTCGAGCGTTTTGAGTTCGGTCACATCGTTCAGCACCGCAATCAGTTGCGGCCCCTCGCTGCCTTGGGCGTGGTTCAGCGTGACCTGCACGAATGTTTCATGATGATCCCCGCGTCCGCGTAGAAATTGAGAAACATGTCCGCCTTGACCGTTAACAGCCTCGCGCAGCCAATCGCCGATAGGGCGGCCAAGACCATCAAGGACATCCTGCACCTTTTGTGACCGCGATTCGTCGATCCCGAGCAGCTGCCGTGCCTCGCGGTTGGAGGCGAGAATATCCCCTTCCTCTGCGATCTTCATCAGCGGTACTGGCAGGTCCTCGATCGCATCCCAGCCGCCAGCCATAGGTCGCGCAATTGACCCGGACCCTTCGTGGGTTGGCAATGCATAAAGCTCTCTTCGCCCGGCGGGTCCGTTCACAATGGCAACCAGGACATCTTGTGCGCCATCTTCGCATTGGACGCGCAGTACCTGACCGTTGCTCAACTCGGTCGTTCCAAAGACATCAACCAGCGATTTTGGTCGACGCCCAAGCAATTTGCGAAATGCTTCATTCAGATAGAGGATCGCGTTCGACGGCCCCACAGTCATCATCGGCAGCGTCAGGTTATCCGCAGCGCGCCCGGATGATCGGGTGTTTTTGCCGGTGTCGTCCAGACGCCAAAGCTGCGCGTCGTCGGCCACCTGGACCACCGACAGCCGGAATTGACCATTACGAGTCGAAAGGTCCTCTTTGGCAGACCCTACTGTAAAGGCCCGGTTCTGAAGTCGGTATAGAGCTACCTCAGGATTGGCGAGAATTTTGCCAAATGCGGTCGTCAGGTGGTCCTCGCTGGCGTCGCCAAAACGTTCTTCGGCCGCGGCATTCGCGAATCGAATCTCACCTTCAGCATCTGTCAGAAAGGCAGGGTCTGTGTCGTGGCTGATCAACGCACGTACGGCGTCTTCCAACGCAGCCTTTTCGCGCTGCTCCTTCTTTTGCGCGGGGCTTAGCGCGGCCGGCCAGCGCCCAGCGTAGATGGCAATCACTGTCAGGGATAACGCGAAAATACCAAGCCCAATCCGCAAAAGCGGATGGCTAAGAAACACCGATGCGGCAGAGGCAATTGCGGCGCACAAAAGGAATACCCAAGCCGGCGGACCGAGCCGTCCATCATCCGTCACCAATGTGCGCAGCTGCCGTTGATCCGCGTCCAAATCCGAGCCCCTTTGTGTTGGGCTTTGCTAGCGCAGACTGCTTAACTAAACATTAAGCGCGCTGAGCATTCTCGGGACAGGCAATCAGACAAGTTGCAGGATCGCAAGAAAAAACCCGTCATGCGTGTGTGTTGGCAAGAGCTGCTCACGGACCGTAAGCCGGAAATCGGGATGCTCTTTCAAGAAATCGTCAACAATTTCATCGTTCTCCTGATGCAGGACAGAACATGTCGCATAGGCAAGATGACCACCGTCTTTTACCCGTTTTGCCCCTTGTCGGATTACGTCTCGCTGCATTTCGGACAGTTCTGCAAGGCGGGCCGTGTTCAGTGTCCACTTTGCCTCGGGCGTGCGGCGCCACGTGCCGCTGCCCGAACAGGGGGCGTCGCAGAGCACCAGATCGAACAATTTTTTGGGGACATCTTCTGCAATGGTGATCGACACATCGGCGCGTGCGGCACGCGCAGGGATATCCGCCATCCGCCGCGCAGCGATGTCATGTGCCGTAATCTGGGCATCAGTCATATCGGCCAGCGCCAGCGCCTTGCCGCCACCGCCCGCGCAATAGTCCAGCACACTGCCACTGACAAAGGGCGCAACCGTCTGCATCGCCCATTGAGAAGCCGCATCTTGCAGCTCGACCAGGCCATTCTGAAACGCAGCGCTCACCGCGACGCGGCGCGGGTTTTCCACAACTTGCAAGGCTGTTTTGATACCCGCGATTGGTTCGGTTTTGACGCCGACGTCCGCCAGCGCCAATTGTGCGGTGTCCCGACTACCACTCCGCAGGTTCACGCGCAACGACACCGGCGCGCGGTTCTGTTGGCATGTAGCTGTTTCCCTCGCTTGGTCCCCCAGATCGGCCTGCCAGGTGGGCCAAAGCCAGTCGGGCATGTCGAATGCCTCGGCATCGGTCATTTCAGGTGATTTCGGTGCAGCCTCTGTTGTTGTCAGTTCGGTTGGACCATAACCGCCAGCGCCAAAGACGGTGGTTGGATCAACTCCACCTTTGCGCAGCAAGCCAAGGATCAATGCGCGCCCACCGATTCCGCCGCCCCAAGCGGCGACGCTGCGCTTTTGTCGCAGGACGTCATAGACGTGATCGCGGATCGCCGCGCGGTCCTTTGACCCGGCAAAGCGGTTTTGGCGCGCCCAGGTCGTCAGCACCCGTTCTGCGGGTTGCGCGGCGCCAATCAAGTCAAGAATTTCGATCGCAGCGGCATAGCGGGCAGCAGGCGTCATGCGGTTACCGCACTTGATATTGAAATGATGCGAGTGGCCTTACCCAATGCGATAATTCGGGCTTTCGCGAGTGATCTGCACATCATGCACATGACTTTCTTTCAAACCCGCACCAGTGATTTTCACGAACGAAGAATTCGTCCGCATTTCTGCCACCGTCGCATTGCCGGTATAGCCCATTGCCGCACGCAGCCCGCCGACCAATTGATGCACGACGGCACTGGCAGAGCCTTTGTAAGGGACTTGTCCTTCGATCCCCTCTGGCACCAGCTTGTCGCTGGCCGCATCCTTTTGAAAATAGCGATCCGCTGATCCGCGCGCCATCGCACCAAGCGACCCCATGCCACGATAGCTTTTGAAGCTGCGGCCCTGATACAGGATCACTTCACCGGGGCTTTCATCCGTGCCTGCAATCATGCTGCCGACCATCGCGCAGGACGCACCCGCGGCAATTGCCTTGGCAAAGTCGCCTGAAAACTTGATGCCGCCGTCTGCAATGACCGGCACGTCATCGGCTGCTGCCGCGCAATCCATGATGGCGGTCAACTGTGGGACGCCAACACCTGCAACCATCCGCGTTGTGCAGATCGAACCGGGGCCGATCCCGACTTTTACGGCATCAGCACCTGCACCGATCAGCGCCTTTGTCGCCTCTCCCGTGGCAACATTACCGGCGACAACTTGAACTTCGTTCGACAATGTCTTGATCCGTTCGACGGCCTTGGCGACCCCTTCAGAGTGACCGTGGGCGGTGTCGACGACAATCATATCAACGCCGGCTTCGACCAATGCCTCGGACCGCTCAAACCCGCTGTCGCCTACGCCGGTGGCCGCTCCGACCCGAAGCCGTCCCAAAGGGTCTTTGCAGGCCATTGGGTTCAGCACGGCTTGTTCGCTGTCTTTGAGCGTCAGAAGTCCAGTTAGCTTGCCCTGACCATCGGTGATCAGCAACTTTTCGATCCGGCGCGCCTGCATCAAGCTGCGTGCCTCATCAAGATCAGCGGGCTCTTGCAACATAGCAAGGTTGTCGCTGGTCATCATAACGCTGACAGGTGTGTTGTCATCGGTCGCAAATCGCATGTCGCGGTTGGTCACAATCCCCACGACCCGTCCATCTGGTCCAACAACGGGAAAACCTGTCACGCGGTAGCGTTCCATCAAAGCCTTTGCATCGGCCAACGTTTGATCCGCGCGCAGCGTCACAGGGTTATAGACCGTGCCAGAGACGAAACGCTTGACTCGGCGGATTTCCTTGGCCTGCGCATCGACATCCAGGTTCTTGTGCACCACGCCCATGCCACCAGCCTGCGCCATTGCAATTGCCATGCGACCCTCTGTCACCGTGTCCATCGCGCTGGACAAAAGTGGGATGTTCATGGTGATCCCGCGAGTTGCGCGCGTGGCCGTATCAGCAGTCGACGGCAGTACAGAAGATGCGCCCGGCACCAGCAAAACATCATCAAAGGTGAGTGCCTCACGAATCTGCATCGACCTGTCTCCTGGCTCAGTCCCGTTGGCACGTCCCTATTGCATGGTTACCCCACCTGTGAAAGGCCAAATTGTCGCGAACATGCTTGTCCCCACCACATCTTGGGCGCATCCTCGCGCAATGGGACCTCCGACATCAACGCAAACGCCACCGCCGTGGCGCAAGAGCCTGCCGCGATTGATACTGCGGCTGGCCGTTGCAGGGTTGCTGGCCTGGTTAGGGTTGCAGTTCTACGAATGGGTTTCTGTGCAGGCGATGTCGATGACAGGCATCGGTGGCAGCCAGATGATGCTGGGCGTGCTGACATTGGTCTTGATCGGTTACGCAATCCTGCTGGCGGTTCCCTTTATGCCGGGGGTCGAGATTGGCGCGGCCCTGCTGCTGATGGAAGGGGCGAGGATTGCACCATTCGTTTATCTGGCGACAGTGATCGGACTGGTGCTTGCCTTTGTTGTCGGTCGAAATGTCTCGCTCAAATGGCTGCATCATGTCTTTCGCGACCTCCACATGTTGCGCGCCTGTGCGTTGATTGACCGGATCCGAACGCAAGAACCACGGGACCGTCTGAACGGGCTTTCTGACGCACTTCCCAAACCGCTGGCGCAGGTGCTGATTGGTTGGCGCTATCTGACCATCGCCGCTTTGATCAACCTACCGGGATCGGTGGTGATTGGCGGCGGTGGCGGCATTCTGATGCTGGCCGGGATCAGCCGCCTGTTTCACCCCGCCTGGATGCTGTTGACCATCGTGCTGGCGGTTGCGCCGGTGCCACTGGGCGTCTGGATATGGGGCACAGACCTTTTGCGGTGACCGGTCGCATGACGCTGCGCATAATGATTATGCCGTGAATTGGCCTTTTTCATCGCTGACATTCCGCTAAGTTTCGGACAATGCGTCAAAAAGGCTGATCATGCGTAACGATCCTCTTGTCATCTTCACCCCGTCGGGCAAGCGCGGGCACTTTCCCGTTGGCACGCCGATCCTGACCGCTGCGCGGCAATTGGGTGTCGACCTTGATAGTGTCTGCGGCGGACGAGGGATTTGTTCAAAGTGTCAGATCACACCCGGTGTTGGCGAATTCCCGAAACATGGGCTGACCGTGGAAGTGGATGCCCTTTCGGAATGGAACAGTACCGAACAACGCTACGACGACATTCGCGGTCTGAAGAAGGGCCGGCGTCTGGGATGTCAGGCGACGGTGCAAAAGGACGTTGTCATCGATGTGCCCGCCGAAAGCCAAGTGCACAAACAGGTCGTTCGCAAGCGCGCCGAGGCGCGCGACATCGTCCTGAACCCTTCAACCCGGTTGTACTACATCGAGGTTGCCGAACCCGACATGCACGACCCCTCTGGCGATCTGGAACGGCTAATCACAGCGCTGCGCCGCGACTGGGATCTCCCGGCGCTCGAGGCGGACCTAGGCGTGCTGACTAGTCTGCAACCGGCCCTGCGCAAGGGGCAATGGAAGGTCACCTGTGCTGTGCATCTGGGCGACGCGACCTTCAGCCCCCGGATCATGCAAGTCTGGCCCGGTTTCTACGACGGATCGATCTATGGCTTGGCGGTTGACCTTGGGTCCACCACGATCGCGGCCCACCTGTGTGACCTGCATACCGGCGACGTTGTTGCATCATCGGGCGTGATGAACCCGCAGATTCGATTTGGTGAGGATCTGATGAGCCGTGTCAGCTATGGCATGATGAACCCCTCAGGCGCCGAAGAAATGACCCGCGCCGTGCGCGAGGGGATGAACAGCCTCTTCGTGAACATCGCGGCCGAAGCGGGCATTGACCGCAATCTGATCGTGGACGCTGTTTTCGTCTGCAACCCGGTGATGCATCACTTGTTCCTTGGCATCGACCCGTTTGAGCTGGGCCAGGCACCCTTTGCCCTTGCAACTTCGGAATCTCTATCGCTGCGCGCGTTGGAACTCGATTTGAACCTGCACCCCGCCGCACGGGTCTATATGTTGCCTTGCATCGCGGGGCATGTGGGTGCGGACGCCGCCGCGGTCGCGCTTTCGGAAGCGCCCGACAAGTCCGACGACCTTGTTCTGGTGGTGGACGTGGGCACGAACGCCGAAATCCTGTTGGGCAACAAGGACAAGGTGCTGGCCTGTTCGTCCCCCACCGGGCCTGCGTTTGAAGGTGCGCAGATCAGCAGCGGCCAGCGCGCGGCCCCTGGTGCAATTGAACGGGTTGAAATTGATCCGGCGACCAAGTTGCCGCGCTTCAAGGTCATCGGCTGTGATCTTTGGTCCGACGACCCCAAATTCGGGGCAGAGACTGCGACCACCGGTGTGACAGGCATCTGTGGATCAGGCATCATCGAAATTGTCGCGGAAATGCGGATGGCCGGCATTGTGGACGGCCCCGGCCTGATCGGGTCAGCCGAACAAACCGGGTCCCCCAATTGCTTTCCCGAAGGTCGCACCAACAGCTACTTTGTGTATGACGGTACGTCTGAGGGCGGACCCAAGATCACCGTGACAAACGTGGACATCCGGCAAGTCCAGATGGCCAAAGCCGCGCTTTATTCCGGTGCGCGCCTGCTGATGGACAAGTTTGGCGTGGACAAGGTTGATCGCGTGGTGCTGGCCGGGGCTTTTGGTGCGCATATCTCGCCCAAGCACGCCATGGTGCTTGGCATGATCCCCGATGCGCCGCTGGACAAGGTGACCTCTGCCGGGAACGCCGCCGGCACAGGCGCGCGCATCGCGCTTTTGAATACCAAGGCGCGGGCGGACATCGAAGAAGTCGTCCACAAAATCCATAAGATCGAAACCGCGATCGAGCCGCGCTTTCAAGAGCACTTTGTCAATGCGTCCAATATCCCCAACGCAGTTGAACCATTCCCGATCCTGAACACCATCGTCGATCTACCCGCTGTCAACCATAACCAAGGTGGAGACGATGGAAGTGGTGGGCGCAGACGCAGACGACGCAGCTGACTTAGGCTGCTCGTCTAAACGCTGGCCCGGTCTGAAAAGGTACGGCCAGCATTGGCGGCATTTTATATGCTCCCTTTGCGCGACGCGAGGTCCAGACAAAGGTTTCCACATATGGCGCCTGACCCGTCGCACGGCCCAAAATCATTGCACCGACGATCCCGGTGTAAAGCGTCAGAAGGTAGAGTGGATAGGCCAGCATCAGCGCGTCGAGCTTTCCAACGGCCAGCGTGGCAAGTCCGGCAGCGACAAGTGACACAACCCATGTGGTCATCGTCTCGCTGCGTGGATCGCGGAAAGCTTTCCAAATTGTCAGGCCCCCCGCCAGCAGGCTGATGCCGATCGAAATCGCAAGCGCAAGTCCCGGCGTGTCGGTCATGTACCACAACCCCAGGCCAAATGCCGCCAGCAACAGGATCACCTTGTTCCGCCGACTAAGATACGCACCAAAGCCGCGCGTGATGGATTGCAAAAAGACAATCACCGTACCGCTGACCTGCACCACTGCAAACCAGATGGCAGGCCCCGGCCCGGCGGCCAGTTGCGTCGCGAGCGCAATCGACCCAAGCACCGACCAAATCAACCAACCCGCCCGATCCGGCTGTGTTCGGCCTTTGGCGGTATCAATAATGTAGGGGACAAAGGCAAAAGTGCTGAGCAGTCCCGACATTAGACCAAGCAGCAACAATGGGTCCGCGAACAAGCGGGTCACAAACGCATCAATCATGAAACGCGATCCAGCAATAAGGATTTAGGGGAAGGACCCCCCATCTATTCCCTGCAACCTATCCAGCGGGCTGATACCTCGACAGTCAGGTATTCCAGACCTGTCCAAAACATGGGATGTGTCACCAGAAAGTCAGACGTCCAGATGCGTGAAGGGGCCGTGCGCCTGCTCGGGGTGACAGTGGGTTGCCCGCAGTGCCCCGTGTCGTGAAGCCGCAAGATCTGGTACGGGTCTGTCTAGGTTTCATCGCGGCAGAATTTATTGCCCGGCCGATTCAAGACCAACGGTTGGCGGAGACTGATGATGAAGGCGCGAAGACTCCTCTTGAATGCCCTCCGAATCCCTACGCGCCTGTGCGTCTTGGGCGCGATCTGACCGATAGGAATCGTGCAACTGTGCGATCTTCCGGCGGTCGAGCGATCCAAGAAAACCGCACTTTCGATGAATTCGACCTTGGAAATGCGAAAAATGTATAGTCGTTTAGGCAAATCATATTGGTTTAGATGCAGTTCAGTCGACACCATAAGACACGGTTTGAATTTAGGAACCCGAGATTTCTGGGAGGAAAATCATGAAATCACTGATGAACTCGGCTCTGGGCCTTTCGCTGGTTGTTGCAGGCGCAACAACAGCAACGGCTGACAGCCACGCAACTGAACTGACAATCGCAATCGTCAACAACGGCCACATGATCAACATGCAGACCGTTGCGGAAGCTTACACCGAAGAAACCGGCGTCGTCCTGAACTGGGTCTCGCTGGAAGAAGGCGTTCTGCGCGAGCAGGTGACCTCTGACACCGCAACCGGTGGTGGCCAGTACGACATCATCAACATCGGCATGCAGGAAGCACCGATCTGGGGTGCCGCAGGCTGGATTGAGCCGCTGAACTTTGGCGCTGAGTACGACGTCGACGACATGCTGCCAGCAATGCGCAACGGTCTGTCGCACGAAGGCACACTCTACGCTGCACCATTCTACGGTGAGTCTTCGATGGTCATGTACCGCAAGGACCTGATGGATGCTGCCGGCGTGTCTATCGCTGACAACGACAGCTGGGACAACATCAAGGCAGCTGCAGCTGCAATCCACGATCCCGACAATGGTGTCTACGGCGTATGTCTGCGCGGTAAGCCAGGCTGGGGCGACAACATGGCGTTCATCACAACTGTTGTGAACTCCTTCGGTGGCGCATGGTTTGATGCTGACTTCACGCCAACACTCGACTCTGACGAGTGGAACGCTGCAATCAACTTCTACGTTGATCTGCTCGGCGCATACGGCCCTCCAGGCTCTGAAGGTAACTCCTTCAACGAGATCCTCGCGCTTTACAACGAAGGCAAGTGCGGCATGTGGATCGACGCAACAATCGCTGCTTCTTTCCTTGAAGTAGACGGTGTTGCATATGCTCAGTCGCCAAACGCTGGTAACCCAGTTGGTGCGAACTGGCTGTGGGCTTGGGCGATGGCAATTCCTGCCGGTTCGCCAAACGCCGAAGCTGCTGCAGACTTCATCGAGTGGGCCACTTCCAAAGAGTACATCCAGGCCGTGGGTAACCACCCTGAGTTCGGCTGGGGCTCTGTCCCAACTGGTACACGTGCGTCCACGTATGAAATCCCTGAGTTCCAGGCTGCTGCTGCATTCGCCGCCGCCGAGAAAGCAGCGATTGACTCTGCCGCTCCAGAAGCAACTGACATCAAGCCATACGTAGGCGTTCAGTTCGCTGCCATCCCTGAGTTCCCAGAGGTTGGTTCCGCTGTTGCTCAGGAAATGGCAGCCGCTCTGTCCGGTTCCAAGTCCGTCGAGGATGCACTGGCTGCTGCACAAGCTGCTGCTGTCGCCATCATGGACGAAGCTGGCTACTAAGCCGCCTTAGAAAATGCGGGGTCCGGCCATCGCTGGCCGGACCCCACCCCACCGCATAATTTGATCGCCGCCCCGAACCGCGCAATATTGATGCTGCTGGCAGGGCGGTGGCGACCCGCCACTTGACCGACCACACTACTCCTCAGCTTTGCAAGGGTACTCAAGCCATGTCTGACAGAACCATCCCAAGACTGCTGCAAACCCCCGCCGTGCTTCTTTTGCTGGTGTGGATGCTGGTCCCGCTGAGCATGACGCTCTTCTTCTCGTTCATCCGCTATGCACTGAACAACCTGCGGCGACCTGAATGGACAACGCCCGACATCGCCAACTGGCGTGGTTTCGGCAACTACAATTACGTGCTGAACAACAAGGACTTTTGGTTCGCCATCCAGAACTCTGTCCTGATCGTGGCCAGCATCCTGATCATCACCGTCATCCTTGGATTGGCCATCGCAGTGTTGGTAAATCGGTCCTTTCCGGGCCGTGGGATTGTCCGGGTCTTGCTGATCTCACCCTTCTTCGTGATGCCCGCTGTGAATGCAGTTCTGTGGATCAACATGATCCTTGATCCGGTGCTTGGGCTGAACGGTGTCGCCGTCGAAGGCATCAACAACATGGTGGCTGGTCTCAAGGATGCGCCGCTTGTCGGTTGGTTCTTTGCCCTTTGGCCAGAGCTGCGGCCCATTTCGTTCCGCGGAACAGATACGTCGGCCTATGCGGTCATCATGATGGTCGCGTGGCAATGGACGCCCTTTGCAGTGCTGATCTTCATGACCTCGCTTCAATCCGAAGACGAAAGCCAGAAAGAAGCGGCGACGCTGGACGGTGCAGGACCCTGGTCGCAATTCATCAACCTGACCGTGCCCCATCTGGCCCGACCCATTGCCATCGTGGTAATGATTCAGTCGATCTTTCACCTCTCGCTTTATGCCGAGATTGAGATTGTCAGCCGGGGCAACGGCAACAAGAACCTGCCGTATCTGATCGGCGAATTCTCTTCCAACAACATCGGTGCCGCGAGCGCCACGGGCATTTTCGCCGTCATTCTCGCCAACATCATCGCGATCTTCTTGCTGCGCATGGTTGGCAAGAGCTTGATGGACTAAGGGGGCAAGACGATGGCTGCAGTTACTGAACGCTCAAGATTTGGCGGTATCATCTGGCCCACTGTGGCCTGGATCGTCGCGCTGATCTTCTTCTTTCCGATCTTCTGGCTGGTCTTCACCAGCTTCAAAACAGACGCAGATGCGGTGAAGCCTGAACATCTGTTCTTCTTTACGCCGACGCTCGAAAACTACGCCAATATGACCCAAAACTACGATTACTGGCGCTTTGCCATCAACTCGGTCATCACATCGACATTTGCGACCCTGTTCGCATTGGCCGTTGGCGTACCCTGTGCCTATGCGATGGCGTTCAATCCCAGCCGGCATACCAAGGACATCCTGATGTGGATGCTGTCCACCAAGATGCTGCCAGCGGCTGCGGTGCTTTACCCGATGACCTTTCTGACCAAGAATTTCCTTGGCATCTTCGACACCCATTTTCTGGTGATCCTGGTGCTGTGCCTGATCAACTTGCCGATCGCGATCTGGATGCTTTTCACCTACTTTAAGGAGATCCCGAAAGAGATCATCGAAGCCAGCAAGATGGACGGCGTCACCACATGGGGCGAGATTAAGGATATCCTGATCCCGCTGGCGTGGGGCGGTGTCGCCTCGACCGCGCTTCTGACCTTTATCTTTTGCTGGAACGAGGCTTATTGGACAGTTCGCCTGACAACCGTTGACGCAGCCACGCTGTCAAAACTGATCGAAGGCAACCGCGCGCCCGAGGGTCTTTTCTTTGGCCGCTTGTCGGCGGTGTCGACGGCAGCCGTCGGCCCGATCATCGTGCTGGGCTGGTTCTGTCAGAAGCAGCTGGTCCAAGGCCTGACCTTTGGTGCGGTAAAGTAATGTTGAATCCTGCCCCCACAGATATGACCGGTAAGACAGCCCTTGTGACGGGTGCGTCCGGCGGCATTGGTGCCAGTGCGGTCGCACATTTCGCGGCGCTGGGGGCTACGGTCTATGCGACCGACATTGCCGACGAATTTGAGGGGTCAGCCGCATATGAATCTTTCGATTTGCTCGAAGATGGGGGCCTCGCGGATTGCACCGACTGGATTGCCACGATCAAGCCCGACATCCTGTTCAACAACGCCGCGATCTTTGACATGGGGTCAGTTTTGGACGCGGATCTTGCGCAATACGACCGGTTGTTCGGCGTCAACGTGCGGGCGTTCTATGCAGTGATGCAGGCCGCGGCCAAGTCAATGGTTGCCGTCGGGCAGGGCGGGTCGATCATCAACCTCGCTTCACAGGCGGGCCACCGGGGCGAGGCGCTGGTGGCCCATTACTGCGCCACCAAGGCGGCCGTCATCAGCTATACCCAATCCGCCGCGCTGGCGCTTGCGCCGCATAAAGTGCGAGTTAACGCGATCAGCCCGGGTGTGATCGACACACCAATGTGGGGCACAGTGGATGCCCTGTTTGCAAAGTTTGAAAACAAGAAACCGGGTCAGAAAAAGCGTGAAGTCGGCGAGGCCGTGCCCCTTGGCTACATGGGATCACCAGATGATGTCGCCCGTGCTGCGGTATTCCTTGCCAGCGATCAGTCGGCCTATATGACGGCCCAGACCATCGGTGTCGATGGCGGCAACGTCTTGAGGTAGCAACATGTCAATCATCGCGCCAGAAATCGAAATGGTCGACCGGTCCAGCCGGTCCATCCGGTATCTTGAACATGGCTGGCCCAGCGATCTGTGTCGGTGGCATGCGCATGAGGAATACGAACTGCATCTGATCGTGGCCACCCGAGGCAAGGCCTTTGTCGGCGATTACATCGGTGACTTTTCGGCGGGCGATCTGTTCATGACCGGCCCCAATCTGCCACACAACTGGATCACCGACAAAGTCTGGTCAACGCCTGTCGCCACCCGCGATATGCTTGTGCAGTTCAGCCATGAAAGCGTTGAAAAGCTTGCCGAGGGCTTCCCCGAATTCTCGCAAGTTCTGCAACTGTTACATCTGGCCCAATCGGGCATCCGATTTGTTGGCTTCAACCCGACATTTGCGCGCGGTCACATGGAATCGATCCGCGACAACAAGGGCGCCGAACGTATTCTGGCCTTTGTCCGCTTTTTGGTGCGCCTGAATGAACACGCCGAGAAAGAGGTCTTGTCAGCTGCCAAACTGGTGCAGCCACAAGGTGGCAGCAAACACGCCCGGATCGGGCAGGTGATTGATCATATTACCAAGAACTTCAAGGATGAGATCGCCGTGGCACAAGCCGCCGATATGGCCGGAATGACCCAAGCCACGTTCAGCCGCAACTTTCAGGCCGTCACCGGTCACGGCTTTGTCGATTTCCTCAACCGGATTCGCATCGGTCAAGCATGCAGCATGCTTTATGCCACCGACGAACAGATCACCAACATATGCCACGATGCGGGCTTTAACAATCTGGCTAATTTCAACCGCCACTTCCTGAAACTCAAGGGCATGACCCCGTCGGAATATCGGGAAACGGCCCGCAAGGATCTGGCGCCTAAACTGGAATCGACCTCATGAACACTGCTACGACCTCTCATGTTCATGCGACAAGTTTTGCCCGCACCGATTGCGCGGTTGGCGTGGTCCACTTGGGTTTCGGTGCCTTTCATCGCGCCCATCAAGCAGTCTATCTGGACGACTACATGCAAGCCTCTGGCGATCTGCGGTGGGGCATCGCCGCCGTAAATCTACGCGGGTCCGAAGCCGCGCAGTTTGAGGCGGTCGTCGAGGATATTGCGCGGCACGACGGTTACTTTCTCAAGGCGACATCCCCTGACGGCGATGTAGCACTGCGCCGGGTTCGCTCGCATGTCGCCTTCGCGGATTGGAGCGTTGATACGGCCGGTTCCGAGGCATTGCTGTCCCTGCCATCGGTTCATCTGGTCACTATCACAGTCACTGAAAGCGGTTACTACACCGATCCTAGGGGTGACCTGAACACTGCCGATCCCGTCATTGCGGCAGAGGCCAAGGGCAGTGACGCGCAAAGCGTTTATGGCTACCTGCGGGGCGCACTTGCCAGCCGTATGCAGCGGACCGACGCGCCGCTGACCATCGCCTGTTGCGACAACATTCGCCAAAATGGCAAGATGCTGCAGCGGAATTTGCTGGCCTATCTTGAGGCATGCGGCGAAAGCGAACTGCATAGCTGGGTCGCATCCAATGTGGCGTTCCCATGCTCGATGGTTGACCGTATCACGCCACGCAGTCCTGACAGCCTGGGCGCAGAGCTTGCGGCACTTGTGGGCAAAGACGTGACCTCGCCCATCATGGCTGAGGATTTTATGCAGTGGGTGTTGCAGGATAACGCCGCGGCGGACATGCCGGACCTTGCACAGGCCGGCGTCACGGTCACTGCCGACGTCGATCCCTACGAGGAAACGAAGATCCGCGTGCTGAATGGCGGCCACACTGCTTTGTGCTATCTGGCGGCTCTGGAAGGTGTTGACACTTTCGATGCGGCGATGCGCGTGCCTGCTTTGAATGACCATTTCCACCGGTTCCAAACGGATGAGGTTCTGCCCGCGATCCGTATCGCGCTGCCGTTTTCCAAGACTGACTACCGCGACGCCATAGCGCGCCGTTTTGGCAATCAGGCCATAGGTGACACGGTTGCTCGCATCTGTGCGGATGGCATGGCCAAATTCCCGATCTTCATCCGTCCGACCCTGCAAGGCTGTCTCGAACAAGGAATTGTGCCGGTCTATACCGCGCGCAGCATTGCCAGTTGGTACGTGTTTGCCCGTCACGTGGCCGCTGGAAAGATTCCTTTCAAATATGTGGAGCCTAGCTGGGCAGAGCTTAAGGCAATGCTTGGCACCGATGGCTTTGTCACCAGTCGAAAGCTGTGGGGAGACATCCCCGAAACCTATCCCGAATTTGCCGCCACACTGCGGCACGAAATCAAAGAATTGGAGACGAAATGGCCGGTTTGACACTACGCGATGTCCGCAAAAGCTATGGCGAAACTCAAGTCATGCACGGTGTCGATCTTGATATCGAAGACGGCGAATTTGTTGTGTTCGTAGGCCCATCGGGCTGCGGTAAGTCCACCTTGCTGCGCATGATTGCGGGGCTCGAAGAAATTTCTGACGGCTCTGTGGCGATTGGTGATACCGTCGTGAACGAAGTCGCGGCCTCCAAGCGTGGCGTCGCGATGGTGTTCCAAACCTATGCTCTTTATCCGCATATGACCGTCTACAAGAACATGGCTTTTGGCCTGAAGCAGGCCAAGACCGACCCCGTAGAGATTGACCGCCGTGTCAAAGCTGCGGCCGAGATTTTGCAGATCACCGACTATCTGGACCGCGCCCCGCGCAACTTGTCAGGCGGGCAACGCCAGCGGGTCGCCATTGGCCGCGCCATTGTGCGCGACCCAGAGGTGTTCTTGTTCGATGAACCATTGTCTAACCTTGATGCGGCCCTGCGCGTTGCGACACGCCTTGAAATTGCACGCCTGCACGAGCGCCTGAAGACAACAATGATCTATGTGACCCACGACCAGGTCGAGGCGATGACCCTGGCTGACAAGATCGTGGTGTTGCGCGATGGCCGGATCGAACAGGTCGGTTCTCCGATCACGCTCTATGACACTCCGGCAAACGCATTTGTGGCGCAGTTTATTGGCAGCCCCAAGATGAATTTCTTTGGCGCGGACGAGCTGTCCGCAAGCGCCAGCACCGTACTGGGTCGAGAGGTTGCAGCCACTGAGCAAGTCGGGTTCCGCCCTGAACATCTGACCGTTGGTAGTGAAAGCAACGCCGTCATCGAAGGTCGCATGGAACTGATTGAAAACCTGGGTGAATACGCCCTTGTTCATCTCATCTCACCCGCGGGCACGGAATTCATCGCCAAAACCGAAAAGCCCCCAGCAGGTGCAAAGGGCAGCACGATCCACTTTTCTATCAAGCCTGAGCTGGCTCACTACTTCGACCGGGAAAGCGGGTTGCGGGCCTAGACGTCTGTTGGCTTTTTGATCAGGGCAAGGGTTGCGGATTTGATGGTCCGCAACCGCCGCTCAAGATGGGCCGCATCTGCGGCACCATATTTGGCGTTGAAGCTGCTGGAATAGAAGAATTCGACAATGTCATCCAATGGTGTTGCGGTCTTGGGCGCAGGTCCCAGCGCATCTGCAAAAGCGCTGGTCAATTCTGCTTTCCAAAGGACTTCAAGCTCGGCCATTTCCTCGGCCGCAGCGGTGTGCATGCCTTCCAGCAGCTCTGCCCAATCGGGGGCCGCATGTATCGCTTCATACCATGTCTGTGGTCCCAATTTTTGAAAGGTGCTTAGTTTGGCGTCCAGTGTCGCATCACTGGCCCAAGCCGCTTTGATCTGGTTCAGCGACTCTTCACCGTAAAGCCGGACAACGGCCCGCAAGATTTCTTCTTTGCTTGAAAAAGTGTTGTAAACAGTCTGACGGGCGACATTTGCCGCAGACGCAATGTCATTCATCGTCGTCTTGCCAAAGCCATAGCGCGAAAACTGTGCGTGCGCCGCTTTGATTATGTTGATCGTCTTCTCATTCATCGCAAACGATTTGACAAACTCATCTCAAGATGTCAAATGGACAAAGGTGATACATTTGTCCAAAACGTTGGAGGATCCCAATGATACTGACAGTGAACGGCCAACCGCGCGAGGTTGATGTCGAAGATGACATGCCTCTGCTTTGGGTCTTGCGCGACGAATTGGGCCTTACCGGCACAAAATACGGCTGCGGCATCGCACAATGCGGGGCCTGCACAGTGCATATGGATGGCTTGGCCGTGCGCAGCTGTCAGGTTGCCGCCGCAACCGCCGACGGTGCGGATATCCTCACCATCGAAGGGTTGGGAACACCCGACGCACTGCATGCGGTGCAGGAGGCTTGGGTTGAACATCAGGTCGCGCAATGCGGCTACTGCCAGTCTGGTCAGATCATGCAGGCGGCGTCACTTCTTGACCTGAATCCGAACCCCTCTGATCAGGACATTGACATCGTGATGAGCGGTAATTTGTGTCGCTGCGGGACCTATCCGCGCATTCGTGATGCGGTCAAGACCGCCGCTGTCAAATTGCAGGGGGCAGGATAATGGGTCGCCTTCGCACAATTGGTCGCCGTAGCTTTCTGGTCGGGTCCGCTGCCGTGTTGGGCGGGGTCGCCTTTGGCGTCTATCGCGCAAATCGCCCGTTTGAGAACCCGAATTTGGCGGAATTGTCGCAGGACGCCGTCAGCTTCAATCCGTGGGTCATCATTGATGCCGAAAAGATCACGCTGATCGCACCTCATGCTGACAAGGGCCAAGGCGTCATGTCCGCGCAGGCCGCCTTGATCGCTGAAGAATTGGACGTCACCCTTGATCAGGTTGAAATCAGCTTTGGTACGCCAGATCAGGCCTACTTCAATACAGCCTTCGCTGACGCGGCTGTGCCGTTCCCGCAATACGACTTCCGCGACACTGTAGAGACGATGCGCGAGATCGCGGGCGGTGTTCTGCGCGCATTTCTTCCGATCATGGGAACGGGTGGATCCTCGGCCATGCCGGACAGCTACGACAAATTGCGTCAGGCCGGAGCGTTGGCACGCGAAACGTTGAAAGCCGCCGCCGCGCAGCAAGCCAGTGTCGATGTTAGCACTCTGAAAACCGCAAACGGCGCAGTTGAACTGCCCGATGGCAAAACGCTGCTATATACCGAATTGGCTGCAGCCGCCGGACAAATCGCGCCGGTCAAAGATGTGCAACTGCGCGACCCGTCACAATGGCGCATTCTGGGCAAGCCGATGGAGCGGGTAGATATCAAGGCAAAGTCCACCGGCACGCAGACCTATGGAATCGATCATCAGGCTGACGACCTGTTGCACGCGACGATCAAGGTCAATCCCCGGCAAGGCGGCGCACTGGAATCCTATGATGATACTGCAGCACGCGACATGCGCGGCGTTGTTGATATCTTTGAAATCACCGGCGGGATCGCGGTGGTTGCCGACAACACATGGCGCGCCATTCAAGCTGCCAATGCCGTGGACTGCACCTGGGGCCCTGCATCCTACCCCGCGGAACAGGATGCCCACTGGGCGGCCTTGTCGGCTGCGTTTGTGCCCGAAAAACTGAATGCTGAGGCGCGCACAGTTGGTGATGTTGATGCTGCCTCGGGCGATGAAGTCACCGGCGAATACCGCTCACCTTACGTGGCACATGCTCCGTTGGAGCCACTGAATGCCACGATTCTTGTAACCGATGACCGGGTTGATATCTGGACCGGCCACCAGCTTCAGATGATGGTGGAATCGGACGTCGCCAACCTCACCGGGCTCGACGCCAGCAACGTGCACCTGCACAACATGTTCATCGGTGGCAGTTTTGGTCACCGGCTCGAAATGGACTTCGTGCGGCAGGCAGCTGAGATTGCAATGAAGATGCGCGGGACGCCTGTCAAAATGACCTATTCCAGGGAAGAGGATTTTGCACATGACTTCCCCCGTCACATCACCATGGGGCGCGGCGTTGGCAAACACGCTGATGGCAAGGTCGTGTCGTTGGATGTGCAGATCGCGGGGCAATCCGTGCTGACCTCTCAGATGTCGCGTATGGGGCTTAGCTTGCCTGGCCCGGACACCCAGCTTCACGAAGGGGCCTGGGACGTCCCAAATCTTAACCTACCCAACCTACGGGTCCGGTCGTACAAGGAAACCAGCCTTGCACCAGTATCGTCTTGGCGTTCTGTCGGCGCGGCGCCTAATACGTTCATCTATGATACGCTGCTGGATGAAACGATCGATGCCGCTGGTGCGGACCCGCTCGCAGAACGTATCCGTTTGATGGGGCATGACGTCTCTGTGAAAGTGCTCGAAACGGTTGCCGACATGTGCAGCTGGAACGGCCATGATCTGGGCAATGGACGCGGGCGCGGTATTGCCTATGCCTTTTCCTTTGGCGTACCGGTGGCGACAGTCGTCGAGGTGACGCAGACCGATGGCGGCATCCGCCTTGATGAGGTCTGGATCGCCGCGGACGTGGGGCAAGTGATTGACCCGGTCAACCTTGAAAACCTGGCGTTCGGCGGCACGATCTTTGGCCTCGGCCATGCGATGAACTGCGAGATCACCTATGCCGACGGCATGGCGCAGCAGTCAAACTATCACGCGCACGAAGCGATGCGCCTGTATCAGACGCCGCGCATGCATTTCACTGCGCTCGAAAACACACCCAAGATCAAAGGCTTTGGCGAACCACCGGTGCCGCCCGCGGCACCTGCGCTGGGCAATGCAATCTTTGCTGCAACCGGCCAACGCCTGCGCGAAATGCCATTCAACAAATTTGTCGACTTTGTCTAAGGGGCCACCGTCATGAAACTTTGGTTGGCATCGGCCATCATCGCATTGACCGCTTCGTCCGTCTTGGCCGCGGGCGAAAACGTCGAAATCACGCCGCCTGCAGATGGCACGATCAGCCGGGAACAGGCGCTTGCCGCATGGGACCGTATTTATGAGGTTGCGTCGCATCCGCGGTGTTCGAATTGTCACGTGGGCGCGAACAATCGCCCGATGTGGTCAGGCCCAAGCTACGGCAAGACCCGCCCGCACGGGATGAACATCAATGCGGGCGACAGCCGCATCGGGGTTGAGACGATCCAGTGCAGCACGTGCCACGCCTACCGCGAGGGGTTGAACGACATACCTCATGCCGCGCCGCAGGTCGCCATGAATTGGCAACTTGCCCCGGTTGAGGCGGAATGGTTTGGCAAATCCTCAACAGATGTTTGCAACCAACTGCGCGACCCTGACCGCAACGGTGGACGCGACTATCTGGAAATCGCCAGCCACCTTGACCACGACCTGATCCTGCATTGGGCATGGAACCCCGGTGGCGGCCGCGAACCGGCCCCTTACGATCTGCAGTCCCACGTCAATGACGTGCTGGCCTGGGGAGTCGGCGGCATGCCCTGCGCGAATGATGAATGAGGCAACGACCATGACACTGATCCAAGGCCCGTTTCGCTGGGCAATTCCATTTGTGTTGATCAGCGCGCTCTTGCATATGATTGCGCCGGTGATCAGCGGCTTTGCTGTCCCGTCGCTGATGTTTTTCGTCATTGGCTTGATCTACTTGGCCTGCGCCTTTGGCCTGTCACGCGGAATGCGGTGGTTGGGCTATGTCATGTTCTTTGTGATAGCCGTTGGCGGCATTTCGGCATTGGGCGCTATCTGGGCGGCGGGTCCAGTGCCTGGATGGCTTTTTGCCTCCTTCGCTGTGGTCAACTGCCTGGCGTTCCTGACGCTTTTTGCGACGCTCTGGCGCGCGCCGGAAACGGTCTAGGTCACACGGGCCTTGCGCAGGTAGATGGGGTCGTCCCACAGTCGCTGGTCTAGCACCTCGGCCAGCACATCCACGGCGCGGTGCACGTCGCTGTCATCCAGATAAAGCGGCGTAAAGCCGAACCGCATGATGTTGGGCGCGCGAAAGTCGCCAATCACATCCCGCGCGATCAAGGCTTGCATCGCCGCATAGCCATGCTCAAACGCGAACGAGACCTGCGAGCCGCGTTCGGCCGGGTTGCGCGGGCTGGCAAGGGTCAATTGCGGGCAGCGCGTCTCGACCTCTGCGATGAAAAGTTCGCTCAGCGTGATACTTGCTGCACGCAAAACGCCCATATCGACGCCGTCCCAAACCTCCATCGCGGCTTCTAGTGCTGCCATCTGCAACACCGGTGGCGTGCCCACGCGCATGCGTTCGATGTCCTTTCCGGGCCTGTAGGACGGTTCAAATGCAAAGGGCGCATCGTGGCCCAGCCAACCTGACAGCGCAGGCGCGATGGTGCCGGATAGATCGGATCTAACGTAGATGAAGGCAGGCGCACCCGGACCACCGTTGAGGTACTTGTAGGTACAGCCCACGGCAAACTCACATCCCAGCGCTGCCACATCAACAGGGACAGCCCCCGCACTATGGGCCAGATCCCAGACCATCACTGCACCAACGTCATGCGCGCGTTTGGTGATTGCCTGCATGTCGTGCATACGGCCAGAGCGATAATCAACCTGCGTGATCATGACCACTGCGACTTCTTCGGTGATGGCTGCGGTCACATCTTCGGGGGCCACCGTGCGCAATGTGTGGCCCGCATTGAGATGGGCGATCAGCCCCTCTGCCATGTAAAGGTCTGTTGGAAAATTCCCGGTGTCGGACAAGACCACCTTGCGATCCGGCCGCATGCTGAGCGCGGCCGACAGAGCCTGATAGACCTTGATCGACAGCGTGTCGCCCAGAACAACGGACCCGGCAGGCGCACCGATCAGCCGCCCAATGTTATCGCCCAACCGCACCGGCTGCCCCATCCAATCGTCTTGGTTCCAACCTTTGATCAGATGCTGCCCCCATTCATCCGCGACGACGCGCGCCAGATGCTCTGGCACCGCGCGCGGCAGAGGCCCCAAAGAGTTACCATCCAGATAGACCATGCCATCAGGCAGAACGAACTTGTCTTTCATCGGCAGGGAAGGGGGCATCTGTGATCCTGTGGACTTGCGAAAATCAGGTCATCTTGGGATCAGGATCGGGCCGCTGCAAGGCCAATTCGGGCGCGCCGTATCCGGGTTGGAATTCTGTCGGGCAGTGTGCATTCTCGGCGTCATGTCCCACCAACCCTGGTCATCGCTCTGGCAAACAATCGAAGGATCTGGCGACCGCCCTGCACTTATTGGTGCGGACGGACATGTGCTGACCTATCGCGGATTGTGCGAGCGTCGCGCGACATGGCATCGGGCGATTCATGTGGCAGGGCCATTGCGTGTGGCGACGCTGTTCGAGAACGGCCCTGACACGGCTGTTGCCCTCTTGTCGTTGCTCGATCAGGTGCGGCTTTGTCCGCTGAACCTTGAGGCGCAATCAGCGCGCCTGTCTGACAGCATCACCGAGGCGCAAATTGACGTGGTGCTGTATTCGTCGGCGCTCTCCGTCACGACCCTTGCCCATCTGCAAAAGGAACATCCCGGTAAACTTGTGCCCGTGGATCTACAAAACGCCCGTCTGCTGGGCGAACTGCCAAAAGGTGGGCGTAATCAGGCGGGGCTGACCTTGTTTACCTCTGGCAGCACAGGCACACCAAAACGGGTGCCATTGACGCCCGATCAATTGGCGCTGTCCGCCACCAACATCTGCAACCACCTGCGCCTTGGACCCGCAGACCGCGCCGTACATGCGCTGCCGATGTTCCATGTTGGCGCGCTGGTTGATCTGTTGCTCGCGCCATTGTCGGCCGGCGGGACCGTCATTATTGCCGCAAACCTCGAATCCACCTCACTGGTCAGCGCCGTCAGGACACATGCGGCGACTTGGCTGCAACTGGTGCCCACTGCGTTGCATCGGCTGATGGCCGATCTGGACGACGCAACAGCGCAGGAAATCGGCCAAAGGCTGCGATTTCTACGTATGGTGTCCGCTGATTTGACGCTTGAATTGCGGGCGCAGGCCACGTCTCGCCTTGGTCCCGTGCCGATCATTCAGATGTATGGCATGACTGAAACCGCGGGGCAGATCACCTCAATGTCGCTTGATGAAACTTTGCATAATCCAAGCGCTGTCGGTCGCGCTGCCGGGCCAGAGGTTGCCATCATTGACAACTTCCGAAACCGCCTACCTGCCGGACATGAGGGCGAGGTGTGTGTAAGCGGACCCACCATCATGACTGGCTACGAAGGGACCGACATCACCCCGCGCTATGGTGACTGGTTCCGCACCGGCGACCTTGGGGTTTTGGACGAAGATGGCGTTTTGACGCTGACCGGACGCCTGAAAGAGCAGATCAATCGCGGCGGTGAAAAGATTTCACCTTTGGTGGTTGAACGCGCTGCCAAATCGGTGCCGGGGGTGTTGGATGCTGTGGCCTATGGCGTGCCACATCCAACGCTGGGAGAGCAGGTGGCTTTGGCCGTTGTTACTGACCAACCCCTTGAAGAAGCGACCTTGCTGGAAGCGTTACAAAGCCAACTTTCGGCGTTTGAAGTGCCGCGCAGAGTGCTATTCCTCGACGCTTTGCCGCAGTTGTCCAGCGGCAAAACCGACCGGCGGTCCTTGGCGTCAATGCCGGACCAGTCCGAAACTGCACACAGCCCAACCGACCCTTTGACGACCAAGGTGGCCACGATTTGGGCGACACACCTGCAATGTCGCACTCCACATGCCCAGTCCGATTTCTTTGACGATGGCGGCGACAGTCTGGCCGCGACCGAATTCATCGCGCTGCTGGAAGATGCGCTGGGCAGATCTGTTGACCCAAATATCCTATTTGAAGCACCGCGACTTGAAGCGCTTGTCGCTGCCCTGAGAGCTGATCAACCCAAGACGCAATCAGAACCGGCACACCTACAATATCTGCGCAAACGCATCGCGGGTTGGCAAGGACAACGGGTTGGGCCGCATGGTCTGATTATTCTACGCAACTCGCTGGCACAGGGGACACCTGCATTCTTTTGCGCCAACGGCATGGCGATGCCGCGCCCCTTGTCGAACCACATTTTCAAGGATCACCCATTCCACATCATGCGGTCGCTGTTTGGCTTTGGCGGAAAGGATACCGCGCTGAACGCGGAGCTGGCAAAGCTATACGCCCGCGACATCGCTAGCCTCCTGACCCCTGCCGAACCGGTAATTCTGGGTGGCTTTTGTGAAGGTGTCCGCGTGATGGAAATGGTGGGACAGGACCTGACAAAGTTAGGCCATCCCATCTCAATGTTCCTTGCAATCGACAACATGTTCGACGTATCGACGCCCTACCCGGTCTACTATGTCTGGTCGAATAGCCCGAACTATTCGGGCGCTGTCCGCTATCGCGACCCCAGTTTGGGCTTTGCTGTGCTGCATCCGAAGGGAGCCGTCTTTCAGGCCTTTGACCGGGCCCACGTACATTTGCTGGATCGAGAGACCTTGCCGAAGTTGCGCAAGGCTGTGACGCCATACCTTGCGGGCAAGCCCCTGCCGCGTCAGACACCTTCAGATCAGATTTCTCTGCCGGAACGCAAAGCGCGGCACGACGCCCGGATTGCACTACATGCGCCACGGTTCTTGTCGCGTTCCAAGGCAAAAAGGGTGACTGTCACCGTCACAAACACCAGCAAGGTACCTTGGCCGCCAACCGCGGACAGTGGCCTGTTTTTATCCATCGATTTCGATGTGAACGGATTGGACACGACCATCCTGCGCCATGCGATCGCCGATTTTGCTACGGCCATCGCGCCGGGGGAAACGCAGCGCTTTGGGTTTGACCTGACATGGCCGAGCGCGCGGCGCCGGCCCTACCGATTGACTGCCCGAATTGTGGACGATGGAATGGCCCGGTTTGGTAGTGACACCGGTTCGGGCAACGGACGGCTCGTGTTCCGCATACCCTAGTCAGGCAAATCGATCATCACGCCCAACGGCCAGCGGTGCCCAAACCTGTGCTGATAGTGCAAATCTGCAGGTGTAAACTGCATCGTGACACCCGCCGCCAGCAAGGCTGAAACAGCCGCTTCTATCAGCAATAGACCCAGCTGCGTGCCGATGCAGGCATGGCGACCCCGCCCAAAGATCAGCGCCGCGCGCGCATCGCGGGCAAGGTCAAAGGTAGCAGGTTCGTCATACGCATCTGGATCGCGGTTGGCACTGCCCAACGCCAGAAACAATGGCGTGCCGGGTTTGAGCGTGATTCCGTGCAACACGGTTTCCTCTTGGATAATGCGCGGGATAATCTGGGCCGGGCTTTCGAGTCGCAACGCCTCGTGAACCGCATTGGCAAGCTGTCCCGGATCGGTCTGCAAGGACCGCCAAACGTCCGGGTTCTGCTGCATCACCACAAAGAAGGTCGCGACACCCGCCGCGATATTCTCGACCCCGTCCGCAAGGATCAAAAGGGCGTTGTCGCAGACCGCCTGTGGGGAAAGATGCGGCGATAACTGCGCCAGAAAGCACTGTGGATCCAGCGCGGGTTGGGCCATCACTTGTTCGATGAAATGGCGGGCTTCGGCCAGCCGGGTATTGGTCCTATCCAGCGCTTCGCGGCTCTGGATCGGAGCGAACAAGCTGAACAAGGCATCCGTGGCTTGACTGATTGCTGTGGGATCGTGCGGCAGACCAACAAAACGGGCCATCGCGGCAATGGCGAAAGGTCGGGCAAATTCAATATTGGCGTCAAAGCTGACCCCACGCGCCATCGCGCTGATCTGGTGGTCGGCCAGTTGTGGCAGCCACGTTTTGCACGCCGCAAAGGACTGATAGAACGCGGCCGAAACCGGGCGCCGGATTTCCACATGCCGGGGCTTGTCCAGAAACGGGGGGATATTTGCCGCGACGTCGGCACTGACATGTGTGGCGCGCTTCCCTTCTGACAGCGCAGAGAACCGTGAAGGTGCATTGCCAAGGTGCGAGTCGGATAGTGCGGCTACGATATCGACAGCGCGGGTTAGCAGATACCCACCGCCCTGCACCTGTGCCAATGGACGTGTCTTGCGGAAAGCGTCGTAGATCGGGACCGGATCGGCAAGGAAGGCATCGCTCGTCAGATCAACCGGTTCCACCGCCTGCGCCTGGTCACCCAGCAGTCCTGCGATCTGTGACCCTAACTTTCTGAACACCGCCTTCGCCTTTCGCAGGAACTGGGCAGATCATGGCGCAACGCGCTGTTACGGTCAAAGCCGAGTTTTATGCATGTCTTGGGGGAAAGTGGCGCCCATGTGAGGAGCGGACTTGTCGAAACTCGAGCGTCGCGATGCTCTTCTGTTTAGGAGATTTCCTGATGGGTTACTTTCGAAACGCAGGTCAAGGAGCTGATCCTGTTCTCGCGGCAGTACATTGCAAAGCTGGAGAAGGCTGGCCCACTCCCGAAGCGGATACAGCAGGGCCCGAACTGCGAGGGGTGGGAAGAAGGTCTATGGCTAGAGTGGCTTGAAAAAACGGCTTGCGCAACTTGAGGGGCCAGACTCACACTCCCCTCACAGTGAGCTGGATAGCTGGGGCGGCAAACCTGGCCACCCGTCAACTCCGGCAGGAACATGCAATTACCAACGGACCAAGATTCTGCGGTCGAAGCCCGCTGAGTTGCCTTTTGCTGCGAACACACTTCCCAATGCAGACATCACATTCAGTCGCCGCTATTGCTTCCTCAAGGATTGATGGGCCACTAACCAAATGGCCTGCGGTGTTTCGCCACTGGTGTCTTCTGCTAGAATGCTCTTGATGAACAGTGATTTGAGAATCGTTAGGAAAAAGACGATCTTGGGGAGTAACATGGAGATTGGCGTCAGAGAGGCCGCGAAACAGCTGGTGCAGATGTGCGCCGCACGGGACTTGCCCATGTTGCGGGTGCCGGGATCAAAGTTGTCGGAATGAGATCGCTAACGCTACGCAGTGAGCAATTGGTGATGGATGGGCAAACCCATCTGACAGACCACGGCGATTTCTGGGTACAAGAGACACCGAAAGAACCGGATTTCTGGATGGGCAATCAGTTGATCCTAAAGTCCGCTGACGTCCCGGTCGCGGAAGCAGAGGCTGCTTTTGTGCGGGCATTTCCCAATGCCAAACACCGAGCGATGGTCTGGGATATTCCGGGGTTGGATGTGGGCACTGTCGCCCCGCCGTTTGTGGCTGAGGGCTATGAACGGGATGTGGTAGACGCGTTGTCTTTGACTGGCGCGATTGCGGATGTTGACACGCCAGAAGGCATCAATTTACGCACGTTAGACACGGAATCTGACTGGGGGCAGGCATTGGCCTTGTCGCTTGAGATTGGTGTGGAAGAGGGTCATCCGGCGGAGAGCCACATCGGATATTTGCAACGACGCACGGGTGCGCGCAGGGCGCAGATCGCGCGGGATCGGGGGCAGTGGTTTGGCGCGTTTGAGGGCGATCTGCTGGTCGCGCAGATGGGAATTTTTCACGACGATCAGGTGGCCCGCTACCAGCACGTTGAGACGCGCAAAAGCCACCGAAGACGTGGGATTTGTGCCGCGTTGTTGCGGCATTGTTGCAAATGGGCGCAGCACCGCGCGCCGGATGCTGTGCCATTGATTGTCGCAGATGTCGAAAGTGACGCAGGACGGCTTTACCGTCGCATGGGGTTCGCCCATGCAGAAACCATCGTAGGTGTTCTGCGCAAAGGTTACTGAGGTTTCAAGGCGGCGGTCACGTAGTTCACCGAAAGATCGCGGTCAGACATCGACCACGAAAAGTCCAGGAAGTTGAACACGTAGCCCTTGCGGTCCACCGGGGTCAGGCCCGCCTTTTCCAGCAGTGCGAACAATTCGTCCGGGGTGATGAACTTGTCCCATTCATGGGTGCCCTTGGGCAGCCAGCGCATGACCCATTCGGCGCCCACAATCGCCATTGCAAAGCTTTTGGGGTTGCGGTTGATGGTGGAACACAGGTGCAGGCCGCCGGGTTTCAAGAGCTGGTGGCAGGCGGTCAGATAGCCCAGTGGGTCGGCCACATGTTCGATGACCTCCATGTTCAGCACGACGTCAAACTGTTCGCCTGCCTCTGCCATCGCCTCGGCTGTGCCAACGCGGTAATCAATGTCGAGCCCGGATTGTTCGGCGTGGATTTGCGCCACGGGGATGTTTCGCGGGGCGGCGTCAACGCCCACCACCGTTGCCCCAAGGCGCGCCATCGGTTCGCACAAAAGCCCACCGCCGCAGCCGATATCGAGAATGCGCAGCCCGGAGAAAGGCTTTTCGGTCGCCAGATCGCGATCAAATTCGGCGGCGATCTGGCTTGTGCTATAGTCCAGTCGCACCGGGTTCATCATGTGCAGCGGCTTGAACTTGCCTGCTGGGTCCCACCATTCGGCGGCCATCGCCTCGAACTTGGCGATCTCGGATGGGTCGATTGTATTGGTGGTCATTGCGTTCGTCTGCTTGTCATGATTTGCGTCACTCACGCCCTATATAGGTCTGATATGGATAAGGTCCTGAGCCAAAAGAGCGCAACCGCGTATTTATATCCGCCGATTGATCCGTTCGATCAGCGGATGCTGGACGTGGGCGATGGTCATCGGTTGTATGTGGAACAATGCGGCAATCCAACCGGCATCCCGGTGGTTGTGCTGCATGGCGGCCCTGGTGGCGGATGCAGCCCCGCGATGCGGCGCTATTTTGATCCTTCCGTCTATCGCGTCATCCTGTTTGATCAGCGTGGCTGTGGCCGGTCGCGGCCACATGCCAGCGTGGAAAGCAACACCACGTGGCATCTGGTGGATGATATTGAGCTGATCCGCACATCGCTTGGTATTGAACGCTGGATTGTTTTTGGCGGCAGTTGGGGTGCGACGCTGGCGCTGATCTATGGGCAAAGTCATCCTGAACGGACAAGCGCCTTTGTCCTACGCGGAGTCTTTTTGATGACCCAGTCAGAGCTGGACTGGTTCTATGGCGGAGGGGCTGGGCGGTTCTGGCCGGATTTGTGGGAACGGTTCGTCAAGCTGATCCCTGAAGATGAGCGTGACGACATGATTGCCGCCTATCACCGGCGGCTCTTCAGCGGCGACCGGACGCAGGAAACCCGCTATGCCCGTGCTTGGGCCACGTGGGAAAATGCGCTGGCGGCGATGGGCAGTGATGGTGTCACCGGCGAAAGCCCATCGGATTACGCGCGCGCCTTTGCGCGACTTGAGAACCACTATTTCCAGAATGGTGGCTTCTTGGGGCCGGACCGGCAGATCATGGATTGTCTGGATCGGATCGCACATTTGCCTGCAGTGATCGTGCAGGGGCGCTACGACATGATTTGCCCACCGATTTCAGCGTATCGTCTGGCAGAGGCTTGGCCAGGTGCGCGGTTGCATATGATTGGGCGTGCGGGTCACGCCCTTTCAGAGCCGGGGATTAGTGCAGAACTTGTCCGCACGATGGACCGTTTTGCCAGCAATCCCAAGGTGCTGGGCCTTTAGCCTTTACAGATGTCAATTGGCCGTTAGGGTAGTTTCCGGGCCATTGGGGACAGAATTTGGGAAACGTCGCGACGATTATTGTGCAGCGCCTGTTGCTGGGACTGCTGACGCTCTTGGTTGTGTCTATCGTGATCTTTCTGGCGGTGAATGCCCTTCCGGGTGACTTTGCCGAGGCAATCCTGGGCCAAGGGGCTACACCAGAATCCGTTGCCACCATCCGCCGCGATTTGGGTTTGGATCAGCCGCTTGTGGTGCGGTATTTCAGTTGGCTGGGCAATATGCTGCGCGGCGATCTGGGGACCAGTTTCGCGCAGCTGAACTTTCGCACCAATCTAGGCGGCGCGGGGGACGTTGGTGTCGCCGAACAGATCGCGCCGCGGCTGGCGAACACGATGTTTCTGGCCACCACAACGGCGCTGATCGCGGTGCCGTTGGCGGTGACGCTTGGTGTGCTGGCTGCCCTTTACCGCAACACGGTCTTTGACCGTGCGGCCAACGTGGCGACGCTGAGCTCGATCAGCAGTCCCGAATTTTTCATGGCCTATCTTATGACGCTGTTTCTGGCGTTTATCTTTCCGATATTCCCGTCGCTGTCCAATATCTCTGCCGATCTGAGTTTTGCTGAGCGGTTGGAAAAGACGATGCTGCCTGCGATCACGCTGACGCTGGTGGTCACGGCCCACATGATGCGAATGACACGGGCAGCGATTATCAATCTGCTGGCCAGTCCCTATATCGAGATGGCGCGTCTGAAGGGCATGTCGCCAATGCGGGTGATCGTGAAACACGCGCTGCCCAATGCGCTGGCGCCGATCATCAACGTTATCGCCCTGAACCTTGCCTATCTGATCACAGGGGTGGTCGTGGTTGAGGTGGTCTTTGTCTACCCCGGCATCGGGAACCTGTTCGTGGATGCGGTGAAGAACCGGGATATCCCGATTGTGCAGGCCTGCTGTTTGATCTTTGCGGCAGCTTACATCCTGCTGAACCTGTTAGCGGATATTCTTTCGATCCTGTCGAACCCGCGTCTGAGGCATCCGAAATGAGTTTTGCGCTTTGGATTGTGGTGGCCCTTTTGGCCGTAGCGGCGGGTGGCTGGATCATGCGGTTCGCCGGGCAAGCGGCTACAAGTAACGCGCCGGTGTTTCGTGACATGCCCTATGGCGTGGCCTTTGGCTACGTGCTGGGTGCGGCGCTGCTGGTTGGGGGCATCTACTACTACTTCCAGCCTCGAATAAATGACGCAGGCACGGCGGTGGCCGGTGTCGTGTTTTTCCGCTGGGCGGTGCAAGGGCTGATCATCAGCATGATTGCCGCTTTTGCGTTCAAGCAGTTGGGCAAGTTTGTCGGCACTGCCGAAAGCCGCAAGCTGTTCCGGTCAATGCCGCTGACGGCTAGCTTTGGATTACTGGTGATCCTGATCTACGTGGTGCTTGCAGTTTTTGCGCCGGTGATCGCACCTTATGGGCAGGAAGAGGTTCTGGCGAACGCCAATGTGATCCCCGGCGGCAACCCTGCGCTGGGCGGTGATCCAGCCTATCCGTTGGGGACCGATCAGATTGGCCGCGACGTGCTGAGCCGGCTAATCTATGGCGCGCGAAACACGGTGGGCATCGCCTTTGCTACGACGCTGCTGGCGTTCCTGCTGGGCGCGACGTTGGGGTTTCTCGCCGCGACGCTGGGCGGTTGGCTGGACCAATTGCTAAGCCGGGCGGTGGATGTGCTGATGGCGATCCCGTCGCTGATCTTCGCGCTGTTGTTGATGACAATCGCCACGGTCTGGGCGACCGAATGGGGCATTCCGCTGACCATCTTTATGGTGGTCATCATCGCGGTGATTGACAGCACGCGGGTATTCCGACTGGCGCGCGCGGTGGGGCTGAACATCGTGGTGATGGATTATATCGAAGCGGCAAAGCTGCGCGGCGAAGGCCTAAGCTATCTGATCTTCAAGGAGATCCTGCCCAACGCCACGGCCCCCTTGCTGGCCGAGTTCGGGTTGCGGTTCTGCTTTGTGTTCCTGACCATTGCGGCGCTGTCGTTCCTGGGTGTGGGCATTCAACCGCCCTTGGCCGACTGGGGCACGATGGTAAAAGACAGCGCGTCGTTCATCAGCTTTGCCCAGTTCGCGCCAACCGCTGCGCTGCCACCGCTGCTGGCCGCAGGCGCGATTGCGTTACTGACCGTGGCGGTGAATTTCGTGGTCGACTGGATGCTGCATAAATCGTCGGGGTTGAAGGAATGAGCACACTGCTGAAGATCCGCGACATCCGTCTTGAAGGACGCTCGGACGAGCAGTGGAACCCAATCATCAATGGCGTTGATCTGACCCTGAAAAAGGGTGAGGTGCTGGGGCTGATTGGTGAATCCGGTGCGGGTAAGTCGACGCTGGGACTGGCGGCGATGGGGTTCACGCGCGATGGCGTGCGGATCAGCAGCGGCACGGTGGAATTTGACGGGATTGATCTGGTCAAAGCCTCGGCGGCGGTCAAGCGCGGCCTGTTGGGCAAGCGCATCGCCTATGTTGCGCAGTCGGCGGCGGCGTCATTTAACCCAGCCCATCGGATCATTGACCAACAGGTCGAGGGCCCGGTGCAGCACGGCACAATGAAGCGCGCCGAGGCGGAAGAAACCGGCATGGAGCTTTATGCCAAGCTGCGCCTTCCGGACCCCGACAACATCGGGTTTCGCTATCCGCACCAAGTCTCTGGCGGGCAATTGCAGCGGGCGATGACAGCGATGGCGATGTCCTGTCGTCCCGATCTGATCATTTTTGACGAGCCGACAACCGCGCTGGATGTGACCACGCAGATCGAGGTTTTGGCCAGCATTCGCGAGATTGTGGACGAGTACAACACCGCCGCGATCTACATCACCCATGACTTGGCGGTAGTGGCCCAAATGGCCGATCAGATCAAAGTGCTGCTGAAGGGTGACGAGGTCGAGACGGCGGATACCCGCACCATGTTGTCGGCCCCGCAAGAGGATTACACCAAGAGCCTGTGGGCCGTGCGCAGTTTTGAGCGTCCGACCAAGCCCGCAGTGATCGGTGGCGCGGTGCCGGTTGTGAGCGTCAGGAATGTGGACGCAGCCTATGGAACGGTGCCGGTGCTTCATGACGTCAGCTTTGACATCCACGAAGGCCGCACCGTGGCTGTGGTGGGTGAATCAGGGTCCGGAAAATCGACGACGGCGCGGTGCATCACAGGGCTTTTGCCGCCCAAAGCGGGTGAGATCGCGTTTGATGGCAATGTGCTGCGCGCCGATTATCGCAAGCGCGACAAGGGTCAGCTGCGGCAGGCGCAGATGATTTATCAGATGGCCGATACCGCGCTGAACCCGCGCATGTCGATCGGGCGCATCATTTCGCGCCCGGTGGAGTTTTACACTGGGTTGACGGGCAAGGATCTGCGCGCCCGTGTGGACAGCTTGCTTGACCAAATCGAGCTTGAGCCGACGCAATACTACAACCGCCTTCCGTCCGAGCTTTCGGGTGGGCAAAAGCAACGGATCGGGATTGCGCGGGCGCTGGCGGCGGAGCCAAAATTCATCATCTGTGACGAGGTGACTAGCGCGCTAGACCAATTGGTGGCTGAAGGCATCTTGCGGTTACTGGCAAAACTGCAGGACGAGCTGAAGCTGTCTTATATGTTCATCACCCACGACCTTGCGACAGTACGCGCAATTGCCGACGAAGTTGTCGTGATGAAAGATGGGCGCGTTGTTGAGCAGGGGGAGAAGAAGGCGATGTTTACCCCACCGCACCACGCCTACACCGATCTATTGTTGTCATCAGTGCCGGAAATGGACCCTGATTGGCTGACAAATCTGCTGAATGAACGCGGAGTTGATAACATCGGTGATGCAGCAGTTGATAAAATGTAAGCCGAATCATGCCTGTCCAAAGGCAGGTTGATCAAAGGGGCCAAAAGGTTCCGACGTTAAAACTAGGGAGAAAACAATGACTCAATTTAGCAGACGCGGTCTACTTAAGACCGGTGTTGCTGCAGGTGTGCTTGGCCTAACTGGCCTGCCACTGCGCGCGCAAACCAGAGGCGGTAAACTGACCGCCGGTCTGGGTGGCGCCAACACATCCGATAGCTGGGATGGCCGGACACATTCAGACATCTTCATGATCGCCTCCGCACACGGCTGTGTGTTCGACTGCCTGACCGAAGTTGCCGCTGATGGTAGCCTGCAGGGCGAACTGGCCGAAAGCTGGGAAGCGTCTGCCGACGCCAAGACCTGGACATTCAACCTGCGCCAGGGCGTGACGTTCCATGACGGCAAGGCGTTTGGCGCGGACGACGTGATTGCGTCGCTGCAAATGCACACAGGTGAGGAATCGAAGTCCGCCGCCAAGCCGATTGTTGAAGCCATCACCGAAATGAAGAAGATGGGCGAGCATCAGGTGCAGTTCACGCTTGCCTCTGGCAACGCTGACTTCCCTTATCTGATGAGCGATTACCACATCCTGATGTTCCCAGCGGGCAACATCGAGAACGCTATCGCACAGGGCATCGGTACGGGTCTCTATAGCGTTGTGGCGTTTGATCCGGGCGTCCGCTTTGTCGGTAAGCGCGTTGATGGTCACTATAAGGGTGACAGCGCGGGCTTCTTTGACGAGGTCGAATACATCGCGATCAACGACAACACTGCGCGGATGAACGCACTGATGACCGGTCAGGTTGATGCGATCAACCGGATCGACTTTAAGACCGAGGCGCTTCTGAAGGCGAACCCGAACCTGCGTATTCAGGAAGTGACAGGCAACCAGCACTATAGCTTCCCAATGCTGACAGACACATCACCGTTCAACGATGTGAATGTGCGACGCGCGCTGAAGTACGGCATCAACCGTCAGGAGTTGGTCGACAAGATTCTGCTAGGCCACGGTGCCGTTGGTAACGATACGCCCATCGGGCCTGCAAACCAGTACTATCACGCCGGAATGGAACAGCTGGAGTTCGATGCCGACAAGGCAAAGTTCTACCTTAAAGAAGCTGGTTTGGACTCGCTTGATGTTGATCTGAGCGCGTCGAATGCGGCCTTTGAAGGTGCCGTTGATGCAGCACAGCTTTATCAGGCGTCTGCGGCCGGGGCCGGTATCAACATCAACGTGGTACAGGAACCTGCTGATGGCTACTGGTCCAACGTCTGGCTGAAAAAGTCGTTCTGTGCCTGCTACTGGTCAGGTCGTGCGACCGAAGACTGGATGTTCGCGACGGCCTATGAGGCTGGCGTGCCGTGGAATGACAGCCAGTGGGACGAGAAAGACAGCGCCCGCTTCCAAGAGCTGCTGTTGAGCGCACGTGCAGAGCTGGACAGCGACAAGCGCCGTGAGCAGTACCATGAAATGCAGCAGATCCTGCGTGACGATGGTGGTGTTCTGGTGCCGATGTTTGCCAACTATGTGCAGGCGGTGAACAACCGCATCGTGTCGCCAGACACGGTTGGTAACCTGTGGCAGATGGATAACGCCCGCATGGCCGAGCGTTGGTCTGTGGCGTAAGCTAAACGGAAACAATCAAGGTGAACGCCCCGCCATTGTGCGGGGCGTTTGCATTTTCAGGCCAAAAAACCCCCCGATTTCTTGCTGATCGTCCGAATGCCGCCGCAATTCGTTGCTAATTGATTAACTAGTTTTACGTGTTTCGGAGGCCATTTTGGCTCATTTTCAGCGAAATTGGGGATTTCACCTGCGTGCGGGTAAATCGTTTGTCACGGGCGCAGTTACGATTGCGTTGCTGGTCGTTGGTGGGCCTGTTGTTGCGGATAACTCGGGCAAGGCTTCTGCCCGCACTGTGCAGAGCATTTCGTCCGTCGGAGCATCGGGACAAGGGTCGCGGGATGGCGGCGTGATGGCCAGCGCCCCTGCACCGACCGTTCAAACGTCATCGGTTTTGCAGGCCGCTGCGTCGAACCAGGCGGGTCGGGCGGCCAATTCGCGCGAGCGGAGTTCTGGGCACCGGGTCAACCATCAGGCGAAGATTCAACTGATGCACAAGATGACACGGTTGGTGCAGTCGTCGCGCATTCGTCTGGAACGGTTGCACGCGGACTATCAGACGCTGGCAAACATGTCAGAGGCCGAAAAGCTGCAAGCCTTCCCCGAAGGTGATCACTTTGGCCATCTGCAGGCTGCCGCGATTCGTTATAATACCTCGGTCGAGGTGTATTATATGGCGGTGGCACAGCAGGATGTTGCCAAGGCCGCATTGACTGGTGGTCAGGCGCTTAGCGGCGGTGTGGTTGAAGAATTGAACGCCCTATTGGGGCAATAAACACAGGGGCCTTGCGGAAGGCGGACGCTTGGCCTATATCCCTTGCAACAGCGGCGTGCTGGCCTCCACCCCCAGCGCCCACCGGAAATCACAACGGGCCGCGCGCCCGTTTTTTTGTGCTTGGAGAGCGCATGACCGACATGATCGCCAAAGCGGCCATTGACCGCCGGATCACAGAGATCATCACACCCGTTGTCGAGGACATGGGGTTTGAGATCGTGCGCGTGCGGTTGATGAGCGGCAAGGAAAGCACGCTGCAGGTTATGGCGCAGAAACCCGATGGGACGATTGAGGTTGATGAATGCGGCCAGATCAGCACGGCGATCTCTGCCGTTCTGGACGTTGAAGACCCGATATTGGATGCCTATAACCTTGAAGTCAGCAGCCCCGGAATTGACCGCCCGCTGACCCGGTTGAAGGACTTTGACCAATGGCAAGGCTTTGAGGCCAAGATCGAAACCGAAGAGCTGATCGACGGCCGTCGCAGGTTCAAGGGCCCGCTTGCCGGTGTCGAAGGCGACGAGGTGCTGATCGACATTGAAGAGGGCACAATTGGTCTGAAGTTTGCATGGCTGACCGACGCGAAGCTGGTGCTAACCGATGAGTTGATCCGCGATGTGCTCAAGGGCCGCAAAGATGCGGGCCAGATCGACGAAAGCCAGTTCGACGAGATCGAGACGATTATCGACAGTGATGAAAATGTTGCCCCGTCCAAGACGGGCAAATCCAAGAAACGCCCAAGCGCGAACAAGGAGAAAACCTGATGGCAATTACCTCTGCCAACCAGTTGGAGCTTTTGCAGACAGCCGAGGCCGTGGCCCGCGAAAAGATGATCGACCCCAATCTGGTGGTCGAAGCGATGGAAGAATCGCTCGCCCGGGCTGCCAAGTCCCGCTATGGCGCGGAAATGGACATTCGTGTGTCGATTGATCGCAAGACAGGTCGTGCGACGTTTACCCGTGTGCGGACTGTGGTCGAGGACGAAGAGCTTGAGAACTATCAGGCGGAATTCACCGTTGAGCAGGCCAAGCAGTACATGGAAAACCCTGAGGTCGGTCAGCAGCTGATCGAAGAGGTGCCACCGGTCGAGCTGGGCCGGATTGCCGCGCAGAGCGCTAAGCAGGTGATCCTGCAAAAGGTGCGCGAAGCTGAGCGGGACAAGCAGTTTGAGGAATTCAAGGACCGCGCTGGTACGATCATAAACGCGATGGTCAAGCGCGAGGAATACGGCAACGTCATCGTCGATGTGGGCGCTGGCGAAGCGATCCTGCGCCGCAATGAGAAGATCGGGCGGGAGGCATATCGCCCCAACGACCGCATCCGGTGTTTCATCAAGGACGTGCGCCGCGAACAGCGCGGGCCGCAAATCTTCCTAAGCCGCACCGCGCCAGAGTTCATGGCCGAGTTGTTCAAGATGGAAGTGCCGGAAATCTATGAAGGCATCATCGAGATCAAAGCCGTGGCCCGTGACCCCGGTTCACGCGCCAAGATTGCTGTTATTTCCTATGACGGGTCGATTGATCCTGTGGGCGCTTGTGTCGGTATGCGGGGTTCGCGCGTGCAGGCCGTTGTGAACGAGCTGCAAGGCGAGAAGATCGACATCATCCCGTGGAACGAAGACATGCCGACGTTCTTGGTGAACGCGCTTCAGCCAGCTGAGGTCAGCAAGGTGGTTCTGGATGAGGAAGCCGGCAAGATCGAAGTTGTTGTGCCGGAAGAGCAGTTGAGCCTTGCGATTGGTCGCCGGGGTCAGAATGTGCGTCTGGCATCGCAGCTGACGGGGTTGGATATCGACATCCTGACTGAGGAAGAAGAATCCAAGCGCCGTCAGGCCGAATTCGAGGTGCGGACGAAATTGTTCGTTGATGCCCTTGATCTGGACGAGTTCTTTGCCCAACTTCTGGTGTCCGAAGGCTTTACCAACCTAGAAGAAGTGGCCTACGTCGAAGTTGAAGAACTGCTAGTCATTGAAGGTGTTGACGAAGGCACTGCAAGTGAATTGCAGGCCCGGGCCCGCGACTATCTGGAAGCGATCAACAACAAGGCGATGGAAAACGCTCGTGCGCTGGGCGTTGAAGACAGCCTTGTGAACTTTGAGGGGCTGACGCCGCTGATGATCGAAGCGCTGGCAAATGACGGTGTGAAGACGCTGGAAGACTTTGCGACCTGCGCCGACTGGGAACTGGCCGGTGGCTGGACCACAATCGACGGTGAGCGGAGCAAAGACGATGGTGTGCTAGAGCCGTTTGACGTTAGCCTTGAAGAGGCGCAGGATATGGTCATGACAGCCCGCGTGATGCTGGGCTGGGTCGATCCGGCAGAGCTTGAAGCCGCTGCGGCGGAAGAAGGTGAAGAAGAAGCAGAAAACGCGGAGGCGGAGGCCTGATGGGCCTCTGACCGGACGCGATGACGCGGGGCGGAGCCAAAAAGAGCCGAGACGATGGGCCGGAACGCCGGTGCATTGTCACGGGTGAAAGCCAGCCCACGTCCGGGCTGATCCGCTTTGTTGTCGGTCCCGACAACAGCGTGGTGCCGGATGTACTGGGCAAGCTGCCGGGTCGCGGCATGTACGTCAGTGCCGACCGCGCCGCGCTTGAAGTGGCCAGCAAAGGCCAGTTCAGCCGGTCTGCAAAACAGTCCGTCACGGTGCCGGAAGGTTTGGCAGAGGAAGTTGAACGACAGTTGGCGCGCCGGGTCGTTGATCTGCTCGCGCTGGCTCGCAAGGCAGGGCTTGCCGTGTGCGGGTTCGAGAAGGTTAAGGGCTGGCTTGCCGGGGGTGAGCGGGTCCGGGTTCTGTTACAGGCCAGTGACGGGTCTGAGCGGGGCAAAACAAAACTGTGGACGCCCGAAGGGACCCGATATTACGGGTGTTTGACATCCGCCGAATTGGGTTTGGCATTTGGGCGGCAAAGTGTGATACATGGCGCGCTCGCCACTGGCGGACTCAGCAACCGTGTTGTAGAGGAAGCCGCAAAGCTGAGAGGCTTGCGCGAGAATGACGGTGGTAAATCAGCCACCGGGAAGGACAAGTAGCTAGATGAGCGACAACGACGGCAAAAAGACACTCGGTCTTGGTGGATCGCGGCCCAGCAATGTAAAGCAAAGCTTTAGCCACGGGCGGACCAAGAACGTCGTGGTGGAAACCAAGCGCAAGCGCGTTGTGGTGCCCAAGCCGGGCGCGGCAAAGCCTGCCGCTGGTGGTGCATCGACCCCGGTTGGCGGTGATCCGTCCAAGCGGCCTGCAGGCATTTCCGAGGCCGAGCTGGAGCGCCGGATGAAGGCGCTGGCATTGGCCAAGGCGCGCGAGGCGGAAGAGACCGCCAAGCGCGAGGCCGAGGAAAAGGAACGCGCCGCCGAGCGTGACCGTCGCCGTGCCGAGGCCGAGGCCAAGGAAGCCGAAGACCGCAAGCGCGAAGAGCGCGCCAAGGCGAAGGCCGAGGAAGAAGAGGCCAAGAAGCGCGCCGCTGCAACAGCCAAGGCTGCGGCCGCCGCTCCTGCGGCTGCTGCTGTTCCTGGCGAGGCTGCGATTGATCGCCCAACCCGCGCACCCAGCAAGAACGAGCGCGAGCGCGCCAATCAGGACCGCAACAACAAGCCCGGCAAGGGACGTTCGGATGACGATGGTCGCCGGTCTGGCAAGCTGACGCTGAATGACGCCCTGCGTGGTGGTGGGGGTCGCCAGAAATCAATGGCCGCCATGAAGCGCAAACAAGAACGCGCGCGCCAAAAGGCGATGGGCGGCAATGTAGAGCGTGAAAAGGTTGTACGCGACGTGCAATTGCCCGAGGCGATCACAGTCGGCGAATTGGCCAACCGGATGTCCGAGAAGGTGGCTGACGTCGTTAAATCGCTGATGACCAATGGAATCATGGCGACACAAACTCAGACGATTGATGCGGATACTGCAGAACTGATCATCGAGGAATTCGGCCACAATGTTGTACGTGTGTCTGATTCTGACGTGGAAGATGTGATTGATCAGGTTGACGACAAGGACGATGACCTCAAGCCACGTGCGCCGATCATCACGATTATGGGCCACGTTGACCACGGTAAAACCTCGCTCTTGGATGCCATTCGCAACGCGCGTGTTGTCGCGGGCGAAGCAGGCGGCATCACGCAGCATATTGGTGCTTATCAGGTGACCACCGAAAGCGGTCAGGTGCTGAGCTTCCTGGATACTCCGGGCCACGCGGCGTTTACGTCGATGCGGTCACGCGGTGCACAGGTCACCGATATCGTGGTGCTTGTGGTGGCTGCCGACGATGCGGTCATGCCGCAGACGGTGGAAGCGATCAATCATGCCAAGGCCGCTGAAGTACCGATGATCGTGGCGATCAACAAGATCGACCGCGAGGCGGCGAACCCCGACAAGGTGCGCACCGACCTGCTGCAACATGAAGTCATTGTTGAGAAGATGTCTGGTGAAGTGCAGGACGTCGAAGTCTCTGCCATTACGGGTCAGGGCCTGCCAGAACTACTGGAATCCATCGCGCTGCAAGCCGAGATTCTAGAACTGAAGGCGAACCCCGATCGTGCCGCTTCTGGCGCGGTGATCGAGGCCCAGCTGGACGTGGGTCGTGGCCCTGTTGCCACGGTTTTGGTGCAAAACGGGACCCTGCGGCAGGGCGACATTTTTGTTGTTGGTGAGCAGTGGGGTAAGGTCCGCGCGCTGATTGATGACAAAGGCGACCGCGTCAAAGAAGCTGGGCCATCGGTGCCAGTTGAAGTGTTGGGCCTGAATGGCACGCCCGAGGCTGGTGACGTTCTGAACGTAGTCTCTTCCGAAGCACAAGCGCGCGAGATTGCGGAATATCGCGAGAAGTCCGCGAAGGACAAGCGCGCCGCTGCCGGCGCGGCCACCACGCTGGAACAGCTGATGGCGAACGCCAAGGCGGACGAGAACGTCAGCGAGCTGCCGATTTTGGTGAAAGCCGACGTGCAGGGGTCTGCCGAAGCAATCGTGCAAGCGATGGAAAAGATCGGCAACGATGAGGTCCGCGTGCGCGTTCTGCATTCAGGCGTTGGCGCGATCACCGAAACGGATATCGGCCTTGCCGAAGCATCTGGCGCGCCGGTATTCGGGTTCAACGTGCGGGCCAATGCCTCTGCGCGAAATACCGCGAACCAGAAGGGCGTCGAGATCCGGTATTATTCGGTGATCTATGACCTTGTGGACGATGTGAAAGCAGCGGCCTCTGGCCTGCTGAGCGCCGAGATCAAGGAAAAGTTCATCGGGTACGCCAACATCAAAGAGGTGTTCAAGGTCACGGGCGTCGGCAAGGTTGCTGGCTGTCTGGTCACCGAAGGTGTCGCCCGTCGCTCCGCAGGCGTGCGCCTGCTGCGCGACAACGTGGTGATCCATGAAGGCACGCTGAAGACGCTCAAGCGTTTCAAAGACGAAGTGCCAGAGGTGCAGTCCGGTCAGGAATGCGGCATGGCGTTTGAAAACTACGATGACATCCGACCAGAGGACGTAATCGAGATCTTCGAGCGTGAAGAGGTCGAACGGACGCTGTAAGCAACGGCATCAGGAAAAACGAAGGGCGGTCCAATTGGGCCGCCCTTTGTCTTTTGGTGGGCAAAACCCTTTGAAGGGTTTTGGGCAGAGTTTTCGAAAACTCTGCGCCCTCAGAGCCAATCGCGCAGGATCGGGATCAGGGGTACGTCTGCCGCGGGCATCGGGTAGTCGCGCAATTGGTTGGCGCGGACCCATTTGAGGTCTTGGCCTTCGCGAGATTGTGGGGTGCCCTCCCATTTGCGGCAGGCAAAAAGTGGCATCAGAAGGTGAAAATCGTCGTAAGTGTGACTGGCGAAGGTCAGCGGCGCGAGGCAGCTGGCCCAAGTGTTGATGCCGAGTTCTTCCTCTAACTCGCGGATCAGGGCGACCTCCGGTGTTTCGCCGGGTTCAACCTTTCCGCCCGGAAACTCCCACAGACCCGCCATTGACTTGCCTTCGGGTCGTTGGGCAAGCAGCACACGCCCGTCGACGTCGATCAGCGCAACGGCAGAGACCAGAAGTGTTTTCAAGACCGGTAGTCCGCGTTGATCGTGATGTAGCCATGGGTCAGATCGCAGGTCCAAACAGTGCTGGTGCCGGTGCCAATTCCAAGGTCGATGCCGATGGTAATGTTCTGACCCTTCATATGTGCGGCACCAGCCTCTTCGGTGTAGCTGGCCGCAACCCAGCCGTTTTCGGCCACAAGAACATCGCCAAAGGTGATTTGCAGGCGGTCGCGGTCAGCGTAAGCACCGGATTTTCCAACCGCCATGACGATGCGGCCCCAGTTTGGATCCTCGCCCGCGATGGCGGTTTTGACCAGTGGGGAATTGGCGGTTGCCATCGCGACCAGTCGGGCATCTGCGTCAGATGCCGCACCGGTCACGTTGATCGTCACGAACTTTGTCGCACCTTCGCCGTCTTTGACGACCTGATGGGACAAATCCAGCATCACGTCATGCAAGGCCGCCTCGAACCCCGGATCGCCCTGCACATCCGCGCCAGTTGCACCGGTGGCGGCGATGATTAACGTATCAGAGGTGGAAGTATCGCTGTCGACGGTGATGTTGTTGAAGGTCTTGTCGGTCAGGCGCGTCAGCATGGCTTGCAAGTCGGGCTGAGCGATCTGGGCATCTGTGAAGATGTAAACCAACATCGTTGCCATGTCAGGCGCGATCATGCCGGACCCCTTGGCGATACCGGCAATCTGCACGGTCTTGCCGCCAATGTTGCACTGTGCGGTTGCCCCTTTGGCAAAGGTGTCGGTAGTCATAATCGCGCGGGCGGCTTGAGCGATGCCAGACGGGGTTTGTCCGGCGATAAGGTCATCGATCTTGGCGGTGATCCGGTCGTCAGGCAGGGGTTCACCAATGACGCCTGTTGATGCAGTGAAGACGCGGTTTTCATTAAGGCCGGCTTTGGCCGCCACGGCGGCACAGATGCGTGCAACAGAGCCATCACCGGCCTTGCCGGTGAAGGCGTTGGAGTTGCCGGAATTGACGATGATCGCCGCACCGCCGTCCGCTGCAAGCCCAGTCTTGGCCTGACAATCCAGCACATTGGCGGACCGTGTCGCGGAACGGGTATAGACCCCGGCAACGGTGCTGCCGGGCGCCAGAAGGGCCAACATTACATCCGTGCGGCCCGCGTATTTCACGCCTGCGGACGCACTGGCAAAGGTCACGCCGTCAATGACGGGCAGGTCAGGAAACGCTGCTGGGGCAAGGGGTGAGATGGTCATTACTTTGGTTCCAGCAGGTCCATCGCGTTCAGCAGCTCTGGGTCAAATGCGCCTTCTTCGGGGCGTGTGACGTCTGTTGCCGCCTCAAGTTCGGCCAGTCGTGCGAGGATTGCAGCCTCTTGCAATTGGCCTACGATTTCTTGGCGCATCTGGTCAAGTTCCGGCAGCGGTTGGTTGCGTCGGTCGTTCAGGGTGACGATGTGCCAGCCGAATTGCGTTTCGACCGGTTCAGACAACCCGCCGGGTTCTAGGTTTTGCACCGCTTCTTCGAACGCAGGCACCATCATGCCGGTTGAGAACCAGCCAAGTTCACCGCCAGAAGGACCAGACGGCCCGGTTGAGACGTCGCGGGCGACGTCGGCGAATTCTTCGCCTGCTGTGACGCGGTCACGGGCGGCTACGGCCGCTTCTTCGGTTTCGACCAGCAGGTGCGAGGCATTCCATTCAACCGTTGGGGTGCTGCCGTCGGTGATCTTCTCAAATTCGGCGATGATCGCCTCTTCTGTGACGGCGTCTTCAGCGATCTTGTTGATGGCCTCGCCAGCCATAAGGCTGCGTTCTTCGGTGCGTAGTGACAGCATGACGCGCGCAGGCACTTCGCCCGCGCTATCGGCCAGAAGCTGCTGTTGGATCAGTTGATCGAGAATGCCGTCAAACAGCGCCGAAACCGGGAAGTCGCGATAACGCGGGGGCAATTGCGCGCGAGCGATGATCATTTCACCCAGCGTGATTTCGGTATCGCCCACAGTTGCGACAACGGTGTTGGCGTCCTGCGCGGATGTGGCCCCGGCAAAAGCGGTCGAGAGGGCAAAAACACCCGCAAAAGTCACATGTTTCAGCATTAAACGTTCCCTTGATGAGCCGTGCCGGGGGCGCGACGTTGACAGTGCATATCCGGCCCCTTACATCCCGTAGAAGCCTCGAGGGGGCTGGTCTTGATCCCTGTTTAGGCCGGGCGCGTGACGCCCACAAGCGACCTCCTCTCAATTAGACGTCAGACGGGTGCAACGCACCATTTCGGAGAAGATATGCTCGGGTTTGAAACGATCAGTAAAAAAGTCTTTGGCACGCCGAGTGATCGGAAGGTGAAAAAGGCGCGGCCCTTGGTCGCCAAGATCAATGCACTTGAGGAAGAGTTCAAAGCACTGTCCGACGATGGGCTGAAGGAAAAGACGCAAGCGCTGGCCGAACGGGCGATGGGTGGCGAGAGTCTGGATGACCTGCTGCCAGAGGCCTTTGCCAACTGCCGCGAGGCCGCGCGCCGTGCGCTGGGGCTGCGGGCCTTTGACACACAGCTTTTGGGTGGGATTTTCCTGCACCAAGGCAATATCGCCGAGATGAAGACGGGCGAGGGCAAGACGCTTGTGGCAACCTTTCCAGCCTATCTGAATGCGCTGACCGGAAAGGGCGTTCATATCGTCACGGTCAACGATTATCTGGCAAATCGTGATGCGGAGTGGATGGGCAAGGTCTATGCGGCCCTTGGTTTGACCACCGGTGTGGTGGTTCCGCAGCAGCCCGAGGACGAAAAAAAAGCGGCGTATGCCTGTGACGTGACCTATGCCACCAACAATGAGCTTGGGTTTGACTATCTGCGCGACAACATGAAGTCCGAGTTGGATCAGATGTACCAGCGCCCCCACAACTTTGCGATCGTGGACGAGGTGGACAGCATTCTGATCGACGAGGCGCGGACGCCGCTGATCATCTCTGGCCCCGCGCAGGACAGGTCCGAGATGTATCGCGAGATCGACAAGATCATCCCCGGTGTGGAAGAACAGCACTACACTTTGGACGAAAAGACCCGCCAGGCGACATTTACCGATGAGGGTAACGACTGGCTGGAAGAGCAGTTGTCGCGCATCGGGCTGCTGCCTGAGGGGCAGACGCTATACGACCCGGAGAGTGCTACCATTGTGCATCACGTCAGCCAGGGTCTGAAGGCGCACAAACTGTTCACAAAGGACAAGGACTACATCGTGCGCGACGGCGAGGTCGTGCTGATTGATGAATTCACCGGGCGGATGATGATTGGTCGCCGCTTGTCGGACGGTTTGCATCAAGCGATTGAAGCCAAAGAAGGCGCTGCGATCAAGCCGGAAAACGTGACACTGGCGAGCGTGACGTTCCAAAACTACTTCCGTCTCTATAACAAGCTCGCAGGCATGACTGGCACGGCGTTGACCGAGGCGGATGAGTTTCAAGAGATCTATGGGTTGGGTGTGGTCGAGATGCCCACCAACAAGCCGATTGCCCGTGTGGACGAGAATGATCAGGTCTATCGCACCGCGAAGGAAAAGTTCGACGGTGTCGTGAAAGAGATCAAAGCCGCTCATGAAAAGGGTCAGCCGATCTTGGTGGGTACAACGTCCATCGACAAGTCGGAATTCCTGTCGAACCTCTTGAAGGCTGAAAACATCCCGCACAATGTGCTGAACGCGCGTGAGCATGAAAAGGAAAGCCAGATCATCGCTGATGCCGGCAAGTTGGGCGCTGTGACAATTGCGACCAACATGGCTGGACGCGGCACCGACATTCAGCTGGGCGGTAACGTCGAAATGAAGGTGCTTGAGGCCTTGGCGACGGATCCCGATGCGAACCCGGATGAGGTCCGCGCCAAGATCGAAGCGGAACATGCAGGAGATAAGGAAAAGGTCTTGACCGCTGGTGGACTGTTCGTACTGGCCACGGAACGCCACGAAAGCCGCCGGATCGACAACCAGTTGCGCGGACGGTCTGGCCGTCAGGGTGATCCGGGGCGGTCGTCGTTCTTTCTGTCACTTGATGACGACCTTATGCGGATTTTCGGTTCAGAGCGCTTGGACAAGGTACTGGGCACGCTGGGCATGAAGGAAGGCGAGGCGATTGTGCACCCTTGGGTTAACAAGTCGCTGGAACGCGCGCAGGCCAAGGTCGAGGGGCGCAATTTTGACATCCGTAAGCAGCTGTTGAAGTTTGATGATGTGATGAACGAGCAGCGCAAGGTGATCTTTAGCCAGCGTCGCGACATCATGGAAAGCCAGGACCTGTCCGAGATTACGCAGGACATGCGGTATCAGGTGATCGAAGATCTGGTGCAGGACTACATGCCGCCCAAGTCCTATGCAGACCAGTGGGATACTGAGGGTCTTTATGCGGCCACGATTGAAAAGCTGGGCATAGATGCGCCGGTGATGAAATGGGCCGAGGAAGAAGGCGTCGACGACGCGGTCATGCAAGAGCGGCTGGAAGAGGCCACAGACAAGCATATGGCCGAGAAGGAAGCGGCCTTTGGCGCAGAAACCATGCGCAATGTGGAAAAACAGCTGTTGTTGCAGACCATTGATGGCAAGTGGCGCGAGCATTTGTTGACGCTTGAACACCTGCGGTCAGTGGTTGGGTTTCGCGGCTATGCGCAGCGTGACCCGCTGAACGAATACAAGACCGAAGGATTCCAATTGTTCGAACGCTTGCTGGACAGCCTGCGTGAAGATGTGACGCAGAAACTGGGGCAGATCCGGCCCATGTCGGCCGAAGAGCAGCAGCAGCTAATTGCGCAGATGCAGGCCGCTCAACAGCAGGCCGCTGCCGCCGCTGACGACAGCGTTGCACGAGCCACGACAGATGCCACTGGGCAGGGATCGACCCCGCGCGAAGGCTTTGTCGAGGATGATCCGACCACATGGGGCAGCCCCGGCCGGAACGACCCTTGCCCATGCGGATCGGGCAAGAAGTTCAAGCACTGCCACGGCCGGCTCGCCTGATCCTCGCCCCATTTACGACATGTTAATACCTTTCCGCGGTCCATCTGCGGTCACGGGAAGGTGACAGTTTCGGCCCCAATCTCTTGCTGGGGAACGGAACGGACATGGCACAGACACGAACAAGACGTCAGTTGGCGACTGCCGGTGCGACTTTTGCAATCGCGCTGAGCATCGGATTTGTGATGCAATATGGCGACGCAGTTGCCGGGCGCTGGGGCGCGGATGCGCCTGTGGCGGGCCCCGAGACCCGATTGGACCCAGAAACTGTGGTGGTCCCTGTGGCGGCGAGTGTTGCTGTCCCCACAACGCTGGCGATGCCTAGCGCAAGCCTGCCGCGTTTTGAGAAAGTCGGATACACCGAAGGCCTGAGCGAGATTGACGCACCGTTGATGTCTGTCCCGTCAGCCACTGATGTGGCGGCCACCGATATCATTGCGACAGATGCCGTTGAAACGCCCGAGCCGCTGATCACTCCGATCCCCGAGGTCGCAGAAGCACCAGCATGTGACACCACATTGACGGCGACCCCCACGGATTTAGCAATGGTCGAGCTGACATTGGCGGATGATTGCCGCCCGGATGCCGTGGTCTCGATCCACCATCAGGGCATGATGTTTCATGCTTTGACAGACGGAAATGGCAACTTGACCGTGACTGTCCCGGCGTTGGCAACCGAAGCTTTCTTTATCGCGGCCTATGACGACGGCGAAGGTGCCGTGGCGATCACGGGCGTGCCAAGCCTTGCGATGTACGATCGCGCCGTACTGCAGTGGCAAGGTGAAGATGACGTTCAGTTGCATGCCTTTGAGTTTGGCGCAAGCTATGGTGAAAACGGCCACATCTGGGCGGCGTCTGCCGCTGATCCGACACGGGCCGTGGCCGGATTGGGCGGCTTTCTGACAAGCCTTGGCGATGCGTCAGTGCCGGATGCGTTGATGGCAGAAGTCTACACCTTCCCCAGCGGAATTGCCCTACGTGACGGCGCGATTGAGATCAGCGTCGAGGCAGAAGTGACAGAGCGGAACTGCGGCCGTCTGGTCGAGGCGCAAAGCATACAATTGGTCCCCGGGGAAGCGGCAGCTGCCACTGATCTGACGATGACCATGCCGGGGTGCGACGCTGTGGGCGAATATCTTGTATTGAAAAACATGTTTCAGGACCTGACACTCGCGTCGAAATGACGTGCAAACAAAGGTTCAAAGAGCTTGTGAAATGTGCGGCGGTCTTCGCCGCACTTTTGCTTTGTGGGCGAGCCGCGGCGCAGGATGTGACGATAATCAGTCGCGGTGGTGCGCTATCTGTAACTGGCCGCGTCATCGGGTTTGACGGCACTTACTTGCAAATTGAATCACCCTACGGGCCGCTGACGCTGAATTATGCTCAGGTGACCTGTTCCGGTACCGCCTGTCCAAATCCTCAGAGCCATATTCCGGTCGTTCGCATGTCGGGCGCAGCGCAGATGGCTGACGTGCTGATACCGGCGCTGATCGATGGCTATGCCCGCGCACAGGGATGGCGCAGTGCGCTGCGGCAACTGGGCCCGACACGCCTGCGGATCGAGCTATCTGATGACAATGGTGTCGTGGGGGTCTTTTCCGTGCATGGCACGACATCAGACGAGGGGTTTGCTGATCTGATCGCGTTTCAATCCGACATGGCCCTGTCCACGCGCGAAGTGTCACCAACTGAGCTTGCCTTGGGGCACGAGGTGGGGCTGGGCGCGTTAGACAGTGCTTTGCAAAGCCGGATTGTTGGGTTGGATGCTTTGGTGCCGGTGATCTCTGCGCAGAACAATGTGGGGGACGTGTCACTGTCTGAACTGGCGGGGATCATGGCAGGTGCCATCACGGATTGGGGTGCGCTAGGCGGGAATGACGCGCCGATCACATTGCACCTTGGCTCGCAGCGCAACGGGCAAGTGCAATTCCTGGCCACGGTCTTGGGCGCAGAGCCAACCGCGGGGGCGATCCATCACGATACCACGGCAGACATGGCTGCCGCCGTTGCACGCGACCCGGATGGGTTGGGCATTGGAAGCTTGGGTGAAACGGGTGTGGCGGCGCCGGTGGCGTTGTCTGATGCCTGCGGATTCATTTCCGCGCCACGGGTTACAGCCCTGAAGGCCCAGGATTATCCGCTGACAGCACCACTGTTCATTTACCTGCCAGAGTGGCGGTTACACCCCGTTGCGCGGGGGTTTCTTAGTTTCCTGCGCACCCCTGCAGCACAGTTGATCGTGCGGCGGGCGGGGTTTGTCGATCAGGGCGCAGTGCCGGTGCCATTGGATGCGCAGGGGCAGCGGTTTGTCAGCGCGATTGCCGCTGCCGGGCCAGAGATCCAGCTGCCGGAACTACAGCGGATGGTGCGGATCCTGACCGCCCTGACGCGACAGTCTGTCAGCTTTCGGTTTGAGGTCGGATCAACGCGGCTGGACGCGGGATCACGTTCGAACTTGACCCTGTTGGCGCAGCGGATCAATGACGGGGCCTATGCCGGACGCACGCTGTGGTTGGTTGGGTTCAGTGACGGGCGCGGGGACGCGCTGGCGAACCGCGATCTGTCAAGCGCGCGTGCAGAGGCGGTGAAACGCGATCTGCTGGACCTGTTGGGCGCCTTGCCTGAGGGTGTGACGCTCGAGACGGAAGCCTTTGGCGAGGCGCTGCCAATGGGATGTGATGACACCGAATGGGGACGACAGATGAACCGGCGGGTCGAGCTTTGGGTGTCAGAGTAACCCTTCGGCCCGAAAGCTGAGTTCGCGGTTTTTGCCGATGATCAGATGGTCATGAACCTGTACATCTACGGCATAGGCGGCATTGGTGATCTTGGCGGTCATTTCGATATCGGCGCTGCTGGGCGTCGGGTCACCAGAGGGGTGATTGTGGACGAGAATCAGCGCCGCGGCATTGAGTTCAAGCGCGCGTTTGACAACCTCGCGCGGGTACACGGGGACATGGTCGATGGTGCCTTTGGCCTGTTCTTCGTCGGCAATCAGCGTGTTTTTGGTATCAAGGTAGAGAATGCGAAACTGTTCGGTGTCGCGATGCGCCATGACTGTGTGACAATAGTCGATGATTGCTTGCCAGCTTGAGATCACGTGCCTTTGCATCACGCGGGACCGGGCGAGGCGGTGGGCGGCAGCCTCGACTATTTTGAGTTCGGTTACGACGGCATCACCAATGCCGCTGACAGCACGCAACTGGCTGATCGGCGCGGCTAGGACGCTGTTGAAATCGCTGAATTGGTCCAGCAGCGCGCGAGCCAACGGTTTGACGTCCTGCCGGGGAATGGCGCGAAACAGGACAAGTTCAAGAAGTTCATAGTCCGGCATCGCCGTCGCACCGCCAATGAGGAACCGTTCACGCAGACGCTTGCGATGATCTTTGATGTAGGACGGTAGTTTCGCGGGGACGGGCGCAGGTGTCGCCTCGTCCAGGTCGCGAAACAGGCCAGGGGTTTCGGCGAAATGGGACATATGCCCATTTCGCGCGATTCAGGTGAAAGATTGGTTAACGATGGGCGGCTTAGCCCTTCATCGAATCCCAAAACCCTTTGACCGATTTGAAGAACTTTGACCCATGCGGGTTGTTCTCTTCACTCAACTTGTCGAATTCCTTGAGGATTTCCCGCTGGCGACTGGTCAGGTTTACCGGTGTTTCAACCGCCAGTTCGATGAACATATCACCCGCACCGCCGCCGCGTAGGGCAGGCATGCCTTTCCCGCGCAGGCGCATTTGTCGACCCGATTGCGACCCTTCCGGAATCTTCACACGGCTGCGGCCGCCGTCGATTGTTGGCACTTCGATCTCTCCTCCCAGGGCCGCAGAGGCGATGCTGACCGGGACGCGGCAAAAGAGGTTGTTGTTCTCACGCTCAAAAAGCGCGTGCTGCGTAACCTCGATAAAGATGTAGAGGTCACCCGCAGGGCCGCCGCGCATCCCGGCCTCACCTTCGCCCGCGAGGCGGATGCGGGTTCCGGTTTCGACGCCCGCGGGGATGTTGACCGACAGCGATTTCTCTTTCTCGACGCGGCCCGCGCCGTGGCAGGTGTGGCAAGGGTCCTTAATCGTTTGGCCCATACCGTTGCACGTCGGGCAGGTGCGTTCGACGGTGAAGAATCCCTGTTGCGCGCGAACCTTGCCCATGCCGTTGCAGGTGGGGCAGTTCTGCGGCTCTGATCCGCCTTCGGCACCCGTGCCGTTACAGGCATCACACCCGACAGCAGTGGGCACCGTGATGGTTTTCTGCATGCCCGCAAAGGCGTCTTCGAGGTTGATGCGCAGGTTATAGCGCAGGTCATTGCCGCGCTGGGCGCGGTTGCGCCCGCCGCCGCGGCCACCGCCCATCATGTCGCCGAAAAGGTCGTCAAACACATCAGAGAAGGCAGAAGCAAAATCGCCCTGACCGCCGCCGGGCCGACCGCCGCCGCCCATGCCGCCCTCGAAAGCGGCGTGGCCAAAGCGGTCATAGGCCGCTTTTTTCTCGGCGTCTTTCAGGACGTCATACGCTTCGGCCGCTTCCTTGAACTGCTCTTCCGCCTTTGGGTTGTCTGCGTTGCGGTCCGGGTGCAATTCCTTGGCCTTTTGGCGATAGGCCTTCTTGATTTCAGCAGCATCAGCGCCTTTGGCGACGCCGAGCGTTTCATAATAATCGCGTTTTGCCATGTTCAGTTTTCCCCTTTGGGAATGGAAAAAGACCGACCCGGTTCCTCGGGCCGGTCCATTTCGCTAGGCTGTCGCCTTAGTCACGCTTGTCGTCGCCCAAATCTTCGAAGTCGGCATCAACGATGTCTTCTTCGTCAGCGCCTTTTGGCTCTTCGTCTGGGTCAACCTCACCGGCCTCTTCCTGGCTGGCCTTGTAGATGGCTTCGCCCAGTTTCATGGCCGATTCAGTGACATTCTGGATGCCCGACTTGATCTTGTCTGCGGTGATGTCGTCCTTTTCGAGGTCGTCCTTCAGCGCGGCAATCGCAAGTTCGATGGCTTCAACCGTGGTTGGATCAACCTTGTCGGAATGCTCCTCCAGTGACTTTTCGGTGGAGTGGATCAGGCTTTCAGCGCTGTTGCGCGCTTCGACCATTTCCTTGCGTTCCTTATCGGCCTCTGCGTTTTCTTCGGCGTCCTTGACCATCGCTTCGATGTCGTCATCGGACAGACCGCCAGAGGCCTGAATGGTGATCGACTGCTCTTTGCCGGTGCCTTTGTCCTTGGCGGCAACCGATACGATGCCGTTGGCGTCGATGTCGAATGTCACCTCGATCTGCGGCATGCCGCGTGGTGCGGGCGGGATGTCTTCAAGGTTGAACTGGCCCAACATTTTGTTGTCGGCGGCCATCTCACGCTCACCCTGGAACACGCGCAGTGTCACGGCGTTCTGGTTATCCTCGGCGGTCGAGAATGTTTGCGACTTCTTGGTTGGGATCGTGGTGTTGCGGTCGATCAGGCGGGTAAACACTCCGCCCAGCGTTTCGATGCCCAAGGACAGTGGCGTGACGTCCAGCAGAACCACGTCTTTGACGTCGCCCTGAAGAACACCGGCCTGAATGGCGGCACCCATGGCAACAACTTCATCGGGGTTCACACCCTGATGAGGCTCTTTGCCGAAGAATTTGGTCACTTCTTCTTTCACGCGGGGCATACGGGTCATACCGCCGACAAGAACGACTTCGTCGATGTCAGATGTGGACAGGCCCGCGTCTTTGATCGCAGCCTGACAAGGCTTCATTGAGGATTTGATTAGGTCAGACACCAGCGACTCCAGCTTTGCACGGGTCAGTTTCATGACCATGTGGAGCGGCTGGCCGTTGGATCCCATCGAGATAAACGGCTGGTTGATTTCTGTTGTCGAGGACGAAGACAGTTCGATCTTGGCTTTTTCAGCCGCTTCTTTCAGGCGCTGCAAAGCCATCTTGTCTTTGGTCAGGTCGACGGAGTGTTCCTTTTTGAACTCATCCGCGAGGTAATTGACGATGCGCATGTCAAAGTCTTCACCACCCAGGAAGGTATCACCGTTGGTGGATTTCACTTCGAACAGGCCATCGTCGATCTCGAGGATCGTCACGTCGAAGGTACCACCGCCAAGGTCATAGACCGCGATGGTTTTGGTTTCTTTCTTGTCGAGGCCATAGGCCAGTGCAGCGGCGGTTGGTTCGTTGATGATGCGCAGCACCTCGAGGCCCGCGATTTTGCCGGCGTCTTTGGTCGCCTGACGCTGGGCGTCGTTGAAGTAAGCAGGCACGGTGATGACCGCTTGGGTCACGTCTTCGCCTAGGTAGGACTCAGCAGTTTCTTTCATCTTGCCAAGGATGAAGGCAGAGATTTGTGAAGGGGAGTATTTCTCACCCTTGCTTTCGACCCACGCGTCGCCGTTGCCGCCGTCAACGACAGCGAACGGCATGTTCTTTTTGTCTTTGGCAAGATCCTTGTCGTCGAAACGGCGGCCGATCAGGCGCTTGACGGCAAAGATGGTGTTTTCGGGGTTGGTGACGGCCTGACGCTTTGCAGGTTGGCCGACGAGACGCTCATCATCTGTGAAGGCGACGATCGACGGCGTGGTGCGGGCACCTTCGCTGTTTTCGATCACGCGGGGCTTGGAGCCGTCCATGATGGCGATACAAGAGTTAGTGGTTCCGAGGTCAATTCCGATGACTTTGGCCATGTTTCAAATCCCTTTAGCTTCAGGCGGTTTGAGCGGCGCGAACCCGTTTCGGCACCCGCGCCTATTTTCATGAATTGCGATCGGGCTTTTCGGCCCGTCTCGCGACTTCGCGTATATAGGGTTGGGTTTTGGGGGCTGCAACCGCCTGCGGGCCCTGATTTGCGCCCAAAACCGGAATCTTTGCGGTGTCAGCAGAGAATCTTGGTGAATGTGACCTTACCAGCGCCGCGATCATAGAAATCAGGGATGTGCGCCGCCTTTTGATAGCCGCAGCTTGTGTAGAAACGACGTTGCGGCGCAAAGTCTTCCGTATCGAGCGTGTCGACCAGCATAAGGCGCGCCTTTGCCTTGATCAGGGTGGATTCAGCATAGCCGACGAGGGCGGCACCGATGCCTTGCCCTTGGTGATCGGGTGAGACCGCCAGCGCCAACATGTTCCAGGTGCCGGATGTCATCCGTTCGGGTTCGAGGAAGGCGAAGCCAACAACGGTGTGACCGGCCAGCGAGACACACCAGCGGTCGTCGGATTGCTGTGTCAGGTAGCCCTGCACCATGTCGTCCAGCATGTCAGCAGGAAACAGGTCAGTTGCGTTCAGGATGTCAGTGAGTTCGGATAGGTCATTTTTGCGCAAGGCGCGGCAGGAGATGGTCATGAAGTGGCCTTTGGTGTTTGGGCAAAAGGAAGAGGTCCCCTAAAAGGGGTCGACGGGTGCCCAAACACGAAATCAGAGGTTGGCTAGCCCCTGACAGGCCGCAGGTCAATCGTTAGCGCGATGCGCCCCAGCTGATTGAGGCGTTCTTGCGGGTGTAGAATTCGCCCATCAGGCCAATCGCGACCAGCACCAGCCCCACATAAAGCGGGTACATCGCAGAGCTGAAGTGCGGATTATAGTTGATAAACGTGAATCCCCGCGCCTGGTCGATGGTGTGAAAAAGCGGATTCCAGTCAAACAGCACCAGCATCGAGGCAGGCAATGAGTTGGCAAGGAACATCTTGCCCGAGGCGATCATATTGGCGCGCGAGTAGATCGAGCTGACCACTGTCACCACGTCTGGCATCCAGGGTTTTATCGCGAGAAGGATCAGCCCGACACCTACGCCGGTGAACCAGGACAGTAGCAGCATTGCCATCGCGCCAGTGGGATCGTCTATGACAACGGGATTGAACAGCACATGGTAGAAGAACAGCACCACCAAGAGCGACAGCAATTGCAGGTAAAGCGATGAAAGTGCGGCAGCCGTGATCGAAATGGCGGTTGTCATCGGCGCATGTTGCATCATCGCTGATGCGGGTCCCTCTGACCCGATGACGGCTTGCATGGCTTTGGTATGGGTCAGGTAAAGGAAGATACCCGACATAATATACAGCAGAAAATCGCCGCGCACGGCGGCACCACGCAGACCAAGAAGCGAGTACATCAGATAGAAAGTCAGTACGAACACGATGGTTTGCATCATGTTCAGAACAAGCCCCAGAAACGCATTCCTGTGGCTTTTGCGGACGTCACGCACGACCGAGTGATAAATCAGCTCGAGCATGGCGAAAACGCTGCGTCGGCGTTCATGTGTGACAGGGGCCTGAAACATGCCGGTTCCTTTTAGGGGCGACGCCCCTGATGACACGAATTTCTTGCTGTTCGCTTGACGCCCGATCATAAGGACCGCGTTCGCGCATTTCAATCATTGCGCCATCAGGAAAGAGCAGGGTGTGACCATGGATTTCGAGAAACTGACAGATGTGATGCGCAAGTTGGCGCTGGAAGCAGGCGACGTCATCATGGAAATCTACGACAGCCCCGATTTCGATGTCCGATCGAAAAGCGATGACAGCCCGGTGACAGCAGCGGACGAGGCGGCGGATGCGGTGATCGCTGCGGGGTTGCGCGCGGCGTTCCCGGACGTGACGCTGGTGACTGAGGAACAAGCGGATACCCACGGCGAAAGTGCTAACACGTTCCTGATTGTAGACCCGCTGGATGGCACCAAAGAGTTCATCAAGCGGCGCGGCGATTTCACCGTGAATATCGCTTATGTGGTCGATGGCGTGCCCAAAGCCGGGGTCGTTTATGCACCCGCCAAGGGGCGGTTGTTCTACACCGATGCGGATGGGCGGACGGTCGAGGAGATGGCTCCGTTTGACAAAGCCAAAATCGGTAAGACCAAGCCGATTTCGGTGTCTATCCCGGACAATTCCGCGCTTTTGGTGGTGGCATCCAAGTCCCACCGGGATGAAGCAACGGACGCCTATATCGGCAAATACCAAACGGCAGACATGAAAAGTGCGGGGTCATCACTCAAGTTTTGTCTGATCGCAACAGGAGAGGCGGACATCTATCCGCGCCTGGGACGCACGATGGAGTGGGATACCGCAGCCGGGCACGCGGTGTTGAACGGGGCGGGTGGGCACGTTGTGCGATTTGATGATCATACGCCGCTGAGCTACGGCAAGGACACGTTTGCCAATCCGTTCTTTATCGCCTATGTGCCGGGCGTTGATCTGGTGCAGGGCTGATGACTGTTCTGGTCGTCATACCGGCGCGCTTTGCCAGCACCCGCTATCCTGGCAAGCCGCTTGTGGCGCTGCGGGGCGCCGGTGGCGCTACGCGGAGCCTGATCCAACGTAGCTGGGACGCGGCGCAATCGGTCAAAGGCGTGGACAGGGTGGTGGTGGCCACCGATGACAGGCGGATCAAGGACGCGGCGGAGGCTTTTGGCGCAGAGGTCGTGATGACATCCGAGGACTGTCAGAACGGCACTGAACGCTGCGCCGAGGCGCTGGATGCCTTGGGCGGAGGCTATGACATTGTGGTCAACCTGCAAGGCGACGCGCCGCTGACCCCTGCGTGGTTTATCGAAGATCTGGTGCGCGATCTGGCGGCCCATCCGGTGGCTGAAGTTGCGACACCGGTGCTACGCACCGAGGGCCGCGCACTGCGCGGGTTTCTGGAAGACCGGCTTGCTGGCCGGGTTGGCGGGACGACGGCGGTGTTTGGCGCGGATCACAACGCGCTATATTTCAGCAAAGAGGTGATCCCCTATACCGGTCAGACCTATGCGGACGATGCCGAAACGCCGGTTTTCCATCATGTTGGTGTCTATGCATACCGTCCATCAGCGCTTGCTGCGTATCCGCGCTGGCCGACCGGTCCGTTGGAGCAGTTGGAGGGGCTGGAGCAGTTGCGGTTCCTTGAGCAGGGGCGGCATGTTCTATGCGTTGAAGTCGCGGCGCGCGGGCGGCAGTTCTGGGAGTTGAACAATCCCGAAGATGTCCCCCGGATCGAGGCGATGTTGAAAGACATGGGCTTCAAATGACACACCCGGCTGTCAGCGTCGTTGTTGTCAGCCTTGGCCGCCCGGCAGAGCTTAACCGGTGTTTGGCCGGACTTTTTCAACTCGACTACGCCCCGTTTGAAGTTGTGGTTGTTGCAGATGCGGAAAGCCGCAAAGGGCTTGGCACATTTCAGCGTCGCATCAAGCTGGTGCATTTCGAAACGGTCAACATTTCTGCCGCGCGCAATGCCGGGATCGCGCAGGCGGGCGGTGAGATTGTGGCGTTTATTGATGATGATGCCGTGCCAGAGCCTTCGTGGTTGCTGCATCTGATTGCGCCATTTTCAGACCCCTACACAGCGATTTCGGGAGGTTTTGTGATTGGCCGGAACGGCATCAGCCTGCAATGGGCGGCGCGCCAGGTGCAGCGTGACGGAACAGCAGAGGCAATTGAATCTTGGGGGGATACGCCGCGCCGGTTTGACCCTAAAAACAGGATCATCGCCAAAACCGAAGGCACCAATATGGCGGTGCGTAGGACGGTGCTGGAAGCCCTTGGCGGGTTTGATGAGGCGTTTGCGTTTTACCTTGATGAGACCGACTTGAATGTGCGGATTGCGGATGCTGGTCATGTCACGGCGGTTGTGCCGATGGCACGGGTGCACCATGGCTTTGCCGCAAGCGCGCGCCGGACCGCGCACCGCGTGCCACGGGATTTGACGGAAATCGCCGCCTCTACTACCGTTTTTCAGCGCAAGCATTTGGGACGGACAGACAAAGCCCCGGCCCGCCGAGCCCAGCGTTTGCGTTTGGTGCGGCACATGGTTGCAGGTGATCTGATGCCGGGCGATGTGCTGCGGATGATGCGAGGGTTTGATCGCGGTTGGTCTGCAGGCGAGACGCGCGATGCAAACCAGCGGGCCCAACCGTCTACTCCGCCCGAATTCAAACCGGTTACGGTACAAGTCAGGGGCCACCGAACAATGACGGCACGGTTTTGGCGGGCAAACCGCGCAACGGCCCATGCGATCAAGGCCGTAGAGGGTGGATCACGGGTGACGCTGTTTCTGTTTTCAGCAACGGCGCGCAAGCATAAGGTCTGGTTTGATCCGCGTGGGTTTTGGGTGCAACGTGGCGGGCAATTTGGACCGTCAGAGCGTGACCAGCCCAGGTTCCGGTGGTGGCGTGCAAAGACACGGACACAGCAAGAAATGGCCCGTTTGTCACAAGTTCGCCCATTTGATGCGGGATAAGCACCACTAAGCGGTCGATTCGCGCCGGACCCTTGGTTTCTTGGCCTGAGTCATTTAGATCAAAATCAACAAGACTCATTACAGGTCCACTATGCAAACCAAAGTCACCAAAGCCATTTTCCCCGTTGCTGGTATGGGCACCCGTTTTTTGCCCGCGACGAAATCTGTTCCAAAAGAAATCATGACCTTGGTGGATCGCCCGTTGATCCAATACGCAATCGATGAAGCGCGCGCGGCGGGGATCAAAGAATTCATTTTCGTGACCTCGCGCGGAAAGTCCGCGCTTGAGGATTATTTTGACCATGCGCCCGACCTTGAAGCCTCGTTAAAGAGTGCGGGCAAGGATGAGCTGCTTGAGGTTCTTCGCAACACCAACATGGAAAGTGGCGCCATCGCCTATATCCGTCAGCACAAGGCGATGGGTCTTGGGCATGCCGTTTGGTGTGGGCGTCGGTTGATTGCTGACGAACCCTTTGCAGTGATGTTGCCCGATGACGTGATTGCTGGTGACACACCGTGCCTGCAGCAGATGGTCGAGGCTTACCATGAAACCGGTGGCGCGATGGTTGCGGCGATGGAAGTGTCGCCCGAGCAGACCAAAGCCTATGGTGTTCTTGACGTGAATTCCGAAAGCGGGCGCGTTGTGTCTGTGAAAGGCATGGTAGAGAAGCCCGCGGAAGGCACAGCACCTTCCAATCTGGCGGTAATCGGTCGCTATATTTTGACGCCTGATGTTCTGAACAACATCAGTTCTGTCAAAAAGGGTGCCGGCGGCGAGGTTCAGTTGACCGATGCGATCGCCGCCGAGATCACACAGGGCCGCGACGTCTATGGTTACCGGTTTGAAGGCCAACGTTATGATTGCGGTTCCAAAGCCGGATATCTTGAGGCGACGGTGGCGTTTGCATTGGCCCATCCACAGCTGAAGGATGACTTTGCACGTTACCTGAGCCAGATGATTTCCTTGAAGAATGCCGCGCAATAGACACTGTTTCGGTGTCCTGTGGGCGCCATCATGACGGTGTGCCGCCTGCTGGACGTGTCGAGGTTGGTCAGTCGGGCAGGTCTTGTCCTGACTGGTGTTGACCGGGTCGAACTTGCCTATCTGAAGCAGATTGCAAAGACCGAAAATGCATTTGGTCTTGCCCGGACGGCACTAGGCTATGTTCTGCTGGATCAGAGCGGATTGAAGGCATTGCTTGACGCGATCGAAAGCGATGAATGGGGTGCGCCCGATGCCTTGTCACGGTTCAATCGCCGTCTGACACCTGCGGCGCGACGGGGGCAGTCGTTGGTGCGACGTCATGCTGCTGCCCGGTGCCGGCGCCGCGGCCTAGCGGGCATGTTGGCCAAACAACTGGAACCTGGGTTCGCCTATTACAACGTTGGGCACAGTAACCTGACAGCCCGAACGTTGCAGGCCGTTGGTGCGGGGGAAGGCAAAGCCTCGGTCCTGATCCACGACACTATTCCGCTGGATTGGCCCGACATGCAACGCGACGGCACGGTGGAGTCCTTTGGACGTAAACTGGCTGCGGCAGGGGCAAATGCGCAGCGGTTGATCGCCTCCACCCAAACTGTAAAGCAGGATGTTGGTCGCCATGTTGCAAACGTCCCGGTCGTGATTGTTGCGCCATTGGGTGTAGAAATGCCGGAGGTTTCGGCCGTTTTGCCCATGTCAAAGCCTGAAACGCCGTACTTTCTAACTGTCGGCACCATTGAACCGCGCAAGAACCACGCGTTGTTGTTGAACGTCTGGGAAAATTGGCCAGATGCGCCACCCTTGCTGATCTGTGGGCGGCGTGGATGGAAGAATGAGGACGTCTTCGTACGGCTGGATGAGGGGATTGCTGGTGTGCAAGAGCATTCGGATGTGTCGGACGGTCAGATCGCCCATTTGATGGCAGGTGCGCAGGCTTTGTTGTTTCCGTCATTTGCCGAGGGCTACGGCCTTCCCCCGGTTGAGGCACTGGCACGGGGAACGCAAGTGGTTGTCGCCGATCTGCCAGCATGTCGTGAGGTTTTGGGCGACGACGCCGTTTACCTGGACCCGCATGACCGATATGCATGGGAAAATGCGTTAAAGAATATAGCCTTGGCCCCTAGAAGCGGCACAAAAAGAACCCGAGTTCCCCCTGACTGGGACACACATTTCAAGTTAGTCTTTACGGATGGATGGTAGACCTGCATTGAGCGGCTGTTGAGGCAAGGATCACTTTGGGCGTTTTGGAGACATATCGATTGCGGCTTCAGCGGAAACGCTGGATCGGGCGCGCGCGCCGAAAGCAGCGCGAACTGACGTCGATTGTAGACCGCACCGATGCGATCAAGCCCAAGGATATTCTGGTTTTTTCGACCTTCCGCAATGAAGATCTGCGTTTGCCCTATTTCCTGCAGTACTACCGCGAAATGGGTGTGAGCCATTTCTTTATGGTCGACAACGAAAGCACCGATGGCGGTGGGAACTTTCTAAAGGAACAACCTGATGTGTCGCTGTGGTCGGCGCGCGGCAGCTATAAGCGTGCGCGGTTTGGTGTCGATTGGCTGAACAGGTTGCAATACAGATACGGACACGGCCACTGGTGCCTCGTGGCCGACCCTGACGAACTGTTGGTCTATCCGTTTTGCGACACACGCCCCTTGCGTGCGTTGACTGATTGGCTGGATGCGTCGTCGATCAAATCCTTTGGTGCAATGCTGCTGGACATGTACCCCAAGGGTCCGGTGAATAGCACACCCTATCAGCGTGGGTCCAACCCGTTGCAGGTGGCAGAATGGTTTGACAGTGGCAACTACACGATTGAACGCAATCCAATGTTTGGCAATCTGTGGATTCAAGGCGGCCCGCGTGCCCGCACCTTTTTCGCAGAAGAACCTGCGCGGGCACCAGCGCTGAACAAAGTGCCGCTTGTCAAATGGGACCGGCGTTATGCCTACGTCAGCTCGACCCATATGCTGTTGCCGCGTGGCTTAAACCTTGTCTACGACGAATGGGGTGGGGAAAAGGCATCGGGCGTGATGCTGCACACCAAGTTTCTAAGCACCTTCGCCGACAAGGCGCGCGAAGAATTGGTGCGGCAGGAACATTATGCCAATAGCCATGAATACCGCGCCTACGCTGCCGGATCAGAAGAAAACCCCGATTTTTGGTGCAAGTGGAGCGAGAAATACATCAATTGGCGGCAGCTTGAGATTTTGGGCCTGATGTCCAAAGGGAACTGGGCATGACCGTCGGGATCGTCATGCTGGTGCACACGGCACTTGATCGCGCAGAACAGGTGGCGCGCCATTGGGTCAAAGGCGGCTGCCCTGTTGTCATCCACGTGGACAAGAACGTGGATGATGGCACTTTTTCCAACTTCTGCGATGCCCTGGCCGATCTGAGCGACCATATCCTGTTCAGCAAACGGCATCGTTGCGAATGGGGCACCTGGGGCATTGTGGCGGGCGCGCAGTCAGCGTCCGAGATGATGTTGAAACGCTTTCCCAAGGTCAGCCATGTTTATCTGGCCTCAGGGTCATGCATGCCATTGCGCCCGGTCAAGGAACTGCGGCGCTATTTAGAAAGCCGACCGCGCACCGACTTTATCGAGAGCGCAACCACCGCCGATGTGCCGTGGACAGTTGGCGGGCTGGACCACGAGCGCTTTACCCTGCGGTTCCCGTTCTCGTGGAAGCGGCAGCGATATCTGTTTGATCGCTATGTGGCAATTCAGCGACGGATCAAGTTTCGCCGCAAGATACCCGAGGGTCTTGTTCCACATATGGGGTCACAATGGTGGTGCCTGACGCGTCAAACATTGTCGGCCATTCTGCAAGACCCGGACCGCCCGATTTATGATCGCTATTTCCGTCGTGTCTGGATCCCAGACGAGAGCTATTTTCAGACCCTTGCGCGGCTCTATTCGCAGCATATCGAAAGCCGGTCGCTGACGCTTTCCAAGTTTGATTTTCAGGGCAAGCCGCACATCTTTTATGATGATCACTTGCAGCTTTTGCGGCGATCGGATTGCTTTGTTGCGCGCAAAATCTGGACGCATGCCAATCGCTTGTACGACACCTTCCTGAATGACGACATGGCGGTGATGAAGGGGGCGGAACCGAACCCTGGCAAGATTGACCGGATATTCTCCAAGGCAGTTGAACGGCGGACGCGGGGGCGTCCGGGGCTATATATGCAAAGCCGGTTCCCCAACAACGACTGGGAAAACGGAATAACCTGCGAGCCGTTTACCGTGCTGCATGGTTTCACAGAGCTGTTCGAGAATTTTGAACCCTGGCTTGCCAAGATGACCGGCGCGCGGGTGCATGGGCATCTTTATCACTACAAACGCGTCGAATTTGACGGGCGTCAAGCTCATTTCCATGGGGCGCTTACGAACAACACCAAACTGCGCGACTACAATCCGCAGATGTTCTTGACCAACTTGATCTGGAACACGCGCGGTGAACGTCAGGCGTTTCAGTTCGGACCAACGGACCACCAAGCGATGAGCTGGAACCTGTCGCGCGACAAGAACGCACAGATTGCGGTTGTCACCGGCAGTTGGGCGGTGCCGTTGTTCCAATCCAATCGAAACTTTGCCGATCTGCGGCAAGAGGCGGCTGAACTGCAGCGGATTGAGAACGAACATCTAAGTTGTTTGCGGTCGCCTTACGGAAAGGCGCGGGTGCGGATCTGGTCGATGGCAGATTTCATCGAGGCACCGATGGAAGCACTGCAAACCGTGGTTGAAGACATGACTGGCAAGACACTTGGCCGCCTGGCAGAGGCGCCGCGGATGCATGACCTGACTGGGTTTGGTCAGTTCCTGCAAAACCTCAAGAACCAAGGCATGCATCCCTATCTGATGGGGGATTTCCCGGTTGATCCGCCAGCGGACAACAATGTGCCGCAACCCCGAAAACCCTATTTGGTGCGATAAGACGTGGCACGATTTGATTACTTTGTGGTGTTTGCGGAAATGCGCACCGGGTCGAACTTCTTGGAATCGAACATCAATGCGTTCGACGATCTGAGCTGCTTGGGTGAGGCGTTCAACCCGCATTTCATCGGCTACCCGAACAAGGATGACGTGTTGGGGATCACGCAGGCACAGCGTGAAGACGATCCTTTTGCCCTGATAGATGCAGTCAAAGGCGCGCCCGGCTTGAACGGGTTTCGGTTCTTTAACGATCACGACCCAAGGGTGCTGGACGCGATCCTGACGGACCGGCGCTGTGGCAAGATCATTTTGACGCGTAACCCGGTGGAGAGTTTTGTCAGTTGGAAGATCGCAAGCGCGACTGGCCAATGGAAACTGACCAATGCCACACATGCGAAATCACATGCAGTGACCTTTGACGCAGATGAATTTGAAAGCCATATGGCGGGACTGCAAGCCTTTCAGGTGCAACTATTGAACACTTTGCAACGAACCGGACAGACAGCGTTCTATGTTGCCTACGAGGATTTGCAGGACGTCGACGTCATGAATGGCCTGGCCATGTTTCTTGGGGCCGAAGGGCGGATTGCGGGGCTGGATCGAAAGCTGAAGAAACAGAATCCGGCGCCCATGTCATCCAAGGTCGCGAATTTCACGCAGATGGAAGAGGCCTTGGCGCGGATGGATCGGTTCAACCTGAATCGGACCCCAAATTTTGAACCGCGCCGAGGACCGCTCGTGCCCACATATGTGGCGGCGGCAAAAGCGCCACTGCTTTACCTTCCGCTTAAATCCGGCCCGGTGGAGGCGGTCGAGACATGGATGGCTGCACTGGACGGGGCAGAGACTGCGGCATTGCAGCGCAAATTCAGCCAGAAAACGCTGCGCGCGTGGTTGTCGGACAATCCGGGTAACCGCAGTTTTACAGTGCTGCGACACCCCGTGGCTTGGGCCCACGCGGCGTTCTGTGACCGAATACTTCCGATCGGTCCGGGCAGTTTCAAGGAAATTCGCGGCACCTTACGTAAAATCCACAAGTTGGATGTGCCAAATTATACGCCCGAGCCTGAGACAGACCCGCAATATGATATGGCAGCGCACAGACGGGCATTTTTGACCTTCTTGACGTTCTTACGTGGCAATCTATCGGCGCAGACGGCAACCCGCATCGATCCGGCGTGGTCAACGCAACTATCTGTTCTGCAAAGCATGGTGGAATTTGGTCCGCCCGACATGATTTTGCGCGAAGATCGGCTACGTTCCGATCTGGCTGGACTGGCTGGTCAGTTAGGGCGCTCGAAAATGCCCGTCGTGCCTGACGTCACGGACCCGTGGCGCGCAAGATTGGACGCAATCTACGATGCTGAGGTCGAAGCGGCAGCGCGGCAAGCCTATGCGCGTGACTACCAGATGTTCGGATTTGGCGACTACGCCGCCTGACTGGCGGCGGCTTCTGTCAGCAAAGCAAATAGCGTTGCGGGGTCATTGTTGGCTCGCAGCTTTGTGCAAACTTCGTCGCTGCGCATGGTGCGCGACACTAGTGCCAGCGCCTTGAGGTGTTCGACCCCGGCCCCTTCGGGCGCAAGCAGGCAGAACACCAAATCAACTGGCTGACGGTCAACAGAATCAAAATTAAGCGGCTTTTCCAAGCGCACAAACAGGCCCAAAACGCTGCCCACGTCAGCCATTCGGGCATGGGGCAGGGCGATGCCGTGGCCAACACCAGTTGGCCCCAGCCCTTCGCGTTCGATCAACGCATCAACGACATCGGCACTGTTGAGGTCATAGCATCCTTCTGCCAACGCGCCGAGGTCATGAAACATCCGCTTTTTGCTTGTGCAGCTGTTGATCACCTTTACGGCGTCCTGCTTGAGGATGTCTGCCACCTGCATCGTATGTTTCCTTTGGTTTTGCGCCCGGACTAGCCAGTCGCGCGCGGGTCGATCCAACCGATGTTTCCATCGTCCCGTTTATAGACTACGTTTATTCCGTTGTGTTTTTCATTGCGGAACACGACCACACTGGAATCGGAGATTTCCATTTGCATCACTGCTTCGCCAACTGAAATGGACGGAATCTTGGTTTCCATCTCGGCCACGATCAGCGGCGTTGCTTCTGTCTTTTCAGCCTCATCCGACTCATCTGTTGAGGCGAGGATATAAGAGTCGGCATCAGAAAGTTCAACAGGCTGTGAACGCTCGCGGTGGTGGTCTTTCAATCGGCGTTTGTACCGTCTGAGTTGCTTGTCCATCTTCTCGTTGCTGCCATCAAAAGCGGCATAGATTTCGGGCTCGTGCGCGCGGGCTTGCGCGGTCAGGCCAGTGGACAGGTGAACAACGGTTTCACAAACATATTCGTGCCCGGACCTGGAAAAGACGACAGTCGCCTCGGTCGGGCGGCCTGCATATTTTGAAAGCATGTCGTCCAATTCGGTCTGGACATGCGTTTGTAGGGCCTCGCCAATATCAATCTGTTTGCCGCTGATCTGGTACCGCATCGTGTCTCCTTTTCGTGACGTGTCGGCGCGCGAACGGGCCTGCTGTGGCAGGTCAGTTTCGGTCCGTGGGGGAGTGACAAAAGTGAATTTTGGCTGGTTTATCATGTCCGTCAGGCAGCGAGGCCTGAAGGCGAACAAGAATCTGAGCCGGGTCTTTCATCTCGTTCATTGAGCGCCAGAAGCACCATTCATGTCAATGAAATCTTGGAAATAACCCACAGCAAATCAGTTCACGCGGAAGCCTTTGCCAAGGTAGACGCGCCGGACGTTTTCATCTTGCACGACCTCATCTGTCGTGCCGCTCATAAGGATCTTGCCATCGTGCAGAATATAGGCGCGGTCGACGATCTGTAGGGTCTCGCGCACGTTGTGATCAGTGATCAGAACACCAATGCCGCGATTCTTAAGGTCAGCCACGAGGTGGCGGATTTCGTCCACGGCGATTGGGTCAACGCCCGCAAAAGGCTCATCCAGCAGGACGTACTTGGGCCCGGCTGCAAGACATCTGGCAATTTCTGCGCGCCGCCGCTCACCACCCGAAAGGGCAATGGCGGGTGCTCTGCGCAGGTGTTCGATCGAGAATTCGGACAGCAATTCTTCGAGCCGTTCACGCCGCTTGTGGCGGTCGCTGATGCTGATTTCGAGAATGGCTTTGATGTTGTCTTCAACGCTCATCCCCCGGAAGATCGACATTTCCTGCGGTAGATAACCAATGCCAAGTTTGGCCCGGCGATACATTGGAAGTGTTGTGACATCACTGCCGTCCACCGTGACGCTGCCGCCTTCGGGGTTGATCAGCCCTGCCACAAGGTAAAAGCATGTCGTCTTGCCGCTGCCGTTGGGCCCCAAAAGTGCGACCGCCTCGCCCCGGCCAAGGGTCATCGACACATCGCGGATCACTGGGCGCTTGCGATAGCTCTTGCGCAGGTTCGTGACGTGCAGTCCGGCGTCGCCATCTTGAACAGTGAGGGCAGGGGCCATCAGTTGTTCCCCTGTTGAAAGACGGTTTTGACGCGGCCCATCATCTGCGCGCTGCCTGTGGTCAGGTCGATTTGCATCTCGTCCGCGGACAGCGCGCTGGCCCCTTGGGTCAACAGAACCTGGCCACTCAGCCGCAGGGTGCCGGCGGTCAAATCATAGTCGGCGGTTTGAGCCTCAGCCGCTTCGGTAGCGGTCACAAATGTGACGCCGCCTGCCGCTTTTAGGCGCGCAATATCGCCGGTTGTGTCTGAATAGACCACTTCAACTTTGCCCGCCGCCAAGCGCAGGTCGCCCTGGCCAATGACCACGTTGCCGGAAAACACGGCGGTGCCAGTGTCTTGATCGACCGAAAGGCTGTCGGCAGTCACCTCAACCGGGGCGGACGGATCTGCCGACAACCCACCAAGGTTGATGTTGGTCTGGGCCAGCAGCGGGGTTGCAAGGACACAAGCCAGACAAAGGGCGATCACGCGGGTCATGATGGGGTCCTATTCACGTTGTCCTTTGGGGTCATATAGCAGTCTTACGCCATTGGTGAAATCCATGCGCTGGCCGGTTCCGTCTGTGGATGCCAGGATTGTGACCAACCCGGCGGTGATGCTGCCATAAGGCGCCTGAATTTCAAGCGGACCGGCCGAGGTGATTTGCCCGGTTGTGAGGTCGGCGGTCAGGGCTTGGGTTTCCATCAGATATCCCGAGGAGGTTTCCAGCCGCGCCAAACCTGCCAGTTCCGCCGTTTGCGTCAAACTGTCGAGGCTGCCGGACCCGGCCTTGATTGTCAGGCGCGTGCCGTCAGGTGCATTTAGCGATAGTTGCGGCGCAAGTATTGTCAGACCGTCGTCGGCCTCTGGCTTGGCTGATTGTGCAGTGATTGCGATCACGGATCCGTCGTCGGCCACGCCGCTAAAGCGGGGTGCTGTTATGCGCTGCTCGCGTGCAAGGCGGTCCAATTCGGCAAAGGGGATGGCGGGGGTTTCGCCGGGGTCTTGCGCAAACAGGAAAAGGGTCGACAAAAGTGCCAGCGCGGCCAGCGGCAGCAGGATCTTGAGCCAACCGATCACCCTGCTGCGCATGCCTGTGTTTTCGGTCATGGGTCAGACGACGCCGGCGCGCAGACAATCGTGAATATGCAGGACTCCGGCGACCTGGTTCTGGTCGTCAACCGCAAAAAGGCAGGTGATTTTGCCGGACATGCGCGCCACCGCTTCTTCGGCCAAGGCAGATGGGGCGATTGTTGTGGGGTTTGGCGTCATGACCTCGCCCGCGGTTTTTGACATCAATCCGTCCATGTGGCGGCGCAGGTCACCATCGGTGATCACGCCGGCCAATGATCCATCGCGACCTGTCACGGCCACCACGCCGAACCCCTTTTGGCTGATAACCAGCAGGGTGTCGGCCATTGGCGTCGCGGTTTCCACGCTGGGGATCGCGTCGCCGGTGTGCATCAGGTCAGACACCTTCGACAACCGCGCACCCAATTTGCCACCGGGGTGAAAGGCATGAAAGTCAGCGGGCGTGAAGGCGCGCGCTTGCATCAGGGTAATGGCAAGCGCGTCCCCAACGGCCAGCGACATGGTGGTCGAGGTCGTGGGAACCACGCCAAATCCACAGGCCTCACCCAGTTGCGGGATATTAATGCGAATGTCCGCTTGTTTCGCAAGCGTGCTTTGATCGCGGCTGGAAATCGCGATGAGCGGGATTTGAAAGCGGCGGGTGTAGGCGACAAGATTGGCAAGTTCCGGTGCTTCGCCTGAATTGGACAGGGCCAGGACGATATCATGGCTAGTAACCATGCCCAGGTCGCCGTGGCTGGCCTCTGCCGGGTGAACAAATTGCGCGGGCGTCCCGGTCGAGGCGAGGGTCGCTGCAATCTTGCGCGCGATGTGGCCGGATTTACCGATGCCTGAAACGATGATGCGGCCCTTGGCCCGCAAGATCAGATCAACGGCCGCCTCGAACCCAGCACCCAGACCGTCAGCCAGAGCAGACAGGCCCGCAGCCTCGTCAAGGATGACGCGACGGGCGATAGTCAGGTGATCGGCCTTGTTCGCCATATCAATGGGCAAAAATATCGGTTTCGGGCCAACCTGCCAGGTCGAGCCGCGCGCGCATTGGCAAGAAATCGAAACAGGCGGCGGCAATGTCGGTCCGACCTTCGCGGGCCAGCATCTGGTCTAGCGTGTCGCGGAGCCGATGTAGATAGAGCACGTCGGATGCCGCGTAATCCAATTGTGCCTCGGTCAACAATTCCGCGCCCCAATCGCTTTGCTGTTGGTGCTTTGAAATGTCGATGCCGACCAGTTCCTGCAACAGGTTTTTGAGCCCGTGTCGGTCGGTGAAAGTGCGCACCAGTTTCGATGCAATTTTGGTGCAATATACCGGGGCCGTTGTCGTGCCGAAGCGGTGCATCAGGGCTGCGATATCAAATCGGCCAAAGTGAAACAGCTTCAGAACGTCAGGGTTTTCCAGCATCGCACAGAGGTTCGGCGCCTCGGTCTGATTTTGAGAAACCTGAATCAAGTGACAATCTCCATCGCCGCCCGACATCTGGATCAGGCACAGCCGATCGCGATGGGGGTTCAGGCCCATGGTTTCGCAATCGATCGCGACCACGGGGCCAAGGTCCAGCCCATCGGGCAGGTCATTTTGATAAAGATAATTGGCCATGAGGTTGTCCGATCCGGTTGTTGAACTTCAAATACGGGCTGGCGCGCGTGTTCTCAAGCCCGGAGCTTTGCCGGCGACGATTTCCCGCGCAATTGACGCAGGTAATCTGCGGCCCAATTTGTAAAGTCGTTGGCCACCATCGGTCTTCCAATGCCGTAGCCCTGCCCAATGTCGCAACCGGCCGCGCGCAAGTAGGATAACTGCGCGTCCGTTTCAACACCTTCGGCGACGACATGCATCGCCATTTCATTGGCAATGGCAAGCATCGCGCGCACGATGCTTTCGGCGTCTTTTTGCGGCAGGGGCTGGATTAGGGACCGATCCAGCTTAATGCCGGACAGGTCTAGTTGGATCAGTTTTGATAGCGAAGCGTAGCCGGTGCCAAAGTCATCCAATTCAACGGTGATGCCCGCCCCGATCAGACGGTCGATGTTAATCGCAGCGGCGTCATCAATGCTGCTGATGAGTGTTGTTTCCAGAACTTCAATTGCGACATGTTCCGGTTGCAGGCCATAGGCGTTCATATCAACGAGGAGATTTGTCACGACACGTGGATCGGCGATGGTTTCGGGGGCTGCGTTAAGCGACAGGCGCGGGATTGCTATCTCACCTGTCGCCCAGGGCTGGAACTGTTGCATTGCCTTCGACCAGACCATCTGATCCAACTCGCGCGAGAGCCCCTCTGCTGCTGCGAGTGGCAAAAACACATCCGGTGGCACAATGCCGTGTTCTGGATGCTGCCAGCGGGCCAAAACCTCAACCCCGGCAAGGGCGCCATCTGCGAGCGTGATTTGCGGCTGGAAGAACGGCACGATTTGCCCGCTTCGCAGGGCATTTGGCAGTTCCGCCGCCAGTCGGTCACGCTGATTGCGTGCATCTTTCAGGTCTTGTGCAAAGGCCTGCACCGCACCGCGGCCTTGTTTCTTTGCAGTCTTGAGTGCGAGCTCCGCGTGAGAAATGATGCCAAGCGGGTCGGTCACATCGGGCGAGGCGGTCGCATGTCCAATTGTCAATCCAACCTCGATCCGGCGACCGGACAGATTTGCGGGATGCGCCACATCCCTTTGAATCTTATGAATCAGATCATCCGGGTTTGCATCAGTCAGAATCATGAATTCGTCGCCGCCGGTGCGGGCAACACAATCATGTTCTCGGGCGCAGTGCTGGAGTACGTCGCGCACAAACAATAAGACTGCATCGCCTGTTTCCTCCCCGGCGATTTCATTGATCGCGCGGAACCTGTCCACGTCCAGGTGCAAGAGGCTGAAGCTTGGATTTTGATTGCGGATCTCGCGCGCAATTTGACCAACCAAAAATGTTCGGTTCGGCAGTTGGGTCAAAGCATCGTGGGTCGCGGCGCGTTCAAGTGCAGCATGAGACTGTCGCAGCTTGACCTGATTTTGCATCAACGTCTTGCCGTTCTGACGCAGTGCGCGAATCGTCGACGTTACCGTCAGATGCGCGGGTGCATAGATGAACATGGCCTGCAAAATAATCACCATTATGGCGCCGCCAAGGATGATGGTTTGTTGAACGCGAAGTGTTTCACGCGCTTGCTGCGCTTCGACAACAAACATGGTCACCATTTGGTCGAGGTCTCGCAAAAGGTCATCGTGACCAATTGACAACAACGTGTTCAACGCAGGCCCCACTGCGACGCTCTGTTCAAGGCTGACATAAATACCGCGCGCCGCAGCAGAGAAGAGCCGGACACGGGCATCGACATGAAGTGGTGCATCGAAATAGGCAGCGCGCATGCGCGGGCTGAGCGTCGCGTCAGTACTGAGCGTGTGATGAGTTGCATCAAAGGTCGAGATGGCATGCGCCAAGTCGTCAAGACTTACGTCTGGGTTGGCGTCGTTCGCAAGTTCCACAGACAACAGCAATATCCGTTGCGTCAGCATGCGCATCTTGCCGGATGAATTGATGACCCTTGCGTCGACAAGCCCCTGTTCGATTGTGGTTTTGTTGGCTTGGTGGGCCGAAAGGATCAGTAGGACAACAAGCACCATGCCAGCGACGTAACGCTTCCACAGACCTTCGGGCGGGATATCCCGCGCCCGTTTTTCCATCATGTGTCTGAATCTGCGAATGACTTTCAAGGCCCGAATCCCAAGGAGATCCTCGGAACCCTGATCGAAAAGATTTAAATTTTAGTGTTTTGAGTTCGATCGCGATTTCAGGGTCGCATCAGGTCAAAGGCGCGGTCCGAAGGCGCAAGGCATTTGTCACAACAAAAACAGATGAGAGCGCCATCGCAGCACCCGCTAGCATAGGTGAAAGCGTCCAACCAAATGAGGGATAAAGAAGCCCGGCGGCGACGGGGATCAACGCGATGTTGTAAGCAAATGCCCAAAAGAGGTTTTGACGGATATTGCGCATTGTTGCACGACTAAGCGTCAGCGCTGTCACCGCACCGGGCAAAGCGCCCGACATCAACACCACATCGGCGGCCTCGATGGCGACGTCCGTGCCGTTGCCGACAGCGACACCGACATCAGCGGCGGCGAGCGCTGGTGCGTCGTTGATCCCGTCGCCGACAAAGGCGATGGGCCCGAAATCGGTGCGCAGCCGGGTGATTGCAGCGACTTTGCCGTCGGGCATGACCTCTGCCACGACTTCATCAATCCCGAGCTGCTGCGCGATTACATCGGCAACCGGCTGTGCATCGCCAGTTATCATGGCGATCTTGATGCCTTTTGCCCGCAAGATGGCGAGGGTGTTTGCGGCGTCTGGCCGGATTGGGTCGGATACTCCAAGTGCCGCGACAATGCGACCATCTATGGCGGCAAACAGCGGCGTTGCCCCGGATTTCGCAATGTCCTGTCCAGTTTGGTGCCATTCGCCCAGCGGAATCTTGTGTGCTTCAAACAATCTGCGCGCGCCGATCGTCACGGTTGCCCCTTCGACTTGACCGATAACGCCTTGGCCGGGCATGGCAGCGAAATCGGTCACTATGGGCAGGGGCGCATCGCCTGCCGCGCGCAAGATTGCCTTGGCGATTGGGTGCTCTGACTGACGCTCGACCGCGGCAAGACGTGGCAAGAGCATGTCTTTGTCCGTGTCTTCCGCCAGTCGCAGTGTGGTCAATTCCGGCTGGCCCGCAGTCAGGGTTCCGGTCTTGTCAAAGGCGATCACGCGGATGGTTTCGAGGCTTTGCAGGGCGGTGCCTTTGCGGAACAGCACACCTTCGCCTGCCGCACGCCCGATGCCCACGATGATCGAGGTGGGGGTTGCCAGACCCATGGCGCAAGGGCAGGCGATGATCAGCACCGAAACACCAGCAACAAGTGCATAGGACAAGGCGGGGTCAGGGCCAAATGCCAGCCACGCCAGAACCGAAAGCAACGCGATAAGCATCACGATGGGCACAAAGATGCCTGTCACGCGGTCCACAAGGGATTGAACCGGCAGCTTTGCGCCTTGCGCCTGCGCAACCATCGCGATGATCTGGGACAATACAGTGTCGTCGCCAATTGCCTTGGTTTGCACTTCTAATGCGCCGGTGCCGTTGACGGTGCCGCCGGTCACAGGATCGCTCGGCGCCTTTTTGACTGGCGTGGGTTCACCGCTGAGCATGCTTTCGTTGACCCATGATGCGCCAGCGGTAACGGTGCCATCCACAGGAATGCGTGCGCCGGGCTGAACCATAACGGTGTCCCCTAAGCGCAGTTGTTCGAGTGGCAATGAAACGATCTTGCCCGCGCGCAGAACCTGCGCTGACGTGGGCCTTAGCCCGGCAAGTTTGCGTATGGCCGCCCCGGTGCGGCCTTTCGCGCGCGCCTCAAGCCAGCGGCCCATCAAGATCAGTGTTGTGATCACGGCCGCGGCCTCAAAAAAGACGGCTCGAGCGCCGGGTGGAAACAGCGCGGGCGCGATCAGCACAAGCGTGGAGTAGCCCCAGGCGGCCGAGGTGCCCAGCACTACAAGCGCGTTCATCTCTGGCGCGCGGCGCAGAAGGGCAGGGATGCCTTTGGCAAAGAATACCCGCCCTGGACCAAACAGTACCAAAGAGGTCAGGACAAACTGGATGATCCAACTGGTTTGGTGGCCGATTGTCCGCCCGATCCAGTGGTGGAACGGAGGAAACAAGTGCCCGCCCATTTCAAGGATCACGACAGGTAGGCTCATGGCGGCGGCGATTAGTGCCGCTGCGCGAAGGTTCGCGGCCTCTTTATCAATCTGCGTCTCGGGCGCGGTCTGGGTGGCAACGTTTGCAGGATAACCCGATTGTGTGACGATTTGCGCCAGTGCAGCCGGGGTAACTGCACCGGCGACATAGGTCGCGCGAGCGGATTGTGTGGCAAGATTGACCTGTGCGTCTTGCACCGCCGGAGAAGCCAGCAAAGTGGTTTCGACGCGGCGGACACAAGACGCACAGGTTAGATCGGACAGCGTCAGCGTGACCGTTTCAGTTTGCGCCGGGTATCCCGCACCTTCTAATGCTGTGGTCAGATCGTGCAGCGTTGCGCCATCGTGGGTGATTGATGCGGTGTGGTTGGCAAGGTTTACATCCGCCGTTTTAACCCCTGCCACCGCGCGCAATGCTGTCTGCGCCCGCGCCACACAAGAAGCGCAGGACAGGCCAGACAGATGCAGTTGAAGGGGCTGAGACATGTCTTTCCACGCTCCAATAGGTGCGAATATTCTCTATAAGGAGATCAATTGCCTGCTGGTCAAGGGATTGGCACGACCGCGATAGGGTAAACAACCGGAATCCCACAATATTCTGGACAGGCAGGCCCCGGCTTGTCAGTCTGTTGTCATTGTTCTGGTTTTGGATTCTGAATCCCACATGCATCTTTCAACACTGCTGCCACTTGGTACGATCTTTTTCAAACACTGGCATACGGACGATTCCGAAGTGGGGGTCGCGGTTGCCAAGGCACAGTTCGAAATCCGTGAAGATGGCACGCTGAAATCGGTTAAACCTGGCCCCGAACTTGAGATGTCGGACGTATTCGCCGCCGAGGTTGCTACGTCCCGGTTGCTCATGGAACAGGAAATCGCCCCCGCCAAGGTGGCGACCGACCTGACCATGAACGCAGTGGCACATGCGCCGGGTGGCAAGCCCGCGCAGGATTGGGAGGTGTCGGTCAATATCCCGGACCGGTTGTACTATGCCTGCCGCGTGCGTGGTCCTACATTGTGGAGCAGGGGCGTGATGGGATGGTCTTTGTCAGACCCCGAACCGGTGTCGCAGGTGCCGTTGACCTATGATCTGGCTTACGGCGGACCGGCACAGGGTGACCCCGATGCCAAGACGCCCGATATTTACGACCTCAATCCGGCTGGTCAGGGCTATGCCACCAAAGAAAGCCTCGAAGGAAAACAAAGCTTTGCTGCCGCACAGATCGGCAACATCGCCGAATTCATGATCAAGGATCCGCTGGCGCCAATGACGGTGCAAGGCTTTGGGCCAGTGGCCAAGGCATGGCTCCCGCGCCGGGCCCATGCGGGCACGTTCGACGAGGATTGGGAATCAACCCGACACCCCCGCATGCCAGAGGATTATGATCTTCGTTTTTGGAACGCAGCGCCCCACGCGCTGCAAATTGAGCCTATGCTGGACGGAACTGAAACGATTCATCTGGACGGTATGACCGAAGGCGGCGGTCGGCGCAGTCTGACACTTCCAGGTGTAAAATTGATGCTGGCAGCAGAAGGCGAGAACGTGAGCAAGAACCACACCATGAAGCTCGACACGCTCCATATTGATGTGGCGGATCCTGATCCAGCGCAGCATCGGGTGACGCTTGTCTGGCGCACGCTTGTGACTGGGCCTGAGCGGTTCACAAGCGGCCAGATGCAAAGTGTGAAGATCGGATAATGCCATGGATATGACAATTGCCCGCAAGCAGGGCCCAAACGCGACAATCATCTGTATGGCCCCGGATGTCTGCAAAACACCGGTCGGCAATGCGGTGGTGCCGATCCCCTATATGATCATCTCGCGCCTCGATTGGGCCCAGAAAACGGTGCCAAGCGTCAAGATCACGGACAAAGAAGCGTTTACGATGGCGTCGCGCACCGACAAGGTTGTGGGCGATGAGCCGGGCACCGTTGGCGGGATCAAGTCCAACGTGAACCGTGGCTGGTGCCGCCCGATCGCGAACCACGGTACGGTGTTGGTGGATGGCAGAGAGCTGATCCAGAACAACAACCTGTATGAAATGAACTGCTCTGGCCCAGATGGACCTGGCAATACGATTGGTCGGCTTTTGTATTTCGAGCCGCCGAAGCTGTGAAATGATGAAATGATGACGGGACCAGAATAATGGCTGCTAAGACGTCACAACTGATGCGTACCGCGCAACTGCATACTGATCTGGGCAAGGACATTCTGCACCTTCGGCAGTTTGACGGTACGGACTACGTCGATGATCTGTTTTCCTACGAGGTCGAGGCGCAGTGTGCGGATACCTCCGTAAAACTTGACAGTTTGTTGGGGACCCACGCGACCGTTGTGGTCATGTCGCGCGATCATGGGCCGCGGTATTTTGACGGGATCGTCACCTCTGGCCGCTGGATTGGTGAGACGGATGACCGCGCGGTGTTCCGGCTGACGCTGGAGCCGTGGTTTGCGCTGCTGGACAAGCGACGCAATCAGCGGATTTTCCACAACATGACGGTGGTGCAGATCCTCGAAGAGCTGTTGAACACCTATTCAGGCCTGGGTGATCCGGCCTATGAGATTTCGCTAACGAAGTCCTACCCAGAGCTGGAATACACAGTCCAATACCGTGAAAGCGATCTGGCCTTTGCGCGCCGGATGATGGAGCGGTTTGGCCTATCGTTCCATTTCAAGCATGCGGCAGGGTCGCATACCATGGTGATCACCGACGCTGTTGACAGCTTTGATGACGTCATCGCAGACAGCCGACCCTACATGGATGTCGCGGGCCATCATGACGCCGATGAAGAGCACTTTTGGCTATGGCAAAAGGCCCGCAACATGACCACGGGTGCGGTACTGCTGAAGGATTTCAACTTCAAGGTGCCGACGGCCAAGATGGATGTGGACCGCAAAGGCGACGCCACCTATGCCGAGGGTGAGATTGAGGCTTATGACTATCCGGGTCTCTATCTGACCGAGGATGACGGCAAGGCGTTGATCGCCACCCGGATCACCGAGGAACGCGGCAAGGATCACCGGCACACGGCCGAGGGCGATTGCATCAGCCTTGGCGCAGGGATGAAGGTCAAGCTTGTGGGACAAGCAGCAGATCAGGTGGTGGGGCAATCTTATTTGTGCCTGTCTGCGACGCATTCCTTTGCCGATCAGGCCTATATTTCGGGCAACAACGACCCCGGCTATGTGTTTAAAGCGACCTATAGCTTTGTCCCGGTTGATGAACCCTATGCGCCTGTGCGCAAGACCCCGCGCGCGCTGGTGCATGGCCCACAGACCGCGATTGTCGTGGGTGAGGGCGAGATTGATTGCGATGACTATGGCCGGATCATCGTGCAGTTCCACTGGGATCTTGAGGGCGCTTATTCCATGCGTTGCCGGGTCAGCCAGAACTGGGCCGGGAACGGCTGGGGCGGCATGGTCATTCCCCGGATCGGGATGGAAGTGCTGGTCGAATTCCTTGAAGGCGATCCGGACAAACCGCTGGTGACGGGCTGTGTCTATAACGGCAAGAACGCGGTCCCTTACAACCTGCCAGAGCACAAGACGCGTAGCACATTCAAGACAGACACCCATCAGGGCAAAGGGTTCAACGAACTGCGGTTTGAGGACAAAAACGGCGAGGAAGAAATCTTCGTCCACGCCCAAAAGGACCGCAATGCCAAGATCGAGAACAACCAATCCGAACGGGTGAACGTCAACAAGGTCGAAAGCGTCGGTCACGACAAGGCGAGCGAGATTGGCAACAACCTGTTGCAGGTCGTCGACGGCAATATGGATATCCGCGTGGGACCAGGCAACAAGAATGCTGTGACACCTGCGGGTTCCTCTGACAGCCCTGAAGGTCTGCCGACCGTTCCGAACGCTTATGGCAAGGCAGGGTCCAGCCCCGGTGAGGGGTCGCTGAACATGGCCGTCGAGGTCAACAAGGTACAAACCATTGGCGAAAACCACTCTGAAGAGGTGGGTAAGGACAAGGACAGCAAAATCGGCAACAACTACACGCTGGATGCAGGCAAGAACATCGAAATCACTGCAGGCGACAAGATCACAATTGCAGTGGGGCAAAGCCGGATTGAGATGACTGCAAAGGGCGACATCAACGTCAACGGCAAGAAGATTTCCCTGACGGCAAGCAGTCTGGTGAAAATTCTGGGCAAGATGGTGAAGATTAACTGACGCCATGCGCCGCGGTTTGATCATATGCGCTGTTCTTGCGCTGGCCGCGGCTGCCGCGTTCTGGGCGTTTCAGAAGTGGCAGGACAACCGATTGACCAGCGGGCTGGAAGATGGGTTGAACAAACTGGCGGCCCGCACTGCACATGTCGAAGAAGATGCCGCGCAGTTGGCAGACGAACGTAAGGAGATGACCGTGAGCACCAATTTTCCTGACGCGCCAGATCTGGTGACAGAGGTCGCTAGGGTCATCCTGGATGGCGCTGTGCCGACGCCCGATCAGATCGCGGCGCTGGGAGACGACCTTGATCGCAGCTGGTCGATGCCATTCTCAGCTGATGCGCCGACGTTTGGGCATACCCTGCTGCGTGAGGCTGTCTTGGCGCGCAACTTTGAAGCCACGCAGGCGCTTGTCGCGGCTGGGGCAAATGCCCGGTTCAACGCCGATGAAATGGCGTTTCTGGCCGTTACCTATCACACCGAAGGCTGGCGCGTTTGGTTCCCGGATTATCGGCCCGGCATGGCGTTCCTGAACCTGTGGCTGGAAAAAGGCGGTTCGCCAGCTGCGGTGAATAACTACTATTCCAGCATTGGAGACTTGCTGCACGCAACGCCGCGCGACAATCTGGAGGCCGCAATGGTCTTATTGCAGAATGGCGCGGACGGTTGGTTGCGACACAAACCCGCGGACGCCGATCCCGATGATACCTTCGTGTTTGACAGCTATTTTGAAGGTTTGGCGAACGCCAATCTGATGAGTTGCGAGCTGATTTTCAGACTGGCACAAGCGGAACTGTTGAAGCCCGGTCCAACCGATGTCGTTGACGCCTTCTTTGAACGCTACGAGCGTGTTGCCGATCAGTATCGCGATGCGTCTGGTCCCAGTGATCTGGCAACGGCTTGGGGCTTGGGCCGTGCGATGGAGGCGGCGTATACAAACCTGGGCCGCACACCCAATGAGGCGGCGCAGGCCGTCATAGACCTTACTATCCCCGACGACATCGGTGGCTTCTTTCTGGCACCCACAGAAATCCGGTCTGACGATGACCCGGACCAGCGCGTGAACAACGACAATCAGGTCGGCAAAGAGAAGTGGCATGACGGGTAGTTCGACCAGCACCGGTGACGCAATTTCCGACCTGTGTGTGCAATACGCAGGCCTGCTAAACCTTGATATTTACGATAGCCAGAAGGCTGACCTCCCGCCTGAGCTGCGCCCGAAGCTAGATGAGGTCAAACAATACTGGACCATGAAGTGGGAGATGAAGAACTCTGACGGGTTTCTGTGCCGCTTTTACGAACCCAAGGCGGGCAACGACAACGACCCGGATTCCGTGTGTCCGCCCGTCTTGGTGTTTCGCGGTTCGGACAGCGAGCCTGAGGACTTCGCGGAAATTGCGATGGGGCTACAGCTCAAATTCAACTTTGATCTCGATACGCCCTTGGCCTCTGCCCGCTTTGTTGAAGATCAGGTAGTTGATAAATCCGCAGGCGCAGGTGACCTGATGGGCAAGACGATGGCAGAGCTGTCGCAGCAACTGCCTTTGCGCGAAAACCTGTTCAGCAATCTCGCGGGCGAAAAGACAGTGCAGGTCGGGGGTTGGCGGTGGGCGCGATCAACCTTGACCGTGAAATGGACAGCCTCTGCAGCACTGTTTTATGGTACCAACGGCGATTGGGCGGTGAATTTTGCGCAAGGGCTGGGGCAGGTGCCGCCGCAATATGTGACTGCCGGTCAGGCCGGTGCCCGTGCCGCAGCCGACGCCAAGAAGGATTGGAACAAGCGGCTGATTGTCACGGGCCACTCTTTGGGTGGCGGTTTGGCTTCGGCCGCCTGCATCCGCATCCTGTCAGAGCATGATGATTTGAATATTCGTTGCGATACGTTCAACGCAGCCGGTCTGCACGCAAATACGGCCAAGGAGATGGGCGGCGATCTGTCGATGGGGTCCGATATCCCGATCCGGGCGCGTCATGTAAAAGATGAAATCCTGAACTCGATGCAGGCCAAGACCCGGATGGTGCCGTTTCTTGCGGACGTTCTGGCTTGGGGCAACAAGACCATGCCGCCAGCCATCGCCAATCCTGCCGCGTCACCGGGCAAGAGCCCCGGGCCAATCGACTTTTCAGGGCTCGCAAGGGACTATGGTGCCGCTTTTGAGGCGATGCCGATCTTGTTCACTATTGATAACCAGACGCTTGGCGACAAGTTCGAAATCATGAATGAAATCGTGGCGTTAGCCAATGCTTCGCCTGATATCAACGTTTTCGTCAGCAAACTGGTCGACTACATTTTCAACAAGCTTAAGACCGGGGATGTGATCACCTATACAGAGGTCTACCGGATCGTGCAGGGGGCCAGCGGCGATGGGGTCAGCGCGGACCTTGGCAGGCAAATCGGAAAGGCCTTTGTGGAGGGCACGGACCCGCCGGATCTGGATTTGGGGGACGAGGATTACCACAACACGATTCTAGAACCCTTTGTGAATACCTTGCTGAAAGAGGCGGTTCTGCTGGGCCAGATCATGCTTGCGTCAGGCATCTATCACACCTTCCCGCCGTGTGCGTATACGTTCCACCTACGGCAGTAGCTTTTTGGTTAATCTCCTTTAAGGTGTAGGAACATACTGCGAAAATGACCGTTGCACCCGCGACCACAGTGCCGCGGCAATGGGTCGTTAACCAATGTTTCCTGTTGATTGCAGCGCCTTACCGTGTTTCGGTCTTTGTTAACGGTTATTTTACCAAAGGAATTGCGTCATGCGTGCCCTGTTGACATCACAGCATCCCCGCACCCCGCTCAAAGCGCGTTTGCTTGGGACCTCTGCCATTGTTCTGGCAACCACATTGATCGGCGCCGGATTGCCCGCACCGCTGACGGCGGAAACTCTCTATTACGATAATACAGGTGACACGAGTTCGGCCCCGCTTGAGACGACAGATGGAATCTGGGACGTTTTCACAGACAGTTGGAACAATGCCGCGGATGGCAGCGGGACGCACAAAAGGTTTCGGAACAATCCGGCGAATGATGTGGTCTTTGGAGCGACGGGTGTCAAAGTGGATTTGCAGTCCTCGGTCCGCCCGGTGTCCATCACTTTTGACGTAAATGGCTATGTGATCCGTCCGGATGCGGGCGCGACAAATCCTGAAATCGTTGTGCGCGGAAGCGGGGCGTCCGATCTTGCGATTGACGTGACCAACGCCTCTGACGTGGCACAGATCTCGGCCAAGATTTCAACCAAGGGTGATACGGGTCGGACGATTACCGTGAACGCATCTGGTGCGGGCACCCTGCGCCTGACCGGCGATAACTCGGAAGCTGTCGGGACACTCAACCTTGAGGGTGGCCTTCTGACCAACCTCGCGGACTACGGCGGTCGGATCAACGTGAACGGTGGCCAGATGCTGGCGCTGGGCGGTGATGTCCAAGATGTCATCACCGTGGATGGCGGTGAGCTGATTTTGCAAGGCGGCACCTATTCGACGACTGGCGGCAACGGTCAGATCGACCTGACCAGCGGCTCAGTCAAGGTGCGCCACGGGTCCGACGCCGCGACAGACGCGGACCGGCTTGTAGATGTGAACGTCAATGGTGGTGATCTTACCATCGTCAACGGCAACACGTTGACCGGCACTATCACCCAGACCACCGGTCAGGTGACGAACGAGGGAGTCTATGTCGGCACAGCATCAGTTGAAGGTGGAACATTCACCAACGAAGGTGATGTAACGGGCGGTATTGATGTCAGCAGCACAGGTGCGTTGGTCGTTGAAAGCGGCACAATCACCGGCACTATCACAAATGCCGACACCGGCTCGATCCTGCTAAGCGGCGGGACCATAACAGCGGGCGTCGAGAATGATGAAGGCACGACAACGGTCGACGGAATGGTCGCGGCGACCATCACAAACGGCACGGATTCCACAAACGGTACGCTGAATATCCTGGCGACAGGCGTCGTCACTGGCGGTGTTGTCAATGAAGGCGGCACCACGACCAATGATGGTGAGGTCGTTGGTACGGTCGCAGCAAACGGCGGCACCTTTGACAACAACAGCACGATCACCGGCACTGTCTCTGCGTCTGGAGGTGGTATTTTCAACGCCAACAGCGGATCAACGATCACCGGGTTGGTTACCAATCAGGGTGGCGACATCAATGCGCTGGGCGGTGGCTTTGATACTGGTGTGCTGAACAACGCCGGTTCTTTTGACGTTATGGTCAATACCACTGCTGATGTGACCAATGCCGGGGGCACCGTCACGATCGACAATGGCATCACCCTGTCTGGTGCATTTACCAGCACCAATGGCACAACGGACAACTCCGGCATTATTGCTGATGCTGTGACGCTGTCAGGCGGTACGATCAACAACCTTGCCACCGGTGACATCAGCCAGTCGGTCACTTTGTCGAACACCGGTGAGCTCAACAACGCTGCCGGCGGAGAGGTCTTTGGCCTTGTTACGTTGAACGGCGGGACCGTCAACGATGATGGCGGGACGTTTGCTGCGGGCATTGTGAACAACAGCGGCATTGTGAACCTGAACGCTGCTGCGACGTCGACTGTCGTGCAGAACGAGGGCGGCACTGTCATCGTGGATGCGGCAGCAACTTGGACCCATGATTATGTCAGCAACAAGGGTGCGACCACTAACAACGGCAGCATGATCGGAGATCTGACGCTGTCAGGTGATGCTGCGGATGCGATCACGGATCAGTTCGACAACGTTGGGTCGATTGTCGGCGATATTACAGTCGATGGCAGCGCAATTCTTAACGCACAACTTGGCAGTTCTCATACCGGCATGCTGACCTTGGATGGTGGTACTGTAAACGCCGATGGAGGGACGTTCACACAAGAGATTCTGAATCAGGGCGGTGATCTGAACATCACCGGTCCGACGACAGTTGATGTACGCAACACTGCTGGGTTGTTGACGATCGAGAGCGGCGAAACACTGATCGGTGAGGTCGATAACTTTGGCGGTGATATGAACAATTTGGGCACCCTGACCGGCGCGCTTATTGTTGATGGTGGTTTGGTGACCAGCACGGGTGATTTCAGCAGCACGATCCGGTTGGTGGATGGCACCGTAGATGCAAATGGCGGGACGGTTACCGGTCAGGCGCGGGTTCTTGATGGACAGATGACCACCGATAGTACCACCTTCCTAGGCGGGCTGCGTGGCCAGGGCGGTACGATCACCGTGGACGGCGATACAATAGCTGATCTGACGAACGTGGGATCTTCTGTCACGGTGCTTGGCGGTCAGGCTTTGACCGGTGCGCTCGTGAACACGGACGGTACCGTTGACAACCAAGGCACGCTGGCCGGAACGGTCAAGGTCAATGGCGGCACGGTTTCATCGAGCGGTATCATCACTGACAAGGTGACGGTCAACGCAGGCGGTGCTTTTGAGACGACGGCAGGCACGCTGCAAGCTGACGTCATCAATTCTGGTGGGATGATCGATGCCACGGGCGGTACGTTCCAGGGACAGTTCCGCACCAACAGCGGCACTACGACGGTCGACGGTGAAATCACCGTTGCGACCTTGTTGAACGCAGGCGGCAATCTTGACATTTTGGCCAACGGCGTCGTGGACGGCGCTGTTAGCAACACGACCGGGACCACGACGCAAGTGGGTCGCGTCGTCGGCGATGTGAACGTGCAGGGCGGCACCTACAATGCGCAGGGTCGCATCAACGCGGACCTCAACAACAATGGTGGATCGATTGTTGTCGACGGGCTAAGGGCCGATGGTTCGGTCCGCAATAACTCTGGCACAATAACCGTGGCTGGCAATGGGATCGGTACGCTGATCAATGCGAATGCTTTGGATATTGAGGCCGCGGGCCGTTGGAATGGTGCGATCACGCACAATAGCGGCGTTGCAACAAATGCAGGAACTGTCACTGGTGAAGTGAAGGTCCGCGGCGGCACTTGGACGCAAGAAACCGGTGCCAATACTGTGGGCGTCACCACGTTGACCACAGGCGCGTCGCTTGTGGCTGACGGTGGCCAGTTCGCCGGTGGGATCGTGGCGAATGGCGGTTCGCTTTCGATCACGGGTGATACCTTTGCCGCGATCCGCAACAACGGAATCAACATCACTATCGGCTCTGCCCGGTCGGTGACTGGCGAATTCATGAACAACAGCGGAAACCTGACATTGAACGGTAAGCTGTTCGGTGACCTCAAGGTATCCGATGGAACCGTGACCAGCGGCAACAACTCGCGCGTGAACGGGGCAACCACGGTCAGTGGGACCGGCACGCTCAACATGAATGGCGGTGTCTACACCGGCGAGGTGCGCGTGAATGCAGGTGACGTCATTGTTCAATCCGACACCAATGCCGACATTCGCAATATCGCAGGCAATGTGACGGTGAACGCAGGCGTGTCGCTGACCGGTGAACTCGCCCAATTGGGCGGCACGAGCGCGAACGCGGGGTCAATTACCAAAGCGGTCACGTTGTCCGGCGGAACATTGACCAACACCGGAACGCTGAGTGGCAATGTCCGCGTTTCTGGCAGCGGTGTTTTGGATCACGATGGCGGCACGATCACACGAAACCTGACCCTGACCGGTGGCGATGTGAACCTGAATGGTGGTGATCTGTCACAATCCATCGTGATCAGCGGCGGTGATGTGAACTTGAATGCCGATACCGCCGTCGAAGTCGTCAATCGCTCGGGTGACCTTTTTGTCAACACCGGGCAGACGCTCACAGGTGATGTGCGAAATCTGCAGGCTGGCTATGTCCGTCTTGATGGCGAGATTGACGGGAATCTGATCAATCGTGGTCTGGTCGATTACTTTGGCGACGTGACGGGCACTTTGACCAACACCGGGACAATCAACACCGATCCAAACGATGCGCGCGCCAAGGTTGCCGCACGGTCGAGCACGCAGGCCTTTACGCTGAGCGGCCCGACGTCGAACATCGGTGTGCTTGAGAACACGCAGACCGGTAACCTGAATCTGGATGACCGAAATTTTGTTGCCGGGTCCTTTGACAACCTTGGTACGATCAGCATTTCTAACGGCTTCGTGCTTGCCTCGCGCAGCACCGGTACGTTCCGGTCCAACAGTACGCTGACCGTCGATGACGGCACGGTCGCGGGTGATTTGTCGTTTGCCAATGGTGCGACGGTGAACCTCAACGACGCCACGCTTGAAGGGACGGTGACCGCGAACTCTTTGATCACGACTGACGGAACAACCCGCGTCATCGAAGGATCGTTCCCTGGCGTGCCGGGACCAATTGGCGATGGCAGCATCAACTTTGGCGCAACCGGCGCGTTGCAGGTCAATGGCGATCTGTTCTCTGTCGAAGGTGATCTGTCAACCGACGGTGGCTCTGCCCTGACGGTTGCCGCTGGCGCGACGCTGGAAGCGGCCAACCTTACCAGCAACGGTACGCTGAATTTGGGTGCCGGTGCCACGCTGCGGTCGCAAATCCTGGGGACCAACACAGGCACCGCAACCTTCGCAAATGGTGCGATGGTCGAAGGCGCGTTCTCGAACACAGGTGTCATCATCGGGTCCGGCACATTGAGCTTTGCCGACGGCCTGCGTGGTGGTGGTCGTGTCAATCTGACGCGGAACGCTGCAACAGGTGACCGCGTAAATATCGATGGTGATCTGGGTGCGCAAACCTTCAATGTGGACATCGACCTGTCCGGCACAGTTGGCACCGCCGACCAGATCGTGATGTCGCCGGGGTCCTTTGTGACGGGCGATGTTGTGCTAAATTTCAACGTTCTGGACGCCGGTGGCGAACAGGATGTTGATGTTGTGGTGCTGGATGCGGCGAGCGGCCAGGGCGCAATTGACTTTACTGCCGATGGGCTTCCGGACTCTAGCGACTTGCGATTGACCGATGGCATCATCATCTACGGCCTGTCGCAGAACGATGCCGGTGATCTGGTCGTCTTTGACGCGCTTGATCAGGGCATCTCTTCGATCGCGGGTACAATTGTTCTAGCGCAATCGCTGATCGGCTCAGTCATTAACCGTCCATCAAGTCCGTTCGTTAGCGGCTTGGCGTTCGAAGACGAAAACCCATGTGGTGTGGGTGTCTGGGCGCGTGCGATTGGCGGGTCTGCTGATGCAACTGGCCAGATTGACCAGATCAACGGCACAACAGAGCCCTTCGACAGCAGCATCTCAGCCGACTACTACGGTGTTCAGCTGGGTGGTGACTATGCCTGTTTCAACGGCTTCTATGATGGTTGGGACCTTGCGTTTGGCGCCATCGGTGGTGTGAACATAGGTAAGTCGAACCAGCCGATCTTTGCGCCCGATCCGAACCAACCTAGCGGTTTGTCAGGCGTGCAGACTTCGGTCACCGACGTCGATTTTACTCAGGCCTACGGTGGTGTCTACGTTGCTGCCGTGCGTGATCGCCTGGCCGTTGACCTCCAGTATCGGCTTGAAAGAACCGACTATACGGCCACCAACATCGAGGCTGCCGGCGGCGCATCGCTGGGCCTGACCGACGAAGAGTTCTCGTCTGATGGTCGCACGCTATCCGGTGCTGTATCCTATTCGATCCCGATCAAAGAAACGGACCTGACTTTTGTGCCGACCGTTGGGTTCGCCTACAGCACAGTGTCGACCGACCCGATCACCTTTGAAGGGCGCGGTGTAGTGCAGATTGACGACTATGACAGCCGCATTGGTTTCGCTGGTGGCACGCTTACCCGAACCCGTGTGGGTTCAGATGGCGTGTCTGCCTTGACCCAGTTCGGGACACTGACGGTCTACAACGACTTTGCGGATAATCCGACCTCGACCTTTACGCGGGCCGACAACGGTGAAGAGACTCTGATTTCGTCTCAGAACCTTGGTACATACGGCGAGGTTAGCGCTGGTCTGAACTATGTGAAGATTTTGCAGCCCGGTGAATTTGGCGCGGTCAAGCAGTTCAACGCCTCTGTGCGCGGTGACATTCGTGTCAGCGACCGGCTGGAAAGCTGGGGCGTCACGGCGCAAGCCCGCTTCCAATTCTGATCAAAACAAAGGGCCGGGACAAATCCCGGCCCTTAAGCTATTGAGTGGACCGCTTTTTGCGCGGGCCAAGGCTTGACCGCAGGGGGTCAAGGTTCCAGACTTGCCCGCAACGCCCAGCCTATTGAAGATGATTGGATTGCAATGTCGTGGTTTAGCAAGGTTGCCTGGAAAGAAGGTCTGTTTCTGCAGCCGCAACACCTGCAACAAAGCGATCGGTACGTCGAAAAGCTGATCCAGTCTCGGACAGAAGTGATCACGCCCTATCCTTGGGGCATTTCAGAGATGACTGTAGACCGGGACATGGCGCAGCAAGGCCGGTTTGGTCTTCGCACTGTCACCGGGATCATGCCTGACGGGACACCGTTTGATGTTCCTAACGCCGGGGATTTGCCGACGCCGGTTGATGTGCCAGAGGATGCTAAGGGCCTTTATGTCTGGTTGACCCTGCCGGATATGTCCCAGAACGGTCAGGATGTCGGGGTCGGGCCAGAAGCCGCGACAACACGCTATGCGCTGTCATCGGCGACAGTGGCTGACAATGCATCCAATGCGCGGGTCGAGCATCTGATTGAAACCGCGGTCCCAAGGCTGGAACTCGACGTGCGCAAATCTGCCAAGCCGGGGTATCAATGCTTGCGGATCGCGCGGATCAATGAAGTGCGCGATGGTGTGATTTCGCTTGATGATACGGTGCCACCACCTGCGCTGATCATTGCGGTGCATCCGGTCACCGTGGGATATCTCACCCGTGTCATTGGCTGGATCGAAGCGAAATTAGAAAGCCTTGCGCGTTATGCCTCTGACCCATCAGCGGGCGGCGGTATGCAGGCCACTGATTACCTGATGCTGATGACGCTGAACCGTAACATCGGCGTGTTGCGCCATATGGCGACCAGTCGCGCAGTGCATCCTGAACGGCTTTACGAGCATCTGATTGCGCTGGCTGGCGAATTGGCCACCTTTGATCAGGGTGAGCGGATGGCGCGGGACTATGGCGAATATGACCACGGTGATCCCAAAGAAACATTCGGACCGGTTGTCGCGGACATTCAACGCGCGCTTAGCCGTGATGTGGGTCGTGCGGTGCGCTTGAACCTGAACCAGGTTCGGCAGAATTCCTATCTGGCCGAGGTCAGCGACCGGAACCTGTTCCGCGACGCTACATTTGTGATCGAGGTTGAAAGCGCCAAGCCGCTGACGCAGGTGCAAAGTCAGTTCCCAGAGCTATGCAAAGTTGGCCCCAACACACGAATGCGCGAGATTGTGACCAACAACTTGCCCGGGATCAGCCTTGTGCATTTGCCAAACCCGCCGCGGCAGATCAGGGTTGTCAGCACCAATGTCTACTTCCTGCTCGAAAAGAACACGCCCATGTGGCAGGAGTTTTCGACCGCGCCTGCCATTGGAATGCACTTTGCCGGTGACTGGCCTGAACTGAAACTGGAACTCTGGGCCATTCCGGAGAAGAACTGATGTCGAAGGACGACGACAAGACAGTCTTCGGGGGTAAGCTGCCGCAGCAGCCTGCCCAACCACCGCGCGCGGCACCCACAGGTCCGTCAGCGGACCGGACGGTAATTGGTGGCGCATTGCCGCCGCAACGGCCTGGACAGGCCGGGATCGGTGCGCCTGCGTCTTCGCCGCAAGATGGGAACACCTGGCTGGGTGGTGCCTTGCCACCTGCGTCCCAGCCCGCGCCACCGGGGCAAGCACCCGGCGCTCAGCAGCAGGGATTTTTTCCTGATGTGCCATCGGGGCAACCCGAAGCGCCGCAAGGGCTTCAGACGCCGCGCATCGCGCTGGAAGAGGCTTTGCGCGCGACAGGGCTGGGCAAGGGTGGACCGACGAATCCGTTGTTGGCTGCAGCGGCCAATTTGCTGATCTTGTTTGGACGTCTACGCACCGGCATGGTCGAAATGCAGGCAGAGCCGCTGATGAACCATGTGGTGCGCGAAATTGAGGCCTATGAACGCAACGCTGTGCAAGAGGGCGCAGACCCGCAAGAGGCGCAAATTGGCACCTATGTGTTGTGCGGCACGGCGGATGACATTGTGCAAAATCTGCCCGGCACCGACAAAGGCACTTGGCTGCAATACTCAATGGTCGCGCGATTTTTTCAAAAGCGCGACTCCGGTGTAGGGTTCTTTCAAGAGGCTGAAAAAGCCATGCAGGCCCCGGCCCAACGTTATGGCTTGCTGGAACTGATGCTGGTCTGCCTGTCGCTGGGGTTTGAGGGGCAGTACCGCACAATGCCGAATGGTGCCGTGGAACTGGCCCGTATCAGGTCGGCGATCTACGAAACATTGCGCCGGGTGAAGCCGCGCCCGGATGAAGATATTGCCGTCAACTGGCAGGCCGTGCCGATGGCCGCGAAGAAACGGTTGGGCGGGTTGCCCATGTGGGTCGCGGCGAGCATTGCGGGCGTTCTGGTCGTCGCGGGCTATGCAGGCATGTCCACCTATATCAACCGCGAAGGCGGGGCGTTGGCGACACAGCTTTTCCGGATGCATCCCAACGCCGCCAACATCAGTCTGGTCCGCAAGGCCCCGGTGCAGGCCTTTGTGGCGCCCGTGGATACAACGCAGCTGGACCGCATTCGCGTCTCGTTGGCAGATCAACTGGCTGACGGGACGGTTGAGATCGGTGAGAAGGGCGCATTCATTTATATTCGCGTCGGCAACACGCTGTTGTTCCGGTCAGGCAGCGCAACGGTCAGGCCAGAGTTTGCAGAGCTGGCGAGCCAGATCGTTGATACGCTGAATGCCGAACAGGGCCCGGTCCGGGTGCTGGGATATACCGATGATATTCAACCGTCGGGCCGCGGGCTTTACAAGACCAACCTAGATTTATCCGTCGGACGTGCCGCTGCCGTCAAGGACGTGTTGGATGACCTTATGACAGACCCTGACCGGCTCAGCATCGAGGGCCGGGGCGAAGCGGATCCGATTGCCGACAATGCTACCGCAGAGGGGCGTGCATTGAACCGTCGGGTTGAAATCATGCTGGCAAAAGAGGGCACGTTTTGAGGTTTTCGGTCCTTTTCCGCTTTCTGAAATGGAAGCCGTGGATGCGCATCCCGCTGATCATCATCGGCATGATCTGCCTGTGTCTGGCGATCTGGTTCGGCTTTGGCATGATCCCGTGGTGGCTGACCCAAGCGGTCTGGTTCCGCGCGACACTTATCGGCGTTTTGCTCGGCATCATCCTACTTGTGCAAATCCTCAAGTGGCGCAAGCGCCGCAAGCTGGCCAAGGAAATGGAAGAAGAGCTGGTCAAAGAACCAGCCGGCGATGGCAATGTTCTGGCCGAAAAGATGAATTCGGCCCTTGCGCGGCTGAAAAAGTCGGGCGGGGCTACGTATCTCTATGATCTGCCTTGGTACATCATTATTGGCCCACCCGGTGCGGGTAAGACGACCGCGCTGAAAAACTCCGGCATCGAATTTCCTGTTGCGGGCGACGAAGACGGCGGCATGGAAGGGTTCGGCGGCACCCGGTATTGCGACTGGTGGTTCGCCGAAGATGCGATCTTGATCGACACCGCCGGGCGTTACACCACCCAAGACAGCGATGCCGAGGCCGACAGTGCAAGCTGGACGTCGTTCCTGCAATTGCTCAAGCGTTCGCGCCCAAATCAGCCGATCAATGGCGTGATGTTGGCGTTTTCCGCCGAGGATATGATGACCTCGACCGACGAGCAGCTGACAGAGCATGCCAACATCGTGCGCGACCGTCTCGCGGAACTGCACGAAGCGCTGCGCGTTGATTTTCCGGTCTATGTTCTGTTCACGAAGGCGGACCTAATCAGCGGGTTCCGCGAGTATTTCAGCAGCTTCAGCCAGCACCGCCGCAAGGCGGTTTGGGGCGTGACGTTCCAGACCAAGGATCGCACGGCGCAGACACATGACGATGTTGGCCCCGAATTCGACAAGCTGGTCAGCCGCCTTTCGGACGAGCTAATTGACCGCTTGTCCGAGGAACCCGATGGCATCAGCCGGGTCGCGATTTTTGGCTTGCCCGGTCAGATGGCGCTGATGCGCGAAAATGTCAGCGAGTTTTTGCGCCGGGTCTTTGCGCCGTCCAAGCACAAGACAAATGCGATCCTGCGCGGGTTCTACTTTACCTCTGGCACGCAAGAGGGCACGCCAATCGATCAGGTGCTGGGCGCGATGGCCCAGACTGAAAACGCCAGCGGCGCATTTGCGCCGTCTTTCATGTCCGGACAGGGCAAATCGTTCTTCATCCACGATCTGCTGAAACGTGTCATCTTTGAAGAACGCGACTGGGTCAGTCATGACGCCCGCGCTGTGCGCCGCACGGCGATTTTGCGCACCTTGGGCTTCTCTGCCATTTCACTTGCGACCGTCGGCCTTTTGGCGGTGTTTGGGTTCAGTTTCTGGCAGAATTACAACCTGCTGGGCAACGCCGAAGAGGAAACCGGCAAGTACGCCCGTGCCGCCCAAGATGAAATTGCCCGGACCGAAATTGACGATCCGGGGTTGGAGCCGATCTTGCCGTATCTTGACCAACTTCGTGACATGCCGGCGGGTTACGGTGTCGCGACAGAGCCGACATTCTGGGAAGGTCTGGGGTTGGGGCAGCGCGAACGGCTGAGTGTCGCGTCCGACAGTGCCTATGCCGATGCGCTGGAACAGATGCTGCGGCCCCGTCTTATCCTTGATCTTGAAACGCAACTGCCGCAGATCCGCGCCGCTGGTGAGCCCGCCCAGATCTATCGCGCGCTCAAGGTCTATATGCTGCTGGGTGGTCAGGCACCGCAGTCTGACGACGCAGCAGTCAAAGCCTGGTTCGAGGGTATTTGGCGGGAACAGTTTTCCAGCGCGTTTGAGGTCAACCAGCGCGATGCGCTGAACGCCCATCTGGATGCGATGCTGAAACTGGATGACACGCGCGACATTCAGGTTGAGATCGACACCGAAACCGTGAACGCAGCAAGGTCCGCAATCGTGCAAATGTCGCTGGCCGATCAGGCCTATGCGCTGATCACTGACCGCGCCAGCACCGCAGGGCTAGTCGACTTCAATTTGGTCCAGGCCACCGGCAATGACGCCAATCTGGTGTTCATCACCGAGGACGGTTCTGATTTGTCGACGGTAGGTGTGCCGGGGCTATATACCTACGAAGGCTATTGGTCGTTCTTCTTTGACCAGCTGCTGGATGTCCGCGACGCGCTGGAGCGTGACAAATGGGTGCTGGGCGATCAAGCCGATCTGGTGAATTTCGACAACCAGATGCGCGGCCTCGATCAGGCATTGCAGTCCCGGTATGGGCAGGATTTCCGTGACGCCTGGTACACGATGTTCGGCAATATCAAGCTGGCCAATATGTCCGCGGACAAGCCGCAGTATGACATTCTTGCTGCCGCGTCTGCGCCATTCTCTTCGCCGATCCTGAAGCTGGTCGAGGCGGTGGATGGCGAAACCCAGTTGATGCGGGAATTGGAACGGATTGCCGCCGCTGCAGAAGAAGCAGAGGCCGCGGCATCAGGTGGTGCCGCAGGTGTGGCTGGAACGCTGGGCAATGTGTTCCTTGATGGTGCGCGCCGCCGTTCGGATCGCGCAGGCAAGGTGCTGCTGGATGCAGCGCGCGACGAAAAAAATCAGAACCGTGTCAGCGGATCTGCCGATGGGCCACTCCGCCCGGTGGAACGCATACAGGAACAGTTCCGCGACTGGCATGTAATGCTGGAAGGTGCTGAGGGACAGCGTCCGATTGATATCGTACTGGCTGACCTTGCGGCGATCCGCGACAACCTGCGGCTTGCATCCTCGAACCCAGGTCAATCTGCGGCCCTTCTTCCGCAACTCTTGTCCAACCTGACACGCAACAATTCACGTCTGCCCGGCGACTTGCGCGCGTTTGTGAACGACGCCGAAAAGGATTTCCGCAACGAAGCCTCTGACGCGACACTGGCCGAAATGAATCGCGCGCTGACCAATGAGATCGCGTTCACCTGCCGTGAAGAGATCGCGTCATTCTTCCCCTTTGCCGACACCCCGCGCCAATTGCCGCCCGGCACCTTTGGCCAGTTCTTTGGGCCCGGGGGCGCGATGGATCGCTATTTCAACACTTATCTGGCCCCGCATGTGATCCGCACAGGTGACGGGTTATCGGTAGATCCCAACAGCCCGCTGGCTGATCGAATCTCGCCTGCGACCTTGCGGCAATTCGATCGGGCGGAAAAAATTCGCCGCGCCTTTTTTGCCGCAGGCACGCCCGCGCCAGAGGTCAAGATCACCGTGCGGCATGTGGGCAACCACGCCTCGGTCGAACAAGCGCAATTGGACATCAACAGCTCTATCATGCTGTCGCGTACCGGTGATCCGGCCAAGGCCTTTGATTGGCCCGGTGCCGGTGGGTCTGCCACGATCCTGCTGTTCCCTTCGCTTGACCGGACTTCTGCCGTTGGGTTCCAGGATGGGCCATGGGCGATTTTGCGGTTGATGAAGCGGGCCGCGTCCATTCAGGACAATGGCGGGCAACAGCGTTTGACGTTTAACATTGGCGGCCGGTCGATCAGCTATGACTTTGGCTTTAGTGCCGCGACCAACCCCTTCACCATGCCAGAACTGTCGGCATTCAGCTGCCCTCAGAGCCTGGATTGATGCGATGACCGAGGATCAGTTCACAGACACCAGCCCAAGCGTCGCTGTTGGCCTCTACGGCAAGCACCCGGCCTTTGGTGATTTTGTCACGAACGGTCTGCCTGAAACGGCGCAGGCCACGCTCGAAAAGTGGCTGCACCATGTGATGCCCGCAATCCGTGATGGTTGGGGTGATGGATGGGGTGACTTGTTTGATGCCAGCCCGCCAATCCGGTTCTGGTTTGGTGGCGCGCTGGTGGATGAGGTCGGCCCAATCCTTGGCGTCATGGCCCCATCGCGCGACACCGTAGGGCGCCGGTTTCCGCTTGCTGCAGCGGTTGTCGGGTCAGATCAGCCTGCCCCGGTGCATGGCAGCGATCAGGCGATTTACGTGGCTTTGACCGATGCCATGCGCAGTTTTACCCGCGACAGCGACACAGGTGCCAGCGATTATACCGCCCATGTTCAGGCGGCTGTTGCCCCTGTGCTGCCCGGCCCCGCCACCCCGATAGAGCCAGACTTCTGGGCCGCGCGGGGCGATGGCAATTTGCAGCGACTTTGGGGCGATGTGGCAGAGGTTGATCACAACCGCGCCGCTGCGGCACGCAGCTATCTGTGGTGCGAAGGCCCGGGCGGTGCGGCTGTGCACGTGACGCGGGGCTTGCCGGATGCCCCTGTGCTTGCGTGGCTGATGACGGATGCCGTGCGGGCAACCGCGCCTGCGGCCGTGCCAATGCCTACGCTTGATGATGATGATCGGGGCGCGCCCGCAGCGCCCGAAACCGATAGAACTGTGCCGCCTGCGGCTGACAATGAAAACACCGTCTCGCCGGTTGATATGCCACAGATGACGGATTGAGGGGCACTTGATGCAGACCGAATATTTCCTTTTTGAAACGGGTGCTGCGACCGATACCGGGCGCGTCCGTGACCACAATGAGGACAGCTATTTTGTCCGGCCAGAGTCCGGTGTCTGGGTTGTGGCTGACGGCATGGGCGGCCATGATGCGGGCGATTTTGCCAGCCAGACCATCACCGGAGAGATGGAGACCGTCGGTTTTTCCATTTCCGCAGGCGACCTTCAGGCCCGGTTCATGGAACGTTTGGGCCGCGCGCATCACAAGATTGGCGATCATGCCATCAGCCTTGGTGGCGGCACCGTGGGGGCGACGCTAGTGGCGCTTTTGGTCTATGAAGAAAGCTATGCCTGTATCTGGTCCGGGGATAGCCGGATCTATCGGTTGCGCAATGGAACGCTGGAACAGCTGACCCGCGATCATACCGAGGTGCGCGAGCTGCTGGACGCGGGCATGATCAGCAGTGATGAGGCCGAAAACTGGCCCCGCAAAAACGTGATCACCCGCGCCATCGGCGTATCAGAGGAACCAAACTGTGATGTCGTCAGCGGGGAAATCCGGCAAGGAGACATGTTCCTTTTGTGCTCTGACGGGTTGACGGAACATAACAGCGACGAAGATATCGCGGAGGCGCTCAAGCGCGGGCAAACGGCGCAGTCCGTGTGCAATGATCTGATCGCCCAGACGCTTGATCGCGGTGCAAAAGACAATGTGACAGCAGTGGTCGTGCGGTGTTTGCCGCCCGAGCCGTTCTTTTAGGCGGAGGGTGCGTGATGCAAGACGAAACACCTGATCCCGACAAAACGCTGCCACCAAAGAGTGACGCGGAAGAGGCGATTTCGCCGCCGCCAGCTGATCCTGACCGGACAGTGATTGCAGGCGCGGCCCTGCCGCCTGCGGATGATGACCGAACAGTAATTGAACCGATCGCTGATGCAGCACCTGCGGATGATCGCACGCAGATTGTGACAGACACACCTACGCCGGAAGAGGAAGACCGCACGCAGATTATTGCGGATGCACCTGCGGCTGTCGCGCCCCCTTCGGCAGAAGCATTGCCCGAAGATCCGGCATCGGAAGAGGCTGTCTCGAACCCGCCCACTAGCCTGCCGCCAGTGGCAGAGGACAGTGGCATCTCGACCCCGCCAGTCACCGCAGCACCCGTTGCAGAGGCGGACAGCGGCATCGCTTCGCCTCCAAAAACTGAAGCGCCAGCAGAGGGTCAAAGTGACCTCGCCTCGCCGCCCAAGACCGAAGCACCGGCAGAGGGTGAAAGTGGCCTCGCCTCTCCACCCAAGACAGAGGCAACGGCAGAAGGTGAAACGGGGATTTCTAGCCCGCCTGTGCCAGAGGATGTTAGCCCAACGGACGAAGGCATCGCGACGCCACCCGAAGCAGCGGCACCTGTGGAAGAGCCAAGTGGCGTGTCGACGCCACCGCCGGTCGTGGCCGCAGCGGTCGCAGAACCAGAGCTTGAAGAACCCGCAGAGTCGCCGAAAGAGCCGTCGATTGCGCCACCGCCTGACGATCTGTCCGACGCGCCAATTGACGCGCCGACCCCTCCCAAGGACGCCGTGCCAGTCGGCACGATGATCAACAACAACTACGAGATCAAAGAGTTGATCAGCGCCGGTGGCATGGGCGAAGTCTTTCGCGGGGTGAACGCCTTTACCGGCGATGCGGTGGCGATCAAGATCGTGCTGCAATCACTGGCCAATGACAGCAAGATCGCGGCCCTTTTCATGCGTGAAGCCAAGGTGCTTTGCGGCCTGTCTGACAATGCGATTGTGCGTTATTTCAACTTTGTCAAAGATGCGGACCTCGACCGGTTCTGCCTGATCATGGAGTTCATCGACGGGGTGTCCCTGTCGGACTTTGTGCGTGACGAACGCCCCTTGACCGAAGACGAAGCGCGCGGGCTTCTGCGTCGCGTCGCGCGCGGTCTGGACCGGGCGCATCAGATGGATGTTGTGCACCGTGACCTGTCACCAGACAATGTGATGCTGCGTGATGGAAAGGTGTCAGAGGCCGTGCTAATTGACTTTGGTATCGCCAAGTCGACCGAGATGGCCGAAAACACGTTGCACGGCCAATTGGCGGGCAAATTCAAGTACATCTCGCCTGAACAGCTGGGCCACTTCGGCGGAGAGATCGGGCCGCGCACAGACATTTATGGCCTTGGTCTGTTGATGGCGGCTGCCCTGCGGGGCGAACCTTTGGATATGGGTGCCTCGGTCGTGGAAGCGGTAAATGCGCGACGGGAAATTCCGGACCTGAGCGACGTGCCAGATGGGCTGCGCCCGTTGCTGGCGCATATGCTGGAACCCGACCCGATCCACCGTCCCGCACGGATGCTGGATGTGATCCGTTTGTTGGACCATCCCGCTGATATTCCTGAAAAATACGGCGGGGTCCGGCCTGTTGCAGATGGTCAAACCAATCCGCCCCAAGGGCAAGCCATGGCCGGGTTGCAGACGCCGGGACTGCGGCAACCGCCAACCCATTCGGGCCAGACCCAACAGCCCGCGACCTTGGGTGGGCAGAGCGTTGTTCCTGCAGCGGTTGACGCCACATCGGCAAGCCCCTTTGGCGGACCAACAGGCGTCGCACCAGGGACCTTTGCTCCGGGGATGACCGCACCGCCTGCGACCTTCGCGCCGGGTCAAAATACGATGGCCGGTACACCGAAACGCCGCCGCGACAGCGACGGCGGCGGCGGTTTCCTGCGGTGGCTGATGATCCTGGTGGTCATTGCCGGTTTGGGCGGATTTGTTGCGTGGCAACAAGGACTTATTCCGGATGACATGCTGCCGGAGGGTATGCGGCAGGCAGATGCGGGCGATACCAATACAGTCGAAGACCCCGTCACCTCTACACCGTCCGGGCCAATGACGCGCGCCAGCTTTCTGGCCAGCTATGAGGCAGGGCCCTGTTCCTATGCCACGCGAATTGCGACAGGCCCCGAGGCTGGAGTTGTTGCGGCTTATGGAAACAACTTGGCCGGATTTGACGGGCTGGCGGACGACTTTGAGGCGGCATTTGACAGTCGCCCAACAATCCGGACCAGCGCGGTGCCGGACACCCATTGTGCGGCTCTTGATCTGGGTCGAACGCTGCAACAGACCGAAGGTGCGCCACCCATTTTGGTGTTGGATTCCAATGAGATGCAAAGCGGTGGTTCGATTGTTGGTCGGTTGAGTGACCGCCGCGGCCGCCCGGTTTGGCTGGTGCTGATTACGGCAGCAGGCGGGGTCTATAACCTGACGGACCGGATGACCGAGGGGGCTGATGGAAGTGCCACGTTCAGCTTTGGCCTCAACAGCGATGGCAGCGGCGAAGCGCAGCCGCAGATGATCATGGCAGTCGCATCTGACGCGCCGCTGATCGCGGCAGCGGCGGCCAACAATGGGGCCCGTGCGTCGGATTTGCTGCCGCTGATCGAGGCGGAAATCGCGGGTCGAGAGGGACGCGCCGGGGCCGCGATTGCGGTGTTTGATTTGCTGCCCTAGAGCAGGGCACAACTGATGCACATACCATGCACAAACCGTGCAGGTGCAAGTCCTGACAAGCGTTAACCGTACGGTGGTTAGCGGACCTCAAACGGGATCATGACAAGCGGCACGCTGGTCCCGATTTCAGCTTTGAGGGCGGGAAAGAAATCCTCTGCCAGTTGACCGTTTTGTGCATCCAGTGTCCGGGGGCGGCTATCGGTCGTGAGGGCGATAAGCATCTGGGACGTATCACGTGCAGCCCCTTCGCGGCGCATCGGAACAGAGAACCGGGCGTCGGCGCCGGCAAAGGTCAGATAGCTGCCGATGTCCTGCACCACGCCGTTATCATCGACCAGCAGCAGCGTCACGTAGGCGCCCGCAGCGCGGCCCACCACGCCCGTTAACTCTTCGCCAGTTGGTAACCGATCATTTACCACGCCGAGTGACAGCCGGAATGCCGGGTAGCTGACGTTTTCGCGGATGAAGGTTGCCGCCGGGCATTGTCGCGGATCGATCAGCACACCGCGTTGGCCGGGACGCGGATCAATCTCTTCCAGCACGTCCGCCGCGAAGGCCGAGATGCTGGGTTCGTCGGCGGCCAGCATCACCAGTTCGGGCGCGCCATCCTGCCCCTGTTGCGGCATGGCCACGAGACAGGCATCGGTGGTGTTGGCGCGGATCTTGGCGACCAATTCGTTGACGACGGCCTGCGGACTGCCAGGGGCGGGCGGTTCGGCGGCGGGCCTGCGCGGGGCAGGCGGAGTAAGTTGTGGGCGGGTCGAAACCGGCGCGATCCGGGTGGTGGTTGTGCCAGTGGCAGGTGCCACGGCGATGGGCGCGATAGAGGGTGCGGCTGCCGACAGACGTTCGGGCGACCCGCCGTCGATGGGGGCCAGTGCCGCGACGGTATCGTCATCAGGGCGCAGCGGGCTAAGCGGTTCGGGGGCCAGTGCGGTGGGTTCGGCAGGCACGGGTTCCAGCGCCTCTGGCACAGCCTCGGCGATCTCTGGTTCGACCGGTTCGGCGGCCAGCGGTTCGGGTTCCACGGCTTCGGGTGTCAGCGTTTCTGCCTCAACCGCCTCTGGCGTCTCGGGCGCGGGCAGGTCGGGTTCTTCAGGCTTTGCTGCGGGTTCCGGTTCAGGCTCTGGCGCGGGTTCCGGGGCAAGCGCGGGGAGGTTCTCGGGCGCGTCCGGTTCGGCAACGTCCCCTTCGCCGTCGATCCCTTCCGCGCCAGTCGTGTCAGGGGGCTGTTCGACAACGATGTTGTCGAATTGCAGGCTGGTGACGATGATGTCGGCGGCGGTGTCTTCGTCGGACGGTTGAAACAGCTGCAGGTCGCGGACGAAATCCAGCGCAAAGAAGACCAGACCGACGTGGACAAGGGCCGACAGGCCAAAGGCCTCGGCCCAGTGGATGGGTTTGCCGCCGCGTCCGGTCATGCGTCGTCACCCGGTACACGCAGGGTGACAAGCTTCATATTGGTGCCCGAGAGTTCTGGGCGGTTGACGATGCCCAACAACGTGCCTGCGGGGGCATCGCCCGAGATCAGGATATGCAGGGTCAGCGGTTGCGGCAGGTCCGCGATGCTGACGCCCAGAAGGTCGGGGGCCAGCGGCTGGCCGTCCAGTTCCCAATTGCCAGCGGGGTCCACCACAAGAATGGGAGAGGGTAGCTGGTCAAGCGGCAGGTCAGTGGTTTCGGCCAGATCGACCCCTTGGGCGGGCGGGTTCAAAAGCTGGCCCGTGGCCAGAAAGAAGAAGATCAGCAGAAGCACGATGTTGACAATGGCCAGTGACACATCAAGTTGAATCGGCTTGCGGGGGCGCGGCAAGGCTTGCATGTCAGGCACCCCCGCTTTCAGCGATCTGAACAGAGGCGACACCGGCGGCGGTCAGCGCCTCGAGCACGTTGGACAAGTCCTGTACCTGTGCCGTGTCCCGCAAAATCAGGACAACGGCGGCGTCATCATTGGCAGCCAGCGCCATTGCCAGCGCAGACAACTGGTCTGGTTCAAACCGCTGGCCCTGTGCTGTGACTTGTCCGGCGTCGACGGTCCAGATGGCGGCATTTGCCGGGGCTTCGGCGATTTCGTCCGGGATCGCCTCGCCCGTGCTTTGTGCGCCCTCTTCGCCAGTCAGCCCGGTTTTGAGGGTCAGCAGCGAATAGGGGGCGAGGTTTGAGGACAGCATGAAGAAGATCAACAGCTGGAACATCGCGTCGGCCAGAGGGGTCAACACAAAGTTGTAGCGCCCGGTGTGCCGGGGCAGCGCAACCTTTGATCGGGTCTTGGACATGCCGCCCTATTGCGGGGTGTTGGCGTCAACGCGCCCGTGGATCGCCGCAGAGATCAGGGTTTCGATGGACTGGCGTTCGTTTTCGATCCGCCCTTCGAGCCAAGTGGCGATGAAGTAGGTGATCAGCGCGATGGCCAGACCGGCGGCGGTGGTGGTCAGCGCGGTCCAGATGCCGCCGGCAAGCTGGGTCGGGTCCACAGCGCCATCGGCACCGGCAAGGGTCGAGAAGGCGTCAATCATGCCGATCACCGTGCCCAAGAGGCCAAGGATAGGTGCGGCTTGCACCACGGTTTCCAGCACCCGCATCCGGCTGGTCATGTTGGAAAGTTCGACAAGGGCGGTTTGTCTGCCGAGTTCTTCCGCGAATTCCTGATTGTCGGGGCGCGCGCGCAGGCCCGAGAAGACCGATTGCAGCACGCGGGCAAGGACGAAGCGGCGTTCGGCAGCACGGCTGAGGGCGGCATCGGCGCGGCCACCCAGCCAGTCTTCCAAGATGTCTTCGGCTGCGCGGCCTTTGCCCACACCCATGCGCGCGAATTGGAATACCTTGAAGAAGGCCACTGTCACCGCCAGCAGCGACATGATGGCAAGTGCGCCGAACACGGCAAGAGTGGACGTGTTGAGGGCCGATAGGTCAGGAGCGTTCATGGAATGCCTTTGTCATCAAAATCAGTGGCCCGCGACGGTGCGCGGGCCGAAGCGATCAGATCCCGAACTGGATCGTAGAACGTGAGGCGGTGACCAGACCTGAAAGGCAGAAGTCGCCCTCTCCCGTGCCGTCGGCCAATGTGCAGGCAGCAACGTCGTTGACCACGATGCGGCTGAGGCCGGTGCAAGGTTGGTCAGAGAGGTCAAACTGCACGACTTTGGTCTTGCCCACGGTCAACGCACCGAATTCCAGCACAAGGATTCGGCTGACGACACCGTCCGCGTTGAACACCGCAACCTCGTAGGCGGTCTGGGCCAGTTCCTGACCGGTTTTGTTGGTCGCCACATAAGTCAGACGGCAACCACCGGCGGTGGTTTCAGCGGCATTATTCAATTCAAGCGAGAATTCAGCGGCGTCTTGGGCTGCGGCAGGCAGCGCGGTCAGCGCAAGCGACCCAGCAAGGACGGCGGCGCGTTGGATGTTTTTCAGCAATGACATGGCTTCCCCGGACAATAATGATGTGGCGCAATGGTATTAGACCCATCGCGGTTTTGTCTATGGCTGATCGGGGTTTGATCGTGGTTTCAGGTCAGCGGAAGACCCCAACGCTCCACCCTGCTGATTTCAGCATCAATTGGTGCAACTGATCCTGTTCTTCCAGCGGCATATCAACCAGCGTGGCGGGTACACCCTGATTCAGCAGGGTTTGGTAGGTGGCGATTGTGATGTTGTGGGTTTCCGTCGCGCGACCAATCCGCACAGTGACCATCTGGTCTGCAAACGATTGCTGCAGTTTCGCGGCACCGGGATCAAAGGCGAGGGCCATCGCAGGGGTCACACAGGTCGCCACAATGGCAATCACGGTGCGGAGGGTCGAAAATTCCATCAGGAATATCCTTATCCAAAGTCACAGACGCCCCAGCAATGCGTGGTCTATGACACAAATTGGCCTATCAGGCAAAGGTTGCGGGGTCGTGAACGGGTTTGCGTTCGCATTCGCGCAGCGGCGTTGTATCAATGACGCATGCCCCGGTTCGCCCTTTCTGCCTTGTTTGCACCTCTGTTTTGCGCCCTGCCCATGCAGGCCAAGGCCGCTTTTGCCGTGTGCAATCAGTCATTTGACGTGGTCAACGTGGCCATCGGCCAGTTCGAGGAAGACACGTTTGTCACGCGCGGGTGGTGGACGATTGGCCCCAACCAATGCGCCAATGCGATCAAAGACAGCCTGACGGCGCGCTATATCTATGTTTTTGCGCAGGACGTCTTTGGCAATGAAATCATGAATGGCAGCACACCGATGTGCATCGGCACCAACCGGTTTGTTATTCGCGGGGTCGAAGATTGCCTGATCCGGGGGCATTTGCCTGCAAACTTTGTTGAAGTAGACACGCAGCAGACCGAACGCTGGACCCTCTTTTTGACGCCGCAGCCCTAGCTTGAACGGGTTGGTTGCAGTAGCCTGAGGCTGGAAGGAACGTGATGATGTGGCGCTGGAACAGACCCATGACCGATCTGGCCCGCTTTGGCGGGGTGGCGGGCTTGTGTCTGGCCGCTGGTCAGGCTGCAGCGCAGGACCGCAATGCGCTGGTCATCGCCAACACCGGATATGCCGCAGAGGCAGCATTGGACGGGTTGCGCCGGGATACCGAAAAGATGTCTGAGGCGCTGTTTGGCCTCGGCTTTACTGTTACGCGGCTGGAAAACGCAGCGAAGTCGGACATTGATGCAGCCTTGGCAGATTTGGCCGCGAAAGACGGGCCAGGTGTTGTCTACTATGCGGGACACGGCTTTGCGCTGGACGGGGTCAGCTATGTGCTGCCCGTCGGGGCCGCCGGCGAGACACCGGAAGAGACCGCAGCCGCGTCGGTGCAGGTTGTCGATTTGCTGGGACGCGACGGCGCGAGGGTTGTGATGCTGGACACCTGCCACGGGGCGGCGTCGCAAGGCATTATTGGCGCCGGTGCGCTGGATGAGTCCCTGGCCGAGGTTGCGGCTGTCACGCCGGATCTGGCGCTCTTCAGTGCGGTGCCGCCCGGGGTCGCCTGCCCGGCAGAGCAGGGCGATAACCTGACAGCAGTGCTGCTTGACAGGTTGACCGTGCCGGGGCTGCCATCATCGGAATTGCTTCCACCTGGGCCAGAGCCGGTGGTGGAGATCGCAGAAGACGGCACCGAAACAGTAATCCCGCAAGCCGGATTGTGGGCCGCATCGACGTTGCCGGACCCTTTTGTTTTCCGTCCCGCTACCAGTGGTGTGGCGCTGACCCAGAAGGACTATGAGATGCTTGAAAGCGTCTCGCCTTCGGCCCGGGCGCAATTGTTGGCAATGTGGCAAGACGCCGGGATCGCTGTGGATTTCGCTGGTGAGGTGCCAGAGGCCCCTGCCAGCGTCGGCACCGTGACCGAGGAAACCGTCGTGCTGATGGAACCAGTGCGCCCGGTCAGCGTGGCAAGTGCGGTGTCGCCCGTGTCCGTCGCGGCGTCCAACGTAGGGCAGGTGCAAGGCGATGTGTCGATCCTGACTGTGGCCCCGCAGCCTGTGTCGTCCGCACCGCGCCCTGTGCCCGGCGCTGGCGGCTTACCAACACCGTCGATCATTGTGGGTTACCCCGAAGAGGTGGTCGAGACGAGCTTTGACGTGGCACCAGATGATGATGGTGCAGCCGTGGGCGGATCGGAAGTCAGCGCCGAGGATGTGGCACTGCGCCGCGACTTTGCCGAAAACAACCGAGAGCTTTACCTGAACCTTGTCGAGAGTGGCGCGTTTGATCCGCCAGAGCCGCAATTGGCCCGGTCGATTCAGACAGAGATGAAGCGGATGAACTGCTATTATGCAGAGATTGATGGCATCTGGGGGGGTGGGTCGCGCCGGTCGGTCACGCTTTATTTCTCGCAATTTGGCGGCGAGTACGCCGGGCAGGATCCGTCGATTGCATTGTGGCGTCAGATCCTGTTGAAGGACGATGTGCGCTGTCCTGATCAGGTTATCGCGGCCCCTGCGCCACGCCAGAGCACAACACAATCCGCGCCGCGTCGTCAGACCACAACGCAGTCCGCACCGCGCCGCGCGACGCCTGCGCCAGCAGCCCCTGCGCCTGCTGCACCGGCCCGCCGCACGCTTAGCAATACCGGCGGTACGGGCGTGTTCCGCTAGGCGCACAGATGATCGAGGTCGACCCAGCCTTTCAGAAATCGCAGGCCCGGGCCAAGCGCAGACGCGCGCAGCGCCGTATTCAGCGGATTGCAGCGGGTGCTGGTGGGGTGGTGCTTGTGCTGGTCTTGGGCTTTGGCATCTTCTGGCTGTTCAGCGGCGGGGATGATGCGCCTGAAATGGCGGATGATCTGGCCCCCGAAGAGGGTCAGTTCGTGCAGGTCGAAACCGAAGAGGTGGCAGCCCCACCGGTCCGGGCGGCGACGCCATTTGTGGATATCGCGGGCGACCCGATGATCCTGCGGTTTGAAACCGGCGCTGCGCAGGACAGCCTGAGTTTGTCCGGGCCGATGACGCTGGACGCACGGCGTGTGGGCAGCCCGTCGCCGACGCGGTTGTCGCTGGTCCGCGAACCGCTGATCGTGCAGGAACGTCAGTTGATCACAGCGCTGCCGTCCAGTCGCGAGGATTTTGCGTTTTTTCAGGCGCAACGGTCTGCGTCGCTGAATGCCCCGGCATTGCCGGTGGCCGAGGTCGCCACGCCCCAGGATGAGCTGGACGTGGTGGTGGTGGCCGCCGACAGTGATGACAGTTGGGGGACCGCATTGGGCGAGGATGACGCGGCACCGGCGAGCTATGTTGAGACGCGGATCGAGAACACCACCAGCGTGTCGTTCGTGCGGCCAGAGGCACTGCGCAAACCGCTCTACGAAGACATTGTGGTTCGGATGATCACCACCCGCAGCATCGCGGACGTGATGGCAACCAATGGATTTGCAACAGAGGCGGCAGAGACATGGGCTGGACAGATTGCGACGGTCATTCCAGAGGCGGCAGAGATGGCGCCGGGGTCCATCGTGGCGATCCGCGCGCGGCGCGAGGGGGAGGCGCTGACGCCGCTGCAAATCTCGCTTTATGGGCCGCAGGGATACATAAATTCCACCGCGCGACGTGGCGCGCTGGGATTCGAGGTGGCGGCGGACCCCTGGGTGGATGTGGACCTGTATGCGCTGTCGTCGCCTGCGGCGAACATCGCGGCCCCGCAGCAGGATTATCGTTTGTTGGACGCGGTCTATAGCGCGGTTATTCGCAAGGGCGTGCCAACTACGCTGGTGGGCGAGATGATTGTGATGATGTCGCAGGCCTATGATCTGGATGCCTTTGCGGCCCCTGGTGACGAGGTCACGGTGCTTTATGCGCCCGCACCGGGGCCGGGCGGCAGCGGGCCGGGGCAGATCTTGTTTGCGGGGATCACCGGACCATCGGGCGAGATGCCCTGCTATGTGAGCGCCGACGATGATGGCAAGTTCAGTTGCTTCAGCAACACCGGTCGGGCCGGGGCCGCATCGCAAGGCGGGTTCACCACGCCGGTGCAGGGCACGTTGACCAGCAAATTTGGCCCACGGCACCACCCGATCCTGAAGACCGTGCGTCTGCATGGTGGTGTTGACTGGGCAGCCCCCACGGGCACGCCGATTGTGGCAGCCCTTGCCGGGACGCTGAAGGTGGTTGGTGACGGCGGTGGATATGGCAATGTGATCTACATTGATCATCCCGGTGGGTTGCAGTCGCGCTATGCCCATATGAGCCGGTTTGGCGAGGGTATGCGCCCCGGACGGCAAGTGCAGCAGGGTGAAGTGATTGGCTATGTCGGCACCACGGGCCGGTCAACCGGCCCGCATTTGCATTTTGAGTTCCGGCAGAACGGCACGCCGGTTGATCCCTTTACTGTGAATGTGCAGGGCGGGTCGGTTGTGGCCTCTGGCGGGGCGGCCTCTGGCGCGGTGGAGGCTTTGGTCAACCAGATCATCAAGGTTGAAAGTGCGGGCAATGCTAATGCCAAGAACCCGTTGTCCACGGCAACCGGCTTGGGTCAATTCATCGAAAGCACCTGGTTGCGGATGATGCGCGATTACCGCCCTGATCTGGCGGGCACGATGAGCCGGGCCGATCTTTTGGCGCTGCGCACGGATCCGACGCTCAGCCGCGAGATGGTGACCAATCTGGCGCGCGAGAATGAGCGGTTTCTGTCAGGGCGCGGGCATAGCATCACGCCGGGGCGCTTGTATCTGGCGCATTTTTTGGGGCCGGGCGGGGCCAATACGGTGCTGTCGCGTGGCGATGGCGAGACGATCCTGGCGGTGATGGGATCGGGGGTGGTGAATGCCAACCCGTTCCTGCGCAATTACACGGTGGCTGATCTGAAGGCTTGGGCAGATCGCAAGATGCGCGGTGCGGGATCAGGTGGCGGTGCTGTGGTCAGCGCGCCCCGGCCCGTGATGACCGCAGAGATGCGCGCCTATAAGGAGGTCATTGATCAGCTGTTGGCGGAGGCCGGATAGGTCTGATCCAAAGGCGCGGGCAAAGCCCGCACACGATTTATTGTTGGAGGGACGCTGTCCCCCCAAGACCCCCCTGGGATATTTGTGGCCAGAAGAAGTTGGAGGACAAGATGGGACGCAAGACCTATGAAGGCGCTGAAATCAGCGTGAGTTTCGATATGAAGCGCTGCATTCATGCGCGGAATTGTTTTCTGAAACTTCCGGATGTGTTTGACCCCGCGCAGCGGCCTTGGGTGCAGCCTGACAATGCCCCCGCAGAGGAGATTGCGGCGATGGTGCGGACCTGTCCGTCAGGCGCGCTGACCTTTGCCTATGCTGATGGACGCGCGGAAGCGGCACCGAAGATCAACCGGATTGCGGTGTTGGAAAACGGGCCATTGGCTGTGGCTGGCAACGTGTCAGTCGACGGGGCCGAGGCCGAGACGCGGGTGACGTTGTGCCGTTGTGGGTTGTCGAAGACCAAGCCCTATTGCGACTATTCCCACGTGGATGGCGGGTTTGAGGCGACGGGCGAGCCCAAGGTCGAGGTTGCGGGGCAGGTGGAAGAAAGCGGCGGGCCGATTGCTGCGCTGCGGATTCCTGACGGTCCTTTGAAGATCGAAGGGAATGTAGAATTGACGACCGGGACAGGTCACAAGATGGGGCAGGTCGGCAAGGCGTTTTTGTGCCGCTGCGGGGCGTCCAAGAATAAGCCATTTTGCGACGGCAGCCATAAGGCCGCAGGGTTCAGCGACCCTGTTTAAGAGCGTAGCGCCCGGTGGCAGGTGTTGGCCGGGGGCGCTGCCCCCGTCAGCAAAGCTGACTCCCCCGGGATAATTTTTGGCCAGAAGAAGCCCGATCAGTCGTAGAAGTTCTTCCAGAAGCGGTCGAGCTTGGTGTTGATGCGGCGGCCTTGCGCGTCATAGAGCGTTTCTTCCTGTATGGCGTCCATCAGCAGGTCACCGCCGATGGACCCGACCACGCCGCCGATGGCAACCGCCGCGATCACGCCCCAGCCAACAGGGGTGCCGACCAGTGCCAGTGTGACGAGGCCTGATCCGATTGCGGCCCCGACATTGGTGCCGACGTTATCCAGAAGGATCACGGTGCGCTCTTTGTTGTCGGAGGCGTTGTGGATCTTGGTGCCGGTATCAACGATGTCAGCGACTTTAAGGACAATTGCGCCGTTTTTGGCGAGTTTGACGGCGCGGTCGAGGTTCATGATCTCTTTGTTGATCTTGTGGGTCCGCACCTCTGCCAGGCGGTCAATGCGGATGGCTTGCCGCCCTGTCTTGCCCGGTGTCAACAGGGGACGCATGATGCCCAGTTTTGCATCGGCGCGTTTCAGCGCAACCTTGCGGCGGTAGTCATATTGGCCGCGGGTGATGGTTTTGGCCTGCATCTGATAGTAGCTGAGGCCGACCTTGCGGATGTCGTCAGCGGCGGATTCGCCGATCTTGGTAACGCCATCGAGAAAGCCCATGCCAGAGGCTTTGAACAGTTTGTCTGCCGAGAGCTGTTCCATGATGGATTGGGTCACGCCGTCCGTTTCCGCAATGGTCTTTGCCAGAGCGCCGGAGGCCACTGCCAGATCAGGGGCGACACAGGTCATTTCAGCAGCATGAGCGGGGGTATCAGGCAGCATGATGACCTGACCGGGAAAGATCAGGTCGATGTCGGCGATCTGCGGATTATTGGCCTGAAGGTTTGCTGTGAGACTGGCCTGATCGGCGAAGAATTTGGCGTCGCCATAGTGGCTGCGCATGATGCGGTAGAGTTCGTCGCCGCGACGGACGACGTAATAGTTCAGAGACATGTAATTGAAACCTGTCAGAAAGAGTACTGCCGGTTAACCCAACATGATGTCGGAACGCAGATTGAAGTCGCCGACGTTGCCGATGGATTTGTCGAGGCCTGTCGCACGGGCAACGCGCAAGTTGGATTGCATCCATTGCCAGCTGGCCAGTGCGCCCGCTTTGTCCTGCGCGACGGTGACATTGGTAAAGTCGTGGATGTCCGCCAGATGTTTGCCCATCGCGGCGACGGCGCCGATCTTGGCCTTTGTCGACATCTCTTCGATCTTGCCGGATTTGCCGGCCTTGTCCCATGGACAGCCACCGACACCGCCATGAGTGCAGAAGAATTTGCGGAACACGGGCAGGCCCTTTGTCGGGTGTTTCAGGCCGCAGTTGCCAAAGCTCTCGCGCGATCCTGCCTTGGGGTCGCGCAGGGCGTGGTAGACCATCGCGACGTTCTTGGAAATCGTATCGCAGTTTTCCAAAGGCGAGCGGTCAACCGCATCAAAGAGCATCATGCAATGCACGGGGATGCCTTTTTTGTTGAGATTGTACGCCAGTTCGATCACAGCCGCACCGCCACGGCTGTAGCCGCTGAGGAAAATGCGGGTTGGTTTGGCCGAAAGAGTAGAGCGGACCGTGGCCAGTTTCTGCTGTTTCTCCCATTGCTCGACAACCCAATCCAACCCCTGCTTTGACTTGGCGGGGGTGCCGGTTCCGTGCCAGCGCGGGCCACGGAGATAACCGGCAAGAGGCGTGTGCCATTGTTCGAAAAGTTGCCTGACGTGGCTGGATTGAAAGTCCGTTTTGTAGGTGTCGTTGTCGTCGGGACCCGTCCCGTCGATGCCAAAATAGATGTCCATGATCAGGCCCTTAGCTGAATTCGTATGCGATTGCGCCGTCCTTCAGGACGACCTCGACCGCTTGCATTTCTTCGCCCGAGACCATCTTGGACAGGACCTGACGCGACAGGTCCGGCAAGATGGAATTGGTGATGATATTGTCGATCATGCGGCCACCGCTGTCAGGGTCGCGGCATTGTTCGACGATGTGGTCCAGCACGTCCTTGCTAAAGGTCATATTGGCGCCATGCGCCTCTTTGAGGCGTTTGATCACCGACTTCAGCTTGAGGTTCGTAATCCCGTGCAGCGCTTCGGTCGAGAGCGGGAAGTAGGGGATCGTGACAATCCGGCCCATCAGCGCCGGTGGGAACACATCAAGCGTGGCGGGCTTGAGGGTTTCTGCGAGCGCTTCGGAGTCGATTTCATCATTCTTGCGGCCCTGATCCGTGGCGTCCATGATGACGTCTGTGCCAACGTTGGATGTCAGCAGGATCAGGCAATTCTTGAAGTTGATCGGGCGGCCAGAGCCGTCTTCCATGATGCCTTTGTCGAAGACCTGAAAGAACATCTCGTGGATGTCGGGGTGGGCCTTTTCAACCTCGTCCAGCAAAACGACCGAATAGGGCTTGCGGCGCACCGCTTCGGTCAGGCGGCCACCTTCGCCGTAGCCAACGTAGCCCGGAGGCGCGCCTTTGAGCAGCGAGACAGAATGTGCCTCCTGAAACTCGGACATGTTGATGGTGATGATGTTCTGTTCGCCGCCATAAAGCTCTTCGGCAAGCGCGATGGCAGTTTCGGTCTTACCGACGCCAGAGGGGCCGGCGAGCATGAAGACACCGATGGGTTTGTTGGGGTTGGACAGGCCCGCACGGTTGGTTTCGATCCGTTTGGCAATCATCTTGAGGCCATGATCCTGACCCACGACACGTTCTTTCAGGTGGTCGGCGAGTTTGAGGATCCGATCGAGTTCGTCGGCCATCATCCGGCCCGCAGGGATACCTGTCCAATCAGAGATGATGGAAGCCACGGCCTGTTCGTCGACGTGGCTATAGACCATGCGGTCGTCGGGGTTGCCTGCCTCGAGCTTTGCCATTTCTGCCAGCATCTCTTCACGGATGGCGTCGGGGTCGGCGGGGATGTTTTCGCTGACCTCGGGTGCGGGGGGAGGTGGTGCGTTATCACCCTCGGCTGTGTCTTCTGCCGGAGTGTCCTCTTCGGTTGCTGGCGCGCCCTCATCGGGGTCTGCGGCCTGGGCGTCTTCTTCCTCTGCGCCCTCGGCTTCTGTCAGCGCGGCGCGCAGGGCAAGGATGCGATCCACGATGATCTTCTCGGCGGCGTATTTTTCCTCGTATTCCGCGAGTTCCTTTTCTTTGGCGGCCTTTTCTTCGGCGGCCTCAGCCAGGCGTTCTTCGTTCTCTTCGCCAAGGTCTTTTTGCGCGGTCTTGGAGGACATTTCGACGTCCAATGACACGATCGCCTCTTTCAGATCGGCGATACGGGCGGGGATTGTCGCCTGAGAGACGGCGACGCGGGCGCAGGCGGTATCCAGAAGGCTGACCGCTTTGTCGGGCAGTTGCCGCGCGGGAATATAGCGGTGCGAAAGGCTGACCGCGGCGACGATGGCCTCGTCGGAGATGCGGACCTTGTGGTGGGCCTCCATCGGGTCGAGAATGCCGCGCAGCATGTAGCAGCAGCGGTCGACGTCGGGTTCGTCCACCTGCACCGGCTGGAAACGGCGGGTCAGGGCGGGGTCTTTTTCGAAGTACTTGGCGTATTCGCTTTGCGTGGTGGCACCGATGGTGCGCAGGGTGCCGCGCGCAAGGGCTGGTTTGAGCAGGTTGGCGGCATCGCCGGTGCCTTGTGCGCCGCCTGCGCCGATCAGGGTATGTGCCTCGTCAATGAAAAGGATGATAGGTGTGGGGGAGGATTGGACCTCGTCAATCAGGGATTTGAGGCGTTGTTCAAATTCGCCTTTCATCGAGGCACCGGCCTGCATGGCCTGAATGTCCATCTCAAAAAGCTTGGTGCCTTTGAGTTTGGGCGGCACGTCACCGGCGGCGAGGCGCTGGGCGAAGCCTTCGACCACTGCAGTTTTGCCCACGCCAGCCTCACCCGTCAGAATCGGGTTATTCTGGCGGCGGCGTAGCAGGACATCGACGATCTGACGGATTTCGTCATCGCGGCCAACGATCTTGTCAGTGTCACCAGCAGCGGCGGTCATGTCCTTGCAGAACCGGCCAAGCGCGGTCGAAGCAGAGGCCGTAGGATCACCGGCGGCCCCACCTTCGCCGCCACCAGAAGACAGGCCAGAACCGTCCATCGGGCGCATGTCTTCTTCTTCGGATTCTTTCCAAAGATTGCGGCTTTCTTTGCCGAGGGTGTCGACGGAAATGCCACCCAAAATGGGGGACAACCGTGTGATTTCGCGTGCGAGGTTCTTGTCGTTGAGCATTGCCAAAAGGGCGTGGCCGGTGCGGATCTGCGCTTCGCCAAAGAACAGCGTCGCATAGGTCCAAGCGTGGTTCAGCGTCGATGACATGCCTTCGGAGATGCCAGGGCTTTCAGTGACGTTTTTGTCGAGCCGGGACATGGCTGCATCGAGTTGCTTCAGGACGGCCCCGCGATCAAGGCTGAGCGCGTTGAGGGTGACAGAAACGTCGCAGTCTTTGTTGGCGACGACGTGAAACAGCCAATGCACCACTTCGATGTTGCGGTTCTTTTCGGAACGGGCGTGGCGCATTGCCTTGAGAAATGCGTCATAGCCAGCGCGGTTCATCTTCCCGGCATATTTTTCGATATTGATCTCAGCCATTTTCCGTCCCCTTGGAAATTTTATATATTATCAATGTGTTATGCTACTTCGGTCAAGGCGTATGTGGCGCCTTGGACCGGTGTGTTGGCGGGTGGCGGGATGCGCGGTGGCATCACGGCCATCCAGCCAAGTTCGGCGCTTTCGCCGATTTTGGCGGCCTGCACCTGATCGGCGGGCAAGGTCAGTGAGACGTTCACCTCGTAAGCGGCACCAAGGTACCAGTTCACGATGTCCTGAAGTCGGGCATGAGAGGTGCCGCCAGGCAGAAACGCGCGGTATTCGGCCAGCGTTTCGGCGTGGATATGCAGGACGATCTTTTCCTCGACAGATTGAGCGCGGGCCCCCAGATACATGTCGCGGCCCAGTGAAGACCCGGCCATGCCAAGCGCGTTGCGCGCGTCCTCTTCAAAGGCGATCCAGACGGGCACGTGTTCCTCGACCGCGATGTCGGCACCCAGATCGGTTTCGAGCATTTGTTGCAGTTTGCGCGGACTTTTGACGCGGCCCAATGCCAGTGGGGCCAGCGCAATCTTGTTGAGGTCATGCAGGCTGTCGCGGGATTGGAATGCGGGTGTGCCAATGCCAAGGACCGCGCCCACGTAGTTGGCAAAGCGGTCGTCGTGGGGGTGGTCGAACTGGGTGATCGCGCGGGCGTCTGACCACGCGCGAAAGAACAGCTGCTGAAAGCGGGTGGCGAAGATGTCTGTGAAGCGGACAAATGCCATGTCGCCCGACAGCGCCCAGCGATAAACCTCTTCGGTGATATCAAGCGGCAGCGCGCCGTTCGAACCGAAGAATCCAATAATGTTGTTGCGGACTTCTGGCAGGCTACGCTTGCCGTCAAGCAGGCGGTTGAGGTCGTGTATCGGGAAGGCCATCAACGGGTCTTGGCCGATGTTCACCGCTTCTTCGCGCAGGGCGGTGTTGGACCCGATGCGCGGCTTTTCGGCATTGCGCTGTTCGACCGCGCGCAGAAAGTTCAGAAACCCGATGCCATCGACGGGTTGATCTGGAGTTTCTGTGACGGCCGGTTTCTTCATATCAGCGGGCCCGATCCGGTGCGGGGCGGGAATGTGGTGATGTCGCCGCGTTCCTGACTGGCAATGATGGTTTGGGTGAAGCTGTTCACGGCTGCGTATTCGGCCAGAAACCGGTCGAGAACGGCACCGAGAAGGATCACGCCTGAACCTTCGAAGGCGCTTTCGTCGAAGGTGATCCGCACTTCGATACCACGGGCGGCATGGAAGCTGCCGGAACGCAGGATCGAGCGCACAACGGGGCGGGTCTGCACCTCTTTAATGCCTTGCAGTTGCGCTTCTGTGATGCTGTCGGAGAGGTCCGCAAACAGCGAGAGCATTTCGCGCAGACCATCGGCGGCAGAGATCGCGTCATTGCCATCAAGCGCGAATTGCGACAGCGACAAATAGCTGATCAGACGCCAATAGTTGTCGCCTGCAGTGTTGCGGTGGCCCGCGGTCTTTTCGACGTCTGTCAAAGCGGCGCGCGGCGCGGTCGGACCTGCGATGACAGCCAAAGAGACGCTGACATCGTCACACATGTGGAAGTCATCGCGGGATTGCGCGATGGGCAGGTATTCCGGCAGGTGCCGGTTGGAACACAAGGTCCGCACTTGCAGCCGCTGCGCTTGACCCTGCGCCCCGGTTTCCGGCGGTTCATAGAGCGAGATGAACGTTTCTGTCCCGCGATAGCGCTGGGTCGCGCCGAACCGGCGTTCCTTGGCCGTAGGGCGGCGTTGCCGCGTGCGGGTGGTAAAATAAAGCGCTTGGCGCGGTTTTCCGATGCCTTGTGGCACCGAATAAAGTGGATGCACCGGAACCTTGGACGCCAGATCGGCGTAGTAGGCATTTACAGCGGTGACTTGATAGATTTCGTAATGCGTCAGTGGGCTGCTGTCGGGGGTGACGACGTATTCGGTGCGCTTGCCGTCCATGCGGATCTGGCTTGCGGGTTCCTCGAAGAGGTTCACCGCAGGAGCCGCATTCAGCGAAAAGTCATCCGCCTCAATCCGCGCGGCAAGGCCTTGGTTGGCATGGCCGAATTCCAGTAAGAGTTGTACGTCAGAGCCGGTGATGTGGCGCAGCACCTGTTTCAAGCCAGTCAGGCGAAAGCCAAGAGTCTTGCGCGGAAAGACGAAAACCTCGCGCAGGCGAGCGAAGCCGTTGAACATGGACCCATTGCGCGGAAACAGGTGGTCTTTGTCGTCAAAGCCCACTTGTTCAATGGCGCGTGGGTCGAGGCGGACAAAGACCGGGTCGCCGTGTTTGTCGAGGTAGCGCAGTGAGGCGCGTTTGAGGTCACAGAAGATCTGTTCGTACAAGGCGACCGCATCAGGCATGTCGCCGGTCAGATAGATCGGCAGCGTGTCAGCAGCGATTTCGGAAAGCGGGCCGCCGTCCTGGTCGCTGCCCGCGCCAGCGGGGCGGTGGATGGTCAGATGCAGGCCGCCCTTGGTACCTTTTGCCACCTCTGATTCGCCGGCGGCAAGGAATGGCGCGGGGCTGGCGTAGTAGGTGGCGTTGCTGACAGTAAGGGGCCAGATTGAGAGAGGCGCGCAAAGACGATAGCGGCACGATACGCGCTGATCGGAATCCACAAAGCGTGCATCAAGGTAAGCGCCCGCATCAAAGTGCAGCCCGTCGATCAGGTCCTTGTTGTCGTAAGGCGGGTTGCCCTGCACCAGCATCACAGAGGGCGTAGGTGCCAACGCATCCGGGAAGACCTGATTAAGAAGCTCTGTCGAGAAGGTGCGAAATTCGTCCTGAATTTTCAGCTGCACCCGCGCGGCCATAAAGGCGGTGCCTTCCAGCAATCCAGCCACAGCCGGATCAAGGTTTTCGCGCATCAAACCGCCCAAACGATCTGCGATGCCGGGATAGTCCTTGGCGAATTCTGCAGAGCGTTCGTAAAGCAGCGCCAACTCGCGGTTATAGGTGTCGCGGAATTCCTTTTTCACGTTTGCACCCGCAGTTTGGTCATCTGGATCTTACCTGCGCCGTTGTCGACCTCGGCCACAAAATTGAGCGGGATATCAACCGGAGAGGCGGCCATTTCGGCGGAGATGTCAAAGGTCAGGCGCGCGCCTGCGACATCGTTTTCTTCTGATGCGGTGACTTCAAGTGTGTCGGCGATCAGGCGCGGTTCGAAGGCAAGCAAAGTCTTGCGGATCAGCGCGGCAATCTGGGCTGGGCCATCTACTGTGCCCGCCAACTGGCTGAGGTCGCCAAAGCCAAAGTTGGCGACGGATTTCTGAAGGTACGGGTGATCGTCAAGCGGAACCGTGGCATCCAGATTGACCGTGTTCATCAGGCTGGCCATGTCGCGGTTGAGGTGCTGGCGCAACGTGTCTTCGTCGGTACCCGCACGGCGTTCCTTGCTGCGCTGGGTCAGTTCGCGATTGCCTTCGACGAGGTTCCTTTCTTCTTTCGCGGCGTCACGGTTGGCGTGTGCTGCGCGAAAGACGTGCATCAAGGACAGCTGATGCCGGTCCCGAGGGGCCAGCGTCTTTTCCTGCGTTCTTGATGTGGTGGCGTTCATGTCCTGAGCCTTGTCAGTCGGGTGAGGCGCTGCGAACCGCGCGGCCCGCGACGGGGCAAGTCATGCCGTTCCGGGAACGGACCGGCCCCCACACGAAGGCCGGTCCAGTATTTGTATCAGCGGGTCCGTCTGGACCCAGCCAATTACATCGCTTCGTTCTTGGCGATGTCCCACTTGACGTCAGGCTTGTCGCCTTCGGCACCAGTGTCGGTCTGTTCGATGTACTTATAGTCCACCTGGCTGAAGTTCAGCGTGACGTTCTCTGTCAGACGATCCTCGCCACCGGAACCACCGGTCGAAACCGAAGACACGATGATGTCGTTGATTTTGATTGTCATGTACTCCAGCGGCTTGTCGCCGGCTTTGCGCACAACAAGGGTTGCTTCAGTGATGTGACGACCGGTCATACAGGCCTTCATCAGTTCGGGGGACGATTTGTCCACGTACTTGGTGAAGCTGATGTCCTGAACGTTGACTTTGCCCGAGCCACCGCCGCCGCCCATGTGGGTGGTTGCGGACTGGGACATGCCCCAGCTCCATGCAAGAACGTCGATCTCATTGGTATGAGAGCCGTCTTTCGATTCACCGTCGATGCCTTCGATTTTGAAGAACATATCAACTGCCATGGGGTAGTCTCCTTTTTGGAAATGCCGGTCTTTCTATGTATTGCCCGACAGGGGGGGTTAAAATGAGGGGTTAGCCACCAGATGGTAGCTTGGATACAAGGCTCATCCCGATATCCATTCCTTCCATCTGGAAGTGCGGTTTGAGGAAAAATTTGCCCATGTAGTAGCCGGGGTTTTCTTCGTCCTCAATGACTTGGACCGTGGCGGCTGCCAGCGGCTTGCGGGCCTTTTCCTTTTCGCTTGCGGTCGAAGGGTTGGCCGTGACGTAGTTGTTGATCCAGCTTTGCAGATCGTTCTGGATCTGTGTGCGGTCAGGTGTGCCGCCCACTTTGTCGCGGACCATACACTTCAGGTAATGGCTGAAGCGGGACACCGCGAAGATGTAAGGCAAACGCGAGGACATGTTGTCGGATGCGGTCGCCTCTGCATCGGTGAACTTCTTTGGTTTATAGAGCGACTGACCACCGATAAAGGCCGCCTTGTCGGTGTGCTTGCGGTGGACAAGGCCAATAAGGCCCGCCTTTGAAAGCTCACCCTCGCGACGGTCGGTGATGGACACCTCTGTCGGGATTTTCATGTCTTTGGCACCGTCGCCGGTGTCAAAGGTGTGGGTCGGCAGGTTCATCACCTCGCCGCCTGACTGCACACCGCGGATGCGGACGGTCCAGCCGTGTTCCTTGTGCGCGCGGTTGACGTTCACGGCCATGGCGTGGGCTGCGTTCATCCAGGCGTACTGCTTGCCGTCGTGGCCATCTGTCTCTTCCTCGAAGTTGAATTCTTCAACAACGGAGGTGGAGTTCTGGCTGTAGGGTTCGCGCGACAGCACCCGCGGCAAGGTCATGCCGATATAACGCGAGTTTTCGCTTTCGCGCAGAGAGTTCCAGCCCGCGTAATCGGGGGTGTCGAAAATCTCGTTCAGGTCCTGCGGGTTCGGCATTTCGTTCCAGCTGTCCATGCCCAGAAGTTCCGGCGCGGCAGAGGTCAGGAATGGTGCATGAGCAACAGCAGCAATCTTGCCCATGTCGCGCAGCAGGTTCACGTCGCCAGAGGAATGGTCGAAGTAGAAGTCGCCGACGATAGCGCCGTACGGCTTGCCACCCAGCGTATCGAATTCCTGGCTGTAGATTTTGGTGAACAGTGGGGACTTGTCCCACTTGGCACCGGGGTAGCGGCGCATCTCTGACTTGAGCTCGTCCTTGCCGACGTTCATGACCTTCACGCGCAGGCTGCTGTCGGTTTCAGAGTTGTTGACCGTATAGGCCAGACCGCGCCAGCTGGCTTCCAGTTTCTGGAATTCGTCAGCGTGGATGATCTGGTTCACCTGATCGGTCAGCTTTTTGTCGATCTTGGCAAGCATCGCCTGGATCGTGTCGATGATGTCTTCCTGAACGAGTGTGTCATCGCTCAGCGCTTCTTTGACAAGCGTGGTTACTGCGCTGTCGACTTCTTTCGAAGCCTCTTCGGTGCGCGGCTTGATCGTTTTCTGCAGGATGTCGGAAAACTCGTCGAGTTCGCTCAGGCCGCCTTCGACCTGTCCTTCCTGTTGTGTGCCGTCGTTTGCCATCGTGTGATGTCCCCTGTTCGTATTCTGGATAGCACGCCAAACCCAGTGTCGGGCGCGCTACGTATTTTATGCGTTGTCTTCGCCTTCGGCGTCGTCGTCATCGTCGGACCCGGCACGTTCGGCTAGTGCTGCCATCAGTTCCGGATCGTCGAGCAGGGCGCGGATGTGATCCTGGGCCTTGGACTTGCCGTTCATGTAGCGGGCGAGGTTGGCGAGTTGTTCGCGCGCCTCAAGCAGTTTGTTCAGCGCGGGCACCTGACGGGCAACCTGGGCCGGGCCAAAATCGTCCATCGATTTGAATTCAAGGTTCACGCCCAGACGGTCGGTGCTGTCGGGGTCCAGCTTGTTTTCAACATTGAAGGACAGGCCGGGGTTCACCGAGGCGACATAAGCGTCCAGCGTGGAATTGGTGACGTCGGTAAAGTCGCGATCACCAATTGCTTCTTTCTCGACCGGAGAAGCGTTGCCCGAAAGATCGGCCATAACGCCCATGACAAACGGCAGCTCAACGACCTTCTCTGCGTCATAGGGGTCGGCGTAAGAAATGTTTACGCGGGGCGGACGGTTGCGCTTGATAAATCCTGTTGCGGAATCTGAAGCCATTATTTTTCTCCCAATATTTGAAGCAGATGAAACTGCGAATGGTGGTGTGAGTCAACGGTTGTGACTGCGGCAGCGGAAACGATTCTGGTTGTTTATTCGCTTTGTGTCTCAGCCGGGGGTGGTATGAGTTCTGCAACGATCGCGGCGAAGTCCTTTTCGAGATACGACCGCGCGCGGAAGAGCAAAACTGGTATAGGGCTGGCCGGTTCGCGTGCCCGAAAGAATTCTTCGAGCGCGGACAGGTGGCCTGCCACATCGGCCCGGTTGCCAACAATGGGGTCTTCACCGGGGTCTTCATTTTCGACGGCACCCGCCAGCGAGGCAGATTCGCCCGCCAGCATCTTGAGCCGGTTCATGTCCATTTTGAACCCGGTCGCGGGGCCAAAGTCGATCATCACGCGGGGTGCGTCGGCGGGCAAGAGGGTTTCAATCGCTTCGATCAGCGGCTTGCCAACCAACAGCCGGGCCTGCGTGATCAGCAAGAGCGCCGGTGCGGCGGGTTCGTGGGTTGCAAAATAGGCCTCAACCGCGCTGAGGGTGCGCAGGGCAGCGGACCGCGAGGGGATTGCGGTGACAACTGTGGGGGCCGCGACTGGAGCAGCTGCCACCGGTGTCGGGCCGTCACCGCCGTCTGCTGCTGTGCCGCCGTCATCTTCGGCCGGGTCGTCGGAAGCTGCGCTTTCGGTTGCGGCGGCTTCTTCCGCTGACCACGGGGTCAGATCGGGGCGCGCGTTTGCGATCATCGCCTGAATGTCGGCGATGGTGGTCATTGTTGGGTCGACTGCGGGGTTAAAGGGCGGGTCGTTCAGCAGTCCCGCCTCTTTGATGCGGGCCAATGCGCCAGCTGCGCGGCTGAGCAAGGCATGGGCGGCGTCAACGGCTTTGGCATTGCCCGGAGAGGCCAGTTCAGCGGACAGTTTACCCGGATCAAGGCCTAACTCGCCTTGACGCGGTTCGGATTTGCCAAGCGCCACCTGCATCCGGCGATAGCTCACCTCGCCCGGTCCGGCGAGTTCGGTGTATTGCAACGGAATGCCGACCACGACGGAATTACCAAGCTCGTCCAGTGCGCCGCGCTTGTCAGACAAATCCTTGGGGTTCACGTCAGCGGGGAAGGCCGCAAGTACATCGGCGGTGCCTTCAAGCGCGTCGACAAAGCCGGTCAGGTCACCGGCCAGAATGCAAAGGCGCGCCTGCAACGACAAAAGCCGCAGGTCGCGGCTACGTTTCAGCAGCCCTTCGATCTTTGGGTTATGATCCTTGAGGCTGATCGACTTTTTGTCGAACAAGGCGCCGGGCGCGAATTCGTCTTTGTCGCTTTTGATGCCGGGGGTGAAGTACCGCTCTGGCATAAGCGCTTCGGCTTCGTAGTAATAATCAAGAAAACCTGCGTCATCCGCCGCTTCGAGGTCTGGGCCCGCGGGTTCGTCGTCAGAAATAGGTTCGTTGAGCCAATCAAGCGTCATAGTCGTGTCACCTGCCCCGTCAGGTTAGCCATTCTGGCCTGCACAGTTACCATCTTACCCTGCGGTCAACCGACGCGCGGGTCAAGCAAGGGATTCCTTACTCTTGTGACAAGAGTGTGGCGATGGTGTTGATATTGCACGCTATCTTTTGGCCGATTGCACGGCGGTGCGGTAGCTTTCGGCGAAATGTTCAAGGAAAGCACCCAACATTCCGTTTTCATGCGCGCCCACTTTTTCGTCCCAGCGTTCGACAAATGTGTCCCAAGCCTTGCGCTTTCCGCCCCCGGACAAGAGCCCGCCACCGCCTGCCGAATCCTCAATCGCTTCGGGAGAAAGGTCGGACAGAAGCTGAATCAAGGCAGGCTGGATTGCGGCAAAGACGGCCATTTGATGCGTGCGGACATCGCGTAGGGCGGCGTCCATGCCGGTGCCGCCTTCCATAAAGCCGGGGCGCGATTGCAGGAACATCACCTCGAGCGCCTGAGCGGCGTCAGGCAGGAATTTCAGCGGGTTGTTTTCGGTGTTGCCCATCATGGTGCGTTCGCCACCACGGGTGAATTTCTTGGCCGATGCCCGGTCTTGCAGCATCGCCATCAGTTCCTGACTGGCGACACGCATGGTGCGGCCAAGTTCGCGGGCCAGGGCTTCGGCATCGGCGTTGCCGTAGCTGCCCGCGGGCAGGCCTGCACCTTCACAGAAAGCCGCCAGCACGTTGCCTGCGGCGGCTTGCGCCTGTCCCGGGGGCGGAGCGGCTTGCGGCACCATTGGCTGAACCGGTGGCACACCTGCGGCGGGCGGTGCATCGCCAAAGGGAGAGGCCGACCCCTGATGCGCAGGCTGTGGCGCAGGTGCGGGTGCCGGTGGTGTGGCAGGCGCATGGGGATTGACGATGAAATCCTGCGAGAAGTCCGCAAAGGGATCGCGGTTCGGTGTCGGATTAGGGTTTATTGGCGTGGCTGGCGCACCCATCGACCACGGATCATTGTCATCAGCCGGGGCCGCCGCCGGTGGGGGTGCGGCAGCAGGGGCCGCAGCGGTTGGCGTGAACCCGGTCGGCTTCGGGGCCGCGCCTTCGACGGAGGCGACAATGTAATAGTGACCCACCTGAAAGCGATCACCCGATTGCAACCTATGCGCGCCTTCGATCCGGTGCCGCTGACCATCCAAGAAGACGCCATTGGTCGAGGTATCCACAAGGAAATAGGCGTTATCGCGGTATTCCACGCTGAAATGGTGGCTTGAGATATGGCGTTCAGGATCCGGCAGGGTCCAATCCATCGAGGTGGAGCGGCCTATTTGCAGCCCCTTGCCGGTGACGGTCACAAAGGTCGGACCACCGTCCTGCAACACGTCATAATTGTCGATTTTCAGCGTTAGCGTCATGGAAGTCCGGGCGATTCAGGTGTGTGTTGACGGTTCAATACACTTTGAAGAGCGATTGTGCCACGTCCATAAACCGCGTCAAATAGATCGTGCGACGGCTGATGTTGGCCTGCGCAAGGCAGGACAAAACCGCAGTGTTGATCGCGCGGGGGCATCGGTGCAATGGTACGGATGCCGGGTCATTGGGCGCAATCGAGCCACCGGACCAGCCCACCGCCAATGCAAGATGAACACCGGGACACTTTTCGGTGGCCCAAAGCGCCTCTCGCATCAGGGTGTGGCGGTTTTCCATCGTTGGCTGCCCGATCCATTGAGCGATGCCATCCATCATCTCGCGGTCGAGCGGGGTCAGCACCTCTGGGATCGAACGAAGGCATTCATAGCCCCACCAGATCGCCAATTTTGGCACAAACGCAAAGGCGGTAAAGGTAATCGCCTCTTCGGGGGTGTTGGAGCGGCGCAGGCGAAACAGCACATCTTGCGCGTCTTCGTTTGGGCGCGGGCGGTCGCGGGTCAGTTCGGCCAGTTGCGGGATGGCAGCAAAGAGGTCAGCCAGCGTTTCATAGCGCATCGTCACGGCAGGGGGCCGGGTCTTTTCGACTTCGTCGCCGGAGCGTCCGACGGGGCCGTTTGCTGGCATGGTATGCGTGTCCAAAGCGCGGGCCTTAAATGCTGTGCGTGACAATATCACCCCCAAGTGTTCCGGTTTCAGGGCGAACCGTCAAGCGCGCATTCGCTTGGCACGGCCGCCGCTTGCCCCTAATCTTGGCGCAGTTCATTTGTTCAAGGCGACCGCGTTGTCCCCCACCCCCGATCCTCAAGCCGCCCCGGACCCCGCGCGCACAGCCAAGCAATTGGTCGTTCTGGCGGCGCTGATTGGCTTGTGCTGCCTGATCGAAATCGTGCTGACGCTATCGGATTGGCAGGTCATTGATTACGTCCGGCTGCGGCAACGCGCCTATGAATACGCCGGGTTCTGGCCCGGTTTGTTAGATAACTGGCGGCCTAACTATGCCGCGCAACCGGCAACCATGTTTTTGACCTATGGGTTTCTGCACGGGGGGATGGGGCATCTAATTGTCAATATGATCACGCTTTTCAGCCTTGGCAGTGCTGTGATGGACCGTGTCATCGGGCGCGGGTTCTTGGTGATCTATTGTGGTTCGATCCTGGGTGGGGCTGTTGCTTATGCGCTGTTGGCGCAGACACCGCAGCCAATGGTTGGTGCCTCTGGCGCGCTGTTTGGTTTGGCGGGGGCTTTGCTGGGATGGAATTATCTGGACCGGGTTGATCTGCGCGAGGGGATTGGCCCTGTGATCCGCATGGCGGGCCTACTGATTGCGATCAATATTGTCATGTGGTGGGCGTTGAACGGACATCTGGCATGGCAGACCCATTTGGGCGGTTTTTTGACAGGCGCTGTGCTGGCGTTGACGGTTTATCGGAGGTCCTGAACGGTGGTGCGCATGGGTCACGATGGCGCGGGGGTAGGGCTGGTCGGACTTGCAATAGCGCGGCCGATCACCGACCACCCAAGGGAACCGCGAACCAATGCTGGATGTGATGTGTGAAGATTGAAGCGACAAGCCTGCCGGGTGTGATGAAGATTACGCCACGCCGTTTCGGCGATGCGCGCGGCTTTTTCAGCGAAAGCTGGAAGAAATCAGCACTGGATGAAGCGGGGCTGTCCTATGATTTTGTGCAAGACAATCATTCACTGAGTGAAGCGACAGGAACGTTGCGTGGGCTGCACTTTCAAGCGCCGCCTTATGCGCAGGCCAAGCTGGTGCGCTGTGGGCGCGGGGCGCTTTTTGATGTGGCCGTTGATATCCGCAAAGGCAGCCCGACCTACGGGCAATGGGTTGGCGAAGTGCTGAGCTTTGACAATGGCGCGCAGCTTCTGGTGCCAGAGGGGTTTGCCCATGGGTTTGTCACGTTGGAGCCGATGACAGAGATCATCTACAAATGCTCTGACGTTTACGCACCCGATGCCGATGGCGGGGTGCATTGGGACAGTTGTGGCGTGGATTGGCCGCTGGAGGGTGCGCCCGTCCTGTCTGACAAAGATGCCGCAGCACCTGCATTGGCCGATTTTGACAGCCCATTTGAGTATCAAACATGAAGATATTGGTGACAGGTGGGGCGGGATTCATCGGCTCTGCCGTGGTGCGGCAGGCGATTGCGCGCGGTGATGCGGTCGTCAATGTCGACAGCCTGACCTATGCGGCCTGCCTGGACAACGTGGCAGAGGCCGCGACAAGCGACCGCTATGTGCTGGAACAGGCAGACATCCGGGACCGCGCCGCGATGGACCGCATCTTTGCGGCACATCGGCCGGACACTGTCATGCATCTGGCCGCTGAAAGCCACGTGGACCGGTCGATTGACGGACCAGAGGCGTTTGTGTCGACCAATGTCATGGGCACCTACACGCTGCTTGAAGCAGCGCGCGCCTATTGGATGGCGCAGGGCCAGCTAGAGGCGTTTCGGTTCCACCATATTTCGACCGACGAGGTCTTTGGGTCGTTGGGTGCCACGGGGATGTTTACCGAAGATACGCCCTATGATCCGCGCAGCCCCTATTCGGCGTCCAAGGCGGGGTCAGATCACCTTGTCCGGGCATGGGCCGAGACCTATGGCCTGCCGGTCATCGTGACCAATTGTTCAAACAATTACGGCCCTTATCAGTTTCCTGAAAAGCTGATCCCGGTGGTGATTTTGAACGCGCTGGGCGGCAAGCCGATCCCGGTTTATGGCAAGGGCGAGAATATTCGGGACTGGCTATATGTCGAGGATCACGCCGCAGCGTTGTTGCTGGCGCTCGACAAGGGGCAGGTCGGACGGTCCTACAATATTGGTGGCTTCAACGAGGTGAAGAACATCGACCTGGTCCACAAGTTATGCGCCATTCTGGATGAGTTGCGCCCGGCCAATCATCCTTATGCCGACCAGATCACCTTTGTTACCGACAGGCCCGGCCACGATCAGCGCTATGCCATTGATGCCAGCCGTGTTCAGGCGGAACTGGGCTGGACCCCGTCCGTGACAGTGGACGAAGGGCTGCGGCTGACGGTTGAATGGTATCTGGACAACGGCGATTGGCTGCAGGGGCTGATGGACCGCGCGGGCGTGGGCGAACGGCTGGGCACCGCATGAGTGTGCTGGTGTTCGGACGCTCCGGTCAGGTGGCGCTGGCGCTGGGGCGTTTGGGAGCAGATTGCGTGGGTCGCGAAACGCTGGATCTGGCAGAGCCTGACCCGATTGCAGAGTTGATCGCTGCGCGTGCGCCAAAGGCGGTGATCAATGCTGCGGCCTACACGGCTGTGGACCGGGCCGAAGAAGACGAGGCGCTTGCGACGGCGATCAACGCAACGGCACCTGGCCATATGGCGGCGGCCTGTGCGGCGCGCGACGTCCCGTTTGTGCATATCTCGACCGATTATGTGTTCGATGGCAGTGGTCACGCGCCTTGGGCGCCGGATGCGGCGACCGGCCCGCTGGGTGCCTATGGCCGCAGCAAGCTGGCCGGCGAAGTTGCCGTGCGCGCGGCGGGCGGGCGGGCAGTGATCTTGCGTACAGCGGCTGTCTTTTCCGCCGATGGTGCGAATTTCGTGAAGACGATGCTGCGGTTGGGGGCCACGCGCGATGCGCTGAATGTCGTAGCGGATCAGGTGACCGGGCCAACACCGGCGACTGCGATTGCGGCGGCCTGTCTGGAGATTGCCGCGCAGTTGGATGATGCGCGCAAAGTGGGCACCTATCATTTCAGCGGCCAGCCCAGCACCTCTTGGGCGGATTTCGCCCGCGCGGTGTTTGCGGCAAGCGGCCAGCGGGTGACCGTGACGGATATTCCCAGTAGTGCCTATCCGACACCGGCAAAGCGGCCGTCCAATTCAAGGCTTGATTGCGCCACGTTGACGGACACTTTCGGGATTAAACCACCTGCATGGGAACCAGCGTTGGCGCGGGTTGTGGCAGAGGTAATGGAGGCAGACGCATGACGCAGCGCAAGGGGATCATCCTCGCCGGTGGGTCCGGCACGCGGCTTTATCCGATGACGCTTGCGGTGTCGAAGCAGCTTTTGCCGGTGTATGACAAGCCGATGATCTTTTACCCGCTCAGCATCCTAATGCTGGCCGGTATACGCGAGATTGCGATGATTACAACGCCACAAGATCAGGCTCAATTTCAAAGGCTTATGGGTGATGGATCGCAATGGGGGATCAGCCTGACCTGGATTGTACAGCCCAGCCCTGATGGGCTTGCACAGGCCTATGTACTGGCCGAAGACTTTCTGGATGGCGCGCCCAGTGCGATGGTTCTGGGGGACAATATCTTTTTTGGGCATGGATTGCCCGATAGCTTGCAAAAGGCCGATCGACAGGCTGAAGGCGGCACGGTTTTTGGCTACCGCGTGTCTGATCCTGAACGTTATGGCGTCGTCGATTTTGAGGGCGATACGGTCAAGGCAATCATCGAAAAGCCCGAGGTCGCGCCGTCACCCTATGCGGTAACGGGCTTGTACTTTCTGGACGGCAGTGCGCCGGAACGTGCGCGCGCGGTCGAACCGTCGGCACGTGGCGAGCTGGAGATTGTTACGCTGCTGGAAATGTACCTAAACGACGGGCTGCTAACGGTCGAAAAGATGGGTCGCGGCTTTGCTTGGCTGGATACGGGCACACATGCGTCACTGCTGGACGCAGGGAATTTTGTGCGCACTTTGCAGGATCGGCAGGGACTGCAGACTGGATCACCTGAAGAGATCGCCTATGAGGCGGGTTGGATTGATGATGCAGCGCTGGAGGCGCGCGCAGACATGTTCGGCAAGAACACCTATGGCGCCTATCTACGCGGTCTTTTGCGTCAGTAGCCGCCGTATCCGTAGCCTTGGGTCTCGTCCACGAACCGGCAATGGTTCAGCACGACACCGACCACGTTTGTCTGCTCTGCCACTTCTTTTTCGCAGACGTCGATTTGTTTGCTGGTCGAGGATTCGGCGCGAGCTACCAGCAGCACACAATCGGTATAGGGCAGGAATGACCGGGCATCGTCGTTGACCAGCAATGGCGGCATGTCAAAGATCATCATGTCGGGGTCATATGCCTCTTCGATGGTGCGCAGCTGGTGTTGCGTTTCATCACTGGTCAGATAGCGGGTTGGGTCCGCCGATCGGCGCGATGCCATTGAAACAGCGACGTTTTGACCGATCCGCAAGGCCTGATCCTGAAACGAGACTTGCCCTGTCAATACGTCACGGATGTCGTGATTGGGTTTGACCCCAAGAATGTTGGACAGGTTTGGTTTGCGCAGGTCAAATTCCATCAGAATCGCGGATTTCGCACCTTGCCGAGAGACACCATAGGCGAGGTTGGCGGCCAATGTCGTCTTGCCACATCCGGGCATCGGTGAGGTGATCATCAGGCGTTTCCAGCCGTTTTGCTGCATCTGTTGCATCACCTTGGTGCGCAGCACGTCAAAGGAGGACGACGCAGTATCGGCCTTGTGCGACACGATCCGGTTGCGAGTCATGTGCCGCGCGTCAGGATTCATCTGCTTGATGTCGTCCCACAGCGTTTCACCACGCTCTGACGTAGCGCCTTGCGGTTTGCCCCGTCCAGGCGCACCGGCGGTTTTGCCAGTGCTGGCACCAGCGCGGGATTTGCGCGCTTCGGCAATCGCTTTTTGCAGCTTTTCCATCGCGGGCCTCTTTATTGGTGCGGGGCTTGGGTGCTCACAACCCAACCCTGCGCATGATTTTCTGCACGATTAGTTCGATCGGCATGTAGTAAGTGTCGACCACATAGATACTGGCGAGAATGGCGACGATCAGCACCAATATCGCCAGAAGCTTGAAGGAGCGGCGCGCGATGCGGCCACCCCGGCTTTCGATAAAGGGAATCGTGGCAATCGGTGTGATGCCCAAAGCATTCGTTAGCTCAACCGGGCGACGGATCGTGCGATTGATCAATTCCAGCAGGGCAAAGAAGGCCGCAGCGGAACCCAGGCCAAGTGCGATGCCCATCATCGCAACACGTGGTCTGTTGGGGCTGCTGGGTTCATCGGGCGCGCGCGCCGCTTCGATCAACAGCAGGCGCTGGCCGCGCGAGGTCAACTCGATCCGTTCACCCATGTTGGCACGCGCCAAGCTGGCCACTGCACGGTCATATTGGGACCGAACATTTTCGTAGTCACGTTGAAGCGCATCTAGTGTCACGGCCACTCCGGGGGTGCGAGAAATGCTCTCGGTCAGGTCGGCAATCTGCAGCTGGGTGCGCGTGATTTCTTCATTGATGCGTTCAACACGCGAGTCGATCTCGGACAGTTGAAGTTCGAACACCAGTTCTGCGGCGTTATTGGTTTGCACCGGTTGCGCTTGCTCGGCGGCAAGCTGCGCCTCGAGCAATTCAATCTGATTGCGCAGCGAGACAACATTTGGGTTGGTCTCTGAATAGACGGTCAACGCCTGCCGCAACTGCGTGCGTAACGAGGCGAGTTGGCGCTGTTCGGTGGAGTTTTGCTGCTGAACAGGGCGGCCGCCGGTGCGTTCGAATGCGGTTTGAATACGCTCTTTCTGTTCGTTCAGATTGGTGCGTTCGCGTTCAGAGGTCGCAATGCGTTCTTCGAGCAGGGACAGGCGCTGCTGGCGGAACGACAGATCGCTGGGAAGCGCATCGCTGTTTTCGCGTTGGAATTCGGAGATCGCGGAACTACGGTCATCCAGCTCTCTGGTCAGGCGCTCGACCTCTTGCGAGAAAAAGTCGAGCGTATCTTCGGCGGTGTCGGTTCGCAGGCTAACGTTTTCGTCAATGATGCGGGTTACAAATTCATTCACAACGTTGGCCGCAATCCGGCCATCGCGGGCTTCGAATTTGACCGTTACAAGCGTTGGGCGCGCGCTGCCGCGACCGCCACCTGACCCGCTTTGAAAGCTGCGGATGTCAGTGCGTCTGCGCATCTCTGACACGATCTGGTCAGGGGACATGTTGCTGGTGTCGGCCAGCACGTTCAACCGCTGCTGAATTTCCAGAAGGTTGGTGCGGGTAAAAAGCCGCTGGCGAATGAATTCGATTTCTTCGGTGGCCGAGATGCGGACAGTTGAAGCGGCGAGTTCATCGGGGATTTGCGGGGTTTCGACGATCAGCCGGGCCGAGGCTTCGTAAGTGGGGGGGAGGCGCCAGGCGGTAGCAAGGCCTGCGACAGAGAAGAGGATGAAGAGGACTGCCATGACAGGCAAGCGGCGCAGAAACAGCGACCAATAGAACCGAACAAGTGCACCCATAACCCTAACCCTCGTCCGGACTGTCGGACGTCACACCTTGCAGCAAGCCATCGTTCATCACACTTTGAACGATGGTTTTGTCGATGACCGTTTGTTCGGCCGTTGCTGCATAAACAATTGCAAAATCACATAATTTGTTGATCAGACGGGGGATGCCACCGGTATGTTTGTACACAAGTGCCGCCGCGCTATCGGTGATCTGATCGCCAGATCCGCCGGCGTGTTCCAACCTGTGCCGAATATAGGCTGAGGTTGTGTCGGCATCCATCGGACCAAGGTGGAATGACGCCATGATCCGCTGTGCGAACTGACGCATTTCGGGGCGCGAGATCACCTCGCGCAGTTCTGGCTGTCCAATCAGGACGAGTTGCAGCAACTCGTCGGTGCGGGTGTTGATGTTGGTCAGCATCCGCAACTCTTCCAGGCCCTCTGGGCTTAGCTGTTGGGCTTCGTCGATCACGAGGATTGCGTATTTTCCTGAGGCGTAGTTCTCGACCAGAAAATTCTGCAGAATCTGGAAGGTTTCCACGTAGTTGGCTTCGCGCGGGCTGGGCACGTCGAGGGCAGATAGCGCCCAGCGCAGCAGATCACCACGGTTGCCATGGGCATTCGAGATGAGGCCCACAATCGTGTCGTCAGAGACCCGTTCCAGCAGGGCCTGCAATAATGTGGTTTTGCCCGCGCCCACATCACCGGTGATCACGGTGATCGGCGCACGGGTCATGATCCCATATTCAAGCACAGAATAGGCGCGTTTGTGTCCCGGGCTCCAATAGAGAAAATCTGGATCGGGCAAGAGCGTGAAGGCACGACGCTTCAGCCCAAAGCCTGTGGAAAAGAAGTCGCCTACAGGTTCGGTGTCATCGGCTGCGTTGCCGTCATCGGCATCGGGCGCACGCGCGCTCCGAAACGCGGGTGGGTCTGGCTGTGGCGCCAGTAAACTGTTGCCTTTGCGCCCAAACAGCTTGGACCAGATGGTCGCGTTTTCGGTGTCGTCGGTCTTGGCCAAGCCGATCATGCCTCGTTCTGGTTGCGCAATATCTGCCATAAATCCCGGTGGCAGGCTTGATAGATAGCGTTCCGATTCGCAGAACACCATTTGATCGTTGCCTAATCTGCCACAGTTTCCCTGAATCAGTGCTTTGTTCTGGTAACTTGAAACAAAAAACTAGGGCTGCTTCATGGCATAAACGCGCATAATTTCATGATTTTCTGCGCAGAAGGCTGAAATTTTGCAGTTCTGGCTAACAAAAGGTGAATTTCCCGAGGGCATTGTTTGCAAATTTGGCGAAAATTTGCCTATAAAGGTATGTGGTCATAAAATGGCTGCGGGGGATGATGGTAAGCGACCGTTTGTGGTGTTGATGAAACATCGTTCCTGATCGTTCGTTATAGGTAGCCCAATTTTTGGGCGTGTTTAAGGATAACAGTTTATGTCGTTTCATGATGACGATCTTTCGAGTTTCCGATCGTCCCACAAACCGGTCATTCTTTCGGCCATCAAATCAGTCACTACTGCCAGTGCAACCGACGGTGCCTACGCGCGTTTTGTGAAGCCCACCTTCGATTTTCTGATCGTATTGCTGTTCGCACCTATCATCCTGACAATCGTTGGCCTGAGCGCCCTGATCGTTGCGCTTGATGGGCACAATCCGTTTTACGCGCAAGAACGCGTGGGGCAGGGCGGTCGTGTATTCCGCCTGTTTAAGTTGCGTTCAATGGTTCCGAACGCTGATGCGCTGCTGGAGGCACATCTTGCCACCAACCCTGATGCGCGTCTGGAGTGGGAATTGAACCAAAAGCTGCGTGATGATCCACGTATCACCCGTTTTGGTCGCCTGATCCGCAAGACTTCGATTGACGAAATGCCGCAGTTTCTGAACGTTCTGCTGGGTGACATGTCCCTTGTTGGGCCGCGTCCGTTTACCGTTGATCAGCGGTCGCAGTATACAGGAGTGCGCTACTTCGACATGCGGCCGGGTCTGTCGGGCCTTTGGCAGATTTCGACCCGTCACGACAGCGAGTTTGTCGCACGTGCACAATTTGATGATCTCTACGCGAGAAGCTTGTCCTTTGCGGGCGACATTCGCATTATGCTTCGGACACTGGTTGCCATCGCCCGCGGGACTGGCTGCTAAGAAAGCGGGGCAAGACGCCCCGCACCGAACATGAGGTCATATAATGACGAATTTGATGCGTCCGTTCGCAGCGCTGTTGCTGTGCATTTTTCTTGTTGCATGCGACAGCGTCGAGGATCGCGCAGAGAAGCATTTCGAAAGCGCGATGGCGCTGATCGAAGACGGTGACTTCAACCGCGCAGAAATCGAATTCCGAAACGTATTTGAATTGGTTCCGCAGCACATCGAAGCGCGCACAGCTTATGCGCAGATGCTGCTGGACATGAACCGCGGTGGGGCAGCGAACGCGCAATACTTGCGTTTGGCAGAACTGCTGCCCGAAGATCCCGACCCGCGCCGTGCTCTTACCTTGCTGGCGCTGGAGTCCCAGAATTGGGATCAGCTTGAGCGCCACGGCACCAAGCTGGCGGAACTGCTGCCGGACGATCCGGTTACAGAGGTTGCGGAGGTAGCGCTAAGTTATCGCGCGGCGAGCGATGCCGAAGATCTGGCGGCGCAGCGACAGGCTGCAGAAGCCGCCGAAGCGTTGTTGGACGAATTTCCCGACGTTTCGATGCTGCGGTTCATTCTGATCCAACAGGCGATGAATGAAGAAAACGTCGATTCGGCTTTGGCCCAGATGGATGCGTTGATTGAAGGGCGCGGTGACGAGGTCGAGCTGCAGATCATGCGCCTGCAGATGCTTGGTGCGTTGAATCGACGCGAAGAAATCGAATCCAGCCTGATCGGGCTGATCGAACAATTCCCAGAGCGCGAAGAATTCTTGCCCGCATTGCTGCAATTCTATGCTGGCGAAGGCAGGATGAACGATGCGGTCACCTACCTGCGCGGATATGTTGATGCCAATCCGGGCGAGTTGGCCCCGATGAACACCCTGATCGAATTGGTCGCAGGTGCCGAAGGATCAGAGGCCGCGATGGCGGAGATCGACCGATTGCTGGAAGCTGGTGAGAACGTCACCATTCTGGCCACACAACGTGCACGTATCCAGTTCGAAGGTGGTGATCGCGAAGGTGCAATCGCAGCGATCGAGGCGGTTCTGGCAGAGGTCGGCACAGAGACTGAAGACCCCGGCACGTTGGAAGATATCAATACAGCGAAGGTTGTGCTGGCGCGTATGTTGTTGGGCACTGGCAACGAAGTCGGCGCACGGCGATTGGTGGAAGAGGTGCTTGCGTCGGACACGTCCAATGCAGCGGCGACCAAAATGCAAGCCACGTGGTTGATTGCAGAGGACAACCCCGATGACGCGGTGACAATGCTGCGTGCGGCGATCGACAATAATCCTGACGATTGGGAAGCTATGTTGCTGATGGCTGACGCCTTTAGTCGCAGCGGCAGTCACGAATTGGCACGCGATTTTGTATCGCTGGCAGTTGATACGTCGAACAATGCACCGGGGCCAAGCCTGCGGTTCGCGAGCCTCTTGGTTCAGGAGGATCGTCTGATCCTGGCCGAGGAAACGCTGGTGGATGCGTTGCGGGCACGACCTGATGATGTGGAATTGCTGGTGGCTTTGGGCCGGGTGCAAGTCGCGCGCGAAGATTGGCCGCGTGTCGAACAGATCGAAGACACCTTGAGCCGGATCGGCGGGGATCAGGCATTGCGCGTGGCGTCCGGTTTTGAGGTAGCGCGTCTTGCGGCGCAGTCGCAGGTGGAAGATGCCATTGGTATCCTCGAAGGATTGGCCGCCAGTGATGGGTCGATCCAGTCGGTCGCGGCATTGGTGCGCGCCCGTCTTGCGAACGGCGAGGCGGACACCGCGCTGGAATTCGCCGAAGAAAGTCTGAGCGCTGATCCGGACAATGTTGGCCTGCAGATGATTGTCGCCTCGACCAAGGTTGGCATCGGGCAAGTCGAAGAAGGCCGGGCGATGATGGAAGACATGCTGGCAGAAAATGACCAGTTGGAAGCCGCGTGGACCACGTTGATCCGTATTGCATCGCTGCAAGGCGACAAGGAACAGCGCGATGCGCTGATGGAACGGGCCACAAGTGCTATGCCCAATTCGGTGGCTCTCGCCTGGGCGCAGGCCAGTGTTTTGACCGAAGAGGGTGATCCCGAAGGCGCGATTGAAATCTACGAACGGGTCTATGACCGGGCATCGGGGTCGCTGTTGATCGCCAACAACCTTGCGACTTTGCTGGCTAATTTCCGGGAAGACCCCGAAAGTCTTGAGCGGGCCTATACCGTGGCGCGCCGTTTGCGCGGGTCCGAAATTCCGGCATTTCAGGACACCTATGGCTGGATCGCCTATCGCCGCGGCGACCCAGAAGAGGCTTTGCCGTATCTGGAAGACGCAGCCAAGGGCCTGCCCGATGATCCATCGGTGCTGTACCACCTTGGCGTCGTCTATCAGGCGCTGGAACGCGAGGCGGACGCTTTGAAGGCGTTCAATGATGCGACCCAGACCGAGGGGAGCCTGGCTCAATTCCCGGAAATTTCCCTTGCTCAGGCCGAAGCGGACAAGCTGATTGCTGCTGGGGTAACACCGACGGAGTAGGCCGAAAGTCACAAAAGCGCCTTATTTCAAGGGGGTTCTGTGACGGGAAGGAAACAAAATCCCGAAATTTCGGGGATTGAACCAGAAAATGGTTCCCCCGGATGCGTAACAGGTGAATAACGCTTTTTGGATGGGTGCGTTAACTGACAAAGGTCACCTGATGAAAAAGATTCTCGTTCTACTTTTTGCGCTGCTTTTCGCGAATGCTGCAGCCGCGCAGGATGGATATCGCGTTGGCCCCGGCGACACGCTGTCGATCGAGGTGCTGGAAGATCCCGGTTTGAACCGGAGCGTTCTGGTGTTGCCGAACGGGTCGATCACATTCCCCTTTGCCGGTTCTCTGCCTGTACGCGGTAAGACACCTGGCCAGATCGGATCGATCATCGCATCGGGTATCGCCGCGCAGTTCGCGCAAACGCCCAATGTCTTTGTCTCGGTTCAGCAGCTGCGTCCGCGCATTCCAAGTTCATCAGGCCCGGCACCGGACCCAACCGTCGATATCTTCTTCTTGGGCGAATGGGCGTCGCCCGGTCCAAAAGAGCTGGATGAAGGCGTGACCATGTTGCAGGCGATGGCCGCCGGTGGCGGGTTCACAAATTTCGCCGCCCAGAAGCGCATCCAATTGCGCCGTACAAACACACAAACAGGTGCGGTCAGCACAGTCATCATCAACTATCAGGCTATCGCAGATGGGTCCGAGGTTCTTCGGGATATCGTTCTGCAGGATGGTGATGTTCTTGTTGCGCCAGAGCGCCGGCTATTCGAGTAACTGAACTGGAACTGACAACATGACACTACGGTTTGCCCGTTTTGGACACCTTCGGAAACGCGGGGTCCTGACCGTTATGTTGTGTAGTGTCGGCATTGGTGCTTTGGCGCAGGCGACGGATAGCAATCCGTCGCTTTTGCGTTTGTCTGCCGGGGCCGAGTTCGGGGACGACAACTTGTTGTTCTCGCGCGCTAATTTGCAGATCAACCGCGCCACCCGCACACAGCAGTTTCGGTTCTCTGCGGACGCCAAGATCGCAGAGATCAGCGAAGCCGACAGCAACTTTGGGATCATCAGTCCCCGTTTGCGGCTGAGCTATGCCCAGCAAAGCGGGCCGGTTTCGTTCAACGTTGGCTACAGCTATGCCAGCGACGACATCGACGGTCTGGCCGTTTTGGATGACCCGGATCTGTTGCTGGACGAGGATAGTTTCGTCACCACACGTGGCACCCGCACGCAACACACGGGATCGTTGGGTGCCGAATATGGAGAAAGCGGGCCGTTTGGCGTGCGGATTGATCTGGGATTTACGGACCTGTCCTATGACGACATCGGCAGTGCCGCGCTTTTTGACAACACGGTGCGGACCACCGATCTTGCCTTGCGGTTTGATGTCACGCGGGTCTTTAGCGTCAATGCAACGCTTGGTTACAGCGTCGATGATCGCCAGGATACGCTGAGCACCTATCAGGTACGTCGCGATGCCTCGATCGGGGTGGGTGCAAACGTCAACCGCGTCACGACAGCCGAAGCCACGGTCAGTTTTTCGGAGATTGAGACCGAGATTGATGATGGCACCGGCGGGCGGTCGAGCGTCACTGATGACGGCTTTGGCTTTGATCTGGGGCTCACGATTGCGCAGCGCGGCGGTGAAAGCCGGTTTGCCTATAGTCGGTCGGTGGATATTGGCGGTGCCGATGATCGTCTGACCTATTCCCGCACCAGCGAGCTGACCAAGACGCAATCGCTGAGCTATACGATCGGGGCGATCAAACAGGGCGATGATGTTTCCTTTCTGGGGAATGTGAATTTCGCGCAAGAGCTGCGTAACGGCCAAATCTCTGTCCGCGGGTCGCAGGATGGGTTTGTCACCAATGAAGGCACGCGGGCCATCGCGCGGCAGGTGCGGGCCAGCTATTCTACAGAACTGACATCGACGAGCAGCGTGACCTTTGCAGCATCTTTGGCGAGCCTTGACTATAATGATGCAGCCGTCGACGACGGCAGCAGTGCAGGCGCTTCGGTGACCTATCGCCACGAACTGACCCGCGACTGGGACGTGTCAGCGACCGTTTCGCATTCGGTCACCAAAGAGGGCGACGCTGAAGACAGCGACACCAGCCTGTCGGTCAGTCTGAACCGTGATTTTGAGCTGTTCCGCTAAGTCTGGTCCAGCTTCAGCACGGTGTCGCGAAACTGCGCCATTTCGCCCTGTGAGGCGTGTTTTCCAGTGAACGCAAAGATGTATTGCGCGACCTGATCCAGCCGTTCCTGGGTGGTTTCCTGAAGGTCGGCATCGGTATAGCCGATTTGCATGTAATAAAGCACACGCGCCCGAATACGGGCGTCTTCGGGTGTGTAGCCGTGACGTGAAAACATCGTTGCCAGCGCATCGAGACGTTGATCATCTGACTGACGCAGAACCTTGCGCACATCCGGTGACCGACGCGCCCAGTCGCGAACTGCAAAGTCGAGCCTGTTGTTGAACCGCGCCTCATCTATGAAGCAGATAAAGACGTTGCAGATTGCGGCGGTGATGGTGGGTTGGTCCGCGTGGGAGTGACTGACCAGCGCCTTGGTATTTGTCGCAATCCAGTGGTCCAGCAGGGCGGTCAGCAGTTCCTTGCGGCTTTGGAAATACCAGTAAAAGCTGGAGCGTGAGACATCCAGACGTTGGGCGAGTGTCAGCACTTTGACCCGTTCAACCCCGTCAGAGACGAGGATCGCTTGCGCCGCATCAAGCCAGTCCTGCCGGGTGACTTTGGTATTGCCGGGAAGGGTGTCCGGATCTGTCATCAGCTGACCGGAGGTTCGCCGCCTGAAGCGGTACCTTTGGCGATGTAGTCTTGCAACGCGCCAAGGCGGGTGGGGTCGACGGCGACGCTGGAGGGTTCAGCAAGGATGGATTGCCAGATCCCGGTCGCGCGTGTGGTTGCATCAACGGCACCCCGTTCTGTCCAAGTGCCGAAGTTGTCGTAGGTGGCGACAACGGGTTCATAGAATTCGGTTTGGTAGCGCGCCATCGTGTGGTTCGCGCCAAAGAAGTGGCCACCCGGTTGCACCTCTGCCAGCGCATCAAGGCCGATGTCGCTGCCCGCTTCGGTGCCAGCAGCGCAAAGCTCTGCCACCATGTTGAGCACCTCGATATCGGTAATCAGCTTTTCGTAGGACACGGATAGCCCGCCTTCGAGCCAGCCAGCGGCGTGGATGATCACGGTCGCACCGGCCATCAGGCAGCCCCAAGTGCCGAACTGGGTTTCGTTGGCGGCCTGAACGTCTGACAGGTTCGCCGCAGAGCCAGAGGCGCTGCGCCAAGGCAGGCCAATCAACCGCGCAAGCTGCCCGGCAGCCAGCGAGGCGCGAAAGTGTTCGGGCGTTCCAAAGACCGGCGCGCCAGATTTCATGTCAACGTTGCTGGTGAAGGTGCCATAGCAGACCGGCGCGCCCGGGTTGGTAAGTTGCACAAGCGTGATGGCGGCCAACGCCTCTGCATGGGAAAGGGTGATCGCCCCGGCCACGGTGATTGGGGCCATTGCCCCCATCAGGGTGAAGGGCGTCACGATGCTGACCTGACCCGCCTTGGCAAAGTCCATCAGGCCCTGCGCCATGGGCACGTCGATGGTGCGGGGTGAGTTGGTGTTGATAATCGTGTAGCAATGCGACTGCGCGGCAAAGTCCGCGTCGGACAGGCCGCGAAAATCGCGCAGCATCTCGAATGATTGTTCAACCTGGCCGGTGCCGCGCGAGAAGATGAAGGGTACCTTGTCGGTTAGTGTCAGCTGCGATTCCATCGTGGCGTAGTGACGCAGGTGGATCGGCACGTCCTGCGGTTCGATAAGCGGCGGAATCATGTGCAGCACATCGAAATGTTGGGTTAGCCGTGTCAGCTCGTCATAGTCATGACGGGTGCCGGGGCGGCGACCCCTAGTCAGGTCAGTGGCATGAGGCGCGCCTGCACCGGGCTGAAAGACAAGGTTGCCAAGCTCCAGCACGATGTCGCGGTGCCGCGCGCCGCCTGCAACGGGAATGGATTTCGGCGCGGAGGTGAGGGCGGACGTGACGATGTCACGTCCAATGCGCACCATTTCTGAGTCTTCGTCCACCAGTGCGCCGCCTGCGGCCAACATCGTGCGCGCTTCGGGCAGCAGAACCCTGATGCCAAGGGTTTCCAGCGTGTCGAGTGCTGCATTGTGCATCGCGGCGATGTGGTCATCGGTGAAGGCCTTCATCGGCGGGAAGGGGTTGCGCAGGTTGCGATAATCCACGTTACGGGCGGCAGGCGTTTCGGTTGCGCTGCGCCGCCTTCCGCCCCGCCGTGTTGGCCCTAGGGTCATCCGCGCATTGCCTTGCCCGATGGGTCATAAGGCGACGGTGCGATGACCTTGGCGGGGCGCTCTACCCCGACGACATGCACCGCAAGGTCGGTGCCTTCGTGGGCATGTTCAGCGTTGACCAGCGCCATTGCCAACGATTTTCCGGTGGTGTGGCCGTATCCGCCCGAGGTGATAAAACCGACCTTTTCGCCGTTCGCCCAGATCGGTTCATAGCCGCTGGCGTCGGCGTTGGTGGCGTCGATTTCAAGCGTCACCTGCACCTGTGCCGGGCCATTGCCATCGCGTTCGGCAATGGCCGCGTCGCGCCCAACAAAGTCACCCTTGTCCCATTTGATCCAGCGGTCCATCGCGGTCATGCCGGGTGTGTAGCCTTGGGTGAATTCGGCGTTCCAGATGCCAAAGGACTTTTCCAACCGCAGCGAGAGCAGCGCATTGAAGCCAAATTCGATCATACCTTCGTCGGCACCGGCGGCGAGCAGTGTCTTGCGCAGGGTGATGTGGTCGCCCATGCGGCAGTTGATCTCAAACCCCATTTCACCGGTCACAGACATGCGGGCCACGTGCGCGCGGATCATGCCGATGTCATAAGTTCCGCAGCCAAAGAGCGGCAGCTCACCGATGGGGGCATCTGTGAGCTTTTCGATGACGGCGCGGGATTTGGGGCCGGACAGCGAGAAGCCCGCCATTTCCTCGCCTAGGTCGCGGACGATGACGCCTTCGGCCATGTGATCGTCAAACCAGCGCATGTGCCAGCGGCGCAGATAGTAGCTGCCCATGATCCACCATGTGCCGTCGCCCCAGTTGAAGAGCGTCAGGTCCCCCTTGAGGCGGCCGTCTTCGGCCAGCATCACGGCAAGGCGCGCCCGGCCGGGTTTCGGCAGCGCGGTCGCCATGATGGAGTTGAGCCAGCTTTCGGCATTGGGGCCCGAGACCTCGAACCGGGAAAAGCCGGAGATGTCCAAGAGGCCGACATTTTCACGGACCGCCTTGCATTCGCGGGCGACGATGTCGAAGGCGTTCGAGCGCTTGAGCGAGGGGGTTTCTTCAAAGCCCGGTTCTGCAAAATAGAGCGGCACTTCCAGATCCCAGCTTTGGCCCCATTGGCAGCCCGCGGCGGTCATGTCGCTGTAGGCCGGGGCGGTCTTGAGCGGGCGGCCAGCAGGCAGCTGTTCGTTGGGGTAGGTCATCACAAAACGGCGCGAGTAGAACTGGCCGGTGGTTTCCTTGATGTATTGCTTGTTCTCGGCCCAGATGCCGTAGCGGGCGACGTCCATGCCGTAGACGTCCGCCTCTGGCGCGCCGTGGATCATCCATTCGGCCAAGGATTTGCCAACGCCGCCGCCCTGCAAGAAACCAGCCATGACGGCACAGGCCGACCAATAGCCGCGCAGTCCCGGCACCGGGCCGACCAGCGGGTTGCCATCAGGCGAGAAGGTGAAGGCGCCGTTGACCCAGGTTTTGACACCCACGTCCTGCAGGGCGGGGTAACGTTCAAACCCCATGATCAGTTCTTTCTCGATGCGATCGGGGTCTTCCTGTTGCAGTTCGAACCCGTATTCCCAAGGCGCGCCGTCCATCATCCAGTGCTGATGATCGACCTCATAGATGCCCAGCAGAACGCCCTTTTGGTCCTGCCGCAGATAGGTGAAGCCTTCGAGGTCGACGGTCATCGGGACCTCGAAGTCAAGCTCTTCGAGCGCTGGGATCGTATCAGAGATCAGGTAGTGGTGGTTCAGCGGTGAAACGGGCAGTTCGATACCCGCCATACGGCCCACTTGTTTGGCCCATAGGCCACCGGCGTTGACGACATGTTCGCAGGAAATCGTGCCTTTCTCAGTCACCACGTCCCAGCCTTGCAGGGTCTGGCGCAATTCCAACACACGGTTGTGTTCGATCACCTCTGCGCCGCGTTTCTTGGCAGCCCCGGCGTAGGCGTGAACGGTTCCAGTAGTGTCGATATAACCTTCGCGGTCGGCCCACATGCCGCCCAAAAGGCCATCGCCTGACATGATCGGGTTAAGTTCGACCGCTTCTTCCACAGTCACAAGACGGCAATCTTCGATGCCGATGGATTGAAAGGTGCGATAGGCCGATTGCAGCCATTCCCAGCGGTCGGGTGTGCCCGCCATCGTCAGGCCGCCGGTCATGTGCAGGCCAATGTTCTGGCCTGATTCCTCTTCGATCTCGGACAACAGGTCGATGGTGTATGCCTGAAGGCCCGCGATGTTAGGGTCTGCATTTAGGGCATGAATACCGCCAGCGGCGTGCCAGCTAGACCCGGCTGTCAGCACTGAGCGTTCGACAAGGGCGACATCTGTCCAGCCCAGTTTGGCAAGGTGATAGAGCACGGACGCGCCAACAACGCCACCGCCGATCACCACAACGCGGTAATGAGATTTCATCCAGGTCTCCATTCGTCAAAAAGCGAGTCGTTTTGTGAACGCTAATCGACGTTGGACACTTGTGTCTAGACACTTCTGTCTAGTGGTTTGTTCGGGTCAACCGGTTGGGTCGTGACGGTGTCGTTAGGGGTGATCTTCGCGGACCAGATCACTAACTTTTTCACCAATCATGATCGCAGGCGCGTTGGTATTGCCCGACACGATCTCGGGCATGATCGAACAATCTGCCACGCGCAGACCGGTGATGCCGTGTACGCGCAGGCGTTCGTCCACAACCGCGTCGCGGCCGTTGCCCATCTTGCAGGTGCCGGTGGGGTGGTAAATCGAAGCGGTATTGTTGCGCGCCCAGTCGAGCGTGGCGTCATAGTCATTCATGTCCAGCGTTTCGTGCGGGCGGAATTCCTGACTGATCTTCGAGGTCAGCGGCGCGCGTCGCGCAATCCGGCGGGCGATGTTTACGCCTTCGACAATTGTGCGGCAGTCGGTTTCGGTCGACAGATAGTTGGGAATGATCTTTGGGTATGTCGTCGGGTCTGCACCGGCAAGGCGGATTTCGCCTTTGCTTTCGGGGCGCAGCTGGCAGACCGACATGGTGAACGCCGAGAAGGGATCAGCCCCTTTGCCCGGGTTTTCGGCGGACAGTGGTTGGACGTGAAACTGGATGTCAGGGGTTTCCAGATCAGCGCGGGTCTTGAGGAACCCGGTGGCGAGGCTGGCCGCCATGGTCATCGGACCTGCGCGGAACATCGCATATTTCAGGGCGATCTTGGCTTGCCCAAAGAGGGTGCGAACCTCGTCATTCAATGTTGGTTCGTTGCACTTGTAGACAAGCCGCGCCTGCAGGTGATCTTGCAGGTTTTTGCCAACACCCGGCAGGTCTTTTTGCACCGTGATACCATGCGCGGAAAGCTGTTCGGCCTCTCCTATTCCAGACAGCATCAAAACCTGAGGAGAATTGATCGCACCACCACAAAGGATCACTTCTTTTGCGGCTTTGAGTGTCTGAGTGTTGCCGCCGCGGTCGCGGTAACTGATTCCGGTGGCGCGGGTGCCGTCGAGTTCGACCTTTTGGACAAGGGCGTGGGTAACGATGGTAAGATTATCGCGCTCCTTGACCGGGTTAAGATAGGCCACAGCAGAGCTGCACCGCCGCCCGTTCCGCGCGGTTAGTTGAAAGAAGCCAACGCCTTCTTGGGTTGCGCCGTTGTAGTCGGGATTAAACGGGTAACCTTCGGCTTGTGCTGCCGCCACCCAAGCATCGGTGATCGGGCGCTGGATGCGCATGTTGCTGACGGAAAGTGGCCCCTGATCGCCGTGGAATTCATCTGCGCCGCGTTCGTTCTTTTCGGCCCGCTTGAAGAGCGGCAGAACGTCATCCCAGCCCCAGCCTGCGTTGCCCATTTGCCGCCAGCGGTCGTAATCTTCTGGCTGGCCGCGCACATAAAGTAGACCGTTCAACGAGGACGAGCCGCCCAGCACCTTGCCGCGTGGCCATTCGATAGAACGCCCGTTCAGGCCTGGATCAGGCTCTGTCTTGTAGCACCAATCGACGGACGGATTGTGGATGGTTTTGAAGTATCCGACCGGAATATGGATCCACGGATTCCAATCTTTGCCCCCCGCCTCGACGAGAATCACCCGGTGTTTTGGGTTCGCGCTAAGCCGATTCGCAACGACACAGCCCGCAGAACCCGCCCCAACTACAATAAAATCAGCCTCCACAGCGTCGATCCTTCCGTTTTCGAAAAAAACCCTAGGCAGATTACGAGAACCATACTAGTCTTTTTTTGAGAATAAGAGTCTCAATAATCGACAGTCTGGGAGGACACAATGAAGTTGCAGAAAAACCTTAGCGGCATCTCGCGCCGCGACCTGTTTAAGCTGGCTGGTCAATACGGGATGAGTTCGACGCTGCTTGCTGCCGGTAGCTTTGGCGGTGCGATGAGCCTGGCAAACCTGGCGAACGCTGCGGAATCGACCTACGAGAAACGTTTTGCCAAAGAAGCGAAATTCACGCTGAAGTTTGGCGCAGCCGGCTTCAACCAGCGCAACCTGCTGATCGAGCGGGCCGGGTGCCTTGAATTCGCACGTGACCTTGAAAGCCGCACAGACGGCGAAATCCGGGTCGAGTTCATCGGCGACAACCAGATCTGTGGTCAGACATCCTGTGTTGAAAAGACGCAGCAGGGCATCACCGATATCTATGCAGCATCCACCCAAAACTCTGCCGGTGGTGCGCCCTATCTGAACGTGTTGGACTATGCCTACATGTTCCGTAACCGCGCCGATCAGTACTATTTCATGTACAGCCCGGAATCGCAGGCGCTGCTGCGCGAGCCCTATGAGCGTAACCACGGCCTGAAATTCCTGTTCAGCCACGCAGAACTGCGCGGCATCCAGCTGGGTCTGGCATGGGAAGACAAGGACACCGTCACCAGCGTTGAGCAGCTGTTTGGCACAAAGAACCGTGTGACAGGCACGCAGTTGGGTCGGATCGCGATGACCGCGCTGAACCTGAACCCGGTTCCGGTGGCTTGGGAAGAAACGCTTGATGGTCTCAAGCAGGGTCTGATCGACGGTGCTGAAACCTGGGCGTCTGCCGTGGCCTATGCCAACATGTCGCCTGTTGTGTCGCAGTCAGTTCACCTGAACTTCTTCTGCGGAACAGAGCACACCGCGATGTCCGCATCTGTCTTCGACAGCCTTGGCGGCGAATTGCAGGATGCAGTGATGGAATCGGCCTATCTGGCACAGGTCCACGTGCAAGCTGCCAACGAAGCGGCGCTGGTCAAGACCGTGGGTCAGTCCGATCCACAGCTGCCCGGCACCATCTTTGCAGAGAACAACGTACGCAACGCGTTCTTGTCTGATGCAGAGATCAAAAAGGCAGAAGAAATGTGCTCGCCCGAGTTCCAGCCCCAGCTTTGGGAAGAATGGCGCGAGCGTATCAACGGCTGGCAGGGTGGCGCAGACACCTATCAGGAGATTTATGACACCGTGCGTCAGCTTCCTGGTGACACATTGCCAGAGAACGTTGAGCCCCGCCGCTGGTGGAAGGCATAAACGCCACAACATGAAGAAGGGCCGGCCGGGCGGGAGAGTGGCCGGTCCTTTTTCTTCTGACGAAACGCACAAATACCGTGCCAAAATAAAGCGACACATTGGGGAGGGCGCGCCATGTCGATATGGTCAGACGCAGGAACAATCCTGGCGGCGACATTTACCGGGGACATTGACTTTCAAACGGTCAATGCATTCAGGTCAAACGCCGCTTGGCTTGTTTTTGGACCGATGACTGCTTTGGCAGCGGTCATCGTCTATTATATCTACAAGGCGGTTCCGTTCCTGGATCGGCATCTGGAACGGACCATCGTGGTCTGGACCTATATCGTGATCGCAGGGATCATCTTTGTTGGCGTGCTGCAGCGCTTTCTGCCGTTTCTGCCCGGACAGCCACCCTGGTCCACGACCGTGCCGCCGCTCTTGTTCATGGTCATGGCTTGGTTCGGGTGTTCCTTTAACGTCCGACTGCGCACGCATCTGTCGTTCAGTGAATTCCGGTCAAAGATGCAGCCACGCATGCAAATGACGATGCTGTCGCTTGACGCGGTTCTGTGGTTCATTTTCTGCCTGATTGTCGTGGTCACGACCGCGCGCGTGACGGTCAATGCGATTTCCAACTTCATGATCGTGCCCGGCACCAACAATCTGATGTTGTGGTGGTTTGTCGTCACCGTGCCGATTGCTTTCTCGCTGATGGCCGCGCGCGTACTGCAGAACTTTGTCGAGGATATCGGCAAGTATCGCCGGGGTGACCCGCTGATCGAACAATCCGTGATCGGAGGAGATGTGTGATGACTGACGGAACCTGGATCACGATAATCTCGTTGGCAGTTACGCTGCTGTTCATGCTGGGCACGCCTGTGTTGCTGGTCATCTTCTATTGGGTGCTGGGCTGTTCGTTTGTTATTGGACTGCCGGTCGACAACATCGGGAACGAATTGCTGAACGTGTTCAGCAAGGGCTTTGCCCTGTTGGCAATGCCGCTCTTCATCTTGACAGGTGACTTGATCAACAAGTCTGGCATTGCGCGAAGGCTTTCGGATTTTGCCTATTCCTGTTTGGGCTGGTTGCGCGGCGGACTGGCGATGGCATCCATCGGGGCCTGTGGTCTGTTTGCTGCGATCTCGGGTTCGAACTCTGCCACGACGGCGACAATCGGCTCTATGTTGCACCCAGAGATGGTTAAGGGTGGCTATGACGAGCGGTTCTCTGCCGCGACGGCAGCCGCCGGTGGTACGGTGGGGATCATCATCCCGCCGTCGATCATCTTTATCGTTTATGGTTTTTTGCTGAACTTGCCGATTTCTGATCTGTTCGTTGCAGGGATCATCCCCGGCACGCTGATGGTGCTGGCGATGATGGTGATGTGCTTTGTGATCTGCACGATCCGTGGTTGGGGCTATCTGATCGCACTCAGCCCGATGCGGGTGATCAAAACCGCCATTGGCGCGTGGCTGGGATTCTTTGCCATCGGCCTGGTGCTTTGGGGCATCTATACTGGCAAATTCTCACCTACAGAGGCGGCAGGCGTGACCGTTGGCTTCTGTGTAATCGTGGGTTTGATCAGCTATCCGTTGAACAAGATCATGGGTACAGATTCCGACACGCCTGTGTCAGAGCGGTCGGTGACATCGATGTTCGTGGTAGAAGGCTTCACCTTGCCAGAAATCCCGTCCATCGTGGTACGTTCCGCTCAGATCACGGGTATTCTGGCCCCGCTGATCGCGGTGTCGGTTGTGATGCAGCAGGTGCTGTCCTCGATGGGTGCACAGGAAACCATTGGTGGTTTTGTGACCAGCATGGGCGGCTATTATCCGGTGTTGTTCACGGCGATGGCGATGGTCTTTGTGGCGGGCATGATACTTGAATCACTGCCGGTGACGATCATTCTGGCACCGATTCTTGCGCCGATTGCAGCCTCTGTTGGGGTGGATCCGGTCCACTTTTCGGTGATTTTCCTGGTGGGTGCATCCATCGGCTTTATCACGCCGCCGTATGGTCTGAACCTCTATGTGGCGTCGGGTGTGACGGGTGTGCCGTACTTTAGGCTCTTGCCATTTAGTTCACTTTACCTGATTTCATTGATCAGTGTGTGGATTATCGTGGCACTGACACCGTCGTTGGCGCTGTCGCTGCTTCCGGCCCGCTAGGGAATAAAGATGCCAGATGACCAAAGCGTAACAGAACGAGGGCAAATTCCCACGAACTTGCGACTTTTGGCAGTGATCGAAGAGGTGGTCCGCGCAGGTGTGCCGGTCACACCTTCGGCGGTGAACGACGTGCTGGGCTTACCAAAACCCACGGTTCACCGCCTGTTTGCCACAGCTGAGCAGCAGGGTTTTCTGCAACGCGACATTGACGGCCGTTCCTATGGGCCGGGGCCACGATTGCGGCGGCTGGCGGTAGACACGATGACATCCGAACGGGTGCGGGCCTTGCGCTTGGCCGTGCTGCAGCGTGTGGCTGAAAAAGTGGGCGAGACCTGTAATCTGGCGATACCGGACCGGGACGGCATGTTCTATCTGGACCGGGTTGAAACGCATTGGCCGTTGCGGATCAACCTGCCTGTCGGAAGTCAGGTTCCGTTTCATTGCACGGCCAGTGGCAAGATGCATTTGTCCTGTTTGCGCAGCGACTATCTGGATCGGTTGCTGAACAGTCTGGCCTTACGGCAAATGACCGAAAAGACCATCACCGACAGCGGGATTTTGCGTCAGGAATTGGCAGCGTCTCGCGAGAACGGATATGCCACCGACAATGAAGAATTCATGGAAGGTATGTCTGCAATTGCGGTGCCTGTGAAGGATCGGCGCGGTCGTTTGCTGGCGACGCTTTCGGTCCACGCGCCTGTGCAGCGACACACATTGACGTCACTGAAGGGGCATCTGGACACCCTTATTGACGCAGCAGCAGAGCTTAGCGACATCGCCGCGGAATAGTGCTTGAAACTGACTGCTGTGGCGCGATGATTGGGATCTGATCCCGAACCGGAGTTTGCCGTATGTCTACCTATCAACCTGCCGCTGATCGCTATGATCGCATGGCCTATCGCAGATGCGGACGATCGGGGGTTCAACTGCCCGCCGTATCCCTTGGGCTTTGGCATAATTTCGGCGGCGATACTCCGCACGAGGTCAAGCGTGCCATGTGCCGCACGGCGTTTGACCATGGGATCACCCATTTCGACCTTGCCAACAACTACGGGCCGCCACCGGGCAGCGCTGAACATGCGTTTGGTTCGATTTTGGCGGAGGATTTCAAAGGGTTACGGGATGAGCTGATTATATCTTCCAAGGCCGGGTATTATATGTGGCCGGGGCCCTATGGCGAGTTGGGTAGCCGCAAGTATCTGATTGCGAGTTGTGATCAATCGCTCAAGCGCATGGGGCTGGATTACGTCGACATTTTCTATTCCCATCGGTTTGATCCCAATACACCGCTGGAGGAAACGATGGGCGCATTGGACTATATCGTGCGCTCAGGACGCGCACTTTATGCCGGGATCAGTTCCTACAACACCGAAAAAACGCGCGAAGCTGTGAGCATTCTCAACGACTTAGGTACGCCCTGTCTGATCCATCAGCCCAGTTACAACATGTTCAACCGGTGGGTCGAAACCGATGGGCTAAAGGACGCGTTGCAGGACTTGGGGGTTGGGTCGATCGCGTTTACGCCTTTGGCGCAAGGGATGCTCACCAAGAAATACCTGAATGGCATTCCAGAGGACAGCCGCGCCGCGCAAGACAAGTCATTGGCACCGGGGCTGATTACGGATCAGGCGATTGAAGCGATTAAAAGTTTGGATTCATTGGCGAAAAGCCGAGGTCAGACTCTGGCGCAGATGGCGATTGCATGGGTCTTGCGGGACGAAGGGATCACCACGGCGTTGATTGGTGCGAGCAAACCAAGCCAGATCGAGGATTGTGCCGGTGCGGTAAATAACTTGTTGTTTTCACAAGAAGAATTGGATGAAATTGACCGGATCGCCTCCGATCAAGCGATCAATTTGTGGGCGGCGTCATCAAATTCGGACAATGCGCCGAATTCCTAAAAATGATTGACGTTCCTCATTTTTGAATGATAGGGCGGTCGGCGAGGAGATTCCATGCCCCGCCCGACCATTCATGATGTTGCCGCCGCAGCCAAAGTCAGTCTTGCGACGGTTGACCGCGTTCTGAACGATCGTGGCGGCGTGGCTGCGAAATCTGTCGAAAAAGTGCTGAATGCCGTTGATAAGACCGGATATGTCCGGGATCAGACAGCGGCCAACCTGTCACGCAAGCGGGCGGAAAAGTTCACATTCGTCCTGCCCGGCGCACCGACCGCGTTTCTGGAGCGGCTACGCTTTTCGTTGCAGCAAGAAGCGGAACGATTGCAGGCCGATCGCATTGATTTTGAGGAACGCACCTCAAATTCCTTTGATACGAATGCAACAGCCACAACCCTGCAACATCTTATGCACAACCCATATGGGTGCGTGGCCATCATGGCGCCTGACGGCCCTGCGGTGCGCGCCGAGGTGACGCGCCTGACAGAGGCCGGCGTCAAGGTGATTACCCTGGTGTCTGATCTGCCGGGCAGCGAGCGACGCGCGTTTGTCGGAATTGACAATCTTGCGGCAGGTCGCGCCGCCGCCCGCTTTATGGGCCGATTTATGAAGCAGGATCAGGGGCTTGTGAAAGTCATTGTCGGGTCGATGGCCGCACGTGACCATATGGAGCGTCTGATGGGGTTTCAGCAGATCATGCGGGATTACTATCCGCAGATCGAGGTTCTTCCGGTGGTCGAAGGATATGATGAACCGGATCGGATCAATGAAATTACCCGCCGCGCGTTAACGGACCCGTTAACCGGTATCTATCACACCGGCGCCGGAAACCGGGGTCTGGCCGACGCCTTGCGGGCCCACGACGGTCCGCGCCCCACTGTGATCGTACATGAGCTTACCCCGCAGACCCGCAACGGTCTGCATGACGACCTGTTTGATCTGGTGATTGATCAAGACCCCGCCCGCGCGGCCCGCCGCGCGATAACCCTGATGCGCGACCTGTCCGCAGGCCGCCCTGTGGCCGTGACCGATGGCGACATCCCCCTGAACATCTTTATCAAAGAGAACACACCATGAGCTATTTTGACGGCATCCCCGCAGTAACGTTTGAAGGCGAAGACAGCACCAACCCATTGGCGTTTCGCCACTATAACCCTGACGAGATTGTCATGGGCAAGCGGATGGAAGAGCACCTGCGGTTTGCGGTCTGCTATTGGCACAACTTTGTCTGGGAAGGGAACGATCCCTTTGGCGGACAGACGTTTGAACGCCCATGGTTTCCGGCGGACACGATGGAACTGGCGAAACTGAAGGCCGATGCGGCCTTTGACATGTTCCGCATTCTGGGTGTGCCATTCTATTGTTTTCACGACCATGATGTGCGGCCAGAGGGTGGCAGTCTGAAGGAAAGTCATGACCGGCTGAACGAGATGGCGGATTACATGGCCGCCAAGATGGAAGCGGGCGGGCCAAAGCTGTTGTGGGGCACCGCAAATATGTTTTCCAACCGGCGCTATATGTCAGGGGCGAGCACGAACCCGGACCCGGATGTCTTTGCCTATTGTGCCAGCACGGTGAAATCCTGCATGGACGTAACCCACCGGCTGGGGGGTGAGAATTACGTGCTGTGGGGTGGTCGCGAAGGGTATGAGACCCTGTTGAACACCGATCTGTCCCGCGAGTTGGAACAGATGGGCCGCTTTTTGCAGATGGTTGTGGAATACAAGCACAAGATCGGCTTCAAAGGCGCGATCCTGATCGAACCCAAGCCGCAAGAGCCGACAAAGCATCAGTATGATTTTGACGTGGCCACGGTTTACGGGTTCCTGAAGCGGTTCGGGCTGGAAGATGAGGTCAAGGTCAATATCGAACAAGGTCACGCCATTCTGGCAGGTCATTCGTTCGAGCATGAATTGGCAATGGCGCGGGCGCTGGGCATTTTCGGGTCCATTGATATGAACCGGAATGATTATCAGTCTGGCTGGGACACGGATCAGTTCCCGAACAGCACGCCCGAGGCGGCGCTGGCCTATTACGAGGTTTTGCAAGCAGGTGGGTTCACCACCGGTGGCACCAACTTTGACGCCAAGCTGCGCCGGCAGAGCCTTGATGCAGAAGACCTGATTGCCGCACATGTGGGTGGCATGGACATTTGCGCCCGCGGCCTGAAAGCAGCGGCCCGCATGATCGAGGATGACGCGCTGGAAGCGCCGCGCCGCGCGCGCTACGCCGGTTGGGAAACAGCCGGGCATCTGGCGCAAGGCCAGACCTTGGATGGGATCGCAGCACAGGCCGAAGCGGCCAATCTGAACCCGCAACCGGTGTCGGGCGCGCAGGAAAAGCTGGAAAACATCGTCAATCGCTATGTCTAAATCGTCAATCGCTATGTCTAACTTGCGTTGATTGACCCTTTGCCCGCGCGTCCATTTTGCTTATGCAGCATGGGGCAAGGGCAGAGGGCCGGAATGGGCATTGTTGACACCGCGAAACGCCAACTGAAGGCGCTGCAGGATCGCATGATCCCGCAGCGCGTGGTGTTTCATCATGTGCCCAAATGCGGTGGAACCTCTGCCGGGCGGGCGCTGCGCAAGCGGTATCTGCTGAGCCAGGCCACGGTGAAGCCCGAAGAGAGCTTTCGCGCGTTTGAGATGTTCACGGGCCGCACGGACCGAGAGGCGATGCTGGTCGATGTGTTGGATCTGCGCGAGCAGATGATGCTGTACCTGATGGCCGAGGATGTGCGGTGCGTGTCGCTGCATGTGCGGTTCAGCAAGACCGCACACGATCATTTCGCGGATCGCTACAAGTTCGTCACCTTGCTGCGCGAGCCGGTCGAGCGGTTCATTTCGCATTACAATTGGTCGTATCAGCGGGACGGGGCCTTTGGCCGGATTGATGAACCGTTGGAGGCGTTTCTGGACACACCCCGCGCGCGTCAAATGGGCGCGACCTATGGCGAGTATTTCAGCGCGCTGCCAGTTGGGTCCGATTTTGCCAGCGATGCAGCGGTCGCGGCGGCTGTTGCAAATTTGAAGAAGATGGATGTGGTCGGGCGGCTTGATGATTTGCCCGGATTTGAGACGCAGTTGAGGGGGACCTTGGCTGTCCGGATCAAGCTGGGCCACGAGAACCGCAAAGGTGCCGCCAGACCTGCGCATGACACGACAATCACACCCGAACTGCGCGCACGGATCACCACACTTTGTGCGCCGGACATTTCCATTTGGAAGAGCGTCACGGGTGCCGAGTCTTGACGGCTGAACGCAAAGAGAAGGGGCTGCTTGGCGATATCAGCAGAACCCTGACGGGCAATCTGGTTTTTGCAGCAGCGCAGTGGTTCATCATCATTGTGGTGGCGCGTTTGGGATCGCCCGAGCAGGTGGGCTATGTGACGTTGGCCGCTGCCATTGTCACACCCATTTTCGCGCTGACGGGATTGTCGCTGCGGGACGCAAGGTCAGTCGATGTGCGTGGCGGGCACAGTGATCATGATTATATGCTGCTGCGGATCATGATGAACACCACCGCCGTCTTATTGTCGGGCGTTGTGATCCTTGGCTTTTATGGCGACCGGCCCGGTGCGGTCGTTTTTGCCGCTCTGGGTCTGGTGCTGACCAAAGTGCCGCATACGCAATCGCTTTTGCATTATGGCATCGCGCAGACGCGGGGGAGGTTCGATGTAATTGTCACCAGTCAGGTCTTGCGCGGGCTGCTTGGGGTGATGTGCTTTGGCGTCGTTTTTGCATTCACTGGCAGCGTCGGTGCCGGGTTTGTTGCGCAGTCCATCTGTTGGGCGGTTGTCCTGATTTTGGCCGAGCGGAGGCCGCTTGCCCGCGACGGGGTCGCCTTTGGGTTGGGGCGGATCGACTTGCCGAAGGTCCGGCGCGCGCTGGCGCTGATGGTTTGGATGTTGCCGTTGGCGATTGCGGGCGTCTTGCAGGTGGTTTCGCTTTATGTGCCGCGGTTGGTGCTGGCCGAATATGTGTCGTTTGAGGCGCTGGGCTTGTTCGGGGCCATTTACTATTTCCTGACCGCCATTCAGACGGTGATCCGCAGCATCTCTCAGGCCTCGGTGTCGCGGATGGCCAAGGCCGAGGCATCTGGCAACCGGTCACGCTTTTGGCGGATCACAGGGATTGTCTTGGCGGCAAACGCGGTGCTGGGGCTATTCATCATTGCCGGGGCTTATGCTGTCGGAGAATGGGTTGTCGCGGCGGTCTATGGGGCCGCTTATGTCGATCTGTTCCTAATCCTGATGGTGGCCGTTACCGCAGCGTTGCAGCTGATCATGGGTGTGACGCAATACACGATGCTTGCCAGCCATCACTTTTGGCTGCGGATGTGGGTCAATGGCATTTGCCTTGTTGCGGCGATTGGGTTGTCCTTTTTGTTCATCCCGGCGAGTGGCGTGACAGGTGCCGCTTGGGTGATCCTTTGGGTATCCGTCATCCGGCTGGTGCTGGGGCTGGCGGTTCTGGGATGGTCGATGACCCGTCCTTCAACACCGCAATCAGGTGATGCAGATGCAACGCCCTGAGCGGATGATCCTGGTGACGGGCGCGCCGCGCGGGGGTACCACACCAGTGGGTGATCTGTTGTCCCGGCTGTCGCGCGCACGGATGGTGTACGAGCCGATGGGACCAAACGGCGATCTGTCCGTGCCGCATAGCTTTGCATTTCCCAAAGAACCGGAGTTTGAGCTTGGCGCGTTTGTCGACAGATTGATGGGGCGCAAATTGCGGATGGGGCAAGCAAAACGGCGCGCGTCCAATAGCGCGAAGATGGCGCTCGTCTACAGGCTACTGGGGACGCAAGCGCAGCACAGTTATCGGCTGTTCCGATATGACCCGTTTGTGCGGACGCTGATCTGGAAGGACCCGTTTGCGACCTTTTGCGCTGAGCATGGTGCGGCGCACAACTACCAGACGGTGATGACGATCCGCCCACCATTGGCCCATGCTGCGAGCTTCAAACGGATAGGGTGGACGTCGCGCGTGGCAGAGGTATATCCGCGTTACGCTAAGCATTTCGGCCCATTGCCCGGGTTTGAGGAGCAGGTCGCAACCTACGGAGCAAGCCCGCTTGGTTCAGGTGCTTTGATGTGGCGGCTGATCCATGACCGCTTTGCCAAGATGCCAAAGGCGGACCGGCAGGCCCTCTACTTGCTGGATATGGAGGCTTTGGGTGCGGACGAGGTCAGCGGATACGATGAGGTATTCGGTTGGCTGGGCGTCAAGATGCCAGCGCGCGCGCGGGCGTTGATTGCGAAACGCGCGCAGGGGTCCGCGCAGCAAGATGCGCGGGCAGGACAGGTTCATGACTTTGAACGCAGTGCCAAGGCGACAAATGTCGCATGGAAGGGCATGCTGACCGAAGAAGAGATCGGCATCGTTAAAACGATCACCGGTGATCTTTGGGACCTGCTGCCGTGCGATAATCGCTAGCGATCAGACCAGCGGGACAAGTCAAGATCAAAGGCCTTGGCCAACTGTGCGTTGGCGGCTTCAAAGTCGCGGCGCAGCTGGGCCAATGCGTGATCATCCGCATCGGATGCCGCATCTGGTGCGCGGGTGTTCAGCCGCCGATAAAGGCCGCGCAAGGCGTTGTAGGCCGCACCTTTGGGCAGGCGGTTGCGGATGGCGATGTTAAGAGATTGCAGCCCGCGCGAGCGAGGCGCGTAAGTTTCATTGGCTCGCGGGAATGCGTAGTCGTCAAAGAATGACGGTTCGATTTCAAGCCATGCGCAGATTGATTTCAGGAACGCCGATTGATCGGCCAACAGATCATCAAACAGCATGAGCTTCATCCGCGCTGACCCGATTGCCGTTTGCCATGCCCTGAGGTGGTCCACGTAGGCGGCGTTGATCAGGCAGTCGCGGGCCAGTTCATTGCCTTTGAAGTCATGCGTACCAGCGCGGCAGGCTGCGAGGAACGCGGAGAAGGTCATGTCGCTTGGGATCCAGTCCCAATTGTTCTGGAAGTAGCGAAAGAGCGAGTAAATCTGGTCGGCCGGTTCGCGCAGTATGAACAGCACTTTGGGCGCGCCGGGCATGTCTGCCAAGGTTCTGCGGGCGGTGTCGCTGTAGATGTAGCCGGGGGTGGATTCCATGACGATCCGGGCCTGACCGGCAGGCGGAAAATGTGCGGCATAACCTGCAAGCCCGCCGCTAATGTGGCTGTCGGGACGGTGCATATGCGTGCCGGGGTCGACAAGAAAATAGGTTTCTTTCTCGATTGAGCCGACGCAGTCGGGATGATCGGCAAGCCAGCCGTGGACAGAACTGGTGCCGGCCTTGGGGACCCCGGCGATCAGGAAGTTCGGGAGAACGGGCTGCGGATCAGTCATCGTGGCGATCAACCTCGACAAAGGTGCAGCCTTGGGGCGTCAGATGTGCCGCGGTCAAACGTCCGGTGGCATAGGCGCCGGTGTCAATGGCGATGCGCCCGTTGCGCGCCTCAGGGATGTTGACGATCGTGTGGCCGTGAAGGACCCACAAGCCATCGTCGCGTTTGCGTCTGGCAAAGTCGGGGTGGCCCCAGATCAGTACCTTGTCGTCCTGATCGGCGGGGGCAAGGGCGGGGTCCGCGCCTGCATGAGTAATCATGACGTTGCCGCGCAAGGTCTGGCACGGCAGATCGCGCAGCCAGTCAATCAGAGCGGTGCCCATGGCGGTGCGCAATGCCTCTGATAGCCGCGTCAGCTGATCGGGGTCGTCGGTTTCCGCGCCACCTGTGACGCCAAAGCTGGCAAGGGTTTGCAGACCGCCAAAGCGCAGCCAGCGGTTTGCCGGACCAATGGGATTGTCCAGAAACTTGAGCATCATCGCCTCGTGGTTGCCCATCAGGCAAGTGATGTCAGGGCGTGCCTGCAAAAGCGCAAGGACGTCGGCAGAGTGGTCGCCGCGATCCACGTAGTCGCCGACGCAGATCAGGTCAGCGTCAGGGGGCGCGCGATCAAGGATCTTTGCCAGCAGATCCGCGCAGCCATGCACATCCCCGATCACAAAGCAGGGTGGGTCCACGGAAATCGGGACTGTGCGGTTGGACTGGCGGGCCGGCCATAGACGTTTCATAAGGCGCATGTGGGGTCCGCACGAAAATTGAACTTGTTGCCATTGTGGCGCAATTTCCAGCCGAGTGAAACGGGTGGCGGCAGAAATGGGCAGACCTGTCTGACAGGCGTGGTAAGCAGTGCTGGCAGCGACGTGGGGGCAGTATGATCGCGCAAGCGACACATCGGATTTGGCCTGTTTTGGCAGTGCTTGGTGCGGCTTCGCCTGTGGCGGCTGACACCTTGTCTTTTTATGGCACGCCCGGCCTGATCGACATGCCAAACGCCTATGTGCTGAACGACGGAGAGGTGGCACTCACCACTGCGGGGTTTGGGGACACGCTGCGCAATACACTGGCGTTTCAGATCACGCCGCGCCTGCAGGGTGTTTTCCGCTATAGCTATATCCGTGGATTCAACTTTGGCGGTGAGGACCGGTTCGACCGGAGTTTCGATCTGAGCTATCAGATCAGCCGCGAAACCGCGCGCTGGCCTGCGATTGCAGTAGGGTTGCGGGACTTTGGCGGGACGGGCGTTTTCAGCAGCGAATACCTTGTGGCGACCAAGGCGATCTCGCCCGACATCACGGTCACCGGCGGTCTGGGCTGGGGGCGGCTTGCGGGGCGTAACAGCTTTGCATCGCCCTTTGGCGGGATTGATGCGCGGTTTGATACCCGTCCTGACGCTGCCGCAGGCGGGATTGCAACAACCGGCCAGGTGGATTTCGGCGCGTGGTTTCGCGGTGATGTATCACCCTTTGCGGGCATCAGCTGGGATGTGACGGATCAGTTGACGTTTGTGGCTGAGTATTCGCCGGACCTTTACACCAAGGAAGAAGAGCGCGGATTGGGCCGCGTGGCATCGCCGTTGAACTTTGGCGCGCAATACGCGTTCGATAACGGCGTGACGATTGGGGCCTATTCGCTTTATGGCCGCGACGTTGGCCTGTCGCTAAGCTATGTGTTTGACCCCGCCAAGCCCGCGATTCCCGGCGGGCGTGGGGATGCGCCACCGGCCTTGGCCCCGCGCGCTAAAGGGATGGCCGATGGGGTGCCGACATTGCGGTCTGCGTTGGCGGCACAGGGAGTGACGCTGGAAAATTTTGCGATTGTTGGAAACACGGCTCAGGTACGTGTGGTCAATACTCGCTACGGCGCGGCGGCGCAGGCGCTGGGCCGCACAGCGCGGGTTCTGGCAAACCGGGTTGACCCGGAGGTTGCGCAGTTTGAGGTCACTTTCGTCAATAGTGGCCTGCCGATCAGCACTGTCACCTTGCAGCGCAGCGATCTGGAAGAGCTTGAATTCAGCCCTGACAGCAGTTGGCGGTCACTGGCCCGCGCGCAGATCACCGATGCTTACGCAATGGATCGCGCCGGAGAGCTTGCCGGGCTTTATCCGGGGCGCAATCTGGGCTGGGGGACCTATTTTACACCATCGCTTTTTGATCCTGATAACCCGTTTCGGTTTGAAACCGGGTTGAAGCTGACAGGGTTCTACGCGCCGCGTCCGGGTTTGGTGTTCTCTGGCGAGGTGCGTCAGCCGCTTTACAGCACGATTGACGAGTCAACCCGGCTGTCCGATTCCGTTTTGCCCAAAGTCAGGTCAGATGCAGTCCGATACTTTAGTGGTGACAATGCGCGGTTGACGCGGTTGACCGGAACCTATCTGGCGCATCCGCAAAAGGACGTGTTTGCCCGGATCACAGCAGGCTATCTGGAGCAGATGTTTGGCGGCGTCTCAGCCGAGGTGCTGTGGTATCCGATCGACAGCCGTTTGGCGCTGGGGGGCGAGGTCAACTATGCCCGCCAGCGTGACTTTGACGGTGGATTTGGGTTTCAGGACTATGACGTTCTGACCGGTCATGCCTCTGCCTATTATGACTTTGGCAACGGGTATTATGGGCAGGTCGATGCCGGGCGATACCTTGCAGGGGATTGGGGTGCGACCGTTACGCTTGACCGCGCGTTCAACAACGGCGTGCGGATTGGGGCGTTCTTTACGTTGACCGATGTGTCGTTCGAAGAGTTCGGCGAAGGGTCATTTGACAAGGGCATTCGGGTCACCGTGCCGGTAAGCTGGTTTACCGGGCAGCCGACCCAGCGCAGCATCTCGCAGACGATCCGGCCTGTTTTGCGTGATGGAGGTGCGCGGTTGGATGTTGGCACCCGGCTATATGACGCGACGCGCGCATCGCGCGGTGCAGAGCTGTCAGACAGTTGGGGGTTATTCTGGCGATGATCAGGAGAACTCTACTTTGGATTGGTCTTTCCGCTTTGACGGCCTGCGGCGCGCTGCCGCTGCCGGGACGGGCGCCGGCGGTTGATCCCGGCTTTGCGGCGTTGGCCCAAGCGGGTGCGCCACGTTTGCAGGTTGGACTGTTGTCGCAGCGCGCAGGTACCGTTGTGGTGCGCGACACTGTGCGGGACGGCTATGCAACATGGGTGTCGCAAGATGGTGCCAGTCTGACCCTGAACCGCGGGATGCTGGTGGCAACACGCGGTTTGGGCGGCGATATGCTGGGGTCTGATGTGTCTGAGCCTCTGGCGATTGTATTGCAGCGCAGCCCCGGTCGGGTGACCCGCTTTCACACGTTTCTGGATGGCGAGAACCGGCCCGTACGCCGCGCCTATATCTGTGACATTGAAGATCGCGGCCCACGCGAGCTGACTTTTGGCGCAGCGACGCTTCAGACCCGGTTGATCGGCGAGGACTGTGCGAGCCAGGACCAGACCTTTTTGAACCTCTACTGGATTGATGGCACAGGCCAGATCGTGCAGTCCCGCCAATGGGCTGGTGACTTTGCAGGTATCCTGACATTCCGTATTGTGCCATGAGACCACACCCGAAGGAGACGACGCGTGCGTAAACTGATGATGATCTGCTGTGTCGCGGCACTGGCAAGTTGCGGTGTGGCCTATAACAGCCCTGCGATTAATGCGGGGGATGCGCAGGTGCGGGTCGCCCTGTTGACGGGTGAAAGCGTGCTGATTGCGAACAGCGCGCCTTACCGGCCCCGCACATTGCCTGCGATCTTTTCGGGCACTGCCGGAGGCGGTTCGGGTCTGCGCGGTGCAGGTGCGTTACCAGCGCCGGTGCTGGATGATCCTGCACGACCCGGCGCGTTGGAACTGCGGGTACCGCCTGCGGTTGATCCGGGGCCTTACCAGATTGGCGTCGGTGACGTTGTGCTGCTGGCGGTGCCGCGTGTGGGCAATACTGTTGAGGAATTGTCCGGCCTGCTGGCCGCGCAAAACGCGCGTCAGGGCTATACTGTTCAGGACGACGGGTCGATCAACATCCCTGATGTCGGGCGGGTGCGCCTGTCCGGTCTGACCATTGACGAGGCCGAGGCGGAGTTGTTCCAGCGTTTGGTCGAAAACCAGATCGACCCAACTTTTAGCCTTGAGATTGCGGAATTCAATTCACGCAAAGTGTCTGTTGGCGGCGCAGTGTCGAACCCGACGGTGGTGCCGATTGCGCTGACGCCGGTTCTGTTGGATCAAGTGCTGTCACTTGCGGGCGGCATCACGGTCGAGGATCAGGATTTCGCCTCTGTCCGGCTGTATCGGGATGGGACGCTATATCAGATTCCATTGAACAACCTGTTCAGTGATCCGCGCCTGCGCAATATCCGGCTGGTGGCCGGGGATGCGGTCTTTGTTGATACGGCGTTCGAGCTGTCACAGGCGCAGGCCTATTTTGAGCAACAGATCACCTTGGCCCAATTGCGCCAGCAGTCACGGGTGTCAGCGCTGAACGAGTTGACGCAAGAGGTGGCTTTGCGACGCGCCAATCTGAATGAAGCGCGCGATAATTTCCGCACCCGCACCGATTTGGGGGCAGTTGACCGCGACTATGTCTATCTGTCTGGCGAAGTGGGTCAGCAGACGCGCTATGCCCTTCCTTACGAGCAGCAGGCGACCTTGGCTGATGCGCTGTTTGATGGCGGCGAAGGGATTCCGCTAAAAACCGGCGATGTCAGCCAGATTTACGTGTTGCGCGCCTCGCCCGATCCGCGTGAGTTTGGCGCGGTAACGGCTTGGCAGTTGGATGCGCGTAATGCGGCGAATTTCACGCTTGCGACCCGGTTCGAGTTGCGCCCCGACGATGTGATTTTTGTGGCCGAGCAACCTGTGACTCGGTGGAACCGCGTCATCCAGCAAATCACACCCTCATTACTGAACACCACAGTTTCGGCGGCAACGAATTAACGACCTGCAGAGGCGATGGGTTGTTGTGACCCCCAATTTCATGCTTACAGGCGGGCAAAGCATTAGTGACGGATAGCGATTTGACCAACGCCGAGCCCAAGACGAACCGCGCCGCCGGTGTGACCAATGCCGAAAAGCGGCAGCTGCTGAACGTCTTTGTTCACGACCTGACGATGGACGAGGTCGTCGCCGATTTTGATCAGGGTCTGATGCTGACCCTGCATAGCGATATGTTGATCAAGCTCCAGCGCGACCGGTCGTTTTATGATGCGTTTCAGCAGTTTGATCTGATCACCTGCGACAGTCAGATCCTGTATGCAGCGCTGAAACTGATGGGCACGCCTGTGCGCGAACGTGTGTCGGGATCAGACTACTTTCCGCGGTTCTACATGCACCACAAAGACAACCCGGATGTGACCGTATTCCTGCTGGGTGGACTGCCGGGGGTGGCTGACAAGGCGGCGGCGCGGATCAATGGCAAGGTCGGGCGCGAGATCATCGCGGGCACCTATGCGCCGCCATTTGATTTTGATGGCAAGCCCGAAGAAATCGACAGGATCGCAGAGACGGTCAATGCCTCGGGTGCGACGGCGTTGCTGGTGGGTCTGGGCGGCGGGCGTCAGGAAAAGTTCATCGTGGCCTATCGCGACCGGTTTCCAAAAGTGAAGCTGTTTTTGCCACTGGGCGGGACCATCGACTATGAGGCCGAAACGCTGAAGCGCCCTGCCCCTTGGGTGACGAACGTTGGGCTGGAATGGTTTTATCGCGTGATCAAAGAGCCGCGCCAGCGCTGGCGACGGTATTTCGTCGAGCAACCGCCGGTGATCTGGTTGCTGATCAAGCAAAAGCTGGGGCGCTATTCAAACCCGTTTGGGAACGGTTAGCGTGGCGGGATTTCTTGCCAGCACGATCCGCGCCGCAAACGCCAGCTTTCCGGGTTTGGGATTTGGTGATCTGCGCCTCAAGGCGCGATTTGTGCAGGCGGCATTTGCGCATCGTGCCAGTGCTGTTTCGTTGCTGGACCCGACACCGGGGTCGAATTTGGCGGACGCCATGCGGGAGCGTCCGCAGATGGCCGGTATTCTGCTTTGGCCGTACCAATGCGCGGGCTGGGGACCGGACGCGCGGATCGCGCGGTTTGTGGCGCATTACGATGCTGCGGCAGCGCTTGGCCCACCGTGGCGGTTTGGGTTGCACGAAAAGCTGATCCTGAGCGATTTGGCGGATGAGTTTGCAGGGCTGCGACTGGTGATTGACCAGCCCAAGTGGCTGATGCGCGAAGGTGGATTGGCGGTGAACCTGTTTGTAGACGATTTCCGCGCCTATTCGCTGGCGTTTTCGCTGTTTCGCACCGGCGAGGAGCGGCTGCAGGCGGTGATTGGCGGCTTGCAGGGGCGCAAGACGAATGAATCGCTTGGTCTTTACCGGGACCTGACAAAGGCGCTTTATGGGCTGCGTCCACGGGACTTTCTGATTGATGTGCTGCGGATGATATGCCGCGCGATTGAAGTTGACCAGATTGCGGCCGTCACGCAGGCCCACCGGCATCATCAACATCCGTTCTTTGGCAAAAAGGACCTGACACCGGACTATGATGCGATTTGGGAAGAACGCGGCGGGATCAAACAGGACGAGATGTTTTACTTTTTGCAGGTCACGCAAGCGCGGCGCGAGATTGAAGCGATCAAGGCCAACAAGCGGTCGCTTTACCGCAAGCGCTATGCGTTTATGGATCGGCTTGATGCCCAGATTGCGAAAGACCTGCCGCATCTTTCGCCAACAACCTTTGTGGACCTATAGTCGGTTATGTTTCTACTGAACCATCAGGACCGAAAGCTGATTGCGGCCATGCATGCCTATCAACGTGGGCGGGATGGATCGGGGCCTTTCGCGCGGTTGGCCTGCAACTGGGGAAAGCTACGATTCATGTTTTGGACGGTTATCAGCGGGTCGGACATCGACAGAGACGCCACGATCGCCGCCACGGCCCGGTTCCCGCATTTGACAGGTGTCGTGATCCATCGTGACGCGATTGTGGACGACAATTGCCTGATCATGCAGCAAGTGACGTTGGGACAATTGGCGGAAGGTGGCGCCCCTCATGTCAAGGCGGGCGCCTATGCGGGCGCCGGTGCAAAAATTCTTGGGCCGATCACAGTCGGTGCGAGTGCGCGCATCGGGGCCAACGCGGTTGTGCTGCAGGACGTGCCCGCAAATGCCACAGCTGTCGGTGTCCCGGCGCAGGTAAAAGGCGCACAGAACGACTGATATGACTGCCTTATTGGGCTGGAATGAAACGGCCTAGTGGGGCTTGGACCTGTACCAACACGTCATTCAAGCGGGCCTCGGCATCTGCGTCTGTTTCGTTCGGCAGGATCGGCGTTGTCAGGCGCACCAGAGCGCCATCGGTACGGCCTGTGCGAACCCCGTCGATCATCAGCCACAGTTTGGCAGAAAAGTCCCAGGCGATGTGACGCCCTTTTTGCTCGAACCAATAATAGACCATCATCCGTGTCTCACCCTTTTGGATGATCGCGCGGTTGATGTTGTAGGGCTCTGCACTGCCAAGCTGTTCGGTCACATCCGTGCGTTCCAGCCATGCAATTTCCCAACCGCCACCGGGGAGGCAAATCTCTGGCGAGTGCACGCCTCCGCTGCTTTGGTCATAATACCAGGCGGAGAAGAAGTTGACCGATGCAGCCGCATTAGGTGACGTGAATTGAACCTGATGGTAGTCGTCCGCGCCCAGCACAGTGGCAACGCTGGCATCCAGAACACGGCGTGGGCCAGTTTGTTCCCAGCTCCCCAATGTGCGGGGGAAAGTTGAGAAGGATTCCCGATCAACGCGGATAGCACCACGTTCGGGCAGTGCGGCAAAGACGGCGACAGCCGCGAGGATTGCGCCGGCAGATGTAATCATCGCCGCGGAGGGCATGACGTGGCGCAGCCGCATGGCCTGTGTGCCAAGACCGTCAGTGTCGAGGTCAAGCGCCTCGATCAGGCTCATCTTGACCGGGTTGAAGTACAGCAGAATGCGCGCCAGCAGGAACAGGATCAGGATACAGGCAACAAAGATCACCCAACCTTCGAAGAAGTGCGAAAAGCCCTCGACCCAGGCCAGACCCCAGTTGTTGACGATATAGCCCGCCACGGCGATCCGGACAGAGTTCATCAGGATGGTGATCGGAACGGCAGAGATCAGCAAAACGGCCTTGTGCCACATCTGACCGCGGTAGAGCACCGCAAAGATGTAGGAAAAGCTGAGGATCGGGAACAGGTAGCGCAGGCCCGAACATGCCTCTGCCACGTGTAGTTTGGTGACGCCAAGGTCGATGATATTACCGTCCAAGAAGACTGGTACGCTCATCAATTTCAGGAACCAGACACCCAGTTCGGAGGAAATGAACTGCAGCCATGTGGTGGTCTTGTAGTAGATCACGCCCGGCAGCGGCAGCATGTAGACAAGGTGTAGGACCGGGGGCCAGAAATGTTTGCCTGTCTTCCAGCCAAAGCTGACCAGAAGTAGGCCACCGATCCACAGGATCAGCGCATAAGCGACGATATCGTTGATATTCGACAGTTTGCCCAGCGATCCCATCGCAATGGCGGCAAGAATGACCGTGACGCCGATCCAGCGGTCGCGGATCGGGCCGGGACGTTCGGGAAATTCCTTGAGCTGGCGCAGGAACAACAGACCCGACAGCACGGGAATCAGTGGGCCGTGGCTGTATTCGGGCAACTGCCACGCTTCCAGCAGCGCGCCGATACCATCCCAAAAGAACACGCCTGCGGCTGCGCAAACAACGATCAACCAAAAGGTTCCCTTGTGCGCGAATGCGCCAAGTGCCGTAGATCTTTGGGAAATTTCGCTGCTGCTGGACATCAATACACTCTATTCGGTCAACTACACTGGGCCTTAACGGCGGGAAACGGCAACATCATGGCGATTGACCTTCAAAAATAAGATCAAAAAGCCTGATAGCACGAGACACGCGATTTCCAAAGCCCGGCGATAGGCACAAAGCTGTTATCACTCACCAAATTGGCAACAGTTGTTTGTCCACTTGTGTGCAACAAATTTGCACAACAATGGAATAGAAGCGCTTTGTGCTTCCCCAATGGCCGGGTTCTGGGTCAAGAATGTCCGAGATTTCAGGCGGCCCGTTGAAAGCGATTTTGGTGAATTCAGCCACAAAGACCACATGTGACATCGGCGTCTTTGCTCATAATGAGCAAGACGGGATCGCGGCACTATTGGGCGAACTTGCACGGCAAGACGTGTTCGATGATCCCACACTGGATCTGCGCGTTCACATTCTGGCCAACGGATGCACCGATGCGACCGTGGGTCGTGCAAATGGGGCGATTGCAGAACTGCCCGCAACGGTCGGCAACCGGATTGCCGTGCTTGATTTAGAATTAGGCGGCAAGTCCCGGACTGTGCATCGTTTCATTCATGATATCGCGCGCCGGGATGCGACGATCCTAGGTTTCATGGACGCGGATATTGTTCTGCCGCAGGCCGATACCATCCGGCGCATGATTGCAGCGCTGCAAGACCGCCCAAAGCTGCAAGCCTTCACCAGTTGCCCGATCAAGGACGTTGTGCACGATCAACTTCCGACCGGCCTTGTCGGGCGGATCATCGGGGCCAGCGGGGGCGGCTTGGCAGATTTCAAAACAGCCATCTGCGGGCAGTTGTTCGTGATGCGCAGTGCGATGGCGCGCCAAATTGGATTGCCCGCGGGCTTGCCGGTCGAAGACGGGTTCATGCGTGCGATGATGCTGACTGATCTTTTGAGCGCGCCAGAGAATTTTGACCGGATCGACGGGGATGAGGCGATTTACCACGTCTATGAGTCAATCCGCACGATCCCAGAGCTGATCCGGCATCAGGTTCGGATCGTCATAGGCAGTGCGATCAATTCGGTTCTATTTGCCAAGATACGACGCGATGCAAGTGATCTGGACGCAGCACATGAGTTGCTGATGCGAGCGGCCGAAGATGAGAACTGGCTGCCCGATGTGATCAAAGCCGAGCTGCCAAAGTGGCCCTATGGTTATGTGCCGCTGCACTTTCTGACCTGGCGGGTGAAAGCGTTTTTTGCTGGGTCGCAAAAGAGCCTGCGCAGGTTTGCGCTGCTTTTGCTTGGTTTCGGCTTTGACTTTGTTGTTTATGTGCTGGCGAGCTTGCGGATGATGTTCCGGCCCAGTGCCGGTTTCTGGTAGGCCCAGATGACTGAAGAAAAGAAGACCGCACCGATGCCTGATCCTGCAAGTTACGTCGTGATTTCACCCTGCCGGAATGAGGCGGCGTATATGCGCCGCACGCTGGATAGTATGGTGGCGCAGACGGTGCAGCCGACGCTGTGGTTGATTGTCGACGACGGGTCGACCGATGAAACACCAGAGATTTTGGCCGAATACGCAGCGCAGCATGACTGGATCAAGGTCGCACCCAAACCTGACCGCGGGCATCGTGCCGTGGGGCCGGGCGTGATTGAGGCGTTCTATTTCGGTTTGGATCAGGTCACGCTGAGCGATTTTGCCTATCTGTGCAAACTCGACCTCGACCTGGATTTGCCGCCTGGCTATTTCGCGACATTGATCGCACGGATGCAGGACAATCCCCGGATCGGAACCTGTTCGGGCAAGCCCTATGCGCGCAATAGCCGAGGCGCGTTGGTTGCGGAAACGGCTGGTGATGAGATGTCGGTTGGGATGACAAAGTTCTTCTCAACCGCCTGTTTTGAGGACATCGGAGGCTTTGTCCACGAGGTGATGTGGGACGGGATTGATTGCCATACCGCGCGGATGAAGGGCTGGACGCCGAAAAGCTGGGACGAAGAAGGTCTGCGGTTCGAACATTTGCGCCCGATGGGGTCGAGCCAGCAAAGCATCTACACCGGGCGGCGCAGACACGGGTTTGGGCAGCATTACATGGGATCCGACCCGCTTTATTTCATCGCCACCGCGATCAACAAGATGCGGCACCCGCCGGTTGTGTTGGGTGGGCTGGCGATGTTGCAGGGGTATTTTGGCGCAATGTTGCGGGGCAACCGGCAGCATAACGATCCTGCGTTGCGGGCCTTTATTCGCAATTATCAAAGGCGCGCCTTGCGTATGGGCAAGGCCAAGGCCATCGCCCAGATCGAGAAAGAGCGCGCACCGATTTTTGCCGCAAAAGCGCGGGCAGGCTGATTAGCCCTGCGCGGCGAGCCAGTCCTGAAACATCAGGACGGCCCAAAGTTGACGACCCCAGTTGTGGCTGGCTTTTTGGTGTTGATCCCATTTCTGGCGGATGAGGTTGGTGTCGAAGTAGCCCTCGCGCGTCAGGCGTTCGGGCGCCAGCAAATCCTCTGCCCAATCGCGCAGGTCGCCGCGCAGCCAAAGGCCAATCGGCACTTCGAACCCCATTTTGGGGCGTTCGATCAGATGGCGTGGGACGTGGCGATAAAGGACTTGCCGCAAGAGCCATTTTGACTGTCCATCCCGGACCTTAAGATCAAAGGGAAGCTGACAGGCGAATTCAACGACGCGGTGATCCAGCAGCGGTGCCCGCGATTCCAAGGCGACAGCCATCGTGGCGCGATCGACTTTGGTGAGAATGTCGTCGGGCAGATAGGTCATCATATCCAGCTGCATCATCCGCTCGCTGACCCGCAGGTCCCCGCAGTCGGGAAGGTTTTCAGCCAACAGGCTTGGGACCGCATTTGCCCCCATCACGGCCTGATCCGGGAAGCGCCAGACGGCGACCATCTTGCGATGAAGCTCTTCGACCGTGGCGCTGGCACCATAGTCCGCCAAGCGGTGCAGGCGTTGCCCATTGGGTTCCTTGCCCTGCGGCGTCGCGCGCAGCGGTTCCATGAACCGGTTGAGCACGGTGGCGGGTATGCTGCGAAGTGCAGCGGCCCCCATGTTGCGCAAAACGCCAGGCATCTTAGCGGTCTTGTTCCAAAGCTGTGCGCCCTGCAGATAACGGTCGTAGCCGCAGAACAATTCATCTCCGCCATCCCCCGACAGGGCGACCGTCACATGTTCCCGCGCCATAGCGGCCACCAGACAAGTCGGTATCTGAGAGCTGTCCGCAAAGGGTTCGTCATAGATCGCGGACAGGCGTGGAACCACGTCCAGCAACTCCTGTTTGCCGACGTAAAGCTCTGTATGGTGGGTGCCGAGGTGTGCTGCAATTTCGGCTGCAAATTCAGCTTCGTTGTAGCGTTTTTCGTGAAACCCGATGGAAAAAGTATGCACCGGACGGTCAGAGAGGTGCTGCATCAGCCCGACGATGGTCGAGGAATCGATGCCGCCCGACAGAAAGGCGCCCAATGGCACGTCAGACATCATTTGCTGACCGACGGCATCCAGCAAGAGGGCTTCGAGTTGGTCGGTCGCCGTCTGCGGCGACAGCCCGTGTTGCTGCGGCTGTGTCGTGACCTTGTCAATCGACCAATAGCGCGCGGTTTTTGGCAGCGGGTCGGCCAGCGATACAGTGACCATCTCGCCGGGTCGCAGTTTGTGGATGCCGGCAAAGATCGCATGATCCTCGCCTATGTTGCCGTGTCGCAGATATTGCGGCAGCGCATCGCGGTTGATCGTGCCTTCAAATGACGGATGCTGCTTGAGCGCATGCAATTCTGAACCAAAGAGGAACGCCGCCTGTGGCCCCTGACCTTGCCAGCCATAGAACAGCGGTTTTTCACCCATGCGATCCCGTGCAAGCGTCAGGTGGCGGCTTTCGTGATCCCAAATCGCAAGCCCAAACATACCGACACAACGCTTGAGCGTCTCTTCGATGCCCCAGACGTCAATCGCAGCAAGCAGCGTTTCAGTGTCAGAGGTCCCGCGCCATTCCGGGCTATGACCTCCGTCTGAAAGGCTTTTGCGGATGTGTTGGTGGTTGTAGATTTCGCCATTGAACGTGATCGTATAGCGCCCAGAGGCTGCCGCCATAGGCTGATGCCCGGCAGCCGTCAGATCAACAATGGCAAGGCGCAGATGTCCAAAGCAGATGCCCGTTTCAAGGTCTCCCCAACTGCCGTTTGAATCCGGGCCACGATGCGCAATCGCATCCATCATCGCGGTAATGGTGGCATCACGCTGATCACTGGAAAGCGCCCCAGGTGCCTGCAAGAAACCGGTAATTCCGCACATCAGCTGTCACCAGTTTCGGTTGGAAGCGTTGGACGCGCAGAGCCTGCGGGATCACCTTCAAAAAGCGTCAGCAGGCGGGCCGCTTCGGTTCTGACATCAAATTCCGACGCGACGCGGGCTTGTCCGGTTTGCCCCATGTTGGCCCGCAGATCAGGATCCGCAGCGAGCTTCAGGATGCGGTCGCGCAGCGTGTCGACATCGCCCGGCGGAACGATAAAGCCGCTCTTGCCATCTTCGACGAGTTCTGAAACGCCCGCGACTTGGGTGCAGATGACGGGAATACTTGCGGCCAGAGCCTCCATCAGGACCACGGGAAGGCCTTCGGCAAAACTGGGCAATACAAATGCGTCGGCGGTTGCGAGAGTCGCGGCGACGTCTTCCTGTGAAAGATACCCGCTAAATGTTACTTTCTCTGCGTCGGGTGCCGACAGTGTTTCCAGCTTTGCGCGGTCGTCACCGTCACCGACGATGGTCAAGTGCAGATCGGGGTTGGATTTGAGCGCTTCGGAAAACGCCTGGAGCAGCACCCGAACCCCTTTGATCGCTGTCAGACGTCCGACATAGACCAGATGCGTTTTGCCGGGCATTGGTGTTTTGGGATGTTGGTACATCTCTGGGATCACGCCGCAGTGGATGATCCGCAGTTTGGGCCAATCGTCAGGGTCCGAGAAATACATCGCCTGACTGCGGGCAAAGTGGCTGATGCAGGCGACGAACCGCGCGTGGCGCACCTTTTCGCGAATTTTCCAACGCTCCGGCGCAAATAGTTCTGCCGGTCCATGCAGAGTGAAGCTGAATGGAATATCAGAGAGCTTCGCTGCCAAAACGGCGACATTTGCACTGACGTCAGCAAAGTGGTTGTGCAGATGCGTGACGTTGTGGCGTCTAAGGTCATCAGCAATGATCGTCGCTTCGGCGAAATAGATCAGCTGGTAGATCAGCGCGCGCAATCCCGGCGCGCGCATCGAAAGCGCCAACAAAAGGGTTGCGAAATAGGTGCTAGGCTGCCGGAACATCAATGTCTGCGCCGCCAGCAACGGGATTATTCGCTTTGCGGTGGCCAGCACATAGAAGGTGTCTCTTGCCGCCTCTTGTTCTGCAGTGCCACGCAAGTGATCCGCCGAGGGGCGGCGGATCGCATAGGTGCGGACCTTTGCGCCCAAGGATCGCAGCGCTTCGACCTCTCGCAAGATGAAGGTGTGCGAAACTGCCGGGTAGTGTCCGGTCAGATAGGCAACCCGCACCCCATCACTCGTCTTGGCCATGCAACCCCGCAAACGTTTGGCTTTCCCGGCACTCTATGCCGGGAGACGCGTCGCGGGCAAACAGGTTTGCGCAGGGTTACAGATCAGCCTCGAAGGCACCCATGGATTGGTGGACGGGGCGGAAGTTGCCAAAGAAATCTCCGACGGTGCGCAAGCTGTCGTCAGCGCTTCCCAATGCCGGAGACCCGATGTCCGGGCGGTAGATCGCGACCGGCACATTATTGGTCGCATGGTTGCCGTGGGTGGCAGGGCTATCAGGGCAATAAAGCACGATCACCGCCTCACCGGCAGGCCAGGTTGTTCCGGTGTCATTAACGACCGTCAGCGAACTTGAACCAAAGGTGACCGGCACATCATGTTTGGGGTTGGCGTTCTTGTGACTGTTCAATCCGATGCGATGTGGAAGATCCGGAATGACGGCATAATCCGATTGTCCGCGACCCGTAGGGTACCCCAGCGTGATGCTGGCGCCGTCTGTCACGTCGCTTGGGATGATCACTTCGATCCGTTCGAATTTGGACCGGTAGCCGTTGTGTCGTGGCGTCCAAATCGGCATGGCAACAAGCGGCGCCGCCGCGATGCTTGGCGATCCGGTTGCCGGTGCGTGAAGGATGTTATTGCTTTCAACGATATTTGTGAATGTGCCCAAGTTTGTCGCCTCAAAGACGATGACAGGCGGATTTATCTGATGTGCCGCGTCCATGAGGGACACACAGGTATTGTTGTAGACCTTGATTGGCCCTGCGGCGCATTCAGCGACGTTTCCCGTTTGCGCGCCTGGGTCTTCATAAAGCTCTGTTTGGACAAAGCCGCTGGGATTGAAGAGGCCGTAGAAATCGATCCGTGGCGCGTTTGGAACGGACATCAGGTTGTTGCGAATTGTTGCGCCACCATAGGTCAGGACGATCACTCTGCGATCGAAGGCGGTACCTGCCAGCACGCACCGCTCGATCAGGTTGTTTTGCACGTTCACTTGAACATTATTGTTCATGCGAGCAATCGAAAGGCTGCCTTCGATGCTACAACGCTGCACGTTGAACCGGGTTCCGCGATTGCCCCGTTGATCGAAGCGAACAGCGGCCTGTTGTGTGCGAATGCCGAACATGTTTTCGAACCAGCCGGTACGGACAAAGATGTCGCAGCCGTCGATTACAACGTTTTTGGCACTTTGAAAGCGCAGGATCGCAGCATCGTTGTGGTAGCTCGGCCCATTAAGACGCGGTCCGCCAGAAAGTGCATTGATGTTGGACATCGCCCGCACCCCCAAATAGGCGCAAGGTGCATTGATTTCTTCATAGAAATGGTATGACCGGCTGCCCTCACTGACGAGGTTGTGGAAGATGCGCACGCCAAGTTCGTTCGTAAAGCTGATCGCGACATAGGCATGGGCGCCAAAGTTCATGACATCAGTTTCGGTGACCAAGAGGTAGCTGCCCTGATCCGTCGACTGGCTAAAGCAACTGTTGTTTGCGGTTCCGGTTTCGGTCGTACTGTCCCAACCGCCTTCGAAGCTGATTCCGCTGATAACAGCGTCTTTGACATTGCTTGTGTCCCAGCCGACGAAGTAGATCATCCTGGATCCGCCAACGTGGTTGAGCTTGGGGCGGAGCGATCCAGTGCCAGACCCGACGACGTGCAACGACGGGCTGAGCGACGTCATCGCGACACCGGCGGTGTCCCATTCCTGATCATCCATCAGCATGACGCGATACGGTCCGGCCTTATTGTCGGTGAAGCTAAAGGCGGCCTCGATCGTCGTGCGCACGTGGGCATTCGGATATTGGGGTAATCCTGCCCCGGTCTGATCGACGATGATCGTAAGACCATTGGCGAACACATCGTCAGGGTTCTGGATCGTCGGTGTGTCTTCGTCAGGGCCGCCAATTTCGAACGTGGCCGTCGTGGTCTTGCCGCTTGATGGTTCGACCACAAGTACGCTGACCTGATAGTCGCCATGGGTGCTGTAGACATGAGCTGCCGTCGGACCATAGGCCACATTGGCGTCGCGCTGATGGTCCATAACATTTTCGGTGGCCGTGAAGGTGCTGCCGGGGTCGCCGAAATTCCAGAAATAGTAGACATCATGATGCTGCGGGTCATAGGCATCAGGGTCGACAGGCCCCGGCGTGTCAAAGCCCACAAGATCGACCTCAAAGAACATGCCTTCCGGCGCGACCTGCAGGTTAGACCGTTTCACAAGCCGGATTGACGCGGACACACCGGGAGAGGGATCGCCCCATGGATTGTCCCCGCCGCCCCAGTTGTCGGTCGACCCCGCTGCGGTTCGGCCTTGCTGTGCCACTTGGATGGCAAAGGAACTTGTCTGTGGTATGCCTGTTAGGCCAATTTTCCTGCTCATGCGCGCTGCCTCTATCCAGAGTTGGTGTTGTAGAAGTTGCTCGTGTCATGCAGCGTTGCAAACTCCGCAGCCAGCCGTGCATCCGAAGCATAGCCATCATACAGAAATGCAAAAGACATGACTGCCTTAACGTGTTCGGTTGGGTTCGTGTCCTCAGCGCCAGTGAACCAGATCATCTGGCCGCCGCCGGGACGCGGTGTCACACCGGGATCGACAGCATAGGGGGTGCCATCGAGTAGCAACTTGCGTTCGGTCGCACCGTTGTACCCATACGAAAAGCGAACAGTTTCGGCGATTTCGGGGCGACGCGTTGCCCCAGGTACCATCCAGCCGTTCGCGTTTGACCATGCATTGTAGCTGTCTGGGTTTGAGGATTCGCGGATCGCTGCCGTCGCGCGATTCGCCTCGCCGCCTTGTCGCACCAAAGAGATCACCGCGCCATTATGCGGTAAGTCCAGCGGCATCACGCTCACACCGGCCGTCCAAACGTCCTGCGACGGCAGGTCTTGCACGCGCAAAGCATTGGTTTCGAACTGTAGTAGATCACATTTGTCAGATGGGCAGAGGCGGTAGATTGATGATGGATCGCTGTCGATCAAGACGAAAAGATCGCTGCCATCAGACGTAACCCCTTCAAATGAGCCACCCAGCATTGAGGTGAAGACTGGGGTCGGTGTGACGGTGCCGTCCGGCAAAGCCTCGTACAAGTGATCGCCTGCATCAGAGCTGAGGTACATTTTCCCGTCGTGGAAAACGATCCCCTGAAGCTGATTGATGGTCTGCGACAACGCCAAGTTACCGAGATATGTGCCAGTCGGCGTGAAGTATGGAATGTTCGAACCATCAGTGTAGTCCGTGCAATAAAGGTTTCCATCAGCCGGGTTGATGGCAATTGCTGACGCCTCCCGACCGGCTGCTGAAATGTCATGACTGCGCACAAAGCTCAGGTCTGCTGGATCAAAGACGGCAATGTGTTGATTGGTGAATGGTCCGGAAGGCCAGACCTCAAGCGGGATCAGCAATTCGCCGTTATGAATGCAAGGGTCACCAAGGTGGTTGACCGCCGAAAGACCGCTAAGTCCAATTGGGTCGTCTTCGGTTTGAACAAGGTTCCAATCGACATCAAACTTTTTGATCTGGTTGGTATCAACGACAAACCAATGCGTGCCATCCCATGTTACGCCTTGATGCATCTGGATGTCTGGACTGACCCTTTCAAGTACATAGCTATCCGGGAAATTGCCCGTTTCGAACACGGCATTTTGGCCGGTGCGGTCGATCCGTTCCGGGAAAGCAATGACTGACAAATAGTCCACCCAAACCGCATTGCGTCCGATCGGGTCGTCTGTTGGGGCCAGCGGTGTGGACAAGCTGCGGGCGCGCAATGTGAAATCGGCATCTGCTGTTGCAAGAATGTCTTGTCTTACAAAGGCTGTCCCGCGCTGCAGGATCGGGTCGATCCAGATGATGTCCAGTGGATAAGACTGATCGTCCGCTGCGTTTGTCGCGCGTAGGTTACCCCCGTCGGTGCGCAGAGCTTGCCACATGACGGGTGACAGATCGGCCAGGTCGAAACGCACGGGGAAATTGGTTTGATCGACACCAACTGTGCCCGTTGGGATCGTGACCAACTGCGATGGGAACGGCAAAACAACGACGTTGCTGTCTGCATTGACGGCTGTAAGGCCTGGCTGATCGAGCGTTTCGGTCAACGATACATCGACGCCCGCGTTTTGCAGGGTCAGCGTGGTCGCAGTCTCACCCGGGATGGCGGTTCCATTGCTGCGCCATTGGATCGTCGATACCGGTGGTGCGAGACTTGCATCAAATATCCAAAAGCCGAGCGTCGCGGTCAGAACTTCGCCAACGTTTGCAGCACCGGAAATGACTGGCGGCACAAGGTTCACCGGACCCAGCGCCAATGCATCGGTTGTGGTCTCGTAAGTTCCAGCAAAGGGCGAAGGCGGCAGCACAGTGATCGTGAGAGCGCCCGCCTCAGCCGTGATTTCTAACGTCCCGCTCGATGTTGTTGCAACTGAAAGAACGCCGCCCGGCACATCAAACACGCCCGAAAACATGCCCTGCGCTGGGCCAAGGCCAAGCCCCAATCCGATGCCGCTCATTAGGACATGACCACAATGCCAGATGCAGTTGTGCCAGTGGCCCAAATGCGGGCGGCACGAATTGGAAAGGCGATCCCTGCGGCAATGTTGACCGTGGCGACTGCACCATCAATCGTCGTCAATCGCACGCTGCCATTAGCGGCGACGTTAATGGCTCGGCTTACGGTCGCGAGGTCCGCCGTATCACTTGGTGTGACCTCGATGACAGAGGTTGCAGGGCTTTCAAGGCCAGATGAATGGTCAGCAAATTTGTCCTGTGGCATGTTGTGATCCTGCTCGATAAAATTGTTGTGGAGAGACGACGAGGATGACCTGCAATCGTTAGGGCAAAGGTCGCTGGCAAAGGTTAATTTGCCCAGATGCCACCGTGACGGACCAGATTTCCGCCCTCGCAATGCCAAAAAGTTGAGATAGCTCGCACCGAAATCCGCTACAAAGCCATCAGGTTCAACAGCAAGGAAAGGAGCCGAAAGTACATGTTCGCGTCGTTGGTTCTTTACAGTTGGCCTGTAGTGGTGCTGGTGCTGTTCCAAAAGTACCGGATGCCGATCGCAATCTCTGTCGCGATCATTGCCGGATATCTGATCCTGCCTTCCATTGCGGGATTGGACCTTCCCGTATTGCCGGTTCTGGACAAGGATTCGATCCCAGCGCTGACGGCGTTGTTCCTCGCGTTCTTTGCGCTGAAACGACCCAACATTGATGCATTGCAGCGTTGGATCCCGAAAAGTCTTGCCGCCTGGGTCATGTTGGTGGGCCTTGTCGCGGGTGCGTTTCTGACAGTCCTTACCAATGATGACCGTGTTGGTTTTTTGCCAGGGTTGAGGGTCTATGACGGATTTTCTTCAGTTCTGGGGGTCATGATCCAGTTGATTCCGTTCATCTTGGCGTACCGTTTTCTGGCCAGTCCTTCGCAGCATCGCACATTGCTTATGGTGCTTGCACTGGCTGGTTTGGGTTACTCCCTGCTGGCGCTCTACGAAATTCGCATGTCTCCACAGCTCAATCGAATGGTCTATGGGTTCTTTCCACACGACTGGATTCAGCATGTGAGGGGCGGCAATTTCCGTCCTTTGGTGTTTCTGGAACATGGTCTTTGGCTTGCGATATTCTTTGCAATGGCGGCAATCGCAGCGGTCGGTGCGTCTGCTGCCTTCCCGAAGCAAAGGACAAAGCTACGGCTGGTTGCAGGCTGGATCTTTTTGACACTGCTTTTGTCAAGTTCTCTCGGGGCTGCGGCGATTGCGTTCGTGCTGGTTCCTATCGTGTTTTTTCTACCGCAACGGACCCAGATGCTGTTGGCGCTGATCATCGGTACCATTGTGTTGACCTATCCCATCTTGCGTGAACGCGGATGGGTGACTGGTGATACGGCGGTCTCAATTGCGGCTTCAATCAATGCTGATCGTGCGGGATCACTTCAATTCCGGTTGGAGAACGAAGATATCCTTTTGCAAAAGGCCAACCAACGCCCGTTGTTTGGATGGGGTGGCTGGGGGCGCGCGCGGGTCTACGACGAATTGGGGACCGACATCAGTGTGACCGACGGCTATTGGGTGATCATTTTTGGTGTTGGTGGGTGGACAAGATACCTGTCCGAATTCGGACTGATGATCGCACCGCTTGTTTTCTTCTATGTACGCCGAAAACGCTACAATGTCGGACCAGAGACGACGACGCTGACGATCGTATTGTGTGCCAATCTGATTGATCTTCTCCCCAATGCGACGATGACGCCATTGACGTGGTTAATCGCCGGGGCGCTTTGGGGCCGCATGGACTGGAAAGGTAACGATGGTTCTGATCAACACGACCCTGAAGAGCTAGTCCCGGTTGCAGTTAGCCCCTATACCCGCCAAACCAAACGGATCAAACGACGTCAGGCGATCTGAATTTTCCATGCCCAGTGAAATCTCTGTCTCGATTATCAACTACAAAACCGGCGACATGACCTTGTCGTGCGTGCAGTCAGTTCTGGACGACATTGGCGACCTCGCCGTGGATATTGTGGTGGTCGACAACGCGTCGGGCGATGGATCGGCTGAACAGATTGCCGAATGGATCGCGGCCCATCCGAACATGCCCGTAAAATTGGTAAGATCGGATGAGAATACGGGCTTTTCAGGGGGCCACAATCTGGGCATCACAAATAGCGATGGTGCCTATGTGCTTGTGCTGAATTCCGATGCTTTGCTTGAAAAGGGTTTCCTGAAGGCTATCATGGATAGGGCGAATTCTGCGCCTAATGCCGGTATGATTGCGCCAAGGTTGGTAGGTGATGACGGGACTGAGCAGATCAGCCGATTTCGCTTTGCTTCACCGCTGAGCGAGCTTGAAAGGGCAGCGGCAACTGGCCCCATAACAAAGTTGCTACGACGCTCATTGGTGGCGCTGCCCAAAGGCGCGCCAGAAGATAAGATCGACTGGGCCAGTTTTGCCTGCATCTTGCTGAACCGGGACATGATCAATCAGATCGGTTTGATGGATGACGACTATTTTCTTTACTTCGAGGATGCAGAGTATTGCCTGCGTGCGCAGCGGGCGGGGTGGCGAATAGTCGTGACTGATCTGGCGACCGCAATCCACTTTCGGGGTGGAAGCGGGCCGGTCAAGGCGCTGGAAAAGGCCCGCAAGCGGATGCCGACATACTTCTACGCATCGCGCTCTCGTTTCTTGCGTCAGGCGCATGGTTATTCAGGCCTGATCCTTGCCAATTTGTGCTGGCACCTTGGTCGGGCAATCGCACACCTCAAGCGTTTGGCAGGGAAAGAGGTTTATCCCGCCGTTGAAAATGAAGCGCGTGATATCTGGATTGGTGCGCGGGCCCCGCTCAAACCCTATCGGCAGGCGAATCAATAGGATGTCACCGGACTTTATGATCATTGGTGCGATGAAGTGCGGGACATCTACCTTGCAAGCACAGCTTGCAGCGCAGCCGCAGGTATTCATGACCACACCGAAAGAACCAAACTTCTTTTCGGATGATGACGTCTTTCAGAACGGCTTGGACTGGTATGCGGCGCTTTTTGCGGATGCAACATCTGGTCAACTGACCGGAGAAGCGAGCACGCACTATACAAAACTACCAACCCATCCGCATACGATTGCGCGGATGCGCGCGGCCCAATTGCGGCCAAAGCTGATATACATGGTGCGCAACCCGGTAGAGCGTGCTGTCTCGCATTTTATTCATGCATGGAGCATGGGAGAGGTCGATCAAGACCCGACAACGGCGCTTGCTGTGCTGCCCGAGATTGTCGAATACGGGCGTTATGCGATGCAAATTCAACCGTATTGCGATACGTTTGGTGTCGAAAATATCCACCTGACCAGCTTGGAGCAGGTGAAAGCTGATCCAGACGGAGAATTGGGTAAGATCGCAATTTTTCTGGGGCTGGAAGGGCAAGTTGCCTGGCAGCATGAGATGGAAAGCCAAAATGTGTCCGCGGACCGCATGCGCCCCTTCCCGCTGCAAGGGCTGATTATTGACAACCCAGTCGCGCGCGGCTTGCGCCGTGTGCTTGTGCCCAAGGCGCTGCGTGATCGCATTCGCAAGTCCCGGACGATGCAGGAACGCCCAAAGCTGACCACAGAAGATGTGGGGCGACTTGAGCATGTCTATCGGGCGGACCGCGCACATCTTGCAACGATGTTTCCGGGGCACCCTGCGTTGGACGTTTGCTATCCGTTTGCTGCCAAATGACGACCTTTGATGATATCGGCGCGATAGTGATCGGTCGCAACGAAGGTGACAGGCTGATCACCTGTATCCAATCGCTTCTTTTGCAGCTCAAGACGGTGATTTATGTCGATAGTGGGTCGACAGATGACAGCGTCGACAAGGCCACCGCGCTGGGCGCAACTGTGGTTGCATTGGATCCCGACACACCCTTCACGGCGGCGCGTGCAAGAAATGCGGGACTGGACGCCCTTCTGGACGCTGGTGACTTTGCATTTGTGCAATTCGTGGATGGCGATTGTGAAGTTGAACCAGCCTGGATCACTGCAGCTCGCGCTTTTTTGGATGCTCATCCGGCAGCAGTTGTTGTCTGCGGGCGCCGCAAAGAACGCTATCCTGACGCGACGATATACAATCGACTGATCGATGCAGAATGGGATACTCCGATAGGTAAGGCGCGCGCCTGCGGTGGCGACGCATTGATGCGGGTCACCTCATTGAGAGAGGTTGGCGGGTTCAATCCTAACCTGATCGCTGGCGAAGAACCGGAATTGTGTGTCCGATTGCGCGCCGCAGGTGGAGAAATCTACCGGATTGCTCATCCGATGACCATTCATGACGCGGCACTCAAGCGTTTCGGGCAGTGGTGGCGCCGCAATCGTCGGGCGGGGCACGCCTATGCCGAAGGCGCGGCATTGCATGGCGCACCGCCTGAGCAGCACAATGTGACAGAAACCCGGCGCGCTGTCGCCTGGGGGGTCGTACTGCCCATTCTCTCGCTGATAGCGGTACTTCTCGGTGGCTGGGCGCTCTTGCTACTTGTGATTTGGCCGCTGCAGGTTACCCGCCTCAACATGCGCGGGATGGATTGGACGCGCGCATTCTTTTTGACCCTTGGAAAAATACCCGAAGGTTTGGGAGTTCTGGACTATCTATGGCGTCGCATTCGTGGCCGTCAGCCTGAACTGATTGAGTACAAATGACTTTCCTCAGTACCGAGGTCGGACTATGGGGTTCGGAAGCCAGAGAATGTCACGGGCGAGAACATGGCGCATCCTGATCCAGCCGCGAGCACCGAAAGTCTGAAGACCAGAGCCTTGCGAAGCTCTGGCAGCTTGCTGTTTGGCTTTGGTGGGCAAAATATGCTGCGCCTTGCCTCCAACCTTATCCTGACGCGCCTGCTGTTCCCGGAAGCATTTGGACTGATGGCCCTGGTGCAGGTCTTTATCGTTGGCCTAACCACGTTTTCCGACATCGGGATCACAACCTCGGTTATCACCAGTTCCCGTGGTGATGAGAGAAACTACCTGAATACGGCTTGGACGCTTCAGATCATTCGTGGCTTTGGGCTATGGCTTTTGGCCTGCGCGATATCATATCCGCTGGCTCATTTTTACGAAGAACCGGACCTTGTGCCGCTCTTGCAGGTTGTCGGGTTTTCTATGGTCATCAGGGGGTTCTTTTCGACCAAGGGCATGACCGCCGGCCGACATCTGGCATATGGGCGCGTGACCATTATCGAGATTGCATCGCAGGCTGTGGGGACGGTCTGTATGATTGTTCTCGCCTATATCTATCAATCGATTTGGGCGCTGGCGATTGGGACGCTTTTGGGTGGGCTGTCCCACACGATCATGTCCCATGTCTTTCTGCCGGGGCAGCGCAACCGTCTTCATTGGAATACCGATGATTTTTGGGAGATCTTCCACTTTGGCAAATACCTGTTCCTGAATACGATCGCCGGGTTCTTTGTGAAACAAGGCGACCGAGCAGTCCTGGGTGCTTACATCTCTTTGGGGCTGCTGGGGATTTATAACATCGGAATGTTTCTGGGGTCCGCGCCTTTGTTGCTTGGCCAGCGTCTGTTTTCGTCGCTTTTGGTCCCGCTCTATCGCATGCGACCGCCTGCAGAAAGTGAACAGAATCGCAGGAATATGCGCCGTGCCCGGCGGATGCTGATCGGGTGCCTGCTTGCGATGATCGCGCCGCTGATGTTTGGGGGATTGTGGCTGGTTGAAGCGCTGTATGATCCGCGTTACGTGCAGGCAGGGGCGATTGTGGTTCTTTATGCCATTTCAACCGGGCCAATGATCATTTCCGAAGACTACGGCAATGTTCTACTGGCGAACCGAGACTCAAAAAACCTTTTGCTTGTGACGTTGTTGTCAGCGGTGATCCAGATGGGAACCTTGATTGTTGGGATCAACATGCTGGGTATTGTAGGTGCAGTCCTTGCACCGGGGGTCACGGCAATCGTCACGTACCCCCTGCGGGCCTATTTCGCCAATCGTTTCAATGCGTGGGACCCTATTGCAGACTTCGTCTTTTTCGTTGTTTTTGTCGGCCTCAGCGCGACGGCATTGGCCTTCAATCAGGATATGTTCATTGGCATATTGTCGACGTAAGCTTTGCGGCGAAGCAAGCAATCAAAAGGCGGTGCGGGTCGCTTCCGAACGCACCGAAAGCAATCTGACGTGATCCGGCTGAGGCCATACAAAAACGCACTTTTTCGTCGGTTTGTGCCTGCGCATTCCTTGTCCGAGGCAAGCACCAGCGTAGTTGAAATCGCACCGGCAACACAAAGCCATTTCGCCCCATTGATCGCCTTGCCGGGTGAGAGTGAAAAGATCACAAAAACCATTGCAAATCATAATCTTGCGATGCACTTGCGCTATTTTGAACCACAAGAGATCACGCATGCACCAGTGTTGCAGTATAACCTGCGGAACGTGCTTGTCCTGTTCAACGGAGTATTTGCGCGGGGCGGATCGTTCAATCGGGCCAAAGGTTTGGACCACCGAGCGTTGCTGACAGATCCGATCCATGAATTGGACGAAGCTGCCTATTGTCTGGAAGACCGATCATACTTTTTCTTCGGGCATTGGTTGCGCAGTTTTGCGCAATGTCTGCTGCCTGCAAAGGATACACAACGCATACACTTTGCGGCAACATCATGGGGGCATGCAGGCGCGTATGAACGCATTTTTGATCTGCCTTCGTTAACCAATGGCCAGTACCACGTCGCCCGGATGGCGCTGTTTCAGGATTTTGCGCAGTCGCCGCACAAAGCAGAACGGTACAAGGAATTGCGCCGCCGGATGTTCGAACATGGCGCAGCGTCGGTACGTGACGGCAAAAAGGTCTATCTGAAGCGCGGTGCGACGGGTGCGGCGCGGCTAATTTCGAACGAAGATGCGTTGGAAAAGGCGCTAGACGTCATGGGGTTTGACGTCATCGACCTCGCCACCACACCCATCGAAGAGATGATCGCGCGCTGCGTCGGGGCAGAGGTGGCATTGACCATCGAAGGCAGCCATACCGACCACCTGCATTGGCTGATCAAACCTGGCGGAACGCTTTGGGTATTGAACCCGTCCAACCATTTCAACACCAGCCAATTCGGGGTGGCCCTGTCGATGGGAAATCGCGCGGCCTGCAATATTATCACCGAGGATGGGGATGCGGCATATCGCGTTGATCTGGCGCGATTGCAGGACACCTATGACCTGATCCTAAAATAGATAGCTGACGTCGTCGACAAACTGCGCGCTGACCAGATATTGCTTGGCCCGGTTCCAAGCCGTAATTGCAATCGTCTGACATTGCACAGGGTTCGCCAACGCGTGTGCAACGACATCGTCGAGGTCGCTGAAATCCCACTTCACGGGAAGATAGGTCACCCCCGGCTCATAAAGATCGGGCAGCGTTTGCAGATGCGACATGTCGGGTTTGATCATCACAGCGCCTGTTTGGATCGCTTCAATATCGCGCCAGCACAATTCACCGAAACCGAACGGGCTAAAGCAAAGTTTGGCGCTGCGCATCTCGGCCATATAGGCATTATAGGGCATCGCACCCTGCGGCGAGGTCTTGAGGTTCGCAATCCGATCTACCGCGCCAAGCGCGGCATTGCGCATAGCGGCGTAGATTGGCCCCCCCTTTTTGCCAAGCCGAAGCTGCATATCCAGAGGTCTGCCAGTGATCGGTGGCGGCTGTTGGTCGAAGCCAAAGACAAAATGCGGCGCGGTCAAAAAATTCGGAGAAAGCCGGAGTTTGTCGATGATCGTGGGCGGTGTCTGAAAGTCGGGTGCATCTGCCTCGATGCCATACTGGTCCGCGTAATACTGCATCATCTGCGTGTCGCCGCGATAAGTGTTCAGATAGTCCGATGGAGTCTCGAAGAGCGACTTTTTGATATAGAATGCCAGATCTTCGGGTAGGTATCGCGCCAATCGCAGGTCGTTGTGGGCGTAGGAATCCAAGAACGACACCGAAGCGCCGGTATGTTGCTTTGTGATCTGTTCAATGGCCCGTGTCAGGTCGTTCGGCGCAATGGTGAACCACGGCTGCAAGATCACGATATCCGCGGTGATCTGCGCATTCGCAGTGCCATCCAGAATGGCATCGAAAGGTTCTGCACGGACCTCGACGCCATAGCGTTTGAACAAGGCATCGGCGTAGTGAAAGAATGGATATACCTGCGCATAGCTGATCCGGTTCGGATCATGGTAGAACATCAACCGCACCTTGGCATGGCGCGAGAACGGTCGTTTCATGTGGCGCGCGGCCAGCCCGCGAAATCCGCGTTCAAGCCTGCGTGCTGGGAGGTTCGTCAGTGATGGTTTGGCCATGTCTAGCGCCCCCCGACCCAACGCCGCGCGGGCGTTTCAAAAAGGCGAAATGACAATGCACCGCAGAGCAAAGTCGCAGCCAGGCAGACGACCACAAACACAGTGGCATTCTGCGGGGTGGCCAGATCAAGACCAAGCTTGCCGAAGACCAGATACATGGCAGCCCGGATGGGAACGTGCAGCATGTAGATCGAATAGGAAATGTCGCCAAGCCAAACTAATGGTCGGACCCCAAGGCCGGCCGCGACGCTGCCGGTATCTTTGCGCGTGATCAGAACCAACACGGAAAAAAGCGGGATTAGCAAGATTGACAAGGAGCCGGAATGCAGGATTGCGACGATGCCAAAGAGCGAAAGGACCTGCAGCACGTTGCGGGCCAAAGCGGACAGGCCTGTGTCAGCATCACGATAGTCAAACAATGACATGCCAAAGATGAATGCCGGTATCGCTCGCCATAGGCTGAGCCGTTCGTTGATGTCGAACCCATCACCGAATGCAAATAACGCGGCATAGGCAATCGCCGCTGCCGCAACCAGCGAGGTCCAGATTGTAGGCCGTGCGCAAGCAAAAGCGAAAAACGGGAACAACAGGTACAGCATCCATTCAGCGCTGATCGACCAGGAGGGAAAGTTCAGGATATAGACATCGTTCATACCCCAGGCGTGGATCATCAGTAGGTTTTCGATCACGTCGCTGGCGGCAGGCATCGGTTTGCCAGCAACGGCCAAAAGGCCGATGAAGGCGATGATGGTGGCAAGGTGCAAAGGGTAGATGCGTGCGACGCGCCGCTGCAGAAAGCCTTTGACCTGCGTAAGGCCGACGCCGTCGCTGAACCAATGTGTGTAGTTCGCAGCAAGAATGAACCCGCTGAGGACAAAGAACAAATCGACAAACGCCCCCGCGCCCGCCAGGAATTGTGTGTACTGATCGATATCAAAGGCAGGCGTCAGATTTTGCCGATAGTGCAACAGCACGACGGCCAGAGCTGCGATGCCACGCAGGCCGGCGTGTGATCGGATTGTTTGCTGGGGATGAGAAGTCACAAACGGGGCCATTTGATCATTCGCGGGCGTAGACGTCTTCATACCGGATGATGTCGTCCTCGCCGAGGTAGGCGCCGGTCTGTACTTCGATCAGAACCATCGGCAGCTTGCCGGGGTTTTCCATCCGGTGAACAGCGCCAAGCGGGATGTAGACAGACTCATTCTCGCTGACCAGTTTCACGTCTTCGTCGACAGTGACCTTGGCGGTGCCCTGCACGACGATCCAATGTTCGGAACGGTGGTGGTGGGACTGCAGGCTTAGCGCGGCGCCCGGATGGACAACGATGCGTTTGACTTGAAAGCGATCGCCGATGACGAGGCTTTCGAACCAGCCCCAGGGTCGGTGATCCTTGGGGAAGGCTTCGGCCTGCGGGGCGTCTTTTGATTTGAGCGCGGCGACAGCCTGTTTCACCTCTTGGGCACGGTCCTTGTGGGCCACCAAAACGGCGTCCGGCATGGCAACGGCGATGACGTCAGACAAGCCGATGCCGACAATCTCCTGTCCTTCGTTTTCGGACCGCAACAGGCTGTTGTCGCAATCGATCTGTGTCGCGGGGCCCGTCAGCGAAAGCCCGTCTTTTTCGGTTTCCCGCCAGACCGCCGCCCAATCGCCCAGATCGGACCAGCCGGATGCGAAAGGGACAACGGACAGGTTTTCAGCTTTTTCCATCACCGCGTAGTCCACTGATGTGGCGGGAGCGTCTGACCATGCCGTAGGGTCCAGCCGGGTAAACCCAAGGTCGCGTTTGGCGGCAGAGGTTGCGGCGCTGACGGCGTCAAACATCGCGGGCGCATGTGTTTCGAACGCAGCACAGATGGTATCGGCACGAAACAGGAAGATGCCCGCATTCCACAGATAATTGCCTGACGCGACCATCTGGGCTGCGCGATCAGCATCGGGTTTTTCAATAAAGGCACGCAGCGGCATGGGCGACGGCGCGCCTGTCTCATCTGGTGCTGCCTCAAGTTCCAGATAGCCATAGCCCGTCTCTGCCCGGTCCGGGGTGATGCCAAAGGTCACCAACGCACCGTTTTCAGCGGCGGGGCGCGCGGCCTCAACGGCGTTGGAAAACGCCTCCGCATCTGGGATGACGTGATCTGACGGTGCTACGAGCATCAGCGCATCGGGGTCATTGCTGCGCACATGAAGGGCTGCTGCCAAAACGGCGGGCCCTGTGTCGCGGCCTTCAGGCTCAATCAGAACGGCAGCGGGCGCGACCTCTATCGCGGCCAGCTGCTCTGTCACGATAAAGCGAAATGGGTCCGCAGTGACGACTATCGGTGCGCTGTAGGTCACGCCAGACAGGCGTCGGGTCGAGGCTTGGAACAGGCTTTCGTCACCAATCAGCGGTGCGAATTGCTTTGGATAGCTTTTGCGAGACAGCGGCCAAAGACGGGTCCCCGACCCGCCACATAGCAAAACTGGAATGATGCTCTTCACGTTTGACCTCTTGTGGTGCGTTCCGCTTATTGCTGCGGATTTCGTCAGAATTACTGCAATTGGGCGAACTTCGCCAGACTCTCGAATGGTCGCCGATTGGGACGAAACGATGTCAGCCTCCGGGTATTTGGTGGTCGGAGGCACCTGATGAGACCGGAATTAACATAAAATTAAGGTAAATGAGACCGAATGAGACTGTTCTAGTCGTTAAGGCTGATGATGTCAGATAGTCTCGACCATCCTGTCTATCCGCTCTCTTCCACCTTTGGGGTGGCCCATCGACACTGGAGTCATTCCCGGTTCATCACCCTATTTTGGATTCTTGTACCGATCACGTTGGTGTTTCGTCTCATGGCGCTGCGCGTTGCCGGTTTTGACTTTGCGCGGAATTGGTTTGAACGAGAATCCTTAAAGGGCACGGACACGGTCGTTGCTGATTTGACGTACGGTGATCTGGCGTTTGATTGGGTCGTCCAACAATCCGACGTGATCTTTCGCGGGATTGCACATGATATCTTATTTGTAGCGTTAGTTGCCGGTATCCTATGTGTGTTCGGCAGAACGTTGTTCCAAATTGCTGTCATTTTACTTGTGGCCTTCTTGGCCGCGAACATAGAGCACATCAAATACAATTTTGATCATATCCAGCTTTCGACAATCGGGCTGGGGTTCGACCAGACATTTATCCGTGGCTCACTGACCCGGGATGTCATCAAATATGCCGTGGTCATTGCGGGGGCGGGCGTATTCGGGTTGGTGTTTGGGATGCAACGCGTGCTGCGTCCCGGCGCAGGATACCTGGCAATAGCGATTGTGCTTGCGGCCTTTGGCTATGGGTTCAAGACTTTCCCTGACGCGCCTGATTGGATGCAAACCACCCCATTGTTGCCCATAGCCCCACAGCAGAATCTGCCAACACTCGCCGCAAAGCCACCTGACCAAGCAGTCGCATGGACGGCACAGCCGGTGCGCGCCGTGGGGCAGTACAACGTCCTGACGGTGTATCTGGAGGGGTTGTCGCATGCCAGCCTGGAACGGGGCGATATGCGAACGCTTTCTTCATTGGCGGAACAAGGCGTGCAGTTCGAGAACTATGTCAGCCGCCAGATAATCACTGCAAACGGCCTTTACGCGGCAATGACGGGTGACACGCCGTCATTTTTGCGCCGGTTCATCAAGTGGGAGGAGATGGAAGCAGATTCGCAGGTGGCCGCGCAGTCTCTTCCGCGGGTCTTTGCAGAGGAGGGCTATCAGACTAGCTATCTGCAGTCTGCGCAGCTTGGCTTTATGGCCAAGGACGCCAAGTTGCAGCATATGGGGTTTGACGACATTCGTGGCGATGCTGCGTGGGACACCGCACACAGTCGCAACGGCTGGGGCGTGGATGACCTGACCCTGATTGAAAATACGTTGGCGGAAATTGACAACCTATCGGTCAACGGTCCGTGGTTTATCAGCACACTGACCACCGGCACGCATAGTCCATATAACGTTCCGGGGTTGGACAATCCGACGCGCTATGATGCCTTGCAGGCTGCCGACCGTGCTGTTTCGGTGCTGATCGAAGGACTGCGCGCGCGCGATCAATTGGACAATACGGTTGTGATCATCACCTCGGACGAGGGGCGCGAAAGCACTGGTCGTGACGGGTTCCTGGGCGACATGGCGCTGAACAGATTGCCGTTGATCGTGTTGCACCCGGATATGGAGGGTGCGGTCATAACGCACAATCTGCTGAACACCGATCTGCGCAATATCACGCTTTTGCTGTCGCATCAGATCGACGCAGACACCTTCGTCAAATCGCTGCCTTTGCATGAAGACATCGTTTTTGGCAATTTCATTACCGGAAAGATCTTTTGGTACGATGCGGTCGAGAAGTCACTTGCCGGTTGCCGGACGCGTAGCTTTGACTGCCAAGTATGGGAGGATCAGGCGACGCTTTTTGGTCCGACATCTGATATCCCAGAGCGGGTTCATATGCCTGCGTTTTCGCAGTTGATCCGCGCGCACGATCGTGTGCCCGTTCAGCACAGCCCATAAACCATTAACCCCGCGCGGCTGGCGCAGGTTCGGTGATGGGTGCTAAGACGCCTTTGGAATTGCGCAAAGGCGAAGTTATGAAGATTGCGATTGCTGGTATCGGCTATGTTGGGCTGTCAAATGCTGTTTTGTTGGCCTCTCAGCACGACGTCGTTGCCGTTGATCTTGATGAGGGGCGCGTTGCGGCCCTGAATGCTGGCAAAGCCCCGATCATGGATCCTGATATCGAGGTGCGGCTGGGGCAGGGTGGGCTGTCTTTGCGTGCAACCACGGACAAAACTGATGCCTACAGCGGTGCGGATTTCGTGATCGTGGCGACCCCGACAAATTACGATCCGCATACCGCCTATTTTGATACATCGTCGGTCGAGGCCGTGATCCGTGATGTGATCGCGGTCAATCAGGCGGCAACCATCGTTATCAAGTCAACGATCCCAGTCGGTTTCACCGATAAGGTGCGTGCAGATATCGGGACCGATCAGGTGATCTTTAGCCCCGAATTCCTACGCGAAGGCCATGCCCTGCACGATAACCTGTTCCCCAGCCGGATTGTCGTGGGCGAACGGTCAGAGCGGGCCAAGGTATTCGCAGACACGCTGCTTGCAGCAGCAGAGAAGGACGATGTGCCCGTGCTGCTGACCGGCCCAGCAGAGGCGGAAGCGATCAAGCTCTTCGCAAACACGTTCCTTGCGATGCGCGTTGCATATTTCAACGAATTGGACAGCTATGCACTGAGCCTTGGCCTGGATAGCCGCGAGATCATCAACGGCGTCAGTGCGGATCCGCGTGTTGGAGATTACTACAACAACCCGTCATTTGGGTATGGCGGCTATTGCCTGCCCAAAGACAGCAAACAGCTTTTGGCCAACTATGCCAACGTGCCGCAAAACATGATCCGGGCCATCGTCGACGCCAATTCGACCCGCAAGGACTTTCTGGCAGATCAGATCGTTCAGATGGCGCCCAAAGTCGTCGGTATCTACCGGCTGACCATGAAGGCCGGGTCTGACAATTTCCGCGACAGTTCGATCCAGGGGATCATGAAACGGATCAAGGCCAAGGGAATCGAAGTGGTGGTTTACGAGCCGCATCTTGATGAAGACACGTTTTTTAACTCTGACGTCATGACCGATCTGGCGGCCTTCAAGACGATGTCAGATGTCATTGTGGCGAACCGCAAAGAGGCGGCGCTGGAAGATGTGGCCGACAAGGTCTTCACCCGCGACCTTTCGGGAGAAGACTAATCAGTCTTCTGATGGACCAACACGCGCCTCGACAAAAGTTGTCTGTTCATCCGCATCCGCGTTGTTGTCTGACACCATGGTCAACCGAATGCCATCGGTGGCTTGCCAAACGGCGATGCCTTCAAGGTTGCCAAACGCCCCCCGTGCGGATGTCCAAAGCGTTTCAATTTCGACAGGTGCGGTGATGTTGCTGATGCGACGCACGCGACTTTGCCACCACAGTCCAAGGACCAGCTTACGCTCTAGCAGGAACAACGCTCCGTCGGTGTGAAAGTCCGCGCCGACGATCGCAAAACCATCAGACGGCGCGATCGCACCGTCAATCGTCCAGCCGTTCGGAGATAGCCGGTAGATTGCGAAGGTGCCGTCCAACGGTTCTTCTGCAAAGGTATAAAGATCACCGTTGGGGTGGATCGCGAGCGCTTCCAGTTGGCGGTTGTCGCGATAGCTTGCAAATGTAGGGTGATCCGCGATCCAGGTGCTGGCTGTCGTTATTGAGGGGTGTCGTGCAACCCGCGCCCACCGTTCGTAGGAGATCCAACCCGCGCCATTCTCACCAATCGCAAGGCCTTCCGCATCGGACCAATCGCCGACCCGCCTTGCGGCAACGGGCAGGCCGTCATTGCCGAGAATTGGCAGAAGGCTATTCAGCGTCACATCCGTCAGGACCCCATCCTGACGTTCAAATCGCCCCGTGATGTACCAGCCCCGGTCGCTGATTGTAGAAAAGGACGTGCCATCGGAAGCAACCTCAAGGCCCGACAAGCCGATCGCACCGTCCTGTTTCCAGATGAATGTGCCCAAGACGTCCAGGGTGTCTGCCGCCGCAGAAGACGCAAGGCCAAGACCGAGCAAAAGGTGAAGCGGCAGCAAGCGGCGAGTTGTTTGGCGAATGGGCGGGATAGGGTTCATTGACGCAACGATAGGTCCGGGCATTCCTTTCGCCAACATGTGAATCGACGGGAAACCGCAAAAATCTGCGGGCGTCAGACGGCTGACCTTTGGTGAACCGGCGGAAATCGACTGATCCGATTGCGCCGTCTGGCGGACACCTGCTGACAAATGCTGGCGCCGAACTGCGCACGGTTTCGCATCCAGTGAAAATTGCTAACGGACTTCGCGAGCGCCTGTGTTTTTGGGCCTTTGCCTAAAAATCAACATAAATGCAGCCGCAGTTCAGCCGCATTTCCTAACGAGTTGTTAACCTCGCTGACCTGGGGTTTTGGGGTTAGCTGCCATTTTCGCCGGTCGATTGGGGCCGGTAACCTGCTGCTCGCGACCAACATTGCACAGCGCTCATTTTGGAGGTGATCATGATCGCCGCACTCTTAACTGCGCTTATGTCGCTTTTTGCTGTCATGGGTTTGGGCCGCTCGTCTGGAGACAGCAGCAATTCGCAAACTGCAAATCAATCTGATAACGAGCGCGAGTCTGGTGGGGAAGGCGGCGATACGCGTGCGCTTGAAGGCGGTGGACGACAAGATCCCAATGCGCCGGACGCGCCAAAGCAATCGGACGAAGAGACCGATGGCTATCCGACAAAGCCAAAGCCCAAACCACCAGCCGATGAAGAGGAGGAGGACACAACACCTCCACCAACCGAGACTTTGCCGGAGTATACAGGTGATCTGACCAAGATCGTTGGCCCCGATGCGACCGCAGGGCGTGTGCTGAAGGTCACGCCAGATGATCATGATGATATCGCAAGCATCCAGATCATCGACCCGCCGGTCGAAGGTAATGTCACCGTCAATCCAGACAACACGCTTGCGGTTGTTCTGACGACTTCGGATTCGACCAACGATATCGCCTATCGCTACGAGGTGACTTTCAAGGATGGCTCGACAGAAGTTTTCGAGAGCTCGCACAAAGTTCAAGCAGGATCACAGGATGCTGGCTGGGGTGAGGGCAAGTTCTTTATGTTGGAAACCGATGCCAACGACGACGTCATCGTTGAAACCGGTGACGTTCACCGTGAGGTTTACATCACCAACAGTAGCGACGCGCTGAGCCGGGCAGATATTGCTGCACTTGAAGGTCTTGATGAAAGCGACATCACCCAGCGCTGGCTGATGGAACATTCCGAATACGGCGGCAGCGAAGGCATGGCGTTGGACCAAGATGCGGGTATGGATCTGTGGTATGGAATTGCTGGCGCCAATAGCAATACATCGCATTGGTTGCGGTTCGAAAGCGGCTACGAATACGATTCAGTGGGTCGTGTCATCATGGCGGGCGCGTCTGGCGAAGACGAGCTGCACCCGTTGCACGTGACCTCCTACGGCAGCGGTCCGCGGCCCGTGATCGACGACTTTGTCCGGATTTATCAGTTCGACAGCCATAACGTTGTATTTTCTGACATCGAGTTCGCAGATAGATTCAGCAGCCTGTCGGGCAACAACATCCTTTTTGATGACGTCGAGTTCAGCAGCATGTTGGATTTCCAGTATGGCAGCGGCCTGACGCTTCGAAACTCATTCGCCAATGATATTGTTACAGAAACCCCTGCCGATGGTGTCACGTTTCATCCTCATGCGGATCGGATTGCTGGCACATATGTCACTGCGACCGAAGGCATTCTGATCGAAGGCAACATTTACGACCACTCTGGATGGGCCGACGGGTATGCCGACGATGGCAATGCCGCAGATGGTCAGCCCCCGAGCCAGTTCAGCCACAACTTTTACTTTCAGCCATCAGCGCTTGACCTGACTTTCCGGGACAACATCTCTATGCGGGCAGGGTCGTTTGGTGCGCAGTTTCGCGGTGGTGCCGTTGTCGAGGACAATGCATTTATCGACAACAATGCTGCGGTTAGCTTTCTTGGCGGCGACTACAACGGGAATGGTCCAACCGGCAATTACTCGCTAGTAACCGACAACGTAATCACGTCCGGGGCGCACAAACTTGGCCAGAACATCGGCGCCTTGAGCTTTGGCGCAATTAATGGCGGCGTTGATACGACGTTGATGAATAATATTGTTGCCCACCTTGCGGACCCAAACAATCCCAATGAATTGGCTGACAAGCCGTGGACACACTCCCCTCTCGATAATCTGCAAACGCCCTATTACGATGACACCATCATCTACAACTGGCTTGGTCAGAATGCGGTGAATGCGGGGGCGACGTCGGCCGTCAACGTCGATGGCCTTGATCCGAACGTTCTGGACCAAACAACGATTCAGCTCTTTGCTGCCCAACTTCTGGGTGACCCTAACGCGACAATCGCCGATCTGGGTGATTTTCTGCGTCTACAGGCGGATGGCGTTTTGAATGACGTTGTCGACTCTGACCTGATAATTGCCTTTTTCCAGCAAGGTTTCGGGATCACGCCGAACGTGCGTCTGGATGCAGAAACGCTGCGCTTTGTGCCCAACGAACTCGGGGACGGGATCCGCTGGGATAACCGGTTGAACTGGACGACCGAGGATCTGCCGGGCACGATCAATGGGGACAGCGTCGATCTGGCCGGGAACTGGGTGAACTATGGCGGAACGACCGTCATCGACAATCTTGACTTCGGTTCTGGAGGCGAGCTGAACGTTACACACGGCAAGCTGACCGTGGATGGCACAATTGAAACCGGCGCGCGTGGCGGAGAGTTCAACATCGATAGTGCCGGTCAAGTCTGGATCGACGGCTATGCCGATGGCAACAAGCTGAAGATCGACATTGACGGCGGACGCTTTGCAAACACTGGCGATGTCTCTGGCAAGACCAACATGCATGTCAGTGATGGTCAGGCCATTCTGGCCACCGACGGCGGCAACTACGATGTGGGCGCAGGCAGCCGGATCACGATCAAGGGCGACGACGCGAAAGTCGGCTTTGACGACACCAATGGTGATACCGCCGTCTTGCGGTTCGAGGATGATGGCGATCTGAAGTTCATTGCCTCTGATACCGGATTTTCGGCCATTTCAGAAATCCGTTCTGGCGCAATGGGTAACAGTCCCGACGTCGAAAGCGGCGTGAACATTGAAAAAGCCTCTCTTGAAATCGACGTGTCTGACCTTGCGGGTCAAGCGGGCGATCACACCTTAATCGATGTGGACGGTCTGATCGGCAACTTCGATGACATTCGGATTACGGGGCTTGGCGCGCAGCAAGACGCCGAGATAATCATCGACTACGATACCGACAGCGTCGTGCTCAGCATGTTGGCCCCCGGTTCGGGCAGCGGCACGTTCAGCGTCAGAACCACGGGTGACCAAGAGGACGGGCTGATCGGGTCTGATCTGTGGGACGCGCTGACCAATGGGCACCCACCGTTGGACGACGCTGATTTCACGCGCCTCTACCTTGAAGATGCAGAGGACGCATTCGATCAGGTCTAGGGCCCTGCGCCCCCTCATCCAGTGACTTGCACTGGGGCCTGTGACGTGGTGTGAACAAGACAAGCCACCCCATTGTGGGGTGGCGCACGTCTTGGAAGGGTCGGCCAGTTGAAGCGTATTTTCGTCACCGGCACTGCGGGCTTCATTGGTTTTCATTTGGCCCAGCGGCTGCTGAACGATGGTTTTGTCGTTCACGGGCTGGACGGGATGACGGACTATTACGACGTCACGCTTAAGCAGCGCCGTCATGCGATGCTTTTGCAGCATCCGAATTTCGCGATGACCGAATGCCTGCTGGAAGATGTCAAAGGCCTGGACGCGGCGGTTGATGCGTTTGCGCCGGATGTGATCATCCACCTCGCGGGGCAAGCAGGTGTGCGGTATAGCCTTGAAAACCCGCGTTCCTACATCGACAGTAATGTGGTCGGAACCTTCAATGTGATGGAGGCCGCGCGCCGCCATGCGGTTGCGCATCTGATGATGGCCTCTACCTCGTCGGTTTACGGTGCGAACACGGATATGCCTTATGCTGAACGGCACAAGGCCGACGCGCAGCTGACGATCTATGCCGCGACCAAAAAGGCCAATGAAAGCATGGGCCATGCCTATGCGCACCTGTGGAACCTGCCGACCACGATGTTCCGGTTCTTCACCGTCTACGGTCCATGGGGGCGGCCTGATCTGGCGCTTTTCAAGTTTGTCGACGCGATCCTCGATGGTCGCCCGATCGACATCTACAACCACGGCGAAATGTTCCGTGACTTTACCTATATTGACGATCTGGTGCAGGGCATAAGACTGCTGATGGAGGTCCCGCCCGTCAGACCTGAACCGGAAGAGGATGTGCCGGAATGGGACAGCCTGTCACCGGTCGCACCTTATCGCGTGGTCAATATCGGCAATTCTGACAAGGTGCGTTTGCTTGACTTTGTTGATGCGATTGAGGATTGCCTGGGCATTCCGGCAAAGCGGAACTACATGGACATGCAAAAGGGCGATGTGCCTGCGACATGGGCCGATGCCACGCTTTTGAAGCACCTGACCGGCTACGCCCCTCAGACCGATTTTCGCGATGGCATTGCCCGGTTCGTGACCTGGTACAAGGACTACTACCAGACGTGAAGGACCCCGCTATTCGACAATGAACGTGAGTGCCGCGACATAGGTCTTCGTGCCGTTCCAGATCGTGTACCGTAGAAGAACACTACCGCTGAAATCAATTGGTGCGGCATAGCGCCAATCGCCATTTTCAAACGTCAGGGTTCCGCGGTCTGGCCCAGCCACAACTGCGCGGATGGTTTGGCCGTTCGGGGCCGAGAAAATTGCGGGCAGGCTGACAGAGCCGCCCAACGGGACTTTCACCACAATGCCCTTTTCCAATACCCTTGCCGTTCCTTTGTCGGCAAAGGCCCCTTGCGACAGCGTGAAGAACGATCCGGCATGCACCGTTTTTTTGCCAAAGGCACGCACCATATAGATCGCATCTTCAAGCGGTTGATCGTCAACAAATTCGGTGCCGCTTATCCCATCGGGCGGGCTGATCTCCGCAAAAGCGCCATCCATCGTGGGGGATCGAAAGACGCGATAACCGGTTGTATCGGGATCGGGCGAAGCGTCCCAGCGCAGCACGGCATGATCATCCTGTTGACGCAGCTGAACCCCCCGCGGTGGGAGCAAGGGAAAGGCACGGGTGGTTGGATCGCCCAACAAGTTCACCCAAACTGGATTGCGCCACAGGTAGCTGCCAGTTGGATAATACTCCATGCTGTCCCGATAGGGTCTGTTCGCCTGCCCGTTGTTGACGGTGCGCAGGTGAACTTCGCCAATCGTGCCACCCAAGGCCATGTGGTGCAGCCACCATGCGGGGCGTCCGCCCCAGCCTGCGGCAATTGGATACCACGGCTGCGCCAATAGCGCCGTCATCGGGTTATGCGGCGCGCCAAAGTGTTGTTTTCCGCTGCCAAAGTTGATCGTAAAGATCGCCTTGTTTGCGTAGTTCTCGGCGTAGCGCCGTCCGTTCCAATCACCAAAGTCCACACCCCAGAGCCAAGGCTGTTCTTCACCCGCGTCATGATGCCCACCGGCCGTAATCCGGCCTGGACCCACCACATTGCGCAAAGCATTGGTTTCGACCTTCAAGTGATGGGTTTGGCCATATGCCTCCCGTAGATCGCCATGTAGGCCATGCCGCCAATGGTGGTTCTTGTCGAAATAGGCCCGCAGCAAGTGCAGCTCTAAGTCCGGGTCTCGGTCGCTGAGGTTGGCAAAGTCGATGCGGCCGACTTGCATCTCAATCGCGTCACTGGGGACACGGTTATCGGCCAGCGCGCCTGTCGCTGTGATCCGCCAGTCACCATCCTGATCCGCATAGAACAGATCTGTTGGCTGCGGCACGGGATCGTGTCCGTCGGGGTTGGACCGGCCTGAGGGTAGAATTGGCACCCGACCAACCAGAACAATCGCATGACGCTGCTCTGGAGCGTCCTTGTATTGCTCTGCCAGCCAGCTGCGCAATCGGCTCGCGGTTTCAAGGTTGCGAATTGGGTCTGATGGGTCGTGGCGCCGAACCATTCGCGTTGTGACGCGCCAGCCATCACCGATCAGGTCCTGCCTGAAACGATCCAGATGGGCCGACAAGGGGTCTGAAAGGGTTTCGTCCACGATCACATAGGCCTGACCACGCTGGACGACAGCAGGGATTTCGGTTCCAGCCGCCCAATACCCGACATCAATCAACTCGCGGCCCGTGCGCAGGACCTGATACTCGTAAGCCACTCCCGGTTCTGCTGTGGTGTCTTCGAACGAAAAGACCGTACCCAGCTCTGGCGCGAGAGGCAGCCAGGTATCGGCCACAACTTCAGACAGCACACGTCTGTTGACGGTTACGGCGCCTGCGTCTGTGCGGCTTTCATCAAACCAATTGAGCGTGATGTGACCGCTGTCGGGCGCGATTTCGGCATCCAGGGCCAGTGATTTCTCAGCCGAAACCTGCGCGGTCGCCACACCGGGCACACACATACACAGCAATGACAAGATGATGCGTCTGACACCAATGCCAACGCACCGGCGCGGATCAGTTGGTGTAATACTTGGCGCCATACGCACCATAAGCCCCGTATTTGCCGCCATAGCCATATCGCTTCATCCCGCGCGGGCTAATCTGGCTTAGGACGAGGCCAGCGATACGCAAATTCGCATCCCGGAAAAGCCGCAGGGATTCGTCCACTTGTGGTTTGGTCGTGCTATCCCATTTGACGGTGAAAAGCACCGCATCAGCGTGCTGCGCAATGATTCTGGCATCTGGAACGACCAGCACAGGTGGCGTGTCGATCACGATAAAGTCGTAGCGGGCCCGCATGTCTTGCAGCATTGCCTTGAACTTTTCGGATGAAAAGAGGTCAGCCGCGTTGGTCGATGTCTGCTCGCCACCCAGCACATCCGCACCCAACAATGCGTCCTTCAACACGGCGTCATCCAAAGGCACCTCGCCTGTCATGACAGAGACGATGCCGCGTTTGGGAAGGCCATCAAAATAGGCCTGAAACGTGCGTCGCCGAATGTCGCCTTCAATCAGCAGCACTTTCTTTCCCATGCCCGCTAGGTTTTGCGAAAGCGCGAGTGAATTGGTCGTCTTGCCCTCGGCTGGTAGCGATGAAGTGGACAACAGCACCTGTGGCGGGTTGTCGACGTTCGACAATAGCACAGATGTGCGCAAGTTGCGGATCGCCTCGGCTGCGGCGGATGTCGGTTTTTCAGACAGGTATTCCAGTGTGCGCTTGCGCGCGCGGCCGGGGATCAGCGGGATTTGACCCAACACCGCCTCGCCGGTGAACTGTTCCAGTTCTGACGCGGTGCGGAAATCGTTCTTGCCGCTTTCGCGCAGAACCACGATCAACGCGCCCGCGAAAAGGCCCAGGATCGCGCCGACAAGCGTGATCAGTGTCTTGCGCGGCTCAGATGGTTCGATTGGGACAACAGCGTCGGACAAAATCCGGCTGTCTGCCTGTTGGATGCCTTCTTGGGCAGAAGTTTCTTTCAGGCGCCCCAGAAAATACTCGTAAAGTAATCGAGACGCTTCGGCCTCTCGCTGCAACTGCTGCAACGCGATCAGATCCTGACCCTGCCGGGCGATCTGATCTTCCAGTGGCGCCAGCGAATTCTGAAGCGCCTGAAGCTGTTGTGTTGTCCGCGTCGCCTCAAGCTCGGCGCGTGTCAGGATCTGACCAAACCGCGTGTCAAAGGCGGTGGCAATCGCGTCATCGCTGCGCGCGCGCACCAGTAGCCGATCTAGCTGCGGATCAGACGCAACCTCGGCCTGCGTGTCTCTGTCGGATGCGGCTGTCAGGGCCGCGACCCGCGCCGCGCTGGACACCTGGGCCGCTTCTGCGGCCGTGATCCGGTCACGCAGGTCTTTGATCTGACGCTCAAGCGCTTGCAGGCCTTCGACCGAAACGAGTTCTGTTCCGGCGCTGAAATCCTTGACCCGCGCTTCGGCGTCTTCCAGCTCGATCTGCAAGGCAGCTACGCGATCAGACAGCCAGCTTGTGGCCTGTTCGGTCGCTTCGAATTTCACCTCAAGCTGGTTAAGGATGTAGGAAGACACGATTGTATCGGCAATTTCGGCAGACTTTGTCGCGCTTTCAGTTTCAACGGTGACCTGGAACACCAGGCTGGACGGCACGTTTCGCACGGTGATCTGACTTAGCAACCGTGTCACGACTGCGTCTCTTTCGCGGGCGGCGGCCTCTTGCGGGGTCAAGGATGACGTTGTGGTGTTGCGTCCCAAGGCGTCGTTCAATTGGGCGCGCAGGCGGGCCCGCATGGAAGGCGCGCGCAAGGCATTGTTAAATTCCGGGTCTTTGGTCAGATCCAGTTGATCCACGACCTTGCCCATCAGGGATCGCGCGCGCAAAACCTCAACTTCGGAATTGATGGCAGAAGTATCGCCAGAAATCCCACCCACCACGCTTTGCAGGTCAACGACGCTTTCCTGCTGGGTTTCGAGAATGACAACCGCTGTGGCACGATAGTGTGGGACTGCCACCACAAAGGCATAGTAGCCTGCCAGCACCAGCCCCAGCAGGCTGGTGAGGATCACCAACCATTTGCCCCGCCACAATGTACCAGCAAGGGACCGCAAATCGAGCGAATCTGACCGCGCATCGGCGGCATCAACAGCGCGATTCAATGATCCATCGTCTTTCATCGCATTCCCCACGTTCAACACCATCGAGGTGTGCCGCGAAAAACGGCAAAAAGCAACGCACCGCGTGAATGCCGCATTCTTCATGCTAGCGCTGAAATAAGCGGCATTTAGCCCAAAAATTGCGATGACGAGGGCCTCACGGTTAATTATGTCGGAAAAATGGCCTTCTGCTAGCGCAGCAATTCTGTTAAGAAGGCTTCGACTTTTATGACGAGGGCCGTCTTATGAATTTTCGTATTTTACTCGCTTCGCTGGCGATCACCTCGACCGCTGGTGCCGCATTTGCGCAAGGTGCAGCCGAACCCGTAACGCCGGTGGATCCTGCTGCATCGGTTGACTGCGAAGACCCGGAAAATGCTGAGCTGGACGAATGCCTGACCCTTCTGCCATTCGGCGCAACCGGTCTTGCGCCGGTGCTTGGCCCGGCCGCGATTGTTGCCGGTGCTGCTGTGCTTGGCGGCGGCGGCGGTGGTGGTGGTAACGGCGGCGGCGATGGTAACGGCGGTGGCGGCGACGGCGGCGGTAACGGCGGCGGCGGTGGTGGTGGTGGCGGCGGTACGCCAACGACCCCAACAACATCCGGCACCAACTGATCCAATTCAGAGAAATGATAAGAACGGCGCGGTTTCTGACCGCGCCGTTTTCCGTTTCCGGAACCGCATTTTCCATGAATGCGGCCCACAATTGAGTCAATCTTGAAGAACAATGCATCGCGCCGGAAATCCGGTGTTAACGGCCATTGTGCCACTTCTGACCGTGCCGTGGGGGCGCGCGGTGTCGACCTGTTCGATGCCTGTCAGGATTGGGTGTTGCGATGTGTTTTGCGTCTGTTCGTACGCTGCTTGTCATCAGGTGGCTGGTTGTTTGTTTTGCTTTTCTTGTGCCTGCAACCGCTGTTGCGCAGATGACGCTTGCCGATGGAACGGTCGTTGTCGGTAACGACCGCGGCGGCGTTGTTCGGGACCGGCTGATCGAGTTGCGCAATTTGCGGGCCAGCGGTCGGCCGGTGCAAATCACCGGGGACATTTGTTATTCAACCTGCACGATGTTGATTGGCCTGCCGCAAACCTGTGTCGCGTCCAGCACCACCTTTGGGTTTCACGGGCCCAGTTACTATGGTCGCCCGATGTCTCCATCCGATTTCGATCATGTGAGCCGGGTCATGGCGCACTATTACCCAGAGCCCCTGAAGACCTGGTTCATCAACGAAGGCCGCAATCGGATCAACGGGGTCTATCGTGTCTCGGGGGCAGAGTTGATCAGAATGGGTGTCAGATCTTGCACAAGCTAGGCGACCGTAAACGCCTTGTGGATGTCTGACAACATGAACGGTTTTTCGATCAGTTGGAAATTGGCGATCTCATCAATTTCGTTTCGGTTGTAGCCAGACGCAAAAACGACATGTGTGCCGGACGCTGCCAGGGTTTTGCCCAGTTCTGTGCTGCGTTCGCCGTGGCCAAGGTTCATGTCCAGCAGCGCAAAGGTAAAGTCTTCACGCGCGATCATCTGGTAGGCCGCCGTCAGGTTGTGTGCGACGCGCACCTCAAAACCGAACTCTTGCGAAAGCCCGTCAGCCACATCCAACGCGACGATAACTTCGTCCTCTACATAAAGAACCTTAGGGGGTGAGCATGTCGTAGATCGTGTCATCTGGTATCTCTGTTAGTGCGCTTGCGGGGATGCGCATGCTGCACACCAGACCGTTTTTGCCGTGGTCAATCTTAACAGCGCCGCTAAGACTGCCTTCGATGGTGGACCGGATCAATTGGCTACCAAAACCGTCCTTGATGTCCTTGGATGGGGCTGGTCCGCCGGTTTCCTTCCAGGTGAAGATAAAGTCATTTGTTTCGCCATCATCCTGCCGAATCCAATTCAGGCTCACGCTGCCTTCTGGCACCGAAAAGCAACCGTATTTTGCGGCATTCGTCGCCAGTTCGTGGACAGCCATCCCCAACGACAGCGCCGCGCGCGCGTTGATCTCGATCTGCGGGCCTTTCAACTTCACGCGGTCGGCGCCATAAACATCAACAAGTTCGGGGATCAGCAACTCGTGCAGTTTGGCGGAGCTCCAATTCGATTGCGTCAGCAGCTTGTGGGTCTGCGCCAGTGCCTGGATGCGTTGAGACAGCGCGGCAAACACCTCCTTTTCCTGCTTGGCGTCTCGGCTGGCACGCGACACGAGCGCAAGGACATTGGCGAGCATGTTTTTTACGCGATGTTGCAGCTCTTGCATCATGCGGCGCAGTTCGAATGACATGCGCGCGTGCTCGGTGATATCACGCACATTCACCCCAACGCCGCGGACATCCGTGCCAGACAAAACCGGATAGATGTCCGCCTCCCACACACGCTCGTCGCTGCGGCCACTAGACGTTTCACCAATTGTGCGCAGACTTTCGACTTTCCTGCCGGTCTTAAAGACTTCTTCGATGACCGGCATGATCTGCTCGCTCATCTCGGGGATAACCTGGTTGACCTTTTTGCCGACAATATCGGCAATCTCCAATCCATTCATTGCGGCTAATTTTTTGTTGGCCCGCGAATAGGTCATATCACTTTCGATCAGCGCCATGGCCTGAGGGCTGATGTCATAAAGTTCCTGAATTTCGGCAAAGTGCTGTTGGGCCAGCTTTTTCTGGCGATCGGCCTCAACCGCCAGCCCGCGGATTTCGGTGATGTCGACCAGTGTAAAGACGATGCCGCCAGTGATCTGGTCATCTTCGAGATAGGGCACAATGCGCGCACGATAAACGCGATCTTCGCCTAGCGTCGGGTACTCAGTCTCGATTGGTCGACCGTCCTTTGCAACGGTCGAGCAGTCATTGATTAACTGGCGGATATCAAGATCGGTTCCAATATCATCGATCCGGCGCCCCTGATCGTTGCTGACAAAGCGAAACATCTTTTGCGATTCTGGTGTGAAACTGCGCAGTTTCAGGTTGCTGTCGAGAAAGACGGTGGCAATTTGTGTGCTGCTGATCAGGTTTTCCAGATCGCCGTTAATCTCTCGGACTTCTGCGATCTTGTTGTTCAACTCATCATTGGTAGTGGTCAGCTCTTCGTTGGCGGACCGCAACTCCTCGTTCATAGACATCATTTCTTCGTTCGAGCTTTTGAGCTCTTCGTTTGATGTCTCAAGTTCTTCGACGGTGGTGCGGATGGTCTGGCGGGCCTCGTCCAGCTCAACCTCGAGTTCCTGAATATATTCTGTCGGCGGGCTGACGATAGGGATCGCATTGCGGGTCTCATCAACATCAATCGCCATCAGCTTGTCCTGAAATACAAGCAACTGCTGTTCATCGGGTAGGATTTTACGGCTGATGCGGATGCGGACGGTTTCATCGCCCAACTCGCCCTGAAAGTCCTGCGCGACAATGTCTTGGTCGGCCAGTTTGCGGTTCAGGATCCGGCGTACAGCCGTCGAAAGCTCTGGCCGCATCAATTTGACAATGTCGAGTTGCGGACGCCCGGGCTTTATTTGCAGGTACTTAGCGGCACCATCGGATGCAAAGAGCAATTCACCTGAATGGCTCAGCACCACATAGGGGGGGGCGAAATCCTCGAACAGATGCTCGGCATAGGGGGCGAGCTTCTTTGCGGATTTCTTGGGTTCAAAGGATGATCGGCCAGAGGCGGCCCGCGCCGATCCGTTGAGATCAAGTCGGGTAGCTTGACCCGGCCTGCGGCGATAAAGGCGATGCTTTTGCGACACCTCGTCAAAGAACTCGTCAACAAGGCCCGGGCTCTCGCTGGACCCCAACAGTAAAAAGCCCCGCTCACGCAGGCCGTATTGGAACACCCGCATCGAGACATCTTGCAGTTCATTGTTGAAATAGATCAGCACATTTCGACAGGTGACCAGATCAAGCCGCGAAAAGGGCGGGTCCTTGATGATCGACTGGTTCGAAAACCGGACCATGTCGCGCAAATTGCCAGAGACTTCATAACCGTCGGGCCGCCAGTTGAAATACTTGTGCAGCAGATTGTCGGGCACCTCGTCCGAGGCGGAATTGGGATAGACGCCTTGCCGCGCGACCCGCAGGGCATCGTCGTCAATGTCGGTTCCAAAGATCGACACCTTGCGAGAAAGATCAAGCCGTTCAATCGCGTCGGCGAAAAGCATCGCGATGGAATAGGCCTCTTGTCCGGTCGAACAGCCGGGAACCCAGATGCGCACCTCCCGGTCAGGTTCACCGGTTTGCAAGATTTCGGGAATGACCTCATCTGCCAGCAGTTCAAACGTTGTGGGGTCGCGAAAGAAGCTGGTGACGTTGATTAAGATATCGCGAAACAGGCGGTTCACTTCTGATGGGCTCTCGATCAGCCGCTTGAGGTAATCATTGGGCTGTGTGATCCCCAGCACCGACATCCGCACCGCGATCCTGCGCAGCAGCGTTGCCGGTTTGTAGTTCTTGAAATCATGTCCCGTGCGGTAGCGGACGTGCTTCATGGCCCGTTCAATGAACTGGGCATCAGTCAAGTGTTCCGGCTCTAACCCGCCAAGGTGGTTGAAATAGTCGTTCAGTACTTCGATCATCTCGCCGACAGGCAAGACCAAGTCATGCGCACCCGTTTCGATGGCAGAACGGGGCATGCCATCGTATTTGGCCTGTTCGGGGTCTTGGACAAAGACCAACCCACCCTGTTCCTTGATAGCGCGGATGCCGTTACTTCCATCACTTCCAGTGCCGGACAATACAACCGCGACGGCATTAGACCCCGAATTGTCGGCCAACGATTCAAAAAACTGATCAATCGGGCGGCGACGGCCACGCGGCTTTGCAAAATCCTCTGTGTGCAGCACACCATCTGCCACGGTGAGTGAATCGCCCGGTGCGATCAGATAGATGTTGCCAGCTTTGACTGCACTTCCCTCAACGGCGGTTTGCACGGGTGTATTGGTGCGTTTTGCCAGCAATGACGACAAAAGGCTGTCATGGTCAGGGTCAAGGTGTTGAACGATTACAATGGCATACTTGTGATTGTCCGGAAGGTTGGCCAGAAAATCCTGAAGTGCCTCCAACCCACCGGCCGAGGCGCCGATGCCAATAATGAGCGGCTGCGGTTTCAAAAGTGGTTCCGTCAAGTCACGCGCGGCCATTACGTTTCCCTGCAAGCGGTTTCGGTCATAATCTAGGTCAATTTCAAGTGGGCGACCAGATGTCGACCGAAGTTTTATCAACTTTTACGTGTATGCGCGACTAAAATCCTACGGCGGGAACTTCCTGCATTTCTCGTTAGGTTGCGGTGGTCAATACGGTTTGAGTGGGTTAATTCGGCTTTCAAATAGGAGAACACCCATGCGCATGACGATTGCCGCCTTACTGTCTTTGTTCGCGACCACTTTGTCGGCGCATGACTACGAAGTCGGCGAGTTGAAAGTAATGCATCCGGTCGCTCGCGAGACGGCCAAGCTCGCGCAGGCCGGAGCCGGTTATCTGAGCATCGAAAACACTGGTGACACTGCCGATAGCCTGATCGCGATTGAGGCGGATTTCCCGCGTGTGATGTTGCACGACACGGTCATGGATGGTGATGTCGCCAAGATGGAACATCTGATGTCCGTGCCAATTGCCCCCGGTGAGACAGTAACCTTTGCACCCGGCGGCAAGCACGTCATGTTCATGGGGCTGAATGGGGATCCGCTCGAAGTAGGCGAAGAAATTCCAGCGGTTCTGATCTTTGAGAATGCGGGACGGCTAGAGGTCGTTTTCCAAGTCGAGGCGATGGAAGATGATGGGCATGATCACAGCGGCCACTGAGCTAAAACTGTTTCAGTCGCGGCTCATGATGTCGAACTTGCGCAGCTTGACGTAAAGCGATTGGCGCGACAGCCCCAGCATCTCGGCAGCGGCGACGCGGTTGTTCATCGTCAGCTCAATCGCCGTTTCGATACACATCTTTTCGACGACATTGGTGGTTTCTGCGACGATGTCTTTCAGCGTGGCAGAGCCAACAAGCTCCATCACTGACTGCATATTTTCGTCAATTGCTTCTGCTGCGGATGTGGGTGCATCCATGCGGTTCGCTTCGCGCAGGGCGAAGGCAAAAACCGGCGTATCACCTGCCTGAAGCTCGGTCACTGCAACCTCAACACTGCGCGGGCTGCCATACTCGCCCGCAACCTTGGTTGCATACATGCGCATTCTGCCGGACCGCGCCGCGTTTTCGGTCATAACCTTCAGGTCCACAGACCCGCGCAGCATGAAGTCCGCAAGGTTCTTGCCCCGAACGCGATTGTCGTGGGCAGTATCCAACAAGTTCAGGAATGCGTCATTTGCAGACAGAATTGTGCCGTTTTGCGCCGCAAAGACAATTGCATCCGGTCCGGTCTGAAAAAGCTTACGCAGATTGTCTGTCAGTTGGTCGGCGGCAGTTTCGGTACCTTCTTTCGGGCTAATCCGACACATCATCAGCCGTTCGCCCGCAACCCGGAACGCTGTCCCGTGGATCAGAACGGGTGCCGCGTCATGGGCCAAACGCGCCGTAAAAGGGCCATCTGCCTCGGACAATGCGTGATCGGCCAGACTGTCCAGAACCTTGTTTTCACCGTTGTCGGCAAAGCCCGCAGAAAAGTTCATGCCGACAACGCGCTCTCTGCTGCGTCCGAGAAGATTGCCAGCGTGCGCGTTTGCATCCGTGATCTTGCCGCTTTGCAGTGACACCAACAAAATGGCATCGGCAGAATTTTCCATCAACACGCGGAACCGCGTTTCATATTCGCGCTGCGCTTCGTAGTCCCGTTCCAGCGACAGCTGAGCTTTGACCAACTGCTGCTGCATCTCGGCGACCGGACGCAAATCGCGGCCCAACATCAGCACCGCACCATCAGGCCCGATATGATGAAAGCTATATCGGACAGGAAATTCCCACCGCGCCGTGGCGTCCGAATGGTTCAACTCAACCGGACGCACATCAGAACGGTCTTCAAGAAACGCCCCAAAACGTTCGTTGAATTTGGCGACGGATTCGACGGTCAGCGCCTGACGAATGTCCTGCCCTTCGATCTTTTCCAACTTGCGGAAAGCCTCATAGCTGGGATTGACCAGCACAGACAAAACTGTGCCGTCGTCATTCACAACGATGCCAAGGTCCGCAACCTCCGCAATGATGTCGCCCAGAATATCGGGTGCGATCAGCGGAATAGTTCCGGAATTCCAGTATTTTGTCCCACGGGATGTCATGGGCGGACGCTTTGCTTTTGCGTTGTCCTGACCATCTAACTCAGTTCCCTGATCTTTGGGGTCGATCTTTTTGTTTTGGTTAGTCCGCAAAGAGCAAGGGCCTCGTCCGGGTCATTCGTCGTATAGTCTGCCCCGGTCTTAGCCTGGACATCGTCTGCTTCGGTCAGGATCGTGCCGCCGATGACGATCGGGGTCTGATGTTCCTGTTCTCGCTTGATAGATTCTACGATATAGCGCAAGCTTTCAAGTCTTTCGCCGCAGCTGGCGGACATGAATATGGCATCGTAGTTTCCGCGCCGCGCGGCAAGTGCAGCATCCTGCGCTTTTGCGTTTAGCATCACCCGCACCGAAATGCCTTTGCGCCGCAATTGGCTCGACAAAACCATCGCACCCAACGTGTGGTGGATGTCATAACCCACAATTAACAAAACGGTCGGTGCATCCGCGCCCAGAACGCCGTCTCCCGTCCAGAATTGGCCAAGCTCGCGCAGCATGGATTGCAGCCGGGAACAGCCAATTGTCACGTTCGCAAAACCAATCTCGTCCTTGCACCACGCATCGCCCAAACTTCGGGCCGCCGCAGGGATATGAATGTCGGCAATGTCATGGGGGCCAACATCCTCAACCAGAAACCGGGCCAACATACGCGGGATTGCTTCGGGGTCCGACGACAGCGCGGCCTGTTCCAACCGGTCCGTCAGGGCACTTGTGTTGGCTGTTGATGGAATCCTTGACCGTTCCGGTCGCTGCGCGCCGGGCGATCCACGAGTCTGCGTCGCGCCGTCATATCTGTGGTCATCGGGCATTCGCGCGTCCTTTTGTCGGATTCGCCTTCAGAAGCCGAAAATCCAACCTTTCCGCATTGTCATGTTTGGCTGGGGTAATGTCAAAGCAAATTGACATGACCAATGTGCCTGCGTGCACAATTGCGAGCCATTTGCCATCAAACAAAGGAAAAAGCGGCGCGGGGCACGCCTGCGACCGCGCCGAGTGAAGCTGCGCGCAATATGTAACGCAAGGTTGACACATCTGCGATTGCGGACCTAACCTTTACACTAAGCACTGTCAGATGAGGTGGACATGTCCACATTAAGCGAGGCGGGCAGCACACCACCGGTGGCGCGACCTCTTTACACTCCGGCCCAACGTATGCGTCGCGACGAAACGCGCTGGACCCTTGTTCAGGGCCTGTTGGCGCCTGCCCAATTTGTTGTCTTTCTGATCTCTTGCGCGTTGGTGCTGCGCTATCTTTTGACTGGCTTGGGCTATGACGCTGCGACCCTGTCGATTGTGATCAAGACAGCGTTTCTTTTGGTCATCATGGTGACCGGTGCGATCTGGGAAAAGGTCGTGTTTGGCCAGTACCTTTTTGCTGAATCTTTCTTTTGGGAAGACGTGTTCAGCTTCGCCGTTATCGCCCTGCATTTGACCTATTTATATGCGCTTTTCACCGGCGCTCTTCCGCCCGATGGGCTGATGTATTTGGCACTGGCGGCCTATGCGGCCTATGTCATCAACGCCACGCAATTTCTGTTGAAACTGCGCCGTGCGCGACTGGATGCAGAGGTGCGCGCATGAATGATCTGACCCCTCCGCCCAGTGGTGGTTGCCGCACGGCACCGGTTCTGAAACAACGCGGCCAGCGAGAGGTCTTCTGCGGCCTTACCGGGATCATCTGGTTGCATCGTAAGATGCAGGACGCATTCTTCCTGGTTGTTGGAAGCCGGACCTGCGCCCACCTGCTGCAATCGGCCGCTGGTGTGATGATCTTCGCAGAGCCGCGATTCGGCACAGCGATTCTGGAAGAGACCGATCTGGCAGGGATGGCTGACGCACACGTCGAGCTTGATCGCGAGGTTGCGCGCCTGCTGTCACGTCGCCCTGACATCCGGCAGTTGTTTCTGGTCGGGTCCTGTCCGTCCGAGGTGATCAAGATCGACCTGGCCCGCGCTGCCGAACGGCTGAGCCAGATTCATGCGCCGCACGTGCGCGTTCTGAACTATTCCGGGTCGGGGATCGAAACGACGTTCACCCAAGGCGAAGATGCCTGCCTTGCCAGCATGGTGCCGGTACTTAAGGACACCACCGCACGCGAGCTGTTGCTGGTTGGTGCGCTGCCCGATGTGGTCGAGGACCAGATGATCGGCCTACTGACCGCGATGGGGATCGACAACATCCGCCTCCTGCCTGCACGCCGGATTGATGACACAACCGCAGTCGGGCCAAATACAGTCTTTGCCCTGACACAACCGTTTCTGGGCGACACCCATGCCGCGCTTGAACGGCGCGGTGCGCGGCACATCGCGGCCCCGTTCCCATTTGGCGAAGAGGGCACAACAGCTTGGTTGCGCGCCGTCGCGGCAGAGTTCGGTGTTTCGGATGCCATCTTTGATCAAGTTACGGCCGGCCCACGCGCCCGCGCCCGCAAGGCCATCGCGCAGGCCGCCGAGGTGCTGCAGGGTAAATCGGTTTTCTTCTTTCCTGACAGCCAGTTAGAAGTGCCGCTGGCCCGCTTTCTGACCCGAGAGTGCGGGATGACCGCAATTGAAGTGGGGTCGCCCTATATCCACGATGCCTTGCACGGGCCTGATCTTGATTTGTTGCCCGCTGGCCCGCAGATCAGCGAAGGGCAGGACGTCGAGCTCCAGCTTGATCGCGCCCGCGCGGCACGCCCTGATCTGACGGTCTGCGGCCTTGGCCTTGCCAACCCGCTCGAGGCCGAAGGTCTGACGACTAAATGGGCCATCGAACTGGTGTTTACACCTGTCCATTTCTACGAACAGGCCGGTGATCTTGCCGGGTTGTTCAGCCGCCCAATGCGCCGCAAGTCGATGTTGCAGATAGAGGCGGCAGAATGAAGCTGACCGTCTGGACATACGAAGGACCACCCCATGTGGGGGCCATGCGTGTCGCCACGGCGATGAAAGGGCTGCACTACGTACTGCACGCCCCGCAGGGTGATACCTACGCGGATTTGCTGTTCACCATGATCGAACGGCGCGACCATCGCCCCCCGGTGACCTATACGACCTTTCAGGCCCGCGATCTGGGGTCCGACACTGCCAGTCTGTTCAAAACGGCTTGCCACGACGCCGTCGCGCGGTTCGAACCCGAGGCGATCATTGTCGGCGCGTCCTGCACCGCAGAACTGATCCAGGATGATCCCGCCGGACTGGCCGAGACAATGGGCCTCGACATCCCAGTGATCCCGCTGGAACTGCCCAGCTACAGCCGCAAAGAGAACTTCGGCGCGGATGAGACGTTTTATCAGATCGTCCGTGCGCTTGCGGCACCGCAGGACCGCACAGCAGCCGTCACCTGCAACATCCTTGGGCCAACGGCGTTGGGCTTTCGGGCGCGCGATGATGTCGAAGAGCTGACCGGTCTGTTGTCGGACATCGGCGTCAGCGTGAATGTTGTGGCCCCTTTTGGAGCAACACCTGAAGACATTACCAATCTACCCGCCGCCCATTTCAATGTCCTGCTTTGCCCCGAAACCGGCGAGGCTGCGGCGCGTTGGTTGGAACGGACCTACGACCAACCCTTTACCAAAGTTGTGCCCATTGGTGTTGGCGCGACCCGCGATTTCATCGCAGAGGTCGCGGCGATCACAGGGCTGCCATGTGTTGCAGACGAAAGCCGTCTGCGCCTGCCGTGGTGGAGCCGGTCAGTGGACAGCACTTATCTAACGGGCAAGCGGGTCTTCATCTTTGGCGACGGCACCCATGTCGCGGCCCACGCCCGCATTGCACGCGACGAGATGGGGTTCGAGGTGGTTGGCATCGGTTGCTACAACCGCGAAATGGCACGCCCCATTCGGGCTTTGGCCAAGGAATTTGGGGTCGAAGCCCTGATCACCGACGACTATCTAGAGGTCGAGGCCGCCATCGAAACGCTGAGCCCCGAAATGATCCTTGGCACTCAGATGGAACGCCATATCGGCAAGCGATTGGGGATTCCTTGTGCCGTGATTTCATCCCCTGTGCATGTGCAGGACTTTCCAGCACGCTATTCACCGCAGGTGGGGTTTGAAGGGGCCAACGTGATTTTTGACACCCTGATCCACCCGTTGGTGATGGGGCTTGAAGAGCATCTTTTGACGATGTTCCGAGAGGATTTCGAGTTCCACGACGCGAACGGACCGTCGCATCACGGGGGCCCAGCCCATCGCCCGGCAGAGGCGGCGGCGCCCGCGGATCATTCTGGCCAGAAGACGCAAGAGACCGGTGCGGATGTGCTGATCTGGTTGGTGGATGCTGAACGGGAATTGAAGAAGATCCCGTTCTTCGTGCGTGGCAAAGCGCGGCGGAATACGGAAACCTTTGCCGCCCAAAAGGGGTTGGCCGAGATCAGCCTCGAAACGCTTTACGAAGCAAAGGCCCATTATGCGCGATGAGGTGATGCATAAACCTTATCGCGTCGTGATCGTGACGCTGGACCAGCATTCGGCCGGTCCTGCTGCGCGTGTGGCACCACGTCTTGCGCCGCAGTTTCCGGGGCTGGACGTGCAGGTGCATGCAGCCGCTGAATGGGGTGAGAACCCCGCAGCCCTTGACGCCGCCAAGAACGCCGTCGCGCGGGCCGATATCATCATCGCGAACCTGCTGTTTCTGGATGAACACGTCAGCGCGATCCTGCCAGCGATGGAAGCACGTCGCGACGATTGCGATGCAATGGTCGGGCTGATTTCGGATAGTGCCATCGTCAAAGTAACCCGCATGGGTGATCTGGACATGGCCAAGCCTGCCAGCGGCGCAATGGCGCTGCTGAAAAAGCTGCGCGGGTCTGGCAAACAGGATCGTCAGTCCGGTGCAAAGAAGATGAAGGCACTGCGGCGCTTGCCGAAACTGCTGAAGCTGATCCCCGGCAAAAGCCAGGATTTGCGGGCCTGGTTCCTGTCGATGCAGTATTGGCTGGGCGGGTCAGACGACAACATCGAAAGCATGCTGCGGTACCTGTTGGACCGCTACGCAGATCGCCCCGATTGGGAAAAGGTCACCGCTGATTTGCCGATCGAATACCCCGAGGTTGGGCTGTATCACCCCGATCTGCCGGGACACCATATTACCACGGATATCAACGATTTACCCGCCGCTGGAAGTGGCGCATGCACGATTGGCGTGCTGATGCTGCGTAGCTACATTCTGGCCAGCGACACGGCGCACTATGACGCCGTTATCCGTTCCATCGAAGCGCGAGGCTTGCGGGTGATTCCGGCCTTTGCAGGCGGCTTGGATGGCGGTCCCGCGGTCGAGAACTACTTTATGGGCAAGGTCGATGCGATGGTCTCGCTCACCGGATTTTCCCTGGTGGGTGGTCCGGCGTACAACGATAGTGCGGCTGCCGTGGATCTGCTTCAGCGGCTGGATGTCCCTTATGTCGCGGCCCAGCCGTTGGAATTTCAGACACTTGGCCAGTGGTCAGACAGCGACCAAGGGCTGGGGCCAATTGAAACCACGATGCTGGTGGCCCTGCCGGAAATTGATGGCGCGACCAACCCGACGGTCTTTGCCGGGCGGCACGGCAATACAGGCTGTCAGGGCTGCAAGCACATGTGTCAGGCCCGCGATGCACATAAGGCGATGGCGCCATGCCATGAACGCGTCGACAGTCTGACGGAAAAGGTGGTGCGCCTTGCAAATCTGCGACGCAAGGGCAATGCGGACAAGAAAATTGCCGTTGTTTTGTTCGGCTTTCCACCCAATGCAGGTGCTGTCGGGACAGCGGCGTACCTGAGCGTTTTTGAAAGCCTTTTCAACACCTTGAAACAAATGAAAGCGGAGGGCTATCAGGTTGATCTGCCGTCTTCGGTTGATGCCCTGCGGGATGCCGTGCTGAAAGGCAACGCCCAGCAATACGGGCAAGAGGCCAATGTGGCGGCCCATGTGGATGCCGAAACCATTGTGCGCGATACCGCCTGTTTGGAAGAGGTTGAAGCGGCCTGGGGGCCAGCGCCCGGGCGGGTTCAGTCGGATGGGCGTGGTGTCTTTGTGCTGGGCCAGCACTTTGGCAATGTCTTTGTCGGCGTGCAGCCTGCCTTTGGTTACGAGGGCGACCCGATGCGGCTGCTGTTCGAGCGAGGCTTTGCCCCGACACATGCTTTTGTGCAGTTTTACCAATGGCTTCGCGACACCTACGGCGCTGATGCGGTGCTGCATTTCGGGATGCACGGTGCGCTGGAATTCATGCCGGGCAAACAGGCCGGATTGGGTGGGCGCGACTGGCCGGACCGCCTGATTGGCGAGATGCCAAACGTCTATCTTTATGCCGCCAACAACCCCAGCGAGGCGAGCCTTGCCAAGCGTCGCAGCGGTGCCGTTACGGTGACCCACTTGACGCCACCCTTGGCGCAGGCGGGGCTGTATAAGGGCTTGGCAGAGCTGAAAGACAGCCTGATCCGTTGGCGCAGCATGGAAGATGCGGATGTTGCCCGAAGTGATCTTGAGGCTTTGATCCGCGATCAGGCCGCAGTGGTCGATCTGGCAGCGGATGACCTGCAAAAGCTGTGGCTGACGGTGCAGGAAACCGAAGGGGCGCTGATCCCGGACGGGCTGCACATTGTTGGCCGGCCAATGACGGATGTGGCCCATGCAAAGATGCTGGAACTGATGGTGGATGCCACACCAGAGGTCGCTAAGCTGCTGAAAGAAGACCACGAATTGCCTGCGATGATGCGGGCGCTGAATGCGCAGTTTATCCCGCCGGTGCCGGGCGGTGATGTGATCCGCAACGCGGGCATTCTGCCGACGGGGCGCAATATTCATGCCTTTGACCCGTTCCGGATGCCCACGGCCTTTGCCCTGTCAGAAGGGGCGAAACAGGCGGAATTGCTGTTGGAAACCCATGCGAAATTGCCGCGGACCGTGGCGTTGGTGCTGTGGGGATCGGACAACATCAAGAGCGACGGTGGCCCGATTGGGCAGGCGCTGGCGCTGATGGGCTGCGCGCCGCGCTTTGACAGTTTCGGGCGTTTGGCGGGGGCTGAACTGATCCCGCTAGAGCAGTTGGGGCGGCCCCGGATTGATGTGGTGATGACACTGTCGGGCATCTTCCGCGATCTGTTGCCGTTGCAAACCCGGATGCTGGCGGAGGCTGCGTTGAAATGTGCGCAGGCTGATGAACCGGCAGAGATGAACTTTATCAAGGCCCATGCGCAGACTTATGCCGCCGAGATGGGATGCGATCTGGAAAGTGCCGCCTTGCGGGTCTTTTCCAATGCCGAAGGGGCCTATGGGTCGAACGTCAATCAGCTGATCGACAGCTCTGCATTTGGGGATGAGGACGAGTTGGCGGATGCCTATGAGGCGCGCAAAAGCTTTGCCTATGGCACCGATGGCAAGGCGGCACAGAACCCCGCGTTGCTGCAAAAAGCGTTAAAAGACGTAGACTTAGCCTATCAAAACCTTGAATCGGTTGAGTTGGGCGTGACCACGGTGGATCATTATTTTGATACGCTGGGCGGCATTTCACGGGCTGTGAAACGGGCCAAGGGTGAGGCCGCGCCGGTTTATATTGGCGATCAAACGCGAGGTGGGGCCAAGGTACGCACTTTGCAGGATCAGGTCGCGCTTGAGACGCGGTCGCGATCGTTGAACCCGAAGTTTTATGAGGGTTTGCTGAAGCATGGGCATGAGGGCGTGCGCCAGATCGAGGCGCATATCACAAACACGGTGGGCTGGTCAGCGACGACTGGCGAAGTGGAGCCGTGGGTCTACCAGCGCCTGTCAGAGACCTTTGTGCTGGACGACGAAATGCGCAACCGGCTGGCCAATCTGAACCCGCAAGCCAGCGCGCGGATGGCGAACCGGCTGCTGGAAGCGAGCGACCGGGACTATTGGGCGCCGGATCAGGACACATTGGCGGCGCTGCAAGATGCAGCGGACGCTTTGGAAGATCACGTTGAGGGGGTCGCAGCCGAATGATGCACCGATTTCCTAAACAAACCGTTGCATTGGGGCTCTGCCCCAAACCCCGGGATATTTTTTGCCAGAAGAAGCAGGGGACGTCGTGCCCCAAGGGAAGGAGGGCCAGATGAGCCCCAAGGATAATGTGCCTAACCTCAAGGGGTTAGATGGTGAAGGATCGGTGCAGGTTCATCAGGATGAAAGTGCCAAGATCGAGGGGGCCAAGGTCTTTTCGGTTTACGGCAAAGGGGGAATCGGAAAATCGACAACCTCTTCCAACCTGTCGGCGGCGTTTTCGATGCTGGGCAAACGGGTGCTGCAGATCGGGTGTGATCCCAAGCATGACAGCACGTTTACGCTGACCGGATCCTTGGTGCCGACGGTGATCGATATCCTGAAGGATGTGGATTTCCATTCCGAGGAATTGCGGCCCGAAGACTTTGTTTTCGAGGGCTTCAATGGGGTGAAATGTGTCGAGGCGGGCGGGCCACCAGCGGGCACCGGATGTGGCGGCTATGTCGTTGGACAGACAGTGAAATTACTCAAGCAGCATCACATGCTGGAAGACACGGATGTGGTGATTTTCGATGTTTTGGGCGACGTGGTTTGCGGCGGGTTTGCAGCCCCTTTGCAGCACGCTGACAGGGCTTTGATTGTGACGGCCAATGATTTTGATTCGATCTATGCGATGAACCGGATCATCGCGGCGGTTCAGGCGAAATCTGCCAATTATAAGGTGCGGTTAGCAGGTTGCGTGGCCAATCGAAGCCGCGAGACGGATGAGGTGGACCGCTATTGCAGCACCGTGGGGTTCAACCGCATCGCGCATATGCCTGATCTGGATGCCATTCGCCGTAGCCGTTTGAAAAAGAAAACTCTTTTCGAGATGGCGGACGAGGAAGACATCGTTCAGGTGCGCAAGGAATACATTCGGCTGGCCGAAACCCTGTGGAACGGAACGGAGCCTTTGGCACCGGCCCCGCTGCCGGATCGGGAGATCTTTGAATTGCTGGGGTTTGATTGATGCACAAGCCATGCACACCCCATGCACATCCTATGCAGCCCAAGGTCTTAATTCGCGTTAACCCGCAAGGTGGCGAGGGGCAAACCGGATGAGCAATTACGCCGCCACACGCGACCGGGTCGAGGATTATTTCGACCGGAGCGCCACCAAAGTCTGGGAGCGTCTGACCTCTGACGCGCCGGTGAGCGGTGTGCGCGCAACCGTGCGGGCGGGGCGTGACCGGATGCGCAGCCTTATGCTGGCGCAACTGCCCGAGGATCTGCGTGGTGCGCGCATTCTGGATGCAGGATGCGGCACAGGCGCGATGGCGGTGGAACTTGCGCAGCGCGGGGCCACGGTGGTGGCGGTCGATATCTCACCCAAACTGGTGGGCATCGCGCAAGAGCGTTGCCCGGCCAAATTGCGTGGGCAGATCGACTTTGTCGCGGGCGATATGTTGGAGGCGACCAATGGCGCCTTTGACCACGTGATGGCGATGGATTCGCTGATTTACTATTCAGCAACAGACATTGCCGCGCTGTTAGGGAAATTAACCAAGCGCGTCGATGGAAAGACAATATTTACCTTACCACCGCGCACACCGCTTTTGATGGCGATGTTCCGGGCGGGCAAATTGTTCCCGCGCGCGGACCGGTCGCCGCAGATGGTGCCGCACCGCGCGGCAGGCGTGGCCAGCGCGTTGCGGGACGCGGGTGTGCGGGGCAACCTGCGCGAGATCGAACGGGTGAAATCGGGGTTCTACATTTCGACCTGTCTGACGTTCGAGGGGGGCCGCTGATGCTGTTCAAGGCCGATGCCCTGAAATCTGTCAGCCTGAAGCTGTTGCCGTTCAGCGATGCAGTCAGCGATGACTTGCCGCTGGGCCAGTTGTTGCGGTTGAGCCTGTTTCAGGTCTCGGTCGGGATGGCGTCGGTCATGCTGTTGGGCACGCTCAATCGGGTGATGATTGTCGAGCAGGGGATCGCTGCGACACTGGTCGCCTGCATGATCGCGATACCTGTCCTCGTCGCTCCCTTGCGGGCGCTGCTGGGGTTCAAGTCGGACACCTATCGCAGTGCAATCGGCTGGAAGCGCATTCCCTATCTGTGGTTCGGCACGATGTGGCAGTTTGGCGGCTTGGCAATCATGCCGATGGCGCTGCTGGTGCTGTCGGGCCAGCGCACGATTGATGCGGCCTGGGCGGGCTATGCCGGTGCGGCACTGGCGTTTCTGTTGACCGGGCTGGGGATGCACATGACCCAGACTGCAGGGCTGGCGCTGGCCGCAGATCGCGCGACAGAAGAGACACGGCCAAGGGTCGTGGCGCTGCTTTACGTGATGTTCCTGGTTGGCATGGCGCTGAGTGCCATCGTGATCGGGGCCCTGCTGCGGGATTATTCATCGCTGCGGTTGGTGCAGGTGGTGCAGGGCACGGCCGTGGTCACGCTGTTGTTGAACCTGATCGCATTGTGGCGACAGGAGAAGGTCAAACCGATGAGCCGGGCCGAACGCGAGGCGCCGCGCCCCCTGTTCCGCGACGCCTGGGCCGATTTTGCAAGCGGCGGCGATGCGGGCCGTCTGCTGGCGGTGGTGTTTCTGGGCACGATGGCCTTCAACATGCAGGACGTGTTGCTGGAACCCTATGGCGGCGAAATTCTGGGGCTGAGTGTCAGCGCCACAACGCTGCTGACGGCCACATGGGCCGGTGGCGCGTTGCTGGGGTTTTGGCTGGCCGCGCGCTGGCTTGCGGCGCGCATTGATCCCTACCGCATGGCCGTGCGCGGCCTGTTGGTGGGCGTGGCGGCATTTGCGGCTGTGATCTTTGCCGCACCGCTGAATTCGAGCGTTCTGTTCTTTGCCGGGGCCACGCTGATTGGTTTTGGCGGTGGTTTGTTCGGGGTTGCCACCCTGACGGCTGCCATGACGATGCCAACGACCGGTATGGCCGGTCGGGGGCTTGCGCTGGGTGCCTGGGGGGCCGCACAGGCCACCGGTGCCGGGCTATCCATCTTTATCGGGGGCACGGTGCGTGACCTCGTGAACCATGCCGCTGGGAACGGCACTTTGGGAGAGGCGCTCGCCACGCCTGCCACGGGCTATTCGGTTGTTTACCACACCGAGATTGGCCTTCTTTTCATGACCCTGATCGTTCTGGGGCCCCTGGTAAGGGTTCGGGCGATGACGACTGAGCGGACCGCCAAACTGCAGTTGGCGGATTTTCCGACATGACCACCGAGAGGACACGATATGGTTGGTGAGACATTCTTTGGCGACTTTGATCTGGCGAGCGCCGCGATCTGGCTGTTCTGGCTGTTTTTCGCAGGGCTGATTTACTACCTGCAAACGGAGAACCAGCGCGAAGGTTATCCGCTGCGTGATGATGACGACGGTGTGCCGGCGAACGAAAGCCTGCTGCCACTGCCCAAGGCCAAGACCTTTAAGCTGCGCGATGGGCGCGGGGAGCTGACGGTGCCGAGCATCGACTACGAGACCAGCAAGATGCGGACTGATCTGGCGCTAGCCCCATCGGCCACCGCGACCGGTGCGCCTTGGGTGCCGACGGGTGATCCGATGCTGGATGGGGTTGGTCCGGCAAGCTGGGCCCCGCGCCGCGATGCGCCCGAGTTGGATGCGCATGGCCATGTGAAGATCAGGCCGATGGACACGCTGAGCGATTTCCACGTCAGCGCGGGCCGTGACCCACGCGGCAAGCCGGTGCTGGGTGGCGACGGAGAGGTCGTAGGCCGCTGCACCGACATGTGGGTGGATGTGCCCGAAGCGCTGGTGCGGTTCCTGACGGTTGATCTGAACCCCGAAGGCAGCGGCAAGACCCGGCTGATCCCGATCAACATGGCCAAGATTGGCAGTGACCGCGTCACCGTGCGCAGCCTGCACGCCCACAACTGGGAAGGTGTGCCAAAAACCAAGGCCGCCGATCAGGTCACACTGCTCGAGGAAGACAAGATCATGGCCTATTACGCCGGCGGTACGCTTTACGCCAAGGGCAACGCCTAACCACACGTGGGGCGGCGTCGCCAGCCGCCCCTGACCACCAAGGGGACCAAGATGAGCCACGACGATTTCAACTTTGAACCGGTAAGGGGATTGCCTGAACAGCTGCCCGAGGATGAGCACATCCTGTGGCAGGGGTCGCCCGATGCCGGGATGCTGGCGCGCGAGGCTTATAAGGTGCGGTGGGTCGCGGCCTATTTCGCCTTGCTGGCGTTGTGGCGGGTTGGAGTGTCGTCGGCGGATTTTCCCTTGGGCATCGCGGTGATGCACGGGGTGCCGTTTGTGCTGTCGGGGGCTTTGGCCTGCGGGGTTCTGTACCTTTTGGCGGTCATTCAGGCGCGGTCGGCGGTCTACACGCTGACCAACAAGCGGGTGGCGATGCGGATCGGGGCGGCGCTGACCATGACGCTGAACCTGCCTTACACATGGATCGGAACGGCGTCGCTGGATGTGCGCAAGTCGGGCCACGGCACGCTTGCGTTTGAATTGATCGGAGAGGCGCGGCTGTCATTCCTGATGAGCTGGCCGCATGTGCGGCCCTGGCGGATGGCGCGCACGCAGCCTGCGCTGCGCTGCATCAAGGATGCGCAAGAGGTGGCAGCGATTTTCGCAGAAGCCGCAGAGACCCGGATCAGCCAGCCGGTTGTCACGCGGCATGGTCAGGGCGGCGATGCTGTCGCAGCGGAATAGGGGGACGAGATGAGCCAGCTTGAACAACAGATGCGGCACAGAGACCGCGAGATGGTGCCAAAGATTTTGGTGCAGGCGATGTTTGCGCTGATGGTCTGTTCGTTGGGCCTTGTCAGCTATGCCAAGCTGGCCGGTGTGCCCCAGACCGGGGTTTTGCAGGTGGCCGAGGTTGTGCAAAGCCGCGACATCGTGCTGCTGGGCGACCGCAGTGGGGTTTACCGGGTGATGGACGCAAGCGGCGCGCAGATTGCCGTGTCGTCCGAGGACAAGGCCGGATTTCTGGGTGTCATGGGCCGGGTCATCGACCGGCAACGGCTGGTGCATGACGTGGAAAGCGATGCGCCGGTGCAAGTGGTGCGCCGCGCGAACGACAACATCGCCATTTTGGACCCGACGACGGGGATGGCGGTGGAACTGATTGGATATGGGCAAGATAACGTGGCGGCCTTTGCCCGGCTGCTGGATTGAAACCGCGACGGGGTTCGCCGCCCCGTTGCAATGTGAAAGGGAACTCACATGGGACTATTGACGAAGGAACGCGAAACCGCACCTTGCACGGTCACGGTTAGTCATCGGTTTGAGGAATTGAGCGCGCATGTGCGCTTTGACAACGGGGCCGTTGTGCACCCCGGTGACACCGTGCAGGTGCAGGGGCCCGAGATCATGGCGCCGTTTGGGGAGATGATCGAGGAAAAGCGCACTGCCGTGATCACCCGCGCCAGCAAGTTGGAACAACTATGGACCCGTGCGACGGGTGATTTTGAGTTCATGGAGCTGTGCGAATTTTCATTCAGCGAAGAGGTGATGTCATGAATATGCATTCATCAGAAGCCACCACCGCAGAAGAGGCGATTGCCGCACAAGAGGCGTTGCCGCCCTTGACCAATGAAGAGGCCACGCAGGTGGCCATGTCCAACACCCTGCTGACGCCACGGTTCTACACCACCGATTTCGACGAGATGGATGCCATCAACGTTGAGGGTGTCCGCGAAGAGTGGGACACCTTGATCAACGCGATGAAAGCAGACCCGAACAAGGGGCATTTCAAGAAGAGCGAGGACTGGGATGCGGTGGATTGGGACGGGATGGAACCGGCGCTCAAGGCGGAGTTCATTGATTTCCTGATCTCCAGCTGTACGGCTGAGTTTTCGGGCTGTGTGCTGTACAAAGAGATGAAGCGGCGTGGGTCGAATGCGGACATCACGCAGCTATTTCAGCTGATGGCACGGGACGAGGCGCGGCACGCAGGGTTCATCAATGATGCGCTGCGCGAGGCGGGTATTGCGGTGAACCTTGGATTTCTGACGCAGGCCAAGAAATACACCTATTTCCGGCCCAAGTTCATCTATTACGCCACCTATCTGTCCGAGAAGATCGGCTATGCGCGGTATATCACGATCTACCGGCATCTGGAGGCCAACCCCGACAAACGATTCCACCCGATCTTCAAGTGGTTCCGCGAGTGGTGCAATGACGAGTTTTCGCACGGCGAGGCTTTTGCCTTGCTGATGAAGACCGATCCGGCACTGACCGAGACGCGGGTCAATCGGATGTGGATCAAGTTCTTTTTGACGGCGGTCTATTCGACCATGTGGGTGCGCGATCATCAGCGGCCAGCGTTCCACAAGGCATTGGGTGTCGATCCGGCGTGGTACGGGCAAGAGGTTTTCCGCAAGACATCGGAGATCTCCAAGCAGGTGTTCCCGATGACGCTGGATATTGATCATCCGCGGTGGATCCCGAACCTGAACCGGATGCAGGCGGCCAATGTGCAGATTGCGGATGGTCGCAAGCAAGGTGGGCTGGGTGGCTGGGCCAAGCGCATGGTGGGATCGGCGCGGGCGGGGTTTGCCTTTGTATCGCTGCTGACCATTCCGGTGGAAAAGAATGCGGTGCCGCAAAGCCCACGGCTGGAGCCAGCTTATTGACCGGAGCGCGTGTTGATATTTTGGTGGGGGGCCCGCCCCCCCACCCCTTTTTGGGGGGCTTTGCCCCCCGTCGCGCAAGCGCGCGCCCCCCAGGATATTTATGGCCAGAAGAAGGATGAACGGTTGAGCTGGATCGCGGCCCTTTTTGCGCTGTTTGCTTGGTGGTTTTCCACCGGGGTGATCCTGTTTGTGGTGCGCCGTGCGGACCGCACCGGGCAGCATCGGCTGGTGGTGCTGGGAAGTGTGCCGGTGGCGATGATGGGGGCTGCGCTGGTTGTCGCTTCACTGGGGTTGAACAGCGTTTTGGGTGCCTATCTAGGCTTTGTGGGGGCCTTGCTGATCTGGGGCTGGATCGAACTTGCGTTTCTGGCGGGTATCGTCACCGGGCCCGTCAAAGAGCCTTGCCCGCAAGACCTAACCGGGCTGCCGCGCTTTGCCCGCGCCTTTGGGACCGTATCCTATCACGAGCTGTTGCTGGTGATGGGGTTGTGGGCGTTGATCGCGGTCAGCAGTGGTGCAGAGAACCGCATGGCGCTGGCCACGTTTCTGGTGCTGTTTCTGGCGCGCATCTGCGCCAAGCTGAACCTGTTTTTTGGGGTGCCCCGGATCAACACCGAATTTGTGCCGGATCGGTTGGTGCATCTGAAAACCTATTTCACCCAAGGGCCGATCACGTTTGCCTTTCCGGTGGCGATCACCGTGCTGACCGCCGTGCTGGCGGTCTGTGCCGAACGGTTGTGGCACGCGGGGAATGAAGTAACGATTGCGGGCTTTGGCCTGCTGACTGCGCTGACGGCACTGGCGCTATTGGAACATTGGCTGATGGTGGTGCCGCTGCCGGACGCAAAACTATGGCGCTGGATGTTGCCCGCGCCGAAGACCGAAGCCCAGAAGGACCAGACCCATGGATTTTGACGCGCTGTTTAACGCTCAGCTTGAAACGCTCAAGGACGAAGGCAATTACCGCTATTTTGCCGAGTTGGAGCGGAAGGCGGGCAAGTTTCCAAGGGCTGCGAACCATGCCGCGGATGGCGTGCGGGATGTGACAGTCTGGTGTTCGAACGACTATCTGGGCATGGGGCAGCACCCGGCGGTGATCGAGGCGATGTGCGAGGCGGTCAAGCGCACCGGCACGGGCGCAGGCGGAACGCGCAATATCAGCGGAACCAACCACGATCATCTGTTGCTGGAGGCCGAGTTGGCCGATTTGCACCGCAAGGAAGCGGCTTTGCTGTTCACTAGCGGTTATGTGTCGAACTGGGCGGCGCTGAGCACGCTGGGGTCGCGGTTGCCGGATTGCGTGATCCTGTCGGATGCGGGCAACCACGCCAGCATGATTGAGGGCATCCGCCATTCCAAGGCGCAAAAGGTGATCTGGAAGCACAACGATGTCGCTGATCTGGAGGCGAAACTGGCCGCGTTACCTGCGAACTGCCCGAAGATCGTGGCCTTTGAGAGTGTTTATTCGATGGATGGCGACATTGCCCCGATCAAGGAAATCGTGGATGTCGCCGAAAGATACGGGGCCATGACCTATCTTGATGAGGTGCATGCGGTTGGCCTTTATGGTCCGCGCGGCGGCGGCGTGTCAGAGGAACGCGGGCTGGCGGACCGGATCACATTGATCGAGGGGACGTTGGGCAAGGCTTATGGCGTGGTCGGCGGCTATATCACCGGGTCAGCGGCCTTGTGTGATTTCATCCGATCCTTTGCCAGCGGGTTCATCTTTACCACCGCGCTGCCGCCTGCGGTGGCGGCGGCGGCGCGGGCGTCGATTGCGCATCTCAAGGCATCAGACATGGAGCGCGCCAAACAGCGCCGTCAGGTCGCCTATCTGCGAGGATTGCTGGACCGCGAAGGCATTCCGCACATGATGAACGAAAGCCATATCGTGCCGGTGCTGATTAAGGATCCGGTCAAGACACGGATGCTGGCCGACTATCTGATGGATGAATGGGCGATCTATGTGCAGCCGATTAATTATCCCACTGTGCCCAAGGGGACAGAGCGGTTGCGGTTCACGCCGTCACCGCTGCATTCGGATGCTGATATTGAATATCTTGTGCGGGCTTTGGCATCTTTGTGGAAGCAATGTGCCATTGCGCATGCGGTCGCATAGGCAGGGGTTTGCACCTTTTTGTCATTAGGGCTGGACCCCGTGCCGTGGCAGACTAGGTTGGGAAGAGACTGGGGCAAACGGTCCAAGATTTTGCTTCTAAGGGAGAAGACTATGAAGACGATTAAACTTGCCGCTGCATTGAGTGTGGTTGCGGCACCGGTATTTGCAGACGGCCATGCGGCCACGGGCGATGCTGCCGCCGGTGAAGAGCAGTTCAACCGCCAGTGTGTGGCCTGTCACGTGGTGATGGATGACGCGGGCGAGGTTCTCGCCGGGCGCAATGCCAAGACCGGCCCCAACCTTTATGGTCTGGCCGGGCGTCAGTTGGGCGTTGTCGAAGACTTCCGCTATGGCGACAGCATCGTTGAGCTGGGCGAAGCTGGTGAGGTGTGGACAGAAGAGAATTTCGTGGGCTACGTGCAGGACCCGACCGATTGGCTGCGCGAAAAGCTGGATAATCGCCGTGCGCGCGGCAAGATGGCCTATCAGGTGCGTAAGGAAGAAGAGGCGATTGACCTTTACGCCTTCCTGGCCACGTTCACCGCAGAGTAAATCTGGCGCCAGTCAGATCAAGGGGCCGTTCGGGATGCCGGGCGGCCCCATTTCTATGTGGATAGGATTAGCTGCGCGATCTGGCCGGGGGCTTCTTCATGGGCAAGGTGGCCAAGGTCTGGCAGCGCGGACAGGCGCGCGTTGGGCATTGCCGCTGCGGCGTCGGCGCTGGTTTGTGGCGGCACGGCGGTATCAAGCTTGCCGGTGATGAAATGGGTCGGCGTGGCAATTTGCGGCAGTTTCGACAGCAGCGGGTCAAGGTCCCACTGCGCCATCATCGACAGTGTTGCGTCCACATGGGCGGTGTCGCGGACAAGGCGAAGATAGAACGTTTCATCCTCTTTGGTCAGCACTGAGCCGGTGCCTTTGATCAGGCGGTACACGGTGTCGGCTGTGGCGGTATTGGCAAAGACAGACGCCGTCAGGGGCGTCATCGCCAGCGCCTTGGCCAAGAGCGGGAACAGGAACCCGGCAACCCCTTTGAAATTCGACAGCGCGGCGTTGATGCCGGTAATCCGGGCGGGGTGCAGTTGTGCCGCTGCTTGCAGTGCAATGGCGGCCCCTGCGGAATGGCCGACAATGTGATCTGGCGTCCAGCCTTGTGCGTGGCAAAGCGCGATCAGGTCTTGCGTCATTGGCGGCAGGCCAAAACGCTGCCCAGCGCCCGATTGGCTGAAACCCTGACCTGGCAGGTCGATCGCAACAACGTGGTTGGACTTGGCGAGGATCGGGAAAATACCTCGCCAGCTTTGGCTGGCACCGCCTGCGCCGTGGATCAACAGGATGGTGTCGCCGGTTCCGGCCTCTTGCACGTGCCAGCGGTGGGGCCGGCAAAACACCTGGCGGCTGTGATCCGCCATCGGCCATTCCGGCGGGGGCGGCCAGCGCATGGATCAATCACCTAGCGCGGTTGAGACGGCAGCAGACAGACGATTGGCATCGGCACGCGGCAGCGGCAGATAGGGCGCATTTAATGTCTGTGCAAGGAATTTGAGCGCAGATGCCGGGCGGTTGCCAGTGTCGATGACCAAGGCATCAACGCCCTGTTCCCGGATCATACCGGCCATCGTTTGGGCATCGTCGGAAGCCTGCGGGCGGTCGGCCCGACCATCGCGGGCGATGTTGGCGCGCCCGTCGGTGAGGATGCACAGCGTCGGGGTCAAGCCGCGGCGCTGGGCGTGCAGGGCCTGTGACAGCGCCACCTCGAGCCCGGTTGCAAGGGGGGTGCCGCCACCGCCGGGGAGGCTGGCCAAACGGCGTTTGGTCTGTACCAGCGACCGGGTGGGGGGCAGCAAAACTTCTGCCGCAGTGCCACGAAAGGCGACAAGCGAGACGTGATCGCGGCGGGCATAGGCCTGCGCCAGCAGGAGCTCAACCGCGCCCTTCGCTTCGGCCAGACGGGCGAGAGCGGCAGAGCCGGAGGCATCCACTGCGAAGATCAGCAAGCGGTCAGAGCGTTCCTCGAACCGTTTGGTGCGGATGTCAGCGGCGCGGACATGTAGGCCCGCGCGTCCGGTCGCGTTGCGGCGGATGGTTTGCCAGGGTGCTGCGGCGCGCAGGGTGCCGACAAGGTCGATGCGCGCGTTGTCAGAGGCGCGACCGGCCCGCGACGGCAGGGGCCGCCCACGCCGGTTGCCTTTGCGCGCGGCACCCGAACCGTTGCCCTTGCCCGACCGCGCGCGTGTAGCGGCGATCCGGTCCAAAAGGTCGTCAGGCAGCATGGCGCGGATGGCGTCCAGCAGGATGTCTTGGGGCAGATCAACGTCGCTATTCTGGCTCTTTCCGCCTGTATCAGTGTCTGTTTTTGGCGGTGGAGGCGGCTGATCATCGGGTTCGGGGATGCGGGTGGCGCGATGGGCAAGCGTCAGCTGACAGGCGATGGTGACGTCGGTGTCGTCCACCACGTCTCGCCCCTGCACGGCAGCGTGGGCCTGTGCCGCGCGCAGGGCAAAGGCCGGGGCGCGCAGGCTGTCGATGCCGCATTGCGCGGCGATGGTGACGATCTGGCTGAGGTGTTCGGCGGTGTGCGTGACGGGCCGTGATGTCGCTGGATTGGGGGGCTGCGGTGTTGTCTGTGACAAGGGGACGTCTGTCAGGTCAATGTGAAATGCGAGCCGTTCGGTGATGGTGGCCGGTGCCGCCTCTTCCACCGAGGCCCCTTCGTCAAGCGCGATCAGGGGGCCGCCGTCTGCATCGAGTTGTTGCGCGACGCGAGCGGCAAAGGCAGGAGTTGCGCGTTCGGCCATCGTCAGCAAAAGTGGCGCTTTTCCCAGTAATAGACCCTGTTTCTTTATCACCCTTCCGGCTGAAAGCGTGGATGACAAATCAATCCCGCCCAGCAGGACGTCGTCGGTCATTGATGGATGCAGCTTGACCAGATTGCGCCGCAGGACGGCGAGTTCAGCGACAATGGCATCGCGTACCGGGCCTGCGCGTGCGCGGATTGTGATTCCGCCCAATGCGGGGTCGATGGCAAGCAGGCGCAGCGCCAGAATGGCCTGTGTCCAAGGGTCAACCAAGGACATCTTCGACCACACGGGTGACGCGGGTGCCGGAACCGGCCTCGTCCAGCGGGTCGCGGCGTAGGCGGTGCCGCAGGGCCATCGGTGCGACCGCGCGAACGTGTCCGCGTGTCAGGGCGGTGTCATCGCGAAAGGCGGCGTGGGCGCGGGCGGCTTTGAGCAATGTCAATTCACCGCGCAGCCCGTCAGAGCCGAGCGCGAGGCAGAGTTCTGCGACGTCACGCAGTGTCTGTTCCGGGGTTTTTAACCGTTTCAGGGCCTTGCGCGCGTTCAGTATCCGGTCGCGGATGGCGGCATCTTCGGCCTGCCAGCGCAGCATGAAGGCGGCATTGTCATTCTCATAGGCATCGCGGCGTTTGATAACCTCGATCCGGGTTTCGACGTCTTTGGGGCTGGTGACTTCGACCGAAAGACCGAACCGGTCGAGCAGCTGTGGCCGCAATTCGCCCTCTTCCGGGTTGCCGGATCCGACCAGCACAAAGCGGGCGGGGTGGCGGATCGAGAGGCCCTCACGCTCGACCACGTTTTCGCCGGATTGGGCTACGTCGAGCAGCAGATCAACGATGTGATCTTCGAGCAGGTTGACCTCATCAATATAAAGGTAGCCGCGGTTGGCGCGGGCCAGAAGGCCGGGCTCAAAGGCCTTTTCGCCATGCGCGAGTGCCTTTTCGATGTCGAGGGCGCCGGTGACGCGATCCTCTGTCGCGCCAAGGGGCAGATCGACGACGGGGGTGGGGCGCTCGGCGGTCCGTTTCGACCCTAAACCGGCCCATTCGGGCACTTCACCTGCTTTGGCAGAGTTCACGGGGCAGCCTTTGACAGCGCGGATGGGGGGCAAGAGGGCGGCCAGCGCGCGCACGGCAGTGGACTTGCCGGTGCCGCGATCGCCAAAGACCAGCACGCCGCCAATGGACGGGTCAATGGCGGTCAGGATCATCGCCTGTTTCATCTCTTCCTGGCCTACGATGGCAGAGAAGGGGAAGGGGTGGGTCATGCGGCCTCCAATCTTGCGAGGGGCGATGCGCCGCCCCATGTGCCGATGTCTGAATGGACGGTGAAACGGGCGAAAAGCTCTTCGGCGAACCAGTCGCCTTTGCGGACCGCCTTGATTGCAGCGCCGTGCGGGCCAGAGCGCGCGAAAGCGTCCATTGCGGATTTGTCGGGCCAGATCGAAAAGGTGATCTGGTCCAGCATGGGCAATTCACCGATGCCGATCTTGAAGGCGACGTTAGGGTCTTGCCCTATGCTGTCCGAGATGTCGGGGACCTGCCGCCAGAAACGTGGGATGATCCGCCGTTTGATCGCGGCACGGGTCAAGGCGACCATCGGGCCGCTGGTGTGTTCGGCGTGGGCAGCGAAAGGCATGCTGCCGTCCCATTGGCCGCGCACAGAGGTCGGCGACAGCAGGATTGACCAACTTTCGACCGCGCGTGTCCGGAAACGGGCAAAGACAGGCGCGGAAGAGACCCTATCACGGGCCGTTTCGGCATCGGGCCAGACGGCGACGATAGCGATCACCGCAGGGTTGAGCGTGACGTTGAACCCTTGTCCGGTGCCTGAGCCGCAGAGTTTCCAGAAGCCGATATCGGGCGTGCGCCCCAATGGTTTGCGCGCGGCACCCATCATCAAAAGCGCCCAGGCACGGGCGGAAAGCCCGGCAAAGCGGAAAAACGACAGGGTGACGATTTGGCCCAAAACAGCCCTTTCGGTGTAAACCTACACTGACATAGGACGCGATTCCGAGGGTATATGTCAACTAAGCCGACAAGGCGATTGTCAAGTAAAGATGACACACTTAGTCTGGGCACATGGAATCCCTGAATGATCCCTCGGCCATTGTGATTGGTGCCGGATTGGGCGGCTTAGCTGCGGCAATGCGGCTGGGCGCCAAAGGCTATGAGGTGACTGTGCTGGACCGGTTGGACAAAGCCGGGGGGCGCGGGTCGAGCATCGCCAAGGGCGGGCACCGGTTTGATCTGGGGCCGACAATTGTGACGGTGCCACAGGTTTACGAAAAACTTTGGGCGGCTTGCGGGAGGGATTTCCACAAGGATGTGGACCTGCGCCCGTTGCGCGACTTCTACGAAATCCGCTGGCCCGATGGGTCGGTCTTTACCGCGCGAGGCGATACCGACGCCATGGTGGAAGAGGTGCGCAAGTTCAGCCCCGGCGATGTGAAGGGCTATCTGAAGTTTCTGCGGGACTCGCAACGGCGTTATGTCGTGGGGTTCGAGGGGATGCTGACCAAACCGATGCATCGGATTTGGGAGACGCTGAAGGTGCTGCCAGAATTTGCGCTGCTGCGCGCGGATCGGTCGATCCTTGGGCTGGCGCGCAGGCGGGTCAGGGATGAGCGGTTACGGATGGCGCTGTCGTTTCATCCGCTGTTTATCGGCGGCGATCCGATGAACGTGACCAGCATGTACGCGCTGGTCAGTTACTTGGAAAAGGAATTTGGCGTTCATTATGCGATGGGCGGCGTGCAGGCGATTGCCGATGCGATGGCCGCTGTCGTGCGCAGCCAGGGCGGGCAGATCCGGTTTGGCGCAGAGGTGGACCGGATTGATGTCGCGAGGGGAGCTGTCACAGGTGTCACGCTGAAGGACGGGGCGCAGATCAAAGCCCCACTGGTCATCAGCAATGCGGATGCGGGCCACACATATCAGCACCTGATGCGCGACGTGCCGCGCAAGCGCTGGAGCAACCGCAAGCTGAAGACGCGCAAGTGGTCGATGGGTCTGTTTGTCTGGTATTTCGGCACCAAGGGAACGGCCGATTTGTGGCCGGATGTGGAGCACCACACGATCATGGCGGGCCCCCGGTACGAGGGGCTGCTGCACGACATCTTTGTCAAGGGCAAGCTGGCCGAGGATATGTCGCTTTATGTGCATCGTCCTGCGGTGACGGATCCCGGCGTGGCGCCAAAGGGTTGCGATACCTTTTATGCGCTAAGCCCCGTGCCGCATCTGGGCCATGATAACCCGGTGGATTGGGGACAAGAGGCCGCGACCTACAAGGCGAAGGTGGCAAAAGTGCTGGATAGGCTGATCCCCGGTTTTCAGGATCATCTGACCGAAGAGGTTGTGTTCACGCCCGAGGATTTTCGCGACAGGTATCTGTCGCCCAATGGCTCTGGTTTCTCGATCGAGCCGCGCATTCTGCAAAGCGCCTGGTTCCGGCCGCACAACATCAGTGAAGAGGCCAAGGGCCTGTTTCTGGTAGGGGCTGGCACGCATCCCGGCGCGGGGGTGCCGGGGGTGATTAGCAGTGCCGAAGTGCTGGAGGCATTGATCCCCAACGCGCCCGCGCGGCCAGCGGTGAAGGTGGCGGCGGAATGATACGCAACGATGATCTGCAACATTGCCGCGAGGTGATCCGCACCGGGTCTCTGTCGTTTCATGCGGCCAGCAAGCTGTTGCCCGGTACTGTCCGCGACCCCGCACTGGCGCTTTATGCGTTTTGCCGTCTTGCGGATGACGAGGTGGATGAGGGGAAGCACAAGACCGCGGCGGTTTTGAAGCTGCGCGACAGATTGGATTTGGCCTATGCGGGGCGGCCCCAGAATGCGCCCGAGGACCGGGCCTTTGCGGCGATTGTCGAGGATTTCGAGATGCCGCGCGCACTCCCCGAGGCCTTGCTGGAAGGGTTGGCGTGGGATGCCGCCGAGCGGCGCTATGCCACGCTGTCGGATGTGCGCAGCTATTCGGCGCGGGTGGCAAGTGCAGTGGGGGCGATGATGTGCGTGCTGATGCGGGTACGCGACCGGGATGCGCTGGCGCGGGCCTGCGATCTGGGCGTGGCGATGCAGTTGACCAATATCGCGCGCGATGTGGGGGAAGATGCCCGTGCCGGGCGGATATATTTGCCAACCGATTGGCTGGCGGATGATGGGTTTTCGCCTGAAACCTTTATGACCAACCCAATGCCCACGCCGCAGGTGCGACGGATGGTCAAGACGCTGTTGGCCGAGGCGGACCGCCTTTATCGCCGGTCAGAGGCGGGGATCAGCGCGCTGCCCGCGCGGGCGCGCATGGGGATATGGGCGGCACGGTTGATCTATGACGGGATCGGCGGGCAAATCCGCCAGCAGCATTTCAATTCGATCACGACGCGGGCGCACACGGCGACGTGGCAGAAACTGATCTGGATGGGGCAGGCTGGCGTAATGGCCGCTGTGTCCACTGCAATGCCGCGCCCGGCGTCGATCTATGCACCCCCTTTGCCCGAGGTCGCGTTTCTGGTGGATGCCGCCGCGCGGGGGCAGCGGAACGAACCTCGCTCTGCTGCTGTCATCGGCATTCTGGCAGAGCTGTCGGCACGGGATGGGATTGGCAAGGGCACGCCGCAGGCGTAGGCAGGTCCCAACAAGGAGAGCCGCAAGATGGACCTGACACTGTTTGCCCTGTTCTTTCTGTGCTGCTGCGCGGCGGGTGCCACCGGCGCGCTGTTCCCCACGGGTGAGTGGTACAAGGGCCTGAACAAGCCCACATGGGTGCCGCCCAACTGGGTCTTTCCCATCGCATGGACCAGCATTTACATCCTGATGTCGTTCGCCGGTGCGCGGGTCGCGGTGATCGACGGCAGCGGCTATGCACTTGCGTTCTGGGCGTTGCAGATTGCCTTCAACACGTTGTGGACGCCGGTGTTCTTTGGCCTGCGGCATTGGAAGGCCTCGTTGATAGCGATGGCGGGGTTGTGGCTGGCGGTGCTGGGCTGTTTGATCACGTCTTTCATGCTGGATGTCTGGGCGGGGCTGGCCTTTGTACCTTACATGGCGTGGGTCACTGTGGCGGCTGCATTGAATTATAGTGTTGTGCAGCTGAACCCCGATCAGAAGCCGTTGGAGATCCACAAGCTGTGACCCCCCTTGAAGCTGCCCGGAAAGGGTGACATTTTTGGGGATGGAACATCACATTACATCATGGGCCGAAACAGCGCCGCACCTTGTGGCGGTGGCAGCGGGGCGCGCACCTGCCGATTTGGTGGTGCGCGGCGGCAAGCTGGTCAATGTGCAGAGCCGCGAGGTTTTGGACGGTTGGCAGGTTGCCGTGGCCGCGGGGCGGTTTGCCTATGTGGGGCCGGATGCCAGCCATTGCATCGGGCCGGACACACGGGTGATCGAAGCCGATGGGCGGTTCCTGATCCCCGGCCTGTGCGACGGGCATATGCACATCGAAAGCGGGATGCTGACCCCGGCAGAGTTTGCCGCAGCCGTCATCCCGCATGGCACCACCACGATGTTCACCGACCCGCATGAGATCGCCAATGTGCTGGGTCTGCGCGGTGTGCGGATGATGCATGACGAGGCGCTCATGCAGCCTGTGAACATTTACACGCAGATGCCGTCTTGCGCACCGTCTGCGCCGGGGTTGGAAACGACCGGGTTTGAGATCAGCGCGGAGGATGTGGCCGAGGCGATGGCCTGGCCCGGCATCATCGGGCTGGGCGAGATGATGAACTTTCCCGGTGTGATCAACGGTGATGCGCAGATGCTGGCCGAGATGGCCGCGACGATGAACGCAGGCAAGACCGTGGGCGGGCATTATGCCAGCCCCGACAAGGGTGTGGCCTTCAGCGCCTATGTTGCCGGTGGTGCGGCGGATGATCACGAGGGCACGGCAGAGGCGGATGCAATTGCGCGGGTGCGTAATGGTATGCGGTCGATGATGCGGCTGGGGTCTGCGTGGTATGACGTTGAAAGCCAGATCACGGCGGTGACGGAAAAGGGGTTGGACCCGCGGAATTTCATCCTGTGTACCGATGATTGTATGGCGGGAACACTGGTGAACGACGGGCATATGAACCGCGTTGTGCGCCATGCGATTGCCTGCGGCTGTGACCCGGTGGTGGCGCTTCAGATGGCCACGATCAACACGGCAACGCACTTCGGGTTGGAGCGTGAGCTGGGGTCCATCGCACCGGGGCGGCGGGCCGATATGATCCTGACCTCTGATTTGGCGGAGCTGCCGATCGAAGAGGTGATCGCGCGCGGGCAGACCGTGGCGCGGGGCGGTGTGATCACGGTGGACTGCCCGCATTTTGCGTGGCCGGATGATGCACGGGCGACGGTGCGCATGGGCAAGGCGTTGGCGGCCACGGATTTTGAGGTGAAAGCCCCTGAAGGCCGCAACCGCGTCACCGCGCGCGTGATTGGTGTGGTGGAAAACCAAGCCCCGACCAAGGCGCTGGAGGCGGATTTGCCGGTAGTGGACGGTGTTGTCGAAGGCGAAGGCGAGGTGTGCCAGATCGCGCTGGTCGAACGGCATCGCGCGACGGGCGATGTGGTTAACGGTTTTGTCAGCGGCTTTGGGTATGAGGGGCGGATGGCGATGGCCTCGACCGTGGCGCATGACAGCCACCATATGATCGTGGTTGGTACCGACCGCACGCTAATGGCGCAGGCGGCGAACCGGTTGGGTGAGGTTGGTGGGGGCATCAGCGTCTGGAAAGACGACGCCGAAATCGCGCTGGTCAAGCTGCCGATTGCCGGTTTGATGAGCGACAGCCCCGCCGCCGATGTGGCCGCAGCCGCGGACCGGATGGTGGCAGCGATGGCCGCGTGTGGCTGCACGCTGAACAACGCGTATATGCAACATTCGTTGCTGGCCCTTGTGGTGATCCCGGAGTTACGGATCAGTGATCTTGGGCTGGTCGACGTCACGAAATTTGAACTGACAGATATCTTTAAGGATACGGAATGAACGTCGATCCGACATTGCGCCTGAAAACACCTGATGTGCCCGCACCAGAGGCATTTGATGACCCCGCAGCGGCGGTCGCCCGTCTGCAGGAGCTTTACACCGATGCGGTGGAATTTCTGTGCCAGAATTTTCAGAAGGTTCTGAGCGGCGGGGCTGCTACGGCACGGTATCGGGCCTTTTATCCCGAGATCAGGCTGACGACGACAAGCTATGCCGCAGCCGACAGCCGGTTGTCATTTGGTCACGTGATTGAACCGGGGGTCTATGCGACCACGGTGACGCGGCCAGATCTGTTTGCCCATTATCTGGAACAGCAGATCGACCTGCTGCTGCAAAACCATGACGTGTCGGTAGTGATTGGTGCCTCGACCACGCCGATGCCAGTGCATTTTGCCGTGGCCAACAACGAGAGCCTGACCGTGCCGCATGGTGGCGCGCTGGAGTTTCAGCTGCGCGATGTCTTTGATGTGCCGGATCTGAGCACGACCAATGATGACATCGTGAATGGCACCGGTTTTCATTATGATGACGGCGCGCGCCCACTGGCGCCATTTACGGCGCAGCGGGTGGATTATTCTCTGGCACGCTTATCGCATTACACCGCGACCCTGCCCGAGCATTTCCAGAACCACGTGCTGTTCACCAACTACCAGTTCTATGTGCAGGAATTCGAGGCGTATGCCCGCGAAGTCCTGGCCGACCCTGACAGCGGCTACACCAGTTTTGTCAGCACCGGGAATATCGAGATTACGGAACCCGATGCGGTGATCCCGGTGCCTGAAAAGATGCCGCAAATGCCGACCTATCACCTGAAACGCAAAGGTGGCGGGGGGATCACGCTGGTCAATATCGGGGTGGGGCCGTCGAATGCGAAGACGGCAACCGACCATATTGCGGTGCTGCGCCCGCACGCCTGGCTGATGGTTGGCCATTGCGCGGGTCTGCGGAATAGTCAGCGGTTGGGTGATTTCGTGCTGGCGCACGCCTACTTGCGCGAGGATGCTGTGTTGGATGCGGACCTGCCGGTCTGGGTGCCGATCCCGCCACTGGCCGAAATTCAGGTGGCGCTGGAAAGTGCTGTGGCCGATGTGACGAAGCTGGAGGGGTTCGAGCTGAAGCGGATCATGCGGACGGGTACGGTGGCGACGCTGGACAACCGCAACTGGGAGCTGCGCGAGCATGAGGGCCCGGTACAACGGTTAAGCCAATCCCGCGCGGTGGCACTTGATATGGAGAGTGCGACGATTGCGGCCAATGGGTTCCGGTTTCGGGTGCCATATGGAACGCTATTGTGTGTGTCGGACAAGCCGCTGCACGGCGAGCTGAAGCTGCCGGGTATGGCGTCAGAGTTCTACAAAACGCAGGTTGCGGCGCATTTGATGATCGGAATTCGGGCGATGGAACGGCTGCGCGAGATGCCGCTGGAGCGGATTCACAGCCGGAAATTGCGGTCTTTTGAGGAAACCGCCTTCCTCTGACGTGTGGAAATGCCGAAAAACAGCTGAAAACCCCTTATTTTCCCTTGCCAGAGGCCACAAAACGTTGTGGTGTGCCACCACATTCCGTTATCATCGCGGGCAGAGGCCCTAGAGATCGGGCAAAACGTAGGAGACCAGAAAATGGCGACGAAACCAATGACCAAAGCGCAGCTTGTCACTGCACTGGCCGAAGAAATGGGCGCAGACAAGAAAGCGGCCTCCGCCGCTCTGGACGCTGTCACCGGCATCATCACACGCGAAGTGTCCGGCGGCGGTGCTGTGACCCTGCCCGGCGTCGGCAAAATCTACTGCCGCGAGCGCCCCGAGCGCATGGTGCGCAACCCCGCCACCGGCGAGCAGTTCAAGAAAGAAGCCGACAAAGTGGTCAAAATGACCATTGCGAAGGCACTGAAGGACAGCGTGAACGACTAAGGTCGTGCCACAGCAATGTCTTGAAAGGTCGCCGTCTCGGCGGCCTTTTGCGTTGAGAATTGCCCATTTCCGGGGCAATCGGCAAAATCCGCCGCATTTCCGGGCATTAACCCTGTGAGTTGTGGCGAATCGTGGCGATTCGGACTATCCAAGTTGTGGAGAGACGCATTTTAGTCGAGTTCGTTTGATATTTTATTGGTGTGCCATTGGCTATTGAACGGCACGTGGCAAGTGAGGGTCAAGCAGGGATGAACCAAATTCGCGACATCGCAGCGGATGATGCGTCAACGATCCTGACCGCCTCTGGTCCGGTACGTGCATCACGCTCCTCGCTTTATGCGCGCCACTTCAAGCGGCCCTTTGACATCGCCCTGAGCATTGTTTTGATCCCGCTTATCGGACCGCTTGTTGCGGTGCTTTGGCTGCTGGTGCGGTGCGATGGCGGTTCAGGATTTTACGGCCACCCCCGCGTGGGGCGCAACGGGCGCATGTTCCGCTGCTGGAAGCTGCGGTCGATGGTGCCGCAGGCCGAGAAGTGCCTGGCGGATTATCTGGTGCAAAACCCTGACGCGCGCGCCGAGTGGGAGCTGTCGCACAAGCTGAAATTTGATCCCCGGATCACCTGGCTGGGGCGCATCCTGCGCAAGACCAGTCTGGATGAGCTGCCGCAGATCTGGAACGTGCTGCGCGGCGAGATGAGCTTTGTCGGGCCACGCCCGGTGACCAACGAAGAACTGGCGCGCTACGGCAGCAACGCCTGGGCTTATGGGCAAGCGACACCGGGTGTGACGGGTCTTTGGCAGGTGTCGGGGCGCAACGCGGTGACCTATCAGCGCCGGGTGGCGCTGGACGTGCGCTATGTTGAGAACATGTCGTTCGCACAGGATCTGCGCATTCTTGCCAAAACCGGCGCCGCGGTACTGAACGGCACGGGCGCCTGAGCAGGCCGAACGCGGCTTGCGGACCGGGCGACATCAGGCATAACGGACCCTGCGTCGCGATGGGGTCGAGCCTTGGATATCAAAGCAATTCTGATGGGGTTGGCCTTTGCGGCGATGTGGTCGTCTGCGTTCACATCCGCCCGGGTGATTGTTGAATATGCGCCGCCGCTGACCGCGCTGGCGCTGCGGTTTCTGATTTCAGGGCTGATTGGTGTGGCTGTGGCGTTCTGGCTGGGGCAGTCGATGCGCTTGTCGCGCAGGCAGTGGCTGGGTGTGCTGATCTTCGGGGTTTGCCAAAACGCGCTGTACCTGGGTCTGAATTTTGTGGCGATGCAGACGGTCGAGGCGTCGCTGGCGGCGATCATTGCATCCACCATGCCATTGCTGGTGGCCGTCGCGGGTTGGCTGGTCTTTGGCACGCGGGTGCGTCCGTTGGGGATTGCAGGTTTGATGGCCGGTTTGATCGGCGTCAGCCTGATCATGGGCGCGCGTTTGCAGGGCGGCACGGACCTTTATGGGCTCGCGCTGTGCGTGGTGGGCGTCGTGGCGCTGACGGTGGCAACGCTGGCAGTGCTCGGCGCGTCGTCAGGCGGCAATGTGTTGATGATCGTGGGGTTGCAGATGCTTGTTGGCAGTGCGGTGCTTTGGGCCCCGGCGCTGGCGCTGGAAAGCTGGGTGGTGACGTGGAGTTGGCAGCTGATTGTCGCCTTTGTCTATACCACGCTGGTGCCGGGGCTGGCAGCCACGCTGGTCTGGTTCTTGCTGGTGGGCCGGATCGGGGCGGTCAAAGCTTCGACCTTTCATTTCCTGAACCCGTTTCTGGGGGTGCTGGTGGCCTGGGCGCTGCTGGGCGAGGCGCTGGGATGGTTGGACATTCTGGGTGTCGCGATTATTGCGGGCGGGATTCTGGCGGTGCAGGTCAGTAAGCAACCGGCGGTTTGATTGGGGGCTTTGCCCCCGGCCTGCGGCCTCCCCCAGGATATTTTTAGCCAGAAGAAGCGGGAAGTTCCTGCGCCAGATCAGCAAGGTAGCGGCGCAGGACATCGGCGCGCTGGTCGGCAAGGGCGCGACCACGGGGCGTTTGCATCGTGTCGGGGAGCCTCAGCAGCTTGGTTGCGAAATGGTCGATGGTGAAGCGGCTGTCATCAAGCGGTCGGTGATCGGCAAAGGGATCATCGGGATCGAAAAGCGCGCGGCCCAGTGCGCCGGAAACGGCAAAGCAGCGGGCCAGGCCGATGGCGCCAAGGGCGTCGATGCGGTCGGCATCTTGCAGGATTTGCGCCTCTGGCGTTGTGGGTGTGATGCGGGCCGAGAAACTGTGCGCGGTGATCGCGTGTTGGGTGATTTTGATTTGCGCAGGCGTCAGGTCGAGGGCGCGCAGGTGCGGCAGAGCTTCTTGCGCGGACAGGGTTGAGGCTTGCGCGCGGTCGGGGTGATCCTTGGGCAGGTTCACAAGGTCATGCAGGTAGCTGGCCGCCAGCAAGACGGTGTGGTCGGCGTCGGTGTCTGTGGCGATCAGTTGGGCGTTGAGCCAGACCCGGTCAAGGTGGCCGATGTCGTGCGCTGGATCGCCTTGCGCGAGGTCCGCAACAAGGGCGCGCAGCCGGTCGCGCATCAGCCGATTTGACCGCGGATGCCACCGGTCTGGCCGCGATCCAGCAGGATGTGGTCGAGGATCACGCAGGCCATCATCGCCTCGCCCACGGGCACGGCGCGGATGCCGACGCAAGGATCGTGGCGGCCTTTGGTGATGACCTCTGTCGCGGTGCCGTCCATGCGGATCGATTTGCGAGGGCTGAGGATTGAAGAGGTGGGTTTCACGGCAAAGCGCACCACGACGTCCTGCCCGGTGCTGATGCCGCCAAGGATGCCACCGGCGTGGTTAGAGGAGTACTCTGGTCCGTTTGGCCCCATGAAGATCTCATCCGCGTTGTCGCGGCCCGTCAGTGCAGCGGCGGCCATGCCTTCGCCGATTTCAACTCCCTTGACGGCGTTGATCGACATCATCGCGGCGGCCAGATCGGTATCAAGCTTGCCATAGACCGGCGCGCCGATGCCAGCGGGGACGCCACGGGCCACCACTTCAATGATTGCACCGACCGAATTGTGGTCATCCTTGCGCAGCCATTGCAGGTAGTCTTCCCATTCCACGGCCGCCTGCGCGTCGGGGCACCAGAAGTCGTTCTGGTCGATCACGTCCCAGTCAAACCGGCTGCGGTCGATCATTTTCTCGCCCATCTGAACCATGTAGCCGGTGATCTGCACATCGGGCATCGCGGCGCGCGCCACGCCACCGGCGGCGACACGCGCGGCGGTTTCGCGGGCCGAAGACCGGCCACCGCCGCGATAATCGCGCAGCCCGTATTTCTGGTGGTAGGTAATGTCGGCGTGGCCGGGGCGGAAGGTATTGGCGATGTCGCCGTAGTCCTTGGACCGCTGGTCGGTGTTGCGGATCATCAGCTGGATCGGCGTGCCGGTGGTGCGCCCTTCGAACACACCGGATAGGATTTCAACGGCGTCAGGTTCATTGCGTTGGGTGGTGTTCTTGTTCTGGCCGGGACGGCGTTTATCCAGCCAGTGCTGGATCATGGCCGCGTCGATTGCGATGCCCGGCGGGCAGCCGTCAATTGTCGCACCCAAGGCAGGCCCGTGGCTTTCGCCCCAGGTGGTGAAACGGAAGAGATGTCCAAAGCTGTTGATCGACATGGCTGCGCGTCCTTTGTTCGCGCCTCCGATATTGCAAAGGTGCGGGCGGGGGAAGCCCCCGGCGCGCTTGACGCGGGCAAGTGTTGCGCTTTGAGTGGGCGCATGCTGACAAATTCCGACATCACCGCATTGACCGCGTTTCGCCGCGCACTGCACCAAAAGCCGGAAGTGTCGGGTGAAGAGGTGGAAACTGCCGCAACAATCGCGAAAGCGGTGGCCGCCTTGAACCCGACAAAGGTTCTGACGGGACTGGGCGGGCACGGTGTTGCGGCGGTGTTCGACAGCGGCACGCCCGGACCCACGGTCATGTTCCGGGCCGAGCTGGACGCGCTGCCAATCACCGAGTTGAACGATATGCCTTGGCTGTCGCAGGTGCCGGGTAAGGGGCACCTGTGCGGGCATGATGGGCATATGACCATGCTGATGGGGTTGGCGCGTCTGGTGCAGCGCGATCCGCCTCGCACCGGTCGTGTGATGCTAATGTTTCAGCCCGCCGAAGAGGATGGCAGCGGCGCGCGGGCGGTTGTGGCTGACCCGCGATTCGCGCAGATCGCGCCGGACTGGGCCTTTGCCATTCACAACGAACCGGGGCGGCCCTTTGGGTTTGTGGCAACGCGGGTCGGGTTGATCAATTGCGCCTCTCGCGGGTTGGAGATCACGCTGACAGGCAAGACAGCTCATGCCGCTGAACCAGAGGCAGGCATATCGCCTGCGTTAACGATGTCTGCGCTGATCCCGGCGCTGGGTGCCTTGGGGCAAGGCGGGGCGCTGGATGATGACTTTCGCCTTGTGACCGTGACCCACGCCCAATTGGGAGAGCCGACGTTTGGCGTGGCCCCCGGTGCGGCAGTGATCAATGCCACGTTGCGGGCAGCGCAGGATACGGTGCTGGACCAGATGCACGAGGATGCGCGCGCGGTGGCAGAGGAAATGGCCACAGCAGATGGTCTGACGGTGGCGTTTGCCGATTGCGATGTCTTTGCCGCCTCGATCAATGATGCAGAGGCGACTGCCGTGGCGCAGGCGGCGATGGATACGATTGGCGTGCCGCATGGGCCGCAGGGTTTGCCGATGCGCGCGTCAGAGGATTTTGGCGTTTTCGGCTGGGGTGCCAAGGCTGCGATGCTGTGTCTTGGGCCTGGTGAAGACCATGCCGCGTTACACAACCCCGATTACGATTTTCCCGATGATCTGATCCCGGTTGGGGTGCGTATCTTTGACCAAATTCGCCGAGATATTCTGGATTAGGCCCTAGTAGCGCGGCGCATGATCCATATATCACGGCGAGATAGCGAAAATTTGAAGATATGCCCCGGAGGCCAAAAATGCCCGACACATTGACGTTTCAAGATGACAAGGGTGCGGGCAGGTCAACGGGGATTGCCGCGCTGATTGCCGTGGGCACAATCGGCTGGATGGCCAGTGGGATTTTCCTGCCCTCGGAGGAAGCCGAAGCTGCGGCAGCCGTGCAAGAGGTGGCCCCGGTGGCGGTTGCGGTGCGCCGGTCACAGGCCGAGGCGGTCACGCAGTTCTTTCAGGCGGAAGGGCAGGCCCTGCCGGATCGCGACAGTGCCTTGCGGGCCGAGACCACCGGCGAGGTGGCAGAGGTCTTTGTTCAAAAGGGTGAAAACGTTGAACGTGGCGCGCCCATTGCGCGGATCTCTGTCACACGGGCAGAGGCGGACCTTGCGCGGGCCGAAGAGGATTTGACCCGCGCACGTGACGATCTTGAAGACGTGCAGGCACTGTTTGAACGTGGTGTCGCCACGGCAGACCGCGTGTCACAGGTGCAGGCCACGCTAGACGCGGCCCGCAGTCAGGAGATCGCGGCCCGTGATGCGGTTGAGAACGCGATGATCCTTGCCCCGTTCGACGGGCGGATTGAGACGCTTGATCTGGACGAGGGTGAATTCGTCTCTGCCGGGACAGAGGTCGGGCGGATCGTGGACAACACACCGCTGACGGTGTCCATTCAGGTGCCGCAACAGTCGTTGAATGCCATCTCGGACGGTCAACCCGCCACGGTGGCCTTTATCACTGGCGAGGTGCGCGAGGGCGAGGTCAGCTTTGTCGGGACGTCAGCGGCCGCTGAGACGCGAACCTTTTTGACAGAAATCGAAGTGCCCAATGCCGATGGGTCGATCCCGGCGGGTATCTCTGCCGAGATCAGCATCCCCACGGGCGATGTGGTGGCGCACTTCCTGTCGCCCAGCATCGTGTCGCTGGACACAGACGGGCGGTTGGGCGTGAAAACGGTGGATGCTGATAACCGGATCGTCTTTTTCCCAATTGATGTGGTCAGTGCGCAAATTGACGGCGTTTGGGTGACCGGGCTGCCAGACACAGCGGACGTGGTGACCGTAGGGCAGGGGTTTGTCAGCGAAGGTGAGGTGGTGTCGCCCCAGCCAGAGGAGCCGCAGGCATGAACGGGCTGATCGACGCCGCGTTTTCGCGGACCCGCGTTGTTGCGCTGGCCCTTGTCATGGTGCTGACCGTCGGCGCTTACGCCTATTCCGCGATTCCCAAAGAGGCGAACCCGGAAATTCCGATCCCGCTGTTTTATGCCTCGACCAGTTTGGACGGGATCAGCCCCGGCGACGCCGAGCGGTTGCTGATCGAACCGATGGAAACAGAGTTCGGGTCAATCACCGGTTTGGAATCGATGGAGGCTCATGCCTCTGAAGGGTTCGCCAGTTTGCAGCTGGAATTCAGCCCTGGTTTTGACGCGCAAGAGGGACTGGACAAGGTGCGCGAGGCCGCGGACCGCGCCAATGGTGAGCTGCCCGAAGGGGCGCAGGATATCACCATCACCGAGATTAACACCGCCCTTTTCCCGATCATTACGGCGATCCTGTCCGGCCCCGTGCCAGAGCGGACGCTGAACAATCTGGCGGATGACGTGAAGGACCAGCTGGAAGGTCTAAGCGGCGTGCTGGAGGTCGATATTGCCGGGCAACGGACCGAGTTCATGGAGGTCCTGATCGACCCCACGGTGTTCCAAACCTACAATCTGTCCTTTGACGAGCTGATCAGCCAGATTCAGCGCAATAACCGCCTGATCGCTGCGGGTGCGATTGAAACCGGCGCTGGGCGCATCGTGCTGAAAGTGCCGGGTCTGATCGAGGATCTGGACGATGTGATGGCGATGCCGATCAAGGTGCGCGGCAATGCGGTTGTGACCTTTGCCGATGTCGCCACGATCCGCCGCACGTTCGAAGACCCGACCAGTTTTGCCCGGATCAACGGCCAGCCTGCGCTGGCGCTTGAGGTCAAGAAGCGGTCGGGCGCGAATATCATTCAGACAGTGCAAGAGGTGCAGGCGCTGGTTGAAGAGATCCGCGTCGAATGGCCTGATACGGTCAAAGTGACCTATCTGCAGGACCAGTCCGAGCAGGTCGAGACGATGCTGGCGGACCTCGAGGCCAACGTGATTGCTGCCGTCATTTTGGTGATGATCGTGGTGGTTTTTGCGCTTGGGCCACGCTCTGCCGTGTTGGTGGGCTTGGCGATCCCGGGCGCGTTTCTGGCAGGTGTCACGGCGCTGTGGATCATGGGTTACACGATGAATATCGTGGTGCTGTTTTCACTGATCCTTGTGGTCGGGATGCTGGTGGATGGGGCGATTGTCACCACCGAACTGGCTGACAGGCGGTTGCAGGAAGGGGCCAGTGCCAAAGAGGCTTATGCCTTTGCCGCCAAGCGAATGGCCTGGCCGATCATCGCGTCCACGATGACCACGTTGAGCGTCTTCTTTCCGCTGCTGTTCTGGACGGGCATGGTGGGCGAATTCATGAAGTTCCTGCCGATCACTGTGATCCTGACGCTCTTTGCGTCGCTGTTCATGGCGCTGGTCTTTATCCCGGTTGTCGGTGGGTTGATTGGCAAACGCCAGCCGCAGACGGCGCGGGCCAAGGCCGCACTGCACGCCGCAGAGGCGGGTGATCCGCGCGAGATCGGCGGCTTTACGGGCGGATACATCAAGCTGTTGCAATGGGCCATCCTGCGGCCAACGGCGACCTTCCTGCTGGCCTTTGCAGCCTTGCTTTGGTCCTTTGCGCTTTATGCGGAATTCGGGCGAGGGGTGACGTTCTTCCCCGAAGTTGAGCCGGAGTTCATGCAGGTTCAGGTGCGGGCACGGGACAATTTCTCGATCTTCGAGCGGGACGCATTGGTGCGCGCGGTCGAGGACAGGCTGCTGGGCTATGAAGAAGTGGCAAGCGTCTATGCCAATTCGATGATGAGTGCAGGACAGGGCGACGAAGAGACCATTGGCATCCTGCAACTTGAGCTGACTGATTGGGACACACGGCGCACCGCGGCAGAGATTGGCGTGGAAATCCGCGCCAGCGTGGCGGATATCGCGGGTATTGATGTGCAGGTGCAAACCGACAGTGGCGGGCCGTCAGACGGCAAACCCATCAGCCTTGAGGTCCGCGCCAATTCGGCGGAGGCGCAGGCGGAAGCCGTTGAAACCGTGCGCCGCCTGATGGATGAGATCGGGGGCTTCACCGATGTCACCGATACGCGGCCGCTGCCGGGGGTTGAGGTGTCGATCAACGTGAACCGGGCAGAGGCGGCGCGCTTTGGCGCGGATGTCAGCCTGTTGGGCCAGGCGGTACAACTGCTGACCCAAGGGATCACGGTGGCGGATTACCGACCGGATGACACCGATGGATCATTGGACATTCGGGTGCGGTTCCCGCGTGAAGAGCGGTCGCTGGCCGAGCTTGGGAACCTGCGGGTGCCCACGTCATCGGGGCTGGTGCCAATTTCCAACTTTGTGACGTTTGAGCCGTCAGAGCGGGTCGGCACGATCATCCGGCTGGATCAAAAGCGCGTGGTCACCATCGAATCCAACGTGGCCCCAGATGTGCTTGTCAACGATCAGGTGCTGGCGCTAACTGCTGCGCTGGATCAGGCGGGATTGCCGGAAGGAGCCGAATACAGCTTTGCCGGGGAAGCCGAGGATCAGGCCGAAACGATGGCCTTTCTGATCGGCGCGTTCATGTCGGCGATCTTCTTGATGTTCGTGATCCTCGTGTTGCAGTTCAACAGCTTCTATCAGGCCTTTGTGGTGATGAGCGCGATTGTCTTTTCGATTGCGGGTGTGCTGCTGGGGCTGATCGTGACCGGGCGGCCGTTTGGCATCGTGATGGTGGGGATCGGGATTATCGCGCTGGCGGGGATTGTGGTGAACAACAACATCATTCTGATCGACACCTACAACGACATGCGCAAGACCGGCATGTCCGCAAAAGAAGCGGCCCTGCGCACGGGCGCGCAACGTTTGCGGCCGGTGGTGCTGACCTCTGTCACCACGGCGCTGGGGCTTATGCCGATGGTCATTGGTGTGAATCTGAACTTCATCGAACGCACGGTGATTTTTGGCGCCCCGTCGACGCAATGGTGGACGGAATTGTCCAGTGCGATCGCTGGCGGACTTGTCATTGCCACTGTCCTGACACTGGTGGTGACACCGGCCATGTTGATGCTGGGTGCAAACCTGTCCGCATGGTGGGCGACGCGCCGTGCGCGGCGCATGGTCGCGGCGGAATGATGCCCTTGCCCTTTGGTTAAGACGGTCCTAGGTTCCGCCCTACCTCGGGGGGGCCAATTGGCCTGAGATTGCGAAAGCTGACCCGTTGAACCTGAACCGGTTAGGACCGGCGGAGGGAAGGTCTTGCAATTCCGCAGTCCCCCATTCGCCTGCCCGCTTTTGGAGGACGACATGAAGATCACCTATTCCATCGGCGTTGCAGCAGCAGTGTTTGCAACAAGCGCATCGGCAGAGACGCCGGTGCTGAACGTGCTGACCTACGACAGCTTTGTCAGCGATTGGGGCCCCGGCCCCGCGGTAGAGGCCGCTTTTGAAGGTGTCTGCGATTGCGATCTGGTGTTCACCGGGTCTGGCGACGGGGCTGCGTTGTTGGCGCGCTTGCAGCTCGAGGGCAAGGGCACCGACGCTGATGTGGTACTGGGGCTGGACACCAACCTGACCGCGGCGGCACGCGCCACGGGGCTATTTGCACCGCATGGTGTGGATGCAGACCTTGATCTGCCCATCGCATGGGACGATCCAGAGTTTCTGCCGTTTGACTGGGGCTACTTTGCTTTTGTCGGGAACGCGGGCGAAGATGCGGCCACATCGCTGAAGGCCCTGGCCGAGAGCGACACCAAGATCCTGATCCAGGACCCCCGGTCATCGACCCCCGGTCTGGGCCTGTTGATGTGGGTCAAGGCGGCCTATGGCGATGAGGCGGCGGATGTCTGGGCGGCACTGGCCGACAACGTGGTCACCGTGACGCCGGGCTGGTCCGAGGCTTACGGCCTGTTTCTGGAAGGTGAGGCGGACGCTGTGCTGTCCTATACCACATCGCCCGCTTACCACCTGATCGCAGAGGAAGACGACAGCAAGGTCGCATGGGCGTTTGACGAAGGCCATTACATGCAAGTCGAAGTCGCAGGCAAACTGGCCGGAACCGATCAATCCGAGTTGGCCGACCAATTCCTGGCCTTCATGGTCTCGGACGGGTTCCAGTCGATCATTCCGACGACCAACTGGATGTACCCCGCCAAGCTGCCCGAGGGTGGGTTGCCGGATGGCTTCGAGACGCTGGTGACGCCTGAGACGGCGCTGCTGTTGTCGGCCGAAGATGCTGCAGCGGCCCGCGATGCGGCACTGGAAGAGTGGCGCGCGGCGCTGTCGCAGTGATCCGGCGTCTGCCCGCATGGTTGGCGATGGCGCTGGTGCTGGGGTTGACCCTTGGCACGTTGGTCGCTGTCGCCACGCGGGCAGAACTGGGGCGCGGATTGTCGTCTGCGGATTGGGCGGCGGTGCGGTTCACCGTCGCGCAGGCGCTGATGTCAGCAGTCCTGAGTGTGGTGCTGGCGGTGCCTGCCGCCCGCGCGCTGGCGCGTCGTCAGTTTCGCGGGCGGCGCGCGTTGATCACCTTGCTGGGGGCACCTTTTTTGCTGCCCGTGATTGTGGCTGTTCTGGGTCTGCTTGCGGTCTTTGGCCGGGGCGGAGCGTTGAACGGCCTTCTGGCAGCAGCAGGCCTGCCACAGATCAGCATCTACGGCTTTTGGGGCGTGGTGCTGGCGCATGTCTTTTTCAACCTGCCGCTGGCGGTGCGGCTGATCCTGCAGGGCTGGCAGGCGATCCCGTCAGAGCGGTTTCGCCTTGCGGCGTCGCTGAACGGGTCGGTCTTTCGCCTGTTGGAGGTGCCGATGCTGGCGCGTGTGCTGCCCGGTGCGGCGCTTGTCGTCTTTCTGATTTGCCTGACAAGTTTTGCTGTGGCGTTGACCTTGGGCGGCGGGCCGCGCGCCACAACGGTAGAATTGGCGATCTACCAAGCCATCCAGTTTGATTTTGATCTTGGGCGCGCGGCGATGCTGGCCTGTATCCAGTTCGCGCTGGGGCTGAGTGCGGCCTTTGTGGCGTGGCGGGTGACGCCGTTGCAGGGCATGGGGCGTGGGCTGGACCGGGTGGTGCAACGCTGGGACGCGGGTAGCCTTTCGCTGGATGTGGCTGCGCTGACCCTGGTGGCGGCCTTTTTGATGTTGCCGTTGTTGATGGTTGTGCTGCGCGGTGTGCCGGGCTTGTTCGAGATGCCCGGAGCGGTTTGGGCGGCGGCGGGCCGGTCGATCAGCGTCGCCGTGGCCTCTGCCGCATTGTGCGTGGCCTTGGCGCTGGCACTGGCAATGCGCGGTGGACTGGCCGCGTCGGTCATCGGGGTCTTGCCGCTGGCGGCCTCTGGGCTGGTGATGGGGACGGGGTTGTTCCTGATGGTCTATCCTTTCGTGTCGCCGCGTAGCGTGGCGCTGCCGGTCACGGTGGTCGTAAATGCGGCACTCGCGCTGCCTTTTGCGGTGCGCGCCATTGGCCCTGCGGTGGCAGACGCGCGGCGCGACTATGGGCGTTTGGCCGACAGTTTGGGCCTGCGCGGGCTGGACCTTTTGCGGTTGGTCGTGATCCCGCGCGCCCGCGCGCCGCTGGGGTTTGCAGCAGGGCTGGCTGCGGCCTTGTCGATGGGGGATTTGGGTGTCATCACGCTCTTCGCCGGAAACGCGCAAGAAACGCTGCCGTTGGCGATGTATCGCTTGATGGGCAGCTACCAGATGGAGGCCGCTGCCGGTGCGGGGTTGGTGTTATTGATGCTGTCGTTGGTGGTGTTTTGGATCTGTGATCAGGGTGGACGACGCAATGCTGACGCTTGAGGGGCTGCGCATCTTTGTGGGCGCGTTCCAGCTGCATGCTGACTTTAAGGTTACGCCTGGCATCACCGCGATCATTGGCGCGTCAGGTGGCGGCAAATCGACGTTGCTTGCGGCCATCGCGGGGTTTCAGGACTGCGCGGCAGGTCGGGTGACATGGGAGGGGCAGGACATCACGCGGGCCAAGCCCCATGCGCGCCCGGTGTCGATGCTGTTTCAGGACAACAACCTGTTTCCGCATCTGACCATCGCGCAGAACGTGGGTCTGGGCCTGCGCCCGAACCTGCGGCTATCGGACGCCGATACCGAAAAGATCTCGGGCGCGCTGCGATCAGTTGGGTTGGACGGGATGGAGGGGCGCAAGCCCGCCGCGCTATCGGGTGGTCAGCAAAGCCGCGCCGCACTGGCGCGCGTCTTGGTGGCGGACCGTCCGATTGTGCTGTTGGATGAACCCTTTGCCGCCCTTGGCCCGGGTCTGCGGGCCGAAATGCTGGATCTGGTGCGCGATCAACTGGCCGGGCGCGTCGTGCTGATGGTCACCCACGATCCGGGTGATGCCCGGCAAATCGCGCAAGAGGTCATTTTTGTCAGTGGTGGCGTGGCGGCGGCCCCGACTGCAACCGGCCCGCTTTTTGCGAATCCCCCAGCCGCGCTGAGCGCCTATCTGGGCTAGGCGCAAGGGCGTCAGAGAATTGCTTGCATGATCGGTCCCCGATGCACAGCATCGATACGCCTACGGATTGAAAACAGTGGTGAGCCGTGCAGGATTCGAACCTGCGACCCACTGATTAAAAGTCAGTTGCTCTACCAACTGAGCTAACGGCCCACTAGGGCGGCTAATTAGGAACACCGGGGCACCGGGTCAACCCCTCAAATGGTGATGCGACTGGATAACTTTGCGGGCCTCGCATATATGCCCGCTCATGACTGATGCAGCCCCAACCTCTTTGTCGTTCATGAAGATGCACGGCCTTGGCAATGATTTCGTTGTTGTGGACCAGCGTGCCGGCGGTCCGGTTGTGGATGCAGGGCTGGCGCGTGCGATTGCGGACCGGCATCGTGGGGTTGGTTTTGACCAGCTGGCGGTGATTACCGACGGCGATGACCTGCATCTGACGTTTTACAACAGCGACGGGTCCACTTCTGCCGCTTGCGGCAATGCGACCCGTTGTATCGCGCGATATGAAATGAACCGTACCGGGAGTACCGCACTGACAATCACCACAGAACGCGGTGTTTTGCAGGCGGTGGATGCGGGCAGTGGGCTGACCTCGGTCAACATGGGTCAACCGCAGTTGGATTGGGCCGAGGTGCCGCTGGCGCATGAAATGGACACGCTGGCGTTGCCGATTGAGGGGGCGCCAACGGCCACCGGCATGGGCAATCCGCATTGCACCTTTTTTGTCGATGATGCCGAGGCGATTGATCTGGCCGCGCGGGGGGCCGAGATCGAGCATCACCCGCTCTATCCGGCACGCACCAACGTGCAGTTCGCCCATGTTGTAGGGCCGGATCATCTGCGGATGCGGGTTTGGGAGCGGGGCGTGGGGATCACGCTTGCCTCTGGCTCGTCCTCCTGCGCCACGGCGGTGGCCGCCGCGCGGCGCGGGTTGACCGGGCGCAAAGTGCAGATTGATCTGGATGGCGGCACGATCTGGGTCGATTGGCGTGACGATGGGGTCTGGATGACCGGACCCACGGCGCATGTGTTTGATGGGGTCTGGCATGGCTAAGCCGCCGGTCTTTTCCAACCACGGCTGCAGGTTGAACGCCTATGAAACCGAAGCCATGAAGGAACTTGCCACCGCTTCGGGTCTGCAGGACGCGGTGGTTGTAAACACCTGCGCTGTGACGGCAGAGGCGGTGCGCAAGGCCAAGCAGGACATCCGCAAGCTGCGCCGTGCCAACCCCGGCGCGCGGGTGATTGTAACAGGCTGTGCGGCCCAGACTGAACCCGCGACCTTTTCCGCGATGGAAGAGGTTGATGTGGTCATCGGCAATACCGAAAAAATGCAGCCCGCCACGTGGAATGGTCTGATCGGAAAGACAGAGCCGGTGCAGGTGGATGACATCATGTCGGTGACCGAAACGGCGGGTCATCTGATTGACGGGTTCGGCACCCGTAGCCGTGCCTATGTGCAGGTGCAGAACGGCTGCGATCACCGCTGTACGTTTTGCATTATCCCCTATGGGCGCGGTAATTCGCGGTCAGTGCCAGCGGGTGTGGTCGTCGATCAGATTAAGCGATTGGTTGATCGCGGTTACAATGAGGTGGTGCTGACCGGTGTCGACCTGACCTCTTGGGGTGCCGACTTACCAAGCGCGCCCAAGTTGGGTGATCTGGTGATGCGTATTCTGCGGCTGGTGCCTGACCTGTCGCGTCTGCGTATTTCGTCGATCGATTCGATCGAGGTGGATGAAAACTTGATGCAGGCGATCGCGACTGAGCCGCGCCTGATGCCGCATTTGCACCTGTCTTTGCAGCATGGTGATACGCTGATCCTGAAGCGGATGAAGCGGCGGCATACGCGCGACGATGCGATCCGCTTTGCGCAAGAGGCGCGGGCGCTGCGACCTGACATGACCTTTGGTGCTGATATCATCGCCGGATTCCCGACAGAGACGGAGGCGCATTTTGAGAATTCGCTGGCACTCGTCGAAGATTGCAACCTGACATGGCTACACGTCTTCCCCTATTCCGCGCGGCAAGGCACGCCTGCGGCGCGGATGCCTGCGGTGGATGGGGCCACGATCAAGGCGCGTGCGGCGCGGTTGCGGGCAGCGGGGCAAGCGGCTGTGGAACGACATCTGGCGGCACAGGTGGGTCAGACCCATGCGGTGCTGATGGAAAACCCCCGCATGGGGCGTACACCGCAGTTTGCCGAAGTGCATTTTGCGAGCGATCAACCCGAAAGCCAGATCGTATCCGCCCGGATCACCGGTGCTGCAGACGGCAAGCTGGTGGCTTGATGCAAGACATCGGCCTGCCGATCCTGTGGTCGTTTCGGCGCTGTCCCTATGCAATGCGGGCGCGATTGGCGGTGCTGGCTGCGGGCGTGCGGGTCGAACTGCGCGAGATTCTGTTACGGGACAAGCCAGAGGCGTTTCTGGCGGCGTCACCGTCGGGGACGGTCCCGTGTCTGGAAGCGAACGAGGTTATCGACGAATCGCGCGACGTGATGATCTGGGCGTTGTCGCAGCAGGATCCAAGGGGATGGTTGGCTGGACGGGACGCGGCAGAGGCGCTGATTGATCAATGTGACGGGCCGTTCAAGACGGCGCTGGATCACACCAAATATGCGGTGCGCTATCCTGATCTGGATGCCGCGGCAGAACGTGAAAAAGCCGCTGCGATCTTGCGCGAATGGGATGCGCGGTTAGACGGGCAGGCCTTTCTGAACGGAAAGGACTTTACGCTGGCTGATGCCGCCTTGCTGCCCTTTGTCCGGCAGTTTGCCAATATTGATCGCAGCTGGTTTGACGCGCAGGGCTGGCCGCACCTGATCCGCTGGCTGGATCAGTTTCTCGCCTCGCCCGAGTTTGCGGCGATCATGGGGAAATATCCCCCTTGGCAACCGGGGCAGGATCAGGTCAGCTTTCCCTGAATGTGAAAGGACCCGTCATGAAACTGTTGATCTCTCCCGCTTCGCCGTTCGTGCGCAAATGCCGCGTTCTGATCCGCATGGCGAACCTGATGGACGCCGTGGAAGAGGTCGAAGTGACCACCACGCCATTGAATTCCGCACCAGAGGTCGTGGCCGCCAACCCCTTGGGCAAGATCCCCGCGCTGATCCGCAATGATGGCCCCGCGATTTACGACAGCCGGGTCATTACGCGCTATCTGGATGACCACGCCGGCAGCGGGCTGTATCCCGCGTCGCGCCTGTGGGAGGTGCTGACCCTTGAAGCGACGGCAGATGCGATCATGGATGCGACGGTTTCGATGTCTTACGAGGCGCGTTTGCGGCCCGAGAACGAGCAATCCCCTGCATGGGTCGAGGCGCAATGGGCCAAGGCGGACCGGGCGATCACAGCAATCAATGACCGCTGGATGAGCCACCTGTCCGGCCCGCTGAACATGGCGCAGATCGGGGTGGCGTGTGCGCTGTCATATATTGATCTGCGGCACGACAATCGCGGCTGGCGCGAGGGCCACAAGGCGCTGACGGATTGGCACGCGCAGTTCTGCCAGCATCAGGCGATGATGGACACCAAACCGGAATAGCGGTGATGAAGGCGGCGCGATCCGCCCAGGCGGTCAGAACGAAAAGCTGATCCCGACATTCACCGCATTGGTGATCACGTCAGTCTCTAAGGTGCCGCCGCCGTCAAGGTCGGCGGTGTTCTGGCTATATGTGCCCTTGTATTCGCCAAAGACCGACCACGTCTCATTGATCGGATAGCTGGCACCAGCGATCCATGTCGCGGCAGGGCCGGTGACCTGATAGCCAAAGGTTTCGGTGATGCCATTCGACACCTCGACATGTGGAACAGAAAGGCCCAGGCCGCCGCCGACATAGGGCGTCGCCACACCAAAGGCCCCGGGCCAACGGCGATAGGCGTTTACGGTCAGGGTGTTCAGCCCATCGGTAAACTCAAGTGTTTCAAACGGTGTTCCGTCCAACTCACCCGCCTGCGGGTAAATTTTGTTGTGGGTGAAGTCGATCCCGTAGCCAAAGGTCTGCGACTGCCAGATCGTTGCGCGCCAGCCATAGTAAGGTGGCGCCTCAAACGAGCGGCCTTCCCAGCCGATAAATGTTTTTGCCGGATAGTTGGAATCACCTGTGATGAACACGTCAGAATGGGGCGCATTCTGCGCGCCGCCATAAAAGCTCAACTCAATCTCGGCAGCTGCGGGGGCTGCGAGAAGAAGCAATATGATCGTGCCAAAGCGGGCCAACATGAGAATCGTCCGATCCCTAATCAGGTCTGTTTTGTGTAGAACGCACTTTTGACTGTCACAAGTCTTTATGAATCCAACATTAATCAACATACGGTTATCTGTCAGCCCCGACGTTTATTGTACGATAACTTTGGCGAAATTGTGCAACGACGTAGCAGTTTGTTAAGCATTGTCGTTGAAATGCCGACCTTGTTGGGCTGTGGTCACACACTTCATATGATCATGCGGAGGCCCTGCGCTGGATTGTCCGCTGGACTGGGGCACAGAACAGGGCTACATACCGCGCGAACGGACGGCTGGGCCCCTTGGCCTATGTCTTTGCTATGGGTCGAAATACCCGCAACAATCGGAGATGTATCCCTTGTCACATGCAGACGAACATCAGGGCACACGTCGCGACTTTCTTTACTATGCAACGGCGGGAGCTGGCGCAGTGGTGACGGGCGCGGCAGTCTGGCCGCTTGTCAATCAGATGAACCCATCGGCGGATGTGCAGGCTTTGGCCTCTATCCGGGTTGATATCAGTGTGATTGATCCGGGCACGCAGATTACCGTGCTGTGGCAGGGCAAACCGGTCTTTATTCGGTCACGCACCGAAGACGAGATCGCAGAAGCGCGCGCCGTCGACGTCTCTGACCTGCCTGACCCGGACGCCAACAACGAAAACCTTGGCCCGGTCCCTGCCACGGACGAAAACCGTTCGCTGGATGAAGAGGGTATCTGGCTGGTGCAGATGGGTGTTTGTACGCACCTTGGCTGTGTGCCATTGGCCGAGCAAGGCGATTTCCACGGGTGGTTCTGCCCGTGCCACGGGTCGCACTACGACACCTCGGGACGTATTCGCAAAGGGCCAGCGCCGCGCAACCTGCCGGTGCCTGTCGCGTCCTTTGTTGACGAAACAACGATTCAATTGGGTTAAGGAGAGAGCATCATGGCTGGTATCCCCCACGACCACTACGAACCGAAGTCTGGCGGCGAAAAGTGGCTTCACACTCGCCTTCCGATTCTAGGCCTCGCCTATGACACCCTGATGATCCCGACGCCCAAGAACCTGAACTGGATGTGGATCTGGGGCATCGTGCTGGCGTTTACGCTGGTGCTGCAGATCGTGACCGGCATTGTGCTGGTGATGCATTATGTGCCCCACGTCGATATGGCGTTTAACTCGGTCGAGCACATCATGCGCGACGTGAACGGCGGCCATATGATCCGCTATTTCCACCAGAATGGCGCATCGCTGTTCTTTGTGGCGGTCTATGCGCACATGTTCCGAGGGCTCTACTACGGGTCGTACAAGGCCCCGCGCGAAGTGACGTGGATCATCGGCATGCTGATGTATTTGGTCATGATGGGCACGGCCTTTATGGGCTACGTGTTGCCATGGGGTCAGATGTCGTTCCACGGCACTGCAGTGATCACCGGCCTGTTTGGCGCGATTCCGTTCATCGGTGAAAGCATTCAGACATGGCTGCTTGGGGCCTCGGCTGTGGGTCAGCCTGCGCTGAACCGCTTCTTCTCGCTCCACTATCTGCTGCCGTTCGTCCTGTTGGGGCTGACAATTGTTCACGTCTGGGCGTTCCACACCACGGGCAACAACAACCCGACCGGTGTTGAGGTCCGCCGCACGAGCAAAGAGGATGCCGCAAAGGACACACTGCCATTTTGGCCGTACTTTGTGATCAAAGACCTGTTCGCGCTGGCCGTGATCCTGGTCATTTTCGTGGCGATCGTGGGCTTTATGCCGAACTATCTGGGGCACCCGGACAACTATATTCCGGCCAACCCGCTGGCGACGCCATCGCACATTGTGCCTGAATGGTACTTCCTGCCGTTCTACGCGATCCTGCGGGCCTTTACCGCTGACGTCTGGGTCGTGCAGATCGTGAACTTCCTCAGCTTCGGCATTATCGACGCCAAGTTCTTTGGTGTGCTGGCCATGTTCGGCGCGATTGCGGTGATGGCGCTGGCCCCGTGGCTGGATACATCCCGCGTCCGGTCCGGTCGGTATCGTCCGATGTTCAAGTGGTGGTTTGCCCTGCTGGTGATCGACTTCATCGTGCTGATGTGGGTGGGCGCACGCCCGGCAGAGTTCCCCTATGACTGGATCTCGCTGATCGCCTCGGCCTACTGGTTTGCCTACTTCCTGCTGATCCTGCCGCTTCTGGGTGTGATCGAGAAACCGTTGCCGCAACCGGCCACAATCGAAGACGACTTCAATGCGCACTACCCGGCAAAATCGGATGGCAAAGCTTCTGCCGCTCCGGCCGAGTAAGAAAGGACACATGACAATGATCCGTCACCTGACACTTTCCGCTGTTGCGGCGCTGACCCTGACGTCTAGCCCCGCGCTGGCCGCAGAAGTCGAAACCGAGATCGAGGATTTCGCATTCTCGTTCGAGGGGCCGTTCGGCAGCTATGATCAAAACCAGCTGCAACGCGGTCTGAAGATCTACACCGAGATTTGTTCAGCCTGTCACGGGCTGGAACTGGTCGCGTTCCGCAACCTGCATGATGAAGGCGGCCCCGGCCTGCCCGAAGATCAGATGCGCGCCTTTGCCGAGCAATACGAAGTGTTCGATCAGGCGCTGTTTGATGGTGAAGGCGATTTCCGCCCTGCCACACCGGCCGACAAGTTCCCCGGGTCCTCGCTGTCCAATGCGCCTGACCTGTCCTTGATGGCCAAGGCACGCGCCGGGTTCCACGGGCCCTACGGCACTGGTCTTGCGCAACTCTTCAAGGGCATGGGTGGAGCGGAATACATCGCCTCGCTCATGACCGGCTATCACGAAGAGCCTGAATGCGCGCTGGAAATGGACCCACCGATGGATGGTTTCTACAACGTGGCTTTTGCTGCGGGTGGTTTCCCTGAGACTTGCATCGACGAAAAGGGCAAGCACATGGTGCCCGGTTCGTGGATTTCCATGTCGCAGCCGCTGTGGGGTGAGGATGTCGATTTCGACGACGGCCATTCCAACAGCCTTGAGCATGAAGCCGAAGACATCGCCGCCTTCCTGATGTGGACGGCCGAGCCGAAGCTGGTCGCACGCAAACAGGCCGGTCTGACCGGCGTGATCTTCCTGACCGTGTTGTCGGTGCTGCTGTACCTGACCAACAAGAAGCTTTGGGCGCCGCACAAGCACAAAGACGACTAAGGTCCGAGAGAACATTCAAAGGCCCGCCCAACTGGCGGGCCTTTTCTTTGTGACCTCCCCCATTGGGCGTGTCGTGACTGCGCCGGGGCTTTACAATTTAACCCCTGCGCACTTTAAGCTGTTACGGGTAACATAAGGGAGAAGCCGCATGGCATTGGCAGAGATCGGCTTGATCGGACTTGGGACAATGGGGGCCGCACTGGCGTCGAACATTGCGGACAAGGGCTTTGACATTGCTGTTTGGAACCGCACCACATCTGTCACCCATGACTTTGCCAAAAATGCCGGTGATCTGGCGCCCAGGATCACCCCCACAGAAACGCTTGAAGACCTTGTCGCGGCAATTGCCACGCCCCGCGCGATCATCTTGATGGTCCCTGCCGGGCAGCCGGTAGATGATCAGATTGCGGCGCTGCGCCCATTGCTGGATGCCGATGACCTGATCATTGATGCGGGCAATGCGCTGTTTCATGACACTAACCGCCGCGCGCGCGAAGCGACCGGCCCATTCTTGGGGATCGGTGTGTCCGGCGGCGAAGAAGGCGCGCGGTTTGGGCCGTCCATCATGGGCGGAGGTGTCCGCGCCAATTGGGACCGCGTTGCCCATATTCTGGAAGCGATCAGCGCCAAATACGAAGGTACGCCCTGCGCTACCTGGATGGGTGAAGAGGGTGCGGGCCACTTTGTGAAAGCTGTGCACAACGGCATCGAATACGCCGACATGCAGATGATCGCCGAGGTCTATGGCATCATGCGCGATGGCATGGGCATGGATGCCGCCGCCATCGGAGAGGTCTTTGCGGGTTGGAACGAAGGCCCGTTGAAATCCTATCTGATCGAAATTTCGGGCGCGGTTGCCAAGGCCACAGATCCCGCCACCGGGCAGCCGATGCTGGATGTGATCGTGGATGCGGCCGGGCAAAAGGGCACGGGCCGCTGGACCGTGATCGAAGCGCAGCAACTTGCCGCCCCGATCCCCGCGATCGAGGCCGCGGTGGTTGCGCGCAACTTGTCGTCCCGACTGGCCGAGCGTGCCGCCGGGGAAAAGGTCTTTGGCGCGGCACCGGCACCGATGGGTGATGCTCTGACGCTGGCGCAATTGGAAAGCGCGATGATCGCCGGCAAGGTGCTATGCTATGCGCAAGGCTTTGCGATGATCGAAGCGGCGTCTGACGATTACGGTTGGGCCTTGCCCCTGCCCGAGATCGCCAAGGTCTGGCGCGAAGGCTGCATCATCCGCTCTGACATGCTGAACGATATGGCTGCAGCACTGGGCGAGGATGCCGACCGCAACCTGATGCTGGCGCCGACTTTTTCGGCCTATCTGCGCGACAACCACGCCGCCTTGCGCGCTGTGGTGGCGGCAGGCGCGCTGCATGGCATCGCGATGCCTGCGCTGGCCTCTGGTCTTGCCTATTTTGACGCGATGCGAACCGCGCGAGGCACTGCCAACATGATCCAAGGGCAGCGTGACTATTTCGGGCGCCACGGCTTTGCCCGGATGGACAACGGTGAGACGGGCCAGCATGGGCCTTGGGCTGAATAGGTCCATTGACGTGACGTTGACTTGATTTTGTGAAAATTGTCTGCGCTGGCTTAAGGCTTGCTTCACAGTTGCAGGATTAGTGTCTGGCCGAACCTTTTAACGGTGCCAGATGCAAACTGATCCGGTCCAAATGGCTGAAATGACCGCCGCGCGAGAGTTGATCTCGCGCGATGTGCTGTTTCATTTGTACGATAGCGCGCCGTCGCAGCTATATACGTTCGACGCGGCATCACTGAAACTGATCGCGGCCAACCAATCAGCGCGGGTTTTTCTGGACAAGACTATGCGGGACCTTGTCGGGGCTACGCCCTGGTCGCTGATGAACGGTCTGAACGCCGATCGCGTCCGCCGGGTCTTTGCGCGGGTTAAAGAGCGCAAGGCGGCCAAGTTCGATTTCTATCTGCATGATGTGCTCGGTTCTGGCCGGGTGTTGGCGTTCACCGTCATGTACCAACGCGGGACTAAGCCGGTTTTTGTGGTGATGGCGCGGGATATCACCTTGCTGAACCGCTACAAGATGCACGCAGCCCAAGCAGAGGATCGGCTGGCGACCGCCATCAATGCGCTGTCAGATGGGTTTGTCGTCTACGACGCGGACGACCGGCTGGTGATGTGCAATCAGACCTATCGGTCGATGTACGGCCCGAGTGCGGCGGTGATGACCCCTGGAACGAAGTTCGAAGATATCCTGCGGTATGGGCTTGAGCAAAAGCAATACGCAGCCGCTATCGGCCGGGAAGACGAATGGCTTCGCAAGCGAATGGAACAGCATGTCAAATGCGATGTCGATCTGGAACAGCAGCTAAGCGACGGGCGCTGGCTACGGATTGTTGAACAGGCGACCAGTGATGGTGGGCGCGTCGGATTGCGCATTGATATCACGGCACTCAAGGACCAGCAGGCGCGCTTGAGGAACCTGCTGCGCACCGATGATCTGACCGGTCTGCGCAACCGCTACAAGCTGAGCGAAGAGATTGACGCGCTGCTTGAGACGCTTGAACCGCGCGAGCGGATCGTGATCCTGCACCTTGACCTGGACCGGTTCAAAACGGTGAATGATGTCTTTGGCCATGATGCCGGTGATTTCGTGTTACGCACTGCCGCGGAAATCCTGTCGGGCGGCCGTGTCAGGCCGCGGATTGTGGCGCGGATCGATGGTGATGAATTCATCTCTGTTCTGGTGACGCGCAAGTCGCGCACCGAAGTCCTGCGTTATGCCGATCAGATCAGCGATAAGCTTTCTCAGCCGATCAGCTATGACGGACACCTGTGCCACGTCGGGGCCTCGATGGGCGCCGCCTTTGTGAACCCCTCTGCGACCAGACCGGGAGCAGAGGCGCTATCAGACGCGGACATCGCACTTGGGCAGGCCAAGCGGGGCGAAGCGCAAGATACGGTCCTGTTTGAGCCACACATGCGCGAAACCACGCTGCGCAACAGTGATCTGGCCCAACGGATGCAGGCGGGGATCAATCGGGGTGAATTCGTATCCTTTTTCCAACCCCAGCTGAACGCCCGGTCGGGTCGCATCATCGGGTTTGAGGCGTTGATCCGCTGGATTCCGTCAAGTGGCGATCCGGTCCCGGCAGGAGAGTTCCTGTCAGTGGCGCAGAACGCCGGACTGACAGAAATGCTGGACGATATCGTGATGGAGCAGTCCTGCCGCGCGCTGCGCAAGATGATGAACTGGGGCCTGCAAAGCCCCTGCATCAGCTTGAATATGTCGATGGCGCAAATCAGTGATACGCACCTGATCAAGCGGCTGAACACCTGTATGCGCAAGCATGGGCTGACCCATCAGAACCTGCGGATTGAATTGCTTGAATCGACATTGCTGGACGAACGTGCGGGGTTCATTGTTGAAAACGTGCACCGGTTGATCGACGCAGGCTTCCGGGTTGAGCTTGACGACTTTGGCACCGGCCACGCGGCCATCGCGACGCTACGCAAGTTCGACGTGAGCAAGATCAAGATCGACCGCAGCCTCGTGCGCAATATCGATGGCGATCAGGAGTTGCAGACAATCACCCGTGCTATCCTGGATTTGGCGCAGAACCTTGGGATTGATGTGCTGGCCGAAGGGGTGGAAACCCAAGCCGAACAGGACATGCTTTTGCGTTTCAACTGCGACAGCGCGCAGGGCTATCTGCATGCCAAACCGATGCCATTGGCAGACCTCCGAAGCTACCTTGAACAGCGCGGGGACATCGCGGAAAGGGCGCCCGCTGCGTCAGGTGCGGCGGATCAGCGTATCGCCTAGCGCAATTGTGGGGCTGAGCGTGTTCATCGGTTCGATGTCGACGATCCCCTTGGTCCGGTCCGCGATGATTTGTGCCGCTTTCACACCAATCTCGTGCCGACAAGCATCCATCGTGGCAAGTTTTCGCGGCAAACCGTCCAGCAGTTCGACCCCGTTGAAGCCGGCCAGACCGATTTGACCAGGCACATCGATCCCCTGTTCGAGCAGGTACAAAAGCCCGCCTGCGCCAATCATATCGTTTGAGAAATACAGAAAATCGAGGTCGGGATTGCGGCCAAGCATCTCTGCCGTCATTTCGCGCCCCTTGGCCAAGGCGGATCCGCCGGAATAGAAATCCTGATCAATGATCTCGATACCTGACTTCGCGAGCGTGCGGGTGAACCCTTCGAACCGTTTGCGGGCCCGGTGGTCCAGCGGCATCTTGGTGCCCATGAAACCGATCCGGCGGTAGCCCGCGTCCAGAATGGCCTCTGCCATTTTACGCCCGGCGCGACGGTGCGAAATGCCCACGCAGGTGTCGATTGGCTCGCCATCGGTGTCCATGATTTCGACCACGGGCACGCCTGCTTGGCTTAGCATCGCGCGCGATGGCTCTGAATGTTCAAGCCCCGCAATGATGATGCCTGCGGGGCGCCAGGACAGCATTTCAAACAGCACCTTTTCTTCTTTCTCGGGCAAGTAGTCGGTCACGCCCACGACCGGCTGCAGTACGGTGTCTTCAAGCGTTTCCGAGATGCCCGACAGCACCTCTGGAAACACCATGTTTTTCAGCGACGGGATGATGACGGCCACAAGATTCACCCGGCTTGATGCCAGTGATCCGGCGATCTTGTTTGGCACATAGCCCAAACGCTTGGCGGCTTCCTGAACCTTGGCGCGCGTTGCAGCGCTGACATCACCCTTGTTGCGCAATACGCGGCTGACGGTCATTTCGCTGACACCTGATGCCTCAGAAACATCGCGGAGTGTCAGCGGGCGGCGAGGGGGGATGGTCAAGTTGTCCGTCCTGATCGTTACCAGTTTGTTGCATAACACTTAGCGGGCCGGTGGGCCGATGTAAAAGGCTCAAGCGATCAGATCGGTTGACCGTTTGCGCAAACAAGGGGATATCTGCGCTGTGGTCCCGTGGCTCAACTGGATAGAGCAGCCCCCTCCTAAGGGGCAGGTTGCAGGTTCGAATCCTGCCGGGGTCGCCAAAAACGCCTTCAGAGACTGGATTCTTTGCTTGTTTTGACCGCCGTTACTGTGCGGTATTTACAAGACGAACATCAGGGGCTTCGTGATTGCGTTCAGTCAAGACCCAATAGCGGAGTTGGGAAAGGTGGAGTCTTGCCACCAAGCCGTAGCTAATTATCTTGATCCTGCGCGATTGCGCCCCGGTGGCCCACGACAATCGAGGCGCGCGCATGGCCTGCGCGCATTGCATCGTTAAGATCGCCTTTGGTCAGAAAGGAAGCAAGAAACGCACCGCCAAAGCTGTCACCGGCGGCGGTTGTATCGACAACCACTTGCGCAGGTGGGTATTCGATCGACGCATCAAGGGGTGCATTAATGGGCAAAGGGCCGCAGATGCCCCGCTTGAGTGCGCCAGTTGGAAGGCCATACCCTTTCAGCCTTTCAAGCATCTCATCGGTCGTTTTGTTGCCAAACAAGGCCCGTTCATCGTCTTCGGACGGAAGGCCAATGTCACAAAGTCGCCAAGCCTGCGCGACCACGCGACGTGCTTCGCCCAAGTCTTGCCAGAGCCGAGACCTAAAGTTGGAATCGAAGACAAACTTGCCACCGCGATTTTGAAAGGTCGCGATCCAGTCAAGAAACCTGTCGCGTTGCAGCGGCGGTAGAATTGCCAGAGTGATGGCCGATGTGTAGATGACGTCAAACTCTTCCAGATCGTCAAAACAGGTGCTGCCATCGGGGCGTTGAAACAAGGTCCGGGCGGCAGAGTTGTCGCGCCAATAGGAAAATGCCCGTTCGCCGCCATCATCGATGCTGATCGCGTAGATGCCGGGCAAAAGGTCGGGATGGCGCTGGATGCTCTTGGTTGAAACCCCATGCTTGGCAATGAAATCCATTATCCGATCGGATAACTCATCACGGCCAAGAACAGAGACAAATGCGACGTCATGTTCCATCGGCAGGTCACGCCGCAGATAGATCGCGGTATTGAGCGTATCCCCTGCGACGCCAAGAAAAGCGGTGTCCTGCGCACTGTCGAGCGACAGTTCGATCATGGCCTCGCCAACACATGCAACTTTCATCGCGTTCAGCGACCCATCCAGCCGCCGTCCACCGTCAGCACAGTGCCGTGGACGTATTCGGATGCGTCCGACGCCAGAAAGACCACCGGCCCATCAAAATCCTCGGGCTTGCCCCAGCGGCCCGCTGGAATGCGCCCCAGGATCGCCGCGTTACGGTCGGGATCTTCTCTGAGGGCCTGCGTGTTGTCGGTGGCAATATAACCCGGCGCGATGGCATTCACATTGACGCCAGACCCGGCCCATTCATTGGCAAACGCCTTGGTCAACTGACCAATTCCGCCTTTGGACGCGGCATACCCCGGCACATTGATGCCGCCTTGGAAGGTAAGGAGCGACGCCGTGAAAATGATGTTGCCAGAGCCTTGCTTGACCATTGTCTTGCCGATTTCTCGGGTCAGACGGAATTGAGAGGAGAGGTTGACCTCGATCACTTCATCCCACAGATCATCGGCATGTTCAGCCGCAGGGGCGCGTTTGATGGTGCCGGCATTGTTGACGAGGATATCAATCCGTCCGACATCCTGCGTTACTTGTTCCGCGAACGCTAGGATGGCGTCTTTGCTGGAAAAGTCGCAGGCATATCCGCGAAAAGACCGACCAAGCGCGACCACGTCTTTTTCAACATCGCTGCCAGATGTTTCAAGCGTTGCACTGACGCCGATGATATCGGCACCAGCCCGCGCCAAGGCAACTGCCATGCCACGTCCGATGCCGCGTTTGCAGCCGGTTACGAGTGCGGTCTTGCCGCTTAGATCAAACAGGTTCTCTGCAGTCATTTGTCTTCCAATTGTTCAGTGAGTTGGGGCGGTGAGGCCTGATATGCTATCTGTAGATCATCTCTGGCAGCCACATTGACAGCGCGGGGATGAAGGTCAGCAACAACAAGACCAGCACAAGTGGCACAAGGAACGGTGCTGTTGCGACAACACAGCGTTCGAACGGCACATCAGATACTTTGGCCAGGACATAAAGCACCAAGCCCACAGGCGGCGTCAAAAGCCCGATCATCAGGTTCAGGATGAGGATGATTCCGAAGTGCACGGGGTCCACACCGATTTGCATCGCCACTGGCAACAAAACCGGCGTCAAAATCGTGATTGCCGCCAGTGTCTCCATGAAGCAGCCGACCACGAGAACGATCAGCATGATGATCAACAGGATCGCAACCGGGTTGTCGGTAAATCCAAGCATCAAGGCGGCGAACTTGGGAGCGACTTGGTTTGAGGTCAGGATCCAGGCAAAAATCGACGACGCCGCGACGATCATCATGATAGAGGCTGTTGTTTCAACCGTATCCATCGACACGCGCAGCAGTCGTTTGGCATCGAGCGTGCGATAGACAAACATCCCCAGAAACATGGCATAGGCCACAGCCGCGATTGCGGCTTCTGTGGGTGTGAAGATACCGGTCAGAATGCCACCCACGATAATCATAGGTGTGAACAACGGCAGAATGGCGTGCCACAAGGTCGAGAAGAACAGACGCAGTGAAAACCGTTCGTCGCGCGGGTAGTTTCTGATCTTGGAAAAGATTGCGACCATGGTCATCAGTGCGAAGGCCATCAGCAGTCCCGGGATCAACCCCGCGGCGAACAGCTGGCCGATCGATGTCTCTGCGATCACGCCATACACAACCAATGGCAGCGAAGGCGGAATGATCGGGCCGATTGTCGAAGATGCTGCCGTGATGCCCACTGAAAAGTCGGTGTCGTATCCGGCTTCGCGCATGGCCTTGATTTCGATATTGCCAAGTCCCCCGGCGTCCGCCACCGCGGCACCTGACATGCCCGCAAAAATCACACTGGCGCCGACATTGACGTGGCCTAGGCCGCCGTACATCCACCCCACTGTGGCCCGTGCAAAAGCAAAGATCTTGGTGGTGATGCCGGCCGAGTTCATCAGGTGACCTGCCATAATGAAGAATGGCACGGCGATCAGTGGGAACGAATTGATCCCGTTGACCATGTTATGAAGCACGACCACATTCGGCAGTCCGTCCAATATGATGAAGACCAACGAGGCTACGCCCAAGGCAACTGCAACCGGCGCACCGGCGATCAGCAACAAAAACAATAGCAAGAAGAGAAGTGTAAGGGCCATTTGGAGGTGCCGCCAGTCAGTTTGATATGTCGTGAAGTGAATGCTCTTCCAGCTCTTGCAGAACAGCTTCGGGTGATTGGCGGATTTTGCGCAGGAGCCAGTAGATCGAGAATGCAGTCATGGCCAACAAGGCCGCTGCGACGCACCAGTATAGAAGGCTTTTCGGTATCTCGACCGACGCCATCTTGGTTCGCGTTTTTTGCGCCAGTTCGACCGCCAAAATCGTCAGATAGCCATAGAAGACCAGCGAAAGCGCCTCCATCGTCACGGCAAGCCATTTGCCGGCGCGGGCTGACAGGTAGCGGTAGAAAAATTCCAAGAAGATATGCGTACCCTTGCGGGTGACTGAGATCGCGCCGAAGAAAGCGACGACGATCAGCAGATAACGCGCGATTTCTTCTGTCCATGCGAGGCTGTCGTTCAGGACATACCGTGTGAAGAACTGAAGAAAGACAATGAATGCAAGAATCCAGAGTGCGATAAGCCCTGGAAGATCGACGACCCCAAAGTCGGATACGTCGACATCAGAATCCTTGAAGGTGATTTCGGGGCGCGCACTGTCGGCGCGCCCCTCCGTTGGTTTCGGGTTATTTTGCACAACCGAACTCCCTACGTGATCTTAGAGTTCGCCCAGGCGCTGAAAGTGCTCCATCGTGTAGGGAACATCGTCACCCGTGAGCATCGGCTTGACTGCATCCTGGAACGGGGTCTTGTCGACTTCATTCACAGTGATGCCCTGCTCGCGGAACCATGCGACAAGCTCAAGCTCGGCCTGATAAATCTCTTCAGAGGCCTTCAGTGCAGCTGCATCAAGCACTTCGCGCACAACAGCTGCGTCGTCGCCAATGCGGTCAAGCGCATCATCAGAGGCAATCACCAGCAACGAGTTCAGGATGTGACCTGTCAGGTTGATGTTGGACTGCACTTCGTAGAACCGCTTGAACTGGATGGTTGGCAGCGGGTTTTCCTGCGCGTCCACAACGCCCTGCTGAAGTGCAAGGTACACTTCGGAGAAGGCCATCGGGGTCGGGTTTGCGCCAACAGCGTTCGGGAACATCAGCATGACAGGCGAATTCGGAACGCGAATTTTCAGGCCTTCCATATCTGCCGGTGTCAGGATCGGCTTGTTCGACGTCACGTGACGCTGGCCGTAGTAGACAAGGCCCAGAACCTGGTTGCCGGTTGCATCGTGATACCCGTCTGACAGTTCAGCGAACAGGTCGCTGCCACGATAGGACAGCCAATGATCCCAGCCGCGCATGATGAACGGATAGTCGGAAATCGCGATTGGGCCGTAGTAACGCTCAACAAAGCTTGGACCGGTGTAGATGATGTCAACTGCGCCAAGGCCAAGGCCTTCGTTGATTTCAACTTCCTTGCCCAGGCTTGATGCTGGGAAAATGTTGATCTCAACGCGACCTTCGGTGCGTTCGCTGATTTCCTCGGCGGCCCATTCGGCGACCTGATGATAAGCGGAACCGGTCTCATACACGTGAGCCCACTTCAGTGTTTCTTGTGCAAATGCGGCCGTCGGGCCAGCCAGTGCAAAACAGCCTGCGGCTATTACAGATGCAAAATTTCGAATCGACATAGTTCTCTCCCTTGGTGCCCAGAAATAGGCGGTTTCGCCGCAACTCTTGACTTTCCTCCAAAGAGTTGACGACATCTGGTATATCTAATATACTAGTTGTTGAAAAACGCAAGCCATTTGCAGGACGGCGTGGCTAACCTACACTGGACAGCTGAAACCAATGACCAAAACAATGGGTGTGCATCAGTTGTCAAATGTAAGAAAACGCGCGCAAAACGCCTCGCCGACCAGTCAGGCGCGGTTCCGTTCCGGGGTTGCGCCCACGCTTGCGGAAAGCGAATATCAAAAGCTTCGTGATCGCATCGTCTCGATGGAGTTGCTGCCCGGTGCGGCCATCTCGGAATCTGAACTGGCAGCGCAATCTGGTGTCAGCCGCACGCCCGTCCGTGAGGCCGTCTTGCGGCTGGCCCGTGAAGATCTGCTTGAGGTCGCGCCAAAATCTGGAACGTTTGTTGCGCGCATTCCGGTGTCTGTTTTGCCTGAAGCTCTGATTGCGCGCCGCGCGCTGGAAGGTGTGACAGCCGTTGCCGCCGCAAAAGAAGCGTCCCGTAGTCAGAAACTTGAACTGCATGCGTTGCTTGAGCGGCAGCGCGAGTTTGCCGATTTAGGCGATTTTGAGGGCTTCCACGCATCTGATGAGGCGCTTCACCAAAAGATAGCAGAGATCGGCCGCCTGCCGGGTCTGTGGGCGATGGTCCAACAGGTCAAGCTGCAGATTGACCGTTTCCGCCGCCTGACACTGCCTGAACCCGGCCGGATGCATATGGCGTTGGGCGAGCATACGGACGTCGTTACGGCCATCGAAAACAACGAACCCGAGGTTGCCCGCCAGAAAATGGACATCCACCTGAATGGCCTGCAACACCACATCAAGTATGTCGTCGATGCGAACCCGGATTTTTTCATTCACGATGCGGACCTCAACAATCTGGTCAACGTCTAACCCACCAATGCCCTGACGGGCGCGTCCAACCAAAAATTCGGAGACACAATGACCATCGCCATTCGCCAAGCCTGCAGCCCCTCAGAGACCAAGACGTTCGATACGCAGACGCTGCGTGAAAACTATCTGATTGAGGATATTTTCCGCGCGGGCGAAGTCACGATGACCTACAGCCACCTTGACCGGACCATTGTGGGTGGGGTGGTTCCAACCGGCGCGGCGCTCGCACTGAAATCCAGCAAGCAAATTGGATCACCGAATTTTCTGGATCGCCGCGAAGTGGGCATCATCAATATCGGCGCCCCTGGGACGGTCACTGCGGATGGCGAAATCCATGCCTTGAAAGGGCGCGATTGTCTTTATCTGCCGATGGGCATCAAGGACGTGACCTTTGCCAGTGACGACGCCGCAAATCCGGCCCGGTATTACTTTGTCAGCACGCCTGCGCACCATGCTTACAAAGCGCAGAAGATTACGCCAGAAGATGCCAATCTGCTTGAACTGGGCACGCAGACGGACGCCAACGTCCGCGCCTTGCGGCAGTATATTCACCCCGATGTCTGCGAAAGTTGCCAACTCGTGATGGGGATCACCACAATCATGGATGGCAGTGTCTGGAACACAATGCCCTGCCACACGCACGACCGCCGCTCTGAGGTCTATCTCTATTTCGATATGGCCGAAGAGACACGGATGTTCCACTTCATGGGCGAACCAACTGAAACCCGGCACATGCTCGTGACGAATGAACAGGCTGTGTTGTCCCCCGGTTGGTCCATTCACAGCGGTGCGGGCACGGGGCGGTACAGCTTTGTTTGGTCGATGGCTGGAGACAACCAGGATTTCACTGATATGGATTTCGTCCCGATGGCCGAATTGCGCTGACTTCTTTGCGTGCCCAGAAATCAGCGTCGTGTGAAATCTGGCATCGGTCAACCTAGCGCATGCGAATAACGTCTTTGTCGATCGCCAGCATGTAGCCCTTGCGCGCAATGTTCTTGACCAACAGCTCGCTGACCATCTGGTTGCCCAGCGTGTCGCGCAGGCGTTTGATCCGGGTCGCGCCCGCTGCCTCGTCACAATCGGAGGCATCACGGCCCGAGATCACCCCTTCGATCTGTGCGCCGGACATGACTTCATCATCCATCCGCGCCTCTGCCAAAACTGACAGGGTTTCCATCGCGGCATCGGTCAGCTTGAACTGGAAGTCATTCAGATAGACCGCCTTTTCGTCGCGCGAGATATAAAGAGAATTCACCTCAATCCCCTTACGCTCAATTTGGCCCATGCGGCGGTTGAGCGCGATCAGCATCACCAGAAAGGCCACCGCCGCGATCAGCAGGGCAGTGGCAAAGACGAGCAGCACGAAGATAACAAAACGGTAGGATGACAGCGTGTCCGAAAACGCGGTGCCCGATCCGGCGAGGATTTCCAGCAGCTTGATTTCCGCGTTCGAAGTCAGGTTGTCGTTCTCGATGAACAGCTGTTCGACCCGCGCGTTAAAGGCGTTGGCATCCGGCAGGTTGATAAAGAGCAAGACAGCAGCCACACCCAAGATCACGACAATCGCAACAATCCCGCCAACGACAATCCGGTTGCCGATCTCGCGCGCTTCAGTAGCGGAGGAAGTAGTCACCAGCGCTGTCCTTTCGTTCCTCGAGCCCCGCGTCGTCAAAGACGCCCAGCACGTTCAACAGGGTCCAACCGTCGGCATTCAGACGGCGGGTCAGTTGGTTGCGGGCGCGATCCACGGTGCAGTCACCATTAATCTCGGCCACGCCATAGTGCAGCCGCAGCGGGTTGTCCTGCTTGGCCTTGTAGTCGGCATAGCAGGCCGCCTGCGCGCCAGTGGCTGCCATCAGCAGCACAGGGATGAGGAAAGTCAGCGTTTTCATGGCTCTCATGTCTCCCATTGTGGTGCTGATATTCAATATCGGGCCATGTTACCCCCGCCGAAATCCGATAACCAGAGCCAGATATTGTTTGGCGGAGTTTGCTGCCACCAAATTGGTTTCACCGGGCGTCCCGCACCTCTGCCAAGGGCGCGCAAACGAAAGGTGAAACGATGTTCAAGACACTGATTGCCGGGGTTGCTGCCCTGTCACTGACAATTACGCCGCTGCAGGCACAGGAATTCAACGAAGACGACTTTGGCAAGTTTCTGTTTGGTCTTGTGGCCGCAGGGATTGTGGCAAAGGCGCTGAGCGACCGCCGTGACGACACGGTGCAAACCTATCAGCCTTCCCGGTCACATGCCTTGAACCCGAACCATTATGAGCCGCCGGTGGTGCGGCACCGCGAAAATCGCAATCCGCCGCGGCTGAACCCCGGCGGCGGACGGGACCGTGGTGGTTTGCAACCGCGTGGCAACGGCCATCGCCAGAACGCCCATGCGCTGCCGCGTCGCTGCTACAAGACTGTTGAAACACGCTTTGGCACGCAGACGATGCTGGCGCGCAATTGCTTGAACCAGCACTACCGGTTTGCGGCGCGCCTGCCGCAGAAATGTGCGGTGCGCGTGTTGACGCGCAATGCGGCCCACAACGGGTTTGATCCGCTTTGCCTGCGCCGCGAAGGCTATACCACCGCGCACCGGCGCTGATCGGATCGGGCTGCGGCCATTGCCCCAGCGACTGCAGCCCGCAGAGGGTGTCAGGTTCGGACATGGCCTGACGCCCTCTTTCTTTTTGGCTTGCGGTGCGGGTGTCCGTCCGGTCAAAACGGGCCATGTTGCCCCTGACCCCCAGCTTTGACTTTGAAACGGCCGCGCATCTGCGCGGCTATACCCGTATCGCCGGGGTGGATGAGGTCGGGCGTGGCCCCTTGGCAGGGCCGGTGACGGCCGCGGCTGTTGTTTTGGACCCTGACCGTATTCCTGAGGGTTTGAACGACAGCAAGAAGTTGAGCGCTAAGCGGCGCGATGCCCTTTATGATGCGATCATGGAGAGCGCGGATGTCTGCATTGTCGACGTCAGCGTGGCCGAGATTGACCAGCACAACATCCTGCGCGCCAGCCATATCGCGATGGTCCGTGCGCTGGGCGGGTTGCGCACACCGGCCGATTACGCGCTGATCGACGGCAATATGGTGCCGCGCGGTCTGAACCTGCCGTGCGAGACCGTTGTGAAGGGCGACGCACGATCATTCAGCATCGCGGCGGCCTCAATTGTGGCCAAAGTGTGGCGCGACCGTCTGATGGTGGATTTGGCGCAACAGCATCCCGGCTATGGCTGGGAGAAAAACGCAGGCTATCCGACGCCTGCGCACAAAGCGGGACTCAAAAGACACGGTGTCAGTCCACATCATCGCCGTTCTTTCGCACCAGTCCACAACATCTTGTGCCAAGAGAAAAATCCAAGTGATTGATTCAATTTATTTATTGCCAGCGAATCGCCTCTGACTCACATTAGGAGCAACCAACGAGCGGGAAAATCCGCCGTGGACGAAGAGGCAGATATGACGACCAAAACCAAGGTGCCGGAGGCGAAAACGCTTCCGCTGAACACTATTCTTGACGGTGACTGCATTGCAGTCATGAACAGCCTGCCCGCTGGTTCGGTTGACCTGATTTTTGCGGATCCGCCCTATAATTTGCAGCTGAAAGGCGATCTGCATCGCCCGGATAATTCCAAGGTCGATGCGGTTGATGATGCCTGGGACCAGTTTGACAGCTTCAAGGTCTATGACCGCTTCACCCGCGATTGGCTGGCCGCCGCGCGGCGTTTGCTGAAACCCAATGGCGCGATCTGGGTCATTGGCAGCTATCACAACGTCTTTCGCATGGGCGCTGAATTGCAGAACCAGGGGTTCTGGATTCTCAATGATGTGGTCTGGCGCAAGTCAAACCCGATGCCCAACTTCCGGGGCAAACGCCTGACCAACGCGCATGAAACGCTGATCTGGGCGTCCAAGCAAGAGGCCAGCAAATACACCTTTAACTACGAGGCGCTGAAAGCCCTGAATGAAGGCGTGCAGATGCGTAGCGATTGGGTGCTGCCGATCTGTACCGGGCATGAACGCCTGAAGGATGACAACGGCGACAAGGCGCATCCGACGCAAAAACCGGAAAGCCTGCTACACCGCGTGCTGGTTGGCACGACCAACCCCGGTGACGTGATCCTTGATCCCTTCTTTGGCACAGGCACCACCGGTGCGGTGGCCAAGATGCTGGGCCGCGATTTCATTGGGATCGAACGCGAAGCGGCTTACCGCAAGGTCGCAGAAAAGCGTCTGTCGAAAATCCGCAAGTTCGACAAGGCAGCGCTTGAGGTCAGTCAGTCAAAACGCGCCGAACCGCGCGTCGCCTTTGGTGTGCTGGTTGAACGCGGCATGCTGCGCCCGGGTGAAGAGCTGTGGTCCCTGAATGGCCGTCACAAGGCCAAGGTCCGCGCTGATGGCACGCTTGTGGGCGATGACATCAAAGGCTCAATCCATCAGGTCGGTGCCCATCTTGAAGGCGCGCCAAGCTGTAACGGCTGGACCTATTGGCAGTTCAAACGTGACGGACAAAAAGTTCCCATCGACCTGCTGCGCCAGCAGATCAGGTCAGAGATGGCCAAGCACAACTAATCGCATACCGCCGGTGCCTGTGGCCCGCTTGTCCAACGTGACAAGTCCACAAGCACATAACTTCACCCCGCCCTCGTGGCGGGGTTTTTTCTGTTTCGTGCTATGATGTGCCGAAACAGGGGGCTTCACATGGAAACATCGGTTCTTGTCGGCACCACCAAAGGTGCGTTCATCTTGTCGTCGTCAGATCGCCGGAGTTGGGCGGTCAGCGGCCCGTTTTGTGACGGTATGCCTGTCAATCATGTGATCGGTGACGCGGACACCGGCGACATTTTTGCGGCTGCTGGCGGGGGATGGTTTCCACTTGGTGTGTGGCGCTGTGTTGATGGTGACTGGCAGTTTTTCAAGGACACCTTTGAGGAGGCAGCAGAGGGGTTATGGTCGCTGCGGCCAGCGGGTGACGTAATCTATGCAGGCACCAAGCCGGCGGAACTTTATCGTAGTTACGACCGAGGTGAGACATGGGAGCGGATGCCCGCCCTGACCGCGCAGGACGGCGCGGCAGAGTGGATGCCGGGCGCTGCAGGTCTGACGCTTCACACCATCCTGACCCACCCAACGGACCCGCAGAAAATCTGGGTTGGCATATCGGCGGCCGGGTTTTTCGCATCTGAAGACGGCGGCGCTACGTGGGAATCGCGTCTGCGGCGCAGCAATGAAGACCGCACCAATCTGCCTGATTTCCACGGCGAGCCCATGGGCACGACCGAGATTTATACCTGTGTCCACAACGCCGTCCGCGCACCGGGCGACGGTGATCTGATTTATCAGCAGAACCACCACGGCACGTTCCGCAGCCCCGATGGCGGGCGGAACTGGACTGCAATCACCGAAGGGCTGCCGTCACTTTTTGGGTTTCCGATCGGGGTGCATCCGCGCGACCCGCAGACAATCTGGACCTTTCCGCTGAATGGCGACAGCATGGGCCGCTACCCGCCTGATGCCTCTGCCGCCGTCTGGCGGTCGCGCGACGGCGGGGCCAATTGGGAGGCGTGTCAAAATGGTCTGCCAACGCAGGATTGCTTTTTCACCGTCCTGCGGCAAGGCATGGCCGTTGATCAAGGGGATCAGGCGGGCGTCTATTTTGGCACCAATTCGGGGTCCATCTTTGCAAGTATCGACGAAGGCGACACTTGGTCTGAAATTGCGCGGCATTTGCCCACGGTTTTGTCGGTCGAAGTGATGCAGCGTTGACAGTTGCATATCTACCTACTAGTAGGTAGGCATGGAAACGCGCACCACACTTCTAAATCATGCCGAGGACCTGTCCCGCTCTGTCGGGTTCAACGGGTTCAGTTTTGCCGACCTTTCGGCAGGTGCGGGCATCCGCAAGGCCAGCGTACACTACCATTTCGCCACCAAATCGGACCTCGCCCAGGCGCTGATCGCGCGGTATCGGGGCGATGTGGCCCAAGCGCTTGGCGCGCTGTCAGGCACAGCGGCGGCCCAGTTGCGCGGATTTCTGGCCGTCTACCGCACCGCATTGGGCAATGGCGAAACGGTCTGTTTGTGCGTCGCGATGAGCGCCAGCCGCGACAGTTTTGATGCCGCGACCCTGGGCGAACTCAACCGCTTTCAGGCCGATGTCATTGACTGGCTGGCGCAGGTCTTCAAAACCGCAATGACCGACCGAACCATTGCTGACGTTGCACTCCCATTGGCCGAGGCGCAGGCGGCAATGGCGCTTGTGGAAGGGGCGCAATTGATGGCGCGCGCCGCGTCAGAACCCGCACTTTTTGACGCGGCGACCGCCTTGCTTGTCGCGCGCACAGCAAAGGAAACACCATGAAATTAAACGCAGACTTCGCACAGCGTGTTGTGGTCCGGCCCGAGGATTACGATTGGGTCGCGTCGCCCGCAGCCGGGGTGGAACGTATGATGTTGGACCGGATCGGGGATGAAGTCGCCCGCGCCACAACGATTGTGCGCTTTGCGCCCAACACCAGCTTTGACGCGCATACCCATGGTGGCGGTGAAGAGTTTCTGGTGCTGGACGGCGTGTTCAGTGATGAACATCGCGACTATCCGGCGGGCACCTATGTCCGCAACCCCATCGGCACGCATCACACGCCGCACATTGGGCCGACCGGGGCCACGATCCTTGTCAAACTGCATCAGTTTGATGCGGATGACACTGCGCAATTCCATATCGACACCCGCACGGCCACTTTTCGCCCCGGCGTGGCCGAGGGGTTAAGCGTGCTGCCGCTGCACGCGGCGCCCTCTGAAAACGTGGCGCTTGTGCGCTGGGCGCCGGGAACCAAATTTGCCGCGCATCAGCATTGGGGCGGGGAAGAGATCTTCGTCATTGAAGGCACGTTCCAGGACGAGCATGGCGATTATCCCGCAGGTTCGTGGATCCGCAGCCCGCATCTGTCGCAACATCACCCGTGGTCGGATGACGGGTGTCTGATCTACGTCAAAGCCGGGCATCTGCCGCAGACAACGCCGGTGGCCGCTTCAATCCCGGCGTGAAACCGCTAAGGTCACGGTGAACCATTTGGGGGACACCATGACCAATGCCCGTGCCATCACCCTTGCCAGTCGCCCACAGGGGCAGCCTGTGTCAGAGAATTTTCAACTGACCGATCTGTCGTTGCCCGATCCGGCAGAGGGGCAGTTTCTGGTGCGCAACATCTGGCTGTCGCTTGATCCCTATATGCGCGGGCGTATGGACGACGCGAAATCCTATGCTGATCCGGTCGCCATTGGCGGCGTGATGGAAGGCGGCGCCGTGGGCGAGGTGGTGGCTAGCGCGCATCCTGATTTCCCGATCGGCACCATCGTCACCGGGCAGTTCGGCTGGGCCACACATGCGCTAAGCGATGGGGTGGGCATTCGCCGTGTGGACCCGGCCCTTGCCCCGATTTCAACGGCGCTGGGTGTGCTGGGGATGCCGGGGATCACGGCCTATGTGGGGCTGACCGATATTCTGGCCGCACAACCGGGCGAAACAGTCGTCGTCTCTGCGGCCACGGGTGCGGTGGGGTCGCTGGCCGCGCAATTGGCAAAAGCGCGGGGCTGCCGGGTGATTGGTGTGGCAGGCGGGGCTGAAAAATGTGCCTATGCGGTCGACGAACTTGGCCTTGATGCCTGCCTTGACCACCGTGCGCATGACGTGAAATCGCTGGCAGCGGCGCTGAAAGAGGCAGCGCCTAAGGGTGTTGATTGCTACTTTGAAAACGTGGGCGGCAAGACCACAGAGGCGGTGCTGACACGGATGAACACGCAGGGGCGGATCGCACTTTGTGGCATGATCGCGTGGTATTCCGGGAAGGGCATCGCAGACGCCGCCCCTTTGCCGATGGTCTGGCGCAATATCCTGACCCGCCGATTGCGCGTGCAGGGATTTATCATCTTTGATCACTTCGACCGCTACCCCGCGTTCCTGAAAGAGGTGGCGCCGATGGTGGCTGACGGGCGCATCCGGTTCCGCGAAACCGTGGCTGAGGGGCTGGAAAACGCGCCGGATGCCTTCCTATCGCTGTTGAACGGTGGCAATTTCGGCAAGCAACTGGTGCGGGTGGGGCCCGACCCCTGATGGCCTGCTGATGGACGATCCGGTGCGCCAACTGACCGAAGTGGAGGCAGGGTTGCACGCCCTGACAACCCGGTTGGCCGCCGCGATTGCAGCACCGGATCATCCAGGCCGCGCTGATGACATCACCGCACTTTGGTCACAGATCGCAGCGCAGGCATGGCCCTATGCCGAATTGGTCCGCGCCATCCGCCCCGGTGCGGATGACTACGCGCTGACCGATGCAGCGATGGCTGAACGGCGGCGCGGCTTTCAGCGGCTTGGGCCGATCCGCGCCAAGCAATGGGACCGGATCGGCGCGCTAGTTGCGCGGCAGGTTCAGCCGTTTCACGCGCCGCTGATCACTGAGACGAACAATCGCCGGCGCGGGCGCGAGGACGGCTATTTGCACAACATGATGCGCGCGCTCTTCACGCTTGCCAATCCGCTGGCAGAGGACCATGACCGGGTGCCAGACTTGAACCATCGCGATATCGGGCTGACGGGCGACTACTTTGTCAATCTGATGTCCGCGATTTACCGGATCACGCGCGCCCAAGGCCTGCCGCGCCCTGCACGGTTCATTGATGTGGGCTGCGGAGGCGGGACAAAGGTCTTTGTTGCCTCATCGTTTTTTGAGGTCTGCGACGGGCTGGAGTATGATGCAGGCTACGTGACCCATGCGCGGGACTGGCTGGGTCGGGTCGGCGCACCGGGCTGTCGGATCATGCAGGGTGACGCGCTGAAATTCACTGATTTCGCCAGCTATGACGTGATCTACATGTACCGCCCGATCAAGGATCGTGCGCTGCAGGTTCAGCTGGAAGGGCAGATCCTGGATCAGGCCCGCCCCGGCACGATTATTGCCGCACCTTTGAATTACTCGCTGGGCCAACGGCCTGAAGATCAGGCCACGACGCTGCTCGACACCATCTATCTGGCACACAGCACCCCGGCAGCGGCGGCGGCCCTGCATGATGCCGCCACGGCAATAGGGCCGGATCCGGGCCTTGATGACCCGCACGAGGCAGCAGAGATGGGGTTCTGGCAGCCGATCCTGTCCGCGTCTCGCGCGCGCGGTTTTGAACCCGCGCCCTAGCGGGGCAGCGGATTCGTAGCGTCTTTGTAGGGCGTCCAGTCGGTGATGTCGGGGTAATACTGCGCCCGCCAGTTCTGCACTTTTGGGTTCATGATCTTGCGCCACAGACGCGGCGACAGGGCCGCAAGGGTCATCACGGGATAGCCATAGGGCAATTGCGGTGCGTCTTGCTGGGTGTAGTTCTGCAAAAGCGGAAACCGCCGATCGGGTTTGTAGTGGTGATCGGAGTGCCGCTGCAAATTGATCAGCAGCCAGTTTGACGCGCGCTGCGCGGAATTCCACGAATGCCGGGGCAGGACATGTTCATACTTGCCGTCGCCCAGATGTTTGCGGGTCAGGCCGTAGTGTTCGATGTAATTCGTCAACTCAAGCTGGAAAAAGGCCCAGACGGCTTGCGTGCCAAAAAGGAACAGCCCCCAAAGCCCGCCAATCCAGATGGCTGCAATCAGGAAAATTGCCTGCAAGCCCCAATAGCGCCAGAACGGATTGCTAAGATGCGTCCACGGCAGGTTTTTGCGCGCCAGCATCGCCTTTTCAGCATTAAAGGCCGAGACATAGCACGCGCGCAGGACGCGGGGAAAAAACCGCCAGAATCCTTCACCATAGCGCGCCGTGACGGGATCACGCGGGGTGCCGACATAGCGGTGGTGCACCAGCAGATGCTCGGACCGGAAATGGGAATACAGCACGGCAGCAAGCAAGATGTCGGCCATCCAGCGTTCCAGCTTTGGCTTTTGGTGCATCAATTCATGGCTGAAATTGATCCCCACCGTGCCAGAGATCACACCGGCCCCGGCAAAAAGCGCCCATTCCTCCCATGCGGCAAGGTGGTCGGTCTGGGTGACATAGATCAGCAGACCAAAGATCGTCACAAGCTGGAGCGGCGCCCAGATAATCGTGATCGCCTTGTACCAGAACAAGGCCGCGTCATCTGTGTCAGGGTCGGCGTTGTCGGTGTTCAACCCGATGATCAGATCGAGGATCGAAAACAGATACCACGTCGCCAGCGGCAACAGCAGCAAGGCCCAGCCGCCATAAATGGCTGCAATCCATGCCAGCGGGATCAGCCCAAGCGCCAGCCAAAAGGGCAGGACTGCAGGCAGGCGGCGCGCGTCAGGTGTGTCGGCGGTGGCGGTCATGTCAGCCTCTTTCATGCTCGCGCTGATGTTAGCGGCCCGCGCGCGCACGCTCAATCGTGGCGTAGCGTCGCTGCGGCCAAATCGAACACCTTGCGCATCACTGTTGGCAATGATGTGGGCGAAAACTGTGTATTGTCGATGAATACGCCCCGATGGGGTGTGGCGAGGTCATCAACCGTTGCAATCATGATCCGCAATTCCAGATGGAAATGGGTGAAGGTGTGGCGGGCAGTTGCGCCCAGTTCCTGCCAAGGCGCATCCAGCGGGGGGTGCGGTGTCGGCGCATCCGACCAATCGGACCCCGGCCAGCCCAGCATCCCGCCCAGCAGCCCTTTTTCGGGCCGTGTTTCGAGCAACCACGCGCCGTCCCGGCGACGCGCAACATAGGCGATCCCATAGCGGGTTGGCGTCTTTTTCTTCGGCGTTTTCTTGGGCAGTTCTGCCGCCACGCCTGCGATCCGCGCCGCACAGTCTGCGCGCCACCGGCAAATGCCGCAGGCGGGGTTTTTGGGGGTGCAGATCGTGGCCCCAAGGTCCATCACCGCCTGCGCGTAATCACCGGCGCGGGTTTTGGGGGTCACGGCCTCTGCCAGGGTCATCAGATGCGGCTTCGACCCCGGTAATGGGTCATGCACATTGTGCAGCCGCGCCATCACCCGTTCCACATTGCCATCCAGCACCGTTTCGGGCTGGTCAAAGGCGATCGCGGCCACCGCACTGGCGGTGTAGGGGCCGATGCCGGGCAGGGTCAGCAGTGTGACCCGGTCCTGTGGAAAGACGCCGCCGTGGTCCGTCACCACCGCCCTTGCGCACTTGAGCAGGTTCCGTGCCCGTGCGTAGTAGCCAAGACCCGCCCATGCGGCCATGACATCGGCATCTTCCGCAGCGGCAAGGTCCTGGACCGTGGGCCACGTGGTCATGAACTTGCGCCAATAGTCGCGCACCGCGGCGACGGTGGTTTGCTGCAACATGATCTCTGACAGCCAGACGCCATAGGGATCAGGCCGGGCACCTGCCTTGCGTGCAGTCGGACCGACGCGCCAAGGCATGACGCGGGCATGCACATCATACCATTCCAGCAATTCACCTGCCCGGTCACGCACAAGTTATCCCCTGTTTCTTTCGCGCCAGTGTCTTGGCGCGTGTTTCGACATAGATTAGACCGGAATGATGAAACAGCCAGCTTCATATCCCAAACGGGGCCGGGGCTTTGCCCGTGCCGCCACGCTGGTCCAGTCCCGCGTACGCCATGCCAGCGAAGAACGTGGCTTTGCCCAGACCCGACTGCTGACCCATTGGGCCGAGATCGTGGGCCAACAAGTGGCCGACATGGCTCGCCCGGTGAACGTGTCCTATGGCAAGGGCGGCATGGGTGCGACGCTGACGCTGCTGACCACCGGGTCGATGGCGCCGATGCTAGAGATGCAAAAGGAACAGATCCGCGACAAGGTGAACGCCTGCTATGGCTACCGCGCCATTTCCCGGTTGCGGATCACTCAGACCGCACCCACCGGCTTTGCCGATGGCCGCGTCGCGTTTCAGCACAAACCCGCAGCGCCCGCCGCACCAGACCCAGCCATCCGGGCCGAGGCGGCGAAAGTATCAAGGGACATCGCCAGCGATGATCTGCGCTCTGCGCTTGAGGCGCTGGCGACAAATGTTCTATCCAAACGCAAAACGTAAACCTTAGAGGTATTTCATGGATCGCAGACTTTTCATTGGCGGCGGTGCCGTCGCAGTGGGCCTTGGTGCCGCTTGGGTCGTTCAGAATGGCCGGGGCGCGGGTCAGCCGTCTGAACTGCTGGTGGGCATGGCAAACGCGCAAGAGGCGTCAGCGGATACATCCATGATCACCGACATGGTGCTGGGCGATGAAAACGCAGCAGTCGAAGTCATCGAATACGCCAGCTACACCTGCCCACATTGCGCGAGTTTCCACGCAGGGGCCTTTAAGCAGCTGAAGACCGACTATATCGACACCGGCAAGGTCAAGTTCGTCTACCGCGAGGTCTATTTCGATCGTTTCGGCCTGTGGGCCTCGATGATCGCGCGTTGTGGAGGGGATACCAACCGGTTCTTCGGTATCTCGGACATGATCTATGAAAAGCAGCGCGAATGGACCGCCAGCGGCGACCCTGCGCAGATCGTTGAAGAGCTGAAGAAAATTGGCAAGATTGCCGGTCTTGATGATGCAACACTTGATGCCTGTATGCAGGACGCTGACATGGCGCAAAGCCTTGTGACCTGGTTCCAGGAAAACCAAGAGCGTGACGGGATCAATTCCACCCCGTCTTTCGTGATCGACGGCACCAAATACTCCAACATGTCCTATGCTGATTTCTCGGCACTGCTGGACGACAAGATCGCAGGCTGATGCAGCCCCTTGCGGGCCTCAAGGTCATTGAAATGGCACGTATTCTGGCTGGCCCCTGGGCCGGTCAGACACTTGCTGATCTAGGGGCAGAGGTGGTCAAGGTCGAAGCCCCCGCAGGCGACGACACCCGCCAATGGGGCCCACCCTTCATCGGCGATGATGCGGCCTATTTTCATGGCTGTAACCGGGGCAAAGCCTCTGTCATTGTGGATTTTCGTAACGCAGAGGGGCAGGCGCAGATCCGCGAATTGGTGGCCGACGCTGACATCCTGATCGAGAATTTCAAGGTCGGCGGGCTTGCCAAATACGGGCTTGATTATGCCAGCTTGTCAGAACTGAACCCGCGTCTGATCTATTGTAGCATTACCGGGTTTGGGCAGCATGGCCCCTATGCCAACCGGGCGGGGTACGACTACATCATACAAGGCATGTCAGGCTTGATGTCGGTGACCGGCGACCCTGCTGGCCAGCCGCAAAAGGTGGGCGTTGCAGTCACTGATATTTTCACTGGCATGTATGCCAGCACCGCCATTCTGGCAGCCGTGCATCAGCGTCAGACGACGGGGCGCGGCCAGCACATCGATCTGGCGTTGTTTGATGTGGCGACCGCCGTGATGGCCAATCAGGCGATGAATTACCTCGCCACCGGTGACGCGCCCGCGATGCTGGGCAACGCGCACCCGAATATCGTGCCTTATCAAGTCTTTGACTGTGCGGACGGGCATATCATCATCGCATCGGGGAACGACGGGCAATTCGCCAAGCTGTGTGCCTTGCTGGGTTGCCCGGAGCTGTCCACCATGTACCCGACCAACGCGGATCGCTTGGCGGACCGTGATACGCTGACGGATGCTTTGACGGAACGCACGCGAACCATGACCAAGGCCGCTTTGCTGGCTGCCTGCGAAGATCACGGTGTCCCCGCCGGGCCGATCAACAACATGGCGGAGGTCTTTGACGACCCGCAGATCAAGGCACGGGGCTTGCAGGTGAAACTGGGTGGTATTCCAGGTGTGCGGTCACCGATCCGCATGTCGGATGGCGATACCGATCCGCGCGGCCCGGCCCCGAAGTTGGGGCAAAATCAAGATTTACTGGAAGGTTAAGTATTTGATTTTAGGCCTAATTTAGCCAAACGGGCATCGAGCGGTGCCCAGTCTGCAAGCTGTAATCTGACGGGCAAGGTGAGTACCTTGGCGCGAAAGCTGTCGGGCAGGCGGACGGCGTCTTTTTCAGTTGTGACAAGCTGTGCCACGCGGGTTTTCGCCTCAAGCTCCAGCCGGGTCATCAGCGCTTCGGTCAAGGGCTGGTGATCGTCCAGCGGCTCACTGCGGACCACGTCCGCCCCCATCGCGCGCAAAGTTTGAAAGAACTTTTCAGGCCGTCCGATCCCGGCAAAAGCCAAAAGGCGCAAGTCGTGCCACGGCATGCCGGTGACAAGGGGCACCAACTCTCCGCGCAGGTCGTGGGGGGAATCGGGCCAAGCGGCGGCGAACCGGGATTGGTCGGCGTCTGATCCAATGGTCAGCAGCAGATCAGCGCGATCCAAGCCTGCCTGGACGGGCTCGCGAAGGGGACCGGCAGGAATGACGCGACCGTTGCCAAACCCTTGAAATGCATCGGCAATCACAATGCTCAGGTCCTTTTTCACCTTGGGGTTCTGATGGCCGTCATCCATGATGATTGCCTGCGCACCGGCCAGTTGTGCGGCGCGTGCCCCGGCGGCGCGGTCGCGAGCGACCCAAGTTGGCGCAAAGGCTGCCAGCAGCAGTGGTTCGTCCCCGACATCCGCCGCATCGTGGCGCCTCGGGTCGACCTGCACCGGACCCGTCAGGGTGCCGCCGTACCCGCGCGACACCATGTGGACGTCAATGCCCCAGCCCATCATTCGTTCGGCCAAAGCAATCGCGGTGGGGGTTTTGCCGGTGCCACCGGCATTGATGTTCCCGATGCAAATGACCGGGATATTCGCTTTGAATTCAGAAGGTTGAGCGACACGTCGCCGCGTTGCCGCCGCATATATCGCCGCAATTGGTGCCAGCATCCGCGCTTGCCAGCCGGGGCGATCGGGCGGGTGTGACCAAAAGCCGGGGGGCCGCATACCTAGCGCCCCACCGTATCAAGGCGGTCCTGGATCAGGCCAATCAACCGGTTGCTGATTTCTGCCCCGCTTGAGGTCACTTCCCAGCCGGCGACGGCCATTTCGGCGGCACGATCTGCCGACAGCAGTTGTTCCACCGTCAGGCCAAGCTTTGCCGGATCGGAGATCCCAAGGCTGGCACCTGCACGCAGCAGGCGGCGAAAGCGTTCCGCGTAAGGGTCTGTTTTCATGCCGTGAATCACGACGGAGCCAAGTGCCGCGGCTTCGAACGGGTCGTGGGCGGCGCCGCGGGTGAGGGTGCCAACGGCGAAACAGATGGGCGCGAGGCGCAGCCAGAGCCCGTCTTCGCCGTCGAGATCGGCGATGTAAATCTGGCTGGCCTCATCGGGTTCATCACCGCGCGACCTGAGCCCAACGAAATAGCCCATGTCACTGAAAGTGTTTGCAAAATCCGCGCCAAAAATCGGGCGCTCGGGAATCACGACCAGCAAAAGCCGATGCGATTTGCGGCTGGCGTGGCGGTGGGCGACGGCCAAAACCTCTGCGTCAGAGAGCTGCGCTGCGCGGACAAGCCAGACCGGTCTGTTCCGTAAAAACTGAGCAATTTCATGACGTTCCGCGTCACTGTGCGGCAGGATGCGGGCGGCTTGTTCGAGGGGGCCGATGGCGTGGACCTGCCCAGAGGGCACGCCCAGTTTGCGCAGGGTATCCGCCGCGCGCGCGTCAGAGGCGAAGGCAGAGGCCACGCCTGACAACGCAGGCCGGGCGCTGGCACGGAACCAGCCGCCGGTCATCTCTCGCAGGGTATCAGGGCGAGATTCAACTGCAATTACAGGAGTTTGCGTCGCATCACAGGCTGAGAGGATCTGCGTATCAATCACCCCGCCGACCAGAATCACAAGCACCGGGCGGTGGGTGGCAAGGAACACGCGCAGGGCCCGCCCGCCCTTGGGATGCGGCATCGCGGGGTCATTGCGCTGGGTCGTCACAATCCGCACAGCGTCGCCATCATGGTTAAGGCGTCGCGTCAGATCATCTATGGCGGGCAAACGGGAGCTGTCTTCGCAGCGGATCCAAACGACCGGATCACCCGCATTTTGCCCCCCGAATGCAGTCATTTCAAAGGCTTAAACGCCAAGCTCTTCGGTCGGTGAGGCGGCTGTTTCCTCGTCCCGCAGACGGTGAATATGCGCGATGAAGTAGCGCATATGCGCATCATCAACGGTGCGCTGCGCAGCCGACTTCCAAGCGTTGTAGGCGCTGGCGTAGTCAGGAAACATGCCAACGATATCAATGGCATCGACGTCCTTGAAGGCGTTTTGGGTCGGGTCGATCAGCTCTCCGCCGAAGACAAGGTGCAGGCGTTGGGTCATGGGCATATCCGTGAAATTGCGTGTTGGTGTCGCGACAACTTAAGCCGCCGAACGGGGATGCACAATCCATGCACATACCATGCACAAAGTGGGCGGATGGAGGTGTTAAGATGCATTAAGGGGCGTGAGTGTTCACCAAGAACAGGGGCGAACGGCTGTTTTGTTCATCATACACGCCACGCGCATTGACCAAGTGTTAGGGCGTTTTGCGCGGATCAGGTGTGCGGCTTGTTGTCCGGGTGAAATCTTCAGAATGAAGGCGCTGGCTACTTCAGTTTGTGACGGGAATTTCGGCGGCCTTGGGCGTGGGATCGGCAAATCAGTTGCGGATGCTGGTGAGATGTTTGCGCCAAGCTCGCAGCCTGATGGGGCCAGCGAGAAGGTAGGGCAAACCGCGCCCGCCCGTCGGGTTACGCCTTGGTGGCCAAGACGCTGTTACGTTCGACAAGTTTTGTTCCGATGAGGGAGTGGGTTGTGTCTGTTCGTCCTTCTATGCGTTCAAACAGCACCCGCATTGCAGAGCGCCCCAGCGCAAAGCCGTCCTGATGAACGCTTGCCAAGCCGATCTGCGGAAGGGCGGCGACGGCGGAATCGTCAAAGCCGATCAGAGACAGACTTTGCGGGACGTCGATGCCCATCGATTGTGCGGCACTGAGCAGTGCGATGCCGTCGATGTCTGACCAACAGAAAATGGCGCATGGCAATTGGAGTGTCTCGAGGAACCGTTCTGCCCAATCCGCCGCGCGTCGGGTTGGGTCGGGAAAGCGGTGGACCTGAGCCTCTGCGACCCGCCCGCAGCGGTCCATTTCTTTGAGATATGATTGTTCCCGCTGGTAAAAGACGTTGGTCTTCCAATTGTCGTATTGGTTCAGCGACACCATGTGGATGCGCGCCAAACCCGTGGCGATCAGCCGTCTTGTCGCCTGGCTTGCGCCATCCGCGTCGTCAGAGTTCACGGTATCGAAATGCGCAGCATCGGGGTGGTGATAGGCGTGGCACACAACGGGGATCTGCTTGCCGTAGGCCTCGATCTGTTCGGTGGAGAGCCGCGGACCCATCAGGATCAGCCCGTCCATCTGTTGGTCGATCATCGAATCCACAAGCGCCTGTTCATTCGCGTTTTCGGCCCGGCCGACACCGATCATGATGCGGTACTTGTTTTCGTCGGCGGCCTCTCGCACGCCGTCGATCAGATCGGGCACAAAGGGGTTGCGCAGGTCGGAGACGAGTAGCCCAATTGTCCGCGACCGTCCCCGCAGAGCTCTTGCCGCCGTGTTCGGGCGGTAGCCGAGTTTCTTGATTGATCTCTCGACTTTTTCCCGCAGTGAGTCGCTGACGCCGTAGGCGTTTCGCAGCACCTTGGACACCGCAGAGACCGACACGCCCGAATCCTCGGCGACATTCTTGATTGTGATCCGGGGACTTTTCTTCATGCGAACCAATCTGTTGTACCGCACTTCTGTGGGACAGATCGTCATCATCCCACAATTTTCCGGCCCAAACAATGCTACCGCTTGCGCAATGAAAGGGTTCGTGTAACGTTATACGTGCAACGATACACAAATACGGAACGCGACACCGCCATGGATGGACAGGCAACGATAGATTCTTTGGGCCTTTCGCGTCGCGAGAGTTGGTCTGCACAGATGATTTCCCCCGATTGTGACGCGGGGCAGGGCACGCAGGCGTGTTTTTTGGCCACCGAGTTTAAAGCGGATCAGGCACCGGCGGGTGCGGTGCTGCATATCTCTGCGCAGGGGCTGTACCGGTGCTTTGTCAATGGAACGCGTGTCGGCGGTGATGTTCTGACCCCTGGGTGGGTTTGCTACGATACCCGGCTGCCATTTCAAAGCTACGACATTGGGGAGCTGTTGGTTGCGGGGACCAACACGATTGAGATCTGGCTTGGCGATGGTTGGCACAGGTCTCAATTGATGTGGGGCCGCGACCCGATTTTTGACTGTTGGGGTGCGCAGATCGGCGCGATTGCAGAGGTCGTGCAAGACGGCAAGGTCGTGGTCAAGACTGACGAAAGCTGGCGGAGCGGTCTGCTGCCAATTCTGCAATCGGGCATTTACCATGGTGAGGATTATGATGCGCGACTTGCGCAGATCGCACCAACCCATGCTGTTTCGCTTTGCGATTTCGACAACGGGTTGCTGACGGCCCAGGAGTGTCCTCCCGTCCGAGAGCTGCCACGCATACCCGTTGTCGAAACATTTAGCGATGACCAAGGACGCCGGGTTTATGATTTCGGTCAAAACACGGCAGGATATGTGGCGTTCACGGTTGAGGGTGAGGCTGGCGCACGGGTGCGGGTCGAACATGCCGAAGTCCTTGGGCCGAACAAGCATTTCGACAACCGGAATTACCGGTCTGCCCGGGCGGAGTTGCAATATGTTCTGGCTGGAAATGGCCCCGAACACTATGCGCCCTCTTTCACCTTCCAAGGGTTTCGCTACGCGCGGGTGACTGTTGAGGGTCGGGCGGACGTAACCGAGATTTGCATGGTTCCGATTTCGTCGGTGCATGAGGCCAAGGGCAGCTTTTCTTGCGCTGAACCGTTGGTTAATCGTCTTGTGGATAATACCCTTTGGTCGCAGCGCGCCAATTTCATCGAAGTACCAACCGATTGTCCGCAGCGGGACGAGCGGCTGGGCTGGACCGGAGATGCGCAGGTGTTTTGCGGGACCGCCTGCTATTTTGCCGACAGCCATGCGTTCCTGCGCAAGTATCTGCGTGACGTCATGGCAGATCAGCGCCCCAACGGGGCGATTGCGCATTTCTCACCAGACCCGTCGCGGCTTCACCCCGGCGCATTCAGGGGCTATTTCGGGTCGACCGGGTGGGGGGACGCGATCACCATTATTCCTTGGACATTGTATGTCCACTATGGGGATCGCGCGGTTCTGGCTGAATGCTATGAGGCGATGAAACGCTGGTCGGGGTTTGTGTGGAACATCTCGGATGGGCCAATCGTGCGGCCTCCGGTGGGTTGGCATGACGATGGCTTTACCTTTGGTGACTGGGTTCAGCCGGTGGGCGACAACCGCAAGCCGCGGCCAACCATTGGTGATGATTGTGCGGCTACGATCTATCATTTCATCACGACGGATTTGATTGCGAAAATCGCAAAGGTTTTGGGCCACGAAGACGATGCGGATGCGTATCGGCAGAGGGCCGAATTGATCCGTGCGTCTTTTGCCGAGGAGTTCATCACGCCCTCTGGACGGTTGGCCTATTCCGATCAGACATCTTATGCGCTGGCGTTTCTGCATGACCTTATCCCGGCGCAACACAGCGCCGCGGCAAAGCGATATTTCAAAGAGGCGGTTGCTATTTCCGAGGGCACAATCGGCACGGGCTTTATCGGCACGCCCGCGCTGTTGCCCGCGCTTGTCAAGATTGGTGAAAACGAATTGGCGGCGCAGCTGTTTCTGCAGACCGATGTGCCCGGCTGGCTGTATCAGGTCACGCAGGGTGCAACGTCGATCTGGGAACGGTGGGATGCAATGGCGCCTGACGGCAGCATCCATGATCCCGAAATGAACAGCTTTAACCATTATGCCTTTGGGGCGGTGTGCCAGTGGTTGTTTGAAAGCGTGGCTGGGTTTCAGCCCGATCCAGAAGCGCCCGGTTTTGCGCATATCCGGTTTCAGCCGGTGATCATCCCTGAGTTGGGACATGTGCAGGCCCACCATGAAAGTGCAGCGGGCTGGGTCGCGGCGGAGTGGTCGATTGATGCGGGTGCGGTCACTTACGTCGTGACGATCCCTGAGGGTGCCACGGGAACCTTTGTAGGCACGTCAAACCAAACCGATCTGGTGGTTGATGGTGCGCCATTCAAAGCAGACGAAGAGGTGTCGCTGTCCGCAGGTCAACACAAACTGACGTTCAAACTGACAGATTGAATTCGAAGGCGTCGCAATAAGACGCAAACAACAAACGGAGGAGAAGAAAATGAAATATCGGAAAAGTCCCTTGCTGATTGGGACGCTTGCCGCCTCGATGGTCTCGACCGCGGCTGTCGCAGACACTGAACTTACATTTCTGCTGGACGTGGCCCCTGACACGATTGCAGTCTTCGAGGCGATCATCGAAGCCTTTGAAGAGGCGAATCCAGGTATCACGGTTGAAATTGAAACCCGTCCAAGCGGTGGCGAAGGCGACAACATGGTCAAGACCCGCCTTGCAACCGGCGAGATGACGGATGTGTTCCTGTACAACACCGGCTCGCTGTTTCAGGCGATCAACCCGGAGAACTTCCTCGTCCCGATTACCGGTCAGGATTATGCGGAGAACATCAACCAAAGCTTCCTGCAGACCGTGACTGCGGGCGACGATATTTTTGGGGTTCCGACCTCGACCGCGATGGGGGGTGGCATTTTCTATAACGTGCCGATCTACGAAAAGCTTGGCCTTGAAGTGCCTACAACCTGGGCTGAATTCATGGCCAACAATCAGGCCATCAAGGACGCAGGCATGGTGGCCGTCGCGCAGACCTATCGTGATACGTGGACGTCACAGCTGTTCGTTTTGTCTGACTACTACAACGTGCAAGCCGCTGTGCCCGACTTTGCCGAAAGCTACACCCAGAACGAAGCCAAGTTTGCGACGACCCCCGCAGCACTTCGCGGTTTTGAAAAGCTGCAAGAGGTGTTTGACGGTGGCTTTCTGAACGAAGATTTCGGCGCTGCGAATTTTGACGCGGGCCTGCGCATGGTCGCAACCGGCGAAGCTGCGCATTATCCGATGCTGACCTTTGCGGTGGGGGCCATCAAGGCGACATATCCCGAGCATATTGACGACATCGGCTTTTTTGCCCAGCCCGGTGATGACGCTGACAACAATGGTCTGACCGTCTGGATGCCTTCGGGCCTTTATATCCCGAAGACGTCCGAGCACATTGAAGAGGCCCACAAGTTCCTTGGTTTCGTGGCAAGTGTTGAAAGCTGCGACATCCAGAACGCAACAGTTGGCGCGCAAGGGCCGTATCTGATTGATGGATGCACCCTTCCCGAGGACGTGCCGGGGGCTGTTGCGGATCTGTTGCCCTACTTCCAGGAGGGTGGCAACACCGCCCCTGCGCTGGAATTCCTGTCGCCGATCAAAGGCCCGGCGCTGGAGCAGATCACCGTCGAAGTTGGGTCTGGCATTCGCCCTGCTGCTGATGGTGCCGCGCTTTATGACAACGACGTCAAGAAACAAGCGCAACAACTTGGGTTGCCGAACTGGTAAGCATATTCAACGCTGCTGTATCACTGCCCGGTCTTAGGTGACCGGGCAGTGATGGCATAATCGGAGCCCAAGTTGTGATGACACCCGCAAGACAAACGGCCCGCAAGAAGCGGTCGCCCTATCCGGCATGGTTCTTTCTGCCTGCGGGCGTGATCTATGGGGTGTTGTTCCTGGTTCCCACGTTCGCGTCTGTCTATTTCAGCCTGACCCGTTGGAACCTGTTTAACTCGACGTTTATCGGTCTTGATAACTTTGTGTCGTTCTTTCAGGAGCCCTTTCTGGTCAAGGGTCTGATCAACACGATCATCTTTGCTGTGCTGACGGCCGTTCTGAAGTGCATCATTGGCCTGGGCCTTGGCATTCTGCTGACATCGAACATCTGGATGCGTGGCCTGCTGCGCACCATCGCCTTTTTTCCCGTCCTCGTCTCGGTAATCGGGATCGGGATTACATTCACAATCATGATGCATCCGACCCAAGGCATCATCAATGTTGCGCTGGAAGTGATCGGGATAGATGGGCCGGGTTGGCTGACGACGCCGTCGCTGGCGCTGTATTCTGTGGCCTTTGTCGAGGTCTGGCGCGGTGTGGGGCTTGCCAGCGTCATTTTCATCGCGGGGCTGGTGTCGATCCCACGGGACTACTATGAGGCCGCGCGCATTGATGGGGCCACCAAGTGGCAGCAATTCTGGCGCATCACACTGCCGCTGGTACGTCCCGCAACTGCCACGGTGATGATCCTTTCGGTTGTCTACGGGCTGCGGTCGTTTGAGCTGATCTGGACGATGACAAAGGGCGGGCCGGGGTTCTCTTCGGATGTGATCGCTTCGGTCATTTACAAGCAGTATCAGGCCGGATTCTATGGGTTGTCGACGGCGGGTAATGTGATCCTGTTCGTTCTCATCACGGTGCTGGTCATGCCCTTGGTATCTTACTTCAACCGGCGGGAGCTTGACCTATGAAATCGCTTCGCCCTGCCTTGCTTGGCATTTCGACGTTACTGGTTTTTGGCGTCGTCTTTGTGATCCCGTTCTGGTTCATCGCGTTGCAGGCCGTGAAAGATCGGCAGGAATCGTCCTTGCTTGATTTTTCGTGGCCGTCGCAGACCTATTTCATTCAGAACTTGATCGAGGTCGTGCAAGCCCGCGACTACCAGTTGTTGTTGGCCTATTTCAATTCGACGGTCATCACCGTGGGTGCGGTGACGGGGTTGGTGATCTTTTCCGCGATGGTCGGCTATGTCCTGCAGCGACGACCGGGCAAGTGGAACAAATGGGTCAATTTTGCCGTCCTTGCCGGGCTGATGATGCCCCCGGCTGTGGTTCCCACCATTTGGCTGCTGCAACAGATCGGGCTGTTCAAGACTATTCACGGCATGATCCTGATCGAGATCGCCTATAATCTGTCCTTTTCGATCCTGCTGTACCGGGCGTTTGTTGCGACGGTCCCGCGTGATCTGGACGAAGCCGCACGGATTGATGGCGCATCGCCGCTGCAACTGTTCTTCAAGGTGATCTTGCCGCTGCTGAAACCGGTGACCGTGACCAATATCGTGGTGCAGTCGATTGCCATTTTCAACGATTTCACAAACCCGCTGTACTACCTGCCGGGCAAGGACAACGTCACCGTGCAGCTGACGCTTTACAATTTCCAGAGCCAGTTCGCGACGCAATACCACCTACTGTTCATGAACATCCTTTTGGTGACGATCCCACCGCTGATCGTGTTCATCTTCTTCAACAAGCAAATCGTCGAAGGCATGACCGCCGGCGCAGTGAAAGGTTAGGGACGCGATGTCGGGTCTTACACTTCAAAACGTGACCAAATCCTATGGCGCGGTCGAGGTTATCAAGGGGGTCGACCTTGAGGTCTCGGAGGGTGAATTCGTCGTGTTTGTTGGCCCTTCGGGCTGCGGAAAATCGACGCTTTTGCGGATGATTGCGGGGTTGGAGGACTGCACCAGCGGTCAGGTCGAGATTGGCGGAAAAGACGTTACCGATGCCGAACCGTCGGAACGCGGCATTGCGATGGTGTTCCAGTCTTACGCGCTTTATCCGCATATGTCGGTGCGGGAAAACATCGGGTTTGGCCTGAGCCTGAACCGGACCCCGAAGTCAGAGATAAAGGCGCGTGTTGAGGAAACAGCCCGTATTCTGCAGCTCGAGGATTATCTGGATCGAAAGCCGAAGGCCTTGTCTGGCGGGCAGCGCCAGCGCGTGGCCATCGGCAGGGCGATTGTGCGCAATCCCAAGGTGTTTCTATTTGACGAACCGCTGTCCAATCTGGACGCGGCCCTGCGAGCCAACATGCGGCTTGAGCTGACGGACCTGCATGCCCGCCTCAAATCCACAATGGTCTACGTCACCCACGATCAGGTTGAAGCGATGACAATGGCCGACAAGATCGTCATCCTGAAAGACGGAAAGATCGAGCAGGTCGGAAGCCCGATGGATCTATACGAATCCCCCGCGACGCCATTTGTCGCAGGCTTCATCGGCTCACCGCAGATGAACCTGTTTGAGGGGCATGAAACGCTTGGCGGACCGGGGAAGACATACGGCATCCGGCCTGAGCATATTGATGTCTCGACCACGGACGGGAAGTGGCAAGGCACGATCCGCCATATCGAGCGTCTGGGCGCCAATACCATCCTGCATCTGGATGTGCCCGGATTGGGGACTGTGACGATTGTCTGTGACGGAGGCTTGCGCTTTGCGATTGGCCAAGAGCTTTGGGCGACGCCACAGCAAGAAAAAGAGCATTGGTTTCAAAGCTCGCATTGAACCGTCTTTTCGTGCTGGACTTCTGCCAATGTGAGCGCACTGAATGCGCCCAACGCGGCCGCGCTGCCCCTCGTCTTTGAGCATCCGCAAAAGGTGGTGTCTGCTGACGCAAAGCGAGGTCGCCCGGATCAAGGCTGATCCAAGTAATGCAAATGCGACAAACGAGACGAAAGAGAGAGTGCAAATGACACAGATCAAGACACGCAAACTGGGGGGCGAAGGCTTTGACGTGAGTGAAGTCGGCCTTGGGTGCTGGCAGATCGGTGGGGATTGGGGCGACACGTCGGACGCCACGAGCCAGGAGATCCTGCAGGCTGCACATGCCGCGGGTGTGACGTTCTTTGATACTGCGGACGTCTATGGCGGCGGTCAAAGTGAGCGGGCCTTGGGGCAGTTCCTGCGCAATCTGCCAGATCCCGACCGCCCGAAAGTGGCCACCAAGTTTGGCAGGGGCGGTGGCGTTTTTCCTGATGGATACACCAAGGACGCGATGCGCGAAGGGGTGGAAAGCTCGCTTGAACGCCTTGGCCTTAGCAAGCTTGATCTGGTGCAATTGCATTGCATTCCGACGGATGTCCTGCGGCAAGGCGATGTGTTTGATTGGTTGCGAGACCTTCAATCTGAAGGCCTGGTTGCACACTTTGGGGCAAGTGTTGAAACCATCGAAGAGGGCCTGATTGCCATTCAGCAGGACGGGCTGTTGTCGCTTCAAGTGATCTTCAATGCCTTTCGTCAACGGCTGGTGCAAGAGCTGCTACCGCAGGCCGAGGCAAAGGGTGTGGGCATTATCGCGCGGCTGCCGCTGGCAAGTGGGGTTCTGTCAGGCAAATTCACCAAGGACACGACGTTCCCGGAGAACGATCACCGCAACTACAATCGCGATGGCGCAGCCTTTAACGTCGGAGAGACATTTGCGGGCATCCCGTTTGAAAAGGCTGTGGAACTTGTTGATGGTCTGAAGGGCGATCTTCCGCAGGGCCTGACCATGGCGGAGGTGGCGAACCGCTGGATTCTGGATCATCGGGCCGTCAGCACGATTATTCCGGGGGCGTCACATCCTGCGCAAATTCAGCGGAATGCGGCGGTGTCTGCGCTTGCCCCTCTTGATCCGGCCTATACGGCGGCGTTGCGTGACTACTATGACGCCAACGTCGCGCCGCATATTCGCGGGCCGTACTAGCGCCGGGGCCGAAAGAGACCCAAAACGGACCCGCAACGCAGGTTTGGCGATCGGATCATCTGTTGGTCAGGTCGCGCTTGCGTGGCGGGGCAGCGGTGCCGCCCCGCCTGCCGGATCAGAACCCGGCTTTGATGTTTTCGAATTCGTTGACCATGCCTTCGCGGACACGCACATCCATCGGAGCCTGTGCCAGGATCGGGGTTTCGGTGGCACCCAGGCCGACACCTTCCAGCGCTTCGGTCCCGAGCGCGTCAACGGCGGTCTGGTTGCCGTGGCCGTAGCCCCATTCGTTGACGATGTATTCAGCCGAATCCGGTTCCATCCATGCATTCAGGAAGTCGTACATTTTCTGTTCGTCGTTGGGCCCGTCCACAAGGTTCACGTAGCCGCAGAACCAGGATGATGATCCTTCAACGGTGTTGCGGTTGACGGCAACGGGGTGACCTTCGGCCAGCAGGGTGGTGGGCACTTCGTTCCACGCCCATGCAACGGTGACTTCGCCCGAGGCCATGAGCTGCTGAAGTTCAGCGCCATCGGCCCAATAGGTCCGCACGTTCTGATGGGCCTTGCGCAGCCAGTCAGAGGCGGCGGCGACCTGTTCGGGGGTCACTTCGGTCCAGTCGGTGACGCCGGTGGCAAGGAAAGCCAGCGCATAGACATCATCAACGTTGTCGGGCAACGAAGTGCGACCGGCAAAGGCGGGGTCAAGGAAGACCTGCAGCGAGGTCATGTCAGCGGCGTCCACCATGTCAGAGCGGTAGGTCAGCGCGGTGGTGCCCCAGTCCATCGGGAGCATGTAGTATTCGCCGTCGTGGACAAAGCTTTCCTTGACCGCGTTGACGTCATCCCAGCGGTCGATCCGGGATGTATCCAGTGGTTCGATCAGCCCGGCAAGCCGCCACTTTTCCACCGACTGAGAGCAGGGGTGGGACACATCGGCCTTGAAACCAGAGCGGAGTTTCTGGAAGGCTTCGTCTTCGTCACCGAAGAAGGAATAAGAGGGCACATCGCCGTGCGTCTCAATATAAGCGCCGATAAAGCCGGGGTCTTCGTAACCGGACCAGTCGAGTACGATCAGGCCGGGATCTTGCGCCAGCGCTGTCAGCGGGGCGGCGATGGCGATGGCCGCGCAGGTGCCTTTCAAAAGGTGTTTCATCAGGTTCTCCTTGTTGAGTGGTTTTGTTCAGGTGTCATTGAGCAGGAGCAGCGCGTCGCGCGCCCATTGGATGCGGGCCGGTTCGCCGGTTTGCAGGATACGGCGGCCAGAGGTGTTGCGCATGGACAGCCAGATCGGCTGATCGAGACCCGAGAGCGTGATATCGTAGTAGGTCATATCACCGCGATAGGTCACTTCTGCGATGGTGCCTGACAGCACGTCGCCTTGTGCGGGCTGGTCGTCATAAAGCAGGGTCATCTGTTCGGGGCGGATGCCGGCGGTCAGCGGGCCGGTGGGCACGGCGGAGGCGGGGAAGGCGCAGGGGCCAAAGCCTGCGACATCAACGGTGGCGGTATCGCCGTCCTGCGCGGTTAGCTTGGCGGGCAGAAGGTTCATCATGCCGAAGAATTCCGCCACGAACCGACGTTCGGGTTTCTGGTAAAGCTGTTGAGGGGTCGAGATCTGCTGTATCTCGCCTTCGTGCAGCACGGCGACGCGGTCAGACATGGTGAGTGCTTCGTCTTGGTCGTGGGTGACCATGATGAATGTGATGCCCAGATCGCGTTGCAGGCGGCGCAGTTCTGATTGCATGTCTTCGCGCAACTTGCGGTCAAGCGCAGAGAGCGGTTCATCCAAAAGCAGCACTTTGGGTTTCAGGATCAGGGCGCGGGCAAGTGCCACGCGCTGGCGTTGGCCGCCGGACAACTGGTGTGCGGCGCGTTCGCCGTAGCCTGACAAGCCAACCTTTTCGAGCGCCTCGCCCACCTTGGCGGGCCATTCGGTTTTCGGCACCTTTTGCGCGCGCAGCCCGTAGGCCACGTTCTGCGCAATCGTCAGGTGCGGGAAGATCGCGTAGCTTTGGAACACCATATTGGTGGGGCGCTTGTCGGGGGATCGGCCCTGCATATCGACGCCGTCGATGGTCAGGGTGCCGGATTTGAAATCCTCAAACCCGGCGATCACGCGCAAGAGCGTGGTCTTGCCACAGCCCGAGGGGCCGAGCAGCGAAAAGAATTCGCCTGCGCCAATGGAACAGCTGACATCCCGCAAGGCGTGGAAGGTGCCGTAGTACTTTTCGATATGGGCGATGTCGATCATGTGGCGGTGTCCAGAAATGAAGCGCCTGTCTTGCGCGCGCCGCGGCGACGGAAAAATTCCGACAGGCTGAGCAGCAGAATCGAGAGCACCAGAAGGATGGTGCCCAGCGCCATGACAGAGGGGATTTTCTGCGGGAAACGCAGTTGCGACCAGATGTAGACTGGCAGTGTGGGTTCGGTGCCGGACAAAAAGAATGCGATCACAAATTCATCCAGAGAGATGATGAAGGCGATCAGCAAGCTGGAAATCACGCTTGGCATCAACAGCGGCAAGGTCACCAGAAAGAAGGTGTTGATCCGCGACTGTCCCAGATCAAGCGAGGCCTCTTCCAGGCTGGGGTCAAGCTGTTGGAAGGACGCGCGCAGGATCGCGATGCAAAAAGGGGTGCAGATCAGCACATGGCCCAGGATGATCGTCCAGATCGAAAGGGGCAGGCCCAATTGCAAGATGACCACCAAAAGCGAGACGCCAACGATGATTTCGGGCAGCACCATCGGCACCATGATAAGCCCCATTGCCGCACCCTGACCGCGAAACCGGTAGGCGGTTGAGGCGCGCGAGGCGAACATCGCAAGGCAGGTCGAGACGACCGCCACAACGCTTGCGATCAGGAGCGAATTGAAGGCCGCGTCCTTGAGCGCCTGCGTGTTCCACAGCTCGACGAACCACTGATAGGTGAAGCCACCCAGCGGGAAGGCGACGATGCTGCTGTCGTTGAACGCAAAGATCGGCAGAAGGATCGTGGGGCCATAAAGCACGATGAAGAAAAGCACGACAAAGGCGGTGAAGAGGATGCGCATGGTCTAGCCCCTTCGCGTCATGTGGCGGCGGTTGAGCCAGACAAAGATCAGGGCCACGGCAGTGACCAGCATCATCGACGACACCGCAAGGGCCGCCCCCAAGGGTGCATTGTTCGATTTCTTGAATTGCACTTCGATCATATTGGCGATCATCAGCCCATCAGGCCCTCCCACAAGGCGCGGGGTGATATAGTCACCAATCGTTGGCACAAAGACGATCAGCGTGGCGGCCACAACGCCCGGCATACTGAGCGGCAGGGTCACGCGGATCAGCCGCCAAAAGGGTGAATCGCCCAGATCACGCGCGGCTTCAAGCAGGCTGCGGTCGATCCGTTCCATTGTCACAAAGATCGGCAGCACCGCAAAAGGCACCCAGGCATGGCTGAGCGTGATGACCACGGCGGCCTGATTATAAAGGATAAAGTCCAGCGGCTCCGCGATCAGGCCGAGTTCCATAAGCGACCCGTTTACCACGCCGTTAAAGCCCAGGATCACCTTCCACAGGAAAATCCGCATCAGGTAGCTGGTCCAGAACGGAATCGTAATCAGGAAGATCCAGATCGGTTTCTGCCGGTCGGGCACCACAAAGGAGATGTAGTAGGCGATGGGATAAGCGATCAGCACGGTGACCAGCGTGGTGATGAGCGCGATCTTGAGCGAGCGCAGCATCAGCGTCTGGTAAAGCGGATTGGTCCAAGCCTCGATGTAGTTGGCCATCGAAAAGCCGCGCTGAATATCCAGAAAATCCTGTGTCCAGACACTCATCGCGAGGACAAGCGCCAGCGGTACGGCCAACAGCAGGATCGCATAGACAAATGGCGGAGAGATCATCAGGTAACCGCGACCGGTTTCTGAACTCAACCACCTTTTCATACGCGCGCGCCCTAACCCCGTAACGATTCCACCCCAGCGGTGGTGACCACCAATAGCAACACAAAACGGGTCGTGTCGTCCATACTTGGATCACGACGGGCTGCTTGACAAAACCGGGGGTTCTTTCGACGTTGCCCACAGTCGGGCATCGGTGGCAGAGGGAATGGACATGACCACGCCGGAAAGCAACACAGCGCAGGCCACAGTGATCGCCGACCAGCGGCATGCATTGCGGCCGTGGATCAACCTGCACGCCGACGAAGGAGATGCGCCGCTGGTCATCGCGCGCGGTGAGGGTGCCTGGCTTTATGACAGTGCGGGCAAGCGGTATCTGGATGCGGTTGGCGGGCTGTGGTGCACCAACATCGGGCTGGGCCGGGACGAGATGGCCGATGCGATTGCCGATCAGGTGCAGACGCTTGCCTATTCCTCGACCTTTACGGACATGACCAATGCGGTGTCGACGCAATTGGCCGAAAAGATCGCAAGCCTGACGCCGGGTGATCTGAACCGGGTGCATTTCACCACCGGCGGGTCCACGGCGATTGATAGCGCCTATCGGTTGATGCAGTTTTATCAGCGTTGCATGGGGCGGCCCGAGAAGGTGCAGATTGTTGCCCGCAAGCGCGCCTATCACGGGTCCACCTTTGCCGCGATGTCGATTGGCAACCGCGATGGGGACAGGCCACCAGAGTTTTCCTATATCGAAGACGGTCACCACCATCTGAGCGCACCGGATGTCTATCGCAGGCCCGCGGGACTGAGCGAGGCGGACTATGCCGCGCAACTGGTGCAGGAATTCAGCGACTTGGTGGACCGCGTTGGGGCGGACAAGATTGGTGCGTTTTTCGCAGAGCCGATCATGGGGTCGGGCGGGGTATTGGTGCCGCCAGAGGGGTATCTGACCGGTATTCACGCCATTTGTCGCGCGCATGACATTCTGTTTGTCGCAGACGAGGTTGTCACCGCATGGGGGCGGTTGGGCCAGTGGTTCGCGTCAGAGGCGGTGTTTGGCGTGGTGCCGGATATCATCGCCTCGGCCAAGGGGCTGACTTCTGGCTATTTGCCGTTGGGGGCGATGATCTATTCCGACCGCATCCATGACGTAATCGCAGCGAAGAACGCCGAAGGGTATTATGCCAGCGGTTACACCTATGCCGGTCATCCGGTGAGCTGTGCGGCGGCGCTGAAGAACATTGAAATCATCGAGCGCGAGGATTTGCTGGGCAATGCCGACAAGGTGGGTCGCTATTTCGAAGAGCAGCTGGCGACGCTCAAAGAGCTGCCGACAGTGGGCGATGTGCGCGGGATGCGGATGATGATGTGTGTGGAAAGCGTGGCGGACAAGGCGACCAAGGCGCTGTTCCCAGATGAGTTGAACATTGGTAAGCGGATTTCGAATGCCGCCGAAAAGCTGGGGCTGATCGTGCGGCCAATCGGGCATCTGAACATCATGTCGCCGCCGCTGATGATCACTCGCGACGATGTTGATCTAATCGTGGATCGGTTGCGGCAGGCGATCATCACCGCCACACCAAAGTAACAGTTAGGCCAGTGCGGCGTTGATCGGCGCGTGGACAGCGCCTGCCGCCAGCACGCTGGCGACTTGCGGGTGCGGGTTGTTGAACCGCAGTGCTGCGCCGGTGTGGTCGGTGACGGTGCCGCCTGCCTCTGTCACCAGAAGGGTGCCAGCGGCGATGTCCCATTCCCATGTCGGGCGCAGGGTCAACATGGCGTCAAACCGGCCCGATGCCACCAGCGCCATGCGGTAAGCGAGCGAGGACCGAAAGCTGCGCTTGAACGGCGGCGGCCCGGCGGGGGTCCAGTAGCCGGGTGCGAGATTGGGCTTGGCGGTCAGCACAGTGGTCGCGGCGGGGTCGGTCTGGGTGCTGGCGCGGATGGGGGCGTCGTTGAGGAACGCGCCGGTGCCGGTGGCGGCGGTGTAGATCTGGCCGCGCATCGGCATGGCGATGGCGGCGGCCACGGGCACGCCGTTTTCGACCACAGCGATGGAATGGCCCCAATCCTTGTCGCCTGCGATAAAGGCGCGGGTACCGTCGATGGGGTCAACGACAAACAGGCGTTTGGACGACAGCCGCGCTGCGCTGTCGGGGTCTTCTTCGGACAGCCAGCCATAGTCTGGCCGGGCGGCGCGCAGCATATCATGCAGCATGGCGTTGACCGCCAGATCAGCGGCAGTCACCGGACCTGCGCCATCGCCCTTGTCCCAAGTTTCGGGGTTCTGACCAAAGTGCGATTTGGCAATCTCGCCGGCGCGGCGCGCGGCTGCGGCCAACAGGGCGACGTCAGTCTCCGGCAAGGGTGAGCCCTTCGACCAGCAGCGATGGCACGACGCGCGACAGATGGGTGCGCGCGTCATTGGCGGGGGTGATCCGCATCAGCATGTCACGCAGGTTGCCCGCCACGGTGATTTCGTTCACCGGGTGGGTGATTTCCCCGTTTTCGACCCAAAAGCCGGAGGCGCCACGGGAATAATCCCCGGTGTTGGGGTTGATGGTGGAGCCGATCATGGATGTCACCAGCAGGCCGGTGCCCATGTCGCGCAACATCTCGGCCTGGGTTTGTGTGCCTTGGGTCAGGGCCACGTTGGTCAGGCTGGGCGAAGGCGGGGCAGAGGTGCCGCGGGACGCATTGGCGGTGGAGGCCATGTCAAGCTTGCGCCCGGTGGCAAGGTCCAGCGTCCAGCCAGTCAGCACGCCGTCATCCACGATGGCGCGGCGGGTGGTGGGCAGGCCTTCGGCGTCAAAGAGTTTGGAACCAGAGGTGCGCACGCGGTGCGGGTCTTCGATCACCGAAATGCCCTTGGGCAGGACCTGTTCGCCCAGCGCACCCAAAAGCCAGCTGGACCCGCGCGCAATCGCCCCGCCAGACACCGCTTGCAGCAAGTGACCGATCAGCGAAGAGGCGATACGTTCGTCGAACATAACCGGATAGGCCCCGGTCTTGGGCCGCGTGGCCCCGGCGCGGGCAACAGCGCGTTCGGCGGCGATGCGGCCAATGTCGGCGGCGTCGCGCAAATCGGCCTGAAAGATCCGGCTGTCGTAGTCATAGTCGCGTTCCATCGCCGTGCCGGTGCCGGTGATCGCAAGGCAGGAAATGCCCCGGTCGGTGCGGGCGTAACCGGCGTCAAAGCCGTTGGAGGCAGACAGATGGATGCGCCGGTGCGAATAGCCCGCGCTGGATTGTTGCACCTGACTAATGCCGGGGTTTTTCAGCGCTTCGGCCTCGGCCCGTGCGGCGTCATCCTGCAGGGCGGCGGGATCGGGTTCGGGGGTCGCGTCATAAAGTTCGAGGTCTTCGGTGGCTGTGTTCGTTGCCAACTGACTGGGATCGGCGAGGCCCGCATAGGGGTCTTCCGGCGCGATCCGGGCCATCGCGACGGCGCGTTCGGCCATGGTGCGCAATGTCTCTGGCTTGGTGTCGGACGAGGACACGCAGGCCTGCCGGTTGCCGACCAGTACGCGCAGCCCGACGTCGATCCCTTCGGCGCGGTCAGCGTTTTCAAGCGCCCCGCCGCGCACGTCGATCGAGAGGGACGTGCCATCAACTGCAATGGCGTCAGAGGCATCGGCCCCGGCTTTGCGGGCTTCGTCCAGCAGGCGCTGGGTCAGGTCGGAAAGTGCGGTCATGGGTGATCCTTTGCTACGTCCTGAGGTAGTCCGAAGGCGGCCCACCCGCAAGGGCGCGCGATTATGGCGCACCTGCCCCGAACCACCCTGAGTTGAACACCAAGTAGTTTCATGAAAGGTCTTAATGCCGATGCCAAGCTTTAAGCGGTTGTTTGCATTGTCAGAAAGGCGGGCTGAACCATGAAGGCATACGACGGAAATGATCCCAAATTGCCGCTGATCCTGATGGATTGGGCATTTGGCGGCCGCGTGGTCGATGCCGTGCAGGCGCATGTCAACTATGTCAACGCGCTCTATGGGGCGGGTTACGACCCACACAGCATTCTTGAAAGCTATGCGGATCTGTATCTTTTGGATTTCTACGTTGGGCAGGTCAACAACGGCGGTCACAGTCAATACATCGGAAATTCGGGCGCGCGTCTGAAGTCAGAATTGCCGCGGGCCCTGCGCGCGGCGCGCATGATCGGCAGTGATGGATTGGCTGCGGTTCTTGAACGCTGCGCTGGCTGGATCGACGAGAACCCGAATGAGGCCGTCAAACAAAACGGCTTTTCTGAACGTGCCGAAGCGCTGGAAGAATGTGACAAGGCATTCTTTGCACTGCAGCTGTCCGACAATAAGATGCGCGCGTTTCTGAATCAGCAAACGCAGGAGGTGCGCGACCGGCTGACCCCGCATGTCTTTGTCCCTGACGCCGCGCAGACGTGGAAAGAGGCCTTTGTCAGCCGCATTGCGGATCGCCCGGCAGATGAAACTGTTCAGGACGCGATGGATGACGCGATTGCCGCATTTGGCCCGCTGAAAGAGTGGTTGGGGGTTTCCCAAGGCGCATGGTCGGCCGAGCGGAGTATCGAGCGGCTTGCAATGGGCCTTGACCGACTTGGGGAAGATTTACGCGAAGAGATGGGCAAACGTTTCGATATGTTGCTCAATCTCTATTCCGGCAGTCGGTCGGCGTATTACCTGGATGCCTGGGTCTGGCTTTTTCAGCATCCGAATCTGGTGATTGCCAGTTCCGAGGACTGGACAGCGCAAATCGAAGAGGTCGCGCGGCAAAGCCCGTTTGCTGCAACAGATTTGCAAGCGCGGCAGCTTCTCGAAGTGTATAAGGCCTTGCCGTCTGATGACGCGCTACACCGGTCTTATGCGCTGGGGCAGGCGATCGGAACAGAGGCGCGGTCGGGCCTTTACCTGAATGGCAAAATGCCAATGCAGGACTGGCCCGATGGGAGGTCCGCGCTGATCCGAGGGCGAAGCGCCCATTTTGCCCTGCAAGAGGACGACACAGCCGCCACGCTGTATCGGCTGGCAATGCGTCGCGGGATATTCAGCTATCCGTCCCTGCAGATGCTTCTTGATCGCTGGGGTTTGCCGGGCGAGGCGCTGGCGGGTGCAATCTTTCGCGACAAGCGGTCCTGGAAATTGGGTCAGATCGCGGGGCGGTCAAAAAAGGATCAGGGCCTGCGGGCCTTGGCCATTGCGTGTTATCTGCCAGAGGCTGCGCAATTGGGTTGGTCTGGTGAAGAGCTGGCTGAGCATAATCCGGCAAACCCAGCGTTTGCGCGTGCGAAGAAAGACTATTTCGAGCAAGGCCGGATTACCTTGATGGATCGCGCGCGCCCCGAGATCCACTGGTTTGTGGAAACGCCTGCCGGCCCGGTTCTGTTCAAGGCTACACCCGAATCCGTTGCCGTTGTGAAAGGCGGTGCAGAGGTCACTTATCCGCGCGGCGTGCTGGAGCAGGCGCGATGGGAGATGCATGAGTTCCTGGATGCACGCGGGATTGACCGGCCCTGAGGAGCTGCTAGACCCGTTGCAATGGACCGCATCATCATCACCGGTGCCAATGGGGCCGGAAAGTCGTATTGGGCCGCAAGGCTGGGCGGTGTGGTGTCGTTTGATGCCATGAAACTGACGACCCATTGGGTGCAACGGCCCCGGGGCCAGATTGACGCTGATCTGGCACGACTGGTGGCGACGGATCGTTGGGTGATCGAGGGCGGGCCGAGCCTGCTGCCGCTGGCCTTGCCACGGGCGCAGGTGGTGATCTGGCTGGACCCGCCATTGTGGCAACGGGCGTGGCGGTTGCTGAAACGGCCCTTGCGGCATCGCGGAACGACACGGGCCGAATTGCCGCCGGGCAATGTGGATCGGCTTGCAGAGCAGTGGCGGTTTGGCTGGCGCAGCTTGCGGGCAGATGCGGCGTTTCGGGCGAACATAAAAGGGGCGCTGGCCGGAACCAGCGCCCAGATCTTTCACTGCCGGTCCAAAAGGGACGCGGCGCGTGCGATCAGCGCATGCGCTGACCGTTGACGATGACGTGGCCTTCGGCGTTGACCTCGACCTCTGTCTCAAGCTGATCCTCACCCACGGTGCGGGCGAACATGCCCATCATCATGCGCGGCATCATCGCCTCTTCTTCGGGGATGAACCCGGCGCCGACCAGTTGGTCAATCGCAGCGTTCAAGCCGGTGGCGGTGATCTTGGCGCTGCCTTCAGGGCGCGGCATGCCGGGGATCGTGTCCATATCGGCATTGTCAAAGGTGAAGGCACCGGTGGCGTTGGCAGTGGCCCCCAGCGCGGCCAGTCCGATGTCGTTGATCGACAGGGAATTGATCGTCACCGGCGAGGTTTGCGCATCTTCAAGCGCGATCAGTTCTTCGACGTTAAACAGGTTCACACCCCAGTTCAGGCTGCCGGAAACGTCGATGGTCAGGTCAGCGGGGCTTTGATCCAGTGATCCCGCGGGGTCGAACATGCCCCAAAGGCTTTCATCAATGCTGAGATCCTGAAAGCTGACGCCGTATTTGAAGTCTTGCGGCGTGTCGCGGGCCACAAGGGGGAAGGCCACGTCAACCGCAAGTTCACCACCCGCGACAGAGACCGGGAAGGGCAGCATGGTCTGGTCCGAGAAGGTCAAATCAAAGCCATCGGCGCTGCCATCAACCGCAAAGCCGTCTGCGTTCAGAGTCATATTGGCAGTGGTGGCCCCGGTGGCTTGCACTTGTTCGTTGGTCAGCGCGCCGTCCATGAAGGTTTTGCTGGTGCCTTCGGAGGCGGCGGCCTGTGTGGTCAGCGTCATCGACAGGCCCGACAGCAAGGCAGGTGTCAGGTCCATGATGTTCATCTCTGGCGGCAACACGATGGTGCCGAGCATCCGCAACTCTCCGCCTGCGCTGGTGCTTTCCTGCCGCATCGGGCCCGCAGCCATCACAAAGTTGGATGTGGCTGCGCCATTGAGGTTGTCGAGCGTGATGGTCAGGTTGTCACCTTCGGTCACGCGGGTGGTTGAGGTGTAGCCGTCGCCGGACACTTCGAGCGAAAACTCCAGCTCTTCGCCGGGGATCGAAACGTTGTTGATCAGCACGTCCACCTTGTCGGCAGAGCTGGTGTAGGTCACGTCGCCCGGATTGCCCGAGGCCACGGCACTGACATTGGTTTGGGCGATGGTGATATTGCCGGTCAGAAGGCCGGTGTCAGGCACGTCGACCGCAAGTTCCATCAAATAGGTGGGGTCGGTCATGATCCCCACGGTGCCGTCGCCCATCGCGGTCAGTGTTGTATTGGGGAAGGTCAGCGTCGCACTGCCCAGCCCTTGGGGATAGTCCACGCGCAGGACCCCGCCCGAAAGGGTCAGGTTGTCGCCATCGGGTGTGACAGTGCCATCAAGCGTCAGCCCGGCGGCACCATAGGCCGCGGTCAGATTGTTCCAGACATCCTGTGGCGTGACGTCAGCCAGGGCGGCACCCGGGATCAGGGCGAAGGGCAGGGCAAAGCGGGTCAGTTTCATGAAAGGTCCAATCATGCAGAAAAACAAAAGCCCCGCGCCAGCATCTGTGGCGCGGGGCATTATCGGAAGATCAGCGGATGCGCTGGCCGTTGGCGATCACGTGGCCTTCGGCGTTGACCTCAACGGTCGAGGACAGTTGATCATCGCCGGTGGTGCGAGCGAACATGCCCATCATCATCCGCGCGCCCATCGCCTGATCCTCTGGCAGCAGACCCATCCGGATCAGCGTGTCGATCAACGCATTGGCCCCGGCAAGGTTCAGCGTCACCGCGCCTTCGGGGCGGGGGATGTCGGGGATGGTTTCAAAGTCGGTGTTGTCAAAGGTGAAATCACCGGTGCCATCCAGCTTGGCCCCCACCGCGCTGACCAGAAGTTCGTTCAGCTTCAGGCTGTGCAGTTCGCCCGGCACTTCGGCCATGGCCATCGCGTCGGCCTGCGCAGGGTCAAGGATGTCAAAGAACAGCTGGGTCGTGCCGGCAAGGTCCAGCTTGATCGTGACCGGATCGCGGGGCAGGACACCGGCGGGATCACCCATGGCCCAGATCTCATCATTGATGGTGAGGTCGGTCAGGTTGAGGCCAAAGGCGAAATCGGTCGGTTCGTCTGTTTTGGAGAGCGGCATCGCAACGCCGATGCCGTATTCCGCCAGCGACAATTTCAGCGGCAGTTCCATGCCCGGCACCGGCACATTGGGCACCACCATATCCATCGCGATATCGGTGGTCAGCACATTGTAGGTCAGCGCATCGCTGTCAAAGCCCAGGTCAATCGCAGCCGATCCGGTGCTGACGCTGCCAGCCACCTGTTCACCGCCTTCGGAGATGTCGAAGATATAGCTGCCGTCGTTCAGACCATAGTTCGCTGCCACGGCAAAACCGGTGAGGTCAACGTTGTCGGGATCGTCAAAGGACAAATCCTCTGGCAGGTCCATGTCGGCATCGACAAAGAGGCCGTTCACCTTGCCGGAAATCAGCGCCACGGTGTTGGTGTCGGGGTCGGTCACATCAACCAGCAGGTCCACCGATCCCATGGTCAGCGCATAGGTCAGGTTGCGGATGTCACCGTTGGTGACGGTATAGCGGCCTGCCACGTCGTTGCCCGCAAAGAGGACATCGGCGTCGATGGTCTGGCCGTTTTCGGTGATGTTATCGACCTGAAAGCTGTATTTGTCGGCGCTGAGGTCATAGTTGATCGCATCCGGGTCGCCAGAGGCGGTCATCGACAGGCCACTGTTGGTCACCGACATATCCGCCGTGGAGCCATCGCTGCTTGTGATGCTGATCGGGACGGTCTCGGCCATGGTGATCGCCACTGTGCCGTCGCCGTTTTCGGTAAACGTCAGTGTGCCCATGTCGGCGGTCACGGCTGTGTCGCCATCATCCATCGACAGGCCCAGACCGGTGATGGTTACGGTGCCATTGCCGATCTCTTCGTTGCCGATGGTCACACCGCTTTCGCCATAGATATCGAGGCTGGATTTCCAGTTTTCCCAGACTTGCGCTGCGGTCACATCGGCAAGGGCCGCTTGTCCGCTGAACAGGGCGGCAAGGCACACGCCGGTCTTGAATGTTTGCAGTTTGGTCATCAGAGTTACCTTTCGGAAATACGGGTCTGGTCTATGATTTGCCGCGCTGCTGCGCGGGTCAAGGTCGGGGCATCCTGACCCAGAGAATATGACCGCATGGTGGCAACCGAAAGGGAAAGCGATGAAAAATGTGGATTTTGAGGGCAAAACCGTCCTGATTTCGGGGGCAAGTCGCGGAATTGGGGCCGCAGCCGCGCAGAGCTTTGCAGCCGCCGGGGCCAATGTGGCGCTGCTTGCCCGCTCGCGCGAGGCGATTGCGGAACTGGCCGGACAGATCGGGGACAGGGCCCTGGCGATCCCCTGTGACGTGTCGCGCTACTGGGAAGTGGATCAGGCGATGACCGCGGCCCGCGACGCCTTTGGCGGGTTGGATGTGGTGATTAACAACGCCGGTGTGATTGATCCGATCGGGCATTTGTCCACCATTGATCCAGAGGCGTACAGCCACACCATCGACATTAACCTCAAAGGTGTGATGCACGGGATGCGCGCGGCCTTGCCGGGGATGATTGCACAAGGGTCGGGGACGATCATCAACATCTCATCCGGCGCGGCCCACGGCCCGGTTGAGGGGTGGGCGGCCTATTGCAGCGGCAAGGCGGGGGCGCTGATGCTGACCCGCGTGGGCGACAAGGAAGCGCGCGAGAAAGGCGTGCGGGTGTTGGGGTTAAGCCCCGGCACCGTGGCCACAGAGATGCAGCGCGAGATCAAGGCCAGCGGCATCAACCCGGTCAGTCAACTCGCGTGGGAGGATCATATCCCGCCCGAGTGGCCCGCGCAGGCGCTGATGTGGATGTGTACGGCGAATGCGGATGGCTATCTGGGCGGCGACGTATCGCTACGCGACGAAGACGTGCGCCGCAAGGTGGGTCTGATTTGATCCGGGTCGCGCGCGAAGGCGATTTGTGGATTGTCACGCTGGATCGGGCGGACAAGGCCAATGCGCTGACGGCGGATATGCTGACCGAGCTGATTGGCATCTACAAGATCGCAGGCGGGGCGAAGGCGGTGATCCTGACCGGCGAAGGCAAAGTGTTCAGCGCGGGCGCTGATCTGGACGAAGCCCCCAAGGGATTGGCGAAAAGCCCGCTGTGGGAGGAGCTGTCAGCTGCTGTCGCCGCAGCCCCGGGGCTGACAGTTGCGGCGTTGAACGGGACGCTGGCAGGCGGGGCTTTTGGCATGGCATTGGCCTGTGATCTGCGGGTTGCGGTGCCGGGGGCAAAGTTTTTCTATCCGGTGATGAAGATGGGGTTCCTGCCCCAGCCGTCCGATCCGGGGCGCCTGAAGGCGCTGGTCGGGCCGTCGCGAGCAAAGCTGTTGCTGATGGCGGGCCAGAAGTGGACGGCGGATCAGGCGCTGGATGCAGGGCTGGTGGATGGCGTCTTTGACGATGTGATGCCAGTGGCGCGCGATCTGTGTGCGGCGGCCCTGAGCGCAGAGCACAGTCATGTCGGTGCAATCAAGGCTTTGATTTAGCTTATATTTCGCAAGGTAAACGCGCGCAGACCGAGGCCCAACATCACGGCCCCTCCGAGCACAAAAGCGGCCCCGATGGTCGTTGCGGTCGCCAGCCATGCGCCGATGAAGGGCGCAGTGAGAAGGGCGAGCGTATTTGCCGCCTCGCTCAGCGCGGTGATCTGGCCGATGCTGCTGCTGTCGGTGTTGTTCTGGATCACCGTGCGGATCGGCACGACCATGAGCGCGGTGGTCACGCCCAGTACGAAGAACGCCAGCAGATAGGTGGCAAGGGCGAGGGGGAAGCCCGTGACCTCTGCCAGTCCCACCGCAACCACGGTGCTGCCGCCGATCAGCGCACCGCAGGTGATCAGCAGGAACGGGCGCGGCGTGTTGCCAAGACGCGACATGACCGCAGCGCAGATCACGCCACCCGCACCCACAGCGGCCAGCAGCAGCCCAAGGTGGGTCTGGCTAAAGCCAAGGTCGCGGGTCAGGGGCGCGATCAGGTTGTCATAGAAGAACATCGCGAAATACCCGGCCGCCATCATCAGTAGCACCGCGCGCAATACCGCGCTGTCCCGCAAGAGTGCTGGGCCGCTCTTGAGGCTTGCCAGAAGGCCGGGGCTGTCCGCATCGCGGGGCGCGGCGGGCAGTTTGGACAGGCGCAGCAACAGGGCGACAGCCAGAAAGGACGCGCAGGCATTGGCCAGAAAGACCGTCTGTGGCGTGAACCAGATCAAAAGCACGCCACCAACCGAGGGGGCCACGATCTTGGACGCCTGATTGATGCCGTGGCTGATCGCGTTGGCGCGGATGCGGGTGGCGGGGTCGGACAGGGCCTGGATCGCGGATTGGTTGGCGGGGGAATAGAAAGTGTCGACCACGCTACGCAGGGCAATGAGGGCCAACAGGGCAGGCCAGTCACCGGCCAGAAAGAAGGCGATGGTGGCAAAGCCCCGCCCCAGATTGGCGAAGATCAGCACCCGTCGCGTATCGACCCTGTCAACCAGAGCGCCCGCCAAGGGACCAATAATCAGGTAGGGCAGTCCCATGGCCACGGCGAGCAGGGCAAAAACATAGGTATCAACCTGCCAGACGAAGGCGAGCAGCGCGCTGATCGCCACCACATCCAGCCAATCGGCAAAATCAGCGGGGATCTGAGCGGTCAAGAGCTTGCGCAGACCCGGTTGCAAGGCGGTCATCGGCAACAGGCGTCAGCCATAGCGGCGCATCGCCTCGACCTCGATCGCGAGGCGGGTTTGCAGATCAGCGATGACTTTCATCTGCGCCTTGCGCGCGGCCGGATCGGTGAGGGTCTTGAGGTGGGTCTGTGCCTTTGCGATCTGTTCTTTGAGGGTGATGGCGGGCGGTTTTGCCTGCGCCTCTGTCATCATGCGGTTCAAGAGCGGGTTCTTGGGATCGCCCGACAGGTCAAGCGGTTTGCCCGCGCCCGGCAGGTTGTCAAAGTCGCCTCGGGCGGCGGCCCCGGCCATCATCTTGTTAATCAGATCGTCCAGCGGATGGGTCATGCCACCTTTTACCGGGTGGTGGGCCTATTGCCCAGCCTCTGGGCAGATCCGCCGATCCTGCGTCATAAGGGTTGAGTCCACGGCCCATGCGCGGCAAGACGGAAGGCGGGACGTTCGGGGACATCAAACTATGGACAGTGACCTTATCGAAACGGCGCGCGGCTATCTGGATCAGGGGCTGGTGATCGCGCAGGATTGGCTGTTGTCGCCTGCGGCATGGTCGCAGTTTGGCCTGCTGATCGTTGCCTATCTGCTGGCGCGGCTGATCAACCGGATCATGTCGCGGCGGATCACCACAGTACTGACCCCGCCTGAGGGGTCTACGTCGATCCTGTCCAAGGGGCGGCTGTATCTGCTAATGTTCCTGCCGCTGTTGCTGCCGCTGCTGGCTTATGGGCTGACGGCGGTCGGCGAACAGGTCACGCGGTCGATCTTTGGCTCTGGTGCGGTGATCGCCTTTGGTAAACGGGTGTTCATCTTTCTGGCGGCGCGGGCGCTGGCCGACAAGATCATCAAGGAACCGTTCCTGAAGACGCTGGCGCGGTATGTCGTTGTGCCGATTGCTGCCCTTTATGCGCTGGGCATTCTGGACGATGTGTCATTGTTCCTGACCGAGACGACCGTTGGTGTGGGCAATATCAAGTTTTCGATCATGGCGATTGTCCGAGGGATTATTGCGGGCAGCATCCTGTTCTGGCTTGGCACCTGGTCCAACAGCCAGACCGCCACCTATATCGAGAAGCAACCGATGCGGCCTGCGATCCGGCAACTGCTTGTGAAGGCGGCTGAATTTGCGATCTTTGGTTTTGCTTTCCTGCTGCTGATGAACATCATGGGCATCAGCGTGTCGTCGCTGGCCATTATCGGTGGTGCGGTCGGTGTCGGCCTTGGTTTTGGTCTGCAAAAGATCGCATCGAACTTTATCTCGGGCGTGATCCTGCTGGTCGAGGGGCAGGCCACGGTTGGGGATTATGTTGAGCTGGACGGCGGTGAGGCGGGCACGATCATCAAGATGACCGCGCGGGCCACCATTCTGGAGACCTATGACGGGCGCTGGATTGTGGTGCCGAACGAGGATTTCATCACAACGCGGGTGGTCAATTATTCTGACAGCGGCAGCGCCAACCGGTTGGAGGTGGAGTTCAGCGTCAGCTACGACACCGACATCAACCGCATTCCAGAGCTGATAAATGCTGCGGTGTCCAAGCACCCCGGTGTGTTGCAGGAACCCGAAGCACCGGATGTTGAGCTGAAGGCCTTTGGCGACAGCGGGATCGAGTTTGGCGTGGAATTCTGGGTCGAGGGGATCGACGACGGCAAGAACAAATATGCCAGCGACGTGATGTTCCTGATCTGGAATGCGCTGAAGGCCGAGGGCATTGAAATCCCGTTCCCGCAGCGCGTGGTCGAGATCAAGGGCGGTTTGCCGGTGTCTGAGAAGGCGTGACCACCGCATTGGTGATCGGGGCCGGGCCTGCGGGGCTGATGGCGGCAGAGGTGCTGTCGGGCGCAGGCGTGTCGGTGACTGTGGCCGACCAGATGCCCAGTGTCGGGCGCAAGTTTCTGATGGCGGGCAAGTCGGGGCTGAACCTGACCAAAGAAGAAGAGTGTTTTGACGCAGGATACGGGGCGATGCCGCCCGCCCTTGCGCAGGCACTGGCCGGGTTTGGGCCGGACGCGGTGAGGGGTTGGGCCGAGGGGCTGGGTCAGCCGCTTTTCACCGGGTCCACGGGGCGGGTATTTCCCAAGGCGATGAAAGCCTCGCCGCTTTTGCGGGCATGGCTGCAGCGGTTGGATGCGCAGAATGTGCAGTTGCGGACCTGGCACCGTTGGACCGGCTGGCAGGACGGGGCGGCCGCATTTGAAGGTCAGCCCGCGATTGCCGCTGATCTGACCGTGCTGGCGCTGGGCGGGGCCAGTTGGGCGCGGTTGGGGTCCGATGGCGCTTGGGCCGGTCTGATGGACGGTGTCGCGCCCTTTCGGCCGGCGAACTGCGGGTTTATCGTGGATTGGTCGGATCACATGGCCCGGCATCTGGGCGCACCGGTCAAGGGGATTGCGCTGCATGCCGGTGATCTGGTGTCACGTGGCGAAATTGTGATCTCGGCCCGCGGGGTCGAGGGCGGCGGTATCTACGCGGTCTCTGCGGCTGTGCGCGACGGTGCGCCCTTGCTGCTGGACCTTGCCCCGGACCTGACTGAGGCCGAAGTGCGCGCGCGTCTGGCGCGCCCGCGCGGCAAGGCGAGCCTGTCCAACCACCTGCGCAAAGTTCTGCGGCTGGACCCGGTGCAGATCGCGCTTTTGAACGAATGGGGCCGCCCGTTTCCCGGCGATTTCGCGCGTCTTATCAAGCGGTTGCCTGTAGCGCATCAGGGTCCGCGCCCGCTGGATGAGGCGATTTCCACGGCGGGGGGTCTGCGGTTTGAGGCGCTGGACGATCACCTGATGCTGCGGGACAGGCCGGGGGTCTTTGCGGCAGGCGAGATGCTGGATTGGGAGGCCCCGACAGGCGGCTATCTGATCACCGCTTGCCTTGCGACGGGCCGGCACGCGGCCCGGGGCGCGTTGCGCTGGGCGGGCAACACCTTGCCCGTGTCCTAAATTGCCGATTCCAATCCCGCCCGCACCGGGTTAGACAATTGTCTAAGAAATGCGAGGCGGGGGTTGCGAAATGCGCAGCGGGTTTGTGTGGACGGTTGGATATGCGGCGATGATGCTGGCCATGGGGTCTGCGGCGCAGGCGCAGGACACCGGGCCGTCGTATACGATTTTCGGAACACCCGGTCTTTTGGAGATGCCGACCGCAGAAAGCGCGAGCCGCAGCGACATCGCAGCGACGTTAAGCTATGCAGGATCGGGGGGGTACAAGACCTCTTTCAATTATCAGCTGACGGATCGCTTGTCTGGCGCATTCCGTTACTCGACATTCGATAACTGGCAGATCGTTGATCCCGATGATCCGGATGCCGCACGTAAGAAGCAAACCTTCGACCGCAGCTTTGATCTGCAGTACAGGTTGACGGACGAAAGCCGGTACCTTCCGGCGATTGCGATTGGCTTGCGCGACTTTCTTGGCACCGGGCGGTTTGGGTCAGAGTACATTGTCGGATCCAAGAGCGTTGGGTCAGACCTGATTGTCACCGGCGGCATTGGCTGGGGGCGATTGGCAAGTCGAAATGGATTTACCAACCCGTTGAGCGTCCTTTCCTCCTCGCTTGAGACGCGTCCCGTCTATGTGGATCGCGTGCAAAACAACGATGATGACGCGGGCAATGGCGGAACGATTTCGATCAACCAGTTCTTCCGCGGCGATGCGGCCTTTTTTGGTGGTTTCGAGTATCAGGTGACGCCCAATCTGGGCATTAAGGCCGAATATTCCTCAAACGCCTATCTGAAAGAGACTTTTACGCCCGCAGTTAACGTCAGTTCGCCGCTGAATTTTGGTCTGACCTATCGGCCACGGCCGGGCATTGAATTGAATGCGGCCTATCTGAACGGCGAAGACCTGTCAGCCAGTGCGACCTTTGTGATCAACCCTGAGAAGCGCCCCACCTTCAGTGGGCTTGATCCTGCCCCGGCGCCAGTGCGGGTGCGCACCGCCGACCAGCGGGCCGCGCAGACCTGGGACCAGGTCAAGCAACCAGAACCGGCCGTACGTGCTGGATTGACCCAGCTTTTGAAGATTGAGGGTATCGAGCTTGTCGGGCTTGAGATCACGGACAGGACTGCGCGGCTTCGCTATGAGAACACGCGTTTTCGGTCGGAGGCACAGGCGATGGGCCGCGCGGCCCGGATGATGACCCAGATCATTCCGCCGTCGGTTGAGACCTTTATTCTTGAACCAACCCAAGCTGGACTGCCACTGTCATCGACCACTTTGCCACGGCGGCAGATCGAGGCCCTTGAGAACCGGGTTGGTGGCACTGATGCCATCTATCAGGCTGCGCGATTTGGACAGGCCGGGCCGGTCGAGGGGCTGGTTTTGCAGCCATCTGACACGCCACGACTTTCATGGGGGATTGGCCCTTACCTGAATCTGGTGATCTTCAGCGGCACAAGCTCGCTAGAGGCTGATGTGGGAATTCAGGCCGACATTGAATACAAGCTGAACCGAAATTTTGTCATCTCTGGGCAGGTCCGCCAAAGCGCGCTTGGTCCACAGGAAGCGTTGCGCTTTTTCGACAATCCCAACGACTACGCCAATGTGCGGACCGATCAGGCGTTCTTTGGTCGTGATGGCGATCTGAACCTGCGTTTCTTGCAGGCGGCCTATTATACAAGGCTAGCACCGGAAGTTTACGGTCGTGTGACGGCTGGATACCTCGAGCAAATGTACGGTGGCGTTTCGACCGAAGTGCTGTATGCGCCGGTTGGAAGTCGGCTCGCCTTTGGGGCCGAGCTTAACTATCTTGCGATGCGCGATCAGGATATGGGTCTTGGGTTTGCGCAATACCGGACAGAGCGCGACCCGGTCACCGGCTTTCGCAATCGGGTCGAGGATGGTGATTACACGGTACTTTCCGGGCATTTGTCGGCCTACTACGACGTCGGGAACGGTTTTCAGGCCCGGATGGATGTCGGACGTTACTTGGCAGGCGATTGGGGCGCGACATTCGCGCTGGATCATGAATTCGAAAACGGTTGGAAAATCGGCGGGTATTTTACGCTGACTGACATGCCATTTGACCAGTTCGGTGAGGGGTCGTTTGATAAGGGTATTCGGATAACGATCCCGTACGATTACTTTATCGGAACCCCATCGCGCCGCACCACCAGCACGACACTTCAGTCACTTTCCCGAGATGGCGGGGCACGTGTTCAGGTGCAGGGACGGCTGTATGACACCGTGCGCGGTGGTCAGCTGGCTGACATTGATGATACCTGGGGACGCTTTTGGCGATGAAAAGAACAACCATTTTCGGGGTAACTCTGGCGTTGCTGACGGCCTGTGGCCCGATCTACGACAATTCTGCAGCCAAAGGATTTTTGGCTGTCGTGCAACAACGCGTAGCCGGGCTGAGCGGCGCGCCGGCACAGCCCGCAGCACCGGTGCTGACACGGGCGCAGGCGGATGCCAATCCGGGGGCCTTTTTGCTGGTCACGGCCTATGGCGGCAATTCGGTTGCATCGCTGGTGGTTGCGGCGGCCAATGGCAACCGAGTGACATGGCTAAGTGCCGACAATGTCACCGTGACGCTGGAAAATGGAATCATCGTGGCCACGCGGGGATTCCCACGTGATCTGATCGCAGCGCAGGCAAATGGTGTGCGCGCGGCCATAGCGGCGGGCGGCGGAAAAGCGCAAAGAATCCATGAAACCATCACCGACCTCGACCAAATTTCGCAAGAGGTGTTGCAGTGCAGCATCGTTTTGGATGGTGCGGAAACTGTTGAAATTTTGGGCAAATCAACGCCGACACGACGCTATAGTGAAGCGTGCGAGGGGCAAAGCACAGCCTTTTCAAACACTTACTGGGTTGCCGATGGTGGCGCTATCATAAAAAGCAGCCAGGCTGTGTCGCCTGCGACCGGATTCCTGGTTCTTGAGCGTCCGTAATGTGGCCGATGCGCGGGCGGAATCGAATTAGTGGCTTGTTTTGACACCAAAACGCCGATAGACAATTCGTGATCGTCAATCAAAGTGCATCTAATTGGAGTACCGACATGCGCCTTACCACTACTCTCGCCGCCGCAGCTGCAATCGCTGTTACTGGTGCCGCTGCCAACGCTGGTGGCCTGGCCCCTGAAGTCATGGAAGCACCAGTTGTCGTCGTTGACACGCCTGCTCCTGTTGGCTCTATCAACAGCGGCTACGTTGTTCTTGGCCTGCTGGCAGCTCTGGTTGCTGCTTCCGGCTCTTTCTAATCACCCGATTAGAAGCTTGAATAGGAAAGGCTGGCCTCGTGCCAGCCTTTCTCACATCTAAACCTACGGAGATTTGACAATGCGTATTACTACTACTCTTGCTGCCGCCGCTGCCATCGCAGTTGCTGGTTCTGCCGCCACCGCCGGTGGTCTGGCCCCTGAAGTCATGGAAGCCCCGGTCGTCGTCGTTGACGCGCCTGCGCCTGCTGGCTCGATCAACTCTGGCTACGTTGTGCTGGGCCTGCTGGCCGCACTGGTTGCCGCTTCGGGTTCTTTCTAAGACCTGAACGCCACAGAATTCGGTCAAAAGGACGTGCCTGATCGGCGCGTCCTTTTGCGTTTGAAGTGACCGATACGTTATATTTCATTGGCTTTGATCCTTGCCATCGGTTTGGGCGGATGAGCAACCACGCCTGCTGCCGCGGGAATGCCTGAACCATCGAGGATCATGGCTGTGGGTTTGGATAAGACCGCCCTCTTTGGGTTGGGGCGTTTCGTTGGCCGTGGTCGGCCAACTCCTGTCACTAGGCCGTTAGCGCCGCGCCATCATCGCCAGTCGAATCAGGGTCCGTTCCATCAGCGCATGGGTCGGCGCGGTGTTGGCGGAGCGCATTTGCAAGTCGGTGTCGGTCAATGCGGTCAGCGCGCGTTCCAGCCTGTCGCGCCCCCATTGCCCGGCTTGCCGGGTCATCTGATCCCGCCGCGGACCAAACACCGGGGGCCGCAAGCTGCCGACGCCCTGGCCCGGCCCGCCGGGGTGGGCCGCGACCTGATGCAAGCGCCGGAAATGCCGCATCGCGCCAATACACAGTGTGACGGGGGCGACACCTTGGGCATAAAGTTCCTGCAAGGTCGGGCCGATCGCCTGCGCATCCCCGGTTGCCACGACATTGATGATGTCGTCCACGTCGACTTCTGCCGATTGCGGTGCCATGGCCTGCAGCTCTGCCACGGTCAAAGGGGCCGAATCGCCCCGTTTGTAGAGGCCGAGTTTTTCCAGCGTTTGTCGGAAATCACCCGGTTGCAGGGACTGTGACAAGGCTGTCACCGCCTCCATCACGTCGCGGGGGACATCATTTAGGCCTGCGGTTGCCAGTGCTTCTTCGATGTCGGCGCGACTGGGCGGGTCGTCATAGACGCCGATGGCGACAGCGGCGCGGTGGCCTTCGAAGACTTTGCGCAGAGCGGATTTGGCGGTGAGCTGCCCGGCAGCGGCGACGATCTGGGCATCACCGGGCTGCCAGTCGGCGAGGGCGGCGGCAAAGACCTTGGACAGCCCATCGGTGGCCCCTTCGACAAAGGCGACACGCGGGCCGGGAAAGAACCCCTGCGCCTTGAGCGCGTCGTTGAGAATTGCGGGATCCTTGCGCAGGTCTGCGGCGGCGATGCGGGTCAGGCGCATCTCTTCCTCGGCGCCTGGACCGGTTAGGGCGGCAATCGCGGCCTGTCGCTTGTCGGCGACGCGCATGGCATCGGCGCCAAAGATCAGCAGGCCGGCATGGGCGGGGTCCGGTTTCTTCAGGTAGGCGGCGGCGTCGCGACCAGTCAGCTTCATTGGGGCAGATCCCCGGCGGTTGCGGTGAGGTCCGCGACGATCATATCAGCAAGTGCTGTGGCCAGCCGCGCCTGCGCGTCCGTTGCGGCGGCTTGTGTCGCCACAGTGGACCCGGTGGCCGAATAGCTGGTGAAGGTCTGAGTGCTGCCCGAGGTCAGCACCGCGCCTCCGGTGTCGGTCAGGGTCCAATCGGCAAATCCGCGCAGGTTGATCCGCGTGGTGTCACCTTCGGTGGTGATCGCGGCGGCGGTCTGGTCCTGCCGGAGCGTGACATTGAGCGCAAATCGCGGCGTGTCTGCCGTGCCTAGACGGTCGGTGATGCGGGTGCGCAGGCGGAACCCGGCGACCGTATCGGGGGCGGTGACAGCTACGGCATTCCGCAGGGGTGTTGCCGCCCCAGCGGTGCCGAAGGCCGGGGAAAACCCGCAGCCTGCCAGCGCCAAGAGCCCCAGAAGGGCGAGGCGGCGGGCAGGCAGGGCGGGTTCAGATGACAATGTTCACGATCCGGCCGGGGACAACGATGATCTTTTTCGGTGTGGCGCCGTCAAGTTGCCGCGCCACTGTTTCCAGCGCAAGCGCCTCGACATCGGCCTTGTCGGCGTCGGCGGCGACTTGCACCTCTGCCTTGCGTTTGCCGTTGATCTGGATCGGCAGGGTTACCGTGTCTTCGACCAGCATGGCGGGGTCGGCCTGCGGCCAGGGGGCGTTGACGATCAGGCCCTCACCGCCCAGAAGCGCCCAGATTTCTTCGGACAGGTGCGGGGTCATGGGGGCCATGAGTTGCGCAAGAGTCTGGGTGGCCCAGCGTTTGGTGTCAGCGCCCGCCTTGGATTTCGACAGCGTGTTGGTGAAGCCGTAAAGCTTTGCAATTGCTGCGTTAAAGCCAAAGGTTTCCACGCCGGTGGTGACGTCGTGGATCGCCTTGTGGGTGGCTTTTTTCAGGTCCTCATCGGTTGCTGACGCGCCCTCTTCGGAGGTGGCGGCGTCCTGCGCGAAGCGCCAGACGCGGGCGAGGTGTTTGGAGGCGGCCTCTGCCCCCGACGCGGTCCATTCCACGTCGCGTTCCGGCGGGCTGTCAGACAGCACGAACCAGCGCGCGGTGTCAGCGCCGTATTCCGCAACGATGCGGTCGGGGTCGACCACGTTGTTTTTGGACTTGGACATCTTGGCGGAGGGGACGACTTCAACTTCAGCGCCGCCCTCGATCAGGTAGGCCTTGCCGTCGCGTTCTTCGACCGCTTCGGGATAGTGATAGGTCGGCTTGCCGCCGGTGGTTGACGGCGTTTGATAGATCGCGTGGGTGACCATGCCTTGGGTGAAAAGCGCGTCGAAGGGTTCTGCCGTGCCTTGCGGCAAATGCCCGGTCATGTTCATCGCGCGGGCGAAGAAGCGGGAATAAAGCAGGTGCAAGATCGCGTGTTCGATGCCACCGATGTATTGGTCGACGTTCATCCAATAGGCGGCATCCTCGGCCACGGTTGGCGTGTTGGCGCGGGGGGCGGTGAAGCGGGCGAAATACCAACTGGAGTCCACGAAGGTATCCATCGTGTCGGTTTCGCGCTGCGCGGGTTTGCCACAGGACGGGCAGGCGCAGTCGCGCCAGGTTGGGTGGCGGTCAAGCGGGTTGCCGGGGATGTCGAAACTGACGTCATAGGGCAGTTCAATCGGCAAATTCTCTTTCGCTTCAGGCACCACGCCGCAGTCGTCGCAATGGACAACCGGGATCGGGCAGCCCCAGTAGCGTTGGCGGGAAAGGCCCCAGTCGCGCAGGCGAAATTGGGTTTTGCCGGTGCCCCAGCCCTGTTTTTCGGCGTAGTCGATTGTGGTGTCGATCGCCTCTTGGCCCGTCGCCTCTGTCAGGCCGGCAAAGTGGTTCACCCATGTGACTTTTTCGGTCTTGGGGGGCACAAATGCAGTGTCGGTGACGGGGGTTTCATCGCCCGCGGCAAAGAAAGTGTCGATCACTGGCAGGTCGTATTTGCGGCAGAAATCAAGATCGCGCTGGTCATGCGCGGGGCAGGCAAAGATCGCGCCGGTGCCGTAATCCATCAGGATAAAGTTCGCGATCCAGACCGGCAGGTGCCAGTCGGGGTTCAGCGGGTGCTGCACGGTGAGGCCGGTGTCAAACCCCAGCTTCTCGCCTTTTTCCAGCGCCTCTTCGGTGGTGCCGCCCTTGGCGCATTCGGCGCGGAAGGCTTCGACCTTGGGGTCGTTGGCGGCGAGTTCGCGGGCCAAGGGGTGGTCGGGTGAGATGCCGACGAAGGACGCGCCCATCAGCGTGTCGGGGCGGGTGGTGTAGACGGTGATCGGATCACCGCCATCGGTGCGGGCGAAGCTAAATTCAAGGCCGCGGGATTTGCCGATCCAATTGGCTTGCATCAGCTTGACCTTGGCAGGCCAATTGTCGAGCCGGTCAATGGCGTCGAGCAGTTCCTCGGAATAGTCGCTGATCTTGAAGAACCATTGGGTCAGCTCGCGGCGTTCCACGTCTGCGCCAGAACGCCAGCCCTTGCCGTCGATCACCTGTTCATTGGCGAGCACGGTCATATCAACCGGGTCCCAGTTGACGGTGGCTTTCTTACGGTAAATCAGTCCCTTAGCGAGGAAATCGATGAACATGGCCTGTTGCTGGCCGTAGTATTCGGGGTCACATGTCGCCAGTTCGCGCGACCAGTCCAGCGACCAGCCCATCGGCTTCATCTGGGCCTTCATGTCTGCGATGTTCTGATAGGTCCAATCCTTGGGATGGCCACCTGACGCCATTGCGGCGTTTTCGGCAGGCATGCCAAAGGCGTCCCAGCCCATCGGGTGCAGCACGTTATGGCCGGTGGCGATTTTGTAGCGCGCGATGACGTCGCCCATCGTGTAGTTGCGCACGTGCCCCATGTGAATCCGGCCAGAGGGGTAGGGGAACATTTCCAGCACGTAATACTTCGGTTTGTCGTCTGTGCGCGTGGCCTTGAACGCCTCGGCGGCGTCCCATGCGGCTTGCCACTTCGGCTCTATCTCGGACGGGGTGTAGCTGGACATGTCGGGTCTTTCTGAAACGGGAAACGCCGGGCGGTGGGCCCGGCGTGGATATAGGCCAATTGGGGGCGGCAGGCTATAGGCGGCCGTCCGCGATGCGTAGCTGGCGTGCGCGGGATAGGATCGCGTCTTCGACGGCGCGCTGGGTTTCGATCGATGCCGCGCCGCTGCGGGTTTGCAGGGCGACGTTCAGGGAACGCGCATCCAATGCGGGATCGGTGATATAGATCGTGGCCTTATAGGCGCGGCTGCCGCCGGGGGGCGTGCCAAAGCCGGTCACGATGACGCCGGTGAACGGGTCAACCGACTGGATCGGCAAGAAATTCAGGACATCAAGACTTGCCGCCCAGAGGTAGCGGTTTACGGCGACGCTTTCAGCGCCGGTGGTGCGGGCGGCCTGTCGCACGGCCTGATCGGGCGGGGTGCTGCCGCCAAGCCCGAGGCTGCCAAAAGGGCTGCTGCTGCCGCAGGCGGCAAGGGTGGCGATAAGGCCAAGCGCCAGAAGCGGCTTTGTGGTGCGGATGGCTGGTATCACGATAGACCCCTCGTCCCATACAAGTCTTGCGGAAATGTGTAGCGAAGGGGCGGGGGTGTCACAAGCCTATTGCTTTGTTTCACAAGGCTTTGCGTGCAGTTGTGGCGCATCAGGGTAGCGCAAAAAGAAAGAGCGGCCCCGAAGGACCGCTCTGACTTAGTTCAGGTACGTTCGATTAGAACGAGAAGGATGCCTCGATTGTGGCGCCTTCTTTGTACTCTGGGCCGCCGAGGTCTTCGCCCAGCGTCACGTCGTCGCCATCGTCAGCGTAAGACACCAGAAGCTCTGCACCGCCACCCAGGTCGTAGGTTGCTGCGGCATAGAAGCCCATGTCGTCGCCATCAACGTCGGTGCCGAACACGCCACCGAGAACGGTCAGGCCGTTGCCAACGTCGTAAGAAGCGTCCACTTCGAAGGAAGCAACATCATCAGCAGCGCCTTCGCCACCGTCTACGTCCCAAGCTGCGGAGACAGAGATCGGGCCGTTGTCGTAGTCAGCCGACAGACCGTAGTTGTCTTCTGCAACGTCGTTCATGCTGTAGTAGCCGCCGATGACCACTGGGCCAACAGGGTAAGAAGCAGAGATGCCGGTCGAAGTCTCAGTGCCATCGTCGATGTAGGACACAGCGATGTCTGCACCAGCGAAGGAAGCAGAACCGCCGATACCCATGATCTCAGGTGTCGGGCCGAATTCTTCCTGGTAGGCCAGCTCAACGCCGAAGTCACCGAAGGTGCCTGCAACGTGGATCTGCATTGCGTCCAGCGTTTCGCCGGTCAGGGCATTGCCTGCGCCGGAGTCAAGGCCGTAGGACACAGCAGCTGTGAAACCAGCAACTGTTGCTTCACCGACCAGCATGGCTTCGAAGCCAGCGACGTCGAAGTGAGTGTCTTGGTCGTTGAAGTCAGCGACGGTCGAACCGTCAACGCCGCCCCAACGATCTTCTGCGACTGGGTCCAGATCGCCAACAGACAAGCTTGCGATGTCAGAAGACAGCGACAAGACGTAGCCGCCGGATTCCAGATCGATGCCTGTGCCGCCGTCAACAGCGTCAAAATCGAAAGTTGCAGTTGCGGTCAGACCGTTGTCGAGAACGGCTGTCATGGTCACTGCGACGTTTGCGTCCCAGTAAAAGCCATCATCAGCTTGGTCGTCTGCGGTACCTGCAACGCCGTCTGCACCGTCAGGGTCAAACAGGTCTGATGCGGAGTTGTAGCCCAGAGTTGCTTCACCACCGAAGGTGATGCCTGACTCTGCGTGGCCTTCGGCCGCAGCGGCGCCAGCGAAGGCAACCAGGGCGGTCGATGTAAGAAGGATGCTTTTCATGGATGATTCCCTCGTGTTTGCATTCCCAAGATGCCAGAACGTCCGGCATTGCCTGTGTAATTGCGCCTAACGGGCTGCACACTCAAGTAAATTGGGGCCTGATCGGGTGGGTACGGGGAAAATGGTGCATCTGTGTCACACACACAATTTGCAACAATCTGACATGACAAGGGTGGTCATCGGGCATATTGAGGGGGAAACAAGGAAACCTTCAATGGATTCAGGAGCATGGCATGTCACTCGCAGAGATCACAACCCGCGCAGATGCCGCAGCCACGCGCGCCGGGCGGAACCCGAAGGACGTCACGCTGATTGCCGTATCCAAGGTGCAACCGGATGCGCGGGTGCAAAAGGTGCTGGAATCAGGTCACAGAAGCTTTGGTGAGAACAAGGTGCAGGAAGCGGCGGGCAAATGGCCGGGTTTTCGCGAGGCATTTGATGGAATCACCCTGCATTTGATTGGACCGCTGCAGACCAACAAGGCGCGGCAGGCGATGGCGTTGGCGGATATGATCCACACGCTGGACCGGCCAAAGCTGGCAAAGACGATGGCACGGATTGCGCAAGAAGAAGGTGCCTGCCCTGATCTGTTCGTTCAGGTGAACACCGGGGAAGAGGCGCAAAAGGCCGGCGTCTTGCCCAGAGATGCGGATGGGTTCATCGCAGATTGTCTGGCGCTTGATCTGCCGGTCAAAGGGTTGATGTGCATTCCGCCGGTGACTGAGGAGCCGTCATTACACTTTGCCCTGCTCGCCAAGATCGCCGCGCGCAATGGGCTGAAGGGTTTGTCGATGGGCATGAGTGCGGATTTCGAAAGCGCGATTGCGCTGGGGGCCACGCATATCCGCGTCGGTTCTGCCATTTTTGGTGCGCGGGACTACGGGTGAGCGACGATTACGCCCCGCCGCAGGACCCGCTGGACATTCTGCATGATGATCACGAGGTGGTGCTGGTCAATAAGCCGTCCGGGTTGTTGTCGGTGCCGGGCAAGGGGCCGCATCTGGCTGATTGCCTGATCGCGCGGGTGCAAAAGGTGTTTCCAACGGCTTTGCTGGTGCACCGGTTGGACCGGGATACGTCAGGTGTGATGATCTTTGCGCTGACGTCCCATGCGCAGCGGCATCTGGGGCTGCAGTTTGAAAAGCGGCAGACCAAGAAGGTCTATGTGGCGCGGGTCTGGGGCGAGATGGCCGAAAAGACTGGGACGGTGGACTTGCCGCTGTGCGTGGATTGGCCGAACCGGCCGCGGCAGCATGTGGACTTTGACAATGGCAAGGCGGCGCAGACCGATTGGCGCGTGGTGCGGGCGCGGGATGGCGAAAGCCGGGTGCGGTTGATGCCCAAGACCGGGCGGTCGCATCAGTTGCGGGTACATATGAAGGAAATCGGGCATCCGATTCTGGGGGACCCGTTTTATGCCACTGGGGCCGCGCGAGCGTTTCCGCGGTTGATGCTGCATTCAGAGGCGCTGCAATTTCGGCATCCTGACGGTGGCGCAGGGATGAAGGTCAGCGCAAAAGCGCCGTTTTGAGATTGCGCCTGCGGCGCCCCTGCGGGGCGGGGCCGCGATTATTCGACGAATAATCGGGGTGCGTGTGGCGAGTGTGTGCCTTTGGGTCTGGCGTGTCCGCGCGTGGCCGGTGTTGGAGCCTCCGGCGGGGATTATTCTGGCCAGAAGAAGCGGGACGCCCGCGTAAGGTGGCGGGCGTCCGGTTTGTTCATTCCGCGGCGATGTCCCAGCCGGAGACGGCTTTAACCTCGAGGAATTCTTCGATCCCCCACAGACCGCCTTCGCGGGCGCGGCCTGACATTTTCATGCCGCCAAAGGGTGAACCTGCGCCGCGGTCCATGCCGTTCATTTCGACCATGCCGGATTTCAATGCGCGGGCCATGCGGTTGCGGCGCGCGCCGTCGGTTGTCTGGACATAGTTCGTCAGGCCGTAGGCGGTGTCATTGGCGATGGTGATGGCCTCTGCCTCATCCGAGAAGGGAATAATCGACAGCACGGGACCAAAGATCTCCTGTTGCGCAATATTCATGTCGTTGGTCACATCGGCAAAGACCGTGGGGCGCACGTAGTAGCCGCGGTTCACGCCTTCGGGCAGGCCGGTGCCGCCCGCGACAAGGCGCGCGCCTTCGTCGATGCCCATCTGGATCATGCCCTGGATCTTGTCCCATTGGCTTTTGTTCACCACCGGGCCGATGTGGCGGCCGGGTTCGGTTGTGGGGCCGACGGTGATTTTGGCAGCGACTTCGGCGGCTTCATCGACAACCCGATCATAGATCGAGGATTCGACCAGCATCCGCGTTGGGGCGTTGCACGACTGGCCGGTGTTGTTCATGCAATGCAGCACGCCGCGTTTGACGGCCTTGGCATCGGCATCGGCAAAGATCACGTTGGCCCCTTTGCCGCCCAGCTCCAGCGTGACGCGTTTGAGGGTCTCTGCTGCTGCTTTGGAAATTGCTGTGCCGGCGCGGGTTGAGCCGGTGAAAGAGATCATCGCCACGTCGGGGTGGGTCGATAGCTGTGTGCCGACACCCAGACCATCGCCGTTCACCAGGTTGAACACGCCAGCAGGCACGCCGGCGTCGTGCACGAATTCAGCAAAGAGGAGCGAGGAAAGCGGCGCCTCTTCGGAGGGTTTGAGCACAATGGTACAGCCCGCAAGCAGGGCTGGAATCACTTTCAGTGTGACCTGGTTCATCGGCCAATTCCACGGGGTGATCAGGCCGACGACACCGATCGGTTCCATGATAATACGGTCGTTGGGGGCGTCATCGCGCAGTGGGCGGTCCCAGGCGACGGCATCCACGGCCTCGAGAAAGTTTTCAAGGTGCCAGGGCAGGCAGGGGGCCTGGCTATTGCGCGCGAGATCAATTGGAGCGCCCATTTCGGTGCTGATGGCCTGCGCCATTTCTTCTGCGCGCTTGTTATATTGTTCAAGGATCTTGCCGACATAAGTCGCGCGTTCGGCGGGCGGGGTGGCCGCCCAGGCCGGGAAGGCGTCACTGGCGGCTTTGACGGCGGCGTCGGTGTCGGCCTGATCGCCGAGCGAGATCACGGCGCAGACCTCTTCGGTGGCGGGGTTGATCACGTCGTGCGGGCGCGCCGCGGCGGGGGCCACCCATGCGCCATTGATGTAGAATTTGGTTGTGTCAGTCATGGCAAATCTCCGCCCTGGTGTGTTGCGCAAGATGGCACTGCGCGCAGGCCCTTTCAAGCGCCTGCGACACGACATATGATGTGATCAAACGTAATGGAGCAAAAGGAGTTCCACCATGAGCCTGCGCATTAACGACACGATCCCGAATCTCACTGTCGAAACCGACACTGGCACAATTAGCCTGCATGACTTTGTTGGCGACAACTGGGCCGTGATCTTTAGCCACCCCAAGGATTTTACCCCGGTCTGCACGACCGAGTTCGGGGCGGTCGCGCAATTGGCCGACGAATGGGAGAAGCGCGGCACCAAGGTGCTGGGCGTTTCTGTCGATGGGGTTGAGGACCACAAGAAGTGGAAAGGGGACATCAAGACCGCCGGCGGTGCTGATCCGACTTTCCCGATTGTGGCCGATACTGCGCTGGAGCTGTCAAAGGCCTTTGATATGCTGCCCGCCGAGGCCTATTTGCCTGATGGCCGCACACCAAACGACACGGCCACTGTGCGGTCGGTGTTTATTATCGGACCGGACAAGCAGCTGAAGCTGTCGATGACCTATCCGATGAATGTGGGCCGCAACTTTGCCGAAGTGCTCCGCGCACTGGACGGGTTGCAGACTGCTGCGGGGCAGGGCGTGGCGACGCCTGCCAACTGGAATATCGGCGACGATGTGGTGATCCCGGTTGCCGTGTCGGACGAGGCCGCGAAGGAAAAGTTCGGCGATTTCCGCACCGTGCTGCCTTATTTGCGGATGACCAAGCTGTAAGCAATCGGAATGATCCGGTTGCAACGGCCCCCGTCAGAAATGGCGGGGGCTTTTTTGTGGGGAGGGTTTGCCCGGCAATGATGCGGCGCGGGCGGGACGCTTTGTCGTCGAGCGGGGAGGAGCCCACATTGGGCAATTGTCGGTGGGCAGCGAATGGTCAAACCCAATTGAGTTTTCCAGTCCGTCAGGGTAACTTTTGCTCATGGCCCTGCTCGGGCCTCCCCCCTCCACCGGGGCAGCATTTGACATGCAGAGCGATACCACTTCGAACCTAACCTGTTCGAGCGCACGCATAAGGAGGGATTGCGAAGACCGCTCGCCAAAGGAGGTTCAGGATGAGACTTTCATCACCAATCCACACGCTTAAGCGGCAAGCAAAATTGCTGGCGCGCGACAGTGACATCAGGCTTCACGAAGCACTGAACCAAATCGCCACCAAAGAAGGGTTCAGGGACTGGAGCCACTTGGCGTCCAGTACGTCCAAAGCGACCACAGCCGCCGACATCATGAGCCAGCTCAACCCGGGCGATATGATGCTGATCGGTGCGCGCCCCGGCCACGGCAAGACCCTTTTGGGGCTGGAACTGATTGCGTTGGCAGAAAAGAAAAGTCGCGTCGGCTACGTTTTCTCATTGGACTATAATGAAGCGGACGTCTGGGACAGGATTGAAAAACTTGGTTTCGATCGGCAGAAATCTGACTGTCAAATCGTTGTTGATACATCGGACGACATCTGCGCGGCACATATCATTGAACGCCTGAGCAATGCGTCGCATCAAGCACTCGCTGTAGTCGATTACCTGCAGCTTTTGGATCAAAAGCGAAGCAATCCTTCGCTTGCGGTCCAAGTTCGGGCGCTGAAGGCATTTGCCATCGCGCGCGGGGCGATTATCGTCATGATTTCGCAGGTTGATCGCGTTTTTGAGCTGTCTTCAAGTGTGATGCCATGCATTACGGACATCCGGCTGCCAAACCCAGTCGATCTGTCACTGTTCAACAAAAGATGCTTCTTACATGACGGGGAAATTCAGCTGGCGACAGTGTCATGACACCGGGTCAACCGGCTTTGCGGACGTGCGATGAAGGTCCGCAAAGCCCCCTGGCGAGCGATCGTTGTCGCCCGCCCCCATTTGGATCAGAACAGGTAGACCGGCGTATTGACGGGCACCAAGTCGTAAAGCTCTGCTACGTGTTCGTTGGTCAGCCGCACGCAGCCTGAGGAAAAGCTTTTGCCGATGGTTTCGGGCTGCGGTGTGCCGTGGATACGGAAATAGGTGTCGCGCCCCCGATTGTCATGCAGGTAAAGCGCGCGGGACCCCATGGGGTTCTTGGGATGCCCGCCGGGCAATCCATCGCGGTAGGGGCCGTAGATATGCGGCTCGAGCCGGACCATGTTGCGGGTCGGGATCCAGCTGGGCCATTCAGCCTTGCGCCGGATCATCAGTACGCCGGTATAATTGCGGCCCTCGTCACCGATGGCGATGCCGTAGCGGCGTGCGCGGCCATTGCCCAAGGTCCAGTAGAGATAGAAGTCATTCTTGACCACGTGGATTTCACCGGCGGGCAAGGCGTCATTGACGTCAACCTCGCGCGGGCGAAACTTGTACGGGATCCACGCGGCGTTTGCGACCGATGGGGTCGCAAGAAAAGAAGCCGCAGCCGCGGCGGCGAATTTGCGTCGTGTCAACATCGTTAGACCTGCTCGTCCACGCCCGTTTCGGGCTTTTTCTGAACGCGGTCATAGCATTTTGGTCGGACTTCACCGAGAGGGTGATTTTCGCTGCAACTGCGTGGTGCGGTTTCGCGGTCACACTGCCTGTTGGCTGGGATGTTCGTCGGCATCGTGCTCGCAATTGCCGGAAATGCCGATGCGGACTGCAAGATCATTCATGTCATTGAGGATGTCTTTGAAGGCCAATCCGTTCTGCGTGAGCCCATAGCTGACCTGCGGCGGAATCGTCGGTTTGTGGTTGCGGTAGATCAGGCCTGCCTGTTCAAGGTTGCGCAGCCGCTCTGTCAGCACCCTTGAAGAGATACCCGGCACCAGTCTTTTCAACTCTCCGAATCGGACTTCGCCGTAATTTCCAAGACGCCAGAGGATATAGGTTGTCCAAGGGCCTGAAATGACACGCAAAAGCCCATCCATGGGGCAAGAAACTTCTCTTTTGATTTCAGCCATTTCGCAACTCTGTAACTTGGTTACTTATTGATACCTACTTTTATAAAGTAATCCAGTCGGTATTTGTAACCTCAACGCGATTGGCGTGGAAATAAAGGATATGAAAATGACGCAGAATGCAAAAGTGGTCGTCGTGTATCACAGCGGTTACGGGCACACGAAAGTGCAAGCTGAGGCGGTGATGCGCGGTGCGGCGCGGGTCAGTGACGCCAGCCTGATTGATGTGGCTGACCTGTCGCAAGGGTTGGATGAACTGGCCGATGCTGACGCCCTGATCTTTGGGTCGCCCACATATATGGGCAGCGTTTCGGGCCCCTTCAAAAGCTTCATGGATGCGTCTTCCGGTATTTGGTTGGAGCAGGGGTGGAAAAATCGGATTGCAGGTGGGTTCACCAATTCGTCCAGCCAGTCGGGCGACAAGGTTGCGACGTTGCAGGCCATGTCGATCTTTGCCGCGCAGCATGGGATGATCTGGGTTGGGATGGACCTGGCGCCGGGCAACAACTCTACCCATGGCAGCGAAGATAACTTGAACCGCATGGGCGCCAGTCTGGGTGCAATGGCGCAATCCTTGGCCGATCAGGGGCCGGATGTTGCACCGCCCTCTGCCGATATTCTGACGGCTGAATACTATGGCGCACGCGTCGCTGAAGCGGCCAACCGTTGGGTTGCGGCTGGCGGGCGTGATCTGGCTGTCGCAGCCTAAACGAAAAAGGCCCCGGTGTTTCCATCGGGGCCTTTGAGATTATTTTGTGAAAGGGGCGCCTATTCAGCGTCTTCCTTTTTGGCTTCTTCGCCGGTCTCCTGATCGACAACTTTCATCGACAGGCGGACCTTGCCGCGATCATCGAAGCCCAGAAGCTTGACCCAGACTTCCTGACCCTCTTTGAGGACATCGGACGGATGGTTCAGGCGGCGGTTTTCGATCTGGCTGACGTGCACAAGGCCGTCCTTTTTGCCAAAGAAGTTCACGAAAGCACCAAAGTCCACAAGCTTTACAACTGTGCCTTTGTAGATCTTGCCCTCTTCCGGCTCGGCCACGATGGACCAGATCATGTCATGGGCTTTTTTGATCGCATCAGCGTCGTTCGAGGCGATTTTGATGATACCGTCGTCGTTGATATCGACTTTGGCACCAGAGACTTCCACGATTTCGCGGATCACTTTACCGCCTGATCCGATGACTTCACGGATCTTGTCAGTGTTGATCTGCAGCGTCTCGATCTTCGGTGCGTGCACGCCCAGATCATTGGATGTGGAGAGCGCCTTGCCCATCTCACCCAGGATGTGCATCCGGCCTGCTTTCGCCTGTTCCAGCGCTTTCTTCATGATCTCGGGCGTGATGCCTGCGATCTTGATGTCCATCTGCAACGAGGTGATGCCGTTCTCTGTACCCGCAACCTTGAAGTCCATGTCGCCCAGGTGGTCTTCGTCACCCAGGATGTCGGACAGGATCGCGTATGACCCGTCTTCTTCCATGACCAGACCCATGGCCACACCGGCCACGGCCGATTTCAGCGGCACACCAGCGTCCATCATCGACAGCGAACCGCCGCAGACAGAAGCCATCGAGGAAGAGCCGTTGGATTCCGTGATCTCGGACACCAGACGGATGGTGTAGGGGAAGTCGGTTGCGGCAGGCAGAACCGCCTGCAGCGCGCGCCATGCCAGTTTGCCGTGACCAATCTCACGGCGACCCGGAGGGCCCACGCGGCCAGCTTCACCAACCGAATAGGGCGGGAAGTTGTAGTGCAGCATGAAGTTCGACTTATACATGCCCGACAGCGCGTCGATCATCTGTTCGTCGTCGCCAGTGCCCAGTGTGGTCACGACCAGACCCTGGGTTTCGCCGCGTGTGAACAGGGCAGACCCGTGGGTCCGTGGCAGGATGCCGGTTTCGGACACGATGTCGCGGATTTCGTCGAGCGCACGGCCGTCAATCCGCTTGCTGTCTTTCACAACGGCGCCGCGCAGGATGGAAGATTCCAGACCCTTCAGGGCGGAACCAAGGTTTGCGTCGGCCTGCTGTTCTTCGGTCAGGGCCTCAACGATGTCAGCCTTGGCTTGTGCCACAGCACCGGTGCGTTCCTGCTTGTCGAGGATCGCATAGGCGGCGCGCATCTTGTCTTCACCTGCGGCTTTCACAGCGGCAGACAGTTCTGAATAGTCTGGCGGCTGGAAGTCGAAGGGTTCTTTCGCGGCTTCCTCGGCCAGATCAATGATCAGGTCGATGACCGGCTGGATCTGCTCGTGTGCGAAGGTCACAGCGCCCAGCATTTCGTCTTCTGTCAGCTCGTAAGCTTCGGATTCGACCATCATCACGGCGTCTTTGGTGCCGGCGACAACAAGGTCCAGACGCTGCTCTGGGTTCATGCGCAGGTTGTGCATGTCGTCCATTTCAGGGTTCAGGATGTAATCGCCATCCTCGTAACCGACGCGGCATGCAGCGATTGGGCCCATGAACGGCGCGCCGGAAATTGTCAGCGCGGCAGAGGCAGCGATCATCGCGACCATATCGGGGTCGTTGACCAGATCGTGGGATAGCACGGTGCACATCACCAGCACTTCATGCTTGAAGCCACTCACAAACAGCGGGCGGATCGGACGGTCGATCAGGCGAGCAGTCAGCGTCTCTTTCTCGGTGGGACGCGCTTCGCGCTTGAAGAAACCACCGGGGACTTTACCGGCGGCGTAGTATTTTTCCTGGTAGTGCACGGTCAGCGGGAAGAAGTCCTGCCCCGGCTTTGGTTTCTTGGCGAACGTTACGTTGGCCATGACGCTGGTTTCGCCCAGCGTGGCAATGACTGAACCGTCGGCCTGACGGGCAACCTTGCCGGTTTCCAGTGTCAGAGTCTCAGGACCCCACTGGATGGATTTTTTCACTTCGTTGAACATCTATCGTCTTTCTGAATGGGCCAGTCTCGGCGGTCCGAGTGCCCTATGAATTGGCGGCCCCATGCCGCCGACCCCTGTCCTTTGTATGGCGCCGGGGTCAGGGCGCCACGTCTCAGATGCGGGGGCCATACAGGAAGTTGACGTTGATGGGAAGCGTTGTGTGCGCGGGCCTAGAACCAAAAGTCGGTCAGATAGGCATCATAAGCGGGCGGCAGGGTGACGGACATCAGGGCCGCGACGATTGCAGCGCCTGTGGCAAAGCCAAGGACCAGCACCGGGACTGCCCATTTCCGCTGCGCGGGGTGACGGTGCAGGACGACGGCCAGATGCGCAAAGAGAGCGGCAACACCCAGCGTGTAGTAGGGCGCGAAGTACCAGACAAAGGGCGCGCGATCGACAACGGCGGCGGCCCAAAAGACATTGGTGTCGATTTCTGCATAGAACATCCGGGTCGCAAGCGTGGCCCCGATATGCTGCATCAGGAACAGCGCGAGGACGCCGCCCGACGCAACTTGCAAGCGCGGCCAGAACCGTTTGGGCCACCCGCGCTGCCAGAGCAGGCGCAGGCCAAGCGCGATCTGGATCGCAAAGGCGGCCAGCAACAGCGGCTCGACCACGGGATTGCGGTAGATGACGCGCAAGCCCTCCATCGCCCAGAGGTGCCAATCGGTGCCAAGAAAGATCAGCAAGTGATTGCCAAGGTGCGCCGCGATGTAGGTGGCAAGGATCATGGCGGTTGTGCGGTGCAACTTGCGAAGGTTCGTCATGTTCGGTTCCTTTCACCGATCAGCATGAGTGTGGGGAGGATGAGAAAGGCGACCCAGTGTGGCATCGGGCGCAGTGATCCCAGATCAACTGCGCCGTAGCCCAGAAACAGCAGGGCCGCGCCAAGATGGATCGCTATGATCAGCACCGCCAGCGGGCGGTTGGGGTGGCGGGCCAGCCAGAGTGTTGCCAGCGCCAGCAGCGCCATCAGCAAGGTTGCGACGTGCCAGATTACGTTGGTGACCGCGATAATCAGCGGTGTCAGGTCACTGGCGCGCACTGGATCCATGACGCGGTATCCGCCGTAAAACACATGAACCAACGTGACCAGCATCAAAAGGGCGGCGGCGCTGAGGTGCCAGAGACTCAAACGGTTCACTTGCGTCCGCGCTGCCCCACCAGCATCAGAGCAGGGATTGCGAAAAAGATGATCCACTGCGGCATCGGCCAGATGGTGCCCAGGTCAGCGATGCCATAGCCCAGAAAGATCAGTCCAAAGCCAAGTTGCATCGCAAGCAGCAGTGCGACCAGCGGTTTATTGTCATGGCGCGCCAGCCAGAGCAGCGCCACGGCAAACAGCGCCAGCAGCAGTGTAATGGCGTGCCAGACGACAGAGGCGACACCGATCACCAGGGGATCAAGCGTGCTGGCGCGGATCGGGTCCATCACCTCTGGTCCGCCGACAAAGACATGGATCAGGGTGGTCAGCGCCATCAGGACAGCAGCCGTCAGGTGCCAAAGGTTCAGGCGATGGAACACGGTCGTATTGGGATAAGTCGTCATGTCGGAACTCCCGTTTCAAAACATACGCTGCCGTATGGAATGGATTCTTGCGCAAGTCAATACGCCTGCGTATGGTGTGGCATGGTCGAAACGTCGCGCCTTAACAAAGAAGATTGGCTTGCTGCGGGTTTTCGCGCGCTGGCGGCGGAAGGCCCCGGGGCTTTGCGGGCAGAGCCGTTGGCCCGTCGCCTGAACACCACCAAGGGATCGTTCTATTGGCACTTTAAGGATGTGCCTGACTACAAGCGACAAATGCTGCAGCTGTGGCGCGAAAAGGTCGCAACAGAGGTGATAGACGCGGTTGAACAGACCCCCGGCGTGGCCGCCCAGTTGCAACACCTGCTAGCCCGCGCAGCACTTCCGCCACCCGAGCAATTCGGCGGGCGCGCGATTGAGCCTGCCGTGCGTGCTTGGGCGCTGACCGACCCGGATGTAAAGGCAGCACTGTCGGAGGTTGACGCCATTCGGACCGCCTTTGTTGCCAAACTGCTGTCAGAGTTTGGCTTGACGGATCCCGATTTGCCGCAAGCAATCTATGCGGTTTATCTGGGGTTGGATGATCTGACGGCCAAAGGGTCAGGCGACATTGCGACAGGTCTGCCAGCGTTGATGAAGCTGGTCTTGCGGCCCTGAACAAAAACGCCCGCGGGGAAACCGCGGGCGTTGACCGGTGAACTGTCAGCTTGGGATCGTCAGCCGTCGCTGTCCAGATTGCCGGTTTTGAACAGCAGGCCGGCAGCAACCGCGCCCACAATCGGGGCCACGATGAACAGCCAAAGCTGCGACAATGCGCCGGTGCCTGCAAAAAGTGCCGGCCCAATGGACCGGGCGGGGTTCACGGAAACGCCGGTGACGTTGATCCCTACAAGGTGGATCGCCACCAGTGTCAGACCAATCGCCAGACCGGCCATCGCCGCAGGCGCGCCAGAGCCGGTGGCCCCAAGGATCACCACGACAAAGAGGAAGGTTGCGACCGCTTCGAACACGAAGGCAGCGACCATCGTGTATTCGCCCAAGTACCCGGCACCCCAGCCGTTCTGGCCTAGACCGTTTTCGGCGACGCTATAGTCGGCCTTGCCGCTGGCAATCAGCAGCAACACGGCAGCGGCAGCAATCGCACCGGCCACTTGCGCGATGATATAGCTGATCGCCTCGCCCATCTGCATCCGCCCGGCGGCAACGGCCCCCAGTGAGACGGCTGGGTTGATATGACAGCCCGAGACCGGTCCGATGCCATAGGCCATGCCGATCAGCGCCAGACCAAAGGCAAAACTGATGCCTGTCAATCCGATGTCTGCGCCAGCTATCACGGCAGAGCCACAGCCGATCAGCACAAGTGTGAATGTGCCGATAAATTCAGCAATTTGTTTCTTCATGGTGTTCCCTCATTCCTTATTGGGGTCCTTGTGCCCGGTTGGCCCAGGCAGTCTAAGGGGAATGAAACGAAAACCGGCCCCGCTGGCTGATGTGCCCTCGTCATTGTGAGCATTGCGGCATAGGGTTGCGGCAATTGCCCGACAGGACCGCCCGCCCCGTGTTTCAGATCATTGTCAATTCGTGGAACGATCGTCTGCTGCGGTTGGCATTCCTGTGCATCACGCTGATGGGGATCGCGGTTGCCTCTATTGTGCCGTTTCAGTCGGTGATCGGGATCGAGCGGTTGGGCTTTTCCAATGCTGCCTATGCGCTGATCACCACGCTGGGCGCGCTTTTCAGCGTGGTGGCCTCTGTCTGGGTGGGGATCTACACCGATCAGACCGGGCGCTATCGCGAGTTTCTGATGGGATGCACCTGCGTTGGCATTCTGGCCGGGCTCTGCGTGTTCCTTTTGCCCGCCAAGGCGACATTTGTTCTGGCGCATGTGGTGCTGTTTCCCATCGCGTCGACCACCTTCACGCAGTACTTCGCGATGGCGAGCTTGTCGGCGGCGAACAACCCGGCGCTGGATAAGGACGTTAGCCTGTCACTGGTGCGCGCAGCCTTTGCGGGCGCTTTTGGCCTGACCCCGCCGGTGCTGGCGATTGCGGTGGCGGGCGGGCTGGACCTGTTGTCGGTCTATGGGTTTGTCGCCTGCATCAACGTGATCGTGCTGCTGCTGGTGGCGCGGTCATGGCCGCGTGACCAGAGCGCGCTCAACAAGCAGTCGGGGCTGGGGTTCTTTGCCTCGCTGCGCGAGGTGTCAGAGTTGCGCGTGATTATCCGGCTGGCCTTGATCGCGGTGATTACCGGGGTGAATGCGCTCTACAACATTCTGCTCGGGCTCTTGATCCTGAACAACCTTGGCGGATCAGAAGCAGACGTGGGTTGGTTTGCGGGTGGTGTCGCATTGGTCGAAGTGCCGGTGATGCTGCTGTCAGCGGCGGCGCTGCGCCATGTGACGCGGACCGGCATGATCTTTGGCGGGGTGCTGGTCTATGTCGGCTTTCTGGGCGGGTTGGCCGCGATGCCGGACATCGCCAGCGCCTGGGTCATGATCATCCCCGGTGGTATCGGCGCGGGCATTTTGCTGTCGATCACCGTGGGCTATGTGCAAGACCTGATGGCCGACCGTCCCGGAGCCGGATCTGCGCTGGTGTCGGTGTCGCACTTTGGCGGCACGATGTTTGCCGCAGCCGTGCTGGCCAGTGCTGCAACCTTCACCGATTATGTCGGCACTGCCTGGATTGGCTGCGCTTTGGCGCTGACTGCGGGGGTGGTGCTGTTCGTGATTGATGGCGCGCGGGTCCGCCGGGTGCGCGTTGCCTGAGCGGGATCAGGTACAAAACGAAAGACTTTGCCCCTGTATTTGGCTAACCTGAGCCCTGAATGATGGGGGCATCGGCATGAGAAAGATCTTACTTGCGACCAGTTTTTGGGCGTTTGCAACCTCGGCCGGGGCTGCGACGCTGCAGCCTGATGCCGTGCTGCCGTCATCCATTACCGTGCAGATCGAAGAGATCGGACAGGTCGGGGCTGCGGCACCTGGCAACAATTATGCATCGCCGGTCAGCGTGGATGGCGATCTGTTGTTCGTGGATCAACGCGGGTCCGTTCAGCAACAGACAGCCACAGGATTTCTAACTGTCCTTGATGCGGCCAGCGCGCCACCGGGGGTGACTGCGGTGGGGTCGCAAGCGGTGGTGAACATCGCCGATGGGGCGGGCGATGAGGTGTTTGTCGCTTTTACCTCAAGCACCTTGCCCAGCGGAATGACGGCATCAGCATTGCCGAGCGATCCGCTGTATGATGCGACGCCAACCGTTTTCCAGGTGGTTTACAAGTATCAGCGTGCCGCAGATGGCACATTGTCCAACCCGACCGCATTGACGGCGTTTGAAACGGTATCGCGCGGGCATCGGGGCGGCGGCATGATTGTTCTGCCCGATGGCAACCTGCTGTATGCGACCGGTGACAATCTGACGTTCAACCGCGATGGGTTGGCGGCCCCACAGCAAGACGGTGAACATGTTTCAAAGTTGTTGATCGTTGATCGGACCAGTGGCGCTGTGACCGTTGCAGGCAAAGGCGTGCGCAATGTTCAGCAGATGACCTATACCGATGACAGCAAGACCCAGATCGCCTTTGGCGATATCGGCGCATCCACGGCGGAAGAGGTGAATATCGTCGATGTTGCCGATTTGACGGACCTGACGGCGGTCGAGAATTTCGGCTGGGGCCGCAATGCGGATGGCAATGCCCGCGAAGGCACATTCTACATCAATGACGGTGCGACTTCAGTCCCCGGCACGACGGCGACCGCCATTGGGACCGCCCCGGTGCCAGAGGCCGGGTTCATTCAGCCCTATGCCCAGTTTGGTCGCCCTGCGGGCCAGACCTTTATCGCCGTTTCGGGGCCCATCGCCTCTGATGCATCCTTTGACGTGATTGATCTGTTGTTCAGTGACCTGTCACAGGGCGGGCTTTATGCCACGACTGCAGGGTTTGGTGGCACGCTGAATGATGTTTTTGCGGTCAATCTGGTGGATGGCACGGGCGCCGCAACATCGCTTTTGTCACTTGCCGGCGGCAGCCGGGCCGATCCACGGCTGTTCATCTATGCCGATGGCACCGCGGGGGTGCTTTTGGAGGGCACGGGCAAGTTTTACCGACTGACAGAGCTGGACCTGACCGCCGTGCCGCTGCCTGCGGGGATGCTGCTGTTGCTGTCCGGGCTGGGTGGGCTTTTGGTGCTGCGCAGGCAAAGGGCCTGACGCAAAAACGCCCGCGCGATGGCGGGCGTTTTCGAAAATTCCAGTGGTGCGCGGCTTAGCGGCGCAGACCCAGACGTTTGATCAGGTCCTGATAGCGGGCCTCGTCCTTGGCTTTGGTGTAGTCCAGAAGCTTGCGGCGCTGGGCCACCATCTTCAGCAGACCACGGCGGCCATGGTTGTCTTTCTTGTGGGTCTTGAAGTGCTCGGTCAGGGTGGCAATCCGGCTGGACAGGATCGCAACCTGCACCTCGGGGGAGCCTGTATCGCCGTCTTTGGTGGCGAAATCTTTCATGATCTTGGCTTTGTCTTCGGCAGTAATCGACATCGGGGTCTCCTGTTCTAAAGGGTTGATGGCGCGATCCGGGATGTCGTCCAGAAAGGCCCGTGGAGGGTCCGTGCCGGGGGATTCCCGGTGCGGATGCGTGCGTTTAGGCAAAAACGTGGTGAAATGAAAGTGTTTTGTTGCCGCCCTTGCGCCTAGACGGCGGGCAGCGCCACAAGCTTGACCGCCGTCAGGTCCAGCGTGGTGACCCCGGCGAGTGTCGCCACCGCCTCGCCATCGGCGAAAAGGGTCAGGCCATCATCGCCCTGAGCAGTGGTCAGAATGGGTGGGATGGTGTCGTAGCCCAGTTCGATCACATCTTCGGCCGGGTCGAAATCGTCAATGAATGCGCCAGTATTACCGAGCAACGCAAAGGTATCCGCGCCGGTGCCGCCATTGAGGTGATCCCCCAGTCCGGCGGTGATCAGGTCATCGCCCGCGCCACCGTTGAGGAAATCGCGCACGTCATCGTCGCCGCCATCAATCACATCATTGCCCGCGCCACCATTGAGCATGTCAGCACCCGCGCCGCCATAAAGCGTGTCGTCGCCATGATAGCCGGTGATGATGTCGTCGCCTTCGCCACCATAAAGCGCGTCGTCCCCGTCGCCACCATTCAGGGTATCGGTACCGGCCCCGCCATAGAGACGGTCGTCGCCCACATGGCCGAACAGATGATCATCGCCATCCTCGCCCAAGATCACGTCATCGCCTCGTCCGCCGTGCAGGTCATCCTGCCCGGCACCGCCTTGCAGATCATCGGCACCGTCGCCGCCAAAAAGAAAGTCATTTCCGCCTTCGGTCATCAGCGTGGTATCGTCGTCCCCGGCATAGATAATCTGATCAACAGGCGTTTCGTCCTCGCCAAGGTCCAGCGCCTCTGCCCCTGGCATCGCCTCGCCCCCTTCGGACAAAAGGTCACTGACAGAGGTGATTTTGGCGGTTTCATCGGGGGCTGCGGCGGCTTGGTCATCCGCGTCATCTGACGATCCGCCAAAGTCGGCAAAAAGTGCGGCAGACAAGGCCACACCAAACAAAGTCAGAATTTCAAACATGACGCACCCTCAAACGGTCGCCCCCGACCTGCGCGGTCATAGCACGGGATTGACCAGAACAGACCATGAATCTGTACCTATGGTTAATGACCCAGAAAGAACGGCAGGAAGGCGGCCAGCACCGCATCGGGGTTTTCTTCCATCGCGAAATGGCCCGAGACGCAGGATTGCCCGGTTACCTGCGGTGCCCATCTGCGCCAAAGGCCCAAGGGGTCGCCGGTTTGCGCCGGGAAACCGCCCTCTGCCCAGAGGAAATGCAGGGGCGCTGCGATGGTGCGGCCCTTGTCGGCGTTATCGAGCGCGCGGTCAAAGGTGGCCCCGGCGCGGTAATCGGCGCACATCGCGTGCAGATGGGCGGGGTCTTGGGCTTGCGCGGTGTAGCTTTTCAATGCGGCAGCACTGAACGGGGCCAGCGTTTTGGTGTTGTTCCAGGCGCTGAGCGTCCATTCCATATAGCCCGCGGGATCCGCGCCGATCATCCGTTCGGGCAGGGGGGCGGGCTGCGCCAGAAAGGTCCAGTGATAGGCTTTTCGCGCCAAATCAGCGTTCCAACTGTCCCAGAAATCCCCGGTTGGCACGATCTCGATAATCCCGAGGCGATCCAGCCGGTCGGGGTGATCCAGCGCAAAGCGATAGGCCACGCGCCCACCCCTGTCATGGCCAAGGATATGCGCGCGGGGCAGGTCCAGCGCATCCATCAGCGCCACGATATCCGCCGCCATCTGGCGTTTGGAATAGGTGCTGTGGTCTGCATTGTCGGGCGGTGCATCGCTGTCGCCATAGCCGCGTAGGTCAGGGACGATGACGTCAAATTGCTGGGCCAGCGTCGGTGCCACCTTTTCCCAGCAGTGGTGGTTCTGCGGGTAGCCGTGCAACAGGATCAGCGGTGCGCCCGCGCCTGCGCGGTGCACGGACAGACGGACGTCGCCGCAGGTTACGTCGCTTTGGGTAAACCCTTCAATCATCGCTCCACCGGATCAGGGGCTGGGCATAGGCCACGTAAAGCGGGTGGCGCGGATGCCCGTCTTTGGTCAGTCCAAGATGATAGAGCGGGGTGCCGGTGTCACGCAAAAGCTGTGCCACCTGCAGCCCGCGCCCGCGATGCGCGCCGTGAACGCCCCAGGCCGCGAAAATGTCGTCCGCCCAAGCGGCCCCATCCCGCAAGGCAGCGTCATTGTCGGGGCCGTCCGGTGCGGTGTGCTTGCGCATCTTGTGCGGGTCGGTTTCGCGCAGGCCAAAAATGTTGGTGGCGCAAAACGCACCGTAACCCAAAGCGCGCGCGCGGCGTTCACAGCGTTCAATCGTGGGGTCGTTCGCCGTTTCGGTGGCTTTGGAGGGGTTCAGCATCACATAAAGCAACTTTGGCCCGTCGCCCCATGTGCGCGTCAGGGTATAGCGGTAGGTTTCGCAGTCGGAGTAAAGCGCGGTTGAGCGCGCCCTGTCATCCACATGCGACCGCGTGATCATGGGGTGTTGAAGACCCGGCTGGGCTGGATCCTGCCGCCCAGATACTGGCCCACGGCTACCGCCTTGCCATCGTAAGAGGCCCAGACTTCGTCGCCATAGTTGGCGTCACTGGCGATCACCTCTGCCGGGTTGCCGTTGCGCAGTTTGGCGACGCTGGTCGCAAGGCAGCGCACCTCTGGCAGGTCGGAGAGGCCGATTTCCAGCGGCAAGAGGCGCGCGTCCAGATCGGGCGTCCGCGCTTCTGCGTCAATCAGGTCGAGTGACACGCCGTCGGCTGCATCAAAGGGCCCCGACCAGATGCGACGCAATTCGCGCACATGGCCGTGACAGCCCAGAGCCGCGCCCAGATCACGAGCGATGGAGCGGACATAACCGCCCTTGCCGCAGGTCATTTCCAACGTCACGTGGTCAGGGTCGAGGCGGTCGATTAGCAAAAGTTCCTCGACCCAGAGCGGGCGCGCTGCGATCTCCATCTCTTCGCCGTCGCGGGCGCGTTTGTATGCGCGTTCGCCGTCGATCTTGACGGCAGAGAACTGCGGCGGGACCTGCATGATGTCGCCGACAAAGGCGCCAAGGGCGTCTTTGATCTGATCGTCAGACGGGCGCGCATCACTTTGGGCGATCACTTCGCCCTCGGCGTCGTCGGTGTTTGTGGCCTGCCCCAGCCGCACGGTGAATTGATAGGCCTTCAGCGCATCGGTGATGAAAGGCACGGTCTTTGTCGCCTCGCCCAATGCCACAGCCAACACGCCGGTTGCATCGGGGTCAAGCGTGCCTGCATGGCCCGCCTTCTTGGCCTCAAACGCCCAGCGGACCTTGTTGACCACAGCGGTCGAGGTGATCCCGGCGGGTTTGTCCACCACCAGCCAGCCCGAAATATCCCGGCCTTTTTTCCTGCGTGCCATATGAGCCTCTTGAACGTGAAGCGGTCAGCTAAACCTGCCAAGGCGCGCCGTCAACCGGCGGGGGTCATCCAAAGTCAGCGTTGGCGGTCAGCCCCAGTTCGGCAGCCTTTTGCGGTTTCAGCAAGTTCATGATCCGCGCAAGATCAGGCACCCGCTGCGCGAGCTTTCTTTGCGTCATGCCATCTTCGCTTTGCAGATCGGTCAGCACATCGTCCGGCTTGTTGTCGACCAGTTGCAAGCAATAGATCAGGTGGCCATAGGGGCGGTTGACCTCTCTCGATTGGCCCAGACGGATGCCGTAAAGATCGGTCTGCCCGGTTGGCAGCGTGGCCGGGCGCAGCTTTGACACCCGCAGGCCCGGATTGTTGGTCACTTTGCCCACCGCATAGGCGTAATTGCCGTTTGCAAAAATCTGCCCGCACACCTGACGTGCCAGTTTGCCGCCGTAGTAGGACGATGTTTCAAAGTGCGGCATCAGATCCGTCGCGGGGTCAAAGCTGATCTTCATATGTGCGGCGACAAGTTTCTTGGGTGAGGGCATCCGCAGGATCAGATAGTCGCCGACGTCGTTGGCGCATTTGTCCGCAAATGCGCGGCTGTCGATGTCGTCCTTGGTGATCCAGCGGGCAAAGGTGGATTCAAGCGTTGGTTTGGCCTGTCTGGTTGCGCCCGCGACGTAGGTGTCGATTGCGGCCTTTTCATATGCGGGCAGTTTCGACACGGCCGCGGCCAGATCCTCTGTGAAGCCGGGGGGATAGGATTTGCGGTCCTTCGCGCGCCCTGGGTTGATCCGCAGGCCCGTGATTTCTTTGAGGGTTTCTTTGCGTCCGCAGTTTTTGAATGTGCCGTAAAGGTCGATGACTGTGAGGATTTGTGGGGCGGTCAGGCTTTGGTAGTTCGACAAAACAGCGTCACTTTCACGATCGGTTCACGGCTGGCGCGGCCCCTGCTAGGCCTCGAAAATTTCTAACAAGGTGCAACTTGTTCAACCTAAGACTGCATGAATTCGACGTGTTTGCAAGCGTTTGCAGAGTGACGTCGAAACTCGCGAGGCGATGAGCGCCCCTGTCTAACGTGATGATTGATATAGAATTGATACCGGTCGGAGGCTCGCGCGATGGTGCGCCGGTCCGACGCCGCACAACGATGGAGTATCCAATGGATAACAACCAACTTGATGGCATCCCCCAACAGGAATTCTTTGACGAAGGCATCCACGTGCCGAAGCCCAGGGGGCTATTCGGCACATGGCAGCGTGCTGCCGGGGAAGACGATATCTCACCTCAAAACCAAAGGATCTAAGATGACACACCAAAAAACGCCTATGCAGGCCGTCCTTTTGCGCGGTCGTTTGGAATTGCGCAAATTTCATCTGAACGTTGTGGAAACGAAGACAAGTATTCCCGTGTTCATGGCCCAAGAAGACGTCGCGCACTACCTTGCCCGCCACATGATGGCCGAGGAAGGTGCGCAAAATTACAGGGACAAGCTGCGCAAATTGCGCACCCAAGCCCCTGCCAACAGAGCAGATGTACCCATACCAGTTGACGATGTATCCCACCCCTTCACGGAGACGCGGACAGCCGCATTCGTGAATCATGATCGGTATGATCACGCGCCATGTGGCCTGAAGCCCGGCGCTTGGGATGTTTTTAAAAGACCGCGCCTCGCCTGAAGTGACGATCCCGTGCCCCGCGCGATCGGGATGCCCTGCCTGATTGCGTGCAAAACTGGCCTTTGCCGATGCCCCCGTCGGCAGAGGCCGCGTGCTATTCGACGACCCCGACAATCGGGCCAAGCTGAAAGCCGAAATCGGCACGGCCCAGTTGCGGGGCGTAAAGCCTGCTGACCTTGCCATCAAAGTAAAGCGCGTTGGGCAGGCCAAGCACGTCGCGGAAGACCCGCGCGAAGGTGTGGAAATTGATCGGATCGTTTGAGATCAGAAAGACCGCGCCACTGCCATCGGCAGGGGTGCCGACGCCGTTGCGGGTGAATTTTGAGGTGCCATCGGGGATCAACCGGGGGTGCAGCGCGCCGTCGATCACCAGCATGGGCCCGGATTGCGTGGCATGCGGGCAGGTGGGGGCGGCGGCCTGAAACGCGAGACTTTCGATCACCCGCGCGCGGCCATTGCCAAAACAGAAGACACCATTGGGCAGAAGGCCAAAGTTGCCTGGTCCGTCAGATGTGATCAGGCGCTGCGTTTCGACCCCATTTTCGCGGTAAAGCCCGACAGGCGCGCGGTTGTCGTGGTACATACCGGCGTTCATCGCGAAAGCCAGCGTGCCGCCTGCGTGGCCCTCAACCGCGCTGAAGCTGCCGAGGACATCGCCCGCCGCATCGCTGTGGAACAAGCGCAGATCCTCGCCCGCGTCAACGGTGCAGGCGGTCAGGCTGTGGTCTTCAAAGGTCAGGTCTGCGCAGGTCACCGCAGCGGCGGGGGTAGCCCACAGCGCGGCGATGGCCAGCCACGCGCGCATCAGTCGTCCAGGTCCTGCCGGACGTGATCGTCTTCAAAGAGTTTGCGGGTGGCGTCCATGCGGTCAAAGGTGTCGTCGATCTGGAACCGGATTTCGGGCGTGAACTTGATCGACAGGGCCTTGCCGACCTCGCGCCGGATCTCGTGCCGGTTCTTACGCAAAAGTGCGAGCATCTCTTCCTTGCCTTCGCCGCCCAGCGGCAAAAGGTAGGCGGTGGCGACGCCAAGGTCGGGCGAGCAGCGCACCTCGCCCACGGTGATGGACATGCGTTCAAGATCAGGGTCGTGGATTTCGCCCCGCTGCAACAGCTCTGACAGCCGCCGCCGGATCAGTTCGCCGACGCGCAGCTGCCGTTGCGAGGGCCCGCGCCCTTCGGATGATCGGTTCTTTGCCATGCCGCCCACCTAAGGGTTCGGGCGGCTGTTGCCAAGGTGTGGGTTAGGCGGGCCTCAGACTTTCGCAGAAAGTCTGGCCCCAAATCCTTTGCAAGGATTTGTTTCCCCGGATGCAGGTCGCGGTGCTGCGATCCAATCAGCACCTTCCCTGTCTTGGCACGCCCCGTTAAGAAAGCCGCACACAGTAGGATAGATCCAATGACTGAACGACCCGGTATTGTTGTCACAGGCGCCTCTGGCCGTATGGGGCAGACGCTGATCAAGCTGATTGCCGAGAGCGATAAGGCGCGGCTTGTGGGCGCGCTGGAACGACCCGGCCACGCCTGGGTTGGGCAGGATGCGGGCACTGCGATGGGTGGGCAACCTGTTGGTGTGACTGTCACTGACGACCCGCTTCCCGCGTTCGCGCAGGCGCAGGCGGTGATTGATTTCACCTCGCCCGCGGCCACGGTCGCCTTTTCGGAATTGGCCGCACAGGCGCGCGCGGTGCATGTGATCGGCACCACTGGCCTGACCGAGGATGATATCACTGCCATCGGCCATGCGGCCCATCACGCGGTTATCGTGCGGGCGGGAAATATGTCACTGGGTGTGAACCTGCTGACCAAGCTGACCAAGATGGTTGCCGCCGCATTGGATGACGATTTTGACATCGAGGTGATCGAGGCGCACCACCATCACAAGGTTGATGCCCCCTCTGGCACCGCGCTGATGCTGGGTGAGGCCGCCGCCGCAGGGCGCGGCGTGACCCTGAACGATGTGCGCGACAGCGGGCGCGACGGGATCACCGGGGCGCGCAAGAAGGGCGACATCGGGTTCAGCGCGATCCGGGGCGGCGACATCGTGGGCGAGCATGATGTGCTGTTTGCAGCCCCCGGCGAACGCATCGTGTTGCGCCATATGGCGACAGATCGTGCCTTGTTTGCGCGCGGTGCGATCCGGGCGGCCCTTTGGGGTCAGGACCAGAAGCCGGGGCATTACGACATGATGGATGTGCTGGACCTTTAGGCCGGTATTCGCCGGGCTTTCGCACCAAAACTGAACCGATCCGCCGGTTGCGCCGTATCTTGAGAAAGACACTGACGCCGGAGGACATCATGAAAACTGCGCTGACCATTGCGGCCATCACCGTTGGCCTTGCCCTGCCTGCAGAGGCGCAAGATTATCGCCCTGTGACAGATCAGTCCGAGTTTCTGGCCCTGATTGCGGACCGCAGCCTGACCAACCGGCTGTATAACCTGTCGCTTGACGTGGCCCCATCGGGGCAGATCGCGGGGTCTGCAATGGGCTGGGACGTGACAGGCACCTGGTCCTGGCAGGGCGGCTTTTTCTGCCGCGAGATGGCTTGGGGCGGCGACCCGATCCCCTATAATTGTCAGTTGGTCGAAGTGGCAGGCAACGAGATGCGGTTCACCACCGATCAGGGTGCCGGAGACAGCGCGTCATTCCGGCTGCGCTAGGGCGCGCGCAGGATAAAGCCGCGCTTGGCGTCGCCGTCAAAGCCGAGTTTGGGATAGAAGCCGTGTCCGTCAGATGACCCGCTGAGCAGCATGACCTTGTAGCAATCGGCGTCCCACGCTGCGGCGATTGCGGCTTGCATTGCGGCGCGGGCAAAGCCCTGACCGCGATGGCCCGCGTCGCTGACAACATTCTCGATCAGGGCGTAGGGGCGTGCTGCGCGGGTGATATTGGGCAGAATGTGGATCGTACACATGGCGCGCAACTGACCGCCGACTTCGGCCCCAAAAAGTGATGTGCCGGGGTGATCGAGGATCGCTGCGAGTAGGCCGGTTGCTGCGTCACCGGTCGGAAAGGTCTCTTTCGTGATCAAGTGGCTGTAGAGCCGCATGATGCCGGGCTGATCTTCCAGCGTCAGGCGGCGCGCGACCGGTTTAGAAGTCAACCGCGATGCCCTTTTTTTCCCAATCGCCGTAGCGGACGGGTTCAGGGCCGTCACGGCCACCATATTCTTTTGGCGCGGCCTCATCGCTTGCCGCGCGGCGGCGGCGCTCTTCGGCCTCGGCCAGCGCGCGGCGGGCAGCGGGGGGCAAATCTGTTGGCTTGTCGGTCATGATGCAGTGATATACGCCGCAACGCATGACAGACAAGCCTGACACATCCGGCCTCGCCCCGCGCCGCGCGGCACATGCCCTGCTGCAGCAGATCACCACCGAGGGGCGATTGATGTCCGAATTGATCGGCGGTGGCGCGCTGGACCGGCTGGACGCCGCTGACCGTGCCCGTGCGCAGCGGTTGGCGACCGAGGCGCTGCGCGGGCTGGACCGTGCGGATCGGTTGCTGAAGCCGCATCTGAAGAAGAACCCGCCCATTTTCGTGCGCAACGCCCTGCGCCTTGGCGTGGCCGAGATCGGGCAGGGTGAGGCCGCGCATGGTGTGGTCAATGCTTACGTGGAAATCGTGGCGCGCAACAAGCGCACGAGCAGCCTCAAAGGGTTGGTGAATGCCGTCCTACGCAAAGTCACGGCCGCGGCGTGGAACGCCGCCCCGGTGCCGATCATGCCGCCCTGGCTGCGCCAGCCGTTGGTCGCCGCCTGGGGTCGCAAGGCGATGGCGGCGATGGAAAAGGCGCATTTTGCAGGCGCGCCGCTTGATCTGACGGCCAAGGACGCCGCAGCCGTCGCCGCAGCCACTGGTGGCACAGTGCTGCCCACGGGCACGGTGCGGCTGACCAATGCCGGGCAGGTGTCGACCTTGCCGGGATATGACACGGGCGACTGGTGGGTGCAGGATGCCGCAGCCGCGATCCCGGTGACCTTGCTGGGTGATGTCACGGGCCTGCGGGTGCTGGACCTGTGTGCGGCACCGGGGGGCAAGACCTTGCAACTGGCCGCAGCGGGGGCGCAGGTGACGGCAGTCGATGCCTCGGCAAGTCGGATGGCGCGGGTGGCTGAAAACCTGACCCGGACCAAGCTGACAGCGGACACAGCGGTGAGTGATGCCTTTGACGTCACTGGCCAGTGGGACGCTGTCCTGTTGGATGCGCCCTGTTCGGCCACCGGCACGATCCGCCGCCATCCCGATTTGCCGCACGCCAAGGATGGGGCGGAATTCGCGATGCTGATTAACCAGCAAAGCGCAATGATTGACCATGCGCTGGGCCTGCTGAAACCCGGCGGGCGGCTGGTGTTCTGCACCTGCTCGCTTCTCCCGGATGAGGGCGAGGTGCAGGTGGAAGAGGCGCTTGCCCGCCATGATCTGACCGTGGATCGCGCTGCTTTGGCGCGTCCCGGCGTCGATCCGGCGTGGATCACGCCGGAGGGTGGATTGCGCCTGCGGCCCGATTTTTGGGCCGATTTGGGCGGAATGGACGGATTTTATATGGCGGTTTTGACCAAACCGGCGTGACACGAATCTTAGCGCAGGTTAACCTTTGACGAAGAAGACGGCGCAACGCCGCAAGCCGAGGCAGCAGATTTGGCCGAACCGCAGACATGGCGTGCACGACGCACGGCTTTCATGCATCGCGTTGCCGCGCGCCGCGCGGCGCGTGCCAAACCCGCGACGGCCTTTGTCACCGCACCCGAACCACGCACCATCGGCCATTTTGCGCGCGGTCGGCAACTTGTCGCCGGAAACCTGCTGTTTGCAGGCACGCTGACCGAAACCAAGGACGGGTCGGTCTGGGATGTGAATGGTGATGGGTTGGTCACCTCGGAAACCCAAGGTTGTGCCTGGTTGGATGATCTGGCCGCCGTGGGCGACAGCCGCGCCCGCGAAAAGGCGCAGGCGTGGGTGCAGGACTGGATCACGCGGTATGGCAATGGCACCGGTCCGGGCTGGACGCCTGACCTGACGGGCCGCCGCCTGATCCGCTGGATCAACCACGGGATTTTCCTGCTGCGCGGTGTGGAAAAGGACGCAAGCCAGCGCTTTTTCCGCAGTTTGGGGCGGCAGACGCTGTTTTTATCCAAGCGCTGGCGTACCGCGCGTGCGGGTCTGCCCCGGTTCGAGGCGCTGACCGGCATGATCTATGCGGGTCTGTCGCTGGAGGGCATGGAAAAGCACGTGGGCCCTGCGATTTCCGCACTGGCCGAAGATTGCGACCGCCAGATCAACGCGCAAGGCGGCATCCCGACACGCAACCCCGAAGAACTGCTGGAAGTCTTCACGCTGCTCAATTGGGCGGTGCAGGCGATTGGGGAATCGGGCCAGACCCCGCCCGCGCCTTTGACGGATGCGATTGCCCGCGTGGCGCCGACCCTGCGCGCCCTGCGCCATGCGGATGGCGGACTGGCGCGGTTTCATGGCGGTGGGCGCGGCATTGATGGGCGGCTGGATACGGCACTTGCGACCTGTGCAGTGCGCACGCAGCCGGGTGAAGGGCTGCATATGGGATATGTCCGGGCCAGTGCCGGGCGCACATCGCTGATTGTGGACGCCAGCCCGCCGCCTACGGGCGACCCGTCGGTCAATGCTCATGCGTCGACGCTGGCGTTCGAGCTGACATCGGGCCGCCGCCCGCTGATCGTCAATTGCGGGTCCGGTGCCAGTTTTGGCCCCGATTGGCGGCGCGCAGGCCGGGCGACGCCCAGCCATTCGACGCTGGGGCTGGCGGGCTATTCCTCGTCCCGGTTGGGCGCGCCTGCGCGGTTGGGGCAAGGGCAACAGGAAATGCTGGTCGATACGCCAGAGCTGGTGCAATGCGAAGTGTCGCAACTGGATGACGGCAAGCGGCTAGAGCTGTCGCACAATGGCTTTCAACCGACCCACGGGCTGACCCATGCTCGCATCCTTGATCTGGCGACCCACGGGCGCGGGTTGGTGGGTGAGGATCTGATCACCACGCTGGATGACAGTGACAAGGCCCGCTTTGACCGCGCGCTAGACATGACCGCGCTGCAAGGCGTGCCCTATGCGATCCGGTTCCATCTGCACCCCGATGTCGAAGCCTCGGTTGATTTGGGCGGTGCGGCGGTGTCTTTGGCGCTGAAATCGGGTGAAATATGGGTGTTTCGGCACGATGGCGTCGCTGAATTGTCGCTTGAGCCTTCGGTTTATCTGGAAAACGGGCGAATAAAGCCCCGACACGCGCAACAGGTGGTTTTATCCGGGGCCGCAATGGCCTATGCGACCCGCGTGCGCTGGACGTTGAGCAAGGCGCAGGACACGCCTGACGTGGTCCGTGACCTTGCCCCTGCACCCGGCGGCTTGGACGACTAAACCCTGGGGACCCTTGATGACCGACCTATACCCTGTGCGCCGCGCACTGATTTCCGTATCTGACAAGACCGGCATGATTGACCTGGCCCGCGCGCTGGCAGGCCACGGGGTGGAACTTCTGTCCACCGGCGGATCGGCGCAGCAGATGCGCGATGAGGGGCTCGATGTCAAAGACGTGGCAGAGGTCACAGGCTTTCCCGAGATGATGGATGGCCGGGTCAAGACGCTGCATCCGGTGGTGCATGGCGGCCTGCTTGCCGTGCGCGATAACGTGGGCCATGTCGCGGCGATGGAAGAGCACGGCATCGGCGGCATCGACCTGCTGGTGGTGAACCTTTACCCGTTTGAGGCGACCGTGGCGAAGGGCGCTGATTTCGCCACCTGCATCGAAAACATCGACATCGGCGGCCCTGCGATGATCCGCTCTGCCGCCAAGAACCATGCGTTTGTGAACGTGGTGACGGATGTGGCTGATTACGCTGAACTGCTGGCGGAATTGGACGCCAATGGCGGTCAGACGACGCTGGCGTTCCGGCAGCGGCTTGCGCAGACGGCTTATGGTCGCACGGCGGCCTATGACACAGCCGTCAGCACATGGATGGCAGGGGCCACCGATCTGGCAGAGCCGCGCCGCCGGTCCTTTGCCGGTGAGCATCGGCAGACCATGCGTTACGGCGAAAACCCGCACCAGCAGGCGGCGTTCTATACCGATGGCTCGGGACGCCCCGGTGTCGCGACCGCGACCCAGCATCAGGGCAAGGAGCTGTCCTATAACAACATCAACGACACGGATGCGGCGTTTGAACTTGTGGCAGAGTTTCAGGATGGCCCGGCGGTGGCGATCATCAAACACGCCAACCCTTGCGGCGTAGCACAGGGGGCGACCCTGTTGGAGGCTTACCAGAAGGCGTTTGACTGCGACCGGACATCCGCCTTTGGCGGCATTGTGGCGCTGAATCAGCCACTGGACGAGGACACAGCCAAGGCCATCGTCGAGATTTTTACCGAGGTGGTGATTGCCCCCGGTGCGTCTGAAGCAGCCAAGGCGGTGTTTGCCGCCAAAAAGAACCTGCGCCTGCTGACCACTGACGCCCTGCCTGATCCGCGCGCGCCGATGCTGACCTATCGTCAGGTCGCGGGCGGGATGCTGGTGCAGGATAAAGACACAGGCCGTGTGGCTGATGACGATCTGCGCGTTGTGACCAAGGTGAAACCGACCGATGCGCAGATGGCAGACCTCAAATTCGCGTGGAAAGTCGGCAAGCACGTCAAATCCAACGCAATTGTCTACGTCAAGGATGGGGCCACCGTGGGCGTGGGTGCAGGCCAGATGAGCCGCCTTGACAGCGCGCTGATCGCCGCCAAAAAGGCCGAACGGATGGCCGAGGCGCTGGGCCTGCCCGACGCGCTGACCAAAGGCTCTGCCGTGGCATCCGACGCCTTTTTCCCCTTTGCCGATGGCCTGATGGAGGCCGCTGCTGCCGGTGCCACCTGCGTGATCCAGCCCGGTGGGTCGATGCGCGATGACGAGGTGATCGCCGCCGCAGACGAGGCCGGCATCGCGATGGTTCTGACTGGTATGCGCCACTTTAAGCACTAAGGTAATGGCCAAGCCCCGGTCGTCAGGGGCGGCCCTTGATCGTTGCAGGAACACCGCATGCGCCTTCTTTTCTGGACAGCCACTTGGGTCTTTGCCCTTGATCAGGTGACGAAATACATCGTGGTGCAGTGGCTTGACCTGCTGCGGCGACAAGAGATTGAGGTGTTCCCACCTTTCCTTGTGCTGCGCATGGCGTGGAACCGGGGCGTGAATTTTGGCATCGGCGCGGGGCTGGATATGCGCTGGGTGCTGGTGGCCGTGGCGCTGGTGATCTCTGCCGCTGTGGTGATCTGGCTGTGGCGGTCGGGGGCGACCAAATGGGGCTATATCGCAGGCGGCGTGTTGGTCGGTGGGGCGCTGGGCAATGTGCTGGACCGGATCATTTACGGTGCAGTGGCCGACTTTCTGAACATGTCGTGCTGCGGTTTCCAGAACCCCTATGCCTTTAACGTGGCGGATGTGGCGATCTTTGTGGGCGCCATCGGACTGGCGCTTTTGCCCGATGGCAGCGCCAAGAAACCGCGCAAGTCGCGGGCCAAGGGCTGATGCCGACCAAGCTGATCTGGTTGTCTGACTTACACTTTACCGCAACTGGCGATGTGCTGGGCCATGACCCGCGCGTGCGGCTGGATGCAGCGATTGACCGGATCAATGCGCATCATGCCGACGCGGCCTATTGCGTGATTTCGGGCGACATGGTGAACCGTGGCACCGATGCGGATTATGCCGCACTGGCCGCGCAGCTTGGGCGGTTGACGGTGCCGGTGCTGCCCATGGTCGGCAACCACGACGACCGGGCGCGGCTGGCGGCAAATATGCATGTGCCTGCGGGGCTGGACGGTTTTGTGCAGTACCGCATCGATACCCCGGATGGTGTAATCGCCTGCCTTGATACGCTTGACCCGCGCGCTGACAGCGGTGCGTTTTGTGACGCCCAGCTGGCGTGGCTGACGGACGTGTTAAAGCAGGGCGCGCCCACGGTTTTGTTCATGCACCACCCGCCGATGCCGCTGGGCCTGCCGATGCAGGATCAGGACCGGCTGGCCGGGGGCGCGGCATTTCTGGACGCCATCGCGGGGTTCGGAAACTTGCGCCACCTGATGATCGGTCATGTGCACCGGCCCATCACAGGCGTGGTGCGCGGAATCCCTTTTGCCACGATGCGGTCGGTTCTGTATCAGGCCCCGCCGCCACAGCCCGCGTGGGATTGGGACAGCTTTGTCCCCGCAGCAGAGGCCCCGGCGATGGGTGTTGTCACGCTGGATCGGGGGGATGTGACACTGCAGTACCATGACATTTGCGCCTATGACGTTGGGCTGTCCTGACGCGCGGGGCGCCCGTCAAAGCGCCTATGGTCCGGTTGGGGCGTTGCTTGGCCCGCGCGCCAATTGCAAATCCTTGCGTCTTTTCAAGGCGTGACGCGGCCTTTGCAATCGGTTATCCATGCCCGCAACAAAGACCAAAGGGATCACGATGCGCACGTTTGTTTTGGCCAGTGTGGCTGTTCTGGGCCTATCCGCCTGTGCGGGAGGCGGCGGTTTGCGAGACCTGAGCACCGGCACCGATGGTCCTGATGAGTTCAGCGTGCTGCCCGTGGCCCCGCTGACAATCCCTGAAAACCTGTCTGTTCTGCCACCGCCCACGCCGGGTGGTACCAATCCGGTAGACGCCAACCCCAAAGGCGAGGCGATTGCAGCACTTGGCGGCAACCCTGCAGCCGCCTTTGCCGGTGGTATTCCCAGCAATGATGCGGCCCTTGTGGCCCACGCCGGGCGTAATGGGGTGACCGCGAACATCCGCCAGACACTTGCCAGCGAAGACGCGGCCTTTCGGGCGGGCAAGACCCGGCTGAGCGCCTTGAACCCCTTTGGCGGCGACCGCTATTTCAAGGCCTATGCCAATCAGGCGCTTGATGCTTATGCAACGCTGATCCAGTTCCGCAATCTGGGCGTCGCCACGCCCACGGCCCCGCCGCAGTAAGCCGCGCCAAAATAATCTGTCACACATCGCTGCTGCCGGTTGTCTAACCCTTCATAGACACCAAGGATGCAGCATGACCGACCCCAACGACCTGTCCGCACTTGTCGCGCGCGCCAAAACCGGCGAAGCCACCGCACTGGATGCGGTGGTCCGGCAGATTACCCCGCGCGTTTATCACCTTGCCTTGCGGATGCTGGCGGACCCCGAAGCGGCCCGCGATGCCGCGCAAGAGATCTTGATCCGCGTGGTCACCAAGCTGTCGACCTTTGAAGGGCAAAGCCGGTTTGAGACCTGGGTTTACCGCGTCGGTACCAAATACCTTTTGACGGCGCAGAAAGTCCGCGCCCGCGATCCCGGCCTGACGTTTGATCTGTTTGCAGAGGATTTGATGCAGGGGCTTGTCGATGACACCGCCGCCCTGGCAGAGGATCATGTGTTGGTCACCGAAGTGCGGATTGCCTGCACGATGGCGATGCTGCTGTGCCTGAACCCGCCGTTGCGCGCGGCCTATGTGCTGGGTGATGTGCTGGAACTGGACCAGACCGAATCTGCCGCCGCGCTGGGCATCACCAAGGCAAACTATCGCCAGCGGCTGACCCGCGCACGCGCAGCCGTAACAGACTTTACCGCGCGCAGTTGCGGGCTGGCAAACGACGCGGCCCCTTGCCGCTGCCCGCGCCGGGTACCCGCCGCTCTTGCCGCCGGGCGCATTGACGGCGCACAGCTATTGGCCCCGGACGATGCACCTGACTTTGCCGCGGTGCGCAGGCAGGCGCAGGCCTTGGCCGGTGCGCTGCAAGCCGCCAAGCTGCAGACCGCCACCGGAACACTGCGCACCCCGGCCGCGCTGGCAGAAAGCGTGCTGCGCATCCTTGACCCGCCGACATAGGCGGCCACACCCCAAACCCCACCCCAAACCAAAGGATATCCCATGAAACTGCGTTTCTCATGGCTCTTGGCGTGTGCCTTGTTGCCAACCCCAACCCTGTCAGAAGAAGGACCCAATATGACACCTGACAAAACCAACGCCCTGTCCACCATCACTGCCATGACCACTGCCTTTGAGGCCCGCAATCTGGACGGGATCATGGCGACTTATGCGAAAGGCGCGACCGTCGTCTTTGACCCTGGCGCGCCGATTGCCGATGCCGCCACGATCAAGGCACGGTTCACCGAGGTCTTTGGCATTGATCCCAAATTCTCCTTTGGGGAACACGAAGTGATCATCAGCGGCGATACGGCGCTGCACATCACACCCTGGACAATGACCGGACAAGTGCCAGACGGTCCGGCCATTTCCGAGAGCGGCCTGTCAGTGGCGGTGCTGCTGCGGCAGGCAGACGGGGCCTGGTTGATGGTGATTGACAACCCGCACGGGCAACGGCTTTTGCCTTAGTAACCCGGAACGTGTGTGGCGCGGCGTTTCACACGCCGCGTCACAAACCTGTAGGTAGGCCTTGCCCGCAGCGGATTGTGACGTAGGTTGACGCGCATAACACCGCGAAAGGTCCCCCATGCTCCGCCAAGCGTTTGCTGCCTGCCTGCTATTCATGATACCACTCACGGTTCAGGCGGAAGAGGTCACAACCTACACCCTTGATAACGGCATGGATGTCGTTGTGATCGAAGACCACCGCGCGCCGGTGGTGGTGCATATGGTCTGGTACAAGGTCGGATCAGCGGATGAACCCGTCGGCGCTTCAGGTGTGGCGCATTACCTTGAACACCTGCTGTTCAAAGGCACCGATACGCTCGCACCGGGCGAGTTTTCGGCCACTGTCGCGGCCAACGGCGGCAGCGACAATGCCTTTACCAGCTATGACTACACCGCCTATTTCCAACGCGTCGCAGCGGATCGTCTGCCGCTGATGATGCAGATGGAAGCCGACCGGATGAACAACCTGCGCATCAGTGCCGAAGACATTGAGACGGAACGTATGGTCGTGCTGGAAGAACGCAATCAGCGCACCGAAAACAACCCCGGTGCTTTGGCGCAGGAGCAATTCCGCGCGGCACTTTATCAAAACCACCGCTATGGCGTGCCAATCATCGGCTGGAAGCACGAGATGGAAGACCTGTCGCTGCAAGACGCGCTGGATTTCTATGACCTCTACTACAGCCCCAACAACGCGATCCTTGTGGTCGCAGGCGACGTGGAACCCGCCGAAGTGCTGGCACTGGCCGAGGAGTATTATGGCGTGATCCCGGCGGAACCCGACCTGCCTGAACGTGTCCGCCCTGAGGAGCCCCCGCAACGCGCCGAACGCCGGATCACCTATGTCGATCCCCGTGTCAGCCAACCTTACTTGACCCGCAGCTACCTTGCCCCGGAACGCGACAGCGGTGCGCAGGAAAAGGCTGCAGCACTGGTTTATCTGGCAGAGCTTTTGGGCGGTTCATCCTTTACCTCTGCCTTTGGCAAGGCCCTGCAGTTTGAAACCCAAACGGTGGTTTATTCCAACGCGGGCTATTCCGGCAACGCGCTGGATGACACCAGCTTTGGCGTCACAGTGGTGCCCGTGCCCGGTGTGACCCTGTCAGAGGCCGAGGCCGCAATGGATCAGGTCATCGCGGACTTCATGGCAAACCCGATTGACCCCGCAGACATGGACCGCATCCGCAGTCAGCTGCGTGCGTCCGAGATTTACGCCAAAGACAACGTCCAAGGCCTTGCCCGACGCTATGGCGCGGCTTTGACCCAAGGGCTGACGGTCGCGGATGTTCAGGCCTGGCCTGACATCCTGCAAGCTGTGACAGAAGACGATATCAAGGCGGTCGCCGCCGAAGTGCTCAACCTTGATCAGGCCGTCACCGGCTGGGTTGTCTCAAGCCGGGAGGACGCGAAATGATCCGCTTTGCCCTGACCCTTTGGGTTGCTTTTGCCGCCTCTGCTGCACTTGCCGCAGTTGAGATCAAGGAAATCACCTCGCCCGGTGGGATCGACGCTTGGCTGGTCGAAGAACCTTCGATCCCGTTCACAGCGCTCGAAATCCGTATTCGCGGTGGGGCGTCACTGGATGAACCGGGCAAGCGCGGGGCCACCAACCTGATGATGGCCCTGATCGAAGAAGGCGCAGGCGATATGAATGCGCAGGCCTTTCAGACCCGGCGCGAAGAATTGGCGGCATCTTTCCGGTTCCGGGCGGGCGATGATCTTACCTCGATCTCGGCCGAGTTCCTGACCGAAAACCGGGACGAGGCGCTGGCGCTTCTGCGCGAGGCCTTGGTCAACCCGCGCTTTGATCAGGACGCCATTGACCGGGTGCGCGGGCAGGTGTTGTCGGGGCTGGCAAGTGATGCAAAAGACCCCAATACCATTGCCTCTGACGCGTTTAATGCGGCGGCTTTCCCTGACCATCCCTACGGTTCTGTGATGGATGGCACAGTGGAAAGCGTGACCGCCCTGACCCGCGAGGACATCATCACCGCGCACCGCAATGCCCTGACCCGTGACCGGATCTATGTAGGTGCTGTGGGGGATATTACAGCCGAAGAGCTTGGCCCGCTTCTGGACGCGCTTTTGGGTGATCTGCCCGCCGCAGGGCCGCCCCTGCCTGACGACATCGACTTTGGTCTTGTCGGTGGAACCACAATCATCGACTACGAAACGCCGCAATCCGTTGCCCTGTTCGGGCACACAGGGATTGAGCGTGACGACCCCGACTATATGGCCGCCTATATCTTGAACGAGCTGTTGGGCGGATCGGGCTTTGAATCCCGCCTGATGATGGAGGTCCGGGAAAAGCGCGGACTGACCTACGGCATCCGCAGCTATCTGGTGCCGAAATTTCATGCCGAAATGGTCATCGGTCAGGTTGCATCGTCCAACGGGACGATTGCGCAAGCGATTGAAGTGACACGCGAGGTCTGGCGCGACTTTGCCGAAAACGGTGTGACACAGGACGAGCTGGACGCGATGAAGACCTATCTGACCGGTGCCTATCCGCTGCGGTTTGACGGCAATGCGGATATCGCGGGCATCCTTGTCGGGATGCAGCTGACTGGTCTGCCGCCGGATTATGTGATCAACCGCAATGACATTTTGAATGCCGTGACGCTTGAAGATGTGAACCGCGTGGCGGCCTATCTGTTGCAGCCCGACAACCTGCACTTTGTGGTCGTCGGACAACCCGAGGGCCTTTAGGAAGGGCAATCTGCCCTTCTAACCGTTCAAAATGCGCGCCTCGTGCGCCGCTGACAGCCCGCAGGTCAGCGGCACATCGCTCCGCCCGCGATCCCACGCAAGCGTGTCGGCGATGGTTTGCGACAGGGGCCGCGTGACCAGCCCGGCCTTGCGCGCGCGGGCTGTGGACACGTCCAGCATCCCGGCGGCTTTGCCATCGGGTGGCACGACCATCGGCAGGTCGGTCCAGAATGCTACCTCTGCCTTGGCGAATTCCGCAATGTCACGCGGCGCCAGAACCGTCTTTGCGCCTGCGACGGCCACCGCTTTTGCCAGCACATCTGTCAGCGCGGATGCCTCGCCAGTCAGGTTCAGCACGCCGCCCTGAACGGTTTCTGCCAGATGCACCAGAAAGCGCCCGGCGTCGGCTACATCAATCAATTGCACCTTCTGGTCCATTGGCACAGGCACCTGTCCGCCCTGATCAATCCGCCGCAGCCACCAAGTGAAACGGTCCGTCTTGTCACCTGGCCCGACGATCAGCCCCAGTCGGATCAGCGCGGCCCCCGGCACCCAGTCCAGGGCGCGCAGCTCGCAACTGCGTTTGAGCGGGCCATAGGCGGACCCATAGGCCATCGCATCGGCGCCGTGTTCCCTGACCGGATAGGCCGCGATTTGCTGCGGTGTTGCGGGGCTGGCGGGTGCTGCCTCATCCGCGTTCGGTTGCGACAAATCATCGTAGGCCGAAATGGACGAGACGAGGATATATTGGCTCACTGACCCCAGCGCATCATGCAAGGCCGCCACGTGATCCGGCCCATAGGCACAGGTGTCGATCACCGCATCAAACTGACCCTGCAGATCAGGCAGGGCCATCCGGTCCGCGACCAGCGCCGTCGTCCCGGTCACCACTGGGCCGGTTCGGGTCATGACTGTGGTGTCATGGCCTGCGTTCATCGCCGCCGTGGCCGTTGCGGCCCCCAGAAACCCCGTGCCGCCGACGATCAAAATGCGCATCGTTTCCCCCAAATTTATGTAAGTCATAGCTTACGCACGATTGAACGTGAAAGGCAAATTTGAGGGGGCGGAGATGTATCGCGTCATTCATACAGTTAAAGAAACCCTTAACGGCGTATTGTGAACATTAAATAAAATCACGAAATCCGTTGGCACTGTAACACCGGGGCAGGTTTAACCTTTCGTTCATCATGATGCTCAACCCTCGCAGGCGGCGGGGGGCCGACAGGAGCATGTGATGCGTGATCTTGGATGGTTCGTTCTGAGTGCTTTGGTTGTTGTCTTCTGGCTGTCGTTTGGCCCGCGAGTGGCGGCGGCGGATCTGACGTTTGACGACCCTGCCGCCGCTGCGCCGCAACAGATGCCGGTGCGGCGGTATTCGCAAAAACGGGGGCTGGCGGGGCTGCTGATGCCGCTGTTGGGGCAGCAGGCGGACGGGTTGGATCGGATCAGGCCGCGCGGGCTGGACCCGCAGGCCCTAACGGTTTTTCAACCGACCAGCCTTGCCGAACGCCTGACCACGCCAAAGGGCCGATTGGTCCGCTGTGACAACGGACAACGGTATTGTCTGGTGGCCTATCGCGTGGCGCAATAGCCGCTGCTGGCTGTCGGTTTTCCCCTCGTAGAATCGCCTGCAATCATGCTACAAATTGTGGCATGTCTGTCGCTGACCCCCAGATAAAGCCCGCGCCGGTGATCCGGCAGCTGGATGACGCCGCCATCAATCGGATCGCGGCGGGCGAGGTCGTGGAACGCCCTGCCTCTGCAGTCAAAGAGTTGGTGGAAAACAGCATCGACGCCGGGGCCACCCGGATCGAGGTGGTGATCGCTGATGGCGGCAAGACCTTGATCCGTGTCACTGACGACGGCTGCGGCATTGCACCCGGTGACCTGCCACTGGCGATGTCGCGTCATGCGACCAGCAAGATCGACGGCACCGATCTGCTCAACATTCATTCGTTTGGGTTCCGGGGCGAGGCGTTGCCGTCGCTGGGTGCGGTCGGGCGTCTGACCATCACCAGCCGTGCAGGCGCGGATGCCGCCACGATCAGCGTGGCGGGCGGGCAGCCCGGTGCTGTCAAACCCGCAGCCCTGAACAAGGGCACTGTGGTGGAACTGCGTGACCTTTTCTATGCCACGCCTGCGCGGTTGAAGTTCCTCCGCTCTGACCGGGCAGAAAACCAGGCGATCACGGATGTGGTCAAACGTCTTGCGATGGCAGAGCCGTTTATCACCTTTGTCCTGCGCGATACTTCAGGCGGGGATCAGCGCACGGTTTTCAGGGCCGATGCCCAGACCGGTGATCTGTTTGATGCGCTGCACGGGCGGTTGCGGTCGGTGTTGGGCCGTGAATTTGCCGATAATGCTGTGCCGCTGGACGCGACGCGTGACGGCATTCACCTGACCGGCTATACGGCGCTGCCGACCTACAGCCGGGGCGCTGCAGTCGCGCAATTCCTGTTCGTCAATGGCCGTCCGGTGCGTGACAAGATGCTGCTGGGGGCGCTGCGTGCGGGCTATATGGATGTGCTGTCACGCGACCGTCACCCGGTCGCGGCACTTTTCATCGACTGTGACCCCACGCTGGTCGACGTCAACGTTCACCCGGCAAAATCAGAGGTCCGGTTTCGCGATCCCGGCACCGTGCGCGGGCTGATCGTTTCGGGTCTGCGGCACATGCTGGCGGGTGCCGGTCACCGCGCGTCAAGCACCGTGGCCGATGCGACCCTGGGCGCGATGCAGGTCCCGTCGGCAGAACCGCGCGTCTACCAGATGGACCGCCCCGCACCCCGGTTCACCGCGCAATCCATGACCTTCCAGTCCGGCTTTGCCGAACATCGTTCGGCCCGTGTTGAACCACCTGCCGATGAGGGCGCGCAAGCAACCGAAGAGGCGCTGCCGCTGGGTGCTGCCCGCGCGCAATTGCACGAGAACTATATCCTTGCCCAAACCACGTCCGGCATGATCCTTGTCGATGCTCATGCCGCCCACGAACGGCTGGTTTATGAGAAACTCAAGGCGCAAATGGCCGCCAATGGTGTCGCAGCACAGGCGCTGTTGATCCCCGAGATCATCGACCTGACCGACAATGAAGCCGCGCAATTGCTGGCGATTGCCCCCGACCTTGCGCGCCTTGGCCTGACGATTGAACCCTTTGGTGGCGGTGCGATCGCTGTACGCGAAACCCCAGCCCTGCTGGGCGAGGTCAATGCCACCGCTCTGATCCGCGACATTCTGGATGAGCTGACCGATCAGGGTGACAGCAAACTGCTGGAATCCAAGCTGAACGCCATCCTGTCGCGGGTGGCGTGCCACGGCTCTGTCCGCACCGGGCGGCGCATGTCCGCGCCGGAAATGAACGCCCTGCTGCGCGAGATGGAGGCGACGCCGAATTCCGGCCAGTGCAACCACGGGCGGCCCACTTATGTTGAACTCAAGATGACCGACATCGAACGGCTTTTCGGGCGCACATGATTGAAATCGCAGGACAATCAATCCACCTCAGCGAACCGGCCGTTATCGGGATCATCGTCGCTGCCGTCTTGGCGGCGCTGATCGTGGTCCTGCTGATCCTTGCAGTCCGCCGCGCCGGGCAATCGGCGCAGGCCGTCAATTTTGTTGCCACGCAAGTCAGCCGTCTGGGCGACGACGTGCAGGTGCTGAACGCAAACCAAAGCCAGTTGGCGGGCAACATCCAGACCGTCAGCGACGCGCAGGCCACGGCACAGGTGCGCGTGATCCAGACGATGGAGACCCGGCTGGCCGAGGTGAACGCGCAAGTGGCCGAACGGCTGGCCGACAACGCGTTGAAATCTGCGCGCGCGATGTCGGAAATGCAGGAAAAGATGAAGGAGACCCTGACCGGGTCGTCCGAGAAATCGACCAAGCAGCTGACCGAATTGCAGGAACGGCTGGCGACCATCGACAAGGCGCAATCGAACATCGAAAAGCTGTCAGGCGATGTGCTGACCTTGCAGGACATCCTGTCCAACAAGCAGCGGCGCGGCATGTTCGGCGAAATCCAACTGACCGATATTGTGTCCAAGGCGCTGCCAGCGGATGCCTATGCCCTGCAAGCGACGCTTTCGAACGGCAAGCGCGCGGATTGCCTGATCCATTTGCCCAATCCGCCGGGGCCGATTGTGATTGACGCGAAATTCCCGTTTGAGGCCTACGAGGCGCTCGCCTCTGCCGAGACGCCCGAGATGCAGAAGATCGCGCTGCGCGATCTAGGCAATGCGGTGCGGGTGCATATTAAGGCGATATCCGAAAAGTACATCATCGAAGGTGAGACCGCCGATGGTGCGATCATGTTTCTACCCAGCGAAGCAGTCTATGCAGAGCTTCACGCGCGCTTGCCTGCCATCGTGCGCGAAGGGTTCGATGCGCGGGTCTGGATCGTCTCGCCCACAACCTGCATGGCGACATTGAACACCATGCGCGCGATCCTAAAAGATGCGCGAATGCGGGAACAGACCGGGGCGATCCGCAAGGAATTGGCGCTATTGGGCGGGGACGTTGATCGTTTGGTCACCCGTGTTGGCAACTTGGACAAGCATTTTGCGCAAGCCTCAAAGGACGTCGAGGACATCAAAATTTCCGCAGGCAAGGCGGGCAAACGTGCAAACCGGCTGGGAAATTTCGACTTTGAGGAACTTGCCCCCGATGCCGACGACAAGGTGGTCCCCCTTGCGCCCCCCGGCACCTGAGGGCAGGATCACACCAACCGCCAAACGGAGTGTCCCATGCGCCTTGCCCTGACCCTGCCCCTTCTGGCCCTTACCGCCTGCGCGCCGGGTGAGCCGCTGACGTTTGAACAAAACCCGGTTCAGGTGCAGCGCGCTTGGGCCAATGCGTTTTCCGACCAACCATTTGATACCGGCCCTGTCACGATCCTGACCGAGGAACACGGAGAGCTGCACAGCTACACGCTTGCCCCTTGTCGGGGTGGTGCCACCGTTTGTGCGGGGTCAACCCATGGGCGCGCGGCAACCTTGCAAATGACGCCGGATTACGCCGTCGTTACAGGTGCTTTTGCCGGTCGCACCTTTTATCTTTCGCCCGGTGGCGATGGCTGGATGAAGAAGAATGGCCAATTTGTGCCGCTGGCCTGGGACGATGAAAGTCCGATCAGCAACTGGGCTGTAACTCGTGTGACCGATCAGGGGCAGGGGCTGGAAACCCGCACGCAATAGCGCCAGGTTCAAGGGCGTTCTCGCATCTGGCGAAAAAGTTCATTTGCACAACGTCCTGTTTGCTGTATCGCAAGCCAGCAGCAGTAAATCGGCAAACATGACAAAAACAACAACGCCCGCCATCGACACGGCCCGCGACTGGGTCCGCGTCCTCGCCAAATATCGTGAACCCAACACGTTGCGCAGCTCGTTTGAGCTTGCGATTTCCTTGGTGCCATTTGTGGCGCTTTGGGTGCTGGCCTGTTGGGTCGCAAACTATAGCTACCTTGGGGCCTTTCTGATCTCGGTTGTGAATGGTGGGTTTTTGCTGCGGCTCTTTTGTATTCAGCATGATTGCGGCCACGGATCGTTCTTTGACAATCGTAATGTCAGCGATTGGGTCGGGCGGTCACTTGGTGTCCTGACGCTGACGCCTTACGATGTCTGGCGCCGGTCCCATGCGATCCATCACAGTCATGCGGGTGATCTGGCGCACCGGGGTCTTGGCGACATCATGACACTGACGGTCGAGGAATATCACCAGCGCAGCCGGTTCGGCCGGTTTCTGTATCGCGCCTACCGCCATCCGATTGTGATGTTCGGGATCGGGCCGAGCTACATTTTCCTCCTACAAAACCGCGTGCCCAAGGGGTTCATGGACCAGGGCCGCAGCTATTGGATTTCCGCGATGGGCACCAATGCGTCGATCCTGTTGATCATGTCGGTAATCGTCTATTTCGGCGGCTGGGCCGCGCTGTTTCTGGTCATGCTGCCGTCATCGCTGGTGGCGGCGTCTATCGGCGTCTGGCTGTTCTATGTGCAGCACCAGTTTGAGCAGACCCATTGGGACGAACATGACGATTGGCAGTTGCACGAAGCGGCGCTGCACGGCAGTTCACACTATGACCTGCCACTGATCCTGCGCTGGTTTTCCGCAAACATCGGTATCCACCATGTGCATCACCTGTATAGCCGTATCCCGTTCTATCGTTTGAACGAGGTGTTGCGCGATCATGAAGAGCTGGTGGATTGCAGCCGCATGACCCTGCTGGAAAGCTTCAAATGCGCCCAGCTGGACCTGTGGGACAGCGCCAACCGGCGGCTTGTATCCTTCAAGGCGGCACGCGCGCTCGCCCACGCCTAAGACCCTGTAATCAGCAAAAAGCCCCGGACGTCGGTCCGGGGCTTTCGCGCGTTTTGCCTGTGTGTGAGGGGGACCTAGATCCCGACGAAACGCTGAAAAATGCGGGGCATCAGCCCATTGAATTTCAGCGGCGCATCGGTGGCCGCCAGACAGATGCAATCCATGCCCGCCTCGGCCACGGGGGTGTGATGCAGGTCTTCGTTTGCGACCTCGACGTCACCTGCGCCAAAGCGATCGGTTTCATCCACAAATGCGCCTTGCAACACCAGCGTCAGCTCTGTGCCGCGATGGCCGTGGTCCGGCACGGCGGTGCCCGCGGGAATGTGCAGCAAGCGCACGGTGGCCCCTTCAGAGGTGGGCAACACAGCTTGACTGACGCCTCCGCCAATCTTGCGCCATTTCACCGCGTCCAGATCACCGTTCACATAGCTTTGCAGCGGTGAGGGAAAGATGCCCTTTTTGCGCGCCGGCACCTTGGGCGCTGCGGGCGCATTGGCGATCTTGTCGAGCGTCGCGGTCAGGCTGTCCTCTGCCAGCGATGCGGCATCGGTGGCCATCATCACCTCGCCGCCCACAGCGTCAAATTCGGCAAGCGCTGCGCGGCAGGTGTCGCACATACTGATGTGCGTGGCGACGACAAGGTTGAACGCCTCAGGCAGGGTGCCAGCGGCATAGCCCATCAGCAGGGCGTCGGTCAGGTGGTGTTTAATCTGTGTCATGGTTTCATTCACTTCATAACGTGGCGCAGGCGTTCCAGCGCCAACCGGATTCGGGATTTGATCGTGCCAAGCGGCAGCCCTGTCTGTTCAGCGATTTCACTGTGCGAAAGGTCACCAAAATAGGCCTTTTCGATCAGTGTCCGCTGTTTTTCGGGCAGTTCGGCCAAGGCCGCGCCCAGTTTTTGCGTCTCTTGTTGCAGCGCCACGGTCTCTTCCTGATCGGGCTCTGCTTCGGGGCCCCAAGGAAGCTCTTCGGGTTCGGGGCGGCGTTCTTTGCGCAGGATGTCGATCCGACGATTCCGCGCGATCGTAAAAATCCAGGTGCTGACGCTGGCCTTGGCGGGGTCAAACATTGCCGCCTTGCGCCACAGTGTTACCATCACGTCCTGTGCGCATTCCTCTGCCATGTCAGGCGAAGTGCCCGACTTCATCAGGAACGACTTCACCCGTGGCGCAAAATGCGCAAAAAGTTCAGCAAAGGCATCCTTGTCCTGCTGGTCACGAATGGCCACGACATGGGCGACCCACATCATCCGTTTGCTTGTGTCCGTCGTGTTCAACCGATCTGCCTTTACAGCGCCGGAAGGGCGCGATTTATCAGGACCATACAGGCCCATCGCAACCGCCGCATCCGGTTTTGTGCTGTCTTCCACTGTCGTCAACATGATCTGTCTACGCAGGCCCGCGGGTATCGGATCACAGAAATTTCTGTTTTATTGACCGAAACTCATCCGGCCCGCGTCGCGTGACGTACTAAGACCAAAGACAAAGCGACGAGGACCTTCCATGCCATTTGAAACTGCAACTGCGGCCCCCCGTAAGGTGGCCGTCATCGGGGCTGGCATATCCGGCATGGGGGCGGCACATTTGCTGGCCAAAGACCACCGCGTGGTTCTGTTCGAAGCGGCAAACCGGCTGGGGGGCCATGCGCGTACTCGTATGGCGGGGCCCAACCGCGACGTGGCCGTGGACACCGGGTTTATCGTCTTCAACTACGCCAACTACCCCAAACTGACCGCACTTTTTGACCACCTTGATGTGCCGGTCGAGAAGAGCACGATGAGCTTTGGCGCCAGCTTTGACGGGGGCCGCTTTGAATATGCGCTGACCTCGCTGGATGCGCTATTCGCGCAGCGGATGAACGCGCTAAGCCCGAGGTTTCTGCGGCTGGTCCGTGACCTTTTGCATTTCAACAAACACGGGCTGGCAGCGGCAGCGGACGAAAGCCTGACCGTGGGTGGGTTGCTTGCGAAACTGGGCCTGTCGGACTTTTTCCGCGATCACTATCTTTTGCCGTTCTCTGGCGCGATTTGGTCCACCCCCAAGGAACAGATCATGGACTTCCCGGCCTATGCGCTGCTGCGGTTCTTCGACAATCACGCGCTTTTGGGGGTCCATGGTCAGCACCAGTGGTACACCGTGACCGGTGGCAGCATTGAATATGTGAACCGTCTGGGCACAGACATGGAGAAGCGCGGTGTTGATATCCGCCTGAGCACCCCCATTCAAACCGTGCGCCGCACGCCCTTTGGCGTTGACGTCAAGGCAGGCGGCGATTGGGAAAGCTTTGACGAGATCATCTTTGCCACCCATTCCGACGACACGCTGGCGATGTTGTCTGACCCGACGCCATCGGAAAAGGCCACGCTCGGCGCGATCCGCTATCAGCCCAACGACATTGTCCTGCATTCCGACACCGCTGTAATGCCCAAGCGAAGACAGGTCTGGTCGTCGTGGATCTATACTGAGGATCGCGGCAAGCAGTCGGATCAGATCGACCTGACCTATTGGATGAATTCGCTGCAGCCGTCGATCAGCGGTGATGACTATATGGTGACGCTCAATTCCACGCGGCCCATTCGCGATGATCTGATCTGGGACACCGCCACCCTGCGGCATCCGGTTTATGATATGGCCGCACTCGCAGCCCAGAAAACCGCGGCAGCGATCAACGGATCAAACCGCACCTGGTTCTGCGGTGCGTGGATGAAGAACGGCTTTCACGAGGACGGGCTGTCGTCTGCCTATGACGTGGTCCATGCCCTGAATGCGGTTGAACGGTTGGAGATGGCAGCAGAGTGAGCACTGTACAGCACATCAATGGAGAGACCTATCACGGTCGGCGCGGGGCGGTGAAAAACGCCTTTCGCTATTCCATCGACTATGTGCTGCTGGACGCAGAAGCTGATCTGCAGACGCCCAAGCTGTTTGCCCGCAACCGTGCCGCGCTGATGTCCTTGCAGGACAGCGATCACGGTGGCGCGCCAAAGCATGGCAGGGGGGCTGCTTGGGTGCGCGATATTCTGCAGGCGCATCAGATTACCCTGTCGGGGCGGATCGAATTGCTCGCGCAGCCGCGTCTGCTGGGCCATGTCTTCAACCCGGTCAGCTTTTGGCTGTGCCATGACGATGACGGCGTCTTGCGCTGCGTGATTGCAGAGGTGACCAATACTTTTGGCGATCGCCACAGCTATCTGTGTGCCCATGACGACCTGCGCCCGATCACGAAGGATGAAACACTCGCTGCGCAGAAAATCATGCATGTTTCGCCGTTCCAGCCGATTGAAGGCGGATATGTGTTCAGATTTGATATTTCGGACCAGAATATTCACATCATCATCGACTATAGCCGCGGCAATGGCGGGGTCATTGCCACGCTCAAAGGTCCACGCGCGCCGCTGACCAACACCGGTATCCTGCGCGCTGCCTTGCGCCGCCCGTTTGGATCGCGCCGGGTGCTGACGCTGATCCATTGGCAAGCGATCAAGCTGTGGTGGAAGGGCGCGACTTTCCGCAGTCAGCCCACACCCCCCAGCGAAGAGGTCACAAGGTGAGCGCCCTGCGCGACCGGCTGCCCGCCTATTCACTCTTTGCCGCCATCATCAGCGCCGCAGGGCTGCCGATCTATATCTATGCGCCAGCCTATTACGCTGAATCCTATGGTGTCAGTCTGACAGCACTGGGTGCGGTGCTGTTTGTGCTGCGGCTGATTGATGTGGTGCAGGACCCGGTGCTGGGCTGGATCAGCGAACGCCTGAACCGGAGCAAAGCGCTCGCTGTGACCGGTGGCGTGGCACTTCTGGCGATTTCGATGATCGGGCTATTTGCCGTGGCCCCGCCGATCCCGCCGATCTGGTGGTTCGCCATCACCGTCACTGGCCTTTTCAGTGCGTTCAGCTTTCTGACCATCAACTTTTACGCGCAAGGCATCGCGAAGGCGGGGCCGGACCCCGCGGGCCACGTCCGGCTTGCGGCCTGGCGCGAAACCGGCGCGCTTTTGGGGGTCTGCATCGCGGCGATTGTGCCCACTGTGCTGATGGGGATGACCGAAAGCCCTTTCGCGATTTTTGCCTATGGCTTTGCCGCGCTGACAGCCCTGGCCGCGCTTTATATGTGGCCCGAGTGGACCGGGCGCACGTCATCGGCACCTATGGGCATCCGCGACATTTTGTCCGACCCCTTGGCCAAGCGCTTGCTGATCCTGGCGCTGTTCAACGCCACGCCGCTGGCCGTCAGCTCCACCCTGTTCCTGTTCTACGTCGATGACCGTTTGGGCGCGGTTGGCTGGGAAGGCCCTTTATTGGTGCTGTTTTTTCTGGCTGCGGCCATGTCCGCCCCGCTTTGGTCGCGCCTTGCGGCGCGCTTTGGCCCCAAGCCGGTGCTGCTGACGGCGATGGTGCTGGCGATCTTGTCATTTGGCTACACGCTGACATTGGGCACAGGCGACCTGATCCAGTTCAGCATTGTCTGCGTACTAAGTGGTGCAACGATCGGAGCAGACCTGACCCTCCTCCCTGCCATGTTTGCAAAACGCATGGCGCAGGTTTCTCCAAACGGTGGGCAGGGTTTTGGGCTTTGGTCGCTGGTGAACAAACTGACGCTGGCCTTTGCTGCTGTGGTGCTTTTGCCGCTGCTGGAACAGGCCGGATTTGCCGCAGGGGCAGAGACCAACCCGCAGGCGGCGCTGACAATGCTGACGCTCCTTTACGCAGGGGTGCCATGCCTTTTGAAACTCGTGGCAATCGGCCTGCTGGTCGCCACCAAATTAGAGGACAGATAATGTCACTCGCTGCAATTCTGATCGGGGCCGCCTTGGTTTTGATCGGGCTGATCGCAAAGTCCCGCTATGTGTCCTTCTGGGCGCAGAAACCGAACGACTATGCAGATGGCCCTACCTTCAACATCCGCGACACCTTTCAGGGCCCGATTGAATGCGAAGGCATCATTTATGGTCCATTTGGCCGCGTCACGTCACGGTTTGTTGCGCATTTCGATGCGCAATGGGATGGCAATGTCTGCACCATGAAAGAGGTGTTTCATTACGATAGCGGCAATGTCCAAGACCGGGTCTGGACCCTTACGCTGGGCAATGACGGTCGCATCAAGGCTGAGGCGCCCGATGTGATTGGTGCGGGATCGGGCCAGCAAAACGGCTCTGCGGTGCTGCTGAATTACCGGATCAAATTGGCCGAAGAGGCGGGCGGTCACGTTCTGGATACCACAGACTGGATGTATCTGATGTCGAACGGCACCGTGATGAACCGCAGCCAGTTCCGCAAATTCGGGATCAAGGTGGCCGAGCTTGTCGCCACCATGCGCCCGGCGCATGCGCGCGCCGTGGCGGGCGAATAACGTGCAAAGCTGGCAAGGAAAGCGCTACTGGCTGGTCGGCGCAAGCGAAGGATTGGGCCGCGCCGTGGCCCATGTGATGTCGCGCGCCGGGGCAGAGCTGATCGTCTCCGCCCGGTCAGAGGACCGGCTGGCCGAACTGGTCGCAGAACTCCCCGGTACTGCGTCATTTGTGACCGTGGATGTGGCCGACATGGACAGCGTGCGCGCAGCCGCCGAGAAGGTCGGCCAGATCGACGGCGTGGTTTATCTGGCGGGCGTCTACTGGCCGATGAAGGCGCAAGAATGGGATAACGACAAGGCCGAGATGATGGCGCAGGTCAACTACCTTGGCGCGTCCCGCGTGGTGGGTGAGGTCATCCCGCAGATGGTCGAACGGGGTGCGGGGCACATCGTTCTGACCGGTTCACTTTCGGGGTTCCGTGGGCTGCCGGGGGCGATTGGCTATTCCGCGTCCAAGGCCGGGCTGATGGCGCTGGCGGAATCCATGCAGGCCGATCTGCGCACCCACCCGATCAAGGTGCAGGTGATCAATCCCGGCTTCATCAAGACCCGGCTGACCGACAAGAACGATTTCAACATGCCGTTCATCATGGCGCCCGAGGATGCCGCCAACGAGGTCTTTGACCACATGAACGACGACGCCTTCAAAAAGTCGTTCCCGATGGTGTTTTCGTGGCTTTTCCGCCTGTCGCAATTCATGCCTGACTGGATGTACTACCGGATCTTTGGCGCGCGCTGATCTGCCGTGGCGGTTGATTTTCCGCCATCCACCGGGCACCACGGGCGGTATGCGGCACCTGAACCTTGTCCCGATTGCGATCCTGGTCGCCTGCACATTGGGTGTGTATTGGGCGTCCTACACCTATTTCAGCGCGCAGGTCCGTGAACAGGCCGCCGCCCGCCTGACGCTGTATCGCAGCACGGTCGAGGCAGAGTTGCGCCACTTTGCCCATCTGCCTTTCCTTTTGTCGCAAGACCCGTTTGTTGCGGCCACCCTGCAGGGCGGCGATACCACCGCGCTTGACCGGCGGCTGGCACGCTTTGCGCAAAGTGCGGGGCTGGATGCGATCTATCTGATGGACGATGCGGGGCTGACGATCTCGGCCTCGAACGCGGCGGCTGCCAACAGCTTTGTCGGGCAGAACTATGCGTTCCGTCCGTATTTTCAGGCGGCCCGCGATGGCGCACTGGGCGAGTTCTATGGCATCGGGGCCACCACCGGCATTCCGGGGTATTTCTATGCACTTGCGGTGCAATCGCGCGCAGCGGCGGAGGGCGTCATCGCGATCAAGCTGGATCTGTCCGCGCTGCAAAACAGCTGGCAAGCCTCGGGCGAGCGGATCATGCTGACCAATGCCGATGGTGTGGTGCTTCTGGCCTCTGACCCGGCGTGGCGCTACCGCGTGCTGGACCCGCTGACAGCGGATCAGCGCGACCGGATTATCGCATCCCGCCAGTTTGGGCAGGAGCCGCTGGACCCGCTGGACTGGACCCGCGACATCACGGCCCAAACGGCCAATGTGGGTGGCAAGCATTTGCTGTATCTGCGCACCCGTGATCTGCCCAACGACTGGTCGCTGCATTTCTTTGTGCCCGACGATCAGGCCGTTACCCGCGCCTCGCTCAGTGCGGGGTTCGTGCTGCTGATGGGTGTGCTGGGGTTGATCGCGTTGCAGGTGCGTCGGGTGCGCAGCATCGGCGCAGCTTTGCAAAAGTCGGAAGAGGATCAGGCGCTGTTGCGGTCCGCCAACGCGCGTCTTGCTGTCGAGATCGAGGAACGCCGCGCCGCGGAACAGAACCTGCAAAAGACCCAAGCAGAATTGGAGCGCGCCGGGCGGTTGGCAGCCTTGGGGCAACTGGCGTCATCGGTCACGCACGAATTGGGTCAACCAATTGCGGCCATGCGTAATCGGTTGGCAGCGGCCGAAATGACCTCCGGGCCTAGTACGCTGAACGACAAAATGCAGGGCCTTGTGGCCCGGATGGAGGACATCACCCGGCAGCTAAAGTTCTTTTCCCGTAAAGGCCGGGACAAGTTCGAAAAGATCGACCTTGCGGCGGCGATGACCAATGCGCTGGATCTGCTGGAGCCCACGATCGCACATACCGGTGCGACGGTGGACTTTCAGCGCCCGACATCCGATGTCACGCTTTGGGCCAACGCGCTGCGGATCGAACAGGTGATGACAAATATCGTGCGTAACGCGTTGGACGCGATGGAGGATGCTGCCGAACGCCGCATCGCGATTGAGATGGGGCAGGCGGATGATGACGTCTGGTTCTCCGTCGCAGACAGCGGCCATGGCCTGGGGGATCAGTCATTTGACGACCTGCGCGAACCCTTTGCCACCACGCGCGAAAGCGGGCGGGGCATGGGACTGGGCCTGACAATTTCAGCCGGGATCGTGTCAGACCATGGCGGCACGATCACCGCGTCAGACCGCGCGCAGGGCGGCGCGTTGTTCCGGGTCACCTTGCCGCGCAACACCGGGGAGGCATCGCCATGACGGCCTTTCGTGTGCTTGTGATTGATGATGACCGGATGATGCGCACCTCGCTTGTGGACCTGATCGAAGCGGCAGGTTGGGTTGCCAAGGACTTGCCGCGCGCCACCGATGCCGCCCGCTGGATCACCCAGTTCCGCCCCGATGTGATCCTGTCGGACGTGCGGATGCCAGAGATGACCGGGCTGGAACTGCTGCAATCGCTGGATGCGCCGCCGCCCATTGTGCTGATCTCGGCGCATGGGGATATCCCGATGGCGGTCGATGCGATGAACCGTGGCGCCTATAGTTTTGTGGAAAAGCCTTATGACCCCAAGCGCTTGCTGCTGATACTGTCGCATGCCGCCGAACAGCATCAGATGCGCAACAGCAATCAGCGCCTGAAAGAGCGGCTGCAACAGTTGTCGGGGTTGGATCGCGTTCTGCTGGGCCAAACCGAGGTGATGGCCCGCCTGCGCGACAACATCGCAATGATGGCCGACGCTGACGCCTCTGTTTTGATCCATGGTGATACCGGGACGGGCAAAGACCTTGTGGCGCGCGCCTTGCACGACATCTCGGGCCGGTGCGACGGGCCATTCATCGCGGTGAACGCGGCCCAGATCGGGCCCGAGCAATTGCCGCTGGTGGCCCGCAGTGCGGCGGGTGGGACCCTGTTTCTGGACGAGATTTGCGCTTGTCCTGCGGATATCCAGCCGATGCTGCTGCGCTTGATCGAAGCCAAAGAGGTGTTGGAACCGGGGCAGGGCGCGCCGGAACGCATTGATTTGCGCGTGGTTTCGGCCACCAACGAGGACACCGCCGAGGCTGTGGCGGCAGGGCGGTTGCGGCGCGATTTGCTGTACCGTCTGGAAGGGTTCGCACTACACTTGCCGCCCTTGCAGGCGCGGCTGGATGATGTGGCGTTGCTTGTGACCCGCTTTCTGGCTGAGGCCGCGGCGGTGTTCGAAATGCCCCCGCCTGAATTGTCAGAGGCGGATTTGGCCGCGCTGATGTCGCATGACTGGCCCGGCAATGTGCGCGAATTGCGCAATGTGGCCGAACGGCGGGTGATGGCCGCGCGGCAAGGCTTTGGCACGATGGGCGATGCGATGTCTGGCGCGGAAACAAGCGCCGCCCCGCGCCCCGGCCTGCGCGAGGCGGTGGCTGCGTTTGAACGGCAGATGATTGGCAAGGCGATCCAGACCCACGCGGGCCGTATGGATGATGCCGCCGCCGAACTGGGCATAGGACGCCGCACCTTGAACGAGAAAATCGTCAAACTGGGCCTTGATAAGGACGCGCTGCTGTAGCCCTGCGGAAATCCGCAGGGCGGCCACAAAAGCCTGCGCATTTTTCTTCATGCATTCCGCGCGGTTTTTGCGGTTTAATGTGTCTCACCATATTCTGGGAGGAAATCGAATATGAAAACGCTTATGACCCGTGCGGCTGCGGCTGCACTTGTGACGGCCTATGCAGGCGATGCGATGGCCGAGGAATGGAACGTCTCGCTCTGGGGCAAACAGCGCGCCTTTACCGAGCATGTTGAAAAGCTGGCTGAACTTGTCAGCGAAAAGACAGACGGTGAATTTACCCTGAACATCAGCTATGGTGGTTTGTCCAACAACCGCGAGAACCTTGATGGCATCTCCATCGGTGCGTTCGAGATGGCGCAATTCTGTGCCGGCTATCACCGCGATAAGAACCCCTCGATCACCGTGCTGGAACTGCCGTTCCTTGGCGTCAGCTCGCTCGAGCAAGAGATCGAGCTGTCGATGGCCGTCTATCAGCATCCCGCCACCGTGGCCGATCTGGCCCGTTGGAATGCCACCTTGCTGATGCCGTCGCCGCTGCCGCAGTACAATATCGTGGGCGTCGGCGAAGCGCCGTCAACACTGGACGAATTTGCCGGGCTCAGCGTGCGGGCGACCGGTGGGATTGGTGCCGCAATGGAAACCGTAGGCGCTGTCCCGACCTCTATGTCGGCCAGCGAGGTGCGTCAGGCAATGGATTCGGGCGTGGTCAAGGCCGTGGCCTTTGCACCTCATGCGCATATGTCATTCGGCACAATCGAAAACGCCACATGGTGGACGTCGAACCTGAACCCCGGCACGGTGAACTGCCCGGTTGTGGCCAACACCGACGCGCTGAACGGCCTGTCCGATGAACATCGCGAGGCGCTGCTGGGGTCCATTGATGAATCGCTCGAACATTACGTCGCCAACTACAACGGTGCCACGATGGACGCATGGGGCCCGGCGCTGGAAGAGCGCGGGATCGAAGTTGTGACCTTCACCGATGCAGAGATCGCGGCCTTCAAAGAGGCCGCGGCAGCCCCCGCTGCAGCCGCATGGATCGAGCAGAACACTGCCGCAGGCCTGCCCGCGCAAGAGCTGTATGATCTTGTGACCGGCATGATTGCCGAAAGCATGTAACCTCCCTTTGGCCCCGCGCGCGCATCGCGCGGGGCCAATTTTTGAAGATTGCACATCGCAAGGGGGGAGACCGATGGCGACTGCATCACTTGTGCTGACAGATGACAGCACGCTCAGCAAACTCGACCTGAAACTGCTGCGCCTTGAACGGGCCTTTGCCCTGATCAGTGGGATCAGTGTCTTTGCCCTGATGGTGCTGGCTGTGGTTTCTGTGACCGGGCGCAACGGGTTCAACGCCCCGCTGCCGGGCTATGTCGATTGGATCGAACAGGCCATGCCGCTTATTGCCTTCATGGGGATTTCCTATGTCATGCGCGAAGGCGGGCATATCCGCATGGACATTCTTGTGGGCCGTCTGCGCGGTCGCACACTTTATATCGTTGAACTGATTACCACCCTCGCCGTATTGCTTCTGATGGCGCTGCTGGTTTGGGGATCATGGGCGCATTTCGCCCGTAGCTTTGATTTCGCCGCACCCTTGTGGAGCCGCGACAGCTCTATGGATATTGCCCTGCCGATCTGGCCCGCGAAGCTCATGGCCCCGCTTGCCTTTGGCGTGCTGTGCCTGCGTCTGTGTCTGCAAGTCTGGGCCTACCTGCGGGCCATCGCCACCGGCCGCGCGATTGCCGTGCCGCTTGTCGCCGACGCCGCCACGCAAGCTCGCATGGAAGCCGAACAACTTGAGGGGCAGGACTGATGGAACCCATCGACATTGGCCTTTGGGTCACCGGCGGTCTGCTGGTCATGGTCGTCCTTGGCATGCGCGTCGCCTTTGCCGCCGGTCTTGCGGGCATGATTGGCCTGATCTGGATATTCTGGGCCAAGAAAGATTACGGTATCGACGAATTTGGCTGGGCGCTGAGCGTGGCGGTCAAAACCGCCGGTCAGGTGCCGCATTCCAAGGTTTCCTCGCAAGCCCTGTCCTTGATCCCGACCTTCATCCTGATCGGCTATCTGGCCTACTACGCGGGCCTGACCAAGGCGCTGTTTGAGGCCGCAAAACGCTGGATCGCCTGGGTGCCGGGCGGGCTGGCGGTGTCCACGGTCTTTGCCACCGCTGGCTTTGCTGCCGTCTCTGGCGCCTCCGTCGCCACCTCTGCCGTTTTTGCGCGCATCGCGATCCCCGAGATGCTGAAGATCGGCTATAACAAGCAATTCGCCGCAGGTGTGGTTGCCGCAGGCGGTACGTTGGCATCCCTGATCCCGCCGTCCGCGATCCTTGTGATCTATGCGATCATCGTGGAACAGGACGTCGGCAAACTGCTACTGGCAGGCTTTATCCCCGGTGCATTCTCGGCGTTGGTCTATGCTGCACTGATTATCGGCATGGCGCTGACGATCAAGGGCTTTGGCCCGCCGGTTTCGGGCTATACGTGGAAGGAACGCTTTGTATCCTTGCCGCCCGCGTTACCCATCGTCTTTGTCGTCGTGACGATCATCTGTTTTGTCTACAACCCCTTTGGCGGCGACGCCTGGGGCACCCCGACCGAAGGCGGCGCGATTGGGGCCTTTGTCGTCTTCCTGATGGCGCTTTATCAGGGAATGCGCTGGCCCCAGCTGAAAGACGCGTTGTTGGAAACCGCCAAGCTAAGCGTGATGATCTTCACGATCATTTGGGGCGTGCTGATCTATGTCCGCTTCCTGGGCTTTGCCGACCTGCCAAGCGCCTTTTCGGATTGGATCACCTCGCTCACCATGTCGCCGATGCTGATACTGGTGTGCATCCTGCTGGCCTATGCCGTGCTGGGCATGTTCATGGATGCCATCGGGATGCTACTGCTGACCCTGCCGGTGGTCTACCCGGCTGTCATGGCGCTCAATGGCGGTGAGGCGGTCAGTGCCGCCGACAGCACCTTTGGCATGTCCGGCCCGATGTGCGCGATCTGGTTCGGGATATTGGTGGTGAAAATGGCAGAGTTCTGTTTGATCACACCCCCCATCGGCCTGAATTGCTTTGTGGTGGCAGGCGTCCGCGATGACCTGTCCGTGCAGGACGTGTTCAAAGGGGTCACACCGTTCTTTGTGGCCGATGCGATCACCATCGCCCTGCTGGTGGCCTTTCCGGGGATCGTGCTTTGGCTGCCCAGTCTGGCCTAATCTGCGATGGCGGCGTCAAAGGTGGCGCGGGCGCGGCCCCAGACGCCGCCGTCCAGATCTGCCAGCGTCAGCAGGCTGGGCAGCAATTGCCCGGCAAAATCCTCTGAGCTTTCGACCGGTAGCATCGCGGGCAGATTGTCGATCGCGGTGACATCCAGCGTCGGGTGGTCGTGGACGCGCAAGGCGGGCGCGTCCCACGTGGTGGTGCGGTCATAAACCTTGATCGGGTTGAAGGCGCTGTCGGGATCACAAGCGATATCGCCAATCACCCGCAAGGCGCGTTCGGTTGTGGTGGCCCCTTCGTGCACAAAAACCGGCGTGCCCTCGCGCGCCAGAATGCAGTTGAAGAAAAGCGCATGTTGCAACACCTCTGGGAACGGGCCGCCACGGGCGGTTTCGTCCATGTCCCATAGCGTCGTAGCCACGCCCATTTCGCGGCAGAGGTCCGCAGCCCCGGTGCCCACGCGCCCGTTGGCCCCGATGATCAGCGCCGTGGGCCGTTCGGTGCCCAGCCGGACGAGCGCGCCTTGCAGGTCGGCGATCATATGCGCGGCACTCAGATAGGTGTGGACCGGGCCTGCGATCCCGCCGCGCGCCTGCGCGATCCAGCAGCGCAAGGCGACGGCGGCCCCGGCAAAGCCCGCCCAATAGCCAAAGGCCGCGACCCGGCGGCCATCGTCGCCCACCAGATATTCAAGGTCGTAAAGCGCGCCGCCGCCTGCCTGAAACCGGTCCAGCAGCACGCGACCGCTGGGCTGGCCCTTGAAGGCATGGCCGAACATGATGTGTCGGTGCCGCAGTGGCGTGCCGTCATCGGGCAGTTCCTTCAGCCCGAAGATCAGCGCATCGTCGGGCGCGTCAACCCAGGTGCCTTCCGGCGCGATATCACAGCCCGTGGCGCGGTAGCCGTCCATCGGAATGGCGCGCTGGCGACTTTCCTCAACCGTGACGTGGATGCCTGCGGCCATCAGGGTGGCGGTGCCTACGGGCGTCAAGCCTACGCGTTCTTCGTTGGCGCGGCTTTCCGCGCGGACCCAAAGATGCGTCATAGGAACCCCCGCTTGGTCAGTGTTTTCAGGCTGTCGCGCGCCTGCATCATCGCGGCAAACGCGCTCAGCTTCGGGAATGCCGCGATGTCGACGCCATCCCCCGGTGCCCAGCTGAGCACCATGTAAAGGTAGGGATCAGCGCAGGTCATCGCGGACCCCAGCGCAAAAGGGGCCAGCGGCAACGTCGCTTCAAGATAGTCGCAACAGGCGGTCATCGTCTCCGGCACCTTGGCGGCCATGTCATCAAAGCTGCTTTGCTGATCCGCCCAACGGCTGCCGCGCATCTTGTGGGCGTGGGCCACATGCATCGTGCTGGCCAGATAATACATCAACTCGCGCATCCGTGCCGCGTTCAGCGGATCATCCGGCACCAGCGCGGGGGCTGCATATTCCAGCAGCGCGCCGGTTTCGGTCAGAATACCACCGGGGGTTTCCAGCGCTGGCACACGCCCCTTGGGATTGACCGCGAGGTAATCCGCGCCGTGCTGCGCGCCGCTTGCAAAATCCACTGGCACGGCCTCATAGGCCGCACCGACCTCTTCCAGCGCAATCGCAGTGGCGATGGATATGGTGCGCGGTGCGTAGTGCAATTTCAGCATCTGACCCCCCTAGTAATGCGTGCGTGCCGCCAACCTATCAGAATGATCCAGATGCGGGGCAGAATTGAACGTCGACAGGATCGGCCCATGCGGCGTCACATGAATGCGGTGCACAGAGGTGTTCAGGATCGGCAAGGCGATCTGTGCCATTTGTGGAATATCCAGATGCAAAAGTTCGGCAACCGCGCGGCTGATGATCCCACCCGATGTCACACACAACACCCGCTTGCCCGGCTGCGCTGCCATCTGCATCACATCGCGGACCCGGCCCACGAAAGCCTCCCAACTTTCGTTCCCCTTGATCCGCCCATCTTTCCACGCCGTCAGCGTGGCCGGGAAATGCAGGGCAAAATCCTCTGGCCCGTCGCGCTTCATCTCCCCCAGCGCGTCCATCTCGTTGGTCAGGTCGTAGTAGGTGATTTCGTTCAAGCGCGGATCAACCTCCGCCTCCCAGCCCATGCCGGCAATCGTCTCGCGTTGGCGGCGCAGGCTGCCCGACACCACCTGATCGAATGGCCCGTCATGGGCCTTCATCCATTCGCCCAGCCATTTGGCCTGTTGATGGCCCAGCTCTGTCAGCCTGTCATAGTCCGCCTCATTATCGGCCGCCGAATTGGCCTGCCCATGTCGGACCAGCGTGATTTCACCCATCAAATTCTCCTTTCCTGAATGGGTAAGTCCGCGCCCCGTCGAAGGCAACGCCCTGCTTTCTTTTGAATAGAAATATGCCCGCCGGAGGCCCGATTTTTCGTCGAAAAATCGCCACCCCGCACCAGGCGCAATCTCTTGTTAACCGCGTCTTCATCTGCGATTGTCACACCAAGAGCAGAGATAAAAAACCAACAGGACAAGATGCAAAGCGCTGCCACGCTGCTTTCTGACGTATTCGGCTTTGACAGCTTCCGCCCCGGGCAGGAAGAGATTGTTGATGCCGTCACCGCAGGTCGCGACACGTTGGCGATCATGCCCACGGGCGGCGGCAAATCCTTGTGTTTTCAACTGCCCGCCCTTGCCCGCTCTGGTGTCACCGTGGTCATTTCGCCGCTGATTGCGCTGATGCGCGATCAGGTGCGCGGGCTGCGCGCCGCCGGTGTGGCGGCCGGTGCCCTGACCTCAGGCAATACCGATGCCGAAACCGATGCGGTCTGGGCGGGTCTGACGGATGGCACGCTGAAACTGCTCTACATGGCGCCCGAACGGCTCGCCTCGGGTGGCACCCAGCGGATGCTGGCTGAGGCGGGCGTCAGCCTGATTGCCGTGGATGAGGCGCATTGCGTCAGCCAATGGGGCCACGACTTCCGCCCCGACTATCTGCGGATTGGCGAGCTCAAGCGCGCCCTGGATGTGCCCCTGGCCGCCTTCACCGCCACGGCTGATGCCGAAACCCGTCTGGAAATCGTTGAAAAGCTCTTTGGCGGCCAGCAGCCAGCGACATTCCTGCGTGGCTTTGATCGGCCCAACATCCACCTTGCCTTTGCGGTCAAGGACAGCCCGCGCCAACAGATCCTTAACTTTGCCGCTGCGCGCAAGGGCCAGTCCGGCATCGTCTACACCGGCACGCGCGCCAAGACCGAATCGCTGTCCCGTGCGCTGACCGAGGCGGGCCATACCGCTTGCCACTACCACGGCGGGATGGAGGCGGACGACCGCCGCGACGTTGAACGCCGCTTTCAGCAAGAGGACGGGTTGATCGTCGTTGCCACCGTGGCCTTTGGCATGGGCGTCGACAAACCCGATATCCGCTGGGTCGCCCACGCCGACCTGCCCAAATCGATCGAGGCCTATTATCAGGAAATCGGCCGCGCGGGCCGCGATGGCGCGCCTGCTGAAACCCTGACGCTTTTCGGCAGTCAGGACATCGGCTTTCGCCGTCAGCAAATCGACGAAGGCCTGGCCCCACCCGAACGCCGGGCGGCGGATCATGGGCGTTTGAATGCGCTCTTGGGCCTGGCAGAGGCGCTGCACTGTCGCCGCCAAAACCTGCTGTCCTACTTTGGCGAAGACCCGCAGCCCTGCGGCAACTGCGACCTCTGCGACAAACCGGCAGAGGTTTTTGACGCCACCACCCCCGTCCGCATGGCGCTGTCGGCCGCACTGCGCACCGACGAATGGTTTGGGGCGGGCCATCTGATCGACATTGTGATGGGGGCAAAGACTGACAAGATTGCGCAGCGCGGTCATGACAGCCTGCCAACCTACGGTGTGGGCCGCGAATACTCTAAACCGCAATGGCAGGCGATTTTCCGGCAGATGATGGGCCATGACCTGTTTCGCCCCGACCCTGACCGCCACGGGGCGCTGCGCATGACCGACCATGCCCTGCCGATCCTGCGGGGCGAGGCCACGATCACCCTGCGCCGCGACACCATCAAGGCCGCCAAGACCGCAGGCCCCAAAGTGCGCCAGATGGTCAGCGAAGAAGACGCGCCGCTGCTCTCGGCCCTCAAGGCCAAGCGCCGCGCCCTGGCAGAGGCGCAGGGCGGCCCGGCCTATATCATTTTCAACGACCGCACCCTGATCGAGATGGCGCAGACACGCCCGATGACGCTGGACGAGATGGCCGGTATCAGCGGCGTGGGTGCCAAGAAACTGGAAAGCTATGGCAATGCCTTTCTAGAGGTGATTGCAGGCGAGGCGCAGCAATTGCATCCCTCGCGTCGCAAACTCGCGGGCCGCAGCGAAGGGGCTGTCTATGACCGCTTGTTGGCGGCCCAAGCTGATCTGCAGCGGGGATCAGATGGCACCGGCAAACCGATGACCTGCTCGGCCTCATTGCTTGCCAAGGTCGCGCAGTTGCGCGACCCGACCAAGGACGCAATTGCCCGGCTTCTGGGCGACCGTTACGCGGACCGCTTTGCGGATGCCTTTCTGGACGTTCTGGTCGAAGGGTAGGTCGGGGTTTACCTCGACTCGAGCCCCCCCGAAAAGTCGCGCCGTTCAATCTTTGCAAGCCGCCGGGCCGCGGGTTTGCGTTTTGGTTAATGCCTGTTCATCCTTGCGTATGCTCGTGATGTGTATGGGATGTGCATGGTTTGTGCATCATCCCTCGCTTGTTAACCGTTTCCCCCGCCGCTGAGCGTGCTACATGTCGTTGCACCACCAAGGGGGCACTATGCTGATCACGATTTCACCCGCAAAATCGCTTGATTTTGAACCTGTTAGCCATAAAGCAACGGCACCTGTGTTTCAGGATGACGCAGTGCGGCTGTCCAAGACGATGCGTGGGCAAACCTTAACGCAGCTCAAGGCGCTGATGGGTCTGTCGGATGACCTTGCCCGGCTGAACCGCGACCGGTTCAAGGTGTTTGCCGCTGACCCCGATCTCAGCGCTGTCAAACCAGCGGCGTTGGCCTTTAATGGTGATACCTATCAAGGGCTAGAGGCCAAGACTCTGACCGAGGATGACATGGCCTGGGCACAGGATCATTTGTGCATTCTGTCGGGCCTTTACGGGGTTCTGCGCCCACTGGACGCGATTCAGCCCTACCGGTTGGAGATGGGCAGCCGCCTGAAGACCCGGCGTGGCAAGTCGCTATATGACTACTGGGGCGACACAATCGCCAAGGCCTTGAACACGCAGGCAAAAGAGCGCGGGACCGATACGCTGATCAATTGTGCAAGTCAGGAATATTTTGGCGCGGCTGACCGCAAAGCGCTTAAGCTGAAAGTGTCAACGCCGCAGTTTCTTGAGGTTAAGGACGGACGTCCCCGCATGGTCAGCTTTTTCGCCAAACGTGCGCGGGGCGCGATGGCCCGTTTCATCATCGAAAACCGGCTGACGGCGGCGGACGACATCGCCGGCTTCACAGCAGGGGGCTATGCCTATGACCCCGATTTGTCGACACCTGAAAAGCCGGTTTTTCTGCGCGATTATCCCGAATAGGCGGATTGCCCGAATCCCCGGTCACATGCCACTCTGACGTCATTGACGACAGGGAGTTTTCGCATGATCCGCATTCTAGCCGCTTGTTTTTTCGCCATTTTCGCGACGCAACTTTTGGCCGACCTGCCGGATCGCCGCCCGATCGTGTCGCGCGATGTGGATTTCTTTGGCGCAGATTTGCAAAGCATCTTTGACACCACGCTCAACGCCTGTCAGGCGGCTTGTGTCAACGACAACCAGTGCCGGGCCTTTACCTTCAACCAACGCTCAAGCTCTTGTTTTCTCAAGGGAACTGTGACCGAGGTCGTGCCCTACGAAGGGGCAGTTTCGGCCCGGATCTATGACACGGACCCGGCAGTTCTGGCGGTTGAAGATGCCCGGCGCGCAGACCTGTCATTTCTGTCTGCCAACGACCTGTCAGAGGCGGATCGGCTCAGCAGTCTTATCGGGCGGCGGCATGCCGCAAACGAGGTCAGCCTCGGCCAGCTTCTGGAACGCGCCGCACGGCAGCGCGATTCTGGTAACCTGTTGCAAGCGCTACGTTTAACGGGGGCCGCGACCTCGATCAGTGATGCCTCTGATTTGTGGATCACCTATGCTGTGTTGGCGCGTACCGTTCAGACCGACGATCCCACCCGCGCCCAGGCGGCCCGCGAAAGGGCCTTGCCCGCTGCAGTTTCAGGCTACATGCGCGCGCTGAACGATCCGGCCCGCGCAACCGCCCTGATGGAGATCGCGCAAATCCTTGTGCAACGCAACCGGGGCCGCGACGCGATTGCCGCGCTGCGGCTTGCACAAGCGGTTCAGGCCCGCGATGACGCGCAGGTCATGCTGGACGATCTGGTGGGCAAATTCGGGTTCCGCGTGGTCGACACGCAGGTGGAAAGCGACAGCGCAAGCCCCCGTATTTGTGCGGTTTTTAATGAGGCTTTGGTCAATGCGGGCGTGGATTACGCCCCATTCGTGCAACTGCCCGATCCGGCCCTGGCCGTCACCGTCAATGACCGGCAATTGTGCATCGCAGGCATGACCCACGGGGAGCGGATCAGGTTCGTGTTGCGCGCTGGTTTGCCTGCGGCCAGTGGTGAGGTTTTGTCCAGCAACACAGAGCTGACACAGTACATCCGCGACCGCAGTGCAGGGGTCAAATTCACCAGCCGCGCTTATGTCTTGCCCCGCGCCGGAGAGGTCGCGATCCCGCTGGAAACCGTCAACCTGACAGAGGTTGATCTGACCCTGCGCCGCCTGTCGGATCGCAACATTCTGCGCACCATGCAAGAGGGTCTGCTGTCGAACCCGCTATATGCCTATGAGCAGGAATATCTGGATGCCGACCTTGCCAGCACGGTCTGGACCGGCGTAGCTGAAGTGGAACAGGACCTGAACCGCGATGTGCTGACCCGCGTGCCTTTGGATGTGGCGCTGATGGGGCAACCTGCGGGGCTTTACGTGTTGTCGGCCACGGTGCCGGGGGCGGACCCTTATGACAACCCGCCTGCGACGCAATGGTTTGTGCTGTCTGACATCGGTATCGCGAGCTATCTTGGCAATGACGGGCTGACGGTCGTGGCGCGAGGGCTGGGTGATGCTGCGCCCATGAACGGGGCTACGGTTGAACTGATTTCCGAAGGGAATGCCGTCTTGGCAAGTGCCATGACGGATGCGGAGGGGACCGCTACGTTTGCCGCGGGGCTGACCCGCGGTTTTGGCGCTGATGCACCTGCCTTGGTCACAGTGACTAAAGGTGATGATCTGGCGTTCCTGTCGCTACGTGATGCGGCCTTTGATCTGTCGGACAGAGGTGTTGCGGGGCGTGAGCCCAGCCCGCCGATCGATGTCTTTCTGACCCCGGATCGCGGTGCCTATCGCGCGGGTGAAACGATCCATCTGACAGCACTCATGCGCGATGCCCGCGCACAGGCCGTCGCCGGTGTGCCGCTGACCGCGGTGCTGACGCGGCCCGATGGCGTGGAATATGCGCGCGTCACATCGGCTACTGACCTCGCAGGCGGGCATGTTTTTGCCTTGCCGGTCGCAGGCACCGCGCCGCGTGGCACATGGCGGGTTGCTGTGCATGTGGACCCGGACGCGCCATCGCTTGCCAGCCGCAATGTGCTGGTCGAGGATTTTCTGCCCGAACGCATTGATTTTGAATTGGAACTGCCAGAGCAGATCAAGCTGGGGACAGTGCCGCAGGCCAGTTTGGACGCGCGCTATCTGTTTGGCCCGCCCGCTGCAGACTTGGCAATCGAGGGGGAGGCGACGCTGCGTGCGGCCGCAACGCTTGAGGGGTTCGCAGGCTATGTTTTTGGCGACGCCAATGCGCCGTTTGACCCCGAAACCCGGTTTCTGGACGGTGGCACGACGGATGCACAAGGGCAGGCCAGCTTGGCCGTCACCTTGCCCGATGTGACGGCCACACAGCCGCTGGAGCTGACCGTGCAGGCGCGGGTGAGCGAGGGGTCAGGCCGCCCGGTTGAGCGGTCGGCAACCGCTGTTGTGCTGCCTGATGCGCCGTTTATCGGGATCAAGCCACGGTTTGATGGTGTCGTGCGCGAAGGGACCGAGGCGTCCTTTGATCTGATCGCGCTGTCGTCCGATTTGACGCCTGCAGCGATCGACGTCGCATGGACGCTGAACCGTGTGACGACACGCTATCAGTGGTATTCGCTTTATGGCGATTGGAACTGGGAACCGGTGACTGAACGCACCCGTGTCGCCAGTGGCAGCGCGGCCTTGGGCGCTGATCCGGTGACCGTGGCGGGCGATGTGAAATGGGGCCGGTACGAGCTGATCGTAGAACGCACCGGCGCGGATTACGCGGTGGCCTCTACCGATTTTTATGCCGGTTGGTATGCGCCAGCCAGTGCCACCGATACGCCTGATGTGTTAGAGGCATCGCTGGATTCGGAAAGCTATGCAATTGGCGATACGGCCACATTCCGCATCGTGCCGCGTTATGCGGGCACGGCTGTCGTCAGTGTCATGTCCGATCATCTGATCAGCCTGAAAACCGTGGCAGTCACCGAAGGCGAAAATCTGATTACCCTGCCCGTGACTGACGAATGGGGCGCGGGCGCTTATGTCAGCGCCAGCGTGATCCGCCCGATGGATGTGGCCGCCGGGCGCAACCCGGCGCGGTCGCTGGGGTTGGGCTATGCCGCTGTAGCACCGGGCGACAAGGCGCTGGGTGTCAGTCTGGATGCGCCAGAGGTGATGCGCCCGCGTGGTGCGCTGAACGTCGGGATCACGCTGGACGGGATGCAGGCCGGGCAGACCGCCTATGTCACGCTTGCGGCGGTCGATCTGGGCATTCTGAACATCACCGGTTTCGACAGCCCCGATCCGCAGGGGCACTACTTTGGTCAGCGCAAGCTGGGTGTGGAATTGCGCGATCTTTATGGGCGGTTGATTGACGGGTTGAACGGCACACTTGGCCGGGTGCGTTCGGGCGGCGATGCGATGGCGCAGGTCGGGATGCAAAGCCCGCCACCGACAGAGGATCTGGTGGTCTTTTTTCAAGGGCCGGTGATGATTGGTGCCGATGGCAAGGCGCTGATCCCGTTGGATATTCCGGCCTTCAACGGCACCTTGCGGCTGATGGCTGTGGCTTGGACAGATACCTCTGTCGGGCAGGCGGAACATGATGTGATTGTGCGCGACCCGGTTGTCGTCACCGCCTCTGTCCCGCGCTTTCTGGCCCCGGACGATCAAAGCCGTCTTCTGCTGGAAGTCGTGCACAGCGATGGCCCGGCGGGTGAGGTCGGTCTATCCGTGACGTCCAATGGTCTGGCACTGGCGCAGGGGCTGCCCGCGACGGTCACATTGGGCGAGGGCGAGCGGCAGGTGTTCGAGGTGCCCTTTGCGGCCGTCGATCCCGGCACGCATCAGATCACGTTGACCGTCACCCCGCCTGATGGCGCGCGGCTGGAACAGGTCTTGACGGTTCCGGTTGTGGTGAATGACCCGGTGGTCAGTCGCATTTCGCGCTTTGCACTGGCCCCGGATGCGACATTCCTGTTTGACGAAAATGTCTTTGCCGGGCTGCGCGCTGGTACGGGGCGGGCGACATTGTCGGTTGGACCCTTGGCGCGGTTTGACGCGCCGGGTTTGTTAGCGGCGCTGGATCGCTATCCCTACGGCTGCACAGAGCAGATCACCTCTCGTGCGATGCCGCTGCTGTACTTTGCCTCTGTCGCGCAGGCGATGGGGTTGGCGCAGGCGGATCAGGTGGATCAGCGCATTGCCGAAGCGATTGCGGCTATTGGGGCCAATCAGGCGGCGAACGGCGGCTTTGGCCTGTGGCGGGCGTCGTCGGGTGATCTGTGGCTGGATGCCTATGTCACCGATTTCCTGAGCCGTGCGCGGGCGCGGGGTCATGATGTGCCGCCGCTGATGTTCCGCAATGCGGTGGACAACCTGCGCAACGGGGTGAACTATTATCCCGACTTTGATGCAGGTGGTGCCGATCTGGCCTATGCGCTGATGGTGCTTGCCCGCGAGGGTGCGGCGGCTGTGGGCGATCTGCGCTACTTTGCCGATCAAAAGGCGGGCGACTTTGCGACCCCGATGGCGCAGGCGCAATTGGGGGCCGCTTTGGCGCTTTATGGTGATCAGACGCGGGCCGATACGCTGTTTGCGCGCGCGGCGGCGACGCTGGCCGGGCGACCGCAAGAGACCATGCTGTGGCGCAGTGATTATGGCACCTACCGACGCGATGCAGCTGCCGTTCTGGCGCTGGCGGTTGAGGCGGGCAGCACAGCGGTGAACCGCGATGATCTGCTGATTGGACTGGGTCAGGAACCGGGGCAAGCCTCAACCCAAGAGGCGGCCTGGACGTTGCTGGCGGCCAACGCGCTGATTGACGATTTGCGCAGTGCGGGCATTACCGTCAATGGTGCGGTACCAAAGGGACCGGTTGTGCAGGTGCTGGATGCGCAGGTCGCGGGGGCGGCATCGCTGATTGCCAATACCGGCACAGCGCCGACCGATATCACGGTCACCACCTTTGGTGTCCCGGCAGAGCCGGAACCGGCCGGTGGCAACGGTTACGCGATTGAGCGGGCCTATTACACCACCGATGGGGCTGCGGTTGATCCGGCGGAGGTCACCGTCGGTGAGCGATTGGTGACGGTGCTGACGGTCACACCATTTGGGCGGCAAGAGGCGCGATTGATGGTCAATGACCCGCTGCCTGCGGGGTTCGAGATCGACAACCCGAACCTGTTGAAAGGCGGCGATATTCGCGCGTTGGAGTGGTTGGACCCGGTGCGCGGCGAGACTGCGGAATTCCGAACCGACCGGTTCCTGGCGGCGGTCGATTGGCGGTCAGAAGATGCGTTTCAGCTGGCCTATGTCGTGCGCGCCGTGTCGCCCGGCGCGTTCCATCACCCAGCCGCCAGTGTCGAGGATATGTACCGGCCGCAAATGCGGGCGCGGACAGCCGCCGGGCGGGTGACGATCGCACAATGACCCGGTGGGTGTTCTCTGCGGCGGTGGCGCTTTGGGCGCTGGCGGCGGCACGCGACGGGGTGGACCATTGGGTGGATGCCACCGTGTTGCCGCCGTTGGTGGCAGAAACAGGCGTAGAGGTGCGCGATGCCAAGGGCGCGCTTTTGCGGGCCTATACCGTCAGCGATGGTCGTTGGCGGCTGGGGGTGTCGCTGGATGCGGTCGATCCGGCCTATGTCGCGATGCTGATCCGGTATGAAGACAAGCGGTTCTATCAGCACAGTGGCGTTGATCCGCTGGCGCTGCTGCGTGGCGTGGCGCAGGCCCTGCGCAATGGGCGGGTTGTGTCGGGCGGGTCGACCCTGACCATGCAGGTCGCGCGCCTGCTGGAAGACGGCAGCACCGGCACCTGGGCGGGCAAACTGCGACAGATCCGGCTGGCTTTGGCACTGGAACGTCAGTTGGGCAAAGACGAGATTCTGACGCTTTATCTGAACCGGGCGCCCTTTGGTGGCAATCTGGAAGGGGTCCGCGCGGCAACGCGGGCGTGGTTTGGCAAACCGCCACAGCGTCTGACCCCTGCGGAAGCCGCGCTGCTGGTGGCCCTGCCGCAAGCGCCAGAACGACGCAGGCCCGACCGGTTTGCCGGGGCCGCAAACGTGGCACGCGACCGGGTGCTGAACCGGTTGCATGGGGCGGGGGCGCTGGATGCGTCCACGGCGCGCAGTGCGCAGCGGACCCCTGTCAGCGGCACGCGCCATGCATTTCCTGCGCTGGCCCCGCATTTGGCTGACCGTGCCCGCGCGGCTGATCCACTGGCGCAGGTGCATCAGTTGACCATTGACGCCCAGTTGCAGCGCGCGCTGGAGGCGTTGGCGGCAACCGCCACCCAGGGCCGCAGCGACCGGGTGCAGGTCGCGATTGTCGTGGCTGACCATACCGATGGCCGGGTGCTGGCCAGTGTCGGCTCTGCCGCCTACCGCGCGGATGGGCGCGCGGGGTTCATTGATCTGACACAGGCGCGCAGATCACCGGGGTCCACGCTGAAACCGCTGATCTATGCGCTGGCCTTTGATCGTGGGCTTGCGCACCCCGAAACGCTGATCGCGGATACACCGGTCAATTTCGACGGCTACCGCCCGCAGAATTTTGACGGCCAGTTTCGCGGGGAGTTGCGGGTCAGAACCGCCTTGCACCTGTCGCTGAACATCCCCGTCGTGCGCCTGACAGAGGCGCTGGGGCCGTACCACGTGATGGCGGCCCTTGATCGCGCCGGTGCGGCGGCCAAGGTGCCCGGCGATGTGCCGGGGTTGGCGGTGGCGCTGGGTGGTGTTGGGATCAGCCTGCAGGACATGGTGCAGCTCTATGCGGGCCTTGCGCAGGGTGGCAGTGCTGTGCCGTTGCAATGGCGCGCGGGCGATGAAGCCGTCGCGGGCCCGCGTATCACAGGCCCTGTGGCAAGCTGGCAAGTGGCCGATATTTTGCTGCAAACGCCCCGCCCGCGCGGGGTGCGTGCCCTTGGCATCGCATATAAGACCGGCACGTCCTATGGCCACCGCGACGCATGGGCGATTGGATTTGACGGGCGGCATGTGGTGGGTGTCTGGATGGGTCGCGCCGATGGTACGCCAGTGCCGGGGGCGTTTGGTGGCGATCTGGCCGCCCCGGTGATGTTTCAGGCCTTTTCGCGCCTGAAGTCAGAGGTGGACCCGATCGGCCCGCCGCCACCTGCGACCTTGCTTTTGCCCACATCGCAACTGCCCGCACCCTTGCAACGGTTTGGCGGCCCGGATGTGGCAGTCGCAGGCCCGCAGATCGCCTTTCCACCCGAAGGGGCGGTACTGCCCATCGGGCCAACAACAGTCAAAGTGCGCGACGGGCGCGGGCCTTTCACGGTGCTGGCAAATGGTGCGCCGGTTGCACAAAGCCACCGCCGTGACATCAGCCTTGACGGGTTGGGTGCCGGGTTTTCGGCCTTAACTGTGATTGACGCTGATGGCCGTTCAGACCGGGCGCAGGTCGAGGTGCGATAGCGGCCTAAAGGCGTTCAATCGCCAGGGCAATGCCCTGCCCGCCACCGATGCACATGGTGATCAGCGCGCGCGTCCCGCCGGTACGTTCCAGCGCATACATCGCCTTGACCGTGATGATCACGCCGGTGGCCCCGACCGGATGCCCCAGCGCAATCGCCCCGCCATCGGGGTTCACGCGGGCAGGGTCCAGCCCCAACTCTTTGCTGACGGCGAGGGCTTGCGCGGCGAAGGCTTCGTTACTTTCGATCACGTCGAAATCTGCGATGGTCAGCCCGGTTCGGTCCAGCAGATTGCGCACGGCAGGCACCGGGCCGATGCCCATGACCTGAGGTCGCACACCGGCATGAGCATAGCCAAGGATACGGAATTTGGGCGTCAGCCCCGCTTTGGCCGCGGCATCCGCCGTGGCCAGCGTGATCGCCGCTGCCCCGTCATTAATGCCAGAGGCGTTGCCCGCCGTCACGGAGCCGTCTTTTTCGAACACCGGGCGCAGGCCTGCCAAAGTCTCACCCGTGGTTGCCTTGGGGTGTTCATCGGTCACGAAATCAATGGTGTCACGCTTCACCCGAACAGGTACAGGCGTAATCTGATCGGTAAAATGCCCGGCGGCAATCGCGGCAGCCGCCCGCTCTTGCGAGGTCAGCGCAAAGGCGTCCTGATCGGCGCGGCTGATCCCGTGTTCGCGGCTGACGTTTTCGGCCGTCACCCCCATGTGGCCGGTGCCAAAGGGGCAGTTAAGCGCGCCCAGCATCATATCGCGCGTCTTGACGTCGCCCATTTTGGCGCCCCAGCGGGCGTCTGACAGGATAAAGGGCGACCGCGACATGTTTTCGGCCCCACCGGCCAAGGCAAAATCGGCGTCGCCCAGTTGTAGGGCCTGCACCATCGACACGATGGCCTGCACGCCCGAGCCACACAGGCGATTGACGTTCATTGCCGGTGTCGTCTCTGGCACGTCCGCATTCATCGCCGCCACACGGCTAAGGTACATATCGCGCGGCTCGGTGTTTATCACATGGCCAAAGGCAACATGCCCGATCTGCGCCCCGTCCAGCCCGGCGCGATCCAGCGCCGCCTTGGCAACGGCGGTGCCCAGATCAATGGGCGGGGTCGCAGCCAGACTGCCGCCAAAAGTGCCGATGGCAGTGCGCGCGCCGCTGAGGATGACGATATCGGTCATGACGGGTCCTTTCGTGTGTCGCGGCCATGTTGCCGTGCGGCCCGGCACAGCGCCAGCGAGACGTTCCGTCACGGGCTGGTGTCCGGCGCGGCTTTGCGGTCTATCTGTGCCAAACCAAGAAGGACGCACCGAATGCTGTTGAGCGCACAAGACATTCACAAGACGTTTCAAACGGCGGACGGCCCGTTTGATGTGTTGCGCGGCGTTAGCCTGTCGCTTGCCGAGGGTGAAACGCTGGCGCTGACGGGGGAAAGTGGCAGCGGCAAGAGCACGCTGTTGCATCTGATCGGCGGGCTGGATGTGCCGGACGAGGGCGAGATATTGTTGGACGGCGTCAATGTGGCTGCACTGGATGACACAGGGCGCGCGGCCTTGCGGCGCGGCAGGGTGGGTGTGGTTTTTCAGCAGTTCAACCTGATCCCAAGCCTGCGGGTGGTGGATAACATCGCTTTTCAGGCGCGGCTGGCGGGGCAGTATGATGCCGCATGGTGTGCCGATCTGGCGGACCGGATGGGGTTGAAGTCACAGTTGCGCAAATATCCGGAACAATTGTCAGGTGGCCAACAGCAGCGCGTGGCGATTGCCCGCACGTTGGCGCCGAAGCCACGGCTGGTGCTGGCCGATGAACCCACTGGCAATCTGGACGAGCTGACGGCAGAGGCGGTGTTGGAACTGATGCTGGATCTGGTGGCCGAGACGCAGGCCGGGCTGTTGCTGGTGACCCATTCCGACAGGCTGGCCGGGCGCATGGCCCGTCGGTTGCATCTGGCGCGCGGGGTGGTTGCATGACAGGTGCGGTTCTGTCGGCGCTGTCATCGCACTGGCGGCGCAACCCTTTGCAATTGTTCACACTATTGGCTGGGTTGGCGCTGGCAACGGCGCTGTGGTCAGGCGTGCAAGCGGTCAATGCAGAGGCGCGCGCGTCTTACGACGCAGCCGCTGCGACGCTGGGCGAAGGGCAATTTGACCAGCTTGTGCCGACCGGTGGCAGCACCATTCCGCAGGCGACCTATGTGGCGTTGCGCCGGGCCGGGTGGCTCGTCTCGCCCGTGGTAGAGGGGCGGATCAATGGGGTTCGCCTGATCGGATTGGACCCTTTGACCGCACCGGGTGGGCTTGGACCTGTGCCGCTGGATCAAGGGGGCGACATCGGTGCGTTTCTCTCGGGCTCGGGGCAGGTTTTTGGCACACAGGAGGCGCTGGATGCCCTTGGCGACATCGCAGCAGAGCGGGTTGTGGCCACGGACGTGGCCCCCGGCATTGTCATGACGGATGTGGGCGTTGCTGCGCGGCTGCTGGGCCAGCCTGACGTGATTAACCGGATGATCGTTTCATCAGAGCAACCTATCGGGCGGCCTTCGCTGAACAGCGTCGCCCCGGACTTGCAGCTTGAGGCGGCGCAAAGCGGATCCGACATCGGGCGGCTGACGGACAGCTTTCATTTGAACCTGACCGCCTTTGGATTGCTGTCCTTTGCAGTTGGTATTTTCATCGTCAATGGGGCCATTGGGCTTGCGTTTGAACAGCGCCGCCCGGTTGTTCGTACACTGCGGGCGTTGGGCGTGCCCTTGCCCCGGTTGATCGGCCTTATGGCGGTGGAATTGATGGTGATGGCGCTTGTTGCTGGGGCCGTGGGTGTACTGCTGGGCTATCTGATCGCCTCGCTTTTGCTGCCGGACGTCGCGGCCACGCTGCGCGGGCTTTATGGTGCGGATGTCGCGGGAACCCTGCAGTTGCGCCCAGTGTGGTGGCTGTCGGGGCTGGCAATTGCGCTGGGCGGCACGGCGCTCGCCGCCGGTGGCGCGTTCTGGCGCTTGGCGCGGATGCCGCTTTTGGCAGGGGCCGCCCCCCGCGCGCTGGCGATGGCGGCCGGGCGCGGGGCCGTGTTGCAGGCTGTGGCCGCTGTGATCCTGCTGGTCGCAGCTTTGTTGTTGGGGATCACGGGCCAAGGGCTGCTGGCAGGTTTTGCCTTGCTGGCCTGTCTGCTGATCGGCGCTGCACTAGCCTTGCCGCTGTTGCTGGATCGGGTACTGGCGCTGTTTCAAGGCCGCACGACCGAGGTGCGCGCCGCCTGGTTCTGGGCGGATACGCGCCAGCAACTGCCGGGCTTGTCGCTGGCGTTAATGGCGCTGCTGCTGGCGATGGCCGCTAATGTGGGGGTTTCAACAATGGTCAGCAGTTTCCGGCTGACCTTTACCGGGTTTCTGGACCAGCGCCTCGCGTCAGAGCTTTATGTGTCGGCAACGGATCGGGACGAGGCTGCGGCGTTGGAACGCTTTGTCGGCCCGCGCGTCGATGCGGTGTTGCCGATCCAGTCGGTTGAGGCGCAGATCGCGGGGCTGCCAACAGAGGTGTTTGGCGTGCGAGACCATGCCACTTATCGTGAAGGCTGGGCGTTTTTGTCCGCAGGCTCTGCACCGTGGGACGAGGTCGCAGAGGGCCGCGGCATCCTGATCAACGAACAACTGGCCCGGCGCGCCGAGTTGGAGGTGGGCGATGCGGTTCCGCTGGGTGGGCAGGTGCTGATCATTGCGGCGATTTATGGTGATTATGGCAATCCCATTGGGCAGGCGATCATTGGCGATGCGCTGTTCGCGCAGCTCTATCCGCAAAGCGTAGCGCTCAGGTTTGGTCTGCGCCTTGATCCTGATGACGTGCCCGCGCTGGTCACGGCGTTGGAGACCGATCTGAACATCCCGCCCGAGCAGACGATCAATCAGGCGCGGATCAAGCAGTTTTCGCTGGATGTGTTCGAACGGACGTTCACCGTGACAACGGCGCTGAATATCCTGACGCTGGCTGTCGCGGGCTTTGCCATTTTGATGAGCCTTCTGACCCTTGCTGCGATGCGCGTGCCGCAACTGGCACCGGCCTGGGCCATGGGCATGACGCGTGTGCAACTGGGCCGGTTCGAGCTGATCCGCGCCATCCTGCTGGCGGTTCTGACCGCAATTCTTGCGCTGCCGCTGGGGCTGGCATTGGCCTGGGTTCTTCTGGCCATCGTCAACGTCGCAGCCTTTGGTTGGAAGTTGCCGATGTTCCTGTTTCCGCTGGATTATCTGCGTTTGCTGGGTTTTGCGCTTGTTGCGGCGGCGTTGGCCGCCCTTTGGCCAGCGTGGCGTTTGTCGCGCACCCCGCCTGCCGATCTGCTAAAGGTGTTTTCCAATGAGCGTTAGGGTTCTTTTGTTGTGCCTTGTGCCGCTTTCGGCGCAGGCGCAGGGCTTTGCAGGTTTGGGGGCGGAAGCCGACGGTTTTGCCGTGCCACAGCCCGACCCGGAGTTCGACTTTCCCGCCGATCACGGGCCGCACCCGGATTACCGGATCGAGTGGTGGTATCTGACCGCCAATCTGGAGGCAGAGGACGGCACGCCTTATGGGCTGCAATGGACATTGTTCCGGTCGGCAGTGGCACCCGAGGCGGGCACAGGCTGGACCGCGCCGCAGCTGTGGATGGGTCATGCCGCAGTCACAACACCCGATGCCCATTTCGTGACCGAACGTCTGGCGCGTGGCGGGATTGGGCAGGCCGGGGTGATCGCGGACCCGTTTGAGGCCTGGATCGACGATTGGCAGTTGGCGGGCAGCTTTGATGACCTGCGCATGACCGCCAGCGGTCCCGATTTCGCCTATGACATGGACCTGACGGCGACGGGTCCACTGATCTTTCACGGCGACGCGGGCTATTCGGTGAAATCGGCGGATGGGCAGGCGTCTTACTATTACTCGCAACCCTTCTACGACGTGTCTGGCACGCTGACCCTGCCGGATGGTAATTTAGCTGTGACCGGGTCGGCGTGGCTGGACCGGGAATGGTCGTCGCAGCCCTTGTCAGAAAATCAGACCGGGTGGGACTGGTTTTCGCTGTCTTTTGATGATGGCACAAAGCTGATGGGGTTCCTGCTGCGGCAAAGCGATGGCAGCGCCTATTCCTCGGCCACGTGGATCGAGGCGGGTGGCACCACAGCTTATGCCGATGGTGCCTTTGCGGCGGTGCCGCTCGACACAGCGCAAGTTGCGGGGCGCGATGTGCCGACACAATGGCAGGTGACATTGCCCGACCGGGGGGTCGATGTCACAGTGACGGCGGTCTATGACGGCGCGTGGATGGATACATCCGTGCCCTATTGGGAAGGGCCGGTGACGGTCACAGGGTCGCATCAGGGCCAAGGCTATCTGGAGATGACGGGCTATGAGTGAGTGGTTTTCAACATTGGACGGCCTGCGGGACCGGGTGTGGGAAACGCTCGCACAGGGCGTGGCGGATGCGGACCATCCGGCGCGCTATCCGACGTTTGCCACCATCTCGACCGATGGCTGGCCCGAAGCGCGGACCGTGGTGCTGCGGTCTGTTGAAAAGGGTGTTGCGATCAAGGTTTTTACGGATCTCTATTCTCACAAGATCCCCAGCCTAAAGGCCGCCCCGCGCGCGGCGCTGCATGTCTGGGACGCGGATCAGGCGCTACAGATCAGGTTACAGGCCGAGGTCGCGATTTTGACCGGGGCCGCAACAGATGTGGATTGGGAGACCGTGCCGGATCACAGCCGCCAAAGCTATGGCACGCAACCCGCGCCGGGGCGGCCAATAGCCGATGCGCTGGACTATTCCAAGGTGCCCGACCGGGCAACATTTGCGGTGTTGCTGTGCCGGATCAGATGGATTGATGCGGTGCATTTGGGGGCAGATCACCGGCGCGCGGGCTATTCACGAGATGATGATTGGGCGGGGCAATGGCTTTCGCCGTAGGTCGCATTCAGGCTAGAGGGTTGGGATGAGACCTGAATTTCCCCTGACCCGTGATCTGGTTCTGATTGGCGGAGGCCACACCCACGCGCTAGTGCTGCGCCGCTGGGGGATGCGGCCGCTTGCAGGCGCGCGGGTGACGGTGATCAACCCCGGCCCAACTGCGCCATATTCAGGGATGTTGCCGGGGTTCGTGGCAGGGCACTACTCGCGCGATGAGTTGGACATCGATCTGGTGCAATTGGCGCGGTTTGCCGGTGCGCGGCTGATTGATGGCGCGGTGAGTGCGATCGACCCGATCGCGCGGCAAATCACCGTGCCGGGGCGGCCACCAATTGGGTATGACATTGCCAGCATTGATGTCGGCATCACCTCTGCCATGCCAGACCTGCCGGGGTTTGCAGCCCACGGGGTGCCTGCCAAACCGTTGGGTGTTTTCGCGAGCCGTTGGGATGCCTTTCGGTCGGCCGAGGCAGCACCCGACATCGCCGTCGTCGGTGGTGGCGTCGCCGGAGCAGAGCTTGCGCTGGCGATGAAGTTTGCGCGACCGGATGCCACTTTGCATCTGATCGATCGGGGTCGTGTGCTGGATGCTTTGGGGCATGTGGCGCGGCAAAAGATGCTGGCAGCGCTTGACGCAGCGGGGGTGACGGTCATTGCCGACGCAGCCGTGGCAGAAGTGACGGCGGATGCCGTGCTGCTGGAGGATGGCCGCAGCATCCCGTCGCAGTTCACAACTGGTGCGGCGGGTGCCAAACCGCACGACTGGATCACAGGGATCGGGGTAAAGGTGAAGGACGGGTTTGTGGCCGTTGATGCCAACCTGCAATCGTCGGACCCGGCGCTGTTTGCGGTGGGCGATTGCGCCCACCTGACCGCCAGCCCGCGTCCCAAAGCAGGTGTCTTTGCGGTGCGCGAAGCCCCTGTTTTATTTGATAATCTGCGGGCCGCCCTGTCGGGTGGGGCGTTGCGGCCCTACCATCCGCAGCGCGATTACCTGAAGTTGATCTCTTTGGGCGAAAAGTCCGCATTGGCCGAGAAATTTGGCACCGCGCGGGCCGGGCCGCTGCTGTGGCGGTGGAAGGATCACATCGACGTCAAATTCATGCGGCAGTTCACTGATCTGGCACCAATGACGCCGCCCGCACCGCCACTGACCCATGCGCTTGGACTGACAGAGGCTTTGGGGGCAAAGCCGATGTGCGGTGGTTGCGGGGCTAAAGTGGGGCGCGGCGCATTGCTGGATGTGGTTGGCCTGGGCGATGACGCGGGGGTTATCACCACTGGTGGCGCGCAACAGGTGCTGAGCACCGATCATCTGCGCAGCTTTTGGGCCGATCCGGTGGTTATGACCCGGATCGCGGCGGTGCATGCGCTGGGCGATGTCTGGGCGATGGGGGCGAAGCCACAAGCTGCCACGCTGAACCTGATCCTGCCGCGTATGTCGGATGATCTGCAACGCCGCACGCTGGCCGAGATTTCTGCCGCAGCACAAGAGGTTGTCGCAGAGGCCGGGGGGCAGATTGTTGGTGGGCATACCTCGCTCGGGGCGGAAATGACCATTGGGCTGAGTGTGACGGGGCTGTGTGAAAACCCGCCCAAGACGCTCGGCGGGGCGCAGGTGGGCGATGTTCTTATCCTGAGCAAGCCGATTGGCAGCGGCGTGATCATGGCAGCAGAAATGCAAGGGATCGCCGCGGGACATCATGTGATCGGTGCGCTGCGCCAGATGCAGCAGGGGCAGGCCGCGGCGGCTACGCTTTTGCTAGATGCCACGGCGATGACCGATGTCACCGGTTTTGGGCTGGCGGGGCATTTGAACGGGATATGTGCGGCCTCGGGCGTGGGGGTGCAGCTTGTGCTGGATGAAATCCCGATGCTGGATGGTGCAGTTGAGCTGTCGGAAAGGGGCGTCAGATCAAGCCTTTATGCTGACAATCTGGCCGGGGCAGGTGTGGTCACAGGGGTGGGCGGCGCCCGGTTTGACCTGCTGTTTGATCCGCAAACGGCGGGTGGGCTCTTGGCGAGCTTGCCTGCGGCCAAATCCGGTGCGGCGCTGTCGGGGTTGCAAAACGCCGGCTATGCCGCGGCGATCATTGGTGAAGTGACCGACGGGCCTGCTGCGATTACAGTGCGTTGAGGTGTGTCAGGATCGCGTTTGCGGCCTGTTCTTGCCCTGCGTCGTCCAGCGTTTGCACCGCAATTTCACCCAACACCGCCCGGCTGTCGATCTTGCGGCTGCGGGTATAGGCAGGGTCATAGTGGTCCTGCATCAAGGCCTGCGCCAACCCATTTAAGTCGCTTGAATTCAATAAGTTAAGCCATTTGTCCACGACCGCATGGCTGCGCAGGTGGCGCAGGGGTTCAAGCCGCTTTTTCAGATCGGCGGGGTCGTTGGTCACGTCGCGGTAGGCTTGCGTGAGGTAGGCCGCGCGGGCCGCAATCGGGGCGTGGATCACGAGGCGCGGTGCGGTGATCATCGCGGCCCAGATTTGCTGCGGCAGGTTGATCTGGCCGATCTTGGAACTTTCCGCCTCGACCACGGTGGGCCGCACCGGATCAAGGGTGGAGATGGCAGCGGCGAGCTTGCTTTCGAACCCTTTTTGAGCGGGCTGTCCGGCGGCGGTGGCGCCGAGCAACGATCCACGATGACCGGCCATGCCTTCAAGGTCCAGCACCTGCACGCCCTTGGTTGCAAGACGTTGTAAAATATCGGTTTTTGCGGTGCCGGTATTGCCATCCAACAGGACAATCCTGTGGGGCATCGGGGTCTGATACAGCAGTTGATGCACCAGCCGTCGATAGCTGGTGTAGCCGCCTTTGATCGTCTCTGCCCGCCAGCCGATCTGGGTCAGGATTGCTGCAACAGAGCCGGAGCGTTGCCCACCGCGCCAGCAATAGACCAAAGGTCGCCAGTTTCCTTTGCGGTCCGCGAGCGGACCAGACAGATGGTCCGCCACATTCCGCGCCACAAGAGCGGCACCAATTTTCCTTGCATCAAAAGGACTTACCTGTTTGTAGATCGTCCCCACCTCGGCCCGCTGGGCGTTCGAAAGGGCCGGCAAGTTGATCGCGCCGGGGATGTGATCCTCGGCGAATTCGGCAGGGCTGCGCACGTCGATGGCATCATCAAAGCCATGATCGAGAAGCGCGCGCAGGGTGGAAAATTCGGCCATGGCGGTGGCTTACCCGATTGCACCGCACTGTGACAGAGGGCCATGCACAAACGATGCACAGACCATACACATCGTATGCATATTCGGGCCTTAACTTGCGTTAACCCTGAAATTGGAGATTGCGGAATGCCCGGCGGGTTCTAGTCTGCGGGCATGGACTATCCTGACCTTGAGCTGATCACCCATTACGCCCAGCTAAAGGCGCTGCGCGATGCGCAGGCGCTGACACCCGCCGAAGAGGCCTTGCTGGACACCGCGCGGACCGGTGGCGTGACAGCGCGCCGGGACAAGGTCCCAAAAGAGCCGACGCCCGAGACGTTGATCCGCGCGCCGCTGCTGCGGTTTCTGGTGCTGGGCGGCTGCCCGGAGTGGACAACGGATGTGCGGGGAATCTCGATCCGGGGGGCGTGGATCAGGCAGGATTTGAACCTGTCGTTCGGGCAGGGCGTCGGGCGGCTGCATCTGCGGGATTGCCGGTTTGAGGGCGCGTTTTTGGCGCGGCAATTTCATGGAGCAGCGCTGGTGCTGAACCGGAGCATCTTTCCGCAGGGCGTTGACCTGCATGGCAGTGTCATTGCAGGTGATCTGTTGTTTCGCGGCGTGGTGGTCGAGGGTGGGCTGACCCTGATGAGCGCGCAGGCGGGCGGGCAGGTTGATTTTGACGGGGCCAGTCTGGTGGCGGGTGAGGGCGATGCGCTGAACGCGCAAGGGCTGGTCGTCGGCAAGGCGTTTTTCTGGCGCGATCTGGCGCAGATCAACGGCATGGTCCGGCTGACCGGGGCCAAATTTAACAGTCTGGCGGATGACGCCGAAAGCTGGGAGCGCACGCCGGATCTGATGTTTGACGGGTTGCGTTTTGTGCGTCTGTCGGGGCCCACGGATATCGACATGCGGCTGGCCTGGCTGGAACGGGGGGCAGTGGTCGATGATGAGTTTCGCCCGCACCCTTATGCGCATTTTGCCGAGGTCATGCGCGAGACCGGCCACACCGCAGAGGCACGGCGGGTGATGATGGAAAAAGAGCGGCTGCAAAGGTCCTTTGCCCGCAAGAGGTGGCGGGCCGAAGGCGGTCAGTGGCACAAGGTTTTGGGCAGTTGGATTGCGGACCACACCCAGCGCTGGCTGGTCGGCTATGGCTATCGCCCGCTGCAATCTGTAGCGGCCCTGCTGATCCTGATCGCGGTCGGCACATTTCTTGCAGACCGGGCATGGCGGGCAGGGGATTTTGCGCCAAATGCGGCCCCGGTTCTGATGTCATCGGGGTGGCAAGCGGTCTCGGTCGGGCCGGATCAGGTGGCAAACCCGGCTGAGGTCTGGTCCGGGCCAGATCAGCCGGGCCGCGACTATGAGACGTTTGAGGCGTTTTATTACGGTGTTGATCTGGTGATCCCGCTGATCTCGCTTGGGCAGGAAGCGGCCTGGGCGCCGTCCACCACGCGCGGCCCCTGGGGCTGGTGGCTGTGGTGGGTGCGCTGGTGGCTGATTGCGATGGGGTGGATCGTCACGGCCATCGGGGCGGCGGCGGTGACCGGGATCATTCGAAAGGAGTGAGCGATGACGCCAGAGGTGAAAGCGGCCTTTGATGCCTTTCCCGATGCCCCGCGTGTGGTGTTGTTGCAGGTGCGCGCGATGATCCTTGCCAGCGATGTGGCAGTGGAAGAGGCGCTGCGTTGGGGGCAGCCTGCGTACCTCTCAAAGAAGGGCACGACGATCCGGTTGGGGCTGACAAAGGCGGGGCTGCCGTCAGTCTTCACCCATTGCCAATCATCGGTGATGGGCGATGTGCAGGCGGTCGCCGGAGAGGGGCTGATCTGGGATGGCAATCGCGGGGTGTCATGGCCGGTCGAGGCAGACGTGCCTGAGGCGGTGTTAAGCCTGCTGATTCACAGGGCGTTGACCTATCACGCGTGATGCGGCCAAAGAACCTCGCGTCCGTTTTCCGTCAGCAAAAAACATTCGCGGCCTTCAAAGACCGCAGGGATCAGTGGGCGGCCATAGCCCGCACCCCCATCGAGGTTGACGCGGTTGCCATGGTGTTGCGGTGCATCAAGAGCGGTATGGCCGTGGACAACAAGCTTGCCGTGGTCGCGGGTGTCATCAAGCCAGCCATCGCGAATCCAGAGCAGATCATCCTCTTTCTGCTGGTGCATGGGCAGGCCGGGCCGCAGGCCCGCGTGGACAAAAAACAGATCGTCGGTTTCATGGGCGACGGGCAGATTCTTGAGAAATTTGAGGTGCGCTTTGGGGACGGCACGGGCGGCGCGGCGCTGCACCTCGGCTGCGTCGATGGTGTCGGTGCCGATTGCGTAAGACGCGAGGGTCTCAACGCCTCCACCTGCGGGATGCAGGAAATGTGCGTCACCGGTGACCCCGTATGAGGCCAGCGTGGTGACGCCGCCCAGGCGGCGGTTGATCCAGGAGATGCCGGATTTGACGTGGCGGTCGTGTTCGATGCCAGCAGTCACGTAGTCGTGGAACATCTTGTCGTGGTTACCCTTGAGGCAGATCCAGTTACGGCCTGCGCGGGTGCCTGCGATCAGGGTGTCGAGCACGCCGCGGCTGTCGGGTCCGCGGTCGGTGTAGTCGCCCAGAAAGACGATTTGCGCGTCAGGTCCGCCGTCGCGTTCGATCAGCGCAAGGGCTGCGTCGAGCATGGCCTTCTGGCCGTGGATGTCACCGATTGCATAGATCATGGCTGGGGTCCGTCGTGCGCCGCTCTTGTCCGCTGGCGCGGCCAAAACGCCCCGCCCGCCGTCCCGTATCGCCCCTGATCGGGTGAAAGGGAAGGGGGGAGATGATGGATGCCTCCGGCGGGGATATTTTTTGGCCAGAAGAAGCGAAGGGCGGTGTCGGGATGGCACCGCCCCAAGGGGTGTCAGATGTCGAAGGTCAGGGGTTTCACCTGTTGGAAGAGGCCTGTGTTTTCCAGTGCCGCGATGGCCGGGGATGGTACGGCTTCGTCGACGTAGAGAAGGGCGATCGCTTCGCCATTGGCTGCCGCGCGGCCAAGGGTAAAGTTGGCGATGTTGACGCCGTTCTCGCCCATGGTCTGGCCAAGGGCACCGATGATGCCGGGGACGTCTTCGTTGGTGGTGTAGAGCATATGCGCGCCCACTTCGGCGTCGATGTTGATGCCTTTGATCTGGATGAAGCGCGGTTTGCCGTCCGAGAAGACCGTACCTGCGACAGAGCGTTCGCGTCTTTCGGTCACCACGGTGACTTTGACGTAGCCTTCAAATGCGCCGGACTGGTCTTGCTTGGTGGTCGAGACCTTGATGCCGTTTTCCTTGGCGATGACAGGTGCGGAGACCATGTTCACGTCCGGGTTCCGGCGGCGCATGATGCCTGAGATGGTCGCAGCTGTCAGAGCTTTGAGGTTCATTTCGGAGGCTTCGCCGTCAAAGAGAATGTTGATGGCGGTGATCGGTTCATCCGTCATCTGACCGGTGAAATTGCCCAGATGCTCTGTCAGTTTGATCCATGGGCCCATGACCTTGGCTTCTTCGGCGGTGACAGAGGGCATGTTGAGCGCATTGGTCACGGCACCGGTCAGCAGATAGTCGGACATTTGTTCTGCGACCTGAAGGGCGACGTTTTCCTGCGCTTCGGTGGTGGCGGCCCCAAGGTGCGGGGTCACAACCACATTGGGCAGGTTGAACAGCGGGCTTTCGGTGGCGGGTTCCACGGCAAAGACGTCAAAGGCGGCCCCGGCGACATGGCCGGATTTGAGGGCCTCTGCGAGGGCCGCTTCGTCCACCAGGCCGCCACGGGCGCAGTTGACGATGCGCACGCCTTTTTTCAGCTTGGCGATGTTGTCGACCGAGAGGATATTTTTGGTTTGTTCGGTCAGGGGGACGTGCATCGTGATGAAGTCGGAGCGGCCGAGTAGTTCGTCCAGTTCGACCTTTTCCACGCCGATCTGCAAAGCACGTTCTTCGGAAAGGAAGGGGTCATAGGCCACGACCTTCATCTTGAGGCCCTGGGCGCGGTCGATGACGATAGAACCGATGTTACCGGCACCAATGACGCCGAGGGTTTTGGAGGTCAGTTCCACGCCCATGAAGCGGGATTTTTCCCATTTGCCGGCATGGGTTGAGGCGTTGGCCTCGGGGATTTGGCGGGCCACGGCCATCATCATGGAAATCGCGTGTTCGGCGGTGGTGATGGAGTTGCCGAAAGGGGTGTTCATCACGATGATCCCCTTCTTGGAGGCGGCAGGGATATCGACGTTGTCGACACCGATGCCCGCACGGCCAATGACCTTGAGATTGCTGGCCGCGGCGATGATCTTTTCGGTGGCCTTGGTGGCCGAGCGGATGGCAAGGCCATCGTAGTCGCCAATCACGGACAGAAGCCTGTCCTTGTCTTTTCCGAGGTCGGGTTCAAAGGTCACGTCGATGCCGCGATCCTTGAAGATTTGCACGGCAGCGGGGGAGAGTTTGTCAGAGATAAGTACTTTGGGCATTGGTATGTCCTTGTGCGGGGAAAAATCTTCGTTGAAGATTTTTGGGTCCCGAATTTTCGTCGAAAATGCGTATCAGAGGGTGGCGATTTCGGTCTCGAAGGCCCAGGCGAGCCAGGGCAGCATCGCCTCGATGTCCGAAGTTTCGACCGTGGCACCGCACCAGATGCGCAGGCCCGCAGGTGCGTCGCGATAGGCCCCGATGTCGAGCGCGATGTCTTCCGCCTCCAACCGTTTGGCCACGGCTTTCGCAAAGGCTGCGCCGTCGGTGATACGGGCGTCGGTAAACTTCAGACAAACAGATGTGTTTGAGCGGGTCGCGGGATCTGCGGCGAGATTTGCGATCCAGTCGTTTGCGGCACAGAAGTTCCAGATCGCCTGCGCATTGGCATTGGCCCGCATGCGCAGCGCATCCAGGCCGCCAATGGACTTGGCCCATTTCAGCGCAAATAGGTAGTCTTCGACCGCCAGCATGGAAGGTGTGTTGATCGTCGCACCCTGGAAGATGCCCTCGATCAGTTTGCCGCCTTTGGTCATGCGGAAGATTTTGGGCAGTGGCCAGGCGGGGGTGTAGTTTTCCAGACGTTCCACCGCGCGGGGGCTGAGGATCAGCATGCCGTGGGCCGCTTCGCCGCCCATGACTTTCTGCCAGCTGAACGTGGTCACATCGAGCTTGTCCCAGGGCAGGTTCTGCGCAAAGGCGGCTGAGGTCGCATCACAAAGGGTCAGACCCGCGCGGTCGGCGGGGATCACATCGCCGGAGGGAACGCGGACACCTGACGTGGTGCCGTTCCACGTAAAGCAGACGTCGTTGTCATAGTTCAGGGCGGCCATGTCGACGATCTCGCCGTAGTCCGCCGTATGGCTTGTGGCGTCAATTTTCAGCTGTTTGGTCACGTCAGAGACCCAGCCTGCGCCAAAGCTTTCCCACGCGACCATCTGTACCGGGCGTTCGCCCAAGAGCGACCACATCGCCATTTCAAACGCGCCGGTGTCCGAGGCGGGGACAATGCCGATGCGATAATCGGCGGGAATGCCAAGCACTTCGCGCGTCAGTTCAATTGCTTCGGCCAGTTTGGCCTTGCCCACAGCGGCGCGGTGCGACCGACCTAGGGCTGCGTCCGACAAAGCGTCAAGTGTCCATGTGGGGGGTTTGGCGCAGGGGCCAGAGGAAAAACGCGGGTTTGCCGGCCGCGCTGCCGGTTTTGAAAGTGCCATTGCTGGTATCCTTACAGATATGCGCCCTTCGTTGGGGAAGGGTGTCCCACGGGTGGGGTTACGGGGCAGGCGGGGGTTTCGCAACAGCAGAAATGGCGCTAAGTCGCCGCTTGAGCCGCTTTTTGCGACATGACTGACGCCGATAGGAAACCTGATGTATGTAGCCACATTGATCGCCAAGCCTGGAAATTTGGACCGGGCGTTGGTGGACAGCCTGCGCAACGCATGGGGCGGGGGTGATGTGGATTGGCTGTCGGTGGACGAGGCCGCGGCGTTCACTTTGCCGAAGGTGCCGGGCAATCAGTGGGACGTCTGGGAGGACCTGCAGCGGCAGGGCGTTGATTTGGTCGTGCAACCAGAGGCGGGACGCCGCAAGAAAATGCTGCTGGCCGATATGGACAGCACGATGATCCAGCAGGAATGCATTGATGAACTGGCGGCAGAGGCGGGCGTGGGCGCGCATGTGGCGGGCATCACAGCGCGCGCGATGAATGGCGAGCTGGATTTTGAGGCCGCAATTGATGAGCGGGTCGGATTGCTGACAGGGTTGGATGAAGGCGTCATCCAGCAGGTGTTGGAGGCCCGAATTGATCTGATGCCGGGGGGGCCGGTGTTGCTGGCCACGATGAAGGCCAATGGCGCATATGCGGCGCTGGTGTCAGGCGGGTTTACCGCCTTTACGGCGGCAGTGGCCGCCAAGCTGGGGTTTAACGAGAACCGCGCCAATACGCTGTTGGTCGCAGACGGCAAGCTGACCGGCAAGGTGCAGCGGCCAATTCTGGGACAGCAGGCCAAGGTTGAGGCGCTGGAGGAGATCACCGCGCGACTGGGTATTGCGGAAAGCGATGTGCTGGCCGTGGGCGACGGGGCCAATGATCTGGGCATGTTGCGCCGGGCGGGCATGGGCGTGGCGCTACACGCGAAACCGAGCGTGCAGGCCCAGTGCGACATACGGGTTAACCACGGCGATCTGACCGCACTTTTGTTCGTGCAGGGTTATGCGCGGACAGAATTTGTGGGCGGTTAGGATCAGTCGAACAGGATTACGTTGCGCTTGGCACTGCCGGTTTTGGTGTCGGCGACGGCCTCGTTGATCTGATCAAGTGACCATGTGTTCGAGATCAGCTCGTCCAGTTTCAATCGCCCTTGTTCATACATGTCGACCATCCAAGGGATGTCACGCTGGATCACCACGTCGCCCATTTTTGAGCCGACCATGGATTGGCCGACGGCGGCGAAATTGGCGGCTTCATAGCTGGAAAATGCGCCAGAGGGTGGCATCCCGACCATGATGACCTTGCCGCCATAGGCCAGATAGCGCGGGGCAGCGTCATAAACTGCGGGCACACCCACGGTCACCAGCACGGCATCAGCGCCCCGGCCCATTGCGGCCTTGGCGGCACGCCAGGGGGCGTCATCGGTGCCCAGCACAGTGTCCGTCGCGCCAAAGTCGCGCGCGATCTGCAGTTTTTCCTCTGACATGTCGACGGCCACGATCCGGCGGGCCCCGGCGATGCGCGCGCCCTGGATCGCATTCAGACCGACGCCGCCCGCGCCGATGACAACCACGTCCTGACCGGCGCGCAGTTTGGCTGCGTTGACCACGGCACCGACGCCGGTGATTACGCCGCAGGCCAGAAGGCTGGCCGCCTCCATGCTGATGCTGTCCGACAGTTTGACGATCTGGCTTTGGTCCACCACGACCTTTTCGGCAAAGGCCCCGGCGTTCATCGCTTGCACCACCGGCGTGCCATCTGCGTCTGACAGCACCGGGGCGGCGGTGTTGGGGGTTTCGCAGATCGTGGGCGTTCCGGCGCCACAGGAAGGGCAGGACCCACAGGCGCGGATTAGGGTCACGACAACAGGATCGCCAAGGGCAAGGCCGCGCACACCGTCGCCCACGGCGGTGACATGGCCTGCCGCCTCGTGCCCATAGACCGCAGGCAGATCGCCGCCCCAAGCCCCATCCGCATAAGAGATGTCGGAATGGCAAATGGCGCAGGCTTTCAGCGTCACCTCAACCTCGCCCATCACAGGTGCGCGCAGGCTGAGCGTTTCGATGGTCAGCGGTTGGCCGTGGGTGCGGCAGACGGCGGCTTTGATCTGGGGCATCGGTGCTCCTTTGGTCGGTGTCCTATTTGGTGGTATTTGTCACTGTTGCCTTGTCTCCTAGCGACTTTTCAAGTCGCTGCCGCGCCGAGGCGAAAATAACGATGCAGATGACCGTCAGAGCAGCCGACAACAGGAACGGTGCGCCGGGCGCGTAAATTGGTGCGGTGTCGGCGGTGAAGTACCAGAAGGTCGAGGTCACGATCAGGGGTGCCACGATAGTGGCGACCGCGTTGATCGAGGCGATCAGGCCCTGCAGCTCGCCCTGTTGGTCGTCGCTGGCGGCGCGGGACATGATGCCTTGCAGGGCGGGGCCTGCGATGGATCCCAGCGCGGTCAGTGGGGTCAGCGCGAGTGCAATCCAGCCGTTGGTGACAAAGCCCAGTGCGACAAACGCCAGCACGTCGATGGAGAGGCCCAGCACCACGGCGTTGCGTTCGCCGATCCGCGACAGGATCGGGCGCATCAACAACCCTTGGACCACGGCGATGCCGATGCCGAAGATGCCCAGCGACAGGCCAATCATGCCGGGGCTCCAGTCGAAGCGCTCTGCCCCGTAGTAGGCCCAGACGCCGGGATAGACAAAAAAGGCGACCGCATAGATGAACAGGATCGCCATCAGGCGGGTCAGACCGGGCAGGGCCGAAAGGTGCTGGAACGCGCCAAGCGGGTTGGCGCGGCGGATGGAAAACGGGCGGCGGATTTTGTCAGTGACCGTTTCGGGCAGGATGAAGTAGCCAAAGACGAAGTTGGCAGCCGCAAGGATCGCCGCGGCCCAGAATGGCGCACGGGTGCCAAATTCGGCCAGCACACCGCCCAGAAGCGGCCCCAGCACAAAGCCCACGCCAAAGGCCGCACCGATCAGGCCAAAATTGGCGGCTTTCTCTTCGGGTTTAGAGATATCGGCCATATAGGCGGCCGCGGTCGATTGCGTGGCGGCAGTGATCCCGCCCAAGATACGCCCGATAATCAGCAGCGTCATGGTGCCCGCCACGGCCATCAGCACATAGTCGAAGGCCATAACAGCCAGACTGATAAGCAGCACGGGCCTGCGACCGAAGCGGTCAGAGAGACTTCCGATGGTGGGACCAAAGAGAAACTGCATGACCGCAAAGATCGTGGTCAAGATGCCGCCCCAGATCGCCGCGTTGGCGAGGTCGAAGTCGCCGACTTCCTGAATGAGGTCCGGCATGACCGGCATGATCAGCCCGATCCCCATACTGTCGAGCACGACAGAGATCAGGATAAAGATGATTGGTAGGCGTTTCTTGTCCATGGTCTGGATCCTTAGCGGTCCTCCAGAAATAGACTGACCAGTTCAGATTGCAACGACGATTTTAAATTGCAAGATATCCGATTCCTGCAAAGGCCACGGCACAGCCAACCCATTGGGCCGAGCGCATGGGTTCGCGCAGGAACACCCAGGCCCCGACAATCGTCAGCAAACCAAAGGTCGAGGCGGCGACAGCTGCGTATTGCGCATCAGCCATATCACCGGCCGAGAACATGCAATAAAGGGCGATGCCGTCGGCCAGTCCCATCAACGACAAGACAGGCCAGGCGCGGCGTTCGGGCCAAAGCGGAAGCCCGAAAAACCAGATGATGGCCACCAACAGAACAATCGCCACAATCCGCGTGACCAGCGTAACCGGCAGGTCAGAGGCGAGCGTGGTGGCCCATTGTCCCAGTGCGAATGTGCTGGCAAACCCCACCGCAGAGATCGCCGATAACAGGATCGTGCGCCCCTTTGGCGGCACATCGCCCGTGCCATCGTCCGCCAGCGCCGCCACCACGGAGACGCCCACGACGATCGCCAGCACGGCAAGCCATTGCAGTGGGTGGATTGCGGTGCCGTTCAATGCCGCCCAACCCACCGACAGGATCGGATAGCTTGCAATGATCGGGGCCACCAGACGCACGGGCCCGCGCTGGAACGCGCCATAAAGGCCAAGGCTTGCCAGCAGAAAGAAGCCACCTGACAGGACCGAAAGGCCAAGGGCGGGCGCGGGCAGGGCTGCGAACCCGTCCAGCGCCACCATCAGCCCCAGATGGAACAACAGTCCCACGACCAGCACCATCAGCAGGGACGCCAATAGCGGCACAGACTGGCTGACGAACCGCACGCAGATGTCGTGAAACCCCCAGCAAATGGCCGCGATCAAACCAAGGGTCAGTGCTGTCACGTCAGATGACCGGTGCGGGCGATAAAGCCGTTCAACAGGGCGGTATACCCGGCGGGATCCTCGACACAGGGCAAATGACCCAGCCGGCGCATGATCTGAAAGTCGGACCCCGGGATCAGATCAATCGTCTCGCGCACCAGATCGGGGGGTGTCGATTTGTCCTCTGACCCGGTGATGCCAAGGCAAGGCAGACGCAGGCCGGATGTGGGTGTGTAGAAATCGGTGCCCGCGATGGCGGCACAAACGCCGGTATAGCCGACGGGGTCAACACCGGCGAGCATCTCTTGCCACGGCTGCATGGCAGGGGTGCCGTAGAAATCGCGCCCGAACCAGCGGGGCATCACGGACTGCGCCATTGCCGCCATACCGTGGGTCTGGATCATGTCGATCCGGTCTTGCCACAGCTTGGGTGTGCCGATCTTGGCGGCGGTGTTGGACAGCACCAGTGCCCGGATCAAGTCAAGCCGTTTAACTGCCAGTCCCTGCGCCACCATGCCGCCGACCGAAAGCCCGACAAAGAGCGCGTCCTTGACCGCCAGCGCGTCACAAATGGCCTCTGCATCTGCGACCAGCGCGCCCATGCTATAGGGACCCGGCGGCACATCAGATTTTCCATGCCCGCGCATGTCGTAGCGGATGATCCGCAGACCCACAGGCAGGTGCGGCAAGACCTGATCCCACAGGTGCAGCGTGCTGCCCAGCGAGTTGGAGAACATGATCGTAGGGCCATTAGCTGGACCTGCGGTTTCGACGTGCAGATTGACCCCGTCGCGGGTGATCGTGTGGGTGTCAGTCATCGTGGATGGTCATATGCGCCATGATCTGGCCGTGGTCGGAGGCCAGCTTGTTATAGGGTGCCTCTGGGTGGCTGCCGTCGGTCAGGTGGTCATTGAGGACGCTGAAATACGACATCTCGCCCAGACGGTCCGCGTTGTCGGGGTTGAAGTGGTCGGACATGAAGATCTGGTCAATGCTCTCAAAGACGCCGCCAAAGGCCGAAGTATAAACCATGTCGCGGGCGGATTTGCGGACGAAGAGTTTCTCTGCCGAATGCAGGCGATAACGGGTGATATCGGCCTGAATTTGGTCGTTCTCGTGATCCTTGTAGCGGTCGCCGGAGTGTTTGGCATCGTGGCGGCGCATCCAGGCGTAGTTCTTGAACGGCACCTCGCCGGAGATGATCTCGGTCGAGACTGCGTGTTCGCCATCGTTGAAGTCGCCCAGCACCATGACCGGGTTGCCCGCTGACAGATCGTCGATGATTGCGCGGCGCAGCACCCAAGCCTCTGCCATGCGGCGCAGACCGGCACGCAAGCTCCCTAGCGCGCGGGCGGCGGGGTCGTAGTTAGTCAGATCAGCCGCGGGTGGGACGGGCAGGCCATCGGGGTTGTCATATTCGCCTAGCTTGGACTTGAGGTGGCAGTTGAAGACGGTCACAACCTGATCACCTACCGGCACACGCACCCGCAGGATCGGGCGCGACAGGCGGCGCAGGGTGAACTGCCCGTCCGGGCCGAAGGGAATCACAAGAGGTTGGACGAGGTCCTGTATGATTGTCGGCTGGCCCACAAAACCACGGCGCGACAGCACCGCAAGGCCCGGGCGGCGCTGGCCCGGTGCGCCATCATTGGCGTTGGCGGCAAAGGCCAAGGGCGCGTCGGCATAAGGTTCATAAGCCAGTTTGCGAAAGATCGCCTTGCGCGCGTAACGGCGCGACGGGTCGGGGATATTCGCGTCATTGGCGGCGATGCCTGCGGCGTCCGCCTCTGCAATCACGTCCTGAAGGGATTCGAGGGAAAAGATTTCCTGAAAGCAGACGATATCAGCGTTCAGGGTCAGCACCTGATCGGCGAGCCAGCTTTGTTTCCACGCATGTTCTTCGGGCGTGTAGCGTTCGAATTTGTAGTATTCCTGATCTGCCTCGATCAGGTTTTTGACGTTGAAGCTGGCGATGGTGAAATCGGTCATGTCAGGGTCTCCAATGCGCGGGCGAACATGGCCGCATCGACGTTGCCGCCCGTGGTGACAGCGATGACAGGGCGGTCGCTGTCAGAATGAAAAAGGGCGGCGGCAAGGGCGGCGGCACCTCCGGGTTCGACCACGATGCGCAGGCGTTCAAAGGCAAGGCCCATGGCACGCAGGCAATCGTCTTCGCTAACCACAAGCCCCGGTCCGCAATGAGCCTGCATGATGGGAAATGTCAGATCACCGGGCTGAGGCGTGACGATGGCGTCACAGATTGACCCGCTCAGTTGGTTGTTCCGCTGGATCGCCCCGGCAGCAAGAGAGCGGGTCACGTCGTCAAAGCCCTGCGGCTCGCAGGGGTGGACTGTCATATCAGGCGCATCAGCGGCCAGTGCGAGTGCGATGCCTGACGTGAGCCCACCACCGCCGCAACAGACCAGCACCTGTGCGTCGGTCACGCCGTGTGCGGCGGCTTGCGCAGCCACTTCCAGCCCGCACGTGCCTTGGCCGGCGATCACCTGCGGTTCGTCATAGGGGCGGATCAGGGTCAGGCCGCGTTCAGAGGCAATCGCCTCGCCAATCGCCTCGCGGCTTTCGGTCTCGCGGTCGTAGAGCACCACATCGGCCCCCAATGCGCGGGTGTTGGCGACTTTCACAGCGGGGGCATCGGCGGGCATGACGATGACGGCAGGGGCATCATGGGCGCGAGCGGCCATGGCAACGCCTTGCGCGTGATTGCCCGACGAGAACGCGATCACGCCCTTGGTTCGTTGTTCGGATGTCAGGGCGGACACCGCCGACCAGCCGCCGCGAAACTTGAAGCTGCCGGTGTGTTGCAGGCATTCGGCTTTCACATAGACCGGACGGCCTGCGATCTGGTCCAGAAACGGCGAAGTCAAGAGCGGGGTAACGCGAGCGTGGCCCTGAAGGCGGGTCGCGGCGGCGCGGATCATGTCGATGTTCATAGGGACTTTAACCAGGTTTGGAGGGCGGAGACTGCGGCGGGTTCATCCAGAAATGGCACATGGCCGCGATCAGGAACTTCGGCAAAAGTCATGTCGGGTCGACGGGCCTGCATGTCGGCAGCCGTCGCCGCGGTCAAAAGGTCAGAGTTTGCGCCCCGGATCAGCGCCAGCGGCAGGCCCGCCAGCGCATCAAAGAGCGGCCAGAGGTCGGGGGTAGGTTGCGCGCCTGCTTCCAGCACCGCGTCGCGCAATTTGGGGTCATAGCGCAGGTCCAGACCGGTGTCGGTGGCGGCGTATTGCTGTTCCACCTCTTCCAGCCAGCGCGACATGGGCACGCCTTTGAAGTGAACCCAGTTTCGGGCGCGAAAATCTGCCGCCTCAGCATAAGTTTTGAAGGGCAGCGGCTTGCCGATATAGTTCTTGATGACGTCCAGACCGGTTTGCGCGATCTCTGGCCCGATGTCATTGAGCGCCACGCCCAGCAGCCTGTCCTTGGCCGTGGCAGCCAGCACCATCGCGATCAGTCCGCCGCGCGAGGTGCCAAGGATGGCGGCCTTGTCCAGCCCAAGGTGGTCCATCAGCGCCAGAGCATCCTGCGCTTCGACAGGGATCGAATAGGTGCCGGGGTCGGCCCAATCGGATTGCCCGCGTCCGCGATAATCCAATCGGATCAGGCGGCAGTTCAGATGCGGTGCGACGTGGTTAAAGTCGGTCCCGTTCCGGGTCAGCCCGGCCAGCGCGATCACCGGTGTCCCGGTGCCTTCGTCGACATAGTGCAGGCGGGTGCCGTCAGGTGCTGTAAAGGTCATGTCAGGTCCGGGATGCTGGTCAGATCGCCCAGCACATGTTGGGGCTGCGCATAAAGCCGGTCCATCGGCGCGCCTGCGCGGTTGACCCAGACCGTGGTAAAGCCGTAACCCGCCGCCGCACAGGCATCCCAGCCGTTGGAAGACACAAAAAGCACATCCGCACGGTCACCGGAAAAGCGTTTCTGCACAAGGTCATAGACGCTGTCATGGGGTTTGAAGACGCCCACATCCTCGACCGACAGTGTGGCGTCCAGCAGGGTAGCAATGCCCGCACTGTCAACCGCACCTTTGAGCATTTCAGGCGATCCATTGGACAAGATCGCGGTGCGCAGGCCCTTGGTTTTGAGGGTGTCCAGCATCACCGGCACCTCTGGGTAGGCGGGCAGTTGCCAGTAAAGTGCCAAAAGGCGTTCGCGCAGTTCGGGGTTTGCCAGTGCGCATGCCTCCATCGCCCAGTCAAGACCATCCTGTGTCACTTGCCAGAAATCAGTATGCCGCCCGGCGGTGGCCCGAAGCCAGGTGTATTCCAGCTGCTTGGCGCGCCAGTGGGCTGCAAGTTGCGGCCAGACGGCAGCCAGCGCATCCTGCCCCGGCTCTGCCGCCAGCACCCGCGCGGCGGCGTTGACATCAAAAAGCGTGCCGTAGGCGTCAAAGACACAAGTGGTGATGGGCATGAACAGTCCTTTCGATGGGACCAGATAAACACGGTCCTGTGGAACGTCCCAGACCTTTGATGCGAAGCGCCGATTTTTCTCGTCCGATCCATGAACGGCGTCACGTCATGCGTTGAGGTGCCATCCGTACCGTGCGGGTTCTTGAATGATCCAGAAGCGGACGTTCCTGCCATTTGGTTTCTTCGATCAAATGGCCCCTTTCAGATTTTCGTTCTTTGCCGGGACAAGCAAAGATGAGAATTGACCAAGTCAGTTTTCCGATGCAGACCTCCTGCGTTTCGCTTAGGTGGTCTGTGATGGATAACCTGAGCAGAGGACAATCAGCATGAAAAACGGCAACAGGACGGCAATCGTTACTGGCGGGCTTTCAGGCATGGGGCTTGCAATCGCACGCCGTCTGGCGAAAGACGCAACGACTGTTGTTGTGGGCGCGCGTCGTGCTGCAGATAGCGCCCATGTTCGCGACGTTCTTGGTGCCGATCACGCAAACATTCATACGGCCGCCTTGGATGTGCGATCCAGCGAAAGCGTTGATGCGTTCGTGGCCGAGGTCGCTGCGACCCATGGCGGCGTTGATATTTTGGTCAACGCGGCAGGTGTCTACGAAGAGGCGGCGGTCATCGATCATTCGGACAAGGTTTGGGACGATCATATCGACACCAACCTTAGCGGATCCTTCCGTACAATCCGCGCCGTGATGCCCCACATGAAACGTGCAGGCTGGGGCCGGATCGTCAATATTGCGTCGGTGGCTGCGCACAACGGGATGGCGAATAACGCCGCCTATTGTACATCCAAAGCAGGGCTTTTGGGGTTGGGCCGATGTGTCAGCCTTGAGGGCGCGGCACATGGGGTTACCTGCGTTTCGATCAGCCCGACTTGGGTGGAGACCGAAATGCTACGCCGGTTCATTGATGCAGACATAGAGGCGACAGGTCAAAGCCTGGACGCCGTGCGCGCCGCATACGCCAAGTCCAATCCACAGAACCAGCTTGTGCAACCCACCGAGGTCGCAGAGCTGGCCGCGTTCCTTGTCAGTGATGCGGCGCGCGCATTGACGATGGAGGACTATCAAGTCAACGCGGGCGCGCTTTGGTAGGCCGATCTGCGTTGCGACAGGAGCGCTTTACCATCACTGATGGCGCTGTAGGGGCGGTCTGATATGCGGGCCCACGCGTTGCGGGCAGCCGTGTTGGCAAAGGACGCATCGGCCTGCAACGTTTCGGGAAAATTGGCGATCACATTTGCAATGCCGGGGTCAAGATCAACAGTGGCCAGCCAGTCACCGACAGGTAACGCGTTGAAATCAGTGGGCGTGATGGATGTATCCGCCATCAGGTTGTAAATCGGAATATCTGTTGCCGTGATAGGGCCAAGGAGGAACGCCGCGGTAGCGGTCACGTCGGTCATTGGAAAGGTCAGTGATTGCGGCATGTGATCGGCCTGCAAAGATGCCTCTAGGATGATTTCATAAATGTCGCGCGGGTTTGGGGCATCCAGATCGTAAAGCGACGGCAGCCGGACAATCGCGGCGGAAATACCCGAAACACGGATCGCTGTTTCTGCCGCAATTTTTGCAGCGCCGTAGCCTGTGATATCGTCCCACAGCTTGGCGGGTGCTTCTGGCCAGGGGCCTCCGCGATCGGGAAAAACCGAACTGGAGGAGGTAAAGCGCAGGTCTGCACTTGCATCGCGACAAAACTGCAAAACCGTGTCCATGCCACGTGCCGACCAGTTCAGCATCTCAGCGCGCCCAATGGCGAGGTTCACCATCGCCGCGCAATGAATAACCTGTCTGACAGAGGCTGCCAGTGCTTTGGCCGGGGATGGATCAAGGCCGAAGTCGGGCGCATCCAGCGTTCCCGGAACCATCACGTAGCGATCAGGCGCGACACCATTGGTCTGCGCGACTTCGTCCAGCCGATCACGTGCACCACGATTTTTGTCACGGACGAGGCAATAGATCACCTCTCCTGCGGGAAGATCACGCGCCGCACGGGCCAAAACATGACCACCAAGAAACCCGGTAACGCCGGTCAGCAAAATGCCGGGACGGTCAAAAGTGTCTGTGGGCGCAGGCGTATCGGCCTCTTGCGTCATTAACTGATCAAGCCTGTGCAGCGGCACATTCATGGCGAGTTCAAAGTCGATGGGGCGTCGGTAAGCCTTTTCCAGCTCAAGCATCAAGGTGACACACATCAAGCTGTCACCGCCTTGGTCATGAAAGCTAAGCGCGGGATCAATCTGCGATGGCGCGCACCCCATAGCGGTTGCGGCGGCGGCAATCACGGCATCCTCAGCGGCGCTTTCAGGGTCGGCGTCATCCTTGACCACCGGCAAAGCGCGCATGTTTGCCTTGCCAGAGACCGGATGCAGGGGCAGCGCATCCATTTGCACCAAGAACGACGGCACACAATAGGTCGGCAACACCTCGCGCAGCTCGGCGGCAAAGTCAGGCGGGATGCGATTTGTGTCTGCCGTCAGTCCCCATCTATCTTTATTGGCCCGAGCCTGAGTGGCATCCGCGGCATAGTAAAAGATCAGGCTTGGGCCGCGTGTTCCGACGTCCGCCACCCATGGTGCAGCGCTGGAAAAGGATAGTTTTTCGCGCAACGTATCGGTCAGTTCGCGCGTTTGGATCGAAAACCCACGGAGTTTGAGCATATGGGCAATGCGCCCTTCAATGTGCAGCGCGCCCGTGTCATCGACCCAAGCCTGATCACCTGTATCATAGAGCCGTGTCTTGCGTCCTTGAATAGTGAGTTCACGAAACCGCAGGCGGGTTTCTTCAGGGCGATTGATATAACCGCGTCCCAACATTCGCGGCCCTTCAAAATGCAACTGACCAGATGTGCCAACGGGACACGGCGTGTCTGTTTCATCCAGAATAACGGCCCGAAGATGTTCCATTGGCACACCAACCGACACGGGGGCATCGCCCGCAGGCCCTGTCAAATGCGACATGCAGACATCATGTGTTTCGCAGATGCTATAAAGGTTCCACAACGCGGTGTTCGGCAATTTCGCGAGCGATGTTGTGATCAGTTCGTCGTCTACGACCTCTCCGTTGAGAACAACGCGGCTAAGGGGTAAGCGGTTGGCCTTTGTCGTGTCGAGCGCGGTGAGGAACGTGTTGTAAAACGATGGCGTGAACAGCATTTCGTCGACGTTATGTGCGATCAGGAAATCTGCCAGTTCGCTCGGGTTGAACAATGTGCTGGCATCAGGGAACCACAATTCGGCACCTTTGCGCAGCGGGCGAAACATCTCCCAAATCGCAAACACATAGATGCCCACGCGTATGCCGTGGTGGTAAGGCGTAAATGCGTCACGCCATTCATAGGACAGAAAGGCAGCGTCTTGGGCCACGGGAATGCACTTTGGCCGCCCCGTCGTGCCAGATGTTGCCACAAGATAGATCGGATCATCCGGGGACACGGGGGTTGCACGCAACGGTTCGTTTAGTGCGCGTTCCTCTTGCAAGAGTGCCGTCGCATCAACGACCTTACAATCACCCGGCAGGTGGCCAGCCGGGGCGGGTTGGCACGACACCACCAGACTAACCTGCAATTCGGAAATGATGTTGTGCAGAACCATTTGCGGCATAGCAGGGTCCAGGTGCACAAAGGGCCGCCCTGCAATCACACAGCCCACGGCACTTGCGGCCATTGCCACCCCGGGAGAGCCGAAAATGCCTATGATCTGGGGCGTCTGCAGAGACTGGCCAAGGTCTTGGACAAATGCGCCGAGCCTACGGTAGGATATTGTACGATGCCGATCAGACAACGCAGGCGCATCACTGAACTTTTCGATGGCTTGGACAAGATCATCGGCGACAGTCTGGGATGGGATCATAGTGCGTGTCCTTTTGTTTAGGAGACCTAACAAGACTATTCAAAAATGACACCGTATTTTTCAGACCTTTCCAGACCGGCCGAATGGAATTGCCTGGCATCGACGCTTGGTTCGATCTGCACTAGAGCAGTCATTTGTGACCTTAGCCGTACCGGCCAAAATCGGCGCTTCCCGAACTTTCGCCGCGACCGATGGTCAGGTCAGCAATGCCGGTTTTTCGCGTCTTCGCTACACCTTTGGCGTTGCGTTTTACGTGTCTGATATTCGACGGCTGATGTGATTTCGGAAACCGGTTTGCATCGCTTTCCGGCGCTCGCTAGGGTCCGGCCTTTACGTCATATGAAGGGACACAGCGATGAGCACGGCAAAAGCGGGCGATACTGTCCAGATCCACTATACCGGAACACTGGCAGGAGGCGAAGTTTTTGACAGCTCTGAAGGGCGCGATCCGCTGGAATTTGCGGTCGGCGCAGGCATGATCATTCCCGGTCTTGACGCGGCAATTCCGGGCATGGCCGTCGGTGACAAGAAGGTGGTCGAGGTCGCTGCCGATCAGGCCTATGGCCCGGTGAACGATCAGGCGCGGCAGGCAATTCCGCGCGAAGGTATTCCGGCCGACATCCCGTTGGAAATCGGCACGCAATTGCAGATGCAAAGCCCCGAGGGGCAGGTGATCCCGGTGACTGTGGCCGAGGTCACAGAGACCGAAGTGACGCTGGACGCCAACCATCCGCTGGCGGGCAAGGATCTAACCTTTGCGATTGAAATGGTGTCGATCGCCACAGGCTAAGCTTGCAAGGTGACAGCGATTTGCGATTCATTGCGCGTTAACACCCTCTTTGGAAATCCTTGCTATGTCCCAATTTAGGGCATGGTGGAGCAGTCATGGAATTTATTGTAAAGGCGGTCGCACCCGTTGGGGCGGTTGATTTTGTTGTCAAATTGCTTGTTTGCCTGGTGCTCTGGAACCTGTTGGCGATTGCTGTTGTTTTTGGGATGTATGGGACGTTTTCGTCAGGATTGCGGGGGCAATTGATCGAAACCACGGCGATTGGGCTACTGCCTGCATTCCTGTCGTTGAAAGTGATCCAATACCAACACAAGCTGCAGACCAAACTGGCAGAATTGGCCGCGACCGACATGCTAACCGGGTTGCGCAACAGGCGTGCGTTTCTGGCGGACGTCGAGCAAGCGCGCCCGCGACACGCGCAGTCATTTGTGCTGCTGGCGGACGTCGATTTTTTCAAACGCATCAATGACACCTACGGCCACGAGGTCGGCGATGTTTGCCTTGAAGCGGTAGCGAAAAGGCTGCGCGGTCTTGAAGCAGAGAATGTCATCGTGGGCCGATTGGGCGGCGAAGAATTTGGTCTGTGTTATCTGGGGGCGACGCGCCCGGATGCCGCGGCCCTGAGCGATGCAGTCTGCGCACCGATCGAATTGCAACCCGATGGTGTGCCAGCGGATATTCGGATGACCCTGTCTGTGGGCTGCGCCATTATGGATGACACGCGCCCACTGAAAGAGGTGATCGCCTGTGCGGATCGGGCGCTATACGACGCAAAGGCCGCAGGTCGCGCCCGTGCTGTCATCGTCTCGGAACCCTGGGAAATTTGCCCCGATACAGGCATCATCATGCCGCGCGACCCACCCCAGGTGGCGCGAAGCGCATAACGGTGCAGTCCCGCCGGTGGCTGTTACAGGTGGTCCGGTTGCGGCATGCCCAGTACGTGGAATCCGCCGTCGACATGGATGACCTCGCCACTGGTGTGGCTGCCGACATCTGACGCCAGATAGACCGCCGTGCCGCCCACCGCCTCGAGCGTGGCATTGCCAAGCGGGGCATTTTCCCCGGTGTGTTTGTAGGTCTTGCGCGCGCCGCCGATCGCCGCCCCGGCCAGGGTTTTCATCGGTCCGGGGCTGATCGCGTTTACGCGAATGCCCTGCTGGCCAAGGTCATTGGCCAGATAGCGCGTGGCACTTTCCAATGCCGCCTTGGCGACGCCCATGACGTTGTAGAACGGGGTGACGCGGTTGCTGCCTTGATAGGTCAGCGTCATCAGCGCGCCGCCGTTTGGCATCATCTCGGACGCGCGGCGGGCGACGTCGATGAAGCTGTAGCAAGAGATCGTCAGCGAGTTGCGGAAGTTGTCGGCGCTGGTGTTGATAAACCGGCCTGTCAGCTCATTCTTGTCGGAATAGGCGATGGCGTGCACCACAAAGTCGATGCTGTCCCAACGGTCCTTGAGTGCGGAAAAGGCGGCATCCATTGACGCCTCATCTGTGACATCCACATCGACCATCAGATCCGATCCTACGCTTTCTGCAAGGGGTTTCAGACGGCTGCCAAAGGCCTCGCCCTGATAAGTAAAGGCCAGTTCGGCCCCCGCTTCTGCCATGGCTTTGGCGATGCCCCAAGCAATAGAGCGTTCGTTCGCGACGCCCATGATCAGGCCGCGCTTGCCTTGCATTGAAATCGTCATGTCTGCCCTCACGTGCTTTTGGCAATCTGTGGCGGCTTTGGCCGGACCCGTCAAGGTCAGGGGGTCAATCCTCGGTCGGGCCGCCTGCCTCTTTCCAGTCACCAATGCCGCCGACGTTGGTCACATTGGCATACCCCATGTCCTGCAGCGTCTTGCCGGCAAGGGCTGCCTGGCCACCTGCACCGCACACCAGAAAGATCTCTGCATCCTTTTGCAGAAACGGTTTGTGAAACGGCAAATCCGGGTCAGCGGCAAACTCCATGAACCCGCGCGGGACGCGTTCTGCGCCCTTGATCGTGCCAGATTTCGCGATGTCGCCACTGTCACGCACGTCGATCCAGACACCGCCGCCCTGCGCATGGCGGGCGACCGCATCAGCAGCAGAGATACGGGTCACAACGGCGTTGGCTTCGTCCAGATAGTCCTTGGCAGTTTTCATCTTTGGGCTCCTTTTTGTGCGTTCCGGGTCATTTGAACACGACCCGGACACTGCAATCCAGCCCCGTCAGAGGATAATAAAGATATCATCCGACAATTGGTTCACGGTGATGTTCTGAACGGTCAGGATATCGCCGTTGCCCATATTAAAGACCACATCGCTGCCGACTTGCGTGGCGATGCTGAAAACGTTGCCGGGATTGGCAAAACCTTCAAAAGTCAGACGGTCGGTGTTGTTCTTGAAGTCCGTGATCGTGTCCAGATCATCGCCCTTGACGTAGACGAAGGTATCGACGCCGGTGCCGCCGGTCATCTTGTCATCGCCGCTACCTGATGTCAGCCGGTCGATGCCGCCGCCGCCTTTGACGTTGTCGTCGCCGGAACCGCCGAACAGCAGGTCAGAGTCTGAGCCCCCTGAAAGCAGGTCATCGCCTGATCCCCCAAAAAGGGAGTCGTCGCCGGAACCGCCAAACAGCTTGTCGTTGTCGCCGCCGCCTTCAAGCCTGTCGTTGTCAATCTGCCCATAGATGTTGTCGTCACCCTTGCGCCCGACAAGACGATCATCGCCATCAGAGCCGCGTAAGAAATTGCGGCCGTCGGTGCCAAAAAGCGAGTCGTTGCCTTCGTTGCCGTTGACGTTTTCAAAGCCGTCGATGACGTACTGATTGCCTGGGCCAAGATCGCCAAAGCGTTGTTTCAAATCGACTTTGGAATCGACGGAGAGGTTGACGTTGAGCAGGTCTGTGCCGCTGCCGCCATAGATACGGCCACCGCCACTGTCCAGCGTGACCCGGTCGTTGTCAGCACCCGCCTTGATGACGTCATAGCCGCCATCGGTGAAGATTTGATCTTCGCCGCCCAGCGTTTCGATGGTGTTGTTACCGTTGCCGCCACCGACAAAGTCGTCCTGTGCGGTGCCGATGACATTTTCGATGTTGGACAGCACGTCGCCCCCGGCCAGCCCTCCGTTGAAAGTGCCAAAGAGGATATCAAGACTGATGCCGAGTTCGGACTTTGAGTAGTCCACGGTGTCCTGACCATCGCCGCCGTCGATGATGACGTTGCCAGCCTTGTTGATGCGGATGTAGTCGTCACCCAGACCGGCGGTGACGGTGCTGTCGCCTGCGCCAATGAAGATGCGGTCGTCGCCCTCGCCGCCTTCGACGGTGTCGTTGCCGCCGCCGGCGTAGAGTTTGTCATCGCCGCCGCCGCCAAAGATGGAGTCGTCGCCCAGCCCGCCATAGATCGTGTCATTGCCACCGACGATGGTTCCTGTGAGGACGAAATCGGCGTCACCATATAGTCTGTCGTTCAGGCTTCCGCCGCGGATCAAATCGTCGCCACCGATCAGACGTCCGTTCGAGACAGAAGCAACATCGCCAACGATGAAATTGGATGACATGTCGTGGCCGGTAATCGTGTCATTGCCACCAAACAACGTAGCGGAATCCAGCAGCCGTTCCGTATCACCGAATAGGGTGTAGCCAGACGTCAGGGTGTCGCCACCAGAGGCGTCGATCACGTCATCGCCACCAACGACCGTTGCTGAATTTTCGATGCTGAAGGCTTCGCCCAAAACCTTGATCGTCGCTGCGGGCCCGCCCCCGGTCAGCGGTTTGACGACCAGGATATCATCGCCACCCTGCGCAAAGGCGGTATCGGCCACGAAATCATAGTCGCCATAGATCAGCCGTGCGTAGCCCGTGAAGTGGGTTGTCCCCGACGTCACAATTGCCGTACCGTCGACACGTTCGAAGGACCCGAAAACGCGGGAATCAAACAGATCTACCCAATCCCCGGTGACAAAGACATCATCGCCATTGAACGTCCCGCTATCAATTTCCTTCCCATCACCAAAAAACAGAGCCTCGCCACCGGCTTCGGCATGAAAGCGCGTTTCACCTGCAACCAAGACGTCCCAGTATTCCGCTTTCGCCGGAGCGCCCGCCCCGGCAGAGCCAAGCAGCAATGTGCCATCAATGCTGAGATCCGTTACAGTGAGCGCGACCGTGGTGCTGCCATCCGTCGTCCCGACGGTCACCCGTTCGATCTGACCGGACACAAACTGATTGCTGCCATTCACGACAATATTGACGCCGGTCAGCGTGACACGCTGCCCATCGTCGCTGAGATAGACGTAGCTGGTCGTGGTGCTGCTGATAAAGGATGCAAATGTCGGGTCATCCGCAAAAACGCCGATGTCGGAATCGGAGGTTACTTCAAAATTGGCCATGCACGCGCTCACTCTTTCCTAAACATTTCGTTAATTTCTTTGACCCTAGGGCAGAATTTTCTGTGGTGCAAAAGAAGTTCGCCAAACGGAAGCCGACCGCACGTGGTGCGGCCGGTCGCTTGGAATGGGTCGAGAATGCCTTTTCAGACAATCACCAGATCATTGAAGAGCTGCTGCGCCGTCACATTCTCGACGATCAACTGATCGCCATTACCAAAGTTGAACACCACGTTGTTGCCAACCTGCTGGGCGTTCTGGAAAGGTTTGTAGTTGCTGGGAAAGCCATCCAATTCGATGGTGTCGACGTTGTCCTGAAAGTCGCGGATGCGATCGATGTCGTCACCCCGATCATAGTGGAAGGTATCCGCGCCAGAGCCGCCGCGCATGAAATCATTGCCGCGGCCGCCGAACAGCTTGTCGCTGCCGCCGCCGCCTTCGATGATGTCGTTGCCAAATCCGCCAAACAACCGGTCGTTGTTGGCCCCGCCATAAAGGGCATCATCGCCGTTACGGCCATACAGGCTGTCGTTGCCATCATAGCCCTTAAAGATATTGCGGGCATTGTCGCCGTAGTACTTGTCATTGAAATCAGAGCCGTAGAGGTGCTCGATCCCGGTGATCTTGTCGCCTGCTGCATGGCCACCACCTGCGGTATCGTTGAATAGATCGACCCGCGTGCCAGCGTTACTGGCGGCATAAGACAGGATGTCAAAGCCCGCGCCACCGTCGTAGGTGTTGGCACCAAAATTCGCCTCGATCCGGTCGTTGCCACCAAGCGTACTGATTTCGTCGCCGCCCCCCCGCCCTTCGATCCGGTCGCTTTTGGCCCCGCCCTGCAGGATGTTTGCACCGCTGTAGCCATAGAGAAAGTTGTTCTGGGTGGCAGAGCCCACAACATGCGCGACGCTGCTAATGACATCGTCCTCGGCCCAGCCCGTATTGCGACTGCTGTCATTTAGATCAACCGTCAAACGGCCGCCCGTAGCCTTGATATAGTTGATGATGTCGTCGCCAGATCCACCGTAGAAGCTGTGTTCACCGTCTTTGTTGGGGCGGAATTGGTCGACCTGATTTCCACCATACATCAGGGCAGAGCCTTCGAGCGCAAAGAAGATGTCACGCCCGCCCTGACCATACATAGTGTCATTGCCACCCAGGCCGTTGATCTTGTCGTTGCCACCATTTGAGCCGCTGCTGGAAGAGCCGACATCGCCATAGATGACATCGTCTTGCTTGCCGCCTGTGATGACATCGCGTCCGCCGGCAAAGGCCCCGCTGATGGTGAAGTCATTAACATCGCCATAGATGTAATTGTCGGAATTCCGTGCGCCGATGATCGTATCGTCACCCCCGATGAAGGTGGTCCCGCCTTCAACAGACTCGGCATCTCCGAAGATATTGACCCGTGTGTTGACCTCGACGTCGCTGGCATCAATGAAATCGTCACCCCCGATCAGGGTTGCAGTCGAGGTCGCATTTTCCGCGTCACCTATGATGTCGACAATTCCGGTTGCGACCTTGCTGTCATAGTTGGCGGACCGCATGATGATTTCATCGTCGCCGCCGATCAGAGTAGAACTGCCGCTGACCAGACCCGCATCACCACGGATCAGCCGCGCGGCTGCGTCAATTGTGTCATCGCCGCCAAACAGCACACCGGAGCCGGTGACCTGATAGGCGTCACCCATCAGAAATGTGGAGTTGCCAAATTTTCCCTGGATTTCGTCGTCGTCACCGTAGGTCGTGCCGCTAGACGCGATATAGAGATCACCAAAAACATAGTTCGAGACATCAATGCTGCCGAAGATATCGGTCTCGCCTTCCAGAAGGCGCTGCCAAATCTGGTTTGTGCTTGGCACGCCAGCGCCCCCGACACCCATCAGGTTCGTTGCAGAGATGTTGATATTGGTGATGTGGATTTCGATGTCATCAGGGCTGCCGCCGTCTGGCGCGACCCGGATTTCATTGATGACACCCCCAGTGATCCGGCCGGCTCCATCAACGCTTATGCTGGTACCAAACATCTTGACGGTTTCGCCACGGCTGTTGACGAAAAAGTACTTTGTGCTGCTGTCATCGACGTATGAAGAGAAAGCAAAGTAGTTGGTGGTCATGCTTTGGCTTTGGTTGAAGCCGAAAAATCTGATCTTGCCCATAACTGATCCCATGCAATGCAATTAACTTAAGTTAACTCTACGGCAGGATACGGGTTTGACAAAGTCTGGAATGCCAGACCGGGCTGCGACAAAAAAAGCCCGAGCACGAAGCTCGGGCCAGTCCAACAGGGAGGATGGCAGATTAACCCTCTGCCGGGGGTCTTGAACCAACGCATGAACATGGGAGGATGTTCCATGCGTTGGAATCTCTATTTACGCCACCAGACGGTACCCGCCGGATTCGGTCACAAGAAGGCGGGCGTTTGACGGATCTGGTTCAATTTTCTGGCGAAGACGATAAATATGTGTCTCCAGTGTGTGGGTGGTGACACCGGCATTATAGCCCCAAACCTCGTGCAGCAGCACATCGCGGGCCACCACGCCTTCGGTCGCACGGTAGAGGAATTTGAGGATATTCGTCTCTTTTTCGGTCAGGCGGACCTTCTTTTCATCTTCTGTCACCAGCATCTTTTGCGCAGGTTTGAAGGTATACGGCCCAAGCTGGAACACCGCGTCTTCGGATTGCTCGTGGGTGCGCAGCTGGCTGCGGATCCGTGCCAGAAGCACAGGGAATTTGAAGGGCTTAGAGACATAATCATTGGCACCGGCATCCAGGCCATAGATCGTGTCAGCGTCCGAATCCTGGGCCGTCAGCATCACAATCGGGCATTTCACGCCTTGTTTGCGCATCAGGCGGCAAAGTTCACGGCCATCGGTGTCGGGCAGGCCCACGTCGAGGATCATCAGGTCATAAAGCTGTTCTTTGGCCTTCGTCATCGCCTCTGCGCCGTCGCCGGCTTCAAAGACGTCGAAATCCTCAGTCATCAAGAGCTGTTCCCCCAGCGCCTCGCGCAGGTCCTCGTCATCATCGACAAGTAGAATTTTCTTGAGTTGTGCCATTGCGGCCTCCTGTGGTGTCTTGTGAAATGAAATGTGATGCAGACACGTCTGAGGCAAGCTGTGCTGCAAAACTTTCACACGGACGTGTGATTTGACCGCCAAATGTTTCAATTCCTCACGAAGGCCGCTACCAGATGTCGCAGAAAGGTGCCGCAAACCGATGACATTCGCCCCCGATGTAACAGAGCTGTTGGCCCGCGCGCGTGCGGATTTGCGCATGGGCGTGCCGGTTGTGGTGTCAGGGCGGGGGGTGGTGCTTGCCGCAGAGACGCTGGTGGCGGGCCGATTGGATGAGGCGCTGGCGCTGGGTGACGTGGCTTTGGCGGTGACGGATTGGCGTGCGGCGACCCTCAAGGCGCGGGCATATGATGGCGATCTGGCACGGATCGCGCTGCCCGGCGGTGCGCAATTGGGCTGGGTGCAGGCGCTTGCCGATCCGGCAGATGATCTGGCGAACCCGATGAAGGGGCCGTTGGAGACCCTGCGGTCGGGTGATGCGACCTTGGCCCGCGCAGCGATTGCCTTGTGCAAATCAGCGCGGCTTTTGCCTGCTGCTGTTGTCGTGCCGCTGGCTGATCCGACCGGGTTTGCACAGGATCACGCGCTGACCATGGTTGATGCACCGAGCGTTCTTGACCAGGCGATGTCGCCGTTGGAACCCGTGGTCTCTGCCCGCGTGCCGCTGCGCGCCAGTGAGGCGGGCCGGTTACATATCTATCGGCCCGATGATGGTGGCGAAGAACATTATGCCGTTGAGATTGGCAAGCCTGACAGGTCCAAGCCCGTTCTGGCGCGGTTGCATTCGGCTTGCTTTACCGGGGATTTGTTGGGGTCGCTGAAATGCGATTGCGGTCCGCAATTGAACGGTGCGCTGGCACAGATGGGGGAAGAAGGGGCCGGGGTGCTGCTGTATCTCAATCAAGAGGGACGCGGGATCGGGCTTGCCAACAAGATGCGGGCCTATGCGCTGCAGGATCAGGGGTTCGATACGGTTGAGGCCAATCATCGGTTGGGGTTTGAGGATGACGAGCGGGATTTCCGGATCGGGGCCGAGATTTTGCGCCGCATGGGATTCAGCAAGGTGCGGCTGATGACAAATAACCCCGCCAAAATCGCGCGGATGGAGGGGAGTGGCATCGCGGTTGTGGAGCGGGTGCCGCTGCAAGTGGGCGAGAATGTCCACAACCACACCTATCTGGCGACCAAGGCGGCGAAGTCCGGGCATTTGTTGTGAGCGGGGCGGCGATTATTCGTCGAATAATCGGGCCTCCGGCGGGGATATTTTTGGCCAGAAGAAGGATGGACGATGCGCGCCACTGATCTGGTTGTGACACCGACGAGGGTCCGGTTTTGCGGCCGGCGCTTTGCCTGCACGGTTGGACGTGGTGGCATTGCCGCCCGCAAGGTCGAAGGTGACGGGGTCACGCCCAAGGGAGTGCACCGGATTGTCGGCATGCTGTATCGACCTGACCGGATGGCGCAGCCAGCCGATTGGGCGCTGCCGATTGGGTTGCATGATCTGTGGTCAGATGATGTGGCGGATCCCGACTATAACATGATGGTGCGCGCACCACATGGGTTCAGCCACGAAGTGTTGCGCCGTGCTGACCCGATGTATGATCTGGTGATCCTGACCGATTGGAACTGGCCCTATGCGGTCAAGGGGCGGGGATCAGCGATTTTCATCCATCAATGGCGCGGTCCGGGGCGGCCAACGGCGGGTTGCGTGGCGTTTCGGCGGGATCATCTGCGCTGGATTGCAAGGCGGATAACGCATAACACGCGACTTGTTATCGCATAGCGCTGGACGTTTGGCCCAGACTTGGGTCAAACGTGACAGGAGCAGACCTATGCAGCACCAAGGCCAATTCATGACCCCAGACGACATCGCCCAGCTTCCCTATCGCCCGTGTGTCGGCATTATGCTGGCCAATCCGCGCGGGCATATCTTTGTGGGCCAACGCATGGATCGTGACACTGATGCCTGGCAAATGCCACAGGGTGGTGTGGACGCAGGCGAAAAGACGCTGGATGCTGCCTTGCGCGAGCTGTGGGAAGAAACAGGAGTGGTTGAAAAGCTGGTGACGCTTGAAGCGGAAAGTGCTGCGTTGATCGCCTATGATCTGCCACACGAGATCGTGCCGAAGATCTGGAAGGGCAAATATCGTGGGCAGGAACAGAAGTGGTTCCTGTTTCGCTTCCACGGCACCGACGACCAGATCAATATTGCCACGGCACATCCTGAGTTTTCGCAATGGAAGTGGATGCCCAAGGATCAGCTGGTCGACAATATCGTGCCGTTCAAGCGCGAAGTTTATGCCCGCGTGTTGGCGGAGTTTGAGGCCAAGCTGTGAGGTGGCTGGCCTGCGTTCTGGCGCTGGTGGCGAGCGAAGCGGCAGCGCTGTCGTGCATTCGGCCCACGATCGCTGACAGCTTTGCCCGCGCCGAAGAGGTGCCGGAAGATATTTATCTGCTGAAGGGAACGCTGACCTTTGACGAACGGCTGCTGCCCGAAACAGACATGCTGAACGATGGCTGGAAGCCGTCGCCGATTGCGGCGCAGTTCCGGGGGTTTGCGCTGAACAGCGTGGGATTTACCACAAGATATGATCGCACGGTGTCGCTGCAGCCCTTGTGTGTTGGTCCCTGGTGTGGCGGAGCTGTGTCGGGCGAAGTGGCGATCATGTTTGCCAAGGTCGTTGGCCCTGATCTGGTGATCGAGGCCCCCGCTTGCGGCGGGGGCATTTTCTACAATGTCACGCCGCAGATGGAGCAACAGGCCATTGATTGCATCAACGGTGATTGTTACGCCAGCGACCCTGTCGTGATCTGCTATGAAGATGGGGCCTGCGTCGCCGAGTGATTGGCGCTATTTCCGGGTGCGTTTGACCTTGCGCGCAGTTTTGGCGGCTTTCTTGCGCGCCGATCCCAGCTTGCGCTTGGGCGGCTTGCCACGGCCACGCGCGGGGCCGCGCGGCATGGTGGCGCCGTCAAGCGTCAGCAGTTCCACGATCAGGCCGCCAGTCACAGGTGCGGCTTCGGCCAGTTTGACCGTCGCACGCATGCCAAGGGCGATAACCCGGCCGGTGTCCGCGCCCATCAGCGTTTGGGTGTCGGGGTCATAGTGGAAGTATTCGCCGCCCAACGTGCGGATCGGGATCATCGCGTCGGCACCGGTTTCGTCGAGTTTCACGAAGACGCCGAATTTGGCGATGCCCGCGATGCGGCCTGTCAGCTCTGCCCCGATCCGGTCGGCCATAAAGGCGGCGAGGTAGCGGTCTGTCGTGTCGCGTTCAGCCATCATCGACCGCCGTTCGGTGGCCGAAATCTTTTCGCCGGTGTCACGCAGGTGTTCGATGTCCCAAGGGGACAGACCGTCGTCGCCAAAGCCGTGCGCTGCGATCAGCGCGCGGTGCACGATCAGGTCAGCGTAGCGGCGAATGGGCGAGGTGAAATGCGCATAGGCCCGCAGGGCGAGGCCGAAATGGCCAAAGTTTTCAGGCGTATAATAGGCCTGCGTCATCGACCGCAGGGTCGCCATGTTGATCAGTTCGGCGTGGTCTGTGCCTTCGGCTTGTGACAGCAGCCGGTTAAGGTGTGCGGTTTTCAGGACCTGCCCTTTGGCCAGTTGCAGGCCCGAGCCGTTGGCAACCTCGCGCAGGGCTTCGAGCTTTTCGGGTGCCGGTTCTTCGTGGACGCGCAGAAGGTGTGGGGTCTTTTTGGCGATCAGGGTTTCGGCGGCGGCGACGTTGGCAAGGACCATGAATTCTTCGATCAGGCGGTGCGCGTCGAGGCGGTCCTTGAAGGCGACGCCGGTGACCTGGCCATCATCTGACAGTTCGATCCGACGTTCGGGCAGGTCGAGTTCCAGTGGTTGCCGCGCAGCGCGGGCGATCTTCAGGGCCGCATAAGCCGCAAAGAGCGGTTTGAGGACGGTATCCACAAGGGGTGCCGTGGCCGCGTCGGGGTTGCCGTCAACGGCGTTCTGCGCTTGGGCGTATTCCAGCGAGGCGACAGAGCGGATCATGGCGCGGTGGAAGGTGTGGCCGATTTTGTTGCCGCGCGCGTCGATTTTCATTTCCACGGCAATCACAGCGCGGTCAACGTTGTCGTGCAGCGAGCAGAGATCGCCGGAGAGGACATCGGGCAGCATCGGCACAACGCGGTCGGGGAAGTAGGTGGAATTCCCGCGCTTGCGCGCCTCGCGGTCAAGTTCACTGCGGGGGGTCACATAGGCCGCCACATCGGCAATTGCCACCCAGAGGGTGAAGCCGTCGCCATCGGGTTCGACAAGGCAGGCATCATCCCGGTCGCGGGCATCGGCGGGGTCTATGGTGACAAAGGGTTTGTCGCGCAGATCGGTGCGTTTGCCCAAAGGGGCAGGGGATTTTGCGTCCGCCTCTGCGATGACGTCGTCGGGGAAGTGGTCGGGGATGCCATGCTGGTGGATGGCGATCAGGCTGACAGCGCGCGGCGCTGTGGGGTCGCCAAGGCGGGCGATGATCCGGGCGCGGGGCAGGCCCATGCGGCCTTTGGGGCCGGATTGTTCTGCCTCGACCAGTTCGCCGTCTTTGGAGTCATTTGTGGCACCTGCGGGGACGCTCCATTGCTTATCCGAGCCTTTGTCGATGGGCAGCACGCGGCCACCTTCGGAGCCTGCGCGAAAGACACCGAGGATGCGCAAAGGGTTGGTGCCGATGCGACGGATCAGGCGGGCGGTATGGGAATAGGGCTCGCCCGTGATTTCGGTGAGGCGGCCAAGGATGCGGTCGCCCTGACCAAGTGCGGGATCAGAATTGCGCAGGTTGAGCAGGATACGCGGTTCCGGCCCTTTGCCGGACCATTCCAATGGGCGGGCATAAAGATCGCCATCGGCATCGGGGCCAGTCACCTCGAGCACCGAGACGGGTGGCAGGCTGTCTGGGTCGCGATAGCTGTTGCGGCGTTTTTTGAGGTGACCCTCTGCCTCAAGCTCTTTGAGCAGTGCCTTGAGGTCGATGCGGGCCGCGCCCTTGATGCCAAAAGCCTTGGCGATGTCGCGTTTGCTGGTTTTGGTAGGGTGGTCGGCGATCCATTGCAGGACCTCGGCCTTGGATGGGATTTGTGTCATGGGGCGCACCTAACATGGTTGGTGTTGCGCGTCATTTTGTTTGTGGGCGGGCCTGCCTGTCGCCATTTTTGCTCGGACCAATGGCGCAAAAATGACGACCCCCTTTTCGGGGGGTTTCACCCCCCGGACCCCCCAGCATATTTTCATTCAAAAGAAAGCGGGTCAGGCGAAATAGTCGCCGAGGATGCGGGTGTAAATTGATTTGAGGGTCTGGATGTCTTTCACCGGGACCTTTTCATCGACTTGGTGCATGGTTTTGCCCACGAGGCCAAATTCGACCACCGGGCAGTGGTTCTTGACGAACCGTGCATCTGAGGTACCGCCGGACGTGGAAAGTTCAGGCGTGATGCCGAGTTCGGCATGCACGGCCTTGGCGATAAGGTCAGAGAAGTCGCCGGGTGGGGTCAGAAAAGCCTCACCAGAGACTTTGACCTTGAGGGTGATGTCCACGCCGGTTTCTGCCGCGATCTTGTTCGCCTCGACCTGCATCCATGCGGTCAGCCCGTCGCCGGAGTGCAGGTCATTGAAGCGGATGTTGACGCCTGCACGGCAGGTCGCGGGGATCACGTTGGTGGCCGGGTTGCCGGTGTCCATCGTGACCACGGCCAGGGTAGAGGGGTCGAAGTGATCGGTGCCATCGTCCAGCCCGTGTGTCGCGAACTGGTGCATGAGAGCGGCCATCGCGTGGGTGGGGTTTTTGGCGCGGTGCGGATAGGCGGCATGGCCTTGCACACCGGTAAAGGTGAAACGTGCGTTCAGGCTGCCGCGGCGGCCAATCTTCATCGCCTCGCCCATGTGGTTGGGGCTGGTGGGTTCCCCCACGAGGCAGTGGGTCATCGCCTCGCCGTTTTGCGCCATCCAGTCGAGTAAAGCGGTGGTGCCGTCCAGTGCGTCGGCCTCTTCATCGCCTGTAATTGCGAGGACCAACGCGCCATCGGGGGGCGTGTCTGTGACAAAATCGCAGGCGGCCGCAGCAAAGGCGGCAACACCGGATTTCATGTCCGTGGCCCCGCGACCCCAAAGGAAGCCATCCTTGATCTCGGCCCCGAAGGGATCGACCGTCCAGGCGGCTGCGTCACCCAAGGGGACCACATCGGTGTGACCATTGAACCCAAAGGTGCGGTTTGCCCCTTTGCGACCCCAGCGGGCGTAGAGATTGGCGATACCGCCCCGATCGACACGGGTGCAGTCAAAGCCGTGATCGCTTAGCAGCTTTTCCAAAAGCACCAGCGCGCCGCCTTCGGCGGGGGTGATCGAATTGCAGCGGACAAGGTCGGCGGTCAGAGCGACGGGATCAATGGGCATTTGCGGGTCCTTTTTGCCCTTGGCTAACGCGGCGGGGGCGGGGATGCAAATGCGCGTGGGTGTTCAGGATTTGGCGGGCGCGTCGTCGTCGAAGAACGGGGTCATCTGGGCCACGATCACGGAATTTTCGTCCAGCGCGCGCTGCATCAGCGCTTTTTCATCCTCGGCGATGTCGTGACCTTCGGCCAGCCGTTCGTCCAGCGTGCCGTAGCCCGACACATCAAGCGGTGCGAGGTCAGCCTGTTTGAGGATCGCGACGGTTTCGCGCACGGCCTCGGCCTCGTCCACGCCAGAGGCATAGCACATCAGCGCCGCACCGGTGGCACCGTCGGGCAGGCCGTCGCCGTCGTTACGGCCAACTTCGACCAGCAGGGTGAAGACCTGTTGTTTGCTTGGCTTTTTCATCGTGCTGTGGTGCGGCGCGCAAGGCGCGATGTCAAGAAGACAGGCGTCGGTAGGCGGCGATCAGACCCGCGGCGCCTGCGGCGCCGACGATCAGTTGCGGCAGAAAGCTGCGTTCTGCGTAGATGCCGATCCATCCCAGAACGGCATTCAGAACGGTTGCGCCGAGGATGCCAAGGATCACATTGGCGATGATGCCGGTGTTGGCCTTCATATAGGTCGTGGCGATCCACCCGGCGAGGCCGCCGACGATGATGCTGAGAAAGAAACCAAGGCCCATTGCGGTTCTCCTGTCGTTTTTGTCTGACAGGAATATGGGGGCTAGCGTCCGCCTTTCCCAGTGTCGTTGTCGTCCCAGCGTGATTTTGCGGCCCAAAGTGAAGACAGGATCAGCACCGCCTGCATCGGGATAAAGCAGATCGCAAAAAGAGCGGCGATGGTGGCCCAGGTCGGAAAATTGAAAGCGGCGGTCAGGCCCTGAAACGGCCCCCAAAGCAGAGCAAAGACCACAATCAGGCAAAGCGCATCAAGCCCAACCAACCCCCAGGCAGCGAACCAGCCCGGGCGATGGCCAGCCGCAATGCGGCGGCGCGCGAAGGAGTATGAGATTATCATGCCTGCAGCCTGCGCGAGCGCCGGGCCCAGATGCACCCAACGATCAGAATCGCAAGCGGCAGCACAAGATAAAGCAGGATCACAAAGATCATGGTCGTGGCGTCATCGGGCTGCATCGCGTAGATATACGTCCCCAAAGCCGGTGTGATCATCAGCAACGCCACAAGCACCAACGCGACATCCGCCACCACAAGAAGCCAGGCATCGGCCCAGGATGGCCGCACATTGGCGGCCATGCGTTGCTTGGCGAACGTGCGCGACAGGATCATTCAGTCACGCAACAGCTCGTTGATGCCGGTCTTGGACCGGGTCTTTTCATCGACCCGTTTTACGATCACCGCGCAATAAAGGTTGATGTTGTTCTTGGACGGCATTGAGCCTGCGACGACCACTGAATAGGGCGGCACTTCGCCATAAAAGACCTCTCCGGTTTCGCGGTCGACGATCTTGGTGGATTGCCCGATGAAGACGCCCATACCAAGGACGGACCCTTCGCGGACGATGCAGCCTTCGACAACCTCTGACCGGGCACCGATAAAGCAGTTGTCTTCGATGATCGTGGGGCCTGCCTGCATCGGTTCGAGCACACCACCGATGCCGACACCGCCAGAGAGGTGCACGTTCTTGCCGATCTGGGCGCAGGACCCCACCGTGGCCCAACCATCCACCATTGACCCTTCGTCGACATAAGCGCCGATGTTCACAAACGAAGGCATCAGCACCACACCGGGTGCGATAAAGGCGGATCGGCGCACGATGGATCCGGGAACAGCACGGAAACCGGCGGCTTTCCACTGGTTTTCACCCCAGCCTGCGAACTTTGAGGGCACCTTGTCCCACCAGTCCGTGCCGCCGTTGCCGCCAGAGATCGGCTCCATATCGTTCAGGCGGAACGACAACAGCACAGCTTTCTTGGCCCATTGGTTCACGTGCCAATCGCCATTGGCGCGGCGTTCGGCCACGCGCAGCGTGCCGCTGTCGAGCGCGTTCAGCGTATCCTCGATGGCTTCGCGGGTTTCGCCAGTGGTGGCGGGCGTGATCTGGTCGCGGGTGTCCCAGGCGGCTTCGATCGCGGTTTCCAGGGCGGCATTGGACATGGGGTGTCTCCCTTGATGCGGTTTGCGCGGACATAGCGCGCGGCCTTGATACTGGCAATGGGGTGATGTGTCCGTCAGGGATGAAGTGTTTGACAGTCCCGGTGGGATGCGCCCTCATGCCCGCAACCAAGATTGCAGGCCAGGAGCACGCGCCATGAAAGACGAACCCAACCGCACGCACCCGTTTCGACGCAGCCATCAGGATCGGGAAGAGGCGCGGCATGTGCCTGATACGCCGCAAACCCGTGCGCCCAGCTATCGCTTGGCCTTTGCTGATGACGATTTTCTGTGTCGCGAAGAACTGCGACCCGTGCGGTTGCAGTTGGAACTGCTGAAGCCAGAGTTGATGCTGGACGAGGCGGGCGTCAATTCGACCATCGTGATGTTTGGCGGCGCGCGCATTCCCGCGCCCGAGGCCAAGCAAACCGCGCGCACCCAGACACTGGCCGATCTGTCGACCTATTACGCCGAGGCGCAGCGCTTTGCCCGGCTGATGACCGAACGGTCGTTGGAAAGCGGCGGCACCGACGACATCATCGTCACCGGCGGCGGCCCCGGTGTTATGGAGGCAGGCAACCGCGGCGCAGAAGAGGCAGGCGGGCGATCCATCGGGCTGAATATCGTGCTGCCGCACGAACAGGCCCCCAACGCTTATGTCACGCCAGAGCTGTGCTTCAACTTTCACTACTTTGCGATCCGCAAGATGCATTTCCTGATGCGCGCCAGTGCCGTCTGCGTCTTTCCCGGCGGCTTTGGCACCTTGGACGAATTGTTCGAGGCGCTCACCCTGATCCAGACGGGCCGCATGGCGCAGGTGCCATTCCTGCTGTTTGGCCGCGCCTTCTGGGAAAAGATCATCAACTGGGATGCGCTGTCGGACGCTGGAACAATCTCTGCCGATGATCTGAAGCTGTTCCGCTTTGTTGAAACCGCTGACGAGGCGATTGCCGCGCTTGATGACTGGGAAGGCAAGGGCGAAAAGCGCGGGGCGATCCCGGGGCGCTAGTCTTCCAGGACAGCGTCGTCGTCCTGGGCTGCAAACAGATGGGCGTGAGGATGACCCGGAAACGCGGCGCCGAATCGGCGTGCAAGAGTGCTGTGGGCATAACCAAGGTCTGACGCCTTGCACAGCCGCGCACCGGTCGACAACCGCGTGAGGATCAGACCACCGCCAGCGGGGCGCAGTGCAAAGCCGTGCTGCATCAGACGCTGGCCAAGGTCTGGCCAGCCGGTCGCGTCGGCAAGATCCTGAGCGAGAAGCGAGCGGAGTGAGGCGACGAGCGCCTCATCAGTCCTTGCGTCCCTCTTCGGCGCGCGGCGACGGCGCAAGTCCATAGCAACGGCATCACGGATCAATTGCCCCACCGTCACATCGGTCTGTCGAGCAATGGCCGACAATGCGCGGATCGTGTCTTCAGGCATTTCAAGATGGAATCGCATGGAGAAACCCTGTCGAAACAGGGTTAACGCCGCCTTAAAGCCCGGCCTCTGCTGCGATCTGTGCTTTGCTCTTGCGCGCACGCTCTGTCGCAGACTTCAACTGTCCGCAAGCGGCCATAATATCTTCGCCGCGCGGTTTGCGAATGGGCGAGGCATAGCCGGCCTTGTAAATGATATCGGCAAACGCCCTGATCCGGTTGTTGGAGGACCGCTTGTAGGGAGCGCCGGGCCATTCGTTGAACGGGATCAGATTGATTTTGGCTGGAATGCCATCAATCAGTTTGATCAGACGACGGGCGTCTTCATCACTGTCGTTGATCCCGTCCAGCATCACATATTCAAAGGTGATCCGTTCAGAGTTGCTGACCTTGGGATAGGTCCGTAGGGCGTCCAGCAGCTCTGCGATGTTCCAGCGCTTGTTGATCGGCACCAGCACATCGCGCACCTCATCGGTGGTGGCATGGAAGGAAATCGCCAGTTGGCAGCCAATCTCTTCGGCTGTGCGGGCGATTTCAGGCACCACGCCGCTGGTCGACAGGGTGATGCGGCGGCGCGACAGTTGAATACCGTGCGGGTCCATCGCGATCTTCATCGCATCGCGGACGTTTTCAAAGTTGTAAAGCGGCTCGCCCATGCCCATCAGCACAATATTGGACAAAAGCCGGGTCTCGTCCTTGGGCGCACCAGGGGTGGGCCATTCACCCAGATCGTCACGGGCCACCATGATCTGGCCGACGATCTCGGACGTGGTCAGATTGCGCACCAGCTTTTGGGTGCCAGTGTGGCAGAAGGTGCAGGTCAAGGTGCAGCCAACCTGGCTAGAGATACACAGCGTGCCGCGATCATCCTCGGGGATATAAACCACCTCAACTTCGTGTCCGCCCGCGATCCGTACCAGATACTTGCGCGTGCCATCCTCGCTGAGTTGCCGGGTCACAACCTCGGGCAGCGCGATCACAAATGTCTCGGCCAGCATCGCGCGATAGTCTTTGCTTAGGTTCGTCATCGCGTCAAAATCGCGGATACCCCAGTGATAGACCCACTGCCAAAGCTGCCCCATTCGCATCTTGGCCTGCCTTTCAGGCGTACCTGCGGCAATCAGCGCCTGCTTCATCTGGTCTTGGGTCATGCCCACAAGGTTCGGCTTACCCTCCGGCGCTCTGCGCGGGATAGTATGCACGTCCTGTGTAATCGGAGCTTTGGCCGTCATCGCATCACCTTTGGGTCTGGATTGCGCCCCATATAAGCCAAAAGGGGCGGTTTCCAATGAAAATCCGCCCGCTCTTTCTTTTGAATGAAAATATGCCCGCCGGAGGCACCAGACTTTTTAAAAAGTCTGGTCAAAATCCTGTGTCAGGATTTTGCTACCCCGCACACCGTTTGGCCGCTTCTTCCACGGCAGCGGTAAAGCCCAGAAGGCTGAACTTGTCCGTAGTGGTCGTGCCGCGCCCTGATCGGGCCACAACGGTGGCATCCGACCCACGCTTCATGGCCGCTACGATCTTGGCGTCATCCTCGGGCGTGGCGGGCCAGGCCCATTCACCTTCGGTGAACAGCTGGAATTCGGTGCCCGCAATTGTCAGTGCGGCAGTTGATCCGCTTGCAAAAGGATATCCGCCCGTAAAGGCAACCTGACCCTGCACCGATGCGCTGGGCCGGTAAAAGACAAAGAGTAGAATGTCGCCGCGCCGTGCCTGCACCACCTGACCGTCACGAGTGTTCACCGTCTCCTTGGGGGCAGAGACGCCCCAGCATTCGGTCGGGTTATCCTCGACGAACACGCTCCAATCGGTATTCGCCGCCACGCGGTTGTCTGTTGTTTCCTGCGCACTCAAAGTTCCCGCCCCGACAAGTGCCAATGCCGTGCCGCATACGCGCGCCAATTTCAAAATCATTCCTACAGCCTCCAAGCTGTCCTTGCCTCTGGGTCCACCTGTTCAGCAGCGGTGCATCTGTCGGCACCTTTTCGGCTGGCAGGTTGTCTTTCAACTCGATAGCCATGATCGTAGCAAAAAACCGCCCAATGGGGAAAGCCCCAATCGGGCACAAACCCGTGTGGTCCAAAGAGGAATGCAACCGATATGAGCCTTGGGGTCGATCTGGTCGAAGTCTGGCGCGGCGATCTGCTGGAATCAGTTCATCAGGGCCACGCCGTGATTTGCGACGCTTCGGGGCAGATTGTCGAAAGCTGGGGCAATCCCGCACAGGTCATTTATCCACGGTCATCGTGCAAGATGATCCAGGCCCTGCCGCTGGTCGAAAGCGGTGCCGCCGCCACCCGTCGTCTGACGCCGGCGGATCTGGCGCTGGCATGTGCCTCGCATCAGGGCGCCGCGATCCATACCAACCGGGTGCGCGATTGGCTGGCCGCGCTTGGGCTGGATGATGCGGCCCTGCGTTGCGGCCCGCAGATGCCCGATGATCGTCCCGCCCGTGAAGGCCTGATCAAGTCGGATACTTCGCCCTGTCAAGTTCACAACAATTGTTCGGGCAAGCACACTGGATTTCTCACCTTGTCACAGCATCTGGGCGGGGATGCGGAGTATGATCTGATTGATCACCCGGTGCAGCAGGCCGTCAAAGCCGCGTTTGAAGAGGTCACGGATGAGACAAGCGTGGGCTGGGCGCGCGATGGATGCTCTGCCCCCAATCACACTTGCAGCCTGCACGGGTTGGCCCGGGCGATGGCGGCTTTTGCAGCCGCACAGGGCAAAGATGACACTCGGTCGCGCGCGGCAACGGCACTTTATCAGGCGATGGTCACCCATCCTGATCTTGTGGCGGGGGACAAGCGGGCCTGCACAGAGCTGATGCAAGCCATGCAAGGCCGGGCCGCGATCAAGACCGGGGCCGAAGGTGTATTTGTTGCGATCGTGCCAGAAAAACAGCTGGGCGTGGCCTTGAAGATCGCTGATGGCACAACCCGCGCGGCCAATGCCGCGATTGCGGCGCTGCTGGTAAGACTAGGGGTTCTGGACCCGGTTCACCCGGCAGCGCAACGCCACATGACCCCACTAATTTTGAATCGTCGCGGCTTTGCCACGGGTGTTCTGCGCCCAGCCGCCGCATTGAGCTGAAGGAAACATCATGCCGTTTACGCTTGCCACCTGGAACATCAATTCCGTCCGTTTGCGCGAGAACCTCGTGGCGCAGTTGATGCGCGAGGAGGCGCCGGATGTGCTATGCCTTCAGGAATGCAAAAGCCCGGTCGAAAAAATCCCGATGGAGCAGTTCCAAAGCCTTGGCTACGGGCATTTCGTGGGTCGCGGGCAAAAGGGGTACAACGGCGTTGGCATCTTTTCCAAGCTGCCGATCAAAGAGGTTGGCGCTGCCGACTACGCCAGTCTTGGCCACGCGCGCCATATCGCGGGGCAGTTGGACAATGGTGTTACGATCCACAATTTCTATGTGCCAGCCGGTGGCGATAAGCCGGATCGGGCGGTGAATGAGAAGTTTGGGCAGAAGCTCGATTACCTGACCGAGATGCGCGATGCCTTTCGCGCGGATGCGCCACAGAAGTCCATTTTGGTAGGTGATCTGAACATTGCGCCCCGCGAAGACGATGTTTGGGATCACAAGAAGCTTTTGAAAGTGGTGAGCCATACGCCCATCGAAGTGGAACATCTGGCAGAGGTACAAGATGCAGGCGGTTGGGTTGATGTCACGCGCACGGATATCCCGGACGGGCCTTTGTTCAGCTGGTGGTCTTATCGGTCGCCCGATTGGGATGGGGCCGACAAGGGGCGCAGGTTGGATCATGTCTGGGCCACGCCTGATATTGCCGGTGCTGCGCATTCGAGCCGGGTGTTGCGACATGTGCGCGGCTGGGAGCAACCGAGCGATCACGCGCCCGTATTCGCGACATTTGATCTGTAGGGCCGCAAATTTTTTGAAAAATTTGGTCCGAAAATTTGCAAATTTTCGGGTGCCTCCGGCGGGCACATTTTTATTCAAAAGAAAGAATGCGCTGCGCTGCGGCCTGGCCAAGGGCTGCGTGGTTTGCGGCATCAAGGTGGATGCCGTCAATCGGGCTGCTTGTGATATGATCGCCGGCATTCAGGAATGATGCGCCGCGTGATAGTGCGAGTGCTGCGTAGCGTCCGGACAACTCGTGGCTTTTGGCAGCTCCGCCTTGAAACTCTGCGGCGAGGATGCCGGTTTCCAACACCGGTGGCGGGCAAATCAGCAAGACCTGAAATCCGCCATGGCGGGTCTGGTATTCGTCGCCCAGGGCCAGCCCCAGCAGACCTGCCACGCCGGCGGTGATGGCATCCGGTGTCAGGCCGAAATGCGCCTTGAGGTCATTGGTCCCCAGCATGATCGTCAGCACATCAATGGGTCCGTGACTTTGCAGGGCAATCCGCAGGCCCAGATGCCCGTTCATATGGGGACCCATGATAGGGTCAGCGGCGGCGCAAGCGGTGCGACCGGGCAGGCCTTCTTCGATCAGGGTGCAGCCGGTTGCGGCCTGCATCACGCCGGGCCAACGGGTTGCTGCGTCAAAGCGTGCAGGCGTGCCACGCATGGTCATGGGCGGGGTGCCGTGGGTGTTGCTGTCGCCAAAGGTCAGGATCGTTTGCATGGGTTCAGCCTAAGCGGCGCTTTGGCGTGACGCTACCCCCTTGGACTTTCCGGGCTTTGCGCACATATAGGGCGCACAATCGGATACGAGAGGCATCAGATGCTGGAATTGGGACAAGGTCAGCCCGCCGTGGGCGACAACATCATCGATGGCAGCGATGCCACCTTTATGGAAGACGTGATCGAGGCGTCGCAGACTGTCCCGGTGATCGTGGATTTCTGGGCCACGTGGTGTGGCCCCTGCAAAACGCTTGGCCCGGCGATTGAAGCAGCCGTCACTGCGGCAGGTGGGCGCGTCAAGCTGGTGAAGATCGATGTGGACGCAAACCCCGGTTATGCGGGCCAGTTGCGGGTGCAGTCGATCCCGACGGTTTACGCCTTTCACAACGGCCAGCCGGTTGACGGCTTTCAGGGCGCCTTGCCGCCGTCTGAGGTCAACGCATTTGTTGAAAAAGTCGCCGCTTTGGGGGGGGAACCTGACAACGGCCTGGACGATGCCATTGCTGCAGCTGAGGCGATGCTGGAAGAGGGCGCGGCTGCTGATGCGGCTGAGACTTTCGCTGCGATCCTGCAGGAAGACCCCAACTCGGCCGCGGCCTATGCCGGACTCGTCCGCGCCTATCTGGCGCTGGATGACGTGGACCAGGCAGAGGCGATCCTGAACGGCGCACCGGCCGAGATTTCAACCGACCCTGCGCTGGAAGCGGTCGCAGCCCAGATCGCGCTCACGCGAGAAGCGGCGGATGCCGGTCCCGTGGCGGAGTTGCAGGCGCAGGTCGAGGCGGAGCCAGACAATCATCAGGCGCGGCTGGATCTGGCAACCGCACTTCATGCCAATGGTCAGACAGAGGCGGCGGTGGATCACTTGCTGGACCTCTTCCGCCGTGACCGGGAATGGAACGATGGGGCCGCCAAGGCGCAGCTTTTCAAGATCTTTGACGCGCTTGATGCCAAGGATCCCATTGCGCTGAATGGACGGCGCAAGTTGTCGTCGATGATATTTGCCTGATGCGCTGACCGCGCTACTCTTTCTGTATGACACCAAGCGAACTGCCAGAGACGATTGCCGTCTTTCCGCTGCCCGGCGCGCTGCTGTTGCCACGCGCCCGGCTGCCGCTGCATATTTTTGAGCCGCGCTATCTGGCGATGCTGGATGATGTGCTGAAGACCTCTCATCGCTTGATCGGCATGGTGCAGCCCTATGACGCGCCGGGTGAGTCGGGTGTGCTGCACAATATCGGCTGTGCCGGGCGGTTGACCGCTTTTTCCGAAACGGAAGACGGGCGCTATATGGTGACCCTGTCGGGCATGTCGCGTTTTCGGATCAAGGAAGAGGTCGAAGGATTCACACCCTATCGACGCTGCACCGTAGACTGGGGCGGGTTTGATCGTGACCTAGGGGCGGCAGAGCGCGACACCGGTTTCCAACGCGAAAAGTTCATGGAGCTTCTGGGGCGGTTCTTTGATGATCAGGGCCTGAAAACCGATTGGGAATCGCTGGGCGAAGCAGAGGATGAGCTGCTGATCAACTCGCTGTCGATGCTGTGCCCGTTTGAGCCAGAGGACAAGCAGGCGTTGCTTGAGGCGCAATCGCTGAGCAGGCGGCGCGAAACACTGGTCACGCTGATTGAATTTGCGCTAAGACGCGGCAGTACGGAAGAGGTGATGCAATGAGCACTGAGTTTGATCCCAAGATGGTCGAGGCTCTGGTCTGTCCACAGACCCAGGCCACGTTGCGCTATGACGCAGAGCGGCAAGAGCTTGTGTCGAAACCCGCAGCCCTTGCCTATCCGATCCGCGATGGCATCCCGGTGATGTTGGTCGATGAGGCGCGCGTTCTTGACTAGCCGCGCATCAGCTGGGGCAATTGGCCGGTTAGTCCGGCGGCCTCGCGGATAAAGCTGCGGCGCAGGCCGGGCATGGCGTTGACCGCCCCCATGCCGAGATCACGCGCCGCGCGAATCAGCGGGTTATCGTTTGAAAACAGCCGGTTAAAGGTGTCCGTCGCCAGCGCCAGTTTGGCAGCATCCGGCCGCCGCCAGCTTTGATAGCGGTCCAGCACCAAGGACGCGCCGATATCTTCGCCGCGTTGGCGCGCCTCTGTCAGAACCTGTGCGAGAGCCGCGACATCGCGCAGGCCGGCGTTCAGCCCTTGCCCTGCAATGGGATGTACACCGTGGGCGGCGTCACCCACCAAAGCGACGCGGTTGGCGACAAAGCGGTCGGCCAGTGTCAGGCCCAGCGGATAGCTGAACCGCGCGCCGGTCAGGCTGATCTGTCCCAGAAAGCTGCCAAAGGCGGGTTTGAGCGCGTCAAGGAATGCGTCATCGTCCAAAGCCGCAAGTGTCGCGGCGCGCCTGGCATCCTCGGACCAGACAATCGCGCTGCGGTTTCCGGTCAGGGGCAGGATCGCAAGCGGGCCGCCGGGCATGAAGAACTGGTGCGCGATGCCGCCATGCGGCTTTTCGTGCGCCACGCAGCAGACAAGGGCTGTCTGGTCATAGCCCCAACCGGTGCGGGTGATGCCGGCGCGGCGGGCGGTGCCGGATGCGCGGCCATCGCTGCCGATCAGGACACCGGCGGTCAGGGTTTCGCCGTTCTCGAGCGTCACAGAGACTTGGACCGGGCCGGAGGTTTGGGCGATGACCGTTTCTCCTGCCCGGTGCGTGATCCGATCGTCCGCTGCCATCGCATCCAGAAAGGCACGGCGCAGGTGGCGGTCTTCGACCATATAGCCCATGGGGCCTTCTTCGATTTCGGCGTGGTCAAAGTGCATGACCCAAGGGCTGGGTCCTTCGCCTGCGCGGCCATCGGTGACCTTGATTTCCAGCATGGGCTGGGCGTTATCGGCAATCGCAGGCCAGACACCGATGCCTTTCAAAAGTCGCTGTGACCCAAGCGCCAAGGCATAGGATCGTCCGTCAAAGGCGGGGTCTTTGCGGGTGTCGAGCGGCAGCGCGTCGATGATCGTCACGCGGAACCCTGCCTGTGCAGCGGCTAGGGCAAGGGCTGGGCCGTTTAGCCCGCCACCCACGATGATGATATCGGCGTCCATAGGGCGCAATATGGGGATGCGCGCGGGATTGTCCATGCGACATGCGCCCGCTACGTTCCGCCAAAGGCAAGGGGACGACAATGGATCAATGGCGGTGGATGACGGCGGCGGCGCTGGGGCAGGGGATTGCTGCGGGCGACATTGATCCGGTGGCCCTGACAGAGGTGTACCTGAACGCCATTGATGCCCACGAGCACCGCGACCGCATCTATGCCCGCGTCACCCACGACCGTGCCCGGGCAGAGGCGCGTGCCGCCAGCGCGCGTGCCAAGTCGGGGTTGCGGCGCGGGTCATTGGACGGTGTGCCGATCAGTTGGAAGGACCTGTTTGACACTGCGGGTGTGGGGACAGAGGCTGGCACCAAACTGATGGAAGGCCGCGTGCCGGACCGTGACGCAGAGGTGCTGACCAATGCGACTGCCGCCGGGCTGGTCTGTCTTGGTAAAACGCATCTGTCAGAAATTGCGTTTTCAGGCCTTGGGTTGAACCCGATGACGGCAACGCCGCCTTGCGTGAACGATCTGGACGCGGTGGCGGGGGGGTCGTCTTCGGGGGCCGCGGCCTCTGTCGCTTTTGGGTTGGCGGCGGCTGGCATCGGGTCTGACACCGGCGGATCCGTGCGCATACCTGCGGCGTGGAACGATATCGTGGGGTTCAAGACAACGCACGGGCGCTTGACGCTGAACGGTGTGGTGCCGTTGTGCTTGACCTTTGACACTGTCGGTCCGCTTTGCCGGTCGGTGGCCGATGCCGCCTTGCTGACAGCGGCGCTGGAGGGCAGCGGCACGCCTGATCTGACGGGGGCCAGCCTGCAAGGCGTGCGGTTCGGGGCGCTTGATACCATTGCGATGGAGGGTGTGCGCGATGCGCCATTGGCCGCGTTTGAAGACGCGCGCGACAAGCTGATCGCAGCCGGTGCGCAGGTCATCCCTTTTGCCTTTGCGCCAATGGAACAGGCGTTTGACGATGCGGGGGCGCTTTATACAGCGGACAGCTATGCGTGGTGGCGTGACCGGGTCGAGGCGGAACCTGACAAGATGTTTCCGCAAATCCTTGAACGTGTCCGCGCAGGACGCAACGTGAAGGCCGCGGACTATATCGCCGCTTGGCACCAGTTGGATGCGATCCGGGCAGACTATGCCGCCGCCACCGCCGGATTTGATGCGGTGATCATGCCAAGCGCGCCGATCCTGCCGCCGAACATGCAGCGCCTGTTGACCGACGATGACTACTACAAAGGCGAAAACCTGCTGGCGTTGCGCAATACGCGGGTCACCAATCTGATGGGTGGCGCGGCTGTGACCTTGCCGACAGGCGTGGCGTCTTGCGGCATCATGCTCAACGTCACTGCCGGGCAGGATAACCGGCTTTTGCGTCTTGCGGCAGCGGCAGAGCGCGCGCTGGCCTAAAAGACACAATTCGGCCCAAGTCACCCTGCGCACGGCTGCCTTATTCTGGACAGCATAGGGCGCTTGCGGCTAATCTGCATCCAAAGCGGGGCGAAATGATCCCGCAAGTTGAGGCAGTTATGGTATACCCTGAGCGGTTTGCGAACCTTCCGGTTGCGACGTGGCCCCGTTTGCGTGGGCTGTTGGACGCTGTCCAGCCGGGTGGTGATGTCATCAACATGACCATCGGTGAACCGCAGCACGACTTTCCCGATTTTGTGGGCGAGGTTTTGGCGCAAGACCTTGATCGCTTTAAGAAATATCCCAACAACAACGGCGAACCTCTGGTGTTGGATGCGATCGCGGGCTATCTGTCGCGGCGCTATGGCGTGACGCTCGACCACGATCACCTGATGATCGCCAATGGCACGCGCGAGGCGCTTTACAATGCCGCGATGGCGCTGTGCCCTGAGACGAAGAACGGCCAAAAGCCTGTCGTCCTGACGCCAAACCCGTTTTATCAGGTCTACGCCGTGGCCGCCCTCTCGGTGGGGGCAGAGCCAGTTTACGTCAATGCCACGGCCGAGACCGGACATCTGCCGGATTTTGCCAGCCTGCCGGCGGATGTGCTGGATCGCACGGCGATTGCCTATATCTGCAGCCCTGCCAACCCGCAGGGGGCCGTGGCGGACGCAGCCTATTGGGCGGCACTTATCGCGCTGGCTGAAAAACACGATTTCATCATCTTTGCAGATGAATGCTATGCCGAAGTGTACCGCGAAACGCCCCCTGTTGGTGTGCTAGGGGTCGCCAAAGAGGTCGGCGCAAGCCCCGAACGTATCGTGACGTTCCATTCGCTGTCCAAGCGGTCGAACCTTGCAGGCATCCGCTCCGGCTTTGTCGCCAGTGGGCCGGAAAACATCAAACATATCAGATCGCTGCGCGCCTATGCCGGCGCGCCGGTGCCCGGACCCGTGCAGGCTGTGTCGGCCCGCGCATGGGCCGACGATACCCATGTTGCCGCCAGCCGGGCGCTTTATACTGAGAAATTCGATGCAGCAGACGAAATACTGGGCAATTTGCCGGGCTACCGGTCGCCGCCTGCGGGGTTTTTCCTGTGGCTGCCCGTCGATAACGGCGAGGCGTCAGCGCTCAAGCTGTGGCGGGAAACCGGCGTGCGCACTTTGCCGGGCGCCTATCTGAGCCAACCAACACCAGCCGGAAACCCCGGCGAGAATTATATCCGGGTGGCACTTGTCGCCCCAAAAGAAGACGTGCAGCGCGGGCTGAACCTGCTGCGTGACTGCATCAAGGACTAAGGGAAGAGTAGCATGGCATCTTATCAATCACGGCAGCGCGATCCGCTCTTGGACAGTGACACCCAGGCGGCGTTGGAAAAACGCAGCAAGGAGTTGCTGGGGATCGGTCTGATCGTGATGGGGCTTTTGGCCGCCGCGATGTTCATCAGCTACACGCCCGATGATCCAAGCTGGATTTCCGCCACTGATGCACCCGTCCAAAACTGGCTGGGCCGCTTCGGGGCCTCGACTGCCGCACCGCTGATGATGGTGGTGGGCAAGGGCATCTGGGTGCTGCCACTGGTGCTGATCGCTTGGGGCGCACGGTTCGTGGGTCACTGGGGTCAGGAACGGGCGCTTGGCCGCTTGCTTTATGCGCCGATGGCGATTGCCGCCGCTTCTGTTTACGCCGCGACATTGGTGCCGGGGGCCGCATGGCCGCCGAACTTTGGTCTGGGCGGCATGGTGGGCGACACGGCCCTGGGTGTCGTGCTGACCGTGATCCCGTTCGGAGAAGTCTTTTCGATCAAGCTGATGTCCCTGGTCACCGGCCTGATTTCATTGGCGCTTTTGGCCTTTGCGCTGGGCTTTACCCGGCCTGAATTGCGTGTTGGCGGACGCTTTGTACTGCTGGGTACCGTGATGCTTTATGCGCTGATCCTCAAAGTGTTGGGGCAGGGCGCAGGCGCCTCGGCCCGGATGGCAGGCGGGATGCGCGCGGGCATGGCCGCAAAGATGGAGGAACGCCGCGCGGTGCGCGAGGCGATGGCCCGCGAGGCGGCAGAGGAAGAAGCCGCACGCCGCCTGATCCCGGATGGCGACGCAAAAGCTCGCGCCGCTGCGGTGGTGCGCGCCAACCCGGTGATGCCAACCCGCGACGCGGACCCGGCCGCCCGCAAGATGCCGCCCGTTGTGCGCCCGGCTGGCTATGCCGAAGAACCGCCACTCGCCGCACCTGCACGTGCACCAGAACCCGCGCCTGCGCCCGCACCCAAAGGCCTGTTGTCGGGCCTTTTGCGGCGCAATGACGCCATGCCGGACCCCGAACTGGTGGCGCAGGAACCCCGCGCCTTTGACGAAACACCGGGCAGTGAAGACCGCGTTAAGGCCCGGATTTCCGACGCCATCCGCGCCCGCGTGGCACCCATCGTTCCGCCAACCCTGACCGGTGTGCGGATTGAGCCGTCCTTGACCGCAGGCAAAGGCCCACGCCCGATGATCCTTGATACGGCCCCAGCTGTTGAACCCGAAGCCGTTGAGATGGCCGTGATCGAGGATGAGATCATCGAAGACACGCCTGCAGCAACGCCCGCACCTGCCGTCTATCAGCGCAGCACCCTGCCACAGGCCGAGGCGAAACCGCTGGTGGCAGAGCCGCTGTTTAATCCAGAGGCGCCCGCCGCGCCCAAAAAGGTCGTGCACACCACGCCCAAGGCGGCACCCAGCAAGCAGGCCAAAGCAGAAGCACAGCCCGCGTTGCAGTTTGAAGACAAATATGCCGATTACGAGCATCCGCCGTTGAACCTTCTGACCAACCCGGTCGAAATTCAGCGTCATGTGCTGTCGGACGAAGCGCTTGAGGAAAACGCGCGGATGCTGGAAAGCGTGCTGGATGACTACGGCGTGAAGGGTGAGATCGTTAGCGTTCGCCCCGGCCCCGTCGTAACGATGTATGAACTTGAGCCTGCACCGGGTTTGAAAGCCTCCCGCGTGATCGGTCTGGCCGATGACATCGCCCGCAGCATGTCGGCCCTGTCTGCGCGTGTGTCCACCGTGCCGGGACGGTCGGTCATCGGGATCGAACTGCCCAATGAAAACCGCGAAAAGGTGGTGCTGCGAGAAATTCTGTCCCACCGCGACTTTGGCGATGGCAACCAGAAACTCCCTCTCGCACTGGGCAAGGACATTGGCGGTGAGCCGATCATCGCAAACCTCGCCAAGATGCCGCACCTGCTGATCGCCGGGACCACGGGGTCCGGTAAATCCGTGGCAATCAACACGATGATCCTGTCGCTCTTGTATAAGCTGACACCGGAAGAGTGTCGGATGATCATGATCGACCCCAAGATGCTGGAACTGTCCGTCTATGACGGCATTCCGCACCTCCTCTCGCCGGTCGTGACCGACCCGAAGAAAGCTGTGGTGGCCCTCAAATGGGTCGTTGGCGAGATGGAGGAGAGATATCGCAAGATGTCCAAGATGGGCGTGCGCAACATCGACGGCTACAATGGCCGGGTGAAGGACGCGCTCGCCAAGGGCGAGATGTTCAGCCGCACGGTGCAGACCGGTTTTGACGATGAAACCGGCGATCCGGTGTTCGAGACCGAAGAATTTGCACCCGAAGTGCTGCCCTATATCGTCGTGATCGTGGACGAGATGGCCGACCTGATGATGGTCGCGGGCAAAGAGATCGAGGCCTGTATTCAGCGTCTGGCGCAGATGGCGCGTGCCTCTGGCATTCACCTGATCATGGCGACACAGCGGCCGTCTGTGGATGTGATCACCGGCACGATCAAGGCCAACTTCCCCACCCGGATTTCGTTCCAGGTGACCTCCAAGATCGACAGCCGCACGATCCTGGGCGAGATGGGGGCCGAGCAACTGCTGGGCATGGGTGACATGCTGTATATGGCCGGCGGTTCCAAGATCACCCGCGTGCATGGGCCGTTCTGTTCGGATGAAGAGGTTGAGGAAATCGTCAACTTCCTTAAAGGCTTCGGTCCGCCTGAGTATATGTCTGGCGTTGTGGACGGCCCCGATGAAGATGCTGAAAGCAGCATTGATCTGGTGCTGGGTCTGGGCGACGGGTCCGATAGCGAAAACGCGCTTTACGACACTGCCGTCGCAATCGTCATCAAGGACCGCAAGTGCTCGACCAGCTATATTCAGCGCAAGCTGGCCATCGGCTACAACAAAGCCGCGCGTCTGGTGGAGCAGATGGAAGATGAAGGTGTCGTGTCATCAGCCAACCATGTGGGCAAGCGCGAGATTTTGGTGCCTGAACAGCACTGACACCACCTTACCATCACGTATCTTGAAGGGGCCGATCAAAAGATCGGCCCTTTTCATTGGAAGGTTCTGCCCCCTTAATGCGAGCGAACCACAAGGGCCCCAAGACATGACCTACGCCACACCGCCCGGCGGGTTGCCGCCACAGGACAAGACGCTGGATGAACGCGCGGTCTTTACCGCCGCCTATGCCTTTATCCCCGCCGATACGATGCGCGACATCACGACCAGTTTCCTACCCGGTTGGACGGGAATGCGCATGTGGGTCATTGCCCGGCCCCTGACCGGCTTTGCCGAAAGTTTCAGCCATTACATCGTGGAACTGGATCATCTGGGAGGTAGTGACGCGCCCGAAGAGAACCCGGCTGCTGAAGGTGTGATCTTTGTTGTCGGTGGGCATGGAGAGCTGACCTTGAACGGTCAGACGCATCTGTTGCGCCCCGGTTCCTATGCCTATCTGCCTGCCGGGGCGGATTGGCAGATCAAGAACGACCATGCCGAGGCTTTCACTTTTCACTGGCTGCGCAAACGCTACCTGTCGAACCCGCATGTGGCCGCGCCAGCGGGCTTTGTGACCCACGAGGCGGACGCTCCGGTGACCCTGATGCCCGATACCGATGGGCGCTGGTCCACCACCCGCTTTGTCAGCCCCACCGATATGGCCCATGACATGCACGTCAACATCGTGAACTTTGAACCCGGCGGCGTGATTCCCTTTATGGAGACCCATGTGATGGAACATGGGCTGTACGTGCTGGAAGGCACCGCCGAATATCGTCTGAACGATGATTGGGTCAGTGTGGGTCCCGGTGATTACATGTGGCTGCGCGCCTTTTGCCCGCAGGCCTGTCGGGCAACCGGTGACGGACAGTTCCGCTATCTGCTGTACAAGGACGTGAACCGGCACGCAGCGCTGGGGCTATGACGCTGCGCATCGGGATCAACGGCTTTGGCCGGATCGGGCGGACCATCCTGCGGCAGGTTCTGGCGGATCACGGCGATATTGAGGTGGTGCTGATCAATGACATCGCCGAGGTGGCGCTATGCGCCCATCTCTTCGCCTATGACAGCGTTTTTGGCCCCTATCCGGGGCAGGTCAGCCATGATGCGGATCATCTGATTGTGGAAGGTCGCAAGATCCGGTTTCAGCGTGATCCTGACCTAAGTAGCACTGATCTGACGGGTGTGGACCTTTGGCTGGAATGTGCAGGCCATGCCAAGACGCGCGATGTTGCGCAACGCGGGCTGGCGGCGGGGGCGCGGCGTGTGCTGATCTCTGGTCCGTCGCCCGCGGCAGATGTGACGGTGGTGATGGGGGCGAATGATGCCGCGCTGGGCGGGCAATCCATCGTCTCAAACGCCTCTTGCACCACCAATGCGCTGGCGCCGTTGGTGCGGGTGTTGGACCATGCTTATGGCGTTGCGGCAGCGCATATGACGACGGTTCACTGCTATACCGCCAGCCAGCCGATGAGCGACGCGCCACGCGGCGATTTCGCCCGTTCCCGTGCCGGGGCTTTGTCGATGGTGCCCACCACCACAAGTGCGACGCAAATGGTGAAAGAGGTGCTGCCGCACCTGCGCGGGTGTCTGACCGGGGCGGCGGTGCGGGTGCCGGTGGCCAGTGTCTCTGCGATTGATCTGACCGCGTCGCTCAAGACGGATGTCACCGTTTCGGCGATGAACGCGAAGCTGGCAAAGGCCGCACCGGGGATCATCGGCACGACGGATTTGCCGCTGGTGTCCTCGGATCTGCGCAGTCGGCCCGAAAGCCTGATCGTAGCCACGCCCGAGACGATTGCAACGACGCCGCGGCAGGTGCGGGTGTTTGGCTGGTATGACAACGAATGGGGGTTTTCGGCGCGCATGATCGACATGGTGCGCCGGATGGCGGGCTGAGGAGGGGGCTGTCTGCCCCCGCACCGGCAAGCCGGTGCCCCCCGAGGATTATTTTAGCCAGAAGAAGGGGGGACCACCGTAAACGGTGTAGGCAGCTTGAATTCCTCAAGGTTTGTGCCGGTACCAATACGGTCGATCACCGCGAAAAGGCCGGGGGCTGCCAGCGGTGTCAGCACGCCATGCCATATGTTGCGGTGCAGATTGATGCCTTGGTCGGGGGCAGTGACAAAAGCCAGCGGCGTGCCGGGCAGGCCTGCGGCATCGGGGGCCACGATCACCAGAAACGGGTTTTGGTGCATGGGGATGAAGGCCTGTGACCCTTCGGGATGCCGTTCCAGCAGGTCGCAAGTATAGGGCAGATTGCGAGGGGTTGCGTCAAACAGGCTGATCCCGGCGCGTCCGGTGCCGAAATCCAGCAAAGCGCGGTCATTGTAGCGGCCGCAAAGCCCGGCGTTGATGATCTTGTCGGGGCCGCCTGAGCACTCCAGCACATCGCCAAACGGGGCGAATTCGGTGGCGGTCAAGGGGTGGGCGGTGATCTTCATAGCATGTCCCGCAGCCGCAATTCTGCGATCCGTTCGACCTGTACGCAGGCGGTGGCAAACTCGGTTTCGCGGTCGTTCTGCAGCCGTGTCTCAAAGGCGCGCAGGATGTCGTCTTTGGTGTTGTCGCGCACTGCGATGATGAAGGGAAATCCGAATTTTTCGACGTAAGCGGCGTTGGCCTGTTCGAAGGTGGCGCGTTCCGTGTCGGTCAGCGCATCAAGGCCGACGCTGGCCTGTTCGGCGGCGGAATGCGCCGTTAGACGCTTTGCAGCGGCCAGTTTGCCCGCGAGATCAGGGTGGGCAGTCAGCACGCCAAGGCGTTCATCCGCGCTGGCACTGCGGAACATCCTGCATAGCGCGTTGTGCACACCGGTGGCACTGTCATGGGCTGGTCCAAGTTCCAATGCATGGGCGCGTTCGGCGATCCAAGGGGAGTGTTCGAAAACGCCCCCGAAGGTGTCCACAAAACGCGCGCGGTCCATCTGGCTGGGCTTGTCGCCTTTCCCGGCAGGATGGGTGGCGCGCCAGTGATCCGCGATCTGGCTGCGAGAGGCGAACCAAACATCCGCATGGCCCTGCGCATAGGCGATAAAATCGCGCAACGCCTCCGCCCTGCCGGGGCGGCCCGCTAGACGGCAATGCAGGCCAATGGACATCATTCGCCCGCCTTCGCGATAAAGCCCGTCAAACGTCGCCTTGAGGTAGTCGTAAAACTGTGCGCCTGCATTGAACCCCTGCGGCGTGGCAAAGCGCATGTCGTTGCAATCCAGCGTATAAGGCACGACCAGATGATCGCGGCGCCCGATCCGCTGCCAATAGGGCAGGTCATCGGCATAGCTGTCGGCGAGCCAGTCAAACCCCGCCTCTGCGCCCAGCCGCAGCGTGTTCATGCTGGCGCGGCCTTGGTAGAACCCTGTGGGCGGGGTGCCGGTCACTTCGGTGTGCAGGCGAATGGCCTCTGCGATATGGACGCGTTCTTCGTCTTCGGGCATGTCCTTGTATTCGATCCACTTCAGCCCGTGCGTCGCCATGTCCCAGCCGCTGGCCTGCATCGCGGCCACCTGATCAGGGGACCGGGCCAGCGCTGTGGCGACGCCAAAGACGGTGACGGGCAGGTCGCCCAAGATCCGGTGCAACCGCCAGAACCCGGCGCGGCTGCCGTATTCATAGATCGTCTCCATGTTCCAGTGCCGCTGGCCGGGCCAGGCGGCGGCACCGACGATTTCGGACAGAAACGCCTCTGACGCGGGATCACCGTGCAGCAGGTTGTTTTCGCCGCCTTCTTCGTAGTTCACCACGATCTGAACCGCGATCCGTGCACCACCGGGCCACCCGGCATCGGGGGGCGTGGCGCCGTGGCCTGTCATATCGCGCGGATAACGGTTCATCTGGACTTCCATCTTTTGGTCGTGAATTGATTGTGCCCAAGGGACTGGCACAGGGAATAGCAAAATGTATGACGCCGCAATCCTTTGGGACTGGATCGCCTTTGCGGTGCGCTGGCTGCATGTGATTACGGCGATCGCCTGGATCGGGTCGTCGTTCTATTTCATCGCCCTTGATCTGGGTCTGAACCGCGACATCAAGGGCCCGGCAGATGGCGAAGAATGGCAGGTCCACGGTGGCGGGTTTTATCACATTCAAAAGTATCTGGTCGCGCCAGAGGCGATGCCCGCGCATCTGACATGGTTCAAGTGGGAAAGCTACGCAACATGGCTGTCAGGTTTCGCCATGTTGGCGGTGATTTATTGGGTCGGGGCAGAGCTTTATCTGATCGATCCGGCCAAGGCGGACCTTGCGATCTGGCAGGGGATCGGGCTTTCGGCTGCGTCTCTGGCAGTGGGGTGGCTGATCTATGACGCGCTTTGCAAATCGCCGCTGGGTGAAACGCCAACCACGCTGATGGTGCTGCTCTTTGTAGTGCTGGTTGTGATGTCCTGGGGATACAATCAGGTGTTCACAGGCCGGGCGGCACTGCTTCATCTGGGGGCGTTCACGGCCACGATCATGACGGCCAATGTCTTCCTGATCATCATGCCGAACCAGCGTATCGTCGTGGCCGATCTGCAGGCCGGGCGCACGCCGGACCCCAAGTACGGCAAGATCGCCAAGCTGCGCTCGACCCATAATAACTATCTGACGCTGCCGGTCATCTTCCTGATGCTCAGCAACCATTACCCACTGTCGTTTGGCACGGAATATGCTTGGATCATCGCCGCACTCGTGTTCCTGATGGGGGTGACGATCCGGCACTACTTCAACTCCATGCACGCGCGGCAGGGTCAGCCGCATTGGACCTGGGCCGCAACGGTGCTGTTATTCATCACCATCGCCTGGCTATCGACCTTTCCGGGCCATGACACATATGAGGCATCAGAGGCCCGTGCGTTGACCGGCTATGAAACGCGATTTGCCGAAGCCGAGGGGTTTGATCAGGTCCATGACATCGTGCGCGGGCGGTGTTCCATGTGCCATGCCCGGCAGCCGGTCTGGGGCAACATGCAATGGGCACCCAAGGGCGTGTTTCTGGAAACCCGCGCGGATGTCGCGGCACATGCCCGCGAAATCTATCTGCAATCGGCGGTCAGTCACGCAATGCCGCCCGCCAATATCACGCAGCTGCCGGATGCGGACCGGATCGCGTTGGCGAATTGGTATCGCGCGGCACGTTCGTCCAAAAATTGACGTGGCAGTCATTTCTTAAAACATTGGCATTAAGGCTTGCGGCAATTCCCATTCTGAATGGAGGCCGCGATGCGTCTGCTAAAACTTGTCTTTGCGATTGTTCTGATGACAATGCCTGCCCTCGCCCGGGCAGAGGCTCTCGTTGTCGCGACGGGCGAGTATTCTCCGTATACCGGCGAACAACTGGAAAACGGTGGCTTTGTGAACGAAACGGTTGCAGAGATCGCTAAGAACGCGGGATATGAACCCGACTTCAGATTTATGCCGTGGAGACGCGGGCTTGAGGCTGTTCGGCGCGGCACCTTTCACGCCTCGTCGTTTTGGTATTTCAGCGAAGAGCGGAACGCTGATTTCATCCACGTCGGCCCTGTGTCGCGCGAGCGGCTCGTGTTTTTTCATCGCACAGACCGGACCCTGCCGGACTGGCAGGATTTGTCGGACCTGTCCGGCCTGCGGATTGGCGCAGTGCCAGAGTTTACCTATACGCCAGAGCTTTGGGAATTGGCTGAGAATGGTACGCTGACCGTTGTGACCGCCCCAACCGATGAAGCCAATCTGAAGAAGCTGATGTCCGGACGGATCGACCTTTTCCCAATGAGCGAGATGAATGGTCTAAGGTTGATTGAAGACTTGTTTAGCGGGCAAGAGCGGGCCCAGCTGACGGTTCATCCGAACGAACTGGTGGAGACTCAAGGGTATCTGCTGGTGTCGCGTGCGATCCCAGACGCAGAGGCCGTTGCGGCTGCACTGCAATCTGCTTTGGATGATCTGCCTGCAGAAAGCATCGCCATCACATCTGCCCTGATGTCCAACTAGGCCGGTGTCGTGACGGACCAAATAGAACCTTTGGGCAACCTTGATGTGCCACGTCGCAGGTTGAGTGTTGTCCTGCTCAAGCGCACACTGCTAATCGCTTTCATTTTGGGAACAGCGGCAGCGGTGCTTCAGTTGTTAATGGACTTTTCGCAACAAAAACGAGCCGTGGAATTGGTGGCAGAAGACTATCTGGTCAGCCTTGCGCCCTCTGCGGCTTCTGCGGCCTATAACTACCATGACGAGGCAGCGGAACAGGTTGTCGATGGCTTGTTCACGCTGAATGCAGTGCGGCGAGTTGAAATCATCAACGATGGTGCGATCATGGTATCAGAAGAACGCATCGTTGAGCCCACGTTACCCGGTCTTGGCTGGGTGACAGCGCCGGATCCGATCACCTTGTCACGGGTTTTGGTCCTGCCCGAAGAAACCGGCAGCGATACGCCATTTGGAAAGATAAGCATAGAAGTCGACCGCGCGATTGTATCGCCTGCAATTGTCAGCCGTATGCTATCGTATTTCCTGTTGTCGATGGCCAAGAATGTGGTCTTTGGCCTTGTCATCGCCGGTTTGGTCTTTGGGATCATGGCGCATTATATCCTCAAACTCGCGGACGCCGCTGCGCGTTGGCAACCTGGTAAGGGCGCGATCAACGTCCCCGATGCGCCTACCATGCTGCAAGGAACAGAAGTCGAGGTGCTGAGCGGGCGTATTCAACGCATGTCCGAAGGGGCCGAATTGGCGATTGATCTGGTGGAAAAGGACAACAGCGTCCTGACCGAACAATCCGATGCGCTGCTGCGCGCGGTGGAAGAACGCACTGAACGGCTCAAGAAAAAGTCAGAGGAATTGCGCCGCGCCAACCAACGGCTTGTGCGACTGGCGGAACACGATGCGCTGACAGGCCTGAACAATCGCGGCGCTTTTGATCGCAAAGCGGTCGAAAGCTATGCCCGCAGCAGCACTGCGCCAGAACCAGTCGCGATCCTGCTGATCGATGTTGATGAATTCAAAGCTTACAATGATTTCTATGGCCATCAGGCGGGCGACACTTGTCTGACCCGTGTGGCGCAAGCAATTGATCGTGTGGCAGCCACGGACACTCGCATCTGTGCGCGCTATGGCGGCGAAGAGTTTGTGATCATGCTGACCGGCGCCTCTGTCGAAGCGTGCGAAGCTTATGCCGTAGCCCTGCATGACAGTGTGCGATCCGAACAGATCCCGCACCAACGCGCCGCCCATGCCAACCATCTGACCGTCAGCATTGGCCTATCATGGGAAGTGCCGGACGACACCACCACCCTTGAGGCGCTGCTGTCCGATGCCGACGAAGCGCTTTATGAGGCCAAACGCCGGGGCCGCAACCAGACCGTGTTCGTCACGGGTCGTATCCGGGCAGAGGCGAAAGATCGTCGCGCGCGCAAGGATATGTTGCTGCAGGCGCTTGAGCGGCGCGAATTCGAACCTGTGTTCCAGCCGCAATATGACCTTTCAACCGGCAGGCTTTACGGGGCGGAGGCTTTGGTGCGCTGGCGCACCCCTGATGGCCGGATCGAGGCCCCCGGCAGCTTCATGGCTGAAGCCGAAGGCATGAACATTATGGAAATGATTGATCTGATCATGCTTGAGAAATGCGGGGATTTTCTATCGGAGCTCGCCGCTAAGGGCCTGCATCTGCCGCATTTGTCGGTTAACGCGACCGCACAGGACCTGCTGGGTGATGCTTACGTGCCGTATGTGATCGAAATGGCGCGGCGCTCAGACACCGCATTGTCAGTCGAATTGGTCGAATCCGCGCTGATTGACGGGTTTGACGATACGGCCCTTGCCAAGCTGGACGCGATGCGCAGCGCCGGTGTCTCAATCGAGATTGATGATTTTGGCACCGGCCAAACCTCTGTTCTGGGGCTGCGGGTGGCGCAACCGGATCGTCTGAAAATCGCACAGGAACTGATTGCCCCGATCAGCGATGACCCCGCTGCGCTGGCGCTGGTGCGTTACATGGTTGATACCGCCCGGGTGCTGGGCATCGGCACCATTGCAGAGGGCGTCGAAACCGAACAGCAATCGCGCCTGCTGCAGGACATGGATTGCACCCTGCATCAGGGTTATTTCTATGCCAAGCCCATGCCAAAAGGCGACTTTCTGAACCTTTTGCGCAGCAGCGATGCAGGGTTGCACAAGGCGGCCTCTTGATACGCAGGCACCCGCGGCCTGCGCGCATTTCCCAATATCCGGAATACCCGCCAGGCCCGCCAAGGGGCGGTGCCGTCATCGGTTCACACAGGCATGTTATCGCTTAGCAAACGACAATCCGCTGTTGTGCCCCCATATCGCTAAGGTGCATCAAGACGCAAAGGACGAGAAGTCAGGTGAACGATATGACGACACGACGCAATTTCATGACGGGCGTTGCCGCAACGGCGCTGGTCGCTGCAGGCGGTTCCGCACAGGCACAACAACTGTCTCTGGCAGAAGTTTCGAACTACCTGAATCGGTTGCAGACAGCCCAAGGCGGGTTTACCCAGATCAATGGTGATGGCACGTTGTCGACCGGCCAGATTTTCATCAAACGGCCCGGGCGCATCCGGTTTGAATATAACCCGCCCGACAACAGCCTTGTGATGGCGGGCGGCGGGTCGGTCGCGGTTTTTGATCCCCGATCCAACACCGGGCCGGAACGCTACCCGCTGAACCAGACCCCGTTGAAGATCATTCTGGAACAAAACGTCGATCTCGGCCGCGCCCGCATGGTCACCGGCCACACCAGCGACGGCACCAGCACCACCATCACAGCCCAGGATCCCGACAACCCGCAATACGGCAACATCCAGATGGTGTTCACTGCAAACCCGGTTGAGCTGCGGCAATGGATTGTCACTGATGACGTGGGTCAGACCACGACTGTGATCCTCAACGATCTGCGCGCGGGCGGGGCGATCGACAATATCAAGTTCAATATTCTGGCCGAGACCAACAAACGCGGCTGACCTCAGGCCACCCCGGAGATTATTCCTTGGGGTGGCTTTTTGCAAAGGCGGTCTTGGCGGCGTCGGACGCTTCGGTCTGGTGCCGGGCTTTCCATTCCGCAAAGGGCATGCCGTAGAACGCCTCGCGCCCTTCGTCTTTCGACATGTCGATCCCGCGCGCATTGGCAGCTTCCTGATACCAGCGGCTCAGGCAATTCCGGCAGAACCCGGCAAGGTTCATCATGTCGATATTCTGGGCATCAGGCCGATCCTGCATCAGGTGCTGTTGCAAGCGGCGAAAGGCGGCGGCTTCAATTTCGATCCGGGTCTGGTCGTCCATCGGAGTCTCCTGTCACAGGCCGGTATCGGCCAATATCTGTTTCAATATAGGGGCCAATCGCTGGGCCCAAAGGGTCTGGCCGGCCGCATCGGCAATCAGGTCATTGCGCAATTCAATCAGCACATTGGGCCGCCCGTCCGCCAGCGCATGGCGGTCGATACTGTCGCCGGGCAGGTGGCCCAAATAGGGCTCATTGTCGCCGGTGACCCATCCTTGCGCGCGGCAGGCATCCATCAGCGGGCGGGCAAGGCGGTCGTCATTGGCATAAAGAACGCCAATTTCCCAAGGGCGTGGCGCACGGCCGCGCAATTGCGGGGTAAAACTGTGCACGGCGCAAATCACGGTGCCCGGTCGCGCCGCCAGTTCGGCCAGTGCGTCATGGTAGGGATCATATAGTCGCGCGACACGCCGCGCCTTTTCGTCCGGGTCGGCATAAGCATTGGCGGGAATGATCGTGCCGTCATAAAGCCGCATCAGTCGCGTGGGGTCATCCGGGCCCCGGTTGGGGTCAATCACCAGCCGCGAGAACTGCGACAGGATCGCGGGCGCATCCAGCAGATCGGCGAGCGCCGTTGTCACCCCCGCCGCGCCCACATCATAAGCGATGTGACGTTCCATATCTGCCGCGGGCAGCCCCAGATCGCCACCGTTGACCCAAGCGGGCACGCGATTGCTGGCGTGATCGCAAGTCACCAGCCAGCGTCCGGGTCGATCTACACCGCTAATTTCAAAGGCGTCCTGTGTCATATCTACCTGTCATTCCCTTGTTACCGGACTTAGGCCAGTTGTGACCGGAATGGAATTGCGCAATAAGGGCGCGAATATCTCGTTACCGCTAACGACCCTCCCTTCGTTTGCGGCAAGACCCTGAAGGATGACCCATGAGACGCCACCGCAACGTCAAGATCACGGCCACGCTTGGTCCGGCCTCCAATGACTATGAAATGATCCGCGCTTTGCATGAGGCGGGTGCCGATGTGTTTCGCCTGAACATGAGTCACGGCGATCACGCCGAAATCCGTGCCCGGCACGAGATCATTCGCCAGATTGAAAAGGACTTGAACAGCCCGATCGGCATTCTCGCCGACTTGCAAGGCCCCAAACTGCGCGTTGGCGTGTTTGCCAACGATGACGGTGAAGAGCTTGAGGTTGGCGCGTCATTCCGTCTGGACCTGAGCGATGCCCCCGGCGACGTGAGCCGCGTGCAACTGCCCCATAAAGAGATTTTTGACGCGCTTGAGCCCGGTTCGCACCTGCTGGTGAATGACGGCAAAATCAAGCTACAGGTCAAGGATTGTGGCGCGGATTTTGCAGATTGCGAAGTCCTCGTGGGCGGGACGATTTCGAACCGCAAAGGCGTGAATGTGCCTGATGTGGTGCTGCCGCTGGCGGCCTTGTCCGAGAAAGACCGCAAAGACCTCGATTTCGTGTGTGATCTGGGCGTTGATTGGCTGGCGCTGTCCTTTGTGCAGCGCCCCGCAGACGTCGAAGAAGCGCGCAAACTGTGCAAGGGTCGTGCCGCGATCCTGTCCAAGATCGAAAAACCGGCGGCCGTGAAGGCGTTTGACAGCATTCTTGCGGTGAGCGACGGCATTATGGTGGCCCGTGGCGATCTGGGTGTGGAACTGCCGGTGCAGAACGTGCCGCCCATTCAAAAGCAGTTGGTCCGCAAGTGTCGCGCGGCTGCAAAACCGGTGATCGTGGCGACGCAAATGCTGGAGTCGATGATTGAATCGCCGATGCCAACCCGCGCCGAAGTCTCTGACGTGGCCGCCGCTATTTATGAAGGTGCCGATGCGGTCATGTTGTCGGCGGAAAGTGCCGCTGGCAGCTTCCCAATTGAGGCGGTGACCACGATGGACAACGTGGCGCGTGAGGTCGAAGAAGACCCGACCTACACCGAAATTATCGAAGCGTCGCGCACCGCCAAGCGGCAGTCTGTGGCCGACGGCATCGTCGCTGCGGCCCGCGAAATCGCGGAGACGACGGACATCAAAGCGATCTGCTGTTTCTCGCAGTCGGGTGCCACCGCATCGCTGGTTGCACGCGAACGGCCGCGCGTGCCGATTGTGGCGCTGACGAACTACACCAGCACCGCGCGCCGCCTGTGCCTGAGCTGGGGCACCAACTGCGTGGTCACTGGCCCGGTTGACCGGTTCAAGGACGCGGTGATCGCCGCGGTCCGCGCAGCGCTGGAACAGGAAATGGCCACAGAAGACGACATGGTCGTTGTCACCGCCGGTGTGCCGTTCAACACGCCGGGGTCCACGAACATTCTGCGTGTGGCGCCTTGTGCGGAACGATTGATCTATGCAGCGGATCCAGAGTAAGCCTGCGTTAACCTTGTTAGCGTAAGGGCGTCTTATGGATCCTGATCTGTTCTTTGTTGCGGGGCTGGCGATGGCCGTTCTGGCGATCCCAGCCATTTTCAGCGCACTGCTGGACGGGCGCGCCCCGCGCTTGCCAGCTTACCTATTCATCATTGGTGGGCTGATGATTGGCTACGCGGTGCAGCAGCGCCCGATGGCATATGGCTTTGACACGATCCCAGACGTTGTCGTGCGCGTCATTGGGCGATACACCAGTTAGACCGTATTCAATCAGGGTGGGCGGATATGAACGATCAATCCAAAGGCACACCGTTTGACGGCGATCAACTGCAAGACACCCGCTTTCACCGTGCCAATATGGCTGGATCAGATTTTGACGGGGTCAACCTGACAGGGGCGCGGTTTTTTGCTGTGCTCACCGATGCCAAGTTCACTGACACCAATCTGCACAAGGCCGATTTCGACGACGTGAACCTGTCGCAGGCGCGGTTCAACAATGTCACGCTGGCGGGCACTACGATCACCAACGCCAATCTGTTCGGCCTGTCGATTGATGGTGTCACCCTGGCGGATTGCAGTATTCAGAACGCCGATCTGACGGGCATGCGGATCAACGGTGTGCTGGTAACGGATCTATTTGCCGCATACGAGGCCGCAAAAGCCTGATGGCTGGGGCTTTGCCCCTTGTCACACCACCCGATTCCCCCTAAAGGAACGCTTCAACCCGCGCGTCCGGCCGAAATGGCATGCCGAGTCGCGTGTAAACCGACCCAAAAGACGGAGACGGAAATGCCGAAGATGAAGACAAAGTCGAGCTGCAAAAAGCGGTTCAAGGTGACGGCCTCTGGCCGCGTGGTGGCGGCTCAGGCCGGTAAGCGCCACGGAATGATCAAGCGCACCAACAAGTTCCTGCGTAACGCACGCGGCACAACAACCCTGTGCAAGGCTGATGAAGGTATCATCAAGCCTATGATGCCCTACGCAAAATAAGGAGAATTTGATATGCGCGTTAAAGGTGGAACCGTCACGCACCGTCGTCACAAGAAAGTTCTCGACGCTGCCAAAGGCTATTATGATCGCCGCTCCAAGACCTTCAAGGTCGCCAAGCAGGCCGTCGACAAAGCCAATCAGTATGCGACCCGTGACCGTCATAACCGCAAGCGGAACTTCCGCTCGCTCTGGATCCAGCGGATCAACGCAGGTGTGCGGTCAATCGACGAGTCGCTGACATATTCCAAGTTCATCAACGGTCTGACACTGGCCGGGATCGAGGTTGACCGTAAAGTGCTGGCTGACCTCGCCGTGAACGAACCAGAGGCATTTGCCGCCATCGTTGGTAAAGCCAAGGCAGCAATGGCCTAAGGCCATATTGCCAGATAGATCAATGGCCCGGATGAGCGATCATCCGGGCCATTTTTGTTTGCCGCCGTGACCGTCAGTGACCGGCCGCAAACGCGCCCTGTTCCACGAACTGCTGCCCGCCGTAGGTGCTGTTAACTTGCAGGCCGCCGACGATCTCGTCACCAGTAGCACCGGCAATCAACCCAGCAAAATTGCCGCCGTTCGAGGTTCCGGTAATGGCCGCGGTGGAAAAAGCCCCGCCGCTGATGTCGCCGCTAAAACGGCCATTGCCATTAAATCCGGTTTGTTCCAGCACAATGTCGTCCACGCTGACAGTGGCAAAGACATTGCCGGTTGTCAGACTGCCGTATTCACGATTGGTGATCCGGCCCCGCACGGTGTCGTTGCCAAAATTTGCTGTGATGCGGGCGTCGCCCGTCATACGGCCAATCGCGTTGTTATTGTTGGTCAGAATGCCGACATAATCGCCGGTCAGCGTCGCACTGCCCGTGGTGGGTGCCTCAGTCTGTGTCAGCCGTGCGAATTGCGATGACAGGTGCTGTGGGTCGGTGCCGTTGCGTGTAAAGGCCACGCCTGCACGCGAATTGCCGGTCGCGCTGACAAAGGCCGTAGCCTGTTCCGAACCGGTTTGTCTGCCGCCGACGAACGTGCCTGCCGATGCGATGGAACCCGCCGTCAGGGTGGTGGTCACGTCACCCAGATCAACCTTGATCCGGTCGCCCGCGGCATTCAATTCCAACTGTCCGGGGCCATCGCCCTGATGTGCCTGAATCGGGGCAAATTTTGGCGTGGTGACAGTGGTGCCTCCGCCGCCGCCACAAGCTGCCAATGTCAGGCAAGCCGCGCCTATCAGAAAGACCTTTTTCATCTCTTACTCCTTTACCAATGCCATGCCGCACGTGGCGTGCGGGATCTGGTCATTTGCTTAGCAAGGGATGGGGCCTGACATGGCGCTGTCGTTTCTGATGCGAAGGTCGCCCAAGCAAAAGGGCCGCCCGGCGGACGGCCCTGTCGTTCTTGAGGGGGCGTTGCGCCCTACTGGAACATGGCCGCCAGATCGCTGCCTTCGACCGGCGCGATGTGGAAGGCCACCCGGCGGTTCAGCGCGTCACCTTCCGGTGTGCCAGTGGTATCAAGCAGTTTACGCGCGCCAAACCCCAGCGGTTCAACCCGTGCAGTGTCAAACCCTTCAGCAGCGAGAATGGCAATCGTGGCCTCGGCGCGCTGCCAGCTAAGGGCGATATTCTGCAGTTCCGAACCGGTGGCGTCCGAGTGTCCCTCGACCGCCAGCATGATCCCGTCACAGGTCGCCAGAATCTGCAGCATCCGCCGCACAAGCCCCAGATCAGCGGGGTCTGGGGCGACGGCACCGACTTCAAAGGGTACGGTGGTGGCCGACGACACAATGCCAAGCTGTTCGACACACAGCGGCACGGCCGTTGTGGGGTCGGCGGCTGCGGCAATCTCTTCTGTGACTGTAGCCGTTGCCGTCGCTGTGGCAGGCATTGGCGCAATGGGTGCGGTCGCCATCGCATCCGTGGCGCGGGTCACAAGCTCTTGCCATTCTGGCGCCGGTTCCGACTCTGCGGTGCTGGCAACAGCCACTGGGACGACCGGGACGGGCAAGTCAGCAGGCCGTTCGGCGACTTCTGCCTCCGCCGCCCCGGGCCGCCAGCGGACCCCGCGCCGGGTGGTCTGGCCTGTGGCGGGTGCGGTGTCGGTGATCACGGCTGCGGTCTGTACTGGTGCGGTGCTGCCATCGCGGGTCAACATGATCCCTGCGCCCAATCCCAGCGCGCCGCATAGCACCAAGGCGACAAATCCTAGTAAGATCTTTTCAGTGGTGCGACCTTCGGCCTTTGCTTCGTCCAGCGATTGCCGGACACTAAATTTCGTCATCATCCCAATTACCCCCAACGTTTCGCGAATTGGCAGTTTTCGCGCGCAGCGCACAAAAATTCAGCGCAACAGAATCATCCTGTAATTCGCAAATTCTATACTCACACAACATCTTGTGAAGGATTATATATCTTGTGGGTTGAAAAGTTCTCCTTGCGTCATCTTGTCTGCTGTGATCGAAAATCGCGCTTTTGTTAAGGAATCAAACTGGATCAGGTGGTCTGGGCACACGGATCAGGCGACGGTGGCTTGCACCGCCAACCGGGGCGCGGTAGCAGGACGTTCAGGCACATAAGGGCGTGACATGGACGATCTGAAAGCAAAATATCTGGACCTGATCGGCAAGGCCGATGACGAGGCAGCGCTCGAGGATCTGCGCGTCAGCGCGCTGGGCAAAAAGGGCGAAATCAGCCTGCAGATGCGCGGCCTAGGCAAGATGACCCCGGAAGAGCGGCAAGTCGCAGGCCCGGCGCTGAATGCCCTGAAGGATGAGATCAACAGTGCGCTTGTCGCCAAGAAATCCGCCCTGGCTGATGCCGCCCTTGATGCGCGCCTGCGCGAGGAATGGCTGGATGTCACACTGCCCAGCCGGGTGCGCCCTGCCGGCACGATCCACCCGATCAGCCAGGTCACAGAAGAGGTCACGGCGATCTTTGCAGACATGGGTTTCCGCGTAGCCGAAGGGCCGCAAATCGAAAGCGACTGGTACAATTTCGATGCGCTGAACATCCCCGGCCATCACCCCGCGCGGGCCGAGATGGACACGTTCTACACCCATCGCGCCGAAGGTGATAATCGTCCGCCGCACGTCTTGCGCACCCACACCAGCCCGGTGCAAATCCGCTCAATGGAGGCGACAGGCGCGCCCACGCGGATCATCTGTCCGGGCCGTGTCTACCGCGCTGACTATGACCAGACCCACACACCGATGTTCCATCAGGTCGAAGGTCTGGCGATCGACAAAGACATCTCGATGGCGAACCTAAAGTGGGTGCTGGAAGAGTTCGTCAAAAGCTACTTTGAGGTCGACCATGTCGACATCCGCTTCCGCGCCAGCCACTTTCCGTTCACCGAACCGTCGGCAGAGGTCGACATCCGCTGTTCATGGGAAGGCGGCACACTGAAAGTCGGCGAAGGCGACGATTGGCTGGAAATTCTTGGCTCTGGCATGGTGCACCCCAAGGTGCTGCAGGCCGGTGGCATTGACCCGGCAGACTGGCAGGGCTTTGCGTTTGGCATGGGGATCGACCGGATCGCGATGTTGAAGTACGGCATCCCCGATCTGCGCGCTTTCTTTGATTCCGACCTGCGCTGGCTGCGCCACTATGGCTTTGCCGCGCTGGACGTACCAACGCTGCATGGCGGCTTGTCGCGGTAACGCAATAGGCCAGAAGGGGGAGCGTATGACCAATCCGCCCAACCTGTTCCAGCGCTATCTAACCGCCTGCCATCTGCTCGCGGCCCGCCTGACACGCGTGCAGGGCTATGCGGTCTGGGTCGTGCCGCTGGTGTCTTTCTGGCTGCTTTTTGAGGTCTTGCGCTCGGGCTGGGCGTTTTTGCTGTTGATCGTGGTGTTCATCGTGGCTGCACCCTACATGACGGTGCACCATCGCTACTGGCAGGATCAGAAAAAGGACTAGCCACCGACCCGGATGGTCTTCGCCGATCCGCGCAACGAAATCTGGCCCGATCCGACAGAGCTGCTTTGGCAGCTCGAAATCTTCATGCCTGCAAGGTTCATCTTGCCGCCTTTGGCGATGTGATCTGAATATAGCCCCAATGCGCCGGCCAAGAGCACCAGCGTTGCAGCGGAAAAAATATATGTGCGTCCGGTCAGTTCCATGATCCAGCCTCAGCAGTTCTCATTGTGCTGGGTACGGGAACAATTTGCCGAAAATTTGCCGGAATGTCGGTGATTAGGCGACCATTCAGCCCCCTATTTGCCCATTTGGATCGTGCTGCCGCCGCCTTTGGGCATGATGTTGGCGGCCCCGGTTGTGTCTGTGATCAGGCCCGCATCACAGCCCATTCGAAGTCCTGACAGATCGACAGAGACCGCGTTGCAGACCTTGATCTTCAACGCAAAAAGCCGCGCTTGACCCGCTTCTGTCGCGGCGTAGTCGGCATAAAATTTCAGCGCCGTTGCCAGAAGCAACAGGGTCGCCGCCACGAAGATATAGCTTCGACCAGACAACTGCATTGGCCGCTCCTTTGCATGGGGCCTCTGGTATAGGCGCATTGTGGTAAAGCATGGGTTAAACCCCCACCTTTCGCCCTGCCGTGACATGCGCTAAGAACGCGCGAACACCTGAAATTGCGGAACCTCGCCCGATGAAATTCACCCTGTCCTGGCTGAAAACCCACCTTGAAACTGATGCATCTGTGGATGCCATCGCCGAGGCCCTGACCGATCTGGGGCTTGAGGTGGAAGGCATTGAAAACCCGGCTGAAAAGCTGCGAGATTTCACCCTTGGCTACGTCACCCACGCGGAAAAGCACCCCGATGCCGACAAGCTGCGGGTGTGCAAGGTCGACACTGACGAGGGTGAGTTGCAGATTATCTGTGGTGCGCCAAATGCGCGCGCAGGCATCACCGTCGTTGTCGCCAAACCTGGCGTCTATGTTCCGGGGATCGACACCACCATTGGCGTGGGCAAGATCCGTGGGATCGAAAGCTACGGCATGATGGCGTCAGAGCGCGAGATGGAGCTGTCAGACGAACATGATGGCATTATCGAATTGCCCTCTGGCGAGGTTGGTCAATCCTTCACCGACTGGCTGGCGAAAAATGACCCCGCCAAGGTCGATCCGGTCATTGAGATCGCGATTACCCCGAACCGCCCTGACGCGCTGGGTGTCCATGGGATCGCACGCGATCTGGCGGCGCGCGGCCTTGGGACGCTTAAGCCGCTCACCACGCCAGCGGTCGAAAGCAGCTTTCAGTCGCCGCTCACCGTCAGCATTGATGACGATACGCGCGACGGCTGCCCTGCGTTCTATGGCCGCCTGATCCGTGGCGTTCAAAACGGCCCCAGCCCGCAGTGGCTGCAGGACCGGCTGCGCGCGATTGGCCTGCGTCCGATCTCGTTTCTTGTCGATGTGACGAATTTCTTCACCTACGACCTGAACCGCCCGCTGCACGTCTTTGACGCGGACAAGGTTTCAGGCAATCTGCGCGTACACCGCGCCGCCGGTGGGGAAGAGATCGTAGCGCTGGATGACAAGACCTACACGCTGTCCAAGGGCCAGATGGTCATTTCCGACGACAACGGCCCCGAAAGCATCGCGGGTATCATGGGTGGGGCCGAGACCGGCTGCACACCCGAGACGGTGAATGTCTTTGTGGAAAGCGCCTATTGGGACCCGATCCAGATCGCCTATACGGGCCGCGCGTTGAAAATCAACTCTGACGCGCGCTATCGGTTTGAACGCGGTGTTGACCCGTCCTTTACCCCCAACGGGGTCGATCATGCCACGGCGATGATCCTCGACATTGCGGGGGGTGAGGCCTCAAACCTCGTCTCTGCTGGTCGTGTGCCGGACACCACGCGCAGCTACAAGCTGAACGCCAAGCGGGTGATCAGCCTTGTCGGCATGGACATCCCAGAAGCGACCCAGCGCCAGACGCTCACCGCACTTGGCTTCCGGCTCGAAGGTGACATGGCCCATGTGCCGCCTTGGCGTCCTGATGTGCAGGGAGAGGCTGATCTGGTCGAAGAGGTCGCGCGCATCGCCTCGCTGACCAAGCTTGAGGGCAAGCCATTGCCACGGATCAATGCAGGCGTGCCGAAGCCGATCCTGACGCCAAGCCAGACGCGCGCGCGTACGGCGCGGCGCACAGCAGCCGCGCTTGGCTACAATGAATGCGTGACCTATAGCTTCATCGACCAGCCGACGGCGGCGCTGTTCAAGGGTGGTGAAGACAACACCATGCTGGAAAACCCGATCTCCAGCGAGATGAGCCATATGCGCCCGGCGCTTTTGCCTGGCCTGTTGCAGGCCGCGGCCCGCAATCAGGCGCGTGGTTTCATGGATATGGCCCTGTTTGAGGTGGGTGATGCTTTCCACGGCGGCGAACCGGGCGAGCAGCACACGCTTGTCACTGGCCTGCTGGTCGGCCGGACGGGGCCCAAGGACGTCCTTGGGGCGTCCCGCGCGGTGGATGTCTATGACGTGAAAGCGGATGCAGAGGCTGTGTTGGCCGCAATGGGTGCGCCTGCAAAGGTGCAAATCCTGCGCGGTGCCGCCCCATGGTGGCATCCCGGCCGCCACGGCATGATTTGTCTGGGGCCGAAAAAGGTGCTGGGTGTCTTTGGTGAGATCCATCCCAAGGTGTTGCGCGAAATGGATGTCAAAGGCCCCGCGATGGGCTTTTCCCTTTGGCCTGATGAGATTCCGCAGCCAAAGAACCGCACCACCAACAAAGGGGCTGCGAAGATTAACGATCTGCAAGCGGTTGAACGTGACTTCGCCTTTGTCGTGAACGCCGATGTCGAGGCGCTGACGCTGGTTAACGCCGCTGCCGGGGCTGACAAAGCCCTGATTACGGATGTGCGTGTATTTGACGAATTCATCGGCGGATCACTGGGCGAGGGCAAGAAATCGCTCGCCATCACCGTGCGGATGCAGCCCAGCGACAAGACGCTGAAGGATGACGACATCGCAGCGGTCGGTGCCAAGATCGTCGAAAAGGTGACGAAGGCCACCGGGGGCAGCCTGCGTGGCTGATGCCCTGATCCTGCGCCGGGCGGTTGCGTCCGATGCGCAGGGTTTGGTGCGGGTTGTAAAGGCCGCCTATGCCGCTTTTGCGGATCTTGATCTGCCACCTGTGGCCGAAGGGTTGGATGCAGATATCCGGGATCACTCTGTCTGGGTGGCGGAACTTGATGGTCAAATCGTCGGCGGCATCGTCCTGATCATGTCGGACCCGCCCAAAATCGCCAACCTCGCCGTTGATCCGAACGTCAAAGGGCAGGGGCTGGGCCGCAAGCTGGTAAACCTCGCCACCGATGCCGCCCGCGCGGCGGGCCACCGGCAGGTCCAACTGACAACCCACGCCGACATGTCCGCAACCCGCGCGTTCTACGCCCGACTTGGCTGGGTCGAAACTGGGCAGGACGGCAACAAGGTCTACATGACCTTGCAACTGTAAAGAAAAGGACTCCAAAATGACCTTGCGCATCTATCTTTCTGGCGAAATCCATACCGATTGGCGTGACCAGATCACCGCCGGTGCGGCGGGGTTGGATGTGGCCTTTGACAGCCCGGTCACTGATCATGCGGCGTCAGACGATTGCGGCGTTGTGATCATGGGGGCAGAGCCGGACAAGTTCTGGCATGACCACAAGGGCGCCAAGCTGAACGCGATTCGCACGCGGCATGGGATCGAGAATGCTGATGTGGTCGTTGTTCGCTTTGGCGAAAAGTACAAGCAGTGGAACGCCGCCTTTGATGCCGGTATGGCCGCCGCCCTTGGCAAATCGCTCATCGTCATGCACGGGGCCGACCATCAGCATGCGCTGAAAGAGGTGGATGCCGCGGCGCTCGCCGTTGTGGAAACGCCGCAGCAGGTGGTCCAGATTTTGGACTATGTGCTGTCGGGCAAGCTGCCCGGCTGACCCATCAGGTCAAACCGGGCAGGGCGGGTGACCCGCCCCCGTGGGCGCTTAGCCGTCGGGGTTGGGAATGCGCTTGGCCCTTTGCACCGCGGGGCGGTCGTAGAAGCGTTCCACATAGGCCGGGACATGGGTCAGGTCATTGTAGCCCGTGATGTCCTTTGTGCCGTAGAATTCCAGCGCGTTCAGCCAGGGCGCAATCGCCATATCCGCAATGGAATAGTCACCGGCAACCCAGTCGCGCGATGCCAGTTGGCCCTCGAGCACGTTCAGCAGGCGCTTGGCCTCGTCCACGTAGCGCTGTTTCGGGCGCGGGTCTTCGATATCTTTGCCTGCGAACTTGTGAAAGAACCCCATTTGCCCGAACATCGGGCCAACGCCGCCCATCTGGAACATCAGCCACTGGGTGATATGGGCCTTGTCACGGGCGTCTTGTCCAATGAACTTGCCTGTCTTCTCCGCCAGATACAGCAGGATCGCACCGCTTTCGAACAGACCAATCGGTCCGTCTGGGCCGTCAGGATCAATAATCGCGGGGATCTTGTTGTTGGGATTCAGCGACAGAAAGGCGTCACTTTTGACGTCAGCGTCGGCCAACGTCACCAGATGCGGTTCGTAAGCAAGGCCCATTTCTTCCAGTGCAACTGAGGCTTTGACCCCGTTAGGCGTGGGATATGAATAAAGCTGGATCACCGACGGGTCCTTCGCAGGCCAGCGTTTGGTGATCGGAAAGTGTGAAAGGTCCGTCATTCTGCGGTTTCCCCTAAAAGTGGATCAGATAGTCAACTTGGGGGGAGCATTGACCGAATAAAACCCCTTGGAATGTTAACGAAATGCGATACGACTGTGCACGCCCGCGCAGAAGTCATGCTGCGCAAGCTAAAAAACTGGAACAGGGGACACTATGCTATCTGAATTCAAGGACTTCATCGCCAAAGGCAATGTCATGGACATGGCCGTTGGTATCATCATCGGCGCGGCCTTTACCGCCATCGTGACATCGCTGGTTGGCGATCTGATTAACCCGATTATCGGCCTTGTGTCGGGCGGTGTTGATTTCACCAACAACTATGCCGTGCTGGGTGGTGAAGTGCCAGAGGGCGCATCACTCGAAGCCGCACGCGAAGCGGGTGCCTCCGTCTTTGCCTATGGTGCTTTCATCATGGCGATCATCAATTTTCTGATCATCGCGTTCGTGGTGTTCATGCTGGTGCGCTACGTCAACAAAGTCAAAGCCGCTGCTGAAACTGCAGAAGAGGAAGCCCCGGCAGAAGATCCCGGCCCCACAGAGCTGGACCTGCTCAAGGAAATCCGCGACGCGCTGGCAAAATAAGTCCGCGCCGGATCATCCGGACAAACATGCAAAGGCCTGCCAAGATCGGCGGGCCTTTTTCATTTGTGCATCAGTGCTTTGTGCGGCGCGCCGGGTCAGGGCGCTTGGCCGGTGATTGTGAACGGGTCAGCATCAAGATCACACAGGCCGCAAGCGCAAGCCCCGCCGTTGCAATCATATATGTGGTACCGTCCATTCGCTCACCCATTTATTAACAAATGGTTAACGCGGCAGCGGCGATCTGGTTCCCTCTTAATTCCAATTCTGCTTGACGTAGGCGGAAACCCGCCTCAAAAGCTGCGATCCGCATAGTCAAAAGCCTGCAAATCAAAGGCAACAGCGATGCTGCGACCACTATCGGTGCGGGTGATCTGCGCGGTGCTGTCCAGTTGCCGGGCAAAGGCCTGCACCAGCCGCATCTCCAACCCGTCCTTTTCTTGGGGCGTCATGCCGCCTTCGGGGACCTGATGATCAATCCGCAGTTCTGCCAGCTTGCTTGACGTCGCCGAGAACGTGACCGCAATTTGGTGCGGCTGATCGGCGGCGTCCAGAACCACGCGCAATGTCAACATCGCCAATTCGCTGGCCAGCAAGGTCAACGGCACGGCCTGATCTGCGGACAAGTTGGCGTCGTCATAGGCGGTCTGCACATCAATCCGCGCGCCGGGCAAGGTGCTGGGGTTCAGCACCGGGCCAAAGACATCCTCCAGCAATTGCGCGGCTTGCGTGCGCTGCATGTCCTGCGCGGCATAAAGGTGGCCATAGACCGTCGCCAATCCGCGCACACGATCCTTGAGCCGGTCCAGAATATCGCGCGCCTCTGCGCTTTGGGTTTCACGCACCTGTAGATTCATGATCGACGACACCAGTTGCAGGTTGTTTTTGATCCGGTGGTGCACCTCTTTGATTAGGATGTTCTTGTCGCGCAGCGCGTCTTCCATCCGTGCCTCTTCACTGATCAGATCAAGCGCCATGCCCTGAAACGTCGCCTCAAGCGCGCGGATTTCAGCGGGAACACCGGCGTCGGTGGTCGGCGGACTGATCCGGCGATGGCGGCCAAAATCGCGCATCTGAAGGTCCAGTCTTTGAACATGGCGCACCACCAGCCGGTGCATGGCAAGATAGGCCACAGCAAGGCTTGCCCCCCACATCAGGAGTGGGAAAAGCGGCCCCGGCAGGCCGAAAATAGCAGCATCGCGCGGCGGACGCGGCCAAGTGGCCACGGCATAGACATGGTCAGGGATCATAGGGCGCACCACCAGCATGCGCACAGTACCGTCCGGTCCTGTGATCTCGCCTGCGGTCGCCTGTTGCAGTTGACCGCCTGTTATAGCAACCACCTGGTCCATCGTTGGCGCGTCACCGCCTGACAGCAGCGACAGCCCATCCGGCGTATAAAGCGACAATGACAGTGGTGCATCCGGCGCGCTGAGCGGCACCGGGTCCAAGGGGACATACAACGCCACATGTCCAAGCGGCACGCCTTGCGCACTGGTCACCGGCCACAGCAGGCTTACCATCGCACCGCCGGTCGCGATGGCTTGGGTTTGAGGATAAATCACAAGGCCGCCGTCTGCGGTGCGATCGGCCAGATCGGTGGGCAGCGCCGGGGCGGCGATGGTATCAGCGGTCGCACATATCACTAGGCCCTCGGGGTTCACGATGACTGCCTCTGTCAGGGCAGGAACCGCGTGCAAGCCCCCCGCCAAAACCGCGCGGCAGGCCGCTGGCTGATCCAGCACCGGCACGGTCAACCCTGCCAATGCGGCGGCCACGCCCATTGCGTTTTCCAACGTCAGCGTGGCGGATTGTGTGGCGACCTCCGTCGCGCCGATCAAGGATTGGCGCAGGTGGTTATCGGCAACTTCCGTGGTTGCGGTGGTCTGGATCACGCCCAGATAGCCCAGCGGCAGCAACGCCAGCGTCAGAAGCAGCATGATCCGAACTGGCAAGCGCCCGGCCATGCCCAAGCGCATCTTCACACCGTCTTACCGCCGCTACTTGCGACCACGGCCATTGTGGCCCGGTCGGTCAATTCCACCGGACCATCGGTATCCAAATGCATCAGCACCGCCAGTTGCTTGCGGCCCCGGTTTGCGCGGCTTTTGATCGTGCCCACGGCGACGCCACACATGGCTGCAGCCTCTTCATAGGAAAAGCCAGAGGCCCCCACGAGGATCAACACCTCGCGCTGTTCCACAGGCAGCGTGTCAAACGCCCGCTTGAAATCCTGAAACTGCAAGCGCCCGTCATGGGCGGGCTTTTCCGCCAGTTTTGCGGTGATCGCGCCGTCAATATCTGCCACCTCGCGCCTGGCCTTGCGCCGTTCGGAATAGAAATTGTTGCGCAATATGGTGAACAGCCAGGCGCGCATATTGGTGCCGGCTGCGAACTTGCCAATGTTGGTCCATGCCTTGACGATTGTGTCTTGCACCAGATCATCAGCCTGACTTTTGTTGCGCGCCAGACTGATTGCAAAGGCGCGCAAGGCTGGCAGGTGGCTGACCAACTCTTCTTCAAGATCGGGGGCGGTCGTCATTTCTGCGGCCCGTCGTCCTGTGGCGACGCGCGAGTCTTGAGCTGGGCCAAAAGCTCGTGAAAGCGTTCGGGCAATTCTTCCTCGGCAGCCTCCGAAAAGACCCGGCGCAGGTTGGCGTCGATCAACGCTTTGGCCGTTTCGCTGGGTTGGTCTTTTGACATGCTGTTTGAAACCGCGGATTGAGGGTAAATGTGTTTTCAGGAACTAAACGCCAAGATAGGCGTTAAGTTCCATAACAACCTAGGAAAATGGAAAACGTGATGACAATTGCGACGGCGCAGGATGACCTTTCAGCGACGGTTGCGGCGCATTTGCCCTATCTGCGGCGGTATGCGCGTGCATTGACCGGATCACAGGACAGCGGTGACGCCTTTGCCCTTGCCACGCTGCAAGACATTCTGTCGGACCCCGGTGCGCTGACAGGTGATGGCCCTGTCAAAGTGGCGCTCTTTGCGGTGATGCACCGGATCTGGACCGGTCGTCCGCCAGTTGACGCTGATGGCGCCTCGACCCGGATTGAGGCAGCAGCGCAGGCGCACCTGGCCAAGCTGACACCTGCCACGCGCGAGGCTTTGTTGCTGCAAACGCTTGAAGGGTTCAGCGACGACGAGGTGGGGCAGATCATTGGCACCACCGCGGCAAAGGCCGCGCGTCTGATTGGCATCGCGCACGCCGAGATGGCGCAAAGCGTGGTGGGCGACATCCTGATCATCGAGGACGAGGCGGTCATCGCCATGGACCTTGAAACCATCGTGTCAGAAGTGGGCCATACCGTCACCGGCGTCGCCCGGACCCATGCAGCCGCACTTGAATTGGCGCGAACGGCGCGTCCAGGGCTGATCCTGGCCGATATTCAATTGGCGGATAAATCGTCTGGCATTGACGCGGTGAATGATCTGCTGGGCCTGTTCGGCGATGTGCCTGTGATCTTTATCACTGCCTTCCCCGAACGGCTGTTGACCGGTGCCAAGCCGGAACCGGCTTTCTTGATTACCAAACCCTATGCCGAAGATCAGGTGCGGTCTGCGGTGGCGCAGGCGATGTTCTTTGCTTCGACCGAAACGCTGCAAGCCTGACGGGACAGACCGGCAACGCGCAAGTTTCGGGAAGGCGCGTTACCGGTCTGTAAGGCACGGGGACAGGCGCCTTTGAGTTGTGATAACGACGCAGGATACACTTCGGTTCCCCGAAATTTTGGAGGTTCTTTTAGATTGCACGTAATGCGCTGAAAAGGCTTATGAATTAGCGCCGCACACATCTGCGGTACGGCGCATTCAGACCCTGTTCAGGCTTTCAGGGCAAGGCTGGGGGCCAGCACGTCGATGCCCAAAGCCTTGCCAACCGCATAATAGGTCAACTGACCCGCATGCACATTCAGTCCATTCAGCAAATGCGGATCGTCCGCGCAGGCCTGTCGCCAGCCTTTATCTGCCAATGCCAGCATGAAAGGCATGGTTGCATTGCCAAGGGCGATGGTCGAGGTGCGCGCCACGGCACCCGGCATATTAGCCACGCAGTAGTGCATGATCCCATCGACGTCGTAGATCGGGTCCTGATGCGTGGTGGCGCGCGAGGTTTCAAAGCAACCGCCCTGATCAATCGCCACATCCACCAGTGCAGCACCAGGTTTGAGGTCGGCCAATTGCGCGCGGCTGATCAGCTTGGGTGCTGCGGCACCGGGGATCAGAACCGCACCGATGATCAGGTCGGCTTCTGCCGCCAAATCAGCGGTGTTGCCCGCACTGGCGTAAGAGGTGTTGAACTGCGCGCCAAAGACATCGTCAAGATAACGCAGCCGGGGCAGGGACCGGTCCAGCACGGTCACATCCGCGCCCATACCTGACGCGATCCGCGCCGCATGGGTGCCAACAACCCCGCCGCCAATCACCACCACGCGGGCCGGGCCAACGCCGGGCACGCCACCCATCAGCACACCGCGCCCGCCATTGGCCTTTTGCAATGTCCAGGCGCCAACCTGCGGGGCCAATCGCCCGGCCACTTCAGACATGGGTGCCAGCAGCGGCAGACCACCTTGGGCGTCTGTCACCGTCTCATAAGCGATGCAAGTGGCGCCCGAGGCGATCAGGTCGTGAGTCTGATCGGGGTCCGGAGCCAGATGGAGATAGGTGAACAGGATCTGACCCGCGCGCAGCATCTTGCGCTCAACCGCTTGGGGTTCCTTGACCTTCACGATCATATCGGCGGCGGCAAAGATGTCTGCCGCATTACCCGCGATCTGCGCACCGGCGGCCAGATAGTCCTCATCGGTGAACCCCGCACCCACCCCGGCGCCGGATTGCACGGTGACTTGATGGCCGTGGGCCACCGCCTCGCGCGCGGCGTTGGGCGTCATGCCGACCCGAAATTCTTGCGGTTTGATCTCTGTCGGGCATCCGATATGCATGGCACGTCTCCTGATAGTGTTGGGTCCAGCATCGGTGCGTTCTTGCGCAATGTCCCAGCCTTGATTATGCGGTGATAGCGCAATCTGTCGTGAAATCTTGCGCTGAAATCAGAAATCTCGATGGGAACCTGCGTCAGATGGAAATCGACCACATAGATCGCCGAATCCTTGAGGTGTTGCAAAAGCAGGGCCGGATGTCCCATGCAGAGCTTTCGGATAAGGTGAACCTGTCCCCCTCGGCCTGTCACCGCCGCATCCAGCGGTTGGAAAAGGACGGGATCATCGCGGGCTATGTCGCGCTGTTGAACCCTCGCAAGATGGGACGGCCCACGACAGTTTTCGTCGAAATCACCCTGTCAGGCCAGGCGGATGAGGTGCTTGACGCCTTTGAGCGCGCAGTTGCCCGCGTGCCGGATGTGCTGGAATGTCATTTGATGGCGGGCACGGCGGATTACCTATTGAAGGTCGTGGCAGGCGATACCGAGGATTTTGCCCGCATCCACCGCCGCTATCTGGCGACATTGCCCGGAGTGGCGCAGATGCAATCGTCTTTCGCGCTGCGCACTGTGCGGCAGACGACAGCCCTGCCGGTCTGACGTGCGCCGCTCTTGCACGGGCGAATGCCCGCGCAAAACGCCCCGCCCGCCAGCCCGGGGTCTTGACCCCGGCGCTCGCTGACACCACTTCTGTTGAGATTGGTAAATGGAGCATTTGATGCGTAGTTTTCTCGCCGCCCTCATCCCTTTGACCCTTGCAACCCCGGTGCTGGCCGAGTGGCAGCAAATCGGCGACCGCGATACATTTCGGGCGCAGGTCGTTGATAACGCCTATGCCGACGCCAATGGCAACTGGTTCCGGTTCAATGGCAATGGCACCCTGTCCGGTGGGGCCGCTGGCAAAGACCTGACCGGCACGTGGCGCTATCAGAATGGCATGGCCTGTTTCAACCGCGCGCTGGGTGGTGAAGACCTGCCAGCTGACTGCATCGTGGTGCTGGTGGACGGCAACGCGCTTGTCACGGTGCGCGACCAGGGTCGCGGCAAGCAGACGCAATATGTGAAGCAATAGCGCCTAGTGCGTGCCGCGCGGCGGCCGCCCTTTGTCTTGCGCAAACTTGATGCCGTCGCGGACCATCGCCAGATCGGGCCGCGCCCAAGGTGCGGTCGAGATGTCGTGGACCTGCAACTGCCCGGCGGGGTTGATCACAAAAAGCCCCGGTTCGGCAAAGGGGCGATCCGTTTCCGCATCTGACAGCGGGTCCGAGATATAAAGCCCCAGCTCACGCATTTGCGGCACGCTCAGATCATAGCCCATCGGCCCGCCGTACCCCGTTTCATCGACCATCGCCTGTGCCCGGTCTGCCGGATCGCCAGACGCTGCAATGACCGTCACACCAAGGGCTGCAAAATCATCGCGCAGCGCCTCGAGCTGGCGCAAATAATCTTTGCACTTGGGGCAATGCAACCCGCGATAGATCACCACTAGCCCCCAATCGGGCACTTGGCCCAGTGACATTTGGCCACCTTCGAGCGCGGACACAATCACATTGGGGAAAGGCGCACCGGGGTTGGGAAGGCGAGTCATATCGGTCCTTTCGGGGATCATTTGCTGCATGTCGATAGCAGCAACGCGCAAGAATGAAAAACCCCCGCCAGATTGCTCTGACGGGGGCCTATTCGTAACGTCGCGAGCTGCTCTTAGAGCAGACCCTCACGCTGGGCCTTCTTCCGGGCCAGCTTGCGCTGACGGCGGATTGCTTCGGCCTTTTCGCGCGCCTTGCGGACGGACGGTTTTTCGAAATGTTGCTTGAGCTTCATTTCACGAAAAACGCCCTCACGCTGAAGTTTCTTCTTCAGGGCACGCAACGCCTGATCGACGTTGTTATCACGAACACTTACCTGCATGTGGTTTACACCACCTTTCTAATCTGGATTTGCAATAAGTTGCAGGAAGTGGGCATATAGCAAGGCCGCCCTATCTTGTCGAGTCTTCAGACAAAGCCGGAGATTGCCATGCAAACCGACCCACTAAAGCTACAACTTTTGGACGCGGCATTGACCCATGTGGCCTTTGACGGGTGGTCGCCTGCCACGTTTGAAGCCGCCGTGGCCGAGGTCGGGATCGACCCCGCCCATGCCGCCACACTTTGCCCGCGCGGGGCGGTCGACCTGGCAATCCTTTCTCACCAACAGGGCGATGCGGCGATGATCGCCGCGATGCGGGCCGCGGACCTTGGGGACATGCGGTATAGCGAGAAGGTGGCCCATGCGATCCGCCTGCGTCTGGCGGCGGTGCCCGACAAAGAGGCGGTGCGCCGCGCTACGGCGCTTTTCGCGCTACCGCATATGTCGCCCGATGGCGCGCGGCTGATCTGGGGCACGGCGGATGCGATCTGGACAGCACTGGGCGACACCTCTGACGACATCAACTGGTATTCCAAACGCGCCACCCTTTCTGCGGTCTACGGCTCTGTTGTGCTGTATTGGCTCGGCGATACCTCGCCTGACGGGGCCGCCACGGATGCCTTCATCGACCGACGTATCGCTGATGTGATGCAGTTCGAAAAGGTGAAGGCTCAACTGCGTGACAACCCGCTCTTGAAGCCTTTGACTGGTCCCCTGGGCCAGCTTGCCGCGCGGGTCAAAGCGCCACGCCAGATGCCAGACTTTGATGACCTCCCGGGGATGTGGCGGGAGCAATAGGTCCGCTTTGCGGGACAAAGCCGACTTGTGCTGTGGCTGCCATTGCTGACGCAGCATTGCATTGCAGGTGTAGCGATGAACTTATTGCAGTACAAAAGGTGTCACTGAACCGGTCATTCAGAAAGCCGAAACCAGGCAATATTCAATCATCCTGTCGCTGGTTGATTGAGCTGGATCGCGTAATACAGGACATATCATGACCGGATTTCAACTTCCCGCCAACACACCCAAACGCAGAGCATCGTACAAGGGCCGCCTCTCCGGGCAAAAGCGTCTGTTGCTTTCCCCGACGCGCCCAAACCAGCGTTGCACGGCAAGGGCACAAAATTTCCCGGCCTCATAACGTTCAGAAGTCGAACTTGACGCCTTGGGCCAGCGGCAATTCGTCGGAATAGTTCACCGTATTTGTCTGACGCCGCATATAGGCTTTCCAAGCATCCGAGCCGCTTTCGCGCCCGCCGCCGGTTTCCTTTTCCCCGCCAAAGGCACCGCCGATTTCCGCACCCGATGGCCCAATATTGACGTTCGCAATTCCGCAATCAGACCCTGTGGCTCACATGAAGGTTTCGGCCTCGCGCATATCCATCGTGAAGATGCACGATGATAGGCCCTGCGGGACACCATTGTGCAGCGCCATGGCCTCCTCAAAGGTATCGTAGTCCACGACATAAAGGATGGGTACAAAGGTTTCCGTGCGCACTATGTCTGACTGTTTGGGCATATCAACGATGGCAGGGGCTGCGTAGGCACCGCCTGTCCCAACCTTCACGGCCTCGCCGCCGTATACGGTGCCGCCCTGCACCTTTGCTGCGGCCAATGCGGATTGCATCGCGGTCAGGGCGTGCTGATCAATGAGTGGGCCAACCAATGTGTCATCGCTGCGCGGATCGCCGACAGGCAGGCTTGCGTAGGCTTTGGCCAGTTTGTTCACCAGATCAGTGCGGACCGAATTGTGGACAATCAAGCGGCGCAATGTGGTGCAGCGTTGGCCTGCGGTCCCGACAGCTGAAAAGACAATGGCGCGCACCGCCATGTCCATATCGGCGGAAGGGGCCACGATCATGGCGTTGTTGCCCCCAAGTTCAAGGATCGGGCGGCCAAACCGGGCGGCGACCTGCGGGCCGACGATGGATCCCATGCGTGTTGATCCGGTTGCAGACAGGATCGGAACATCGGGCGAGGCCACAAGGGCTGCACCCACATCTGCACCGCCGATGACAACCTGAACCAGACCTTCGGGGGCATCGCCAAACCGCACCAGCGCGCGTTTCATGATCCTCATCGCGGCCAGCGCCGTTAGCGGGGATCTCTCAGAGGGTTTCCAGATGACCGGATTGCCGCACACAAGCGCAAGGGCAGCGTTCCATGACCAAACCGCGACGGGAAAGTTAAAGGCCGTGATCACGCCGCAAGGGCCCATCGGATGCCAAGTTTCCATCATGTGATGACCGGGACGCTCGGACGCAATTGTCAGTCCATAGAGTTGGCGTGACAGACCGACCGCAAAGTCGCAAATGTCGATCATTTCCTGCACCTCGCCCAAGCCCTCGGAGGCGATCTTGCCTGCTTCCAGCGTTACCACGGCGCCCAATTCGGCCTTGGCGGCGCGCAGTTCTTCGCCCAGAAGGAGGACCAATTCGCCGCGCCGCGGGGCGGGCACCTGACGCTACGCTTTGAAGGCGTCCTGAGGCCCTTCGATGATTGCACCCATGTCCGACAACGGGGTTTCATGGACCTGCGCGACCTCAGTTCCGTCAAATGGGGGAGCACACAGTCAGGCAACCCCCTTTCAGTTCGGCATCGGTCAGTCCTGCGGCTTTGAGAGTATCGCCATGAATTGTCATTTGGCTCTTTCCTTAAGTCACGATAGCCCGCTGCGCCGCGTTACCCATCGCGATAAGGAACGGCGCGTCGGCTTGTCTGGATTGAAAATCGGCTTTCGTCGCAAGGCCCTGCCAATTCGACAAAATCAGCGACTGGGCAACGGCACCGCCAAGCGTGGTCCCCGGCCCGGTGATGATGAAAAGGTCGGGCGCAAACTCTCGCGCAGCAATGGCGATGGCGCGCGTAAAGTTATAGGTTTCAGTCACTTGGGCTCCCAACGTGTAGTCATAAAGAGCGTCGGTGTCAGACGCATCCGGCCACCAGATTGCCCCGCGCCCATCAATCAAAGGCAGGTTCGGCTGACCAATCAGATGACGGGACAGGCGTGTGCGACCTTGTTCAGCTACCTGGGTCTGAAGGGCTGTGTGAAAGGCGGCGTGATTTGGCAAACGCATGGGGAAACGGCCCTGAACGGGTGGAACGGACGCCTCGAACGCGGCAAGGCCTGCGTCATTGCCTGCCAGAACCAGCATGCCGCCAAGGTCGATGGACAGGGCGAGAACGTTGCCTTTGCGGTCGTTAATTTCTGCGACAGTGTCGAGAAAAGCAGCTTTGCGTTCAAGGTCCGGCACCCAATCTTCCCCAACAAACGGATAGATCAATTGCCCTCCGATCAATGCCTCTTGCATCAGCGTGCCCATGGTATTGCTGATCTCAAAGCCCGCTTGCGGGGTGACGGACCCGCCGCAGGCAAGGGCCGAATACCAGCCCATCGAATTGCCGGTCACAGCGACGATGTCGATTTCATTGCGGTTGATACTCAGGTGGTCCCCGATCGTTGCCGCAAAGATCAGACCCGACGCGATGTCGCCACGAGTATGAGTCGCCGCGCTGAACCGGGCTGCGCCATCAAGGTCCGTAACTGTTGTCTGACCCGCCGCTGTGCGGGTCGTGTCAAATTCGGCCATCAATTGGCGGTCGGGAAAATGGCGCGACAGATAGCCAAGCTCGTCTTTGTTATAAGTCCCGCGACCGGGGCAAATCAGCACGGCTGTTTTCATCGACCCGCCCCAATCAGCTGTTTTGTGGCTGCAATGATACCGTCCGTGTCAGGCATCGTGGCGCCATAGGCTGGGCCGGTTGCAATGAAACTGTCATGGGCCGCAAGGCGAGCTTGTGGAAGGGTTGTTTGCTCGGCGATCAATGTCATCACCGCCTCGGAAACGCCGCCTGTGCGGCGGGTTTCGTCGACGATCAGGGCGTGTGAACATCCTTCCAAAGCGGCCATGAGGGCGGCCTTTGGCAGCGGCGACAGCCAACGCAGGTCGATCACACGGGTGTCAATGCCATCTGCGGCCAGCCGTGCCTGTGCCTGCAGCGACAAGCGGTGTCCATTGGCGAAGCTGATCAGCGCGACGGGGCCGTCGCCGGTCATTCCGACATCGCCAAGTGCGATACTCTCGTTCGGGGCCGGGTATGTCCGCATCCAGCCGCGATCTCCGTCTTTGTGCAGATCTCGCATTGGATAAAGCGCGATGGGCTCCAGGAAGACCACCAACCGCTGTTCCTCGCGCGCCAGTCTTACGCATTCGCGCAGCATCCGGGCTGCATCGGCCCCGTCAGACGGGCAGGCGAGGATCAGACCGGGAATATCGCGCAACACGGCGACGGAATTGTCATTATGGAAATGCCCGCCAAAGCCCTTTTGATAGCCAAGCCCCGCGATGCGCAGCACCATCGGGTTGGTAAATTGACCATTGGAGAAAAACGGCAAGGTTGCCGCCTCACCGCGTAGCTGGTCCTCGGCGTTATGCAGATAGGCAAGAAACTGGATTTCAGGCATCGGCAAAAAGCCGTTTTGCGCAAGGCCGATGCCGAGACCCAGAATGGATTGTTCGTCCAGCAAGGTGTCGATCATCCTGTCAGGGCCAAAACGTGAGTGCAGCTTTTGCGTCACGCCATAGACGCCGCCCTTTCGGCCCACGTCCTCGCCCATCATGACGATTTCGGGGTATTCCAGCATCAGATCGGTCAGCGCCCAATTGAGAAGCCGGGACATCGGCTGGGGCTGATCCATGGATTTCAAATCACTGCCAAAGGCGTTTGCCCGGGCCTCCGGTGTCGGCCCGTTGGTGGGCTTGCAGTCCCGTCGCGGCGGGATCAACGACGCCATAACATCGCTGGCTGATTTCAGGCGCGGTCGCGTGACAACTTCGGCCGCGACTCGACCCACGCGCGCCTGTGTTTCGTTGTAGATCGTCAGTGCATCTGATGGCTCAAGCGCGCCGGCATCTCGTAACAGGCGTACCGAGTGCAAAAGCGGATCGTTCGCCTCGTCTGCTTCGACTTCGGCTTTTGGAAGATAAGTCGTGGGCATATCTGCGCCGGCATGTCCGAAAAGCCGCACGGTCCGGATGTGCAGGAATGCAGGCTTGCGGCGGCTACGCACAAAATGCGCAGCCTCTTGTGCCACGCGGAAGGTGTCAAAGATATCCAACCCGTCGCAGGAAAAGTATTTCAGGCCTGGCCGCCAAGCAAAATTGGCGGCGACCCAGCCGTCAGGCGTCTTGGTGGAAATGCCGATGCCATTGTCTTCGCACACGAAAATCAGAGGCAGCGGCACGGATTGATAGGCGGTCCAGCCCGCGGTGTTGAACGCCCCTTGGGCGGTCGAATGGTTGGCTGAGGCATCGCCAAAGGAACACATCACCAGCCCGTCGTCTTCCAGCAAGCGGTGTTCAGGTGGTCGACGTCGCGCAAGGCCAATGGAATAGGCCGCCCCGACCGCTTTGGGCAAGTGGCTTGCGATGGTCGAGGTCTGCGGCGGGATCATCAGCGCGCGGCTGCCCAGCACCTTATGGCGACCACCGGAAATCGGATCCTCGGACGAGGCTGCAAAGCTCAGCAGCATATCCCAAGTCGCCGATTGGCCCGGCACCTGATCGGCGCGCGCCAATTGGAAAGCCGCATCGCGGTAATGCAAAAACGCCATGTCTGTCGGGCGCAGTGCCGCAGCAACAGCAGCCATGCCTTCGTGGCCAGACGATCCAATGGTGTAGAACCCTTGCCCCGCCTTTTGCATCGCCCGTGCCTGCATATCCAGCGCGCGGCTCAGGACCTGGGCGCGAAACAGTCCCACCGCCTGCGCAGGCCGCAAGGGACCGGACGGCGCGTTTCCCTGGGGCAGATCGTTCGTCCCGACCCGCACCGCAAAGTTCTCATGCACGATTGACGCACGATCCATTCTCAAAACCCTCAGAAAAACGCCTGAAGGCCGGTTTGCGCGCGGCCAAGGATCAATGCGTGGACATCATGTGTGCCTTCATAGGTGTTCACAGTTTCAAGGTTCTGGGCGTGCCGCATCACATGGTATTCCGCCATGATCCCATTGCCGCCATGCATGTCGCGCGCATGTCGTGCGATATCCAACGCCTTGCCGCAATTGTTGCGCTTTATCAGGGAAATCACCTCGGGCGCGCAGGTGCCTGCGTCCAACATCCGGCCCGCCCGCAGGCTGCCCTGCAGGCCAAGGGCGATGTCGGTCTGCATATCAGCCAGCTTTTTCTGGAACAGCTGCGTTTGGGCCAGCGGGCGGTCGAACTGCTTGCGATCCAGACCATAAGCCCGCGACCGGTGCCAGCAATCTTCTGCCGCGCCCATGACACCCCATGAAATGCCGAAACGTGCGCGGTTCAGGCAGCCAAACGGGCCCTTCAGCCCCTCGACCCCGGGCAACAGCGCGTCTTCACCCACGTCGACGTTGTCCATCACGATTTCGCCCGTGACGGACGCCCGGAGCGATAGCTTGCCGCCGATCTTGGGCGCGCTGAGGCCTGTCATGCCCTTGTCCAAGACAAAGCCGCGTATCTTTCCGCCGTGAGCCTCTGATTTGGCCCAGACCACAAAGACATCCGCAATGGGTGAATTGGAAATCCACATCTTTGCGCCGTTGATGACATAGCCGCCCTCGGTCTTTTTGGCGGTCGTTTTCATACCCGCAGGGTCACTGCCTGCATCCGGTTCGGTCAGACCGAAACAGCCGATCAATGTGCCAGCGGCCAGACCGGGAAGGTATTTCTGCTTTTGCGCCTCTGACCCATAGGCATGGATCGGATACATCACCAAAGAGCTTTGAACCGACATCATTGACCGGTATCCGCTGTCCACCCGCTCAACCTCGCGGGCGACCAGACCATAAGCCACGTAACCCGCGCCGATGCCACCGTATGCCTCGGGGATCGTAACGCCCAGCAGCCCCATTTCACCCATTTCAGCAAATATTTCTGGGCTGACGGTTTCGTTTAGATAGGCGTCCGTGATGCGTGGGGCGAGTTTATCCGTCGCATAGGCGCGCGCGCCGTCTGCGATCATCCGCTCTTCTTCGGTCAGTTGGTCGGACATGCGGAACGGATCTTCCCAATCAAATCCGCTGAGCGAGGGGCCAAAGCCGTCTTTCATTGTGTTTTCCTCTCAAGGGCGTCGGTGACCCGCGTCAAAGCGGTCGACAGGTCTGCGTCAGAATAGGCAAATGACAGGCGCAAATGGCCGGGCAGACCAAAGGCGCGGCCCGGAACAATCGCGACACCTGCGGTGTCCAACAGCCACGCGCAAAGGGCAGCGTCATCGACAAAGGGACCGCCCGCGTCCGTCAGCAGATCAGCGCAAGACGGGAATGCGTAGAATGCGCCATCCGGCGCGGGACACGTAAGTCCAGAAACTGCATTTAGCCCTGATACGACCGTATCGCGGCGTTTCAGAAAAAGGGCACGGCGGGTGTCCAGCAGGCTGCGGTCTCCGGTGACCGCAGCCAGTGCGGCGGCTTGCGCGACAGAACACGCCCCAGAGGTCACTTGACCCTGAACCTTGATCATCGCCGAGATCAGCGCCGCAGGGCCGATGCCCCAGCCAATGCGCCATCCGGTCATTGAAAACGCTTTTGAGACACCGTCCACAATCAAGGTGCGGTCACGCAGATTAGGGGCCGCGTCTGTGAAAGAGGCGAAAGGCACGTAACATAGCTCGCGGTAAATCTCGTCGGCCAGCACCATGACGCCGGGTTGCGTTTCAAGAACGGTCGCAAGGGCGGCGATCTCCTCCGCAGCATAGACAGCACCCGACGGGTTCGAGGGAGAATTCAGCATCAGCCACCGGGTGCGCGGGGTCAGCGCGGCGGCCAATGCATCGGGTGTCAGCTTGAACCCAGTGTCCATGCCACAGGGGACGATCACTGGAACGCCACCGGCAAGACGCACAATATCGGCGTAACTGGTCCAGAACGGGGCGGGCATGATCACTTCATCACCAGCGTTCAACGTCGCCAGCATGGCATTGGCGATCACTTGTTTGGCGCCGGTCGAAATCATGACATCGGACACCTCGACGCCTGCGTCTTGGGCGACGGCGTTGCGCAATTCGGCCGTGCCAGCCGTCGCGGTGTAACGCGTCTGGCCCGCGCGCGCTGCGGTGTTCGCAGCCTCTATGATATGATCAGGCGTTGGCAGGTCCGGCTCACCGGTCGAGAGCGTTACGATATCTTTCCCCGCCGCCCGCAACCGCGCCGCCCGTTCCGATATCTGCACGATTTCAGAAAGGTCGATGCCGTCCAACCTGTTGGCGGGCCTAAGTTCGGATGAAGCAGGGGTATTTTGCATTTTACTCACGGCCAAGGGTGGACAGCTATCTTGTGTTGCCATGTTTTAATGCAAACGGCTATCAAGACTCACGCGCATCTATTTGAGAAAAACTCACATGTTTGGTCCCCGCCGTTATCTGCCGTCCATTCCGTCTCTTCTTGCATTGGAGGCGGTTGACCGGCTGGGCACGGCGACAGCTGCGGCAAGCGAACTGTCGCTGACCCACAGCGCAGTTAGTCGGCAGATCAAAGTCATGGAGGGGCAGATTGGTGTAAAACTGGTCGTGCGTGACGGCGTTGGTTTGAAATTGACACCTGCGGCACATGACTATTGCGGACAGATACGCGCCATGCTGGCTGATCTGTCGCAAAACACGCTGCGCCTGCGGGCAAATCCGGCGGGGGGTAGCCTAAATCTGGCGATCCTGCCTGCGTTCGGGATGCACTGGCTGGCCCCGCGCCTGAAATCATTCGCGGTGGAGCATCCCGAAGTAACTGTCAATCTGTCGACGCGGCTCAGGCCATTTGATTTTGACCGCGAACCGCTGGATGCCGCCATCCACTACGGCGCCCAAGACTGGCCGGGCGTTGGGTATCTGCGCCTTGCCGGCGAAGAGCTGTTGCCAGTCTGCGCGCCAAGTTTCCTGGCGAAACCCCTCGCCAGCGTTGCTGACTTGACGGACTTGCCGCTTCTACATCTGGAAACGCGATCCGGCGCTTGGCAAGACTGGTTTGGCCGTCAGGGTGTGAGTGTCGGCGCTGTTCCGGGGATGTTGTTCGATCAGTTTTCCACAATGGCACAAGCCGCCGTTCACGGCATGGGAGTTGCGCTGTTGCCGGACTATCTGGCGCAGTCCGAGATCGCGCGTGGCAGGCTGACCTCGGCGTTTGGAAGCCCGACCCACACCGATGGGCAGTATTTCCTCGTCTGGCCGGAACAGGCTCCGATCAAGCCTCAGGTCGAGAAATTCATGACCTGGATTGTCGGTACCTTATGAGCGGCAGAAAGACCCACCTTACCTTTTTGCTCGGCACGGTGAAAACACGCACAGAGGCACATAAATGTTCGCTTTTCTGCCCCCTGAATCGGCTGGGCGCAGAGCCCAGCACGTTTAAACTTCCGATAGGATGCTATCGAGCACAGTCACGATCATATCCACATCTTCCGCCTCAATGGTCATCGGCGGCCTGATTTTGAGTATGTTGTCTTTGGACCCTTCGCTTCCAATCAAGATGCGGTGGTCCCGCATACGGTTCTTGATGTAAGCACAGATTTCGGTCGCTTCCGATCCATCTGGATTGATCAGTTCCACCCCCAGGAAAAGCCCCATGCCCCGCACATCACCGACGCAGGCAAATTGCGCCTCTAGCGTCTTGAGCCCGTTCATAAGGCGCGCACCCATGCGCTGCGCATTCCCCTGAAGGTCTTCATCGTCGACGATATCCAGAACCTCTTTGCCAATCCTGCATGAAAGCGTCGAGCCACCGAAGGTCGAGAAAAACTCAATCCCATTGTCAAAGCGTGCGGCGATTTCCTTGGTCGTGACGACCACACCAATCGGGTGACCATTGCCAATCGGTTTGCCCAACACCACAATGTCCGGCACAACGCCTTGCTGTTCGAAGCCAAAGTAGTAGTCGCCCAAACGGCCCAATCCGGTCTGGACCTCATCGGCGATACAGACCCCACCGGCCGCGCGGATCTTTTCATAGACAGCCGCCAGATACCCAATCGGCGGGATAATCTGTCCCCCGACCGAGGGGAAAGTCTCGGCGATAAAGCCAGCGACGCCGTGGCCTTTCGCCTGCAACGCGGCGATGGCCGGACGAACGAGGTCTGCGTATTTCTGCGCGCGTTCCGGATCGCCCCTGCGAAAGGAGCCGCGATAGTCGTCGGCCACCTCGACCAATTCGACCCAACCCGCTTGACCAACTCCGCCCGGTTTATTGAATTTGTAGGCCGATATTGCGACGGCTTCGTTCGTGTTGCCATGATAGCCGTGATCGGGCGTGACGATCCCTCTGGCGTTGGTCTGCGCACGGGCAAGGCGCAGGGCCAATTCGTTGGCTTCGCTCCCTGAATTGACGAAAAAGCAAGTTTCGAACGTGTCGGGCAGCTTTGACAGTACCTTTTCGGCAAAGGCCGTTTGGGCCGGATGCAAATATCGGGTGTTTGAGTTCATCCGCTTCAGTTGATCCGCCGCCACGGCCTGAATCCGGGGATGGGCATGACCGACGTGGGGGACGTTGTTGTAGGCATCAAGGTATGGTCTGCCCCATTCGTCGAACATGTGGTGTTTCCAGCCCCGAACCAGCATGATCGGGTCGTTGTAGGTCAACGACAGGTTGCCCCCGAAATGCGCGCGGCGTTTGGCGGCAATCCGCGCCTTGTCGGTCGGTTGATAAAGCACATTGCCATCTGGAACATTCAGCAGTGCCGCAGGATTGGGGCAGATCGCATTCCAAAGGTACAGATCATCCGGATCTGCCACACCGGGCCAGTCTAAGCCCATGCCATCGATGGTCAGTGCCATTTGAAAATGCAAATGAGGCGCCCAGCCGCCGTTCATTGTGGGATCACCCAATTGGCAAAATGCCTGCCCTTTGGACACCATATCGCCTGCGCTCAGCCTATCCTGAAATTCGGGATCCAGATGGCCATACAGCGTGTAAAACGCATCCCCCGCAGGGGTTTCATGGCGCAAGATGATCAAGCCACCGTAATCCAGATGCCCTTCGCGATACGTGGCCAAATAGACGGTGCCATCGAGCGGAGCGAAGATCGGGGTGCCTGCGGGGGCAAATGCATCCACCGCCAAATGAACCGTGCGTCGATCGCTCGCTTTCCATGGCCCGTTGCGAAACGCCGGATCAGCATAGATCAGTCGAGGTTCGTTATAATAGCCCAGCCACACTCGGCCCTTGTCGTTGAACTCCTGCCCGATCAAGGCGGCTTCTTCCTGGGGCAAATGAAAGGGGTTTAGCGGGGTGCTGGCGTTTTCGACCGATAGTGACCCCATCGGGGCATCTGAAATATCCTGTCCCATGACATGGGCAAAATGACCGCGTTCGGTGCTGATCCATTTCAAAACCCGGTCCGCCCCCTCAACCACTGGCAGGCCACAGGCTGCGCGCAGGCGCACGTTCAGCAATTTCGGGTCAAGATCGTTGCCTTCAAGAAACCTCCAAGCTGGCGCTTGCGAGATCGTCACATAGGGGTCGTTCGGGTTGTCCTTTGCCATCAGGGTGGAATTGACAACGCTGACGGCAAGCCGCATGCGAACAAGCGGCCAGATCAGATCAACCTCGGCGGCGGTCAACGGCGCGGTGCTATGGAAGCCCGCAACCAGCGCCGCCAGCATGGCCTCTGGATGGTCAACATCCAGCACCAGATAGGCCGCCGCGATGGCAAGATCGCAAATGCGCGGCGCTTTGCACATATCGCCCAGATCAATCAAACCAGAGACCCGGCGCGGTTCATTCAACTGACCTGCGACGAGGATATTGTAATCATTGGCGTCATTGTGAATAGCCTGCTGCGGCAACGCGGTTAGGGTCGGCAGCACGGCATCAAACCCGTCGCAAATCGTGTCGATCATGGCTTTTCGGGTTGGGTCCGTCAGGCACGACAGTTGGTCACGAATCCAGCCAGCTTGCATAAGGTTCCATTTGAAATCGCGGGCCAGTTTGTCGTGCGCAAAGTCGCTGAGTGCTTTGGCGCAGGTGCCCAATATCTGCCCGATCTCATGGGCCAGCGCAGGGCTTTTGGGCTTCATTTCGGCATAGCAGCGCCCTGAGAGTTCACTCAAAAGCCACACAAGTCGTGGTCGACCGGCGGCATCGTTGATCGTTGCGTAGGCCTCCCCGTTGGCGGCGGGGATCACCTTTGGACACGGCAAATCTGGTTCGCGCTTTGCCAAATGCTCGAACGCGCGGACCTGCAGGTCAACCAACCACTCTTCGCAATCCGGGCGCATGACCTTCAGGATGAAACCGTTTCCAGCATCGTCGCGCGCCAGAAAATTAAGGTCGTATTCGCCGTCAAGCTGGGTAAGAGTCGTGTGGATATGCCATTTATCTGCCAGCGCCTGTTGCCAATGGCTCATCATGTCCATCCTAGTATGTTTCGGAATACGCAGCACATTTCTGGGCAGTATCCATCCCTTTTACATGGTCCATCTCGGCGGTTTTGTGGGCCACGTAAACGCTTGCAAATCCTTTTGGAAACCATCCTGTGACCGTTGGGTTGTTTGCAAACAGGTCCAGCGCGGATTCCAGCGTTTGCGGCAATCGCACCAACCCGCGTGATGTCAGTTCGTCTTTTGACAAAAGGGATAGATCCTCCTCGGTGGGTGATGGCGCAGGCAGATTGTCCTCAATACCCTGACACCCCGCGTGGACAATTGCCGCCAGTGCCAGATGCGGGCAAGCAGCAGCATCGGCGGCCCTGAATTCAATATTGAACTGACGCGCAACGCTTGTTGGATCCTGGGCTGTGACGGGGCAAACCCGCAGCGATGCCTCTCTGTCGCGAAACCCAAGATTGTTGTAGGCCGCAGACCATCGGTGTGGCGTCAGCCGAAGATAAGACACCACCGAGGGCGCGGTCAGGGCCAAAATACTGTCGAGATACTTCAGAACCCCGGCGGAAAAGGCCGCTGTCAAGGCAGACATGCCACAAGGTCCTTCGGGATCATGCGTTGCCGGAGAGCCGTCCTTGTGCAGAAAACTCATGTGGACATGGACGCCATTGCCGACCCCGGCCGGGTCAAGGATCGGAGCGAAAGTCGCCGTTTCACCCACGTGCCGTGCGGTCGAGCGGGTGATCTCCTGAACAATAACGGATGCATCGGCAGCACGGACACCGAGTTCCGGACCGATAACAACCTCAAACTGATTTGCGCCATATTCTTTCATGATGCTGTCAGGGCTCAGCCCGGCCTCAGCGATTTTTGCGATCAGGGTTTCACAAAACGCGCGGCGGGGTTCGAACGCAGATCGCCCGAACGCGCCGCCCGTGATGTCTGAATCCCCCTTCAGCTGAAACTCATGCTCAAACGCGGCCAACACGTCGACACCTGCAAGTGTGCGCAACCGGTCAAGCGCCGCGCGCAGCAGGGAACGCAGACAGAAATCCCAAGGATCACCATCTAACGTGACAATATCCCCAAGCATGAATCTTTCAGTCGTGGCACCAAATGTCGCACACACATCCGCTTTCTCGTCCGGCACCAAAAGCAGATCACCAAAAGATCCGAATGGGCTTTCGGCAATTCCGTCAAAACAGGTGATTTGCACATTGGTCGGCGTCCAGCCAACGCCGCGCTGCAACCGTTTGTTCAATTGATCTGCGGGAAACGCTTTGCCCCGGACCTTACCTGCCAAATCACACGTCGCGGCAAAAACCAGATCGCTCATATCTATGTCTCCGATGTCAGGATGCGGGTGGCGTCCCAGGATTCGATGCGCGTGCGCGTCCCGTCCCAGGTCACTTCTGCTGTACTGGCGACGATGGCCTCGACGATCGCAAGGGCCGCAGCATAGCTGTCCCAGACAGTGCCGGTTTCAATGGGAACCGCAAGCACTTCAGCCGCGTTTTTCTTGATTGGAGAAATCCAACTGTCCGTCAGAAGTACGATTTTCACCCGTTTGGTTGCGGCGGCCTTTGCCAAACGCGCCAGCGCCGGTTCGTACCGTCTGAAATCCACCAGAAAAACCACATCGCCTGCATTCATGCGCAAAATGTGACCGGGCCAGGATTCAGGGTCGCGCGAAATATGGTGTACGCCCACGCGCGACTGATCGAGGTGGAACGTCATATGCCGTGCGATCGTGTCACTGATACGTCCGCCTAAAGCAAAAACCTGACGTTTGGGATCTGACAGAAGCGCCGTTATCCGGTTAAACTGTTCGTCGGTAATGGCCCGGCCCGCAGATTCAATCTGACTGGCGGCTCTGCTCAGGAACCCTGCCAGATAGCTGCCCTCGATCCGCTTGCCGGAGTCGTGCAAATCCACAGGTGAAATTTCGCCGCTGCGTAACTCTTCCAGAAGCAGTCGTTGCATTTCGGGGTATCCGGATAGCCCAATTTTGGCTGTGAACCTCGAAATCGAAGGCGCAGATACACTTGCCTCGCTGGCGAGTTCCTGAATGTTGAGCAGCCCGGCGAACGGGTAATCTGACAGCAACGCCGCAACGAGTTTTCGCTCGGATTGCGTAAGGTGTTCAGCGGCTCTTTCGATCATGTCTTTTACAGTCATGGGGCCAGTATTGTGAAAATGAATTTTCAGTCAATATCAAATAAGTTGACAGTGAAATTAAATTTCTCCTACGGTTCCTGAATGACAACTGATGCCACAGAGACGATTCTTAGCGATCTGGACCCAGATCCAATTGATATCGTGAACCCTGACAGTCGGGCTTCGGTTGTGTTGCTTTGTGAACATGCCGGACGGGCAATTCCAAAGTCACTGGGCAATCTGGGCCTATCAGAAGCCGTGATCAACAGTCACCGTGGTTGGGACATCGGGGCGCAGGTTGTGGCGCGTTCAGTGGCCGCGCGGTTGAACGCGCCGCTGGTTCTGCAGAATTACAGCCGATTGTTGATCGACGCCAATCGCCCGCCGGAAGGGCCCCACGCAATAACGACCGAGGTTGATGGCGCCCCGGTCCCTGGCAACATGGCAATATCTCCCAAAGAGCGGACCCAGCGCATCACAGAGATTTTTCTGCCGATGGACACTGCACTAAGCGAGTTGTTTGCTCGCTCACCGCGCAGCGCCTGTTTCTCAATCCACTCTTTTAACCCAACCCTTGGGGGGGGTGATGTGCGGCCATGGGATGCAGGTTTTCTAAGCAGGCAGGATACTGACACAGCGCATGACCTGATGAACGTCATCGCAAGGCGCCAACCCGCGCTGACCCTTGCGGTGAACCAACCTTACCAGATTGATGATGAGACCGATTGGTTCATCCCCAAGCACGCTGAGTCGCGCCAGATTGCTCATGCCCTGATCGAAATCAGGAATGACAACATCTCTACCGAAGATGACTGCGAGATGTGGGCAGGGCTGCTGACCGATGCCATTTCAGCTGTGATGGAAAAACAAACATGACCTTGACCCGAAATCTTCCACTGGTGCCGCAGCAATCGGCGCTCTTGTTTGTCGATACCCAAAACTTTTCCGCCCATCGGCAGGGCGCTGAATTCAAAGACCTACCCGCTGATGAATTCGCGGCGAAGTATGGCTGGTATTTCGAACAACTGGAAACCCGCGTTGTTCCCAATATGCAGGCTCTCCAGAACGCGGCACGCAATGCGGGTGTCGAGGTGATGTATACCACCATCGAAAGCCTCACCCTTGATGGGCGGGATCGCTCACTCGACTACAAGATCACGGGGTTCAATGTGCCCAAAGGCAGTTGGGACGGAAAGGTGATTGATCAGATCGCACCCAAGGGCGATGAAATCGTACTGCCCAAATCGTCGTCTTCTGTCTTTGTCTCGACGCATATTGATTATGTTTTGCGCAACTTGGGAGTGCGTCAAATCGTCATTTCGGGGCTGATCACGGATCAATGTGTCGAAAGCGCGATCCGGGACGCCTGTGATCTGGGCTATCTGGTCACACAGGTCACCGATGCCTGCCTGACCTATTCGCAGGATCGGCACGACAATTCCCTGCGGGCCATTCAGGGCTATTGCCGACAGGTCACCACAAAAGAGCTGGTGTCTGAATTGGCAGGCGCAGGCTGATGTCCGAAACGGTCTTGCAATCCCACGCATCGCGACTGCGCATTGCAAACTGGCTGCGCACGCTGACCGCGATCGGGGCTTTGATGGTGACGGTCGTCTTGCTGACGCTGGTGTTTGGGCGAACCGGCGAACGCATCGCGGTGCTGCTGTGCGTCAACGTCACTGCCGTGGTGGCCTTGGCGATGTTCTGCGGCAATACAGGCATCGTGTCCTTTGGCCATGGTGCATTTATGGCATTGGGGGCCTATCTGTCCGGCATTCTGACGATGCCTGCCGGCCTACAAGGAACGGCATTACCCAATCTTCCGGGGTGGCTGGCCGGACATGAGCTTTCAATCTGGGCCGCTTTGCCGTTTGTCATTCTGGCCGGGCTCGCATTTGCGCTTCTCACGGGGAGCGCAATCGCACGGCTTTTGGGGCCGTCCGCCGCCATTTCGACCCTTGGGCTTCTCATTATTGTTCATTCCATCGCGATCAGCGCCCGAGATTTTACGCGGGGCAGTCAGACGTTCTATGGCGTTCCGCGCCTCACGGATTTGCCTGTCCTGCTGTTTGCGGCCGTAATATTCATTCTGGTTGCCCGCCTTTATCGCGAAAGCCGCTGGGGCCTGTTTGTCCGAGCGGTGCGTGATGATGAGGATGCCGCGACGGCGCTTGGAATCTCCCCGCGCCGCGCCCGCCTTATCGCGTGGAGTTTTTCGGGCATGATGGCGACAGTTTCAGGCGCGCTCTACGGCCATATTCTTGGGGCCTTTTCACCGGCGTCATTCTATCTAAGCCTCGTTTTTGGTTTGATTGTCATGATGATCGTGGGCGGGATGAGTTCTGTCGGCGGTGCCGTTGTGGGCGCAATCGCGGTCGCGCTTTTGCAGAATTCGGTCCGAAATCTGGAAGGCGGCATTTCGTTTGCAGGGGTGACCTTCCCCGAGGTTTTCGGCCTGACGACAATTTCCCTTGGCCTCGCGATCTTGCTGGTGATCTGGCTGCGGCCACAAGGGATTGTCGGGGCGTTTGAACTTGGGCCCGGCGCGGATGCCAATTTCTTGCGACGGATCAAAGGCAACACCAAACCTGCCCCCAAGCCCAACCCAATCGGCGATACCGCACTGGTGGCCAAGGGCCTTTCAAAGTCCTTCGTCGGTGTAAAGGCGGTGAATAATGTCAGCTTCACCGCCCCGACTGGCCAGATCACCGGTTTGATTGGTCCCAATGGCGCTGGAAAATCAACATTGGTGAACCTTTTGACGCGCCAATATGACGCCGATGTCGGCACCGCTCATATGGGCGACACGAACCTCACGGGGCTTCCCCGTCACCGCATAATAGACCACCGCGTTGCGCGCAGTTTCCAGAACCTGCGACTGTTTTCCGGCCTCACGGCCTTTGAAAACGTGCTTGTTGCCGCATTGGCCGCAGGCTGCAACCGGCCACAGGCAAACGCCATTGCCATCCGCGAACTGGAGGCGTTCGATCTGGGTGACATTGCGGCGATGCAGGCAGATAACCTGCCATATGGCGCCCGCAAGCGGCTCGAAATTGCCCGTGCGCTGGCCCAAGATCCTGCGATTTTGCTGCTTGATGAACCGGCGGCGGGGATGAACCCGGCCGAGACCGATGATCTTGCTGATCGTCTCCTGGCGATCCGCAGTGAGCGCAACATTGGAATTCTGCTCATCGATCACGATCTCCATTTCGTGAATCGATTGTCCAGCCACATCGTGGTGATGAACCGTGGTCAGAAAATTGCCGAAGGAACGCCGGAAACGGTGCGGGGCAATCCACAAGTCATTGAGGCTTACATAGGGCGCGGCCGTGCGGCACGCGCCGCCGAAAACAAAACACGGGTAGACCGCACGGAACCAACAGAAGGAGAAATGACATGAAGATGAAGGCAATTCTACTTTCCAGTGCGCTGGTCGCCGTCAGTGGCACAGCATTCGCAGAAGAATACGTGATCGGCGTAATGTCGGCGCAATCGGGTTATCTGGCATCGTATGACGGGCCATCCTATGCAGGATTTCAGTTTTGCATTGATGAGATGAACGCCAATGGCGGCCTGAACGGGACACTCCCGGTCCGGCTTATCGTCAAGGACACGCGCTCGGACATTGCGATGGGTGTGCAGGTTGTTCAGGAAATGCTGGATGACGGCGCGCAGTTTATCGTGTCGTCCGCAGATGCAGACCCGACAATTGCTGCGGCACAGATCACCGCCGCGGATATGGTCCCGACAATGACCTTCGCCGGCACCGCACCCGTCCTGACGCAAGTCGGCACGCATGTCTTCGGGAGCTATCCGGCAGATAACCAGCAAGCCGCCGTTCTTGCCGGCCATGCGCGGGAGGCCGGGTTAGAGAACGTATGGCTTCTTACCTCACCGGACAGTGCCTACACACTCAGCGGGCCGCGGTATTTCGGCGAGGTGTTCGAAAAGCTCGGCGGTAACGTCGTGGGAGAAAGTACATTTTCCCTCAACCAGCCTGACTTTTCCGCGATCGTCACAAATATCCAAAATGCGGATTCCGCACCGGATGTCATCGTGACCTGGGCATGGGAACCCGATTTCCCTGCGTTTATCCGGGCGTTGCGCGGTGCGGGGCTTGATACCCAGGTGATGGGCGGCGATGCGTTGGATACCCCAACGGTGCGCGGGTTGGGTGATGTCGTGACAGGTGTGTTGCACACATCAGGCGGTTTTCCCGATGAAGGATCGCCTTATGCCGATTTTGTCGCGCGGTTCGAAGCGGCGACCGGCACAACACCTGACAACAACTATTACGTAAACGGCTGTGACATCGCCCATATGATCGAACAAGCCGTCGCGGCTGCAGGCTCTACCGACCCTTCAGCCGTCACCGCCGCAATGGCCGAAATCGAAGATGGAGAGGGCATCATGTCCAACTTCACCTTTGCAGGCACCGACAGAATGCCGCTGCGCGATGTTGTCGTGGCGCGGATTTCGGAGGCGGGTGAAAAAGAGTTCGTGATGCGCGCGCTTGCCGATCCCGAAACACTTCCCAACCCGTGAGATCACAACGATGGATGCTGTCCTTGATGTAAAGGTGCTTGAGGTCCGATATGGGCCCGTCAACGCTGTCCGCGGAATTAGTTTTTCTGTGGCAAAAGGTGGGATCACAACCCTCCTTGGCGCGAACGGCGCAGGTAAATCCAGTACGCTGATGGCAATTGCGGGCGTCGTACCCGTGGCGTCTGGCGAGGTATCCATCTTTGGGAAAAACGCGAACAAGTCGACGCCCGACGCCCTTGTGCGGTCGGGCGTTGGCATCTGCCCAGAGGGGCGGCGCATCTTTGCGTCCCTCTCCGTGGAAGAGAATCTGATACTCGCCGGTTCAGCGGTGAGCAGCGCTGACGTTTCCACTGTTCGACGACGTGAAATGATGGAGCGTTTTCCGATCCTTGGCGAACGAAGGAAACAGCTTGCCGGTCTTTTGTCAGGGGGAGAGCAACAGATGTTGGCAGTCGCACGCGCCTTAATGAGTGCGCCAAAGCTCTTGTTGATGGACGAACCGTCCCTCGGCCTTGCACCGCAAATGGTCGACGCGATTTTCTCTATCGTGGAAGAACTCCGCGACGAAGGGATTTCGATTCTTTTGGTTGAACAAAATGCATCACTCGCCTTGGAAGTGGCCGATCACGCGGTGGTGCTGGCAAATGGGGCGGTCGCGGCATCCGGGACACCTGCAGACCTGGCCAACAATGATGTTCTTAAATCTGCATATTTGGCGGCATAAACAATGGATCAACTGCTTCAACAACTTATCAACGCGCTCAGCCTCGGTGGCACCTATGCGATGCTGGCACTTGGATTGGCAATTGTGTTTTCCATCGTCCAGCTGATCAACTTTGCCCACGGAGAAATCATGACCTTTGGCGGGTATGGTATTTTCCTGTCGATGGCTTTCGGTTTTCCGCCGCTCGCGGCTCTGACCGTTGGGATTGGCGCCTCTGTCGTCATGGCACTTGCAATGGAAAGGGCAGCCTTTCGTGCGATGCGCGGGGCCGATGTCATCTCACTCCTGATCACCAGTTTCGCCGTATCCGAGATACTGAAGATTCTCTTCCAGAATGGAATATCACCGCGCCCAGTGCCTATTTCGTTTCCCTCCTCTTGGTCGGGAACATTTCAAATTTCTGGCATGACGATCGGCATTGCTCCGACGGCATCAATCCTGATCACGATCATTTCGCTGGGATTGCTGACATTTGTCCTCAGGCGAACAGCAGTGGGGATGGCCATGCGCGCGGCTGCAGAAGATTTTGAAATGCTGCGCATGCTTGGGGTAAAGGCAAACCGTGTCGTGGCCATATCATTTGCGATATCGGGCCTCCTTGCTGGCGTCGCGGCTGTCATCTGGACCGCTCAGCGGGGTTCTGTTGACCCGATGATGGGCTTCTTCCCTGTCCTGAAAGCATTCATTGCAACGGTCCTTGGTGGGCTTGGCAGCCTCGGTGGTGCTGTTTTGGGGGGCTTTGTCGTCGGGACTCTCGAAGTGCTGACACAGGCATTTCTTCCCGATGCGCTGGCACCTTACCGCGATGCCATCGTACTGAGTGCGGTGATTGCGGCCCTTCTGGTCCGGCCCGATGGCTTGATGCCCGCACGTAGCGGCGCACGTTCGTAAACACACCGTCGACCCTCCAGAAAATGGATTCCGAGCACGACACTTAGTTGGGACGTTTGTGGTCATCGTTGGGGATGATGGCAGTGCAGTCGGCCCTGTTCTTCGTCAGAGTTTTGGAACAACGGCGACCCGCAGGAAGAGTGTGTGAGGCTCATCCAGTTGGTATCGCAGTGCTACAGCGGCATCGGGTGGGAAAAAATACTGCGGCAGCAACAACCGCATCCGTATAAGACCTTTTCGTCCCGCAACTTGATCTGTGGGAATCTCGTTCTCGCTGCAGTTCGCATGAATGGCCGATCACCTCGCGGCACAGCGGCCGAAAAAAGCTACGCTATTGCAGAATTTTTCACGCTGCGCGCGCTCGCCGACGATAAGAAAGTTGACCACGGGGACCATAAAACGCTTCACCGGGAATCCCGGGTCGCCACATGCGGGACATTGATGGCCCGGTCTGGGTGGGCCAGTGACGTCAGCCGAAAGCCACCCCAATCTTGGCAACCGGCCCCTGCCACCATATCCATAACCCAACGCGGCGAAAGGACACCCTATGCAAGCCATCGAGATCACCCAACCCGGCCCGCCGGATGTCCTGCAACTGACAGAGCGTCCGATGCCGGAACCGGGTCATGATCAGGTGGTGATCAAAGTGGCTTATGCAGGGGTAAACCGTCCCGACGCGCTGCAACGCGCGGGGCTGTATGACCCGCCCAAAGGGGCCAGCGACCTGCCGGGGCTCGAGGCCTCTGGTGAAATCGTGGCCCTTGGCACCGGTGTCGCCGATCTTGCGATTGGCGATCAGGTTTGCGCGCTCTTGCCCGGTGGGGGCTATGCGGAATACGTGGCCACTCCGGCTGCCCATTGCCTGCCTGTGCCGGATGGGCTGAGCCTCAAACAAGCGGCCTGCCTACCAGAGACCTTCTTTACCGTCTGGTCCAACGTGTTCATGCGCGGGAACCTGCAAGCGGGCGAGCGTATTCTGATTCATGGCGGCTCTTCCGGTATTGGCACGACGGCGATCCAATTGGCCCGTGCCTTTGGCGCACGAGTCTTTGCGACCGCGGGATCGGATGCGAAATGTGCCGCCTGCACGGCGCTCGGGGCAGAACAGGCCATCAACTACCGCGACGCTGATTTCGTTGAGGTCATGCGCAACCACGGCGGGGCGGACTTCATCCTCGATATGGTCGGCGGGCCCTATATTCAGCGAAACCTCAAAGCGCTGGCCGACGACGGTCGCCTTGTGCAAATCGCGTTTCTGCAAGGCCCCAAGACAGAGCTGAACCTGGTGCAACTGATGACCCGCCGCCTGACGGTGACAGGGTCAACCCTGCGCCCGCAATCGGATCTGGCAAAGGCACGCATTGGGGATGCGCTGCGCGCGCAGGTCTGGCCGTTGCTGGCGGCAGGTACAGTTGCACCGGTGCTGGATCAGGAATTTGCGCTGGCAGATGCCGCTGCGGCCCATGCCCGCATGGAAAGCAGCGCTCATATTGGCAAGATCGTGCTGCGGGTGGCCTGAGGCGCCAGACTTTTGAAAAAGTCTGTGTCCAAAATCTTTCAAAGATTTTGGCCCCGCCCAGATTGCGACGTCACTGGCGGGGGGGGAAGCTCTTGTATACTGGCAAACGCCAGCCAAAGGCGATGCTGCCGCCGCGCAAGGCAAAGGTCACACCACCGCAGATCATCAGTGCAACTGGCGCAGACAAACCGGCAAAATCGGCCAGCACCGCCGCGCCCGCACCAACCAGGGCGCAGGTCACGTAAAGCTCGCCCTGTTTCAGCACCAGCGGCACTTCATTGCAGACCACATCCCGCATCAGCCCGCCAAAACACCCCGTAGTGATCCCCATGATCAGCACGATGGGCCAGTCCATGCCCATCGCAAACGACACCCCAACCCCTGCCGGGACCGCAACGGCGAGGGCCATGGCATCAAACCAGACGATACTGCGATAGCGGCTTTCCAACAGATGGGCAGAGAGAAAAACGATCAAAGCCGCAAGCGTCGCGACCCCAATGAAATAGGGGTTTGCGATCCAGAACACCGTGTCGCGGTTCAACAGCACATCGCGCAGCGTGCCCCCACCCACCGCCGTCAGGCTGGCGACAAAGACGAACCCAACGATGTCCAACTGCGCCCGGCTCGCTACCAGCGCGCCGGTCAGGGCGAAGACAAAGACCGAGGCGTAATCAAGTGCGGCAAGCAGTGTCATGGCTTGAACGGGGCCATCCCGGCCCGTGCCAGCGCGTCTGCGCGCTCGTTCTCGGGGTGGCCCGCGTGGCCTTTGACCCATTCCCAGGTCACATCATGGCGCTGGGTGGCGTCATCCAGCCGCTTCCACAACTCTTCGTTCTTGACCGGCTTCTTGCTGGCGGTTTTCCAGCCCTTTGCCTTCCATCCGAAAATCCACTTGGTGATCCCGTCCTTGACATAAGAACTGTCCGTCACAATCGTGATCTTGGATGGTTTATCCAATGTTTCCAAAGCGGTGATCGCCGCCATCAGCTCCATCCGGTTATTGGTCGTCTGGGCTTCCCCGCCCGACATCTCGCGCTCTTTCAGAACAGTATCACCCTGCCGCGCGATCAACAGCGCGCCCCAGCCGCCGGGGCCGGGGTTGCCCGAACAAGCCCCATCTGTATAGGCGAAAAGCTCAGCCATGTTTGCGCGCCCGCATCACGACAAAAGGGTCATTGGTGCCGGCGCAGCCAACCTCTTTGCCCTCATGAATATCAAGGACGTCAAAGCCTGCATCACTCAGAAGGCGCTGCAAGTCGGGCACGGTGACGTAGCTATAGAACCGATCAATCGCATCGCGGTCCTCTCCGGTGCCGGTCTTCATCCCAATGTGGCACACGCCGTTTGGCTTCAGCGCGGTCGCAATCGCCAAAAGATGGCGCGGCAGGTCGGCCGCGGGCGCGTGCAGCAAAGAGAAATTGGCCCAGACCCCGTCATAGGCTGCCACCGCATCCAACCCGTCGAACGTCATCAAACGCGCGCCGATCTGATGGTCCCGATTGGCCAGATCAACCATCCCCTGCGAGGCATCTACCGGGTCAGGCCGAAACCCGGCATCACGCAGATGGACCGAGGCGCGTGCAGGTCCACACCCAAGGTCCAACACCCGGCCACCCGCAGGCAAAAGCGCCATGAAGGCGGTCAGGTGCGCGCTGGGTTTAGGGGTGTCCACGTATGCGGCATAGCGCGCAGCCGCCGTGTCATAAAATTGAATTGTCTTGGCGTCGGGCATCACAGGATCAATGGCAAAAGGGTCAGGACAACGATGGTGGTCAACAGGACACGCAGCGCCATCCACCAGCGCGGCGTCAGCCCTTTTTGCCAGAATTGCAGGTCCAAAAGCAAAAGCCCTAGGAACCCCACGGCGAGGTTCATCGCGGCAGATGTGGGGCCACCGCCAACCATGAAGAACGCCCAAAGGGCGGGGATCACGGACAGGGCGTAACCGATCCAGCCGTCTGACTTTGTGGCAAAACCCCAAAGCACACCGGACATGAAGGCAAGGATGATCGTCCCATAAGACAGCTGCACAAAGGGGCCGACAAAGCGCCCGCCAAGGTTCATTTGCGCCCAGGTCCCTAGGTCCGGGATCAGCAGCGTCAGAGCACCCCAAAGAAACGGCAGGAGGCCTGCAAGACCAAGCAAAAGCGGCCCGCGTGGGATCTGTCGTAGCATCAGCGGGCAAGCTCCTTGATCAGCAAGGCAATCCGCTTGGCGCGTGTTTCCGCCCGTTTGGCGGAGGTGACACCATGCAACAGCCCGCGCTGTTTGCCGGGCGTCAGGGCGTCCCATTGGTGTGTCGCCTCTGCAGCTCGCAGGGCGAGGGTCAAATCCTCTGGCACCTCGACCAGATTTGGATCGGCCTTGCGCAGACGCACGTCGATCACTTCTCCGGGGGTGATATCACAGTCGCGCAACAGAGATTTCCCTGCGTAAACGAATGTTTGATCGATCACTGGCGCTTTGGTCAGGGCGAGGTTGACCGGGTAGTCGTTGAGTTCACCCTCAACGCGGCGGGCTCCTTGCGCTGCAAGTTCCTCTGTCACCTCATCGGGCAGTGGCAGCACGGTATAGGTGCTTTCGCCCCAGATCATCGGCACCACGCGGCCCTCAAATGTGATGTAATCGGTCATGGCGCGTGACTTAGCACGCCCCTTGATAAAGCCCAAGATGCCGCGCACCCGCCAACAGGTCGGGCGCGATATGGTGACCCAGCGCGCGCAATTCATCGGTTGGCGGGACGGTGTCGGGCACCTGCACAGTGATCATGCCAGCTGCATGGGCCGCACGCACGCCGTTCTCTGAATCCTCAAAGGCAGCACAGGTCGCCGGATCAAGCCCAAGACGGGTGGCGGCGCGTAGATAAATATCGGGCGCGGGTTTGCTGGCGCTCACCTGATCACCGCCAACCAAGTCGCCAAATAGGTCCGCAATTCCGGATTGGTCCAGATGTTTATGCGCCTTCGCGGTTCGGGTGCTTGTGGCGATGATGTAGGGGATGCCGGCATCCTGCAGCGCCAGCGCAAAGCTGCGGACACCGGGTTTGACCGGAATGCCTTTCGCGATCTCTTGCGCGATGTCCGCGTCCCAGATCACATTAAACGCCTCCAACGTGACGCGCCCGGCCAATCCGGCGGTCAACAGCTGGTTCCCTAGCGTGTTGTTGGTGCCCACAAGGCTTTGGAACAGCGCATCATCCTGCGGCAGGTCAAGGGCCGTCAAAGTGCGGCGGAAAGCGTCAAAATAAAGTTGCTCGGTGTCCAGCAGCAGGCCGTCCATATCGAAAATGACGCCTTTGGGGGTTGTGTGGGGCATCGGGATGATCCGGGTGTTGGGGAGGGGCCAAGGTTAGGGCGATCGCCCACCAGGGCGGCGCGGCTCAGGCCGGTTCGCGCAGCACGCGCGGCACTTTGAATTCGACGTTTTCGACGGCGGTCTCGACCATTTCCACTGTCACGTCATAGCGGTCGCGGAAGGCGTCAATCACTTCGTTGATCAGCACTTCGGGGGCAGAAGCGCCTGCGGTGATGCCCATGCTCTTGATCCCCTCGAGGCTGCGCCAGTCGATGTCGGTGGCACGCTGCACCAGTTGCGCGTAGTTGCAGCCAGCGCGTGCGCCAACCTCGACCAAGCGTTTGGAATTGCTGGAATTTGGCGCGCCAACAACCAGCATCGCGTCGCACTTTGGCGCCATCACCTTGACCGCCTCTTGCCGGTTGGTGGTGGCGTAACAGATGTCTTCCTTGTGCGGGCCGACGATGCCGGGGAACCGCGCTTGCAGGGCGGCCACGATATCAATCGTATCGTCTACCGACAGTGTGGTCTGCGTCACAAAGGCCAGCTTGTCCGGATCGCGCACCGCGACGGTTGCCACGTCTTCAACGGTTTCCACCAACAGCACTTCGCCATCGGGCAACTGCCCCATGGTGCCAACCGTTTCGGGGTGGCCCGCGTGGCCGATCATGATCATCTGCAACCCGTTGTCCGCGTGGCGCTGCGCCTCGATATGGACCTTGCTGACCAGTGGGCAGGTGGCGTCCACATAGACCATCTCGCGCTTGGCGGCAGCGGCTGGCACCGCCTTGGGCACACCGTGGGCGGAAAAGATTACCGGGCGGTCATCGGGGCATTCATCCAGCGTTTCCACGAATACCGCACCCTTGTCGCGCAGCCCGTCGACCACGAATTTGTTGTGCACGATCTCGTGGCGCACAAAGACCGGGGCGCCCCATTTGTCCAATGCCATCTCTACGATCTTGATCGCGCGATCCACGCCCGCGCAGAAACCGCGCGGCGCAGCAAGGTACAGGGTCAAGGGCTGTTGTGTCATGCGCCTAGAGCTAGTCACTTTGGCCGCACAGGTCCAGACGCAACCACGTCGCAGCCACCAGACTTGGCGCAAATGCGGGTTGCGATTAGGCTGGGCGCATTATTTCGACCGTTTTCAGTTTTCCACAGGTGATTTGATGACCGAACAAGACGTGATTACCCACGAAGGCGACCCGCCCATTCAAGAAGCCGACTCTGTCCCGGGCGAGGTGACGGATGGCTATGTCGGCGTGATCTATTTTCATGGCATGGGCGAACAGCGCCGCATGGAAGAGGTCAGCCGCCTTGTGGAAAGCATCGACACCTATTTGCGCCGTTCAAGACATGTGCACGGGCAACCTCTTGGCTACCTCAAAGAGATCAAGACCGTCAGCGAGCCACACCGCGTCAAGAACCGCAACGAAGAACAGGTCTATTACACCAAGACCCGCCATTTCGCCGAAGGTCACAGCAACAAGAACGCAGACGGCAAGCCAGACCCGGTGCGCGCGGCGCGCTTTTTTGAGGTGTATTGGGCCCCGCAAATGGCGCAGGGTCGCAACCCTTTGGGTGTGACCAAGTGGATCATGCGGCAGATCTGGCGACCCTTCATCATGATGGTCACACCCTGGCGCGAACGGCAGCGCCTGCGCCGCGCGACCCTTGCCGAGATGGCCGAACGCGCCGCTGAAAAGCCCGATGGCACACCCAAGCAAGACTTCGAGGATTTGCTGACCACCTACTATCTCTTTGGCCGCGGCGTGACCCCCGAAGACGATGACCCTGCCAGTGACGGCGGCGAAACCACTGCCGCACTGAAAGACAGCGGCAAGTTCAGCGCCTTTGAGACGTTTCTGAAACGGACCCACGCCGATGATCCCGACAAGGCCACCCGCCTGACCGGTTTGGCAAAGACGTGGTGGTGGAAATATTTTTATATCGAGGTGTTTAATCTGGGCGTGATGATCACCGTGGCACTGGCCGGCCTGATGGTGGCCGGGGTCTTTGTCAGCCTCGTGCTCAGCCTGCTGTCCCTGACCACGGACTATCTGACAGGGTTCAACATACCCGTGCCGGACTGGCTTTCGGCGGATTGGACGACGGCCGCCGGGCTTGCGGGGTCTTTGGCGATTGCGGGCGGACTGGGCAAGTTTCTGGGCAGCTTTATGGGCGACGTCGAGGCATGGGCCAGCCTGTCGGAAACCGATGCGTTGCATGAACGGCGCAAAGCGGTACTGAACGAAGGCATGGACGTGATGCGTCATGTGCTCAGCGATCCAAAGTGCAAGCGGGTGATCGTGGTGGGCCATAGTCTGGGCACCTCGGTGGCGCATGATACACTGCTGGCGCTGGCGCAGCGCAATCACGGCCACAACAACAATGGCGATGTCATGAAGGGGCCGGTGGCGCTGACCAAAATCCGGCATCTGGTCACGATTGCCTCGCCCATCGACAAGATCAATTACTTCTTCGAAAGTTACCGCACAGGCTTTGCCCACTATAGCCGCGCCTACGAATCCATGCGCGGCGATATCAAGTCACCGCCCTTCAGCCGCAATGAATCGCAACCCTATATCCATTGGGTCAACTATTGGGATCTGGCCGATGTGATCTCTGGCAGTTTGCAGTCGCCCACGGGGGCCGACAGCATGACGAACCGGGTCAACAATGTGCATATCTCAAACCTGCATTTCCCCAGTCCCGGCGCGGCGCATTCCGCGTATTTTCAGAATCGGACGGTGATTTCTCAGGTGTTTGACATGATCTACTTTGGCCGTGGCAACTATGATGGCGATACGGTTGGCTTTATCGACGACAACCCCAGGAACGGGCGCGACTACACCCATCTGGACTTCAAATCTGACGCCAACTCCAACAGCGGTGCAATCTATCGCTTTCTGGCGACATTGGTGATCTGGGGGGCAGCACTTGCGTTGGCGGGATGGTTCTTTGAGATGCAGCGCTTGTTCTTCTGGCCTGCGTGCATTGCCGCCGTATCAGCGTTCTTTTTGTATATCGGCTGGGGCTCCAGCTTTCGGTCCAAGAACAAAGAACCGCTTTAGCCGGGCAGGGTGGGATGGGCCAGCGATCCGGCCCACCGCCTGACTACTTGGCCGTAATCATTTCTTCGTCGGCATCCTCTGCCGGGCGCGGCTCGCGCGGTGGGCGGCCCACAACATCGCGCAATTCATCGAGTTCGATGAAGTTGTCGCACTGGCGGCGCAGTTCGTCCGCGATCATCGGCGGCTGGCTGCGGATGGTGGAGACAACCGAGACACGAACACCCTTGCGCTGCAGGCTTTCGACCAGCGGGCGGAAATCACCGTCGCCGGAAAACAGCACGATGTGGTCCACATGCGGTGCAAGTTCCATGGCATCGACGCAAAGTTCGATATCCATGTTCCCCTTCACCTTCCGACGGCCCATGCTGTCGGTGTATTCCTTGGCCGGTTTCGTCACCATGGTGAAACCGTTGTAGTGCAACCAATCAACCAGCGGCCTGATGGGTGAATACTCGTCATTCTCCAAGAGCGCCGTATAGTAAAAGGCGCGCAGCATTTTGCCACGGCGCATGAACTCCTGACGAAGCAACTTGTAGTCGATGTCAAACCCCAGCGACTTGGCAGCCGCATACAGGTTCGATCCATCGATGAAGAGCGCCAGGCGCTCGTCACGATAAAACATTAATCGTCCTTCCAAAATGTATGTTCTGCGAGAGTGGTGGGTCGTATGTGAGTGGTCTAGTTTCGCAAAACATGTCGATAATAGGATGTTTTCGTTTTGACACAATGCCCCGAAACGGACCGAATAGGCCCAAAAGTGCTGATTTCCGCAGGAAGTAACGCAACTGCGACCATAGTTGACGCGGCGGCAATTGTACAAAAGTGCAAGCGAGATCTGGCCTTGGCACTGGGTGCGCCTGTGTCAGCCAGCCGAATCTATCGCACCCCGGCGTTTCCGCCGGGCGCGGGTCCCGACTTTGCCAATGCGGTTTTTTCTGTGCCAACGACCCTGTCGCCCAAGGACGTACTTGTCCATTTGCACCGGTTGGAGGCGGATGCAGGCCGGGTGCGGGATCAGCGTTGGGGGCAACGGGTTCTTGACCTTGATCTGATCGCATATGGCGACACCGTGGCACCTGATCTGGCTGTCTGGCAGCGCTGGCACGACCTGCCGCTTGACCAGCAGATGCAAAAGGCCCCGGATCAGCTGATACTGCCGCATCCGCGCGCGCAGGATCGGCCTTTTGTTCTGGTGCCTCTGCGCGATGTGTGTCCCGCCTGGGTCCATCCGGTTCTGGGCCTTGATGTGGACGCCATGCTGGCGCGCTGTGATCCTGCCGATATCGCCGCCGTAGTCGCTTTGGACTAGCCGCCCGAATCGACTTGTCAATCCAGAACGCAGCCCTTAGATGAAGGGCTTGCGATACCGCTTTGTCTGGACAGGAGTGCGCCAATGGCCCGCGTCACCGTAGAAGATTGCGTCGATAAGGTTCCCAACCGGTTCGAACTTGTCATGCTCGCCGCACACCGTGCGCGCGAAATCTCTGCCGGTGCGCCGATCACGGTCAACCGCGACAACGACAAGAACCCTGTCGTGTCCCTGCGCGAGATTGCCGATGAAACTCAGCAGGCGGACGACCTGCGCGAGCGCATGATCGAAGCCAACCAGACCCAGATCGAGGTTGATGAACCCGAAGAGGACAGCATGTCCTTGCTGATGGGTGCCGAAGCCGCCGACAAACCGGCCGAGGATGATCTGAGCGAAGAGAAACTGCTGCGGGCGCTGATGGAAGCGCAGGGGCAGCGCTAAGGCCGCGCAACCGGCCACATTGTAAGGGCGCCGGACCAGCATGACGACTGACAACGATCTGATCGCGCTGGTTCGCACCTACAACCCCCGAACACATGAAAAGATGCTGCGCGACGCCTTTGCCTATGGCGCGCAGATGCACGACGGGCAGTTCCGCCACTCAGGCGAGCCCTATTTCACTCATCCTGTCGCTGTGGCGTTGATCCTCGCAGAAATGCAGATGGATGATGCCACGCTGATCACCGCACTTTTGCACGACACCATCGAAGACACCGATGCGTCCTTTGCGCAGGTCGAAAAGCGATTCAGCCGCGAGATCGCGGAATTGGTCGATGGTGTGACCAAGCTGACGAACCTGCAACTGACCTCGACCCAATCGAAAGAGGCCGAAAATTTCCGCAAGCTCTTTATGGCGACGTCCAAGGATTTGCGCGTCACGCTTGTGAAGCTGGCTGATCGTCTGCACAACATGCGCACGATCAAGTCGATGCGCGCGGAAAAGCAGGCGCAAAAAGCGCGCGAGACGATGGATATCTACGCGCCGCTTGCGGGCCGCATGGGCATGCAGTGGATGCGCGAAGAGCTGGAAGATCTGGCATTCCGCGTCCTGAACCCAGAGGCGCGCAATTCCATCATCCGCCGCTTTATCACGCTGCAACGTGAAACCGGCGATGTGATCCAACGCATCACCAGCGACATGCGGGTGGAACTGGAAAAAGCGGGCATCAGCGCAGAGGTCGCAGGCCGCGCCAAGAAACCCTATTCGATCTGGCGCAAGATGCAGGAAAAGGACCAGGGCTTTTCCCGGCTGTCCGACATCTACGGCTTTCGGGTCATCACCGCGACAGAGGCGGATTGCTATCGCGTACTGGGCGCGATCCACCAACGCTGGCGCGCCGTGCCGGGCCGGTTCAAGGACTACATCAGCCAGCCCAAGACCAACGGCTACCGCTCGATCCACACCACCGTTTCGGGGCGGGACGGTAAGCGGGTCGAGGTGCAGATCCGCACCCGCGAAATGCACGAAGTGGCCGAAACCGGGGTGGCGGCCCATTGGTCCTATCGAAACGGTGAACGGGTCGAAAACCGCTTTGCCGTTGATCCGGTGAAATGGATTTCGGCGCTGACCGAACGGCTGGATGATGACCAGGATCACGACGAATTTCTCGAAGCGGTCAAGCTCGAGATGTATACCGACCAGGTGTTCTGCTTCACGCCCAAAGGCGATGTGATCAAACTGCCCCGTGGGGCGACACCGATTGATTTCGCCTTTGCGATCCACACCCGCATCGGCATGGCCTGCGTGGGCGCCAAGGTGGATGGGCTGAGGGTGCCGCTCTGGACCCGGCTCAAGAACGGGCAATCGGTCGAGGTGATCACCGCCGAAGGCCAGACACCGCAGGCCACGTGGATCGACATTGCCGTGACCGGTCGCGCCAAGACAGCGATCCGGCGCAGCCTACGCGAGGAAGATCGCACCCGCTATATCCGGCTGGGCCGTGAATTGGCGCGGGTCGCATTTGAAACGATTGGCAAGCGGCTGACCGAAAAGGCCCTGCGCACAGCGGCCAAGACGCTGGCGCTGGATGATGTGGACGACATGCTGGTGCGCCTTGGCAGCGCTGAAATGTCGGCGCGCCAGATCGTGCGCGCGATCTACCCCGAACTGGCCGAAAAGGGTGGCGAGAAGATTGACGCAGGCCGCGCCGTTGTGGGTCTGACCGCTGATCAACCCCACCAGCGCGCGCCATGCTGCCAACCGCTGCCGGGCGAACGCATCGTCGGCATTGCGTTCCGGGGGCAGGGTGTTGTTGTCCATGCCATCGATTGCGATGTTCTTGTCGAATACGAAGATCAGCCTGACCGCTGGATTGACCTGCATTGGGCCGAAGGCAACCACCGCGCCATCAATGCCGTCACCCTCGATGTGGCGATCAGCAACGATGCCGGGGTGCTGGGTCGGATTTGCACATTGATCGGAGAGCAGAAGGCCAATATCTCGGATTTGAAGTTCATCGACCGCAAACCAGATTACTATAGGCTTCTGATCGACGTAGACCTCAGCGAGGCCGCGCATCTGCACCGGGTGATGACCGCCCTTGATGCTGAAAGCGCCGTGTCCTCGATCCTGCGGTATCGTGATCCGGCCCGGGCGCGGGCGCAGCAGGACGCATCGTAGCGGGCGCTTTGCCCCTTGTAAGGACGTAGACGTGGTATTCAAGCGCAGGGACAGACGACCAATCTGGCAGGCTGTGCTGGATTTTCTCTATCCCCGTGGGGGATGGGCGCGGGCTTTTGAATACGTCAAACACCGGGTGCGGCGGCTACCCGATACGCCCGAAAAGATCAGCCGCGGCGTCTGGGCCGGGGTGTTCACCTCTTTCACGCCCTTTTACGGGCTGCACTTTCTGATTGCCGCGGTAATCGCCAAACTGATGCGCGGCAACATCCTGGCGGCGCTGATGGGCACCTTCTTTGGCAACCCGCTGACCTATATCCCCATCGCCGTGGCCGCGCTGCAATCGGGGTATCTTCTGACCGGTGTGCGCACCGATGTCGAAGGGATCGGGCGCAACTTTGCCCGCGCGTTCGAAGATTTGCGCCATAACTTTATGGCGATCTTCACCGACGACGTGGCCCATTGGGACTATCTGGCGTCGTTCTATGACGATGTATTTTATCCCTACATGGTCGGCGGCGTGATCCCCGGCGTGATCTGCGCCACCATCTGCTACTACCTCTCTGTGCCGCTCATTGGGGCCTACCAGAACAGCCGCCGCAAGCGGTTGCGCGCCAAGCTTGATCAATTGCGCAAACCGCAGGATGGTGATGGCCCCGATCTGGGCTAATATCCGGTCAGTAAAAGGAAATTGCACATGTCCAACGAACTGCGCCTTGGGGTGAACATTGACCACGTCGCCACCGTCCGCAACGCCCGCGGTGGTGCGGTGCCGGACCCGGTGCGCGCGGCGTTGCTGGCGCAAGAGGCCGGGGCAGACGGGATTACGGCACACCTGCGCGAAGACCGCCGCCACATCATCGACAGCGACATCGAACGCCTGATGGCGGCGCTGACAGTGCCGCTGAACTTTGAAATGGCCGCGACAGAAGAAATGCAGACCATCGCCCTGCGCCACAAACCCCACGCTGTCTGCCTCGTGCCGGAAAAGCGCGAGGAGCGGACAACCGAAGGCGGCCTTGACGTGGCCGCCAATGACAACGCGCTTGCCGCCTATATCGCGCCCCTGCGCGAGGCAGGCAGCCGCGTGTCGATGTTCATCGCTGCCGATCAAAAACAGGTCGAGGCCAGCTACCGCATCGGCGCACCGGTCATCGAACTGCACGCGGGCGCCTATTCCGACGCCTGGGCCGAGGGCGACTGGGCCCTGCGCGACAGTGAACTGTCCAGAATCACCGACATGGCCGCCTATGGCCACGAACTGGGGCTCGAAGTCCACGTCGGGCACGGGCTCGCCTATGACAGCGTCGCCCCCATCGCCGCATTGCCGCAGGTCAAAGAACTCAACATCGGCCACTTTCTGATTGGCGAGGCGATCTTTCGGGGGCTGACCAGTTCCATTCAGGAAATGCGCCGTCTGATGGATGAGGCGCGGGCAGCTGGGACAGGCGCATGATCCGCCATATCGTCATGCTCAACCTTTCCGCCCGTGATGATTTGCCCGCCGTCATGGATGGGCTCGGCGGTCTGATTGGCCAGATTGATGGCTTCACCGGCTTTGAACATGGCCCCAACATCGACGCCGAAGGCAAGTCGCCGGATTACCCCTATGGCTTTGTCTGCACTTTTCGTGACCGCGCCGCGCTGGATGCCTATGCTGCCGACCCGCGCCACCGCGCATTGGGCGCGCGGCTGGTAGCCATGTGCAATGGCGGCGGCGACGGCATCATGGTCTTTGATCTGGACGTGCCCGCCGCATGATCCGCACCCTTGCCCTCTTGCTGGCGCTGGCCAGTCCCGCCACGGCACAGGTCGTGTCTCAATGTGACTGGCAGGCCAGCGCGCAGGCCATCGCAGAGCCATGGGAAGAGAACGCGCGCACCTTTTCCAACGGCAAGGTCCGCGTGGCGGTGTTGGATACCATTGAACCCGCTGTGGGCTTTGCTTGGTTGCTGGTGCTCTCGCCACCCTTCAACGAATTGGGCGATCGGCAATGCCGCGTGGTCGGTGCCAGTGCCGACATCGGCTTTGCCGGGCTGTTCTTTGACACACTGCAATCCAGCTATAATCCGCTCACCGGGCTGACTTTCACGGTCGAGGCGCGGTTTTATGACGCCAAAGTGGACGGCTTCAGCCGCAGACCGGTGGTGATCACCCTCAACCAATCCACCGGTGCGATGACGGCCACCTACGCAGAGGACGGCACCCAATGATCCTTGGTATCGGCACCGATCTGGCCAACATCGAACGCATTCAGGGCACGCTGGACCGCTTTGGCGACCGCTTTCGCAACCGCGTCTTCACCGAGATCGAACAGCGCAAGGCTGAACGCCGCAAGGACGTGGCGGGCACCTATGCCAAACGCTGGGCCGCGAAAGAGGCGTGCTCCAAGGCGCTGGGCACGGGGCTGCGCATGGGCATCAGCTGGCGCGACATGGCAGTCAGTAACCTGCGCAGCGGCCAGCCGGTGATGGAGGTGACCGGCTGGGCCAAGTCCCGGCTGGAAGAAATGACCCCTCCGGGCCACACGGCCATTATTCATGTCACGCTGACTGATGATCACCCTTGGGCGCAGGCATTTGTCGTGATCGAAGCGCTTCCTATTGCAGATAACCCCGCTGCGAACGGGTCGGGTTGACACATACCCATGTAGCCCGCATTTAGCGGCGCAGAAACAAGGTTAGGCAGAACCCATGGCAGAACGATCCGGCTTTCTTGGCAGCGTCATCGAGACGGTGAAAACCATCGTCTATGCCCTTCTGATCGCCGGGGCCTTTCGCACTATTTTGTTTCAGCCGTTCTGGATTCCCTCAGGGTCGATGAAAGACACGCTGCTGATCGGTGATTTTCTGTTCGTGAACAAATTTGCCTACGGCTACTCCTACGCTTCTTGCCCGTCGATTCCGATGACGTCGATTGGTCCGGATGATTTCTGCGGAATGTTCACTGGCACCAATGAGCGCCTATTTGGGTCCGACCCGGAACGTGGCGATGTCGTGGTGTTCCTGCATCCAAATGACAAGCGCGAATTCATCAAACGTCTGATCGGCCTACCAGGCGACAAAATCCAGATGAAAGATGGTCAACTCTTTATCAATGGCGTGGCTGTTCCGCAGGAGCCAGATGGCGTTTTTGAGGAGGTCTTTGGCCCCCAAGGTCCTCAGCGGCGCGGTCCACTTTGTAAAAATGGGGCGGTGGGCCAAGGCGCACTCTGCGAAAAAGACAAATTCATAGAGACGCTTCCAAGCGGGCGGAGCTATTCGGTTTTGAATGTCGGTAATGGCTCAACCGACAATACAGGTGTGCATACGGTTCCCGAAGACCATTATTTCTTTATGGGCGACAACCGGGACAATTCGACCGACAGTCGCGTTCTTCAGACCGCGAACGGGGTTGGCTTTGTGCCGCGTGCGAACATCGTGGGCCGCGCGGACCGGGTGATGTTCTCTTCTGCCGGGCGGTCGATGTTTGCTTTCTGGACTTGGCGCCCGGATCGTTTCTTCAAGGCGATTGAGTGAAGATCGCAGCGGACCTGACAGCCTTTCAGGGGCGGCTGGGCCATACCTTTGCCAAGCCCGAACTTTTGGTGCGCGCGGTCACCCATTCGTCGATGGTATCGGTGCACCGCGACGACAATCAACGGCTCGAATTTCTGGGCGACCGGGTGCTGGGCCTTGTGATCGCAGAGGCGCTGTTGTCCGCTGACGCCAACGCCCCCGAAGGCACGTTGGCTCCGCGCTACAACGCCCTTGTCCGGCGCGAGGCTTGCGCCGATGTCGCCCGCCAGATTGATCTGGGTGCCGTGCTCAAACTGGGCCGGTCCGAGATGAAATCAGGCGGTCGCCGGAAAGAGGCGCTACTGGCTGACGCGATGGAAGCGGTGATCGCCGCCGTCTATCAGGACGCCGGATTTGATGTGGCACGCGCGACGATTCTGCGGCTCTGGGGTGACCGCGTCACAAACGTGGCCGATGATGCCCGCGACGCCAAAACCGCGCTTCAGGAATGGGCACAGGCCCGCGGCGAGCCACCCCCTACGTACGTCGAAATGGCCCGCACCGGCCCCGACCACCAGCCAGTTTTTACGATTCAGGTGCAACTGACCAGCGGCGCGTCTGCTACCGCCCAGGCCGGTTCCAAACGCCATGCCGAACAGGCCGCTGCACAAATGCTGCTGGACCGGGTCGACGTAGAATAAGCTCCCTTTTGGTGTTGCGCCAAAACGGCTCGCCATCACGCAATGTTGCAAGGTTGCCAGCAACGCCAAAATGGCGAGAGGCTTGGCGTCACGGGCAAACTCCCCTAGATGGGGCGCGAGGTCGGGGTTGTCCCGGCATGGATTGGAAAACGCAGATGACCACACGCGCAGGCTTTGTTGCTTTGATCGGGGAACCGAATGCGGGGAAATCGACCCTGCTGAACCGCATGGTCGGTGCCAAGGTCAGCATTGTGACCCACAAGGTGCAGACCACGCGGGCGCGGATCAGGGGTGTGGCGCTGGACGGTGACGCGCAGCTTGTGTTCGTGGACACGCCGGGCCTTTTCAAGCCACGGCGCAGGTTGGACCGGGCGATGGTCGCGGCGGCTTGGGGCGGTGCGGCTGACGCTGACGTGGTGGTGCTGCTGATCGAGGCGCACCGCGGCATGACCGAAGGGGTCAAGGCGATCCTGGATGCACTGACCGAACGCACCGACAGCCCGAAGGTTGCGCTGGCGATCAACAAGATCGACAAGGTGAAATCCGAAGTTCTGCTGAAACTCACCAAAGACATGAACGCGACTTTTCCCTTTGCCGAGACCTTCATGATCTCCGCCGAACGCGGCCACGGTTGCGACGCGCTGAAATCATGGCTGGCGGGCGAACTGCCAGAGGGCCCTTGGCTTTATCCCGAAGACCAGATTGCAGATCTGCCAATGCGCATGATTGCCGCCGAGATGACCCGCGAAAAGCTGACGCTGCGGCTGCATCAGGAACTGCCCTATCAAATGACGGTCGAGACCGAGAATTGGGAAGAACGCAAAGACGGCTCTGCCAAGATTGACCAGTTGATCTATGTGGTCCGCGATGGCCACAAGGGCATCGTGCTGGGCAACAAGGGCGAGACGATCAAGGCCGTGGGCAAAGCCGCCCGCGAAGAGCTGGAAGAGTTTCTTGGCCGTAAAGTGCATCTGTTTCTGCAGGTCAAGGTGCGGCCCGGCTGGTTGGATGAGGCTGAACGCTATGACGAAATGGGCCTTGATTTCAAAGACGGCAATGCCTGAGGGGGGGCTTGTCGCTTGCTGGCGCGCGCTCCGCGCAATGTCATGCGGCTGACGGCTGAGGTTTGGGTTTCGGCCTATCTGACCCGGCTGCGGCTGGTCGAAATCCCGGCCTTTGTGGTGCAAAAGGGCGATGCCACGGCGGGTGCCGTGCTGATCAAGCTGAACACATTGGATGGACAGGCCTGCTGTTACCAGCGGTCGTTTGACCTTTTGACCGGGGATCGGCGCTGGGTTGCGCTGGTCGAAGGGGAAGAGGCCACTGTGGATGCCTCTGTCGCCAAACAATGCAGTTTTGACCCTGATCTTTGGGTGATCGAGGTGGAAGATCGGCACGGACGGCACCTTTTGGATGAACCGGGGCTTGCCGATTGATAACGGCGGAGCCTCCGGCGGGGATATTTTTAGCCAGAAGAAGATGATAGGCTGCGCCCATGATCGAGTGGACGGATGAAGGCGTGGTGCTGGCCGCCCGCCCGCATGGTGAAACCAGCGTTATTCTAGAGGTGTTTACGCCCATGCGCGGGCGTCATGCAGGCGTCGTGCGCGGTGGCGTCAGCCGCAAGATGACCCCGCATTTGCAACCCGGCGGGCAGATTACCGTGACCTGGAAAGCGCGGCTCGATAGCCATCTGGGTGCCTTTACCATTGAACCCTTGCGCAGTCGGGCAGCGGCGGTGATGGCGGACCGTCTGGCGCTGGCGGGGCTGAACGCTGTGTGTGCCTTGCTCAATCATATCCTGCCGGAACGCGAGGCGCATCTGCCGCTTTATGAACGGACCCAAAACCTGCTGGACCTGCTAGGACAGTCAGAGGTTTGGCCGCTGGCCTATCTGCGTTGGGAACAGGCGCTGTTAGAGGAGATGGGGTTTGGCATGGACCTTTCGGCCTGTGCGGTGCGCGGTGTGAACGAGGATCTGGCCTTTGTCTCGCCCAAATCGGGTCGTGCGGTCAGCCGCGAGGCCGCCGGTGAATGGGCCGACCGTTTGCTGCCCCTGCCGCCTGTCCTTGCGGGCAAAGGGGACGCAAGCGAGGCCGAGATCGTGCGCGCGCTGGGCACCACCGGTTGGTTTATCGACAACCGCCTGATCCGCTCGCTGGGCGACCGTCCGATGCCAGCGGCGCGCGCGCGCTTGCTGGAAATGATTGCCCGTCAGGGTATGGCCTGAAACACCATCTCGCCGCCGTCGGTGTTGGACAGGATCAACGTCTCACCAACCACTTCGACCAATGTCATTGCGGCAAGCGCATCAAAAAACGTGGTCTCGGCAGCAAGGTCAGAACAAGCGCGGCGGGTGGCGGCGATTGGCCCAACCGCAAACCACGGATAGGGTGCCGATTGGTCGGCGGAATAGCTGTTGCAAGGGGCGTCGCCGGTGATCTGCCCCGGCGTTCCGACATCAAGCGTGGCACTGGCCGGGAAAGGCGCGCCATCAAGGCTTTGCAGGGCAAAGACGGTGGCATCCCCGGCAAAGGCCGCGACAGTCTCATCCGTCTCGCAGCCCATCAGGCCGAGCACGCCCGCAACGAGGGTTGCGCGCATCATCGCTATAACCCCTTGTGCGTGATGATGCTCTGGGCCGAGGCGAGGACAGAAGCTTCGGGCGCGATATAATCCAGCCCCAGCATCTTTGCCGCCTTGCTGCCGTCACACAGGTCCTTGCGGTTCAACGTTGGGATCAGCGACTTGACCGATTTGTCAAACAGCCCAATCAGCTTGACCACAAAGGTTGGCGCCACGCGGGTCACGATGCGACGTCCCGGTAACCCCTCTTTCATCGCCTGCGCCACCTCGGGGAACCACATCCAGCCGTTTGAGACGATCAGCCGTTCGCCCGCTGTCTCGGGGCGTTCCATGGCGCGAATATGCGCCTCTGCCACGTCGCGGACATCGACGATGTTGAAACCGAACATCGGCAACATCGGGTCTTTGCCGCCCAAAAGCCGCTCGATGATTTGTAAGGACGTGCCAAAATGCGCATCCAGCGTCGGGCCAGCCACAAGTGCGGGATTGATCGTGGTCATCGCAATCTCTGGCGCGTCAGAGGCGATGAAATCCCAGGCCGCACGTTCGGCCAGCGTCTTGGATTGGGAATAGGGCAGGACATCGGGGGCATCGACGTTGGTCCAATCATCTTCAGTAAACGCCGTGCCATTGGCAGGCGCGTTCCCATACATCACCGACACGATGGACGAGGTAAAGATCACCCGCTTGATCCCTGCCGCATGGGCCGCCTTCAGCGCGCGCAGCGCACCGTCGACCGCAGGGCGGATGATCGCCTGCGGATCATCGGGTTGCACCATCGGAAAGGGAGAGGCGGTGTGCATCAGCACGTCCACCCCTGCCATCGCCGCGTCCCAGCCGTCATTGCTGCCCAGATCAAGGGCCACAAACCGCAGACGCGCGTCCAGATCACTGGTGTCGCTCAGCACCGGTGTGACTGCGTCCCGCACCTCATCCGCGCGGGATAGCGAGCGGACAGAGCCCACAACATGGTGGCCTCGATTCAGCAGGCCTGCGACGATGTGCTTGGCGATGAAACCGGACGCACCGGTCACAAAAACGGTCTGGGTCATGGTGCAGCCTCCTGTTCCCTCCTACGGTGGGGGTTCATGGGTCGGATCACAAGGGGTCAACTCAGCAAGCGCCGCGCGATCACCTGCGCCTGAATTTCGGCGGCTCCTTCAAAAATGTTCAGGATGCGCGCGTCACACAAGATGCGGCTGATCTTGTATTCAAGCGCAAAGCCATTGCCGCCATGGATTTGCAGCGCGTTGTCCGCCGCAGCCCACGCGACCCGCGCAGCCAGTAGCTTTGCCATCCCGGCCTCAAGGTCGCAGCGCCGGTCATTGTCTTTTTCACGGGCGCTGAAATAGGTCATCTGCCGCGCGATCATGATTTCCACCGCCATCATCGCCAGTTTGCCCGACACGCGGGGGAAGTTGATCAATGCCTTGCCAAACTGGTTGCGGGTCTGGGCATAGGCCATGCCTTCGTCCAGCGCCGATTGCGCCACACCCACCGCGCGGGCAGCGGTCTGGATACGGGCGCTTTCAAACGTCTGCATCAACTGCTTAAAGCCCTGGCCTTCGACCCCACCCAGCAGGTTTTCACCCTTTACTTTGAAATCATCAAAGTTCAGCGTGTATTCCTTCATCCCGCGATAGCCGAGCACTTCGATCTCGCCCCCGGAAATGCCGGGGTCTTGCCATGGCTCGGCGTCGGTGCCGGGGGTCTTTTCGGCCAGAAACATCGACAGGCCCTTGTAGTCGTCGCTGGCTTCCACACTGCGGGCCAGCACGGTCATCACATGGGTCCGCGCGGCATGGGTGATCCATGTCTTGTTGCCGTTAATCACCCAGTCGTCGCCATCCTTGCGCGCCTTGGTGCGCAAGGATCCAAGGTCTGACCCGGTGTTGGGTTCGGTAAAGACCGCCGTCGGCAGAATTTCAGCGCTCGCCAATCCGGGTAGCCACTTTTCCTTTTGTGCGTCGGTGCCACCGCACAGGATCAGCTCTGCCGCGATCTCGCTACGGGTGCCCAATGAGCCGACACCGATGTAGCCGCGCGACAATTCCTCACTGACCACACACATGGATGCCTTGGACAGGCCAAAACCGCCGTATTCTTCGGGGATGGTCAGGCCAAAGACGCCCATCTCGGCCATCTCGTTGATGATTTCCAGCGGGATCAATTCGTCCTTCAGGTGCCAGTCATGGGCGTGCGGTTCCACGCGGTCCAGGCTGAAGCGCCGGAATTGCTCGCGGATCATCTCAAGCTCATCGTCCAGACCGGTCTTGCCCACGGTAATATCGGCCGCGTGTTCCTGCATCAGCGCCACAAGCCGGGCACGTGCAGCCTGCGTGTTGCCCGCATCGCATAGCGTCATGACCGCAGGCAGCATCAGTGCGCGCATATCATCCTGCGTCAGCCCCATGTCCTGCAGGCGCACAACCTCGCCCTGGTTCATCTGGATGCCGCCGTAGATCTGCCACAGGTATTCGCCAAAGGCGATCTGGTGGATCAACTGCTCGGTCTCGCCAAACTTGCCCTCAGCGTCCAAACGTTCGGCCCAGCCCTGCATCTGGCGCAGCGCCTCGGCATAGGTGGCCAGCCATGCCAGCCCGTGGGCCGCCGTCTGATGCGATTCGATCAGATGACCTGCCGTGCGCCCCTCCGTGGTGACCAGCGCTGCGACTGCGGCCTTGGCGCGGGCTGTCACATCCTCAACCGCGGGCAGGGCGGCCGCCGTCAGGGTCAGCAGATCGGTCAGGATTGGCATGTCGGTCTCTGCGATGTCACGGGGCATGGGCGAATCCTCTCATTTTGCAGGTGCAGAAATATAGACTTCGCAATCGCAGCGCAATATTCATGCGTACGAAACCCGAAAAAAGACAAAATATGTCGCTCAGGATTTTCTCTCCACTGTTCGCCTGGCTTGGGGCAGTCTGCGCACATGTTTGACCTCCTCCCTTTGATGACGTTCGTGCTGGCGGCTATGGTCGCCTTTGGCGCAGGTGTCGTAAAGGGCACTGTGGGCTTTGCGATGCCTACGATCATGATCTCTGGTTTATCCAGCCTGATGGCCCCGGAACTGGCGCTGGCCGCGTTGTTATTGCCGACCTTAGTGACAAACGGCTGGCAGGCGTTGCGGCAGGGGCCGCGTGCGGCCTGGGCCTCGATTGTGAAATTTCGGGTGTTCCTGATCGCAGGCGGGGTGACGATGCTGTTCTCGGCGCAGCTTGTGCCGCTTTTGTCGATGCGGGCGCTGTTGCTGATTATCGGGGTGCCGATCATCATCTTTGCCCTGTTGCAATTGGCGGGCTGGGCGCCGCGACTGGCGCAGCAACACACGAGCGTCGAGGCAGGCGTGGGTGTCTTTACCGGCTTCATCGGGGGGCTGTCAGGTGTCTGGGGGCCGCCGACCGTGGCCTATCTGACGGCACTTGACACCCCCAAGGTGGATCAGGTGCGTCTCCAAGGTGCGGCCTTTGGGCTGGGTGCGGTGCTGTTGGTGGGGGCGCATGTGCAGTCCGGTATCTTGCGGCTCGAAACGGCGGCACTTTCGGCGATGATGCTGGCACCTGCGCTTCTGGGAATGGCGGTAGGGCTGGCGATACAGGACCGGATTGATCAACGCGCATTTCGCCGGGCAACGCTACTTGTGCTGCTGATCGCTGGGGCCAACCTGATCCGGCGCGCGCTGGTGTAATGGGCGATTGACCCGTCTTAGGACAGCAGGTTCTCAAACCCGCAGATCGCCGCCAGCTCTGGCACCATCTGCGGCGGCACCACCTCGAACGTGGTTCGATACAGGATTGTGCCGCCCTTGCGCGCCTCCATTTGCCAGATGCCCTGCACCAGCTCGTAATCATAATCGAACTGATAGAACGTCAGCGAAGGGTCGATCCCGCTGATCCGCGTCTCAAAGCTTTGGCGCACAGCCCCGCCATCGCCCATCGGCGGGTGGGTCACGGTCATGGTCACGGTGTCGATGCCCATCGCCGCCTCTGACAGCGCCTTGACGCCGAACCCGATCCCCAGCACCGCAGGCACCCGGTTGGACAGGGACACGAACGGCGGCTCTTCCTCGATCAGATGAGTGGTGCCTGCGACCGTGTCAGGCGCCGGGGCCGACCCGACCGTTGGCGGCGGGCAGACCACGCCGCTTTGCACGCTGGCAATGACCGCTGAAACGGTGTCGGGGGCCGGTTGGGCCCATGCCGCCACCGGCAGCAACATAAGAAAAAGGGTCGGACGCATGGCCCGACCCTAATGATCTTCGCGTGGCTTGAAAACGGGCCTTAGCCGATCGCGGCGGCTTTCACGTCATCGTCAATGAACGGGACGTACTTTTCAAAGTTGTCGCTGAACATCGTCACCAGCTTTTCGGCCTGCACGTCGTAAGCGGCCTTATCTGCCCATGTCTCGCGCGGGTTCAGCAGGCGGCTGTCGACGCCATCGCATGTCACAGGGACTTCAAAACCAAAGTTTGTGTCCTTGATGAACTGGTTTTCAACCAGCGATCCGTCCAACGCAGCGGCAAGCAAGGCGCGGGTTGCCTTGATCGGCATCCGGCTGCCGGTGCCATAGGCCCCGCCGGTCCAACCGGTGTTCACCAGCCAGCAGGTGGCACCGTGGCTTGCGATCTTTTGCTGCAACAGCTTGCCGTAAACCTCGGGCCGGCGCGGCATGAAAGGTGCGCCGAAACAGGTGCTGAACGTCGGCTCCGGCTCTGTCACACCGCGTTCGGTGCCCGCCACTTTGGACGTAAAGCCCGACAGGAAATGATACATCGCCTGCGCCGGGGTCAACCGGCTGATTGGCGGCAGCACGCCAAAGGCATCGCAGGTCAGCATGATGATATTCTTGGGATGACCACCCAACGCACTGTCAGACGCATTGCCGATGTAATTCAGCGGGTAGGCGCAGCGCATGTTCGCGGTCAGGCTGTCGTCCTCGAAATCCAGCTCTTTGGTGTCGGGATCAAACACCATATTCTCGATCACCGTATGCGGCATCGCACATGTGGCGTAGATCTCGGGTTCTGCCTCCGGGTCCAGTCCGATGGTCTTGGCATAGCAGCCGCCCTCAAAGTTAAAGGTGCCGCGCTCTGACCAGCCGTGTTCATCATCACCGATCAGCACGCGGGTTGGATCAGCAGACAGGGTGGTCTTGCCGGTGCCCGACAGGCCAAAGAAGACGGCCGTGTCCACCGGATTGCCGGGTGCGTGGTTGGCGCTGCAATGCATCGGCATAATGCCCTTTTCAGGCAGCAGATAGTTCAGCAGAGTGAAAACCGATTTCTTGTTCTCGCCCGCGTATTCGGTGCCGCCGATCAGGATCATCTTGCGCGCAAAGTTCAGCGTGATCACGGTTTCAGACCGGCACCCATGCCGTGCAGGATCAGCTTTGAAACCGGGGCAGTTGATGATCGTCCAGTCGGGGGCGAACGTCGCCAGCTCTTCGGTGGCGGGGCGGCGCAGCATATGCCGGATGAACAACCCATGCCACGTCAGCTCTGTCACCACGCGCACATCCAGCCGGTGGGCGGGGTCGGCACCGCCAAACAGGTCCTGCACCCGGTAGGTGCCGCCCTGCATGTGCGCGACCATATCCTCGTAAAGCCGGTCAAAGGCGGCGGGGTCCATCGGCGGGTTGTTCTCCCACCAGATCGTGTCTTCGACCTCTGGCGTGCGCACCACGAACTTGTCCTTGGGCGACCGGCCCGTGTGCTTGCCGGTGCTGACCAGGAACGTGCCACCCTTGCCTTCAACCCCTTCGCCAGCGGCGATGGCTGCGGCCTGAAGCGTGGCTTCGTCCTCGTTATAATAGACAGCACCCAGCCCTGTGATGCCTTGTTGCGCAAGTGTCATCTGCGGGTTGACCGTGCCGTGGTCCATCAGCGTGCTCCATATGATAAAGGGCCGTTTGCGGCCCGGACTTCACCACTTAGCACTATGATTTTCCGTCCGAATACCCCCCTGACAGGACGTTAGCGCAACCATTCCCATGTTAACGCCACCAGTCCAAAGCGTGACCTTTTTGAAACGCAGTTAATGGCAAAATAACCCCTCCGGGCGCAAATAAGGCACACATGTCCGCCTGATTCGTAGTTGAGACTTGATTCGTTTCGCCAAAACGGGGAAACCTTTGAAAAAAGCAGGCAAGATCAACAATAAGCAGTAAGGGTTAAACCCATGTCTAAAATTGCACTTGTGGACGACGACAGGAATATCCTGACGTCGGTCTCCATGACTCTCGAGGCTGAAGGTTTCGAAGTTGAAACCTATAACGATGGCCAATCGGCACTGGACGCCTTCAACAAGCGTCTGCCTGATATGGCCGTTCTCGATATCAAGATGCCCCGCATGGACGGCATGGACCTGTTGCAGCGTCTACGCCAGAAAACCTCGATGCCGGTGATCTTTCTGACGTCCAAGGACGATGAAATTGACGAAGTCCTGGGCCTGCGCATGGGTGCTGACGACTACGTCAAGAAACCCTTTAGCCAGCGCCTGCTGGTGGAACGCATCCGCGCGCTCTTGCGCCGTCAGGATGTGATTTCCGGCGAAGAGGTGGAAGAGACCGAAGAGACCAAGATCATGGTCCGCGGTGAGCTGACGATGGACCCGCTGCGCCATGCGGTGAAATGGAAGGGGCAGGATGTCTCTTTGACCGTCACAGAATTTCTGCTGCTGCAGGCGCTCGCACAGCGCCCCGGTTTCGTGAAATCCCGCGATCAGCTGATGGATGTGGCCTATGACGATCAGGTCTATGTCGATGACCGCACGATCGACAGCCACATCAAGCGTCTGCGCAAGAAGATGCGTCAGGCCGATGATGAATTTTCGGCAATCGAAACGCTTTACGGTATCGGGTATCGCTACAACGAAGAGTAAGTGATGACCGATGTCTCTGACATTGATGTACGTGATCTGAACTCGGTCCGGCGTGCGGCGCAAAGCCAGCCGGACCTTGTGCTGGGGGATGACTGGGTCTCGCCCACGGCGTTTCATGAACAGGAAATGCTGGAACAACGCCGCAAGCGCGGCCTGATCCAGCTGCGCAATTCACCCATTGCCCGCAAGATCATCACCTTCAATCTGGTGGCGATGCTCTTGCTGGTAGCGGGGGTGCTGTACCTCAATCCAAGCCGCGACAACCTTGCGTTCCAACGGGCCAACGGTCTGGTGAACGAGGCGGAATTGATCGCCGATGTGCTGGAAGCACGGATGCCCGCAACTGCCCCCGTTGACCTGATCACCGGGGACGGGATCGACGTGGTCAACACGCTGGCGCAGATGGATCTGCGCGGCGGCATTGATGTGGCCGTCTATGACCCCGCTGGGACGCTGATCGCCACCGCCAAAGGTGCGCGCGGCGGCTCTGCCATTGATGGTCTGGAACGCGACGACAGTGCGACGTTCATCAGCGACTTTCTGGCGCAGGTCTGGGGATCAATGCGCGCGGTTGTCAGCGTCGACACCCGCCCTGAAGATGTGCTGCAAAACGTCACCCCCGAAGATATCCGCGCCGTTATGCAAGACGGCACCGGGGTCAGCGCCAGCAGCAATGCAGATGGCACGACCTTTGTTGTATCAACCCCCATTCTGCAAAATGAGCGCGCCGTTGGCGTTGTCCTGATTTCTTCTGCCGCAGGTGAACTGGACGCGCTTGTCGCGCGCGAACGCGAACAGATTTTCCGCCTCTTGCTTGTGGGCATCCTGATTTCCATCGGCCTCAGCCTTGTGCTGGCTTCGACCATCGCAAACCCGTTGGCCGATCTGGCTGCCGCGGCCGAATTGGGCCGGGACAAGAACGCGCGCAAGATGTCCCCGACCAAGGTGCGTATCCCCGATCTGACCGCCCGCCCGGATGAGATTGGCCGTCTGTCCGGCGCGCTCCGCGGCATGGTGCAGGCGCTTTACGAACGCATTGAAGGCAATGAACAATTTGCCGCTGATGTGGCGCACGAAATCAAAAACCCGCTGGCCTCGCTCCGCTCTGCGGTGGGGACCATGCGGATCGCCAAGCGCGATGACCAGCGCGAGAAGATGCTCGAAGTGATCGAACATGATGTGCGCCGCCTAGACCGTCTGGTCAGCGACATCTCGAACGCCTCGCGGCTGGACAGTGAACTGGTCAAAGAGGAAGAGGAATCCTTTGATCTTCTCAAGATGCTGGGCAACCTGAACGAATTTCTGGGCAAAGAGGCGACGACCAAGGGGATCGAGTTTATCGCCGATCTGCCTGAACACCCGATCCATGTTGTGGGCCTCGAAGGGCGGCTCGCGCAGGTCTTTGTCAACTTGATTACAAATGCGATTTCGTTCTGCGAAGACGGTGACGCCATCCGGGTCTGGGCCCGCAAACGTGAAAACCGCGTGCTTGTGGTTGTCGAAGACACCGGCCCCGGCATCCCGAATGAAGCCCTGCAAAAGGTGTTCAAACGTTTCTACTCCGAACGGCCAGAAGGGCAGTTTGGCAATAACTCTGGCCTTGGGCTCGCGATCTCCAAGCAAATCATCGAGGCGCATGGCGGTGTAATCTGGGCCGAGAATATCCGCCCCGGAGAGGCTGACATGACGTCAGAACCCTTGGGCGCGCGTTTTGTTGTGGGTCTTCCGGTTTAGGCCATGACGGCCACGACCCTGCATGCCACAACGGTTGACCTTGACGGGCAGGGGGTTCTGATCACCGGCGCATCGGGCAGCGGCAAATCGTCCCTTGCCCTGCAGCTGATCGCTTTGGGTGCGCGGCTTGTCGCGGATGACCAAACCGCGCTGGTGGCCAAAAACGGCCAGCTTTGGGCCAGCCGCCCGGCCAGCTTGCCGCCTCTGATCGAGGCGCGCGGCGTTGGCCTGATGCACGCGCCGCTGGCCGATCGTACCGCGATTGCGCTGGCCGTCGACATGAACCGGGGCGAAACGAACCGCCTGCCGCCTTCGCGTCAGGTCACGCATTTGGGATGTCCCATCCCCTTGCTTCACAAGGCAGAGGGCCTACATTTCGCCCCTGCGATCCTGATCTATCTGCGCCACGGGCGAGAGGCTCCATGACCACCGCAACCCCGATCCAAGACGACAATCCACCGGTGCTTTTGGTCACTGGTCCGTCGGGTGGTGGCCGGTCCACCGCGATCCGCGCGCTGGAAGACATCGGGTTCGAGGTGATCGACAATCTGCCCCTGTCGCTTTTGCCGCGCCTGCTGGATGGCCCTGCAACACGCCCGCTGGCCATTGGAATTGATGTGCGCAACCGCGACTTTGGCACCAATGCGCTAATCGACGCGATTGACCGGGTCAGCCAAAGCCGGGGGGACGCCACGCAGGTCCTGTTTCTCGAGGCGGACGCCGATACCCTGATCCGGCGCTATTCCGAAACCCGGCGGCGGCACCCCCTTGCGCCTGCAGGCCCGCCGCTTGCCGGCATCACCGCCGAAACCGATCTGCTGGTACCTATTCGGGCGCGCGCGGATGTGCTGATCGACACCACGGCGATGACACCCCATGACCTCAAGACAGAGGTGGAGCGTCTGTTCGCCCCGCAATCGGCCACCCTTGGTGTTTCGGTGCAGTCCTTTTCTTACAAACGCGGCCTGCCGCGCGGGCTGGACATGGTGCTCGACTGCCGCTTTTTGCGCAATCCGCATTGGGAACCCGACCTGCGGCCGCTTGATGGCCGCGACGCGGGCGTTGCCGATTACGTGGCCGCCGACCCAAACTTTGCCCCCTTCTTTGAACGGGTGACTGGCCTGCTGGCGCTGCTCTTGCCCGCCCACAAGGACGAGGGGCGCAGCCACCTTGCCATCGGATTCGGCTGCACCGGCGGGCAACATCGTTCCGTCACAATGGCCGAAAGGGTTGCGGCATCCCTTGCAGCGGACGGTTGGCAGGTGTCTAAGAGACATCGTGAGATGGAGCGCCGCGCCGGTGGTCAAAAAGGACGGTTGGGTTGATTGGTATTGTGATCGTTGCACATGGGGGGCTGGCGCCAGAGTATCTGGCCGCAGTCGAACATGTGGTCGGCAAGCAGGACGGCATCCGCGCCATCACCATCGCTGCCGAAGAGAACCGTGCCGACAAGCAGGCCGAGATCTGTGCCGCTGCAGACGCGGTCGACAATGGCAATGGTGTCATCATCGTCACCGATATGTTCGGCGGCTCGCCTTCAAACCTCAGCTTGCGGGCCTGTGGCGTTGCCAAGCGTCAGATCATCTATGGCGCGAACCTGCCGATGCTGATCAAGCTTGCCAAGACCCGGCACAAACCCGTGCCGGAGGCGGTGAACGCGGCCATTGATGCCGCGCATAAATACATAAACACCCACATCGTCAGCCCCGGTTAGACATGGCAAATCTGCGACTCGAGATTCAGAACATCAAAGGCCTGCACGCCCGTGCCTCTGCCAGATTGGCCGAAGTGGTCGAAGCCCATGACGCCGAGGCGACCGTCAGCAAGGACGGGATGTCAGCCGAAGGCGACAGCATCATGGGGCTATTGATGTTGGCAGCCACCATCGGAACATTTATAGATGTGGAAACGCGCGGCCCGCAGGCTGACGCCTTGGGTCAGGCCATTTCCGACCTGGTGAACGATAAATTTGGGGAAGGCGACTAGGGTTGGCCCGGTCATGATTGGAAGGCAACGGATTGACCGATTTGACCAGCAAGGCGCCCACCATGCCGCCCGCCACCAAGGCTAATCCTGTGCATTACGACCGTGGTGTGCTCAGCTATGCCACCTCGTTCGACAGCCCGTTGAGGTCTGGCCTGATCCGCTCGATCGAGTGGATGACCGGCAAGTTGCAGGTCGTGCGCATGATCCGGGAATTTGAACGCCGCGGACCCTATCAGGGACAGGAATTCTGGACATCTGCGCTGGATGTGCTGGGTGTCGACATCCAGACCCCGCCGGAAGAGCTGGCGCGCATTCCCGAAACTGGCCCCGTGGTCTTTGTCGCCAATCACCCCCACGGCATGGTTGATGGCATGGTTATGGCCGAAATCATCGGCCGCCGCAGGCTGGACTACAAGATCCTGACCCGCTCCCTGCTGACAGAGATTGATACGGTGGCCAGCCAATTCCTGATCCCGGTGCCGTTTCCGCACCATGTTGACGCCCAGCAACGCATGGTCGAAATGCGCCACGCAGCGATGTCGCATCTGGATAAAGACGGGCTTGTCGCGCTCTTTCCGTCAGGCGTTGTTGCGACGTCGGAATCTCTGTTCGGCCCTGCGGTGGAAACCGAATGGAACGTCTTTACCGCCAAAATGATCCGCAAATCGGGCGCGACGGTTGTGCCCTGCTTCTTTCCCGGTGCCAATTCGCGCGCCTATCAAATGGCGCATCAGGTCTCGGCGACCTTGCGGCAAAGCTTGCTGATCCACGAAATCGTGCGGTCGCGGAATACCGTCTTTCGTCCGATCATCGGTGATCCGATCACCTCTGACCAATGGGCCGATAAAGCAGCAGAGCCGCGCAGCTTCATGGCCTGGCTGCGTGCGCAGACGCTGGCGCTCAAACCCTAGCGGGTCGGCACCGGCACCTCGCCACGATAATCATAGAAGCCCCGTTGCGACTTGCGGCCCAGCCACCCGGCCTCGACGTATTTCGTTAGCAGCGGGCAAGGGCGGTACTTGGTATCCGCAAGCCCATCGTGCAGCACGTTCATGATCGCCAGGCAGGTATCCAACCCGATAAAGTCGGCCAGCTCCAGCGGGCCCATCGGATGGTTCGCACCCAGCTTGAGTGAGGTGTCGATGGATTGCACCGATCCGACACCTTCATACAGGGTATAAATCGCCTCGTTGATCATTGGCATCAGGATGCGGTTGACAATGAACGCGGGGAAATCCTCGGACGCGGTGCTGGTCTTGCCCAGCTTCTTGACCACATCCTGACAGGCGCGGAACGTCGGTTCATCGGTGGCAATGCCGCGGATCAGCTCAACCAATTGCATCACCGGCACGGGGTTCATGAAATGAAAGCCCATGAACTTTTCAGGCCGGTCCGTGCGGCTTGCCAGCCGCGTGATCGAAATGGACGAGGTGTTCGAGGTCAGGATTGTCTCTGGCTTCAAATGCGGAACAAGGTCCTCGAATATGGCCTGCTTGATCGTCTCGCGCTCTGTTGCGGCCTCAATGATCAGATCGCTGGGGCCCAGATCGGTCAGCGTCTGGGTGGTGCTGATCCGCGCCATCGCGGCAGCCTTGGATGCGGCATCAATGGCACCCTTGCCGACTTGCCGGTCCAGATTGCGGTCAATCAGGGCCACAGCGGCCTTAAGCGCATCATCACTGATGTCGGTAATTTTGACGTCAAATCCCGCCAAGGCAAAAACATGGGCAATGCCATTGCCCATCTGCCCCGCACCGACAATGCCCACAGAATTGATCGTCATGGCCAAAATCCTTTACTGTTCTGGGGCATGTTATGCCGCCCCCGCTGGGCCGCCACAAGGCGGGCGGTCGCTTAAAAGAATGTTCAAACTTTCACTTTAGCGAATTCGAAATGCATTTCAGCGAATCTCTGTTGCGTGGGTAACAGACAAGAGGCGTTGGGAACCATGAAACATGAAGCAATAGATGGCGGTGGACTGCACTACGCACCCTGCCGGTACGGGATGTCGCGGATCTTTTTCCGTGGCCCAAAACGTCGGTTGGACAGTCCGTATATCTCGTTCATCGGCGGGACAGAGACGTTTGGCAAATTCATCGACAAACCGGTGCCTGCCCTGGTCGAAAAAGAAATGGGCATGACCTGCGTCAACCTCGGTTGCGTGAACGGCGGTGTTGATGCCTTTGTGAACGACCCCACGATCATGGGCATCTGCAATGATGCGCAAATGACCGTGGTGCAGATCATGGGCGCGAATTACATGTCGAACCGCTTCTATTCGGTGCATCCGCGCCGCAATGACCGGTTCCTGCGTGCCTCCACGGTGATGGAGGCGATTTTTAACGACGTCGACTTTGCCGATTTCACCTTTACGCGCCACATGCTCAGCACGCTGCATGCCATGTCGCCGGAACGGTTCGACATTGTGGTGTCAGAATTGCGCGAAGCCTGGGTTGCGCGGATGAAGAACATGCTGGGCCAGATCGGTCCACGTTCGGTTCTGTTGTGGTTTTCCAAGACACCTATGACTGATGACCCCTGGGACCAGCACGACAATCCGCTGCAGGTCGATCCGCTGTTTGTGACCGCTGAAATGGTCGACAATCTGCGGCACCTTGTCCGCGATGTCATCGTTGTGAACCCCACTGACGTGGCCCGCGCGCAGGGCACCAAGGGGATGTTCTATTCACCGCTACAGGCCAAGGCGGCCAGTTCCATGATGGGCGTCGCCTGCCATCACGAGGCGGCCAATATGCTCGTCCCCAGCCTGCGCACTGCAATGGCGCAGCGCGCGGCCTGATCAATCATTCTTCCCAATGCAAAGTCCCGCCCCTTTTGGGGCGGGACTTTGGCATTTTTGAACGTGTGACGGTGCCGGTTACAGTTTTTCCGTCAGCTCCGGCACAGCCGCGAACAGGTCAGCCACAAGGCCATAGTCCGCCACCTGGAAAATCGGGGCTTCTTCGTCCTTGTTGATCGCGACGATCACCTTGCTGTCCTTCATACCGGCGAGGTGCTGGATCGCACCCGAGATGCCAACAGCAACGTAAAGATCGGGGGCCACAACCTTACCGGTCTGACCAACCTGCCAGTCGTTCGGCGCATAACCCGAGTCGACTGCCGCACGGGACGCACCAACAGCGGCCCCCAGCTTGTCAGCCAGCTTTTCAATCAGGGCAAAGTCCTCTTCGGACCCAACACCGCGCCCGCCGGACACAACCACACCTGCGCTGGTCAGCTCTGGCCGGTCGCTGGCGGCAACCTTGTCTTCCACCCAGGACGACAGGCCCGGATCAGCCGGTGCGCCGATCATCTCGACCGCGGCAGAACCGTTCAAGTCCGCGGCGTCAAAGCCTGCTGTGCGGATGGTCAAAACTTTCGTTGCATCCGCCGATTTGACGGTCTGGATGGCGTTGCCTGCGTAGATCGGGCGCTCAAAGGTGTCGCCATCCACAATCGCGGTAACTTCGCTGATCACCTGCGCATCGAGCAAGGCCGCCACGCGCGGCATGATATTCTTGGCGTCCGTCGTGCCCGGTGCGGCAATGTGGGAATAATCCCCTGCAAGCGAAACGATCAGATCAGCGGCAGGCTCTGCCATTTGGTGGCCCAGAACCGCATCTTCGGCGCACAGCACCTTGGCTACGCCGTCGATCTTGGCGGCCTCGTCGGCGGCACCCTTGGAATTGGCACCGACGCACAGCACGGTCACATCACCCAGCGCACCGGCGGCCGATACCGCCTTGGCGGTGGCATCTACGGACAATTCGCCCGCGTTCACATCTGCAATCAGAAGAACAGCCATTACACAGCCCCCGCTTCTTTGAGTTTCTCGACCAGCTCATCAACAGAACCGACGATGATCCCGGCCTTGCGGGCCTCGGGTTCGGTTGTCTTCACCACGGTCAGGCGCGGGGTGACATCAACGCCGTAGTCGGCAGGTGTCTTTTCATCCAGCGGCTTTTTCTTGGCCTTCATGATGTTCGGCAACGAGGCATAGCGCGGCTCGTTCAGGCGCAGATCAACCGTCACGATTGTAGGCATCTTGACCTTGATGGTCTGCAAACCGCCATCCACTTCGCGGGTCACGGTTGCACTGTCACCTTCGACATCCACTTCGGATGCGAATGTGGCCTGTGACCAGCCCAGCAGGGCAGACAGCATCTGGCCGGTGGCGTTCATGTCGTTGTCGATGGCCTGCTTGCCGCACAGCACCAGACCGGGCTGTTCTTCGTCGACAATGGCTTTGAGCACCTTGGCCACGGCCAGCGGCTCGATGTCGTTGTGCACGTCGTCGGTTGCGACCACCAGAATGGCGCGGTCAGCACCCATCGCAAGGGCCGTGCGCAGCGTTTCCTGTGACTGCTTGACCCCGATCGAGACGGCAACAACTTCGTCGGCCTTGCCTGCTTCGCGCAGACGAATGGCCTCTTCGACAGCAATTTCGTCGAACGGGTTCATCGACATTTTGACATTTGCAAGATCGACACCGCTGCCGTCCGCTTTCACGCGGACCTTCACGTTGTAGTCAATCACGCGCTTGACCGGTACCAGGACCTTCATCGGGCGTATCTCCTCGTGGTGGGCCTGCGGGACATTCCGCAAGCGTCAGTTAGGCCAATGTCTAGTAGAACCAAAAGACACCTGACAATCCAAAATCGACGCAGCCATGAAAAAATCGGTCGCTTTTTCACACCGATACGCAGCGTCATGGACGCCGCTCGAGAATCACCGGTTGGCGCCTGGAACCCACAAGACATCATCGCGGCCATCATCATTGGCGATCCGCGACGCCTGAAAGAACCAGTCCGACAATCGGTTCAGGTATTTGACCGCTGCGGGGTTCACAGCCTCCATCGTGGCCAGCTCGACGCTCAGCCGTTCGGCCCGACGCGCAACTGTCCGGCAAAGATGCAGATGTGCTGCCAGTGGTGATCCGCCCGGCAGGATAAAGGACCGCAATGGTTCAACAGCCTGCGTCATCGTGTCCAGTTCGGTTTCCAACCGGGTCACCTGTGCGTCGGTCATCCGCAACACCGGGTATTCCGCCTCGCCGTCCTTTTCCATATCGGGACGACACAAATCAGCGCCCAGATCAAAAAGGTCGTTCTGGATCATTGCCAGCTTGGCATCCACATCCCCCTCTGCGTGTAACCGCGCGAGGCCGACAGTGGCGTTTAATTCGTCCACCGTGCCATAAGACGTGACCCGCATTGAATGCTTGGCCACCCGGCTGCCGTTGCCAAGGGCGGTCTCACCGGCGTCACCGGTCTTGGTGTAGATCTTGTTCAGCACAACCATGTCAGTTTCCTCCGCGCAGCCAGACAAACAGCAGGATGAGGCAAACCGCAATGAACTGCGCGATGATCCGCCAGCGCATCAGCTTGTTGGCGTGTTTGCGATTGTATTCGCCGCCCTTGCCAAAGGTGCCGACCCCAAACATCAGGATGCCCAGCACCACAAGGCAGGCGATAATCACCAGAATGAAAAGCGGATCATTTGCCATGGTCTTCCCCCGTGTTCGCCCCGATGTAGCAGGGCAGGCCGCAAAGAAAAGGGCTAGTCCATTGCCAAAACGCGATCCAGCATGCGGCTGGACAGGATACGCCGCAAAAAGCCCATCAAATATGTGGGCCGTGTGACGTAATAGCGCGGCTTGGGATTGGGGCTTTCCAGCGCCTTCAACAGCTTTTGGGTGACCGCGCTGGCGGGCAGCTCAAACTTGTCAGGGCCGGTGTCCTTGTACAGCCGGTCATGCAGCGCGTCATAATCGCGCGCTCGGGCCGATCCTTTGCGGTCGATCCATTTTTCAAAATGCGGGATAGAGTTTTGCCGGATGGCAGAGGTGATCGGCCCCGGTTCAATCAGGATCACCTTGATGCCGCTCTCTGCGATTTCCAGCCGCAGCACATCGGTCAGCCCTTCCATGGCGAATTTCGTTGCCACATAGGCCCCGCGCCACTTGCCGCCAACAAGCCCCAGCACGCTGGAACAATTCACGATCCGGCCATGCCCCTGATTGCGCATCACCGGAATGATCGCATTGGTCAGCTCTTGCACACCAAAAAGATTGGTTTCGAATATCTCGCGCAGCGCGCCGCGCGGCAAGTCCTCGACAAAGCCGGGGCAGGCATAGGCGCCATTGTTGAATACCGCATCCAGCGTGCCGCCCGTCGCCTCGAGAACATCTGCCAGCCCGCTATAGATGCTTTCGCTGTCGGTATAGTCGATCAGCGGGCTGTCAAAGCCTTCGGACATCAACCGCCCGCAATCGGTGGCCTTGCGGCAGGATGCAAAAACGCGCCAGCCTGCGGCACGCAACCCGTGGGCCGCATCGTATCCGATGCCCGATGAACAGCCCGTGATCAGTATGGTTTTTTGTGTCATGGCGCAGCTTTGCCGCGTCCATTCGGTTGGTGCAAGCGTTTACCCGTCGGTCAGCAGCCGCTCGGCCATCCAGCCCTCAACACCGGTCGACGTGATGCGGATATTCGCCCATCCGTTCACATCCACGTCGATCACCTCGGCCTCGGTCCCGCCGGGCAGGGTGTCGATGACGCCAAAATTGGTGCCCGGTCCAGTGCGCATATTCACGCGTGTGCCCGCAACATAGCGCAGATCAAGGATCGGGGCGGCCACAAGTGCGGGTGCGGCAGGGGCTGGCACCGTTTCGGTCAGCGCGGCAGTCTCGGTCAGTGCTGCGGTCTCAATGGTCTCAACCACGGTTTCAACGCTGGCCTGCACGATTTGTGCGGTCTCTTCGGGCGTCTGCACGGTCACCTCTGTCGCCACCGGCATCGCAAGACTCACCAGCGGCGTGCTGGCTGACCGCGTCACAGCGGTCACTTCGACGGCAGGTTCAACGACCTCGGCTTCGGCGACAATACGCTCTTCAGGCACAAAATCTGCACCGCCGGACATCTCATAAAATGTCCAACCCAAAATCAGAAACGTTCCGACGATAAACTTGCCCACGGCGACCCCCAAAGAATCGTTAGCTACTTCCCCACGAACGTCTCTTAGCGAGATTCGTTCCTGCGGATGAGGGGAAAAACCGCATGTGCCGCGTCATGTCGTCTTTACGGCCACTGACCCCTCGGCTAGACCATATCCAAATGAACGAAGATTCAGGCGACACCCCACTGGATATTGTTGAACCGCTGCGCCGCGCCATCGGCGAGCGGTATCTGACCTATGCGTTATCCACGATTATGAATAGGGCGCTGCCTGATGCCAGAGACGGGCTAAAACCCGTGCATCGGCGCATATTGTACGCAATGCGTGAACTCCGGCTCGCCTCTGCGGGGGGCTTTCGCAAATCGGCCAAGATCTCCGGCGATGTGATGGGCAACTATCACCCGCATGGCGACGCTGCGATCTATGACGCCATGGCCCGGCTCGCGCAGGATTTCAACGTGCGCTACCCGCTGGTCGACGGGCAGGGCAACTTTGGCAACATCGACGGCGATAACCCCGCTGCGGCGCGGTATACCGAGGCGCGGATGACCGCCGCGGCCGAGGCCCTGATGGAAGGCCTGACCGAAAACGCCGTCGACTACCGCCCCAATTATGACGGCACGCTTGAAGAACCGGTGGTCTTTCCCGCCGCTTTCCCGAACCTGCTTGCCAACGGCAGCAGCGGCATCGCGGTGGGCATGGCCACGAACATCCCGCCCCATAACCTGCACGAGTTGATCGACGCCTGCCTGCACCTGATCAAAGCGCCCAACGCCCGTGATGATACCTTGCTGGAATACATCCCAGGCCCCGATTTCCCCACCGGCGGCGTGATCGTCGAAAGCCGTGAAAACATCGCAGAGGCCTACCGCACCGGGCGCGGTTCCATCCGCACCCGTGCCCGTTACGAGGTCGAGGATCTGGGCCGTGGCCAATGGCAAGTCGTCGTCACCGAGATTCCCTATCAGGTTCAGAAATCCAAGCTGATCGAAAAGCTGGCAGAGGTCATCCAGACCAAAAAGGTCCCGCTGTTGGCCGATGTGCGGGATGAAAGTGCTGAAGACATCCGTATCGTCCTCGAACCGCGTGCCAAGACCGTGGACGCGGATATGATGATGGGATTGCTGTTCAAGAACAGTGACTTGGAAACCCGCTTCAGCCTCAACATGAACGTGTTGATCGACGGGCTTGAACCGCGCGTCTGCGGCGTCAAGGAACTGTTGCGCGCCTTCCTCGACCACCGCCGCGCGGTTCTGATCCGCCGCAGCCAGCATCGGATGGACAAGATCGACCACCGGCTAGAGGTGCTCGAAGGGTTCATCGTCGCCTTCCTGAACCTCGATCGCGTGATCGACATCATCCGCTACGACGACGACCCCAAGCAGGCGCTGATGGTCGAAGACTGGGCCGCGCCCAAGCCCCGCGCAACCGACGAAAAAGACTACATCAGTCCGATCAGCCCCGGTGCCGACCCAGAGGTGTCCCTGTCCGAGGTTCAGGCCGAAGCCATCCTGAACATGCGCCTGCGGTCCTTGCGCAAGCTGGAAGAGATTGAGCTGCTGGCAGAACGTGACGCGCTGATGCTCGAACGCGCCGAACTCGAAGACCTGCTGGACAGCGAAGACCTGCAATGGGCCAAGATCGCCGATCAGCTGCGCGAAACCCGCAAGCAATTCGGCAACAGCACAGAGGCAGGCAAGCGCCGCACCACCTTTGGTGATGCCGCCGACATCCCCGATGTCCCGCTCGAGGCGATGATCGACCGCGAACCGATCACCGTTGTCGTTTCGCAAATGGGCTGGATCCGCGCGATGACCGGGCATATTGACCTTGCGCGCGAGTTGAAGTTCAAAGACGGCGACGGGCCGGGCCATATCTTTCACGCCGAAACCACCGACCGGCTGCTGGTTTTTGGCTCAAACGGCCGGTTCTACACGCTTTCCGCGGCCAACCTTCCCGGCGGGCGTGGCATGGGTGAACCCCTGCGCCTGATGGTCGATCTGCCCAATGACGCGGCCATCGTGGACATCTTCAAGCACCTGCCGGACGCCAAATTGCTGGTTGCCAGCGCCGAAGGCAACGGCTTTGTCGTGCCCGAAAGCGATGTGATCGCCCAGACCCGCACCGGCAAACAGGTGCTGAACGTCAAGGATACCGTTGCCAAGGTCGTGCGCCGCGTTGCAGGTGACCACGTGGCCGTGGTGTCCGAAAACGCCAAACTGCTGGTCTTTGCCCTTGATGAACTGCCCGAACTGGGCCGGGGCAAGGGCGTGCGCCTGCAAAAATACAAATCCGCCCGCGGCCGGCAGGGTACGCTTGAACTGGACGGCGGCCTGTCTGACGTGACCACCTTCAACTGGGCCGACGGTCTGTCCTGGCCCATGGGTGGCGACAAAACCCGGACCGAGCCTGACATGACCGACTGGAAAGGCGCCCGCGCCGGCGTCGGCAAACGCCCCCCCTACGGTTTCCCGAAGACCAACCGGTTTGGGTGAACTGCCGCTTTGCGGGACTTTGCTGTCGTTCGGAAAGATATGGCGTTCGAGTTTTTGGAAGAATATCTGTAGGATATGAAGATATTCATTTTGCCCGGCTTGGATGGCACGGCACAGCTACTTTCAGAGATCGTCGAGCTGTTAGGTGTAAAGCACGAAGTGACTGCGGTTCGATACGAGCCAGACCTGCACCGCTACCTTGACTTAAAGCCCAGAATTGAAGCGCTGTTGCCAGATGAAGACTACATCATTGTAGCGGAATCGTTTTCTGGACCACTCGCGACAATGATTGCTGCTGATGATCGAAGCGGATTGAGAGGTGTGGTATTCGTGGCGACATTTGCACAGACACCGATTAGGGTTCCAGAGATCCTAACGTACCTTGTTGATATCGCTTTAGTTAAGTCTCATCTGCTTGCGAAACTGGGCCAACCTCTCCTCATAGGAAGGTGGGCTACACCAGAGTTTGCAGAGCGGTTTCAGAAAGTAATGAAAGGAGTGCCCGCATCGACAATTGGGGGGCGCTTACGCGAGGTCCTAAGGATCAATGTCACTGGACAGCTTAGTAGTTTGAAAGTTCCGTCCATCTATTTGAGCGCAACAAATGACAGACTAATCCCATCAAGCATGGCATCAGAATTCAACCGCCGTTCAAACTCTGTTTTCGAGATTACTGGGCCTCATTTTTTATTACAGGCGAACCCGAAAGAAGCGGCAAAACATATCTTAGATTTTGCGGCTTCTTTCGACTGAGCCTATGCAGTCATGTACGGCAAAATAGGGCTCTCAGCCGACGTTCGCCGCGCCGTTTCAATCGCCCGACACACCGCGACCTCTGCCGGACTGTTCAATTCTGACCGCGCATATCACCCTTAACCGGTAATCCCTTCAACCTGCGGTAAGGGCTCTGGTGATGTGACGTCCTCCGGTCGCCGCTTTTCGTAAAACGCATTTCCACCCGCCGTCACAACATAATGGATATTGTTGAAATTGGCGTTATACCACGCGGCATGAAAGAAGCGCGCGCGCCCGACGTTCGGGTGCCTTTCGCCCCTCAGCACCGCAATGGCCGAGGCTTCGGCCAGTGCCCGTGCTTCGCCGCGCATGGTCTTGCGCATGACGCCCGGCGCGAACTGGTTTCGCTGGCTGACCACGGCGCAGACGGAACTTGGGAAATCATCCGATTGCACCCGGTTCATCACAACGCTGCCCACCGCGATCATCCCGTCCCGGCTGGACCGGTTCGATTCAAAATACATCGCCCGCGCCATGCAATTCACCTCTGCCGCAGATACGTCCGCCGCACCAGGGTCCGGCTGCCGCGCACAACCGGACAGGCCACAGGCCGCCACCAAAGCAATCACTTGCGCACCCTTGGCTCTTCTTCCCAGCATCCGGCCTATCCCTTTTGTCTCCGACATCATCGGTTGCCCCCGGCAACCTCTGCAACACACCGATACCTCACTTTGTTTGCCAAACCCAGCGCGGTCCTGTGACCCCACTCACACCATTTCAGCAAACCCAAACTGCGCCGCTTGTTTCACAGCATTGCAGGCACTACGCATTGGAAAATCAAAAGCAATATCCTGCGATAACATCTTCTGATCAAAGGCGTTTCAACAGTCCAAGACGGATCAAAGTCATGAATAAGAGTGTGCCCCCTTTCAAACTGTCCTGGCCATTTCTTCTGCTGATCATCCTGGCGGTCGGTACTGCCTTGCGCATCTGGGCCATCGGCTACAAAACGCCCTGGGGGGACGAGCTGCATTCGCTCAGCTATGCGCGCACAAGTGTTGCACATCTGATCGACACCTCTCGCACCACCGATATTCACCCGCCGCTTTACTTTCTGTCCCTCAAAGGATGGGTCGCGCTATTCGGTGAAAGCCGAGACGCCGCAAGGCTGTTCTCGGCCACATTGGGCGTGGCCGCAATCGGTCTGCTCTTCGTGATCGTCAAAAGGCTCTACGGCATTCCAGCGGCCCTGATTGCAGCAGCCTTTTTGGCAACTTTCCCGACGGCCATTCAGTTTGACCGTGACATCCGAATGTATCCGCTGCTGCGGCTCTTGTTCCTGCTCTCATTCCTTTGCTTTCTGGGATTGCGGTCGGCACCGCGTGCTGACCGGGCCGGCCTCATGTCGCGGGTTTTGCCACTTATTGGCTTTGCGGTCAGCCTCGCGCTGGCCTTTTACACGCATTACACAGCGGCGCTTTTCTATATGCTCTTTACGTTGGTGGGTCTCTATTATCTGCTGCGCGGCGACCGCCTGACCCTTTTCTGGGTCTATCTTGGCCTCTTTATTGCGACCATTCTGGTGCTGCCGCAACTGAACCATCTGTTTTCCAGCTCGCTTGGCGACCCGGACAAATCATGGATGCAAGCCACCACTTTACGCATCTTCTATGGGACGACGCTGGGTGCATTCCCCTATCCGATGTGGGTCAAACCGGTTGCGTTTCTGGCGATGGTTGCGGGGTTTGTCCTGCTTTGGATGCGGGACCGTGACGATGCTGTTGTGTTTTTCCTGTTCACCGCAGGGGGCATGATTCTGGCCGCTGTTATCGGTATCTACGAACCGATCTATCTGGTGCGCACCATTCAGGTCTTTACTGTCTTCACGGCAATTTTTGTCGCTATGCTGTTGTTGCGCCTGCCGCGTCCCATTGCGGTGCTGATCGGCGCTGTCCTGTTGACCGCAAATGTTCTGACAACCGTCCAGAACAGCTTTGTGCCCGCGCGCGAATTCAACTTTGCCGACCGGACCGGCGCATTTGTGGCCCTGATGGACCCGGCGCAGGATCAGGTGTTTGCCAAGGAATATCTGATGCCGCAAATGGTGGTGGCGCGGTCTGCCCTGGTTGGACTTGCCGCCCCGATCAGCCACGACAGTCAGGACGCCGATATCGCCGCAATCACAAAGGCGTCCGATCAGTGCCTGACGGCCGACAGCCCCTGCCGGTCCCTGATCCTGATCGTCGAACGGCAAAGCCGCTTTGATCCCGATGCTATCGCGCGATGGAATGCGCTGGCCGACACGTTGATTGCCAAGCACCCCGGCCATGTCGAACAGGATGTTGCAGGCTATCGTGTTGTTGTAGTGTCGCAGGATACAGAGTTCCTGAACACCGTAACAGATGTGCTGGCAGGTGATGGCAGATGACGGATCAGTCGCCGCTGCACAAACTCGTCAAGTTCGGCCTTGCCGGTGTTCTGGCAACCGCACTGCACTACGCGGTGATGTTTGCAGGCCTGCTGGTCTGGGACGCGGCGGTCGTCTGGTCGTTCCTTGGGGCCGTCTGCGGGGCGATCTTGGGCTATGTGCTGAACTACGTCTACACGTTCCAAAGCGACCAGCCCCACCAGCAAACCACCTGGCGCTATGCGATCATTGTGGTGCTGTCGATCCTGTCGAACACGTGCCTTTTCTATGTGTTTTACCGGGTCTTTGGCTGGCCCGTCCCGATATCGCAGGTTCTCAGTACGCTGATCGTATTTCTGTGCAATTATCTGGCCCATGACAAAATCACTTTTCGCAAACGGGTTGAATAATCACTATGGCTGCACCTGAAATCTCGGTCGTTGCGCCCGCCTATAATGAAGAGGACTCGTTGCAGGCCTTCTATGACCGCCTGACCGCGACCTTTGACGGCAACAACATCGACGGCGAAATCGTCTTCGTGAATGATGGCAGCCGGGACAACACGCTGCCCATGCTGATCGCCCTTCAGGCTCAGGACCCCCGTGTGGTTGTGGTCGATCTCAGCCGCAATTTCGGCAAGGAAATCGCGCTGACCGCCGGTCTTGACCACGCGCGCGGCCGGGCAGCCATTCCGATTGATGTGGATTTGCAGGACCCGCCGGAACTGATCGTGGATTTGATTGCGAAATGGCGCGAAGGCTATGATGTCGTCGATGCCCGCCGCCGGTCCCGGCAGGGGGAAACGTTCCTCAAAAAAGCGACGGCGTCACTGTTCTATAAGCTGATCAAGCGGCTCGACCGACATTCGTCCATCCCCGCAAACGTCGGCGACTTTCGCCTGATCGACCGCAAGGCGCTAGATGCGATCAACAGCATGCGGGAACGACACCGGTTCATGAAAGGTATCTTTGCGTTTGTGGGGTTCAAACGCACCTTTGTGGACTATGACCGCGATCCGCGCTTTGGCGGCGTGACCAGCTTTAACTACTGGAAGCTGTGGAATTTCTCGCTCGAAGGGATCACGTCCTTTTCCACCCTGCCGCTGCGCGCCTTTGGCTATGTCGGGTTCTGTGTCGCGGTTCTGTCGTTCTTCTATGGCCTGTTCATCATGCTGAAATCGCTGATCTTCGGCGATGAAGTCGCCGGTTTCCCCACGCTCTTTGTGGCAATCTCATTTCTGGGCGGCGTGCAGTTGATCGGCTTGGGGATCATCGGTGAATACCTTGGCCGCACCTTTAATGAGGTCAAGAACAGGCCGCTCTATTTTATCAACGCCGTGCACACAGCGCGGCCCGCTGCACTTGAAGCACCGCGCGAGGCCACCCGCGCGATACCCGCCGCAGACGATGACCCCGCCCCGGTGCCGGCTGACCCCATGCGCTAAACTCCGCGCCTTACCGGTGCTGGTCGATCAGAATGGCGTTGTCATCAGGGTCCAGCAACATGATATGGCCGGGGCCGGTCGCTTCGGAATCGGTTTCGGCTTCCAGCGCGATGCCGGCACTTTTCAGGATCGCCTGAATGGCGCGCACGTCATCCCATTCGCCTTCTACCTCGCCTGCGTTCTGGTCCCAGCCGGGATTAAAGGTCAACGTATTGGCCGGAATATGTCCCTGAAACAGCCCGATCAGGGTCTGTTCGTTTTTCATAATCAGATAATTGTGGCTCATGTCGCCACCCAGGGTGTCAAAGCCCAGCGTCTCGTAAAACGCGCGGCTGGCGGCAAGGTCTTTGACGTTCAGGCTGATGGAAAAAGCACCAAGTTTCATCGTAGGGGCTCCGTGAATGCGTTAATCGGTATTCAGGAAATCATGCGGATCGGGGGTGCATGGTTCCTGCATGGTTTGTGTATCGGGGCTGCTTAGCACAAACCACGCTTGATTTCTCCGCCAATCCGCAATACATCGCCCGCGATGTTGGATCAGGGGCCACAGCGGCCCCCTTAAACTAAAGGGCAGTTGCACCATGGCAAAGGCAAAGTTTGAACGGAATAAACCGCACGTGAACATCGGGACCATTGGTCACGTTGACCACGGCAAGACGACGCTGACGGCGGCGATCACGAAGTACTTTGGCGACTTCCAGGCCTATGACCAGATCGACGGCGCGCCCGAAGAGAAGGCCCGCGGCATCACCATCTCGACCGCGCACGTTGAGTATGAGACCGAAGCGCGTCACTACGCGCACGTCGACTGCCCCGGCCACGCCGACTATGTGAAGAACATGATCACCGGTGC
>CANLNT010000003.1 GCA_947492825.1 uncultured Paracoccaceae bacterium
GAACTTTTCGCAGCCGCTTGATCCAGCGCAAAAACCCATACCATCGATCAGCGCCTATCAATTAATGCAACAGTCCCGTCTTGACCCTAAGACAAGCTGCCCGCTGCCCATGAGAAGATAAGGTGTTCGGTGTTGGTCGGCCGAACGGCCACTGAAAACTGCCCCAATCGGTGTCGAAATGCTGTTTGACCATCAAATGAATCTTCATGCTGAAAGGTCGGAGCGTCGACAAGTTTCGCAGCTTCCGCAATTTCCGAATAACCTACCATGTTCGACAAAGCCTTCGACGCGAAAACCAGCTTGCTGTCTCTGTCATAGATCGAGACAGCATCTGTCATCGCCATCGCGAGGACTATGAGAACCTGGTCAAGTTCTGACAGTGCTTCGGACAGAGCTTCGGACATGACTTCGCTTCGCTGCAATTCGAGAGCTGTTTCAACACAGGCTGCCATTTTGATGACAAGCTCTTGTTCGACTTCAGTCCATTCGCGCGGTGTTTTGGTCGTGACACAGATCGTACCGATTGGCCCGCAATCCTTAACTGAAATTGGCACGCCAAGATAGCCAACGATACCACCATTTTTGACATAGGCTGTGTCTCTGTAGGTGTCGTTTGCTGCAGCGTTCTCCAATCGCAGTGTTTCATTAGATGCAAAAGTATGCATGCACAGGGTGTCCTTCATGTCATGGGTTTGAAGCTTCCCAGATACTACTTCTGGGAGGTTTCCAAGGGAATAAAACAGCTTCTCGGATTGGATATTTACGTAAGCATTGTCACAATCCAACACGTCCAGCAAAACAGAAGCGCATTTGTTCATTCGATCGATTAGCATCGAAGCCCAGACCCTCAATAGACTTATGAAACATATCGTTTTTGCGGGGACTTTCCAACCTTTTTGACACGTAGACTTTGTCTAACCATGCGCGAGGCGGATGTACTCAAGGACAATTTCACATAAATCCATCAGTTGCAAAAATTAACATATTCTTCGTCATAGGTTATTATATTTGGTGTTGCTTTAGTATATTATCGTATGTATGTTGCGTCCTGTCACAGTGGGTCCTCAGAATGCGCCATCCATTCAAGAAGCTCCTCCCCTCGATCGCAATTGCCTTAACTATGGCAGGCTTTTCGCTGCCGATGCCAGCCCGCGCGCAAACATACCCGATCGATTGCGCGATCCTCCTGTGCCTGTCTGGAGGCTGGCCTGCTTCCGCGCCATGCGCCAGAGCTCGAGACGAATTCATCCGACGAATTACGCCGTGGCCGGTGGAACCTCCACTACAAATTTGGCGCTGTCCTTTGGGCGCATCCCATAAGACCGCTCCAGCACCAAACAGTGCAAACCGCCTCTTTGAGGCGTTCTTCCAGTACAACAGCACTGGACCGCGACAATCCTTTCTATCTCGCGATACCTATGGCCACATTGCGGCCGTTTGGCGCACCCCGGAAGCCCGAGACTACCTTGTTCCCGCCGACCAGGCCTTACGGCTCGTTCAAGATCGCGCGGACATCGACATCAGCGGTCCTGAGTTCAACTTCGTACGGTCCATCCGCGTCTTTGATGTCCGGTATGCGCGACAGTATGAGTCTAGACGCGACGGCGACTGCAATCGTAGCGCCACCGTGGTCCTCGGCACATACGGATCCCAAGGCGACTTCGCCTGGCAGAGCTCTTCCATCACCGCCCTGCCTTCCCCCCATATCGGCCTCGAACGCTGGGGCCAGAATTGCCTTAGTATCAATCATCGATCCGTGTTCGTCGATTGGCGTGACCACGAAGGCATCTACGGCTTTGAACAGGTAAACTACTAGCGCCGACAAAGACAGCGTTGGCATTGCCACAATGCTGAGGTTGCAGCCCGTTAAGCGGACATTCGCTACGATGCGAAATGATGGCACTTCACGAGTCAGTTTGTAGGGCGGCGTCAGTCTCGCCGGAAACCAAAAGTTCGGATTTATGCGTGCACATCGTTTTTTTTGAACGATTTAGGTGCAGCGCCTCGAAACTGTATGGGGTAGTTTCGAGGCGCCTGTCTTGCGGTGTGAGAGTGATCAGCTAACTATCTCGAAAAATGGTTAAGAATTCATTAAGTGCGTTGATCGCGTTCGACCAAACCATTTCTATGAGCTGGTATTTTCCTAACGTTTTTCGACGACCCTGCCTTTGGTGCAGCAGTCGCCCACTTAAAGATCAACTTGCTGCAACCAAAAAACGAACACGCCTCGACAAGACAGCGTCGGGGCACGATTCGTTAACGGGTTCCCATCTACTTCAATACAACCTAAGACTGTTTATCCTAATTCCAGCAAGGTTGAGCGAGCACTGTGGAGTGTAAGGCCCTAAGGTTTGGCCTCGGGCCCCAACGAACTCGTGTCTGTGGACATTCATAATTCCCCAATGGTCTAATCCTCGATTCAATCTTCCAAAAGAGAAGGTTTGAATTGACCTGAGCAGATATGTTCTCACAGACCGTCAATGGCGTGCAGTAGAGCCTATATGCCCCGGTAGTTTGTCCGCTACCGGGCGCACCGGGCGCGACACCCGGTTCTTTCTCGAAGCGGTGCTTTGGATCGTACGCACGGATGCCCCCTGGCGAATGTTGATGAACCAGTGTGAGAGGCTGAGATTTCGGATACGTCGCGAAACTTGTAGAACTACACCTTAAGAACGGCCAGATCATGAGTAGAGAGTCTAAGGGGTAATGCAATTTCGATGTCAGGCGGGTTTGCGTTCTTCTCCGTCGGCCCAATTAATTGGCTAATGTCTCTATGGATTCCACAGGTATCGAAGCACTCTTAGGAGCGACCAAAAATGATATTGTATCACAGATCTAGAAAATAGGGTTCGGATCTACGCCAGAAGTGCAAGAGATGTTGCCCTGTTGCAGGTATCTGCCCCATTGATTCGATTGCAAAAATGTCGGACGCTAAGATCGCTGCAAATTGGTATGCTTTTCCGACCGGCTCATCGCTGTCCGCGAAGTTGTCCTCGAGGTGTGCAGCGGCGCTCGTTATGGCAAAGCAAATTGCTAGTGCTGGCTCCGTCTGCCATCTTGATACCATCGCACGGACAACCGAACTGATCCGTCCTGAGTCTCCGGTCGCGATTTCTTCGATAGCGAACTCTATCATCTCGTCAAGACAGCCCGTTCGCATCATTTGTCCTAGTTAAAACTTCCAAACCCAAAAGTTGAGCGCTCAAAATGGTTGCCTGCTCGCCCGATGCTCGACTCCGTCAACCCGAAACGCGGGAAGACGTGAATCTGCACCTCGGACCAGTCTAGCCTGATTGTAACTGTTGAGACAGACTTCAAGTAGAAGCGGTCTACACTTGAATTGCGAGCGCCCGACCCAAAAATTCTTGTTGACCTGAGCCCCAAGTCTCCTCCAGCCTTGCGCGGAGTCCTTGAGTTTAAATCTTTGGCGCTAGGCCGCCATCTTGTCCATTGCCTTTCTTTGCAAAAATTCCATCGGGGTGAGGTTGCCCAATGCTGAATGTGGTCTGCGCCAGTTGTAATCTTCCTGCCATTCTTCCAGCGCCGGCCGCGCATCCGCCAATGTACCGAACAACGTTTCGTTGAGGCATTCGTCTCGCAGTTTCCCGTTGAAGCTTTCAATGAAACCGTTCTGTTGGGGCTTCCCTGGTGCGATGTAATGCCAGTCGATGCCTGTATCCTGAACCCACTTGAGAATGGCCATGCTAGTGAACTCAGTGCCGTTGTCCGACACGATTGTCTTTGGCATGCCGCGTTCAGCAATGATCCGATCCAGCTCGCGTGAAACGCGTTGGCCAGACAACGAAGTATCAGCCACCAGCATCAAGTTCTCACGGCTGAAGTCATCAAAGACGGCAAGAATGCGAAAGCGGCGACCATCCGTCAGCGCGTCAGACACGAAATCTAAGCTCCAACGCTGGTTTGAACCATCTGGCAACACCATTGGTTTTCTTGTCCCCAAGGCACGCTTCCTGCCGCCTCTGCGGCGCACCTGCGGCTTCTCTTCGGTATAGATGCGCCTGACTTTCTTGTGGTTCACCACAAAACCTTCCCGCGCGATCATTACCTGGACACGACGGCAACCAAACCGCCTCCGTTCCCGCGAAACGCGCTTGATGGCATCTCGTAGCTCAGCATCATCACCACGACGCGACAGATATCGCACCGATGACCGATCAACTTGCAGCACATCGCACGCCCGTCGCTGGCTGACCTGATGAACCTCCATCAAATGCACCACAGCTTTCCGCTTCCCAACGGGCGTCACCATTTTTTTGAATTGATGTCTCGCAACATTGCGTTGTCCAACATTTGTTCTGCCAACAGCTTCTTCAACTTGCCGTTCTCGTCTTCCAAGGCTCGCAAGCGCTTCGCGTCAGACGGTTCCATGCCGCCATACTTCGATTTGTATTTATAGAACGTCGCCGAACTGATCCGGTGCCGCCGACACACATCAGCGGTCTTCTCGCCAGCTTCCTGTTCCTTGATCATTGCGATGATCTGTTCGTCCGTGATGATCTGTTCGTCCGTGAATCGTGCCTTCATTTGTCCGTCCTTTTGTTGAGCGGACTCTACACAAATTTGGAGGAGTTTTAGGGGCTCAGGTCATTGTCGCAGGCACAACTGGACGGGTCTATGCTGTTCTCGGTTTCAGTTTGGGCATGCCAACTTAGCGTTGAGCTGTATGGTTTCCTAATCCTTCGGACCGATTCCGCATGCATTCGAAGTTCGAGCGATCAGCTCCATCTGACATCGATGCAATGGTGGCGCCAAGGCCAAGGCGTTCGACGTGCAACTTCTAGGTCACCATTTGAGGACTCAATGGAGCCATCCTACCGCGACTCCAATGGATCATCTGAGACCCGATCAGCGCAGGTGTTGTTAGTCTGTTTTGGAGTCGCGCGGCTGTTGATCACAAACCTTGGCTGCTGACGTTGCTGACATACATGCCATAAAACAGGACCTGCTACATGTACTTCAACGATCTTGACGGTAAGCAGTTCTTGGCTTCGGCCGATTCGACAAATTTGCTCTATCAAAAGGATGAGCAAATGACCGATCGGAGCAACGAAGTTTTTGGACGCACCTCACTCGGTGTCTAGCTGATCCCAATGGTCGACCCGCCGAATGGATCGTCCGATGAACATATAGCTAGTTCTCTCGCAAGGTGTTACTGGAATTTCTTTAATTTAGGCTTCCAGCGCTGTTCCACCGTGTTCTTGAATTCGGGTGTCAGTGATGGAGAAGAGTTACGTTGGTCTCCCCGAAAAGGTTCAGACCTTTGTGCCATCGCATGACAAAAAACTGAACAACTATGGAGGCATAGTCCGGCCAATGCGGCAGATGCATAGTAGATCGCGATCAGTTGCCCCAAATTGAGGTCGTAGAAAAGGTAACTTGCAAGTGTCGTGATTGATGCGACCGTACCGTAGATGACTGCAGCCATGGTTCCCCTCCGCCTATACTTGACTGACGTTGATAGGTTTTGGTTAACAAACGGTGAATCCACCGTACTACGAGATTCGGAAGGGTCTGTGGCCGATACCCATCGCCAATCCACAATAAATCCGGAATACACTTGTCTGGTTCAAATTACCGTTGCAGTCGTGCCCCAGACAGTCCCTGAAGCAATGCAACGCTTGCCAGATTAACTTTGTGTTCAAATGCCCTTTTGCGGGTCGCAAAATTGACTGGACTACCGTCTAAGAAGTGCGTCGGAACCCTTGCACAAGACTTGTTTGGCCTTTCACAAGACTTTCTGAAATTTGACGCTATGTTCCGGCGAGACCAGTTCGATTTCCACTCACCCCGATCAGCCTGCTTCATTGGGGTCCAAGATGTTCCTATAAGTATGACTCAGTGAAGTGCTTGTTCGCCGAGAAAATCAGGATTGGACTTTAGGCATGAGCAACCTGTCTCGGAGTTTTTGGTCAGTTTGATCCAATCTACATTTTTAAACTTGTCAAACAATCCCGGCGACATTGGCGAGACTCTAACAAAAAGCAAACAAGTTCTTCTCCACTTGAGCCAAAGTGTTCTTGAATGCCCGCCTCTAGCCATGATCTCGCAATAGCAATGTACCTTTGCTAGCAGACTTTCGCCCCACCGTTTTATGGGGCGCGAGATGACTGAGTCAAAATACTTAGATGACCTAAGGCAATTTGCTGTCGATAACACTATCGACCGATCTCACTTCGGAGCCAATTTCGTTGCGGGCATCAATTCTTTCGGAAATGATAGCAATTTCTCTGAAATCGTCGAAAGACTTGGCGTAAGCGCAATTCGGTACCCCGGCGGAACGGTCACAGAGAAATACTTTGGTCCGAGGGGATCTGTCTGGGAAGACCTGTTCGAACGCGACCTCGCACAAACGAGAGCTTCAGACGGCCAGGTAATTGAAGGACCAGGAAAACTCTTCGACTACGCTGACGATCACGATCTTGGTATTCAATTTGTCTTGCCTACCTCAGACCTCGTTAATATGAAAAATGGCAAGGCAGAAATCGATGGCGTTGCGCTCAACAAAATCCAAGTTTTGGTTGGCGACTTGTTGTCAGGGAGATTTGGCGAAGCCAACATTACTCACTTCGAGATTGGGAACGAGTATTATTTCCATGCTGATCTGACTGCCGAGGAATATGGTGCGGTAGCAAATGCCATCATTCAAGCGGTTGACGAAGCGATCCAGGACTATGTGACTAACGGTGACGTACCTTCGGATTGGAATTCTCCAAAAATTGCTGTTCAGGCCGGTGCTGGCTGGCAAGAAGGCGACAATGCAGAGATAATCGCCGCACTTTCGCAAGACTCATTGGATCTGGTAGATAGTGTGATCGTCCACTACTACTCCCCCACTTTGGAGCAAACCGAAAGCAGAGAACGGCATTTAGAACAAATCGAAAAATGGGAATCTGCCGTCGGCGATCGAAAACTCGATTTCTTTGCTTCCGAATGGAACATCTACGGGGGACCGGACGCCGATACCGGTATGGCACAAGCTTCAGCTCTCATTTCAGGATTTGAGACGCTGATCGATGCAGGTGTCAGTACAGCATCAATTTGGGGGGCACAGTTTCGCTGGTTGGAGGCCGGGTTGTCGTCCAACTTTGGCGGATCAGATCTTTCTGATACTGAAGCTAGGCTGTCAGTTGCCGGCGAAATTGTCGCTTCAATGCAAGAGTCACTGGTTGGTCTGAGCAGCATAAGAACAGAAAATTCGGACATTATCGGATCTGTGCGGATTGACGGCGCAGCAAAAGAAGCTTCGGGAAACAGATTTGAAGTAAACAGTTTCGGAAACGAAGACCGGGCGGTAATTTACATCTCTTCGAGGACCACAAAACAACTTCAACTGACTCTGGATCCTGCGAACTACTTCGGTGAAACCGTCCACATTTGGGGTGAATTGCTCACCAGCATCGACGATCCAGCCACAACTTGGAAAGATGAGTCGAATCCAAATTCGCCGCACGGACTCCCCAAATTTGAGATTCTTAGCGAATCTGAATTGACAAATGGTGCGATTATCGTGCCACCAGGCGGCATTTTGCGGATCTCCGTACAGCTTTCCAATGATGGGGTTGAGATGGATGATCATGATCCCATCTTTCAGAGCGACGTCAACTATGACGATGAGTTGATTGGGTCGGAATTCGATGATCGAATGAATGCACATGTGGGGAGCGACGATCTATTTGGCCGAGCCGGAAACGACTCAATGCGGAGCGGCGACGGGGCAGATAATGTCTTCGGAGGCCGAGGTAGAGACGCTCTTTTTGGAGAAAACGGAAACGACCGTATCTTTGGTGGTCATGGCGACGACGTGGTTGCGGGAGGCGATGGACACGACAAGCTATATGGAAATGCGGGAGACGACATTCTAAGCGGCGGACAAGAAGACGATCGGCTCTTCGGTGGCAAAGGAGACGACATCCTCAGCGGTGGTGCCGGCAATGATACCATGAGCGGCGGAGACGGGGGTGACTACTTCGTATGTTCCTTGGGGGCAAGTGGAACGATCACTGACTTTGACGCGTCTGAAGGTGACCGGATAACCTTCCTGGGGCAATTTGAAGACAAGGACGCGCTAGTTGCAGCAATTTCCACAACAGAGGATGATGGTGGCGATCTAATCATAAACGGACCAGACGGTTCGAAACTGATCCTAGAGGGGGCCGGTGATCAGGTGTATTTGTTGGCAAACAGCGTTGTCGATTTTCAAGAAGCAGGGATCGGCGCCCTAGAGTTGTCAGATCAGCTAAATGAGATGTCAGGTAGCCAACTGCAGAATCTATTAGATGAAATGGGCTCAGAACAGTTTGAGACCACTTTTCTCTCGGTGGACCCTATCATTCTATTTGCGAATCTAGACGCTCGAGTTGCCGGACAACTCTTGGAAACTATGGAACCGTCTGACATCGAGGTGCTTTTTGGCCACGTTGGATTGGAAGGCCTATTGATTGGGCTTAGTGAATACACATCGGACGAGGTCGTTACCTTCTTTGACTACACATCAGAGGAGAATGCTCAGATGATTGTTTCATTGACAGGTGAGCAACAGGCCAAATCGCTCCTAGATGGTATGGACCACGAAGACAAAGACAGGCTTGAGCCAAAGCTTCTTGGAAAAGTCGAGGATGTTCAACAGACAAGTTTGGAGGATTTTCCGACCGTACCAATCGCTGAAATAGAAGAAGAAGATGCTAGCGATCAACCAGCAGAAGCAGGTGTCGTTTCGGCTGACTGTTTCGTCGCGACCGTTGCCTACTCAGATGGCAATCACCCTGAGGTCTGGTTGCTTAGATGGTATCGCGACACAATTATGCGTCGGTCTTATATCGGACGTGCACTCATAGTGCTTTATTGGTGGCTTGGACCGCAATTAGCTGAAGCAGTTTATGGAAGACCCAAGTCAATCAAAACAGCTCGTTTGACCATTGGCTGGATTGTCGATTTGATATGTTGGTACTATGGGAGATCGCCTGGCCGTCAGGATGATCAACCCTGCCTATTTGATAGTCGCCTGATAAGGCTAAGAAAGAGGTAGATTGCTGATCTGGAACAAAGCTGCATTAGAATACAAATTGATCAAGCATGAAATCAAGTTCTAGAATTGTGTGCTGATAGTCAGTGAATCTGCTCACGCCGTTCATCTCGCCTTGACTGTCAAAGTATGTAATTTTTCTCGACCAGCCGTGGCTGTCACCGATATCAAGACGCTCCACTTCACTTCTCACACCGTTCTCGTAATGCGTGATTCGAACAACGCCGTCGTCAAGATATGTGATTTTGCGGAGTTTCATCCCGCTGTCGTCAATCTTGACGGTGTTGCGATGCCAAACGAACTGGTCTTCGTTGTCGAAAGTGTCCTGAATTTTGCCGCTGCCGTCATGCGCAAAGGTCATAGTCGTCACCCTCCCATCGTCTTTCCACGACACTCGGCTTTCCAATGCCCCTGAAGTGCTAAACGACTTCTCAAACTTGTACCACTTACGAGTATCTGTGATATCCCAAATTGTGCTCGAGATCGTCTTGCCATTCATTGATATGTCTTCGGCCAGGTTTCCATCGCCAAGTTCATAAGAATGCAGAACTGTAGTTCCATCAGAATATTCAACAAACAGATCTGGCCGAGCTCCAGCATGTGGTTCGTCAAGATCCATCGTCAGCGCGTCCCACAGATCAGACCCGATCAGCCCGTCCTCTTGGTCACCCGTGGTTTTGACGCTGAATGTGCCGCTGCCCGAACCGGGGGCCAACATGCTGAGCACGACGCTGTCGGTATCGTAGTCGATGACTATCTCGGCGTCTTGCTGCGCGCCAAGCCCCGTAATCCGAATGTCATCGAAGTTGCCGATCAGACCGTCCACATCGATTAAGGTGTGATCGCCCGCTTGACCCGCAAGGTCAGACACGTCGATTTCAAGAGAGGCTTTTTCAATGTTCACACCGCTTTCGACGTCGGGACTGTTACCCATCGCGCCAGAGCGGATCTCTGAAATGGCCGAAAATCCGGTATCAGAGGCAATGAACTTCAGATCACCATCGTCCTCGAACCGCAAGACGGCGGTATCACCATTGGCGTCGTCAAAGCCGACTTTCGCGTCGTCGCCTTTGATCGTGATCCGGCTGCCTGCACCCACATCGTAGTTGCCACCGTCGGTGGCCAGAATGGCCTGACCATCACTGACATGCATGTTGGTCTTGCCAGAGACATCGCCAGTGTTTGCAAAGCGTCCGCCGTCAATGTCGATCTTCAGCCTGTTGCCATCGGCATAGCCGTCGATCCAGACTTGACCGGCACTATCGATGTTGAACTCTCCGCCACGTGCGCCGGTTTCAATTGTGCCATCCACGGTCAGCTTGCCGTGTGTAACGTTCAGCTCGCCTCCAGAACCGAAGTCAAGATTGTCGATGACGGTCGTTCCGCCATAGTTCACCCAGTTCCCCGCCAGATCGACGCTGTCCCCATTGATCGTGCCTGGCAGATCCTCGGTCGTCCAGTTCAACCGGTTATCCCAGCGGATTCCGTCCCCGAGTTCGTTGGGCACAAAGCGCAGCGTTTCTGCATCCAGACGCACGTTCGGCGTGATCCCGAAACCTTGCTGGAAAAAGGCAATTATCAGGTCAGAGTCGACAACGTCATTCAAAACGCCATCCGCCTGCAGACGCAGAAAATCACCCAAATCGGCGATTGTCGCGTTAGGGTCACCCAGAAGTTGGGCAGCAAAGAGCTGAATCGTTGTTTGGTCCAGTACATTCGGATCAAGGCCATCGACGTTGACGGCCGACGTCGCCCCCGCATTCACCGCATTCTGACCAAGCCAGTTGTAGATGATGGTGTCATCGTAATAGGGCGTTTGCAGATTATCGAGAGGGGAGTGTGTCCACGGCTTGTCAGCCAACTCACTCGGATTGTTTGGGTCCGCAAGGTGGGCAACAATATTATTCATCAACGTCGTATCAACGCCGCCATTAATTGCGCCAAAGCTCAAGGCGCCGATGTTCTGGCCAAGTTTGTGCGCCCCGGACGTGATTACGTTGTCGGTTACTAACGAGTAATTGCCGGTTGGACCATTCCCGTTGTAGTCGCCGCCAAGAAAGCTAACCGCAGCATTGTTGTCGATAAATGCATTGTCCTCGACAACGGCACCACCACGAAACTGCGCACCAAACGACCCTGCCCGCATAGAGATGTTGTCCCGGAAAGTCAGGTCAAGCGCTGATGGCTGAAAGTAAAAGTTGTGGCTGAACTGGCTCGGGGGCTGACCATCTGCGGCATTGCCATCGTCGGCATACCCGTCGGCCCATCCAGAGTGGTCGTAAATGTTGCCTTCGATCAGAATGCCCTCGGTCGCAGTGACATATGTGCCAGCAATCCGATCCGCATGAGGATGAAACGTGACACCATCGGCAGGAGTTTCTGTGACAATATCATTGGCGAATGAGTTTCGAAGCGTCAGGCCGCTGCCGTACTGGAAATCCAACATGCTGCTGAACTCGACGTCATCAAAAAGGATGTTGTTACCCGACAAGCTGCTGAATCTATCTGCGAACTCGATGTCAGAAAATACAACGTTATGGCTGTCGAACTGATAAATCCGGACAAAGTCGTCGATCACGGGCCGCGGACCGCTGCCGTAGGAGGTCACGTGCAACGGGTGCAGCTCGTCTTCGCCAGACGCGCCCGCCATGATGACACGACCCACTGAATCGTATTCGTAGCCGCTTTCGAACCGCAACCAATGCGATGTATTGCTATTGGCGCCAGCAATTCCATACCACAGATCCATACCTGCATCTTGGTCCAACGCCATGCCTTCGCTGCCGCCGTATTCGGAATGTTCCATCAGCCAGCGCTGGGTGATGTCGCTTTCATCAAGACCTTCAAGTGCAGCAATATCTGCCCGGCTCAGCGCGTCGCTACTGTTGGTGATGTAAACCTCACGGTGAACGTCCCCGGTTTCAACGATGACGTCGTCGTTGGCATCGGTTTCCAACATAAAGAACTTGCCCTCACCCCAGCCAGCATCCTGCGATCCGGCTTGAACCTTGTGCGAGCTCTCGAAAACTTCTGTCGAGCCATCCTTGAAAGTCACCTCGTAGCGATAAGCGATATCGTTGGTCGAATCCGAGGTCGTCAGAACAACCGCAAGCGTGTTGTCTGGATTGACGGTGACATTACCTTCGACCGGCGGGTCGATGATCTGGATGCTTGCAATATCATCATGATCGTCTGGCGTGACCTTCAGCACACGTCCTGCGGTCGCATCGGGGCCAACGATCTTGGTCAGATCACTTATGTCCTGCTGTTCAGCAACTCCAGCGTTTTTGTCCAAGGAACAGTCAATACCAAAATCTTGAAATTTCATCGAGTTCTCCAAACCTGCTTTGACATCCAGAGCGACGCTCGAAAGATGATGAGCTAGTCACGTTTTGCGTTATTCTCGAAAATGCTTAATCAAGTGTGGACCGGGTGATTTTGGGAAGTCGCTTCGGCAAACTCAGGATCAGCCTCGCTGACGGTGCGCCATTCTTCTTCACAGGTCTCTTGACAGCCCTGGCAATAGGTAGCTGCCCCAAGGAGGAGAGGCTCCGACCGATTCCGACATTCGACAAAGCGAAATCGAGGATGTCGAGGAAGAACCAACGTTCAAGGCAAATGTCCCGTTTGAAGCATCAAAAAGGAAGTTCACCGTCGACAGCGCGTTCTCTACGGCTTAGGGCCCCACTGATGATCTGCAGATCGGTATAGGAGAACTTTCATGTGCATTCGATAGGAGCCAACGCAAATCATCAAGGCGTGCAAAATACGCAGCAAAAGCGCTGAGTAGCGTGATTTACTCGGCGCCCTATTCCACGCGCAGGAGCAGCTTATTTGTTGGCAATAATCCGAAGAAACTTTCCGTTCGCCAGGACAACAGATTTTGCCGATAACGAAGTTGAGTCGTTCTTTTCGCCGAAATGCGTCTTGAGGGTCGAACTGACAAACTATGGACTGATGAAGCCCCCCCAGAAATGGCTAGTTGTGGAAAGTACTACGATCGGACACTCTATCGACCTTCGTCAGATTTGAACGGCAATCATGTGCCCTACCGCAATCAATTCTGTTGATCATTGCTTGGACTGCTGTAGTTGCGAAGTTCATCGAAGGATTGACGCAGCACTTATTGGTCGAGCGGTTTGTTTACGAATCGGTAACCATTTTTATTGACAAGATACGAACTCGACTTGCTGTAACTAGATCACACTTGCTGGGGAAGATTATGAATAACCACGGATGGATCGTCAGTGTTCTTGAAGATGTTGCGTGTTATGCTGAAAGGAACAATTTGGACAAGCTCCAAGAAACATTGAGGGAAGCACAAGCTGTTGCGGTTGTTGAAGTCGGCTGCGAGGCAATTAGATATCCAAATTCTGAACACCCACGGATACAAGTTGTCAAATAGCTCATGAGGTGAGCGGCTAGTCTAGCCGGTGGCGTGAGACCCGTTTCCTTCTCTACTTTGAGGTAGAGTCCGTACTAGCGAACTGAGGTGCACCTAGTTTGCCAGTCACCTGCCTTTTCCAGTTTGCGCCGTCTTTTTTATAGTCAACGGGTGACAGCATGCCGTTGTTCGTGTGCTTACGTTTTGGGTTATGAAACAATTCGATGTACTCAAAGACGTCTCGCCGCGCTTCCTCGCGTGTCCGGTATTTCCGCCGCCGAACCTTTTCCCGCTTCAGCAGTTGAAAGAAGCTCTCGGCCACCGCGTTGTCATGGCAATTGCCTCTGCGGTTAATCGAGTGTTCCAGATTGTGTTCGCGAAGGAACGCGGCCCATTCGCGGCTGGTGAACTGGGTACCTTGGTCGGAGTGGATCAGCAGGCAAGTCTCGGGTTCTCTGCGCAAGATCGCCGTCTGCAAAGACTGCACAGCAAGTTCTTATGTCTGGCGAGATTGAATTGCCCAGCCAACAACACGCCGCGAGAATAGATCGATGACGACACAGAAGTAGGCAAATCCCTCGTGTGTCGGTAGATACGTAATGTCTGTCGCTCATACGCAATCCGAGGTGTCGACGGCGAACTGATGATCCAGCGTGTTGTCCTCCACGACAGAGGGCTTTCCACCTTAAACGCCGGGCTTCTTCTTGGAGCCAATCTACGCCTGAATGCCCGCAGTCCGAGCCAGACGAGCAACGCGGTTCTCGGAAACGACCTCGCCCTCGTGATCAGTCTGCTTTTGTGGCTTCGCGAATTGCGCCATCCACGTTTACAGCGACTTCGCGCTGATCCCGAGGCGCCTAGCAACATCCTTGACCATATATCCACGCTCCGTGACCCGCGCCACTGCGTCGTTCTTGAGCTCATCTGAGTAGCGAACTTGCCCTGACATTTGCATCTTCCTTTGCTTCCAAAATTACCAAGCAAAGCGTCTACAAATTTAGGGGCACCTCAGGGCTAGCTCACCAGTCACTTCGAGAGAGCACGTTCTCGGGTCGGGCGACAAATGACACTCTGTTCAACTTTTTGCTTCCTTTTGCGTATCTCAATGAGTTCATTCTCAGCAATTCTTCCAAGTTCCTTTGCAAGCAACTCTCGCGCATCTCGAACAATGACGGCACATACTTCTTCTTTGTTCTCGCGAAAGAAGCTCTCCAGATCGTGGAGCATACTTATCGTCCATAGAAATTGATTCAACTTCGTTTCTCCACGAGAACACAAAATGTGGTGCGCCTGACCGCTGTGTCGCTGGTCTAATATCCGCCTCTATGCTGAATAAATCGTAAAATTTTGGTGCCTAACTCGCGGAGCTAGGATTTTGCCCAGCGGTTTCCCAAGAAACGAGCAGTTGGCACAGAAGCTTCCTTGGAAATACGCCTCGAAATGATGGTCACTCACCAACGCTGAAGTGTCTGGGATCAGCGCCTTTGGGTCCAATTAGGTCAATTTGCTGAGAGAGGGTTTGTTTCACATCGTAACCACTGAGGAGTGGACGATGAGAAAGACAACGAAAGGCCATAGCGAGAAGATCGTCAAAGACATCAAGCGCGCCACGAGTAAACAATATTCATCTGAAGAACAGATCCTGATCGTACTGGACGGCCTGCTTGGTGAAGACAGCATTACTGAGCTGTGTCGTCGAGAAGGCATCTCTAACGGCATTTACTACAAATGGTCCAAGGACTTCATGGAAGCTGGCAAGCGGCGTCTGGCAGGCGATACATCCCGCGCAGCGAACGCTGACGAAGTGAAAAATTTGCGTGGTGAAGTCCGCGATCTGAAGGAAGTAGTTGCAGAACAGACGCTGAAACTCCGTTTGCTCAGAAAAGTCTATTCGACGGTGGGGGCAACCCGAATGAGATATGTTACATCTGAGAAGCTGAAGATGGTCCATTTGGTCGAAGGATCGCATCTGTCGGCCCGCCGAAGACTGGCCTAGTTGGATATCCCACGCACCACATTCTGTCGCTGTTAAGATAGGTAACTGCAGCATGGCGAAGCTGGCCTGAAATATCAATCTTCAAAGCCACAGCACGTTTGGAACCGTGTTTCTGACGAGGTAAAGCGTAAGGTTGTCAATTTCGCCCTGAAGCAAACAGAGCTTTCGCCGCCCGCGCTAGCCGTCACATTCACCGGTCAAGAACGTTACTTTGTCTCGGAAACCACCGTGTACCGCGTGCTTAGGGCGCATGATCTGATCACAAGCCTCACCTACATCGTGCTCAAGGCGGTCAATGAGTCCAATTTCGTACGGTCCATCTGCGTTATTGATGTTCGGTATGCGCGACGGCACGAATCCAGTCGTGATGGTGATTGCAACCGTAGCGCCACCGTGGTCCTCGGCACTTATGGCATCCAAGGCGACTTCGCTTGGCAGAGGTCTTCCGTAACCGCCCTTCAAGCCGACGATGTCGGTCTTGAACGATGGGGCCAGAATTACCCTGGTATCTATCACCGATCCGTGTTCGTCGATTGGCGGGACTACGAAGGCAACCACGGCTTCGAACAGGTGAACTACTGACCCGAAACCAAACGGCTCGGACTGTAAGTCCGATTTCGCAGGTATGCGCGATGCAACCTCGCACACCTAATCTTCAAAAGGCAGCTTGGCATTTCAAAAAGCGCCGCGGGATGCCCACCTCACACCCCTTCGTCTCTTCCGACCCGCGTCAATCCGTTGAAGTCGATTTCCTGCTTCTGTTCTTCAGTCAGATCCGGCCAGATTTCCGATACCGGCTTGGGCCCATGGACGTCCCACATCACCACATTCGCGCCTGTAGTCCAGCGATAAACCCAACCAACAATGCTGTGCCCATCGGTCCCGATCAGATTTGCGATCGCGACGCCTTCACCTTTTTCATCGTTCACTGTTTACGGACTTCCTGCATTGTGGCTCTGATTTTGCGGCATGGTGTCATAAGGCGCTCACTCGCGCCGCAGGCCGCACGTGGTGGATGTTGGCTAACTGCTCTTCATTGAGATAGCTGATCTCACGAGGGGACATCCAAAGCGGTACGCCCCAAAATTATATTGCTTTCAAATCTTGTGGTCGGGCTCCGTGGCGGCTTCAACGATCGCCAGAACCTCGAACGGGTCAATACCGATGGCGCGCGCCAAAACGACCAGTTCGACAACGTCGACCCGACGCTGACCACTCTCAAGGCGAGCAATAAAGGACTGGTGGCATCTGAGCCTGTTTGCCAGATCTTTCTGACCAAGGCCCGCTCCAACACGGGCGTCGACCAACGCACGGACGAGCGCCAACTGGCCTTTGCTTCTGATTGTTTTCGCCACGCGTCACATACCTTTTGTGACGTCGCTAGCGGATGAAATCTGTTATCTAAAAAGTAGATTTTTGAGGGTGTTATCGGCGTGTGGTTTCTGTTGAGTGCAAGTCTGATGCACACCCAATCCCCCATCAATCCCCCACCAATTCGAGAAACCGACCGTAGTCCTGGCTGACGTCGCGGGCTTCTTCGAAGGCACGCGCACGCTCCTGCTCAAGGCAGCGGAAGTACTCCTGAATGTCCGTGATGTAGACCTCGAAGTCCTGCCGTATGATTTTGGCGTAGTCTCGGGCGGCCTGCGAATCGCTTGGAACGAATGGTCGGACCGGGGCGAAACAGGATCCGGCCTGGCTTGCGACCGGAGCGAGCATCAGCACGGCTACAGCCTGCATCTTCACCCATCGGCTCAACCGCAGGTTTCTGAAACCTCTATTTTCCTTGATAGACGCCAATGGCCGTGCCTAGAGTTTGAGTAACCGAGATACAGCCGTATCTGCTGTATTATATCTTGCGGTTGAAAATATACTATCGTAACTCTGGGCTTCAAGTGGGAATGCCCGGGTGTTGCGCGTTTGAAGAAAGCGTGAGCCGGGCCATGAACTGGGACATCGAAGCACCAAATGTGGTTACGGAAGCACGTTTCCGCGAACTCGTGGAAAGTGGCTATAGCGCTGAAATCCTGTGCCAGGAGTCGGCACACAAGAAGGGCCCGAGTTATTACGGGGTCTGGATCATGCGTGTCGTCTCTGACGAAGGCGTGGAAAAACTGCTGGTCACGGCCCGTACCCGAACGACCTACAACGACATCAAGATCCGCGAGTTCAAGACCATTACGGGCGTCGTGTCCTTCCTCATCGGGATCGGCTTCTCCCATGCCGATGTCCCGCTCGAAGAAGGCCAGCGGACGACCCACAAGCTGGCTGCGACCGACAAGGGCAGCAGCAAGTAGCCTTATCCTTTTCTGGTATCTCGCTGGTCCAGCCACTGCACAGATGGTGCTGGTCATGGAGAGCGATGGCTCTCTGACCCCATCCCGCTCCCAAGACAGCTTTACGCGTAATTACAATGACGGCATCGGTCAGGGGTCCGCTGCTGATGAGCTGGCGATCCTCGGTGAGACTGACCTTGGGTCAGACGAAATCCAAGTTTCCGTCCTTGCGCGGCCTGCTCCCCTACCCAGTGCCAGTGTTCTTACTGCCATCGAAGCCACCGCCCTTCGCTATGCCGGGCATCCCGGGCTGCGCCGCGCGGACCTTTCAGTCAGAGATTGGTTGTTGCTCTATCGCTCCAATATCGAGGTCGAAAGCGCCTACCGACAGGAAGCGGTCTCGAGCGCTGGCGCAATTGGCCTTGGGCAGTTGATGCCCGCGACGGCCCGCGACCTCGGTGTCGATCCGCGTGATCCGCTGCAGAACCTCGACGGTTCCGCTCGTTACCTCGCGATGATGCTGGAGACGTTCGGCGATCCGCGTCTTGCCCTCGCAGCCTACAACGCCGGCCCGGATGCAGTGCGCCAATACGGCGGCATTCCCACTTACCGAGAAACCCAGAACCACGTGGCCCGCGTCATGGCCGTCGTGGCCCGATTGGAAGGATCAAATTCATGAGACAAATTTCAAATCTCTTTGTCGCAAGCTTGGCGCTCTTCCTACTGATTGCCGAACCGGCCCTCGCGCAAAGCATCGACCTCTCGCCGATCCAGAGCCTGCTACAAGGCATTGTCGATGCGCTAACAGGCCCGCTCGGCGTTGTCATCGCCACACTCGCCGTTCTCGGAGTCTTCCTCAGCTGGTTCTTCAACATTATCGATCTGCGCCAGGCGCTCTGGGTGCTTGTGGGCATCGCTGGCGTCGCCGCTGCCCCCACAATCGTTGCCGCGGTGTTTGCAGGGGGACCATAATCGTGGCTGAGCGCTCGCCCCTCTTTCTTGGCCTCGTGCGCCCGCCCAAGCTTCTGGGCCTGCCCATCATGTACGCGATGGTCTGGCTCTTCGGCTCGGTGCTGCTCTTCGTCTGGGTGCAGCACATCGCGGTACTGGGCGTGGCCGCCCTGCTCTATCCCGTGCTTTGGAAGGCCGCGGACTGGGATCCGCGCTTCATCGATGTGATGATGACGACGCTGCAGGAGACGCCACCCACGCGAAACCGTAGCATCCATTGCGGGGACAGCTATGCCCCGTGATGAAGCCCGTGATGCTGCGCTCGACCCCCGCACAATGACGCCGGACTGGTACGCGCGCGAGACCCGGCTTGCGCATATGCTGCCCTATGTGAGCCTCGTCGACGACCAGACCGTGCGGACACGGGTGAACGAACTCTTCCGCTGCATCCGGCTCGACGGGGTCAACAGCTACACGACGGATGATGCCTATCTCGACAAGGTGACCGCTCTATTTGCCCGGATCATCGCGCAGCTTGGGCCGGAGTTCAGCTACTACGTCCACAAGGTCTCCAAGGCGATCGTGCCGGATCTCGAGCCCGTGCGCGAGGACAGTTTTGCAGGAGACGTTGACCGGCTTTGGCGCGCGAAACTGGTGAGCAGCGGCCTGCGCGACAAAACCTTGACGCTCACCGTCATTCATCGCCCGCCTCCGAAAAGCGTCCTGCCGTTTCTCAATCGCAGCGCACCGGATCGTCTCAAGGAGGTGACCGAGAAACGTCTGCGTCGCCTTGGCGAGGCCGTAAGTGTGTTCCTGTCAGGCCTGACCGAGCTGAATCCGCGCGTGCTAACAGCCGAAAGTGGCGAGTTGATCGGGTTGCTGGGAGCCCTCAACACTGGCCGGGAGCTGCCGCTTTATCCGGCCAATACCTACGGCTTTTTGTCCTTTAACGTCGCCAATACCCGCGTGACGTTTCAAGGCGATCACTTCGAGCTCTCCGAAGGCGTCGTGGGGCATCGCTACGGCAAGAGCTTCACCATCGGGGAATATTCCGAGGCCACCTCCTGCACCATGTTCGACATGCTGAACCTGCCGGTCGACATGATCGTCACCCATTCGTTCACACCGATCAATTCGAACCTCATGGCGGGTCGGATCAAGCGGCAAAAGCGCCAGATGCAGGCCTCCCAGGACGCGGCCCTGTCGCTCATGGAAGCGCTCGACATCGCCGCCGATGATCTCGAGTCCAAGCGCCAGAGCTTCGGCGAACACCACATGGTCGTGACGATCTTCTGTGACACGCTCGACGAGCTGCAAACGCTGAGCGCCGAGATCGTCAACGCGGCCGCCGCCGAAGGCGTGAAGATGATCGGCGAGCGCGTCGCGGCCAAGGCCCATTACCTCAGCCATCATCCTGGCAATCAGCCCAAGCGCGTCCGTGCCAGCGCCATCACCAATCGCAACTTCGCGGATTTCGCAGCGTTTCATCGGACCCAGCTCGGCAAGCCTGCCTCAAAAACACCCTGGGGTCGGGTCATCACGTATCTGCCCACGCCCGAGCAGAGCGCATACCGGTTTTCCTATCACGAGCAAGGCAGCCCCGAGAAAGAACCGACCAGCGGGCATACCCTGATCATGGGGCGGCCCGGGTCGGGCAAATCGGTGCTTTCCGCATTTCTCATGACGCAAGCCCGTCGAGCAGGGGCGCGGATCTTCGTCTTTGATTACCGTCTCGGTATGGAGATGGCGGTCCGCGCCAATGGCGGGCGCTATGCGTCCCTGAAAGCGGGGCAGCCCACAGGCCTCAACCCGCTCTGGACCGAAACAGATGCGCGCGGCACGGCATGGCTCTCGGACTGGCTTGCCACCCTGCTCTACCGCGCCGACAAGCCGCTCACGCCGGCGCAGACCAACCGCATCCAGGAAGTCGTGCGCCAGAACGCACAGGCCACAAACCCGGCCTTGCGGAACTGGCGGGATTTTGCATCGCTGTTCGTCTCGACCGATGATGGCGGCGATCTGCACCAGCGCCTGCTCGAATGGACGGAAGAAGGCCGCTACGGCTGGATATTTGGCCAGACGTTGGAAGACACGTTCTCGCTGGAAGGCGATGTGGTTGGCTTCGATCTCACCGGGATTCTCGACAGCGAGGCGGAAAAGGAACGCATGGCCGTGCTCTCCTATCTCTTCCGCAGGGTCGAGCGCGAGATCGAAGACCGCCGTCCCACGATCATTGTTATCGACGAGGCCTGGAAAGCGCTCGATAACGCGTATTTCGCCGAGCGGCTCTCGAACTGGCTCGTGACCGCGCGCAAGCAGAACACCGTCGCGGTGATGATGACACAATATGCAAGCCAGCTCGAGCGCACCCGAACCGGCAAGACCATAGTCGAGGCCGTGCCGACGCAGATCCTGCTCCCGAACATCCGCGCCCATGCGTCCGACTACGCGATGCTGAACCTCTACGAGAAGGAACTCGATGTGCTTCTCAACACCGGCAGCTACAGCCGCCTTGCGCTCATCCGCGATGACCAAGGATCGATCGTCGTCGATGCCGATCTCAGCGCTCTCGGGCCAAATCTCACCATCCTCGGCGGCATGGAAAAGGGACAAGCGCTGGTCGGTGCTGACTACCGTGACCGCCCCGATTTCTGGAGGATTTCATGACACGCATTTTGTTGTTTCTCGCCGCGCTCGGCGCCTTGGCTTCTTGCGCCCAATATCAGGAACCGCAGGTCAATTGCTTTACCTTCTTCGCCGCGACGGCCCCTGTTGCACCAGATTGCACCTTCACTCCCCTTGGCACACCGGAGGGTGACGTTGAGGTCTAAACTGCCCCATATCCTAACTCTGTGCCTGCTGCCCGGTCTCGCCCTATCCCAAGGTGTGCCGAGCAATGACAGCGGGCTGACCGCGCGAGATATCATTGAGACCGGCGATCGCGAGGCCGACCTGGCGGTCCAGGCCGACAAGCTTGCCGCGCGTGAACTCATCGCCGAGATTGAACGCGAGCAATTGGCCACCTTGCAGCGCATCCTAGATGCCCAGACAAGTTTTGGCGGTCAGGGCCTGCCGGCCATAGTCTCGGGGCTGGAAAGTGGCAGCGGTGACCCGGACCGTTCCGTCGAGGCCGTCTATGGCAATGCCGAATTCGATCCCAACCCCGGCGGCGCACAGATGTTCGGGGATGCCTCCGAGAACATCGAGCAGCTCATCATCCGCGTCGCCCAGGAGACCAGCGGCTTTGCGGGCGTAGAGCGTGCGGGTCTCTCGCCGGTTCAATGGCGGGCTTTGCTGCAGGCGCTCATCTGGCAGGAAAGCCGGTTTACGATTGGGGCACGGTCTCCCGTTGGCGCTTTTGGTCTCACCCAGATCATGCCCGGCACCGCCATCGACCTTGGCATCAACCCGGAATACTATGACAGCCCCTACCTTCAGGTACATGGCGGCGCGCGTTACCTCGCGACCCAACTCAATACCTTCGATGGCAACATCATCAACGCGCTTGCCGCCTATAATGCCGGACCCGGCCGCGTGTTCGAATATGGTGGCGTGCCGCCCTTTGCCGAGACCCAGCACTACGTTCAGGTCATCCCCGAACGCTACAATCTTTATCTGAGCCGCATCGGCGTGATCGAAGCGCTCGGCACGATCGATCCGGCGCTTCTCGCCAATGCGAACCTCTCGATCACCGGGCACGGCGCGGCTTTCTATGGCAACAACGCGCCCGCCGCGATCAAGCAGGCGGCACTGCGCATCGCGGACATCGTTGAGCGGATTTCCGAGACCGAAGACGTTCAAGAGAGCATCGCGCTCAACACCTATGCTCGCGCCGAACTCGTGCGCCTCGTCGGAGCCCGCATCCGGCTGCAGGCCGCCCGCACCCGCATCCTTTCCGCCGAAGAATTGGCACAGGCCAGCGCGCGTATGGCCGAGGGCGCGTTCATGGAATTCACGATCAGGGAGATTGAATGATGAGACCTCTACTCATGAGAACGGCCTTGGCCACGACGCTTGGGATTGGCCTGCATCTTGGCACCATGTCCCCTGCCCTGGCACAAGGCGTGCCCGTCGTCGATACCCAGAACATCGCACAAAACATCCAGCAGCTCCGGCAGATGATCGAGGACGAGATCCTGCAAAACGAGCAGCTGACGCAGCTCCGCGAACAGCTTGCGACACTCACGGAACAACTTGGCGAATTGCAACGGACCTACGAAGCCCTCACCCGCCTCGCCGAGCTTCCGGAAATCATCCGCACCGAGATGGAGGACGAGTTGAACGGCCTGCTCGACCAGGAATTCGGAGACATCCTCGCCACGATCGAAGCCATCAAGACGGGTGACTTTTCTGGCCTCTCCGGTTCCGGCGCGGGCGAGATCGAAACCCAGATGGACCGGGTGCTGGCCGATCTCGGCTTTGACGATGATGCACTTTCGGAAATGGCTACGAGCGGCAATCCCGGTGCCAATCGTGTGGCCACACAAGCCACGACCGGCGCGCTCGTCTCGGCAGCAGCGCAGAACAGCTATGAGGATGCCGGCCAGTCACTGGAACGCGTCGACCGGCTCGTGGGGCTCATCGATGACATGGATGAGCTGAAGGAAAGCGTCGATCTCAACACGCGCGTGACGGCGGAATTGGCCATTGCCCTCGTCGCCATGTGGCAGCTCGAAGCCGTGCAAACCGTGGGCGACGGCACGGGCGGCGTGATCGACGCCGCCACCATCGCTGAGGAGCAGCGCTTCATGGATTTCACCTTGCCGGACCTACGGGCAGACTGATCGTGGGGGCATGAATGGTGGCGAGTGAACAAGAAATCATCGAGGAAGAACTGGTCTACGGCGCCTTGCGCCGCGAACGCCTCTGGCAACGCCTTGGCCTGATGGGCCTTGTCTTCGGTGTCATCGGCTGTCTGAGCGCCGCGGCTGTCTCGATCCTCGATGTCGACCCGCCCCCCGTCGTTGTCCCCTATGATCCCGCCACCGGCTTTGCACTCCCCGAAGCCTCGGTCGGCGCCTCCTCGGTGACCGCCAACCAGGCGATCATCGAGGCGGAAGTCTTCCGCTACGTGACCGACCGCGAGGTCTACAACCAGCTCGACAACGATCTGCGCATCCGCCGCGTTCTGCGCCGTTCGGATGGTGCCGCCGAGAGCGGGTTGCGCCAGATCTGGAACAGCGCCAACGAGAACTACCCGCCCACGGTCTATGGCCCGAATGCCCGGCTCGACGTGGAAATCCTCAGCATCAATCGGATCGGCACAAACCGCGCCACGGTCCGGCTGCGCAAGCGTCTGACATCCATCAATGGCGTCCAGACGGGGCTGTTTACCGCCACGCTCCTCTTCGAGTTTCGCCCCGAGACCCGCCGCTCCATCGATGAGGTCTGGACCAATCCTTTTGGCTTCACGGTCCTCGAATATTCCATCCGCTCCGACAGATTGGAGAACTAGTTTGATCAGTAAGTTCTTTGTTGCTGGCCTATTTTCCCTGCTGCCAGTCCTTGCCTTCGCGGAAGCCATTCCGCGCGGTGGCCCCAATGACAGCCGCGTGCGCTTGGCTACCTATCAGGAAGGTCAGGTCTATCGACTGAATGTCTCGCTCACCCATGTGACCACGGTCGAGTTCGGGGAAGGCGAGAGCATCCGCTCGATCATCGCAGGCGACACGGAGGGCTTCGAGATCGACGGCGTGCCGGGCGGCCAGGCCTTCGCGATCAAGCCCGTCGCGCGCGGTGTCCATACCAACGTGACCGTCTATACCAACCGCCGCAGCTACTACTTCAACGTCCAGGAGACCCGCAGCCCGACCTTCTACGTGGTCCAGTTCCGCTACCCCGAAGACAATGCACGGCCCACACGTGCCATCGCGGCCCAGGCCCCGAACCACAATTACGGTGCCAGCGCGCGCACCGAGTTCACCCCGACCCGCGTCTGGGATGACGGGACCTTCACGTATTTCGAATTCCCGCGGAACGCGCCGGTACCCGCGATCTTTCGTTACGCGAATGGCCGCGAGCGGACGGTCAACACGCAAGCCACCGAAGACGGCGTGATCCGGGTCTCCGGGGTGAACCGGCAATGGGTACTGCGGATCGGGGACGAGGTGGTCTGTATCGAGGCCACACCGCCTGCGGGGGTGGGATCATGAGCGACACCGGAAACGCAGACCTCGAGAAACGTCTCGCAACCCTCGAGCAAGGCAAAGGAGCAGGTTCGCCCCCTGCCCCGCGACGCTCGCCGCTGCTCGCACTGGTCGTCGTCCTCGCGATCGGTGCCGGCGGTGCCTTGCTCTATCTCCTGTCCCAACCCGAGGAAGAGGAAGCCTTGCCCACGGCCACGCCAGACGTGTTCCAGAACGAAGGCGACGGGTTCGGCGCGATCGAGACCCTCCCCCCACCCGAGCCCGAAGTCGTTCTGGTCGCACCGGAACCGGTGGAACCGAACGCCGAGCTCTTGGCACAACTCGCCGCCCTTCAGTCCCAGATCGAGGAGTTACGCAACGCGCCCGAACCCGTCGTCGAAGAAGATACCGCAGCCGCCGAAGCCATTGACGCACTGACAGCGCAGATAGCCGCCTTGCAGGCCGCGTCGGAAGCCGCTCAGCAGCAGTTCCGAGACGAGCTCACGGCGCGCGATCGCGAGCTGGAGCAACTCCGCATGGACCTCGAACTCGCGCAGCTCGAGGCCAATCGCCCCCTTCCGGCACCCATCGGACCCACCGAGGACGAGCTGCGCGCGCGGGAAGAAGAGCGGCTGCGCCGCGAGGAGGAAGCAAGACGGCTGGCGGAACTCGAACGCCGCGCGGCCGAAGAACGCGCGTTTCAGGAACGCCGCATCGCCTCGCCCACCATCGCCTTTGGCGGCACCTCCGGCGCAAATGAGACGGCGTTAGCCGAGCGGACTTTTGGCGAAGTGACGGATTTCGTTCTAAACGGCGCGCTGCCCACTTCGGTGACGCAAGCAGAGGTCATCGCCAATCCGTCCAACACCATCATCCAGGGCACGATGATTCAGGCCGTCATGGAAACCGCCCTCGACAGTTCCCTGCCCGGCCAAACCCGGGCCGTTGTTTCCGAAGGTGTCTTCAGTTTCGATGGCTCCCGCCTCCTGATCCCGCGCGGGTCCCGTCTCATTGGGCGCTATCGCTCCGGCGTCGATATCGCGCAGCGCCGGGTCACCATCGCCTGGGACCGGATCATCCTGCCCGACAATCAAACCATCCAGATCAGCTCCTTCGGAGGTGATGAACTTGGCCGCTCCGGCGTGACCGGCTTTGTCGACACCCGGTTTGATGAGCGCTTTGGTTCGGCAGCGCTGATTTCCCTGATCTCCGCAGCCCCAAGCGCCGCCGCCGCAAATGTTCAGGAAGAGACCACCGCAGATGTGCTCGAAGACGTGGGCGATGATCTTGCCGACGCCACGGACAGCGTGATTGGCGACTATCTCTCCATCGGCCCCGTTATCTATGTCGACCAGGGCGCGCGCGTCACGGTGATGGTCGACCGCGATCTGGAGATATTCTGAGCCCATGTCGCTGAGCTATCTCCAGACCTCGCTTGATCGGATCGACGCCGCCGCCCGCGACGATGTCATCGAGATCTGCATCAACCCTGACGGCAGCTGCTGGGGAGAATTCCAGGGCGATCACTTCATGCGAAAGCTGGACCGGAAGCTGAACGCAACGGAAGTGAAAGACCTCGGCAACCAGATCGCCTCTTCCGCCAATACCACCATGAGCAAGGACCGCCCGATCGTCTCGGTCTCGATCACCTACAAGGGCCGACCGATCCGAGCGCAGGTGATCACACCACCCGCGGTGCTAACGGCCATGTCGATCAGCCTTCGGTTCTTTTCGAGCCTGCCGCTCGAAGGAATCGCGCTGGATTTCCTATATGGCAAGGAACGAAAACTCGAAGAACTCCGCCTCGAGAAAACCCGGGAGCTGCGCGAGATCGTGGCCGCTGGCATCATCGACGATGCGCTGGCCTTCTGCGTCGAAAACAAGCTGAACATGATCGTCTCGGGCGGCACCTCCACCGGCAAGACTGTCGCTGCGCGGAAGATCCTCTCTCATGTGCCGGCCGAGGAACGCATCGTCACCATCGAGGAAGCCGCCGAGCTTCTGCCGACCCAGCCAAATGCCGTGACCCTCATCGCCAACCGGGATGCGGAATTCCAGACCGCTGATGTGCTGCTCACTGCCACGCTGCGCATGCGCCCCGACCGGATCATCCTCAGCGAGGTGCGCGGCAAGGAGGCCATGACCTTCCTCGAGGCGATCAACACCGGCCATGGCGGGTCCATGACCACGCTTCACGCCGAAACTCCGCAGCTCGCCGTGCAGCGCCTGGCCATCGCGGCGCTCAAGACCGAGATCCCGATGACCTATGCCGACATGATCCAGTACATCGAGAACTCCATCGACGTGATCATCCAGGCCGGTCGCAACGACGGCCGACGCGGCATCACAGAATTCTACCTCCCCGGCGCAACCGAGATCGGAGCTTCCCAATGAAGACCTTTGAATATGACATCCTGTTTTTCCACGTGAAGAAGCAAAAGGACTACGACGCGATGCGAAGCGCCTTGAATGAGCGCGGCGCTGAGGGGTGGGAAGTCATCACAGCTGAAGCAGGTGACTACGGCTACACCACGTTCTTGAAGCGAGAATCTTTGGCGACAAAGGCGGCTTCAGAATGATGCGGGTCGTTGCGACGGCAAGCCTGCTGGTCGTCGTCGGCGCAACAGATGGCATCGCTGAACGGAACCTGATCCCAACGCTCGACAATCAGCCAGATGTTTGTCCCGACCAACCTCCAGAGCCACAGTGGATGCAAGGCATAGATGTGCGCGAGTCCCACAAACGGCTCCTGATTCAACAAATTTATCGTGCGCAGAGCATGCAACGCATTGTTGAAGCCCAAAGCTGTGAATGTCCCACGCGGTATCCGCCCTGGGAGGCGGCTGAAGGCGTCTTCGTCGAGAATTTCGCCGCATCTGAATACTGGGACATCGTGGAAGCGACGTCAGAATACCGACGGCAGGCAAATGATCTTCGGCGCGAAGCCATGCCAATCTGCGAAGCTGCTGGAAATTGGTAGGGTTTCATGAGTGTCGTCACCTACTTCGTAGAAACGGCCGAAGGCTATCTCAATACCGCTGCCGAGACACAATTCGGTGCGGTCGCCGCAACAGTCGGAACGATGCTGGTACTCGGCACCACGCTCGTTGTCATTCTGGTTTTCATCAACACGATCTACCAGTATCGCGCCATGGACGGGCGCACGGCCTTTTGGCTCGCCGTGAAGATCGGACTGATAGGCGCATTTGCAACCAATTGGGTACAGTTCAACATCCTTGCTGCGGCGATCCTGAGCGGGATCGACAGCATTGCCGGATCGCTCGTTGCCTCTGTCGGCGGCGGGTCACCGGGCCCATCCGGAACCTTCGCAGAGGAGTTCGATGACCTGATCGCGGCGCTCGGGGACTATTTGAATGCTGCGGGGTCTGAACTGAACTGGATGGCCGGTGCCCTGTTGGACACCCTGGGGGTTTTGCTGCTCTCGATCCTCGGTGGGTTGGCGGCGTTTATCGTCGTTGCGTCCAGGCTCATGATCGCTCTGCTGATCGGGATTGCACCGATCATGATCTTCCTGACCCTTTTTGAAGTGACCAAGGATTATTTCGCGCGCTGGCTTTCGGCGCTGATTTCCTTTGCGATGTACCCTATCGTCGTGGCCGGCGTGTTCGCCACCATCACGGGGGTCTCGCGTGCGCTTCTTGCTGAGTTGGGCGACCCGGAAGGCGCCTCGAATATCGGCGCGCTCATTCCCTTCTTCATGATGGTGCTCATGGCAAAGGGCTTCATCATAGCCACGCCCTTCCTGGTTCGGGCGATTTCCGGAAACATCATGATGCCAGCGCTCTCAGCTGGATTCGGTGGCAGCTATGCCTTTGCTCGAGGGCTTGCAGGAAGCCAGCAAGTCTACAACCGGTACGCCATCGGAGGTGCGACTGGCGCGGAGTATGCAGCCCTGCGCGCGCGCCAATTCTTTGGTGTGCAAGCGTTACCAAGCCGACCCAACACTGCGGGAGGGCCAACCGCTGCTCCTCCCGGCGACGGAACCGGGACTGGCGCTCGGATGCTTGCGCAGCTTTCAAGGTTGGGTCGCCTAGGAAGACGGTGACGGCCCAAAGCCGCCTTCCACATCGGGAGCCACAAGCCACAGTGCGGCGCGTCGAAGGAGACATTCGCTGCGAACGCAGGATCGAGGACTTTTCAAGCGGGCATTTCGAGGGCTAGGAAACACGAAACGTGTAAACTTACTTTGGGGGAATGAAACGATGCGACGTTCAAAGAACAATCCTCCTGTGGCCCAAGGACAAAAATTCCCGTTTCAGATTTCCATAGTGGCGTGGGGTGATCTGCTTGGATACGGAAGCAAGATTGCCGAGGCGCAATTCAATCCACTGGGTGCTCGAGCGAAGAACAGCATCAAGAGGATGCGAGATTTCCACCGTATTGTAGCCGAGCACAGCAACAGAAACTTTCGTACGCTGGTCATCAACGACGGGGTTGCGGTGTTCCGCGATCTATCCTTGCGCAGCAGTTCGGTGTCGCATGACTTCCTCATGCGTAGTTGGAAGCTCTTTAAGGATATCAATCAGCATGAAACAAGCTCTGCCCAACCGGGTGTCAGGATGGTTTTGGCTTGCGGTTTCAGGATTCGTGGCAGGAAGGCGGTTGTTGAACCTGACCATGGGAAAGTAAAATCGATACTCAAGCGCTATCAGGAGGGCCTACTAACGGTTGATCAAGCCATTAGGGAAGCGTCTACCGCACGGCCATCATTCGACGTGGTCCCGCAGCTTCAAGCAAACTTTGCTTTTACCAAAGCTTACATTGCAGAAAGCTCGGGTGCCGCTGGAGGCTTCGCCGGACCAAACTTCTTTTTGGACACATCCTTGCTCAAACAACCGGATACCGAATGGCCAGTTGGCGGCAAGTTGTTTGACTGGGAACACAAGACTCTAGATCTCAAGAGCAAATTTAAGAGGGTTGAGGGCCTTCCGCCGGAAAAGTTCACGAATGAAGCAGGCTCTAGACTAAAGACGGGATTGGAAGTGGCACAGACGCTGGCTGGTGATAAGGATGTTCTGGATGCGCTTCGCAGTGCACGTAAAGACTGACGGCCCAAAGCCGCCGCCCAGCTATAGGTTGCCATGCTGCATTCGCAGCCCGCTTAGCAGTCATTCGCCGCGGTTGCGAAATCGATGGGTCGTCCGATGACCGCATGGCGGGACAAAGCGGACTTGTGCACCCGAAGCTATTTCTGACGCAGCATTTGCTCGCGTTCGCAGCACAAAATCTTCCGCGGCGTAGCGATTTTCATCGAAGCAGCCATTCGAATGTGTAGAAAACGGTTGCAACCACACCGTCCTCTCTCTGCGTTTTGTATGAGCTCGAAAAACGCGGACAACCGGATCTGTGCGGCTGCAGTTTTTGCTAACGCAGAAAACGCTGGCATTTAGGACGTCACTCATTTGTCAGTGCAGTACACTTTGCCGAAGCTGCCGTTTTTGAGGTTCCTTGGGTGTCACTTCTATCTTGTCTATCCGTACAGTTTCTTGGTCATTACTGCCGAGCGCGATTAGCTGTTAACAGCGACGCGGCGGACATGTTGTTCAATAATCTGGCGGTCGAGGCCCCTTAAGCCGAGGCATCGGCCTAGAAGCTACAGGCAATGCATCTTTGTCCCGACACGGCTTCGGTGTTGCCAACGACTCCTCAATTTCGAATCCCCATCCCAGCGATTTCGATACGTACAAAGCTTCGTTCGGCGTGATTGTGCGGGCCGTCAAAGCACTTACATGTCGCTTTATAAGTAATACTTAATAATTGACTCATCGTACTTTACGTGCTTTGTTACCCTTGAGCGAGGACATGGGGAGGGAGGATCACATGCAGCTTGCCGATGCGATCATTCTCGGGGATTGGGGTACGACCAATCTGCGCCTGTGGCTTGTCGGGCCCGACGGGACCATTCTGGACACCGTCACGTCACAGGATGGCGCAAAGGGTCTGGCCGGGTCTGCCAACGCTGACATTTTTGACAAGCTGACGCGCCCGTGGCGCAAAACGAATGCGCCAAGCCAAGCGATTTTGTGTGGGATGGTTGGACGCAAAGGGGGGTGGATCGAAGCCCCTTACCTGTCCACCGACAATTGGGGCGCATTGCCGCGCAATCTGGTCCAGGCAGAACATGGTGACATGGCCGTCTTTGTTGTTCCCGGCCTCAAAACGATCCGGTCGGACGACGTAATGCGAGGTGAGGAAACGCAGATTCTGGGGCTTGTGGCCGACACACCAGATTTTACCGGCACAATCTGTATGCCCGGCACCCACAGCAAGTGGTGCGATCTGTCAAATGGGAAGATCACCGACTTTCGCACCGAACTGACAGGCGAACTCTTTTCCCTTTTGTCAGAAGGTTCCACCCTGCGGGATGCAATTGAATTCGGACATTGTGACGATGCCTTCAATGACGGAGTGCGCGAAGCATTGAAAGAACAAGACGCAATGCAGCGATTGTTCAGTGTGCGCGCCAATTGGCTGCTGAACAATACGCGGCCCGAAGTCGGTTATTCCCGGCTGTCCGGGCTACTGGTCGGCGCCGAGATCGCCCGCGCCTGTCGCAAAACGGATCTTGAAACTGTCGCGCTTGTTGGCGCGAATACCTTGGTGGATTTATACGCACGAGCGCTGGGTCAGGCCGGAGTCGCGGCGACAATCCACTCTGGGAATATGCTTGTGATCCAAGGATTGCAAAGGATCGCGCAAGACGCGCGGGATCTGATCCATGGCTGAGTTGCTTGCAACCTTCCGGGGGCTTCACCCCCATGACGCCCTGCCGACGCCGCGGGTGACGTGTCCGACATCGGGACCTGCCGGCATCTACGTGACATCCGCACTTTCCGGCCTGCCTCAAGAAGCACACCAAAGCGAAGACCCGTCTGGAAAGACGTTTTTGGTCAAGGATGCCTTTCAAGGGCTGCCAAATGTGCCTGTGAAACTCACGCTGCCAGATACGGAACGGACACTATGAAAATCACCAAGATAACGCCCCATATCTGTAACGCAGGTATGCGAAACTGGATATTCGTCAAAGTCGAGACGGATGAACCCGGCATCGTGGGATGGGGCGAAGCAACGCTCGAGTGGAAGACCCGAGCCGTCAATGGCGCGATCGAAGATCTTGCACCACTGATGATCGGGACCGACCCGCGCGACATCGAACAAGCCATGCAGCGGATGCTGCGTCATGGGTTCTGGCGTTTGGGTGTTGTGGGTATGAGTGCTGTCAGCGGCATTGAGATTGCGCTGTGGGACATCTTGGGGAAGACCCTGAACACGCCGGTTTGGCGTCTTCTGGGGGGCAAGACACGCGATCATTTGCGCAGCTACACGCACCTTGGATTGGGCAATCAACAGGCCGTCTACAATACTGACACTGTGTCGTCCCTACGCGACCGCGCGCAAGAGGTGATCGAGCTTGGTTATGACGCGGTCAAGGTCGTCTGTGTGCCTTACACACATTACCTTAGCAGCCAATCGGCCGTCCGAGAGCTGGACGAGATGTTTTCGGCCTTGCGGCAGGCGATTGGCAGTCAGGTTGATATCATGGTGGATTTCCACGGCCGGCCTGCGTCGGTCGCAGCGGCGCGCCCTTACATCGACGTCTTGTCGCAATACGGCATCATGTTCGTCGAAGAGCCTGTACCGCCCGAAGATATGGCAGGCCATGCGATCCTGACCGCCGAAGGTAAAATCCCGATCGCAAGCGGCGAACGTCTGATTGGTCGGCGTGAATTCGAACCGGCCATCAGCGCGCGCGCATTCGATATCGCGCAGCCTGACATCGTGCACGCTGGCGGCATCTGGGAAACTCGCAAGATCGCGGCGCGCGCAGAGACGGCAGGGATCGGTCTGGCACCGCATAACCCGCTTGGCCCAATCGCGGGTGTCGCGGCGCTGCATTTCGGGATCGCGACCCCGAACGTGGTTATCCAGGAAGAAATGACCGGCGCGGTGCCTTGGTATGATGACGTGGTCTCTTGGCCGATCACGCGCAAACCCGGACGCTGGGGCATTCCCCACGCGCCCGGCTTGGGTATCGAGGTCGATGAAAAGGCGATAGCGGCCCATCCTTTCAAACAAGAACCCTTTGCGACGGCAGATGCAGTCGGCGCAGACGGCGCGATACTGGATTGGTAGGCAAGATGGGACGACTAACCGGAAAAACAGCCATCGTGACAGGTGCAGGGCGCGGCATTGGCGCCTGTATCGCAGAACGCTTCGCCCAAGAGGGCGCCTCTGTCGCAATCCTGGAGATCGACGCGGCGTCAGGTCACGCACAGGCAGCGAAAATCACAAAAGCCGGTGGAACGTGTGCGTCGTTCGACTGCGACGTCACCGATCCTGAAAGTGTTGGACATGCGGTAGCGGATGCAAAAGCAACCTTTGGACCTGCAAATGTTCTTGTGAACAATGCGGGCGCAAATGTGTTTCACAAACCGCATGAAATGCCAGAGGGCGCATGGGAAAAATGCTTGCGGCTTGACCTCGATTCTGCCTGGCACTGCGCCCGCGCGGTTCTGCCGCAAATGCGCCAGCAGCAACAAGGCAGCATCATCAACATCGCATCCACCCATTCCTTCCAGATCATCCCGCACACCTTTCCCTACCCGGTGGCCAAACACGGGCTGATCGGCCTGACACGTGCTTTGGCCGTTGAATATGCCCGCGTGAACATCCGCGTGAATGCCATCGCACCGGGCTACATCGAAACACAACTCGCACGCGACTACTGGGCTGGTTTCCCGGACCCCGCGGCGGAGCGCCAGAAAGCTCTGGACCTGCATCCGCCCGGTCGGATTGGTCAACCGGTCGAGGTTGCGAACACCGCTCTGTTTCTGGCCTCTGACGAGGCCCCATTCATCAACGCGGAGACCATCACAGTCGATGGTGGCCGCTCAAAAATTTACCACGAATAATGTCAATCAGAGGAGGAACGACATGAAAAACATGATCAAAACGGCAACGGCGCTCGCTCTTGCAATGGGGACTGCGGGAACGGCATCCGCAGAAGACATCCGTATCGGATATATCAACAAGATGGGCGACCACCCGTGGTTCGTGGCCGAGGTTGAAGGTGCAAAGGCTGCGGCAGAAGCGGCAGGTGCCAGTTTTACTGTGCAGGACGTCCAGTTCAACGCAGACCTGGCCATCACAGCCCTCGACACCATGATCGGTGACGGCGTTGACGGCATCGCGATCGTCGTGCCGGATCGCGGCATTGGCCCGGTTGTCGCCGCCCGCGCCGCAGAAGCGGGGATCAAATTGGTCGCCGTTGATGACGACATTTACCATCAGGACGGCACCAAAGTGCCGTTTGTGGGCCTTGATTCCTACAACATCGGATTGGCTGTCGGCGCGGAACTGGCGCAACAATACGAGGCTTCGGGCTGGAGTGCGGACAGCGTCATGCTTGCGTCGATCGAGGACCGCAAGGCCGACACCTGTATGCAGCGCAACCAAGGGGCCGAGGACGGCTTTCTCGCGGCTGTTTCGGATATCACGGCAGATCAGGTTGTACGGGTCGCCTATGACAACACGATGGTGAACGCCATCGACGTCATGACAACGACACTGACCGCCAATCCGCAGGTGCAAAACTGGATCTTCTATTCCTGCAATGATGACGGGGTTCTGGGTGCCGCACGGGCACTGGAAAACTCTGGCTACAGTGCCGATCAGGGGATCGGCATCGGTATCGATGGCAGCCGCGCCTGTGATGCTTTCGGGAACGGTCGCGAGTCCACGTTCCGCGGCACCATGTGGTTCAACGCTGCAAACCACGGCAAGGATGCCGTGAACCTGCTGATTGACGCCATCAAGAACGGGACCGAAATGCCGGAAAACACTTTCTCCCAGCCCGAACTGGTGAACCTCGAGAACTTCGCGGATTACCAAGGCACCTTGTGCAACTAATCGGGCATGATCGGCAGCCGGCCTTGTGCTGGTTGCCGGACTGCCAAGGGAGGGGTGCATCATGAAAAACACGATTGAAATGACAGGAATCTCCAAACGCTTTGGTGTTGTCCAAGCATTGGAGGATGTGAATTTGACCTTTCGTCCAGCCGAAGTGCTTGCACTGGTAGGGGAAAACGGCGCAGGAAAATCAACCCTGATGCGGATTCTCGAAGGGGTCTTCCCTCCGGACACCGGCGCGGTTGTGGTGGACGGCCAAAATACCAAATTCTCGGAGTCCCGCGAAGCGCACGGCGTCGGCATTCGCGTCATCCATCAAGAACCCGAAATTGTCCCCGACATGACCGTCGCCGAGAACATCTTTATCGGGGAAATGCCGCGTAAGGCTGGCTATTTTCTGGATCGCTCTGCCTTGCATCACAAGACCCGCGCGTTGCTGTCCGACTTCGGCATGGAAAACGAACTCCGCCCCGATCAGAAATGCGATCGGCTGGGCCCTGCACAACGTCAGATGATAGAAATCATTCGTGCGGTTCGTGCAGGCGGACGCTTAATCGCCTTTGACGAGCCCACGTCATCTCTGACAGATGACGAAGCGCGGCGCCTGTTCCGGATCGTCCGTCGCCTGCGTGATGAAGGCACAGCGGTGATCTATATTTCGCACCGTTTGAACGAGGTGATTGACCTGGCGGATCAGGTTTCCGTTCTGCGCGACGGGCGCATCGTGTCCACCACATCCATTGATGAAGAAACAGCCGACACTATTGCCCAAAAGATGGTTGGTCGCGAATTAAACACCCTGTTCCATCGCACATCCAAAGTGCGCACGGACCTGATCTTGCGGGTTGAAAACCTCAGCTCTGACGCTGTGCAAGACATCAATCTCGACATTTACGCGGGCGAAGTTGTCGGCTTGGGCGGATTGATGGGCGCCGGGCGTTCGGAACTTGCCAAAGCGATTTTCGGCTTTGATCGCATAACCGAAGGCCGGGTCGAAATGGGGGGCAAGACCCTACCTGCCGGAAATACCACCGCCGCCATTCAGGCCGGGATCGGGTTCGCCCCAGAAGACCGCAAGCACGAAGCGTTGCTTCTGATGCGGTCCATCCTGGAAAACGCATCGATGGTGATCCCCGACCTTGTCTCCAGCTATGGTTTGTTCAATCGGGCAAAGGCCTCGGCCATTGTTGGCGAGGCTGCCAGCACCATGCAAATCAAGGCCCCAAGTCTGGATACGCTGGTGTCGAATTTGTCAGGAGGCAACCAGCAAAAGGTCGTGCTTGCCCGGTGGCTTGCCCGCTCGCCTAAGCTGCTGATCCTGGACGAACCGACGCGCGGCATTGATGTCGGGGCGAAGTCGGAAATCTACAAACTGATCGACGATCTGGCCGCGCGCGGCATCGCCATCTTGCTGATCTCTTCTGAAATGCCGGAACTGATCGGGCTTGCAGACCGCACATTGGTCATGGCCGAGGGCCGCATTCAGGCGGAACTTAAAGGTGACAAGATCACCGAAGACGAAATCCTAAAATACGCGATGCACAACGCAGCGTCAGCAGCCTAAGCGAGGGACCAAACATGTCAAATGAGACTTTGAATACAAGCAGCGCCAAGGCCAGCCAGACGTTCTATGAAGCAACCGTCGGGCGCATCGGTATCCATAACGTCAGCCTTATCCTTGCGCTTTTGGTCCTGGTTGCGGTCTTTGGATCATTGCGGGGAGATGTGTTTTTCTCAACGCGCAACCTTTTGAACATGGGTATGGGCATTGCCATTCTGGGGGTGCTTGCGATTTCGCAAACGGCTGTGATCGTTTCTGGCGGACTTGATATCTCGGTGGGCTCTATTGTGGGGTTGTCGACGGTCGCGGTCGCCTCTGCCATTCAGGCGACTGACATGGCAGGTTTTGGCATCGCGGCGGGTCTGATGGTTGGCGCTTTGGCCGGGTTGGTAAATGGTGTGATTATCACTTACGGCAGGGTGAACGCCGTCATTGTGACACTTGGCACCATGGCCATTTTTCGCGGCATTGCGTTCATTATCTCGAACGGGCAGTCGATCTCGATCTTCAACGACAGCTTTCGCCTGATCGGGATCGGGCGCTTTCTGGGCATTCCCTTTCCGATCTGGATCTTGATTGGCACGGCAGTTGTGTTCCAAATCTTCCTTGCCAAATCGATTGTCGGGCGGAATTTCTATGCCATCGGCGGCAACCCGATCGTCGCCAAGTTCGCTGGCATCAAGCTAAACCGCTACCGCGTGGGGACTTATGTGATGAGCGGCGCTGTGGCCGGGATCGGTGGCATTCTGCTGGCCGCACGCACAGGGTCCGGGCAACCGGTTTCGGGTTCGCAAGGCCTTGAACTTGAAGCGATCACCGCCGCGTTTCTTGGGGGGTGCGCGATGCAAGGCGGAAAAGGCACTGTGGTCGGTGCGTTGCTTGGCGTTGCCATCATCGGGATCCTCAACAACGGCATGATCCTGACGTCGGTCCCGACGTTCTATCAACTGCTTGCCAAAGGCTCTTTGCTGATCCTTGCGGTCATCTTTGCAGAGTACCAACAGAACCGGAACTGATATACACTTTGCGCGATGGCCTGCCATTGAAGGCCATCGCGCAGACGGAAAGGTGTATCTGTTGAAAGATCAAGACAAGCAGCCCAAGCACGCGCGCCTGACACGCGAAATTGCGGGAAAGATCCTGACCGGCGAATACGCTGTAGGACACAGGTTGCCTGTCGAGGCCGATCTGATCGAACGCTATCAGGTATCGCGGACGGCGCTGCGCGAAGGATTAAGAACGCTGGCTGCAAAAGGCTTTGTGGTTTCGCGCAAACGGCTTGGCACAATGGTGAATGACCGCAGCTTGTGGAACCTGCTCGACTCGGACGTTTTATCCTGGATGGACAATACCGATATCCAGGCGGACTTTCTGCAGCAAGTCGGCGAGGCCCGGTTGATCTTTGAACCAGAGGCCGCGCGCCTGGCTGCGCAACGGGCAACGGCCGCACAGGTCGCTGAAATTGAACGGGCGTTCCTTGCCATGAAGTCGGCCGTCGCCAAGGACGATCGGATCGACGCCGACCTCGCGTTTCATGTGGGAATTCTTGCCGCCTCTCAAAACCATGTGCTGCAAAACTTCGGGGCAATCATCGGCACCGCCTTGCGCGCGTCTTTTGAAATCTCGGACCAGGCAACGGCCAGTTACGACAATACTTTGGATTTGCACGGTGCTGTCTTGCAAGCCATCAGGCTTCAGGATGACGCGAAAGCCCGCGAACAGATGTTTGAACTTCTGAAAAAATCTGTGACCGATCTTGGCCTTCAAGATGTCTCGCAACACGCCTAATTGCGGCATCGGGGCCTTAAGGGACGTGCCGATCAGTGCGCCTTCAAGCTGACACAGCATGGTGGAACTCACAGACCTTACTGCCGGTGATGCCAGCCTCGTTTTAGCACCCTCAATGGGAGGTGGGATCGCCCGGCTCGACGTTGGCGGAAAACCAGTTTTGCGGCCTTGGTCGGGTGACGAAACCGATCCGTTTTCACTGGCCTGCAACGTCCTGATCCCGTTTTCCAACCGTATTTCCGGTGGCGGGTTCACATGGCGCGATACCTTTTATCCTCTCGCATCAAATCTCGAAGGCGAACGGTTTCCTATTCATGGGAACGCTTTTCAGCGACCTTGGCAAATCACAAAAACTGGAACCTCAGCTTCAATGACTTTGCCCGACGGCAATTTCGGTCCATGGACTTACGAAGCACAGCAAGCCTTTGACCTGACGCCCAACAAACTTGACGTAAAGCTCACAGTTACAAATCGCGGAAAGGACCCGATGCCATTCGGGTGCGGCCTCCATCCGTGGTTTCCTCGGGATTGCGAAACCCAGCTTTCTTTTTCAGCACAAGCAGTCTGGTTAGAGGATAAGTTTCATCTGCCATCCAAACTGCTGCAATTGCCGGATAACTCCGAATGGAGCTTTGAGCACCCACGCAACCTTCCCAAGACATGGATCAATAACTGCTACTCTGGTTGGCGGGGTGCTGCACGGATCTGCCAGTCAGACTGCGGAGTGTCTTGCGCCATTTATTCCGATCAAATCATGAAATATGCAGTTGTTTTTTCGCCCGACGAGACGGCCAATTTCTTTTGCTTTGAGCCAGTGTCGCATGCCATCAACAGTTTCCACAAGGAAGGGCAGTTAGGATTAGTAGAGTTAGTGAATGGGGAGAGTTTGACGTCAAACATTGTCTTTTCGTGGAACTGAGCGGACGGCAGCACCACCTTGCTAAACGTTGTGACACGGCTCAATTAGCCCTTTTCGTTGCCCGAAAACCTTTCCCGTGGTCGCCTGATTTGCGTCGCGTCCTGAAAATTCAAGTCACGTTCTATGCTGCGCCTGGCATGAATGGCCTGTTTCTTCTCTGCACGATGGCGCTAAATCCCTCGCTCATGCCGAGTTTCTCACTTTGCGAGCGCATGCATCAGGGTTTTAAGGTTTCCGCTTTGGGCTCAGAGCCGACCTCAGATGCAACGCAGCATTTGCCACCTCGTGGCATCGAACCTTGTCACTAGCGGCCCATTCCTGCCATTCGCCGACCGGTCGAGATGCTGCGATTGCAGCCCGCATTCCGGCCATTCGCTGCAGTAGCGAAATCGGAGCTAGCTCGAACTCACACATCGCGGTCGAAGCTGCCTTTCGTCTTAAAGATATGAATTTCTGCTACAGGTTTATCGCGACGCGGTCATTTTACGCCAACGTGTCGCCTGTTCCCGCTATCAACCGCCGCAATATCGATGCGAAGCGATCCATTTCTTCATCATCACAACGGTCGTCGAAAAGATATCCTGCTCGCTTCGAGAACGTGGAAAGCGCTTCGGACAATTTTGCGCGCCCTGCATCCGTTGCCACAACGAAGACCAGTCGTGCATCGCGCTCATCGACCTCTCGGTCAACAAGGCCAACTTTTTCCATAGGCGCTGCCATTCGCGTGATTGTGGACGCACTGACATGCATCCGTCGCGCCAAATCGACTCGGGGCAGCCTGTTGGCCGCTGAGCGCTCAAGATGAAGCAGTAGGAAAAACTCGTTTACGGATATTCCGTGAACAGCCGAGAATTCGCCAGTTAGCCCGGCCCGGAAGTCGTCGGCGACCTGAAGCAGGCGTAGTGCGTTGGTTGTGTATAAATCAGTCATGTGACATATCTATTGCGACTCGCTTGCAGATGCAAGCATATTGCAACTTGTAGTACACGACCTGGTCACATTAAGGGAAACACTTGCCATGGACTTCGAAACTCTATTCTCAATCGCCGGTCTTATTGCAATGTTCGGCTGGCTATGCCTGCTGTTCTCACCGCTCATACCAAAATGGGCGGACTGGATCGCAGGATTGGTCCTGCCAATCATCCTGTCCTTGGGCTACGTGACCCTGCTCATCACACCGTCGTCTGACAGTGCCGGCGGCTTCGGAACGCTGGCTGATGTCATGGTGCTGTTCTCAAATGAGCAAGCCGCACTCGCCGGTTGGATTCACTTTCTCGCATTTGATCTCTTTATCGGCGCATGGGTCTGTCGCACCGCTCGCGCAGAAGGCGTAAGCTTCTGGCTTGTTGCTCCGTGCTTGCCAGTGATCTTTCTTTTTGGACCTGCGGGGCTCCTTGCTTTTCAAGTTGTCCGCGCGGTTCGCAATCGAACCATCAAGGCATCCATATCCGCCTAAGCTGCCATTCGGCCATTGCGCAGCATTTGAGAGCTAGGACTCACATCCTGTCACCGGCGCTGATGCAGCATTCTGGTGCCAAGCCAAGATCGCGCTAGAGTACGGCCCATTGCGGCCATCTATCGGATAGGCCTACGCTGCAATGAAGCTTCACCAAACCGGACTTTCGCGGCGAGCGCAAAATCGGGCAGTGGTCGAACTCACAGCCTCGGACAAAGTGTGAATTCACTGCGGCGGCGCCCATGGCCGATGGAATTTGAACTGGATCACAAACAATCGTTACCGGCGGCGACACGACGTATCAATTCTAAGTGATCCTCACTGGTGGGAGGCAGAGTGCCTTCAAGACCGACCTCGCTTATTGCGAGATGCAAGGCTTGACGTGAAAGGCTGGGATCATGATTGCGATCCGTCGTCTCTTTGCGCTTGACGGAAGATCGGCCCTGTCTGGTGCTCGTTCCAAAAATATATTCTTGAGCGCCAGCTGGCCAATTTTTGCGTGCAAGTGTTTTGCGGAGTCCGAGTGCTTCCGACTCGAGATTTTTACGTTGCAGAAACTCTCAGAAAGTTTGCACCAAAGGCGACACCGCGAAACCCCGACAGACAGACCTTAAACAGTTTGACAATCCCTTGTTCAGGGGATGTGCGAACGACCTGCGCGTGAGCATATTTCAGGCTAATGAACGAATTACATATACTGATAGATAGAGCTGACTTTAGGGACTCGACTGCGTGACTCCAAATTCATCACCCGCTTTAGTCTTGGCATCCGCAACAATCGTATGCGCCTTAGCGGCAATGGCGGCATTGCTCGTTGCTATCAATCAGCCTTGGATGGGCATCAAACTCGCCCCGATACCAGAGCAAAGCTTGGTCTGGGTCGAAAAAGTTGATGCGAACGGCCCTGCTGCGGAAGTCAGTACAGCCACTTCCCTTATCGCAATCAACGGTATCGAACTTGTGCCGTCTGACTTGATTGAAGAGCCTGATCAGTTTCAAACCTACGAAGACTACAAAGCCTTCATGGTCAAACAGCAAAAACTGTTTGAAGCGTTAAATTCCGGCACCGTCAATTTGGTATTGGAAGGGGAGGCTGGGACCCAAGCCTTAGTGCCAAGAACAACCCGACCCGTTTCGAGCTTACCCACTGTATTCTGGATTCAGATCGTGACTGGCTTTGCGAGCGCGTTCATAGGCAGTTGGGTTTGGAGTTTGAAACGCGACGAATTCAGTGCCCGCCTTTTGTTCGTTGCCGGTTTTGGAATCTTGGTAATGGTGTTTCCGGCAGCGATATACAGCACCCGAGAACTCGCGATGAATGGCAGTTTGTTTCGTTGGTTGTCGGCGGTTGATCATCTGGGCGCACAGACATTTGGCGTTTGCACGCTGATGGTATTTTTTGTCTATCCTTACCGTATCGCGCCGCTCTACGCGGTTTGGGCGATCCCCTTAGTTATCGGTTCTTGGTGGGTTGCCGACACAGCGCAGATCATTTTTGAAGGTCCGCCGACGGGTTTCCACCTGCCTGGCCTCTTGATGCTGGCGGCCTTCTTTGCCGTGGCCACCATTCAATACAGGCGTGCCAAGGACGACCCGGTCGCCAAGGCCGCTTTGGCCTGCTTCGCGCTTTCTGTCGCGATTGGCGCCGGTATGTTCGTAGGTGTGGTCATTGCCCCCCAGGTTATGGGCATCACGCCAGAGATTTCGCAAGGCTATGCCTTCGTCCTGTTTCTATTGCTATTCATCGGTGTTGCAATCGGAGTCGCGCGCTATCGATTGTTTGAACTTGGAAGTTGGGCTTTCTCGATCCTGTTTTACTTCAGTGGCGTGCTTCTGCTTTTGCTGATCGACGCCGCTCTCGTCGTGTTTGTGTCCTTCGAGCGCGCACCTGCATTTTCTGTCTCGCTACTTTTGATCGCGCTCGCCTACTTGCCGACACGCGACTACTTCGCCCGTAAACTTGATTGGAGATGGGAAGTCGATCGCGAGATCCTGTTTCGCGAAGTTGTCGATATTGCGCTTACATCTGAAGCCAAAGTACAGGAAACGGCGTGGCTCGGTTTGCTCAAGAACACATTTCGTCCGCTGAATTTGCAGGTAGACAAGACAATAGAAGAACATGCGCCGAAAATCACTGAAGAAGGCAAGACGCTGGTGTTCCCTGCGCTGCAGACTTTGCCTGCGATCAGAGCGGACTTTGCGCATTCCGGTCGCAGGCTTTTCTCGCCCAAAGATCAAAAGCTGGCGCGCGAGCTTTTTGCTTTCTTGTCTCACGCTTTGGAACGCCACCACGCATACCAAAAGGGCGCAACAGAGGAACGTGCGCGGATATCAAGAGACTTGCACGATAATATTGGCGCGCAACTTCTGCGCGCCCTGCACAATGAGTCCACGCGAAACAAGGATGAAATTCTTCGCGAAACGCTCGGTGATCTTCGTGATGTTATCAACAATATCTCGGCCTATGGCCATTCTGCCGAGGATGCTCTCGCGGACCTGAGGGCCGAAACAGCAGAGCGGCTGAACAACGTCGGAATCAAGCTCAACTGGAATTTGGATAGGAGTCTGAAGTTGCCACTGGAACCTCTGCAAACCTACTCTCTTCGTTCTCTTATCCGTGAAGCCGTGAGCAATGTGATCACACATTCGCGGGCAAGCCAGTTTAGCATATCCTTTTCGCTTCAAGGTGATCAGGTTGTGACGGAGATTGAAGATGACGGCATTGGATTCGAACAGGATGCGGTCAAATCGGGAAATGGGCTGACAAATATGAAGTCGCGAATATCAAGCCTTTCGGGCCAGTTTGATATTCTTCGAATGGAGCGGGGAACGCGTGTCCTGGCACGATTCCCCATACGTCTGGAAGGTGCGGCTCATGGATAGGATCCTGGTCGTCGAAGACATTTCAGAAACGCGCCGCTGGCTCGAAGAGGTCTCGTTGAAAGCCTTCCCGGGCAGCAAGATTGAAGGTGTACCAAATGTCGCATCAGGGTTACGACAAATCGAATTGCAGAGCTACGATCTTGCCCTGATAGACCTTGGCTTACCAGACGGCACCGGACTTGATGTGCTCAAGGTCTTGCGTCGAAAACAGCCCGAAGCACAATGCGTCATCACGACCGTACTGGGTGAAGACAGCCACGTCGTCGCGGCCCTTTCGGCCGGCGCCCATGGATATATTCTGAAGGAACAGCCCGCGGATCAGATCATCAATCAACTAAAACAGCTTGCTGCAGGGATCCCGGCCCTTTCGCCTTCGATAGCCCGGCGCATTATGGAACACTTCCAAAGGACGGGCCCTTCTGTTCAGGAGGATGAGAACCTCACACCGAAGGAGAAAGACGTGTTGGCATTGATTGGCAGAGGCTTGAGAAATTCAGAGGCTGCACAGGACCTGGGGATTAGCGAAAACACCATCGCATCGCACATCAAGTCGATATATCGCAAGCTGGGAATTTCCTCCCGCGCTGAAGCTGCTTGGCACGCCACCCGACTGGGATTTGCGACAAGAAATCAAGAAGACCATTAGATTACGCAGCCCATGCAGCAAACGGTCGTCCGCTCCGACGAATAGGCCGGGTGCAATCAACGGCGACAAAGTCCTACTTTCCGAAAAACAGAGCGCCGGATCCTTACGGACCCAAGCGCCCACATTAGATCATTCACAGGGCTTGCCCGGACCAGAATAAGACCAGCATTGGGCAAGAGATTTACAGTTTTGAGTTATGCTTTCTTCCGAGAACGGATGAGGCTAAGGCCACCCAGTGCGCCTATCATAAGAAAGCCCGCAGCTGGTAGCGGCACTGCCGGAACGTTTGCGCTTGTAAGCGTCACTGCTATGTCACCGTTTCGCGCCCGACGATCATTGCGCGGAATCCACCGATAGCTAAACAGGTCAAATCCGGCGTTTGATTGGTAGTGCACGGTCTCGCTAAGAGTTGCGTCAAGGGTTGAGCCGCCAAGCGGTCCGTCAAGGGTCAGGCGAAAAAACGCGTTCCAACCATATTTGAAATTGACCGGCGGATTGCTTGGAGCGGGGTCAAAAAGTTGGGTCACATCGTGAAACGTAAAGGTGTCACCAACTGCGGCTACGCTTACGTCAGCATCGGAAGATTTGTAATCGAAGTTGAATTCCTGTGCAGGAGCATAGGACGACAAGGGATCTTGTTGGGGTAGAAAAGTCGAAAAATCGAAACTGACCAGACGATCTGCGCCTGACAGTGAGGAATCAAAGGTGACAGTTCCGTTGACAGTTCCGCCTGGCGTTTGTGGCGGACTCTCGGAGCCGCCGCATCCAACACAGTAGTATGTACTGGCTGGGAATGTAATATTTAGATCGTAAGTGATCGGTGCGGCAAACGCACCGGATGCCACGGTCAGCAATCCCGCAATTGCAGCAATAACTCTTTTCACTGGTCCACTCCTTTTGACCGTTATGAGGCTCCGAGCATCAGGAATGAAATCCAACACAGCAACGATCGCGCTTGTGTTTCCAAAAAGCCCGCGCCCCCATCCTTCTACTGAGCCAGATGGTGCGCCCGACGTTTCGCCACACCTACCATTGAACAACATGCTCAGGAATGGGATAGGGGGTTGGCATCAACGGTTCCATCCCCTGTTCAGGTGAATTTTTCCCTGTCAGGCCTAACCGTTTTGCCGGGCACGGCTTTGGATGCGTTGATCCTTTCGCGGTGTCCATAGCTCATGCAGTGGCTTTCTGTTCCATATTTGGCTTTGGGTCGTTTTGGCAAGTGAGCGGCCCGCCATGGGGTTTCAGGTTTTGCAGTGCCTGTTCAGAGAAGCGCTTCAAACCATCCCGAAAATGCTGTTGCGGCGAATGTCAGAAATGCGTGCTACGGGCGCGGTAGACATCAGCTACGACCACTTGCAGGACTGACGGTCCTGACCCATGCCAAACAAGGCTTTCTTCGGCTTCCTACCTGCGCTGCAATATGCAGCATTTTGCGCTTTCGGCTTGCCGCGGCCATCAGGACAACCGCGGCATCCTATAACAAGGTCCGTAAAGCGGCGCTGAGGACGGCCCAAACCTGACATTGGTCGATAGCTCGTATCGCTGCAGTGCGGCCCGTCGAACCGGCCATTCGCTGCATTGCAAAAGTACTGAACCGCTCGAACTCACAGATTGCGGGACGAAGCTAACATTGGGCTTCACGTTTTTGCTGTCGCAGCAATAATGTGCACCAGCGGTAGATTTCGCGCTGTGGTGAGATCGCGGTGCACAAGTAGCCGTTGCCTGCTGACTCCAAAGGGTTGGTCCGAACAACAATTTTTCCACGCGGCTTTTGTTTAATAACGCACAGACAGCATCCCTGCTTTAGCACTCCCAATCTATATGTACTTCGTCATGGGCGTAAGGTTTTCGAATTGGTGACCAGCGAATACCATTCGCACTATTCAATTCATGCAGCCTTGTGAAAAAAGCCGTTTCACTGGTGCGAGCCGCTGATTTGTCCGCTCTTATCTGGCATGAGTACAATCAGGGGCGGAAAACGAAGTCGAGCCCTTCTTGATCGGAAAATGCATGCACCTCTTCGCGAAGAGCGTTCCGAAAATCGGAAATCTCAGGTGAGAACCATTGATCTGATGGTGTCGCTACTCCGTATTTGAGCGAAATACGGGGCTTGAGTGGGAGCGTCTTCACTCCGGCGGAACGAAACAGCGGAGCCGAAAACGGTTCAGCGATCGTCGCGATCTTGCCAGCGGCGACCATCGCATATCGGGTCGCTGACGTGTGACACCAAATTTTTATGTTTGCATTCTCTTCCAGTTTCGCACGCTGCGTCGTGTCCCCATCAGCGTTTTGATCCATAATTGCATTTGGCAAAAGGCCAGCAATATCCAAGCCATACAAGTCCTGAGAGGAAATTTCTGTTTTTGAAGTCAAGGGATGGTTTTCGTTCAGAGCAAAGACGTAGGCTGCGTCTGCAATCATTTCGACTGCGGTCCCGTTCAGTTCCGGCATGAGGAAAGTGAAGGCAATATCCACACGCCGCTTCGCCAAGAGATCGAGCGCCGAGCTATAGCTGGTCGTTTCGATCTCTATACCCATTTCCGGGCGCTTGTCGTGGAACCGCGTGATCGCCCCGGGTAAAATTGCAGTGGCCAAGGTCGGAAGACATGCAATCCGAAGTCTCTGGTTCAGGCCTTCTCTGATTGATCTGACGGCTTCTTTCAACGAATCCATGCCTGAAAATTGCCGTTCAACCTGAGCATGAAACGCACGCCCCTGTTCGGTAAGTTCGATCCCGGCAGCCGAGCGAAAAAACAGATCAAATCCGGTGTTTTTTTCAAGCTCTGACAAGAGACGGCTTGCGCCAGATTGCGTGACCCCCAAGGATTTTGCGGCCGCTGAAATGGTGCCCAGTCTTACGATCAGCAAGAACAATTCGAGTTGTCTAAAGGTCATGTTTCAACCCCGCCCTCATGGGGCATGTGTTTTTCGCATTACATCCGATCAGAGCTCTCAGGTTAACAAAGTTCCCAGGCGATGGCCAATCCCTCCTTGCGGAGCGGGCCCACGCTCAAAGCTAAACGACAAACAATCGGGGACATCATGAAAAAAATTTGGACAGTAACCGGTCTGATTGCGGCGGCACTTACATTCGGCACCTCCGCATCTGCGGCAAGCAATCTGATCTATTGCTCGGAAGGCAGCCCAGAGGGTTTCGCGCCGGCGTTGTATACAAGCGGCACGACTTTTGACGCATCTTCTGTCCCTTTGTATAACAGATTGGTTGAATTCAAGTCGGGAACGACGGAATTGGCCCCGGGTCTTGCAGAGAGTTGGGACATCTCTGAGGATGGGTTGAGTGTCACCTTTCATCTTCGGCCGGGTGTAAAATTTCATAGCAATCGCGGTTTTACGCCAACGCGCGACATGAATGCCGATGATGTGATTTTTACCTTCCAGCACCAGATGGACGATGTGCATCCGTTCCACGCGGTCGGGGGATCAACCTTTGAATATTTCTCCAGCATGGATATGGGCGGGTTGATCGAAAGCATGGAGAAGATCGACGACCTCACTGTGCGCTTTAATCTGACCCGTCGCGAAATTCCGTTTCTTGCAAACCTAGGGATGGATTTCGCATCGATCTTGTCCGCTGAATATGCCGACCATCTTTTGGCTCAGGACAACATCGATGCGATCAACACCGCGCCGATCGGCACCGGTCCGTTTGTGTTTTTGAACTATCAACAGGACGCTGTTGTTCGGTTTCGCGCCAACGATGATTTTTGGGGCGAGCGTCCTGCGGTCGACAATCTGATATTTGCTATCACGCCCGATGCATCGGTGCGCTATCAGAAACTTCTTGCGGGTGAATGCCAAGTGATGGCTTACCCCAACATTTCGGATGTTGAAGGCATGCGTGCGTCCGATGAGATCAATTTGCTAGAGCAAGAAGGTTTCAACGTTGGCTACCTTGCCTTTAACACAAATGAGCCACCCTTTGATGATCCGCGTGTCCGGCAAGCGTTGACAATGGCTGTAAACAAGGAGGCCATCATCGATGCGGTTTTCCAGGGTGCCGGAGAAGTCGCCAAGAATCCGCTTCCTCCGACGATCTGGGGGTATAATGACGACATCCAACCCTGGCCATATGATCCCGAAGCCGCACGCAGCCTCCTGGAAGAGGTCGGCGTTTTTGATCTGGGCACCGCGATTTGGGCGATGCCTGTCCAGCGGGCTTACAATCCAAATGCGCGCCGCATGGCAGAGCTCATTCAAGCGGATTGGTCTGCTGTTGGTGTCGAGGCGGAAATCGTGTCCTACGAATGGGGTGAATACCTGAAACGCTCTGGTGAAACCGATCGTGCGGGGGCCGTTCTGCTGGGCTGGACTGGGGACAATGGTGATCCGGACAACTTTCTGACCGGTCTGCTGACCTGTGATGGCGTGGGCGGTTACAATCGCTCATTCTGGTGTAACGACGCATTCGACGAGGTGGTCCAGCAAGCCCGGACATCTGACGATAATGCGCAGCGGGTCGAATTGTATCACCGTGCCCAAGAAATCTTCCACGAAGACGCGCCCTGGATCACAACCGGCCACTCGATTGTTTACCTTCCGGTGCGCAACGAAGTGCAGGGTTATGTCATCAGCCCGCTTGGAAAACACGACTTTTCCCACGTCGAAATCGTAAACTAATTCGATCTCTCCCTGTGCCACCGCCAGCTAAGTATGTGCGCGGTGACACGACCTTGACGGTCGTCAACCCAACATTCCGAAGGGGGTTAGATGCTTAAGTTCTTCCTCAACAAACTCATGCTCGTTGTTCCGACATTTCTGGGGGTTTCAATTGCGGCATTCGCTTTTGTCCGGCTCCTGCCGGGCGATCCGATCCTGCTGATTGCCGGTGAACGGGGTGTCAGCGAAGAACGATACGCAGAGCTTGCCGCTCAATACGGTTTTGATCGGCCATTGTTTATTCAGTATTTTGAGTTTCTGGCCAATATCTTCCAAGGGGATCTTGGGACATCCTATATCTCCAAAGGCCCTGTCATGGCCGAGTTTTTGGCGCGGTTTCCGGCAACGGTAGAATTGGCCTTTTTTGCGATCATTTTTGCGGTGGTGATCGGTTTGCCGGCGGGCATTTTCTCGGCAATCAAACGCGGAACTGCGGTTGATCACACCGTGATGGGGATCAGCCTGATCGGCTACTCCATGCCAATCTTCTGGTGGGGATTGTTGCTGATCATCGTTTTTTCAAGCTGGCTAGGCCTGACGCCAATATCTGGTCGTATCGATCTGATCTATTATATCGAACCGGTCACCGGGTTTCTTTTGATAGATACGCTTCTGGCGGGTGATTTCGGAGCGTTCAAATCCGCTTTGGCGCATCTTGTGTTGCCTTCGGTGGTGCTGGGCACCATTCCGATGGCTGTTATCGCCCGCCAGACCCGTTCGGCGATGCTTGAGGTCATGGGTGAGGATTATATCCGAACCGCCAAGGCAAAAGGGTTGTCGCGGGGGCGTATCATTTTCGTTCACGCCTTGCGCAACGCGTTGATCACCGTCGTGACCGTAATCGGCTTGCAAGTTGGCGTTTTGCTCGCCGGGGCAATTCTGACAGAAACGATCTTTGCCTGGCCTGGAATAGGGAAATGGATGATCGATTCAATCACTCGCCGTGACTATCCCTCTGTCCAGGCTGGTCTGTTGCTCATTGCGACGATCGTCATGGTTATCAACCTACTTGTGGATTTGCTCTACGGAATCGTGAATCCGCGGATCAGCCACTAGGATTAAGAAAAATGAACACCACAGAAGACACTCTTGTCGCTCAGTCGGGCCCAACTCCGGGGACCCTGCGTCACGCTTTGGCCGAGTTCTGGCACTACCTCGGTGAAAATCGCGGCGCGATTTGGGGGCTCAGATATGTTGTGTTTCTTTTCGCGCTGGCCATTTTGGCCGATTTTGTTTCGCCGTTCGATCCCGCTGTCCAGAACAGGGATGCGCTTTTGATGCCTCCGGTCTGGCAGGAGGGCGGGCAATGGCCGTATATATTGGGAACCGATGCCGTTGGGCGTGATATCCTGTCCCGGCTGATCCATGGCACGCGCTACACCTTGTTTATTGGGGTTTTTGTTGTTGTCCTGGCGATTACCTTTGGCGTCTCGCTTGGATTGGTTGCCGGGTATTTCCGGGGCAAAATCGAAACGCTCATCATGCGTGTGATGGATATCATTCTGGCCTTTCCCAGCTTGCTCTTGGCGCTTGGGCTGGTGGCCATTCTGGGGCCGTCTTTGATCAATGCGATGATTGCGATTGCGATCGTCTATATGCCGCATTTCGTGCGTTTGACCCGCGCAAGTGTCATTGACCAGGCAGATAGTGAATATGTCACCGCCAGCCGCCTGGCGGGGGCTTCTGATGTCCGGTTGATGTTCAATGCCATTCTGCCCAATTGCATGGCGCCGTTGATTGTGCAGGCAACGCTGAGCTTTTCGGCGGCCATTCTGGATGCAGCGGCTCTCGGGTTTCTGGGGATGGGGGCACAGCCCCCTACACCGGAATGGGGGGCCATGCTGGCCGAAGCGCGTGAATTCATCCTGTCGGCGTGGTGGGTTGTGACCTTTCCGGGCATTGCGATCCTGACCGCTGTGTTGGCGATCAACCTGTTCGGTGATGGGCTACGCGATGCTTTGGACCCCAAACTGAAACGCACCTGAGGACTGATATTCATGCAAAATCTACTGGAAGTCAGGAACCTGACCGTTCGTTTCGCCACAGCCTCTGGTGAGTTCACAGCCGTCGAAGGCATCGACGTCACGATTGACGAAGGTGAAATCCTTGCAATTGTTGGTGAATCCGGGTCGGGAAAATCTGTCTCGATGATGGCAGTCATGGACTTGCTGCCATGGACAGCAACGGTCACCGCCGACAAGATGGATTTCCGCGGGCATGACTTGTTGACCATGAGCCTAAAGGAACGTCGCAAACTTTATGGCGGCGAGATGTCGATGATCTTTCAGGATCCAATGTCGACACTGAATCCCTGCTTTACGGTGGGCGCACAGATCGGCGAGGCCCTATGCCAACATATCGGGGGGACACGCAAAGAGCGACGGGACCGCACGCTCGAATTGTTGGAGCAAGTTGGCATTCCTGACCCGAAAGCCCGGATTGATGCCTATCCCCATCAGCTTTCTGGCGGGATGAGCCAGCGTATCATCATCGCGATGGCCCTGGCCTGTAGTCCCAAGCTGTTGATCGCGGATGAACCGACGACGGCACTGGACGTAACCATCCAGGCGCAGATCCTCGAACTTTTGCAGGAGATCCAACAGGAACGCGACATGGGGTTGATCCTGATCACCCATGATATGGGGGTGGTCGCCGAGGTCGCAGATCGCGTGGCTGTGCAATATGCGGGATGGCGGGTTGAAATGCAGGGGGTCAAAGACCTATTTGATGCCCCGCGTCACCCCTACACGAAGGCGCTGCTGTCTGCCCTGCCTGAGCGGTCAACAGAGTTGGGGCGATTGCCAACAATTCCAGGGATCGTTCCCGGCCAGCATGACAGGCCAACGGGATGCCTGTTTTCACCGCGCTGCGCTGACGCACGGGACAAATGCACAACCCTCAAGCCCGAGCCCGCCAATGACGATCCCAGCGCCACGCGTTGCCTTTTCCCACTATCCTCCAATGCATCGGTGTCATCATGAATAACATAGTCCTCGAAGCAAAATCTGTTTCTCGTCATTATGGCCCGGTCAAAGCGCTCAACGGCGTGAGCTTTCAGCTGGGTCGTGGCCAAACGCTTGCTGTTGTGGGGGAATCCGGCTGTGGAAAATCTACGCTTGCCCGGGTTTTGACATTGGTTGAGCGGGCCACGTCGGGATTTGTTGCGCTGGACGGCGAGCAGATCGACATCGGCTCAAAGGGCGCAACCAAAGACCACCGCAGCAAGGTTCAAATGGTGTTTCAGAACCCCTATGGTTCGCTGAACCCACGCAAAACAATTGCCAGCACACTTGATGAGCCGTTGATGCTCAATACGTCGATGCCAAAGCAACAGCGCCGCGCCCGGATTCTGGATATGCTTGCCAAGGTGGGGCTCAGGCCCGAACATGCGGATCGCTTTCCCCACATGTTTTCAGGCGGGCAACGTCAACGCATTGCAGTTGCTCGGGCCTTGATGCTCGAACCAAAGGTCATCGTGCTGGACGAACCGGTTTCGGCGCTTGATCTGTCCGTCCAGGCACAAGTGTTGAACATGCTATCGGACATCCAGGAAGAGTTTGACCTTGCTTATGTTTTCATCAGCCATGACTTGTCAGTTGTCGAACATATCGCGGATCAAATCATGGTCATGTATTTCGGCCAGCCCGTTGAGATCGGCCCGTCCGACGCTATCTTTTCCAATCCACAACATCCCTACACGCAGGCGCTGTTTTCAGCCACTCCTAAGGCCGACCCACGCGCCACCGGGACGCGCATCCCCCTACTGGGAGAGCCGCCATCCCCCTTGGACGCGCCGTCGGGATGTGCCTTTGCGGAACGCTGCATGCGTGCAGAAAGCAAATGCCGTGCCAGCCGGCCGGAGCTGACAGTTTCCGACGCGGGCCAGGTGGCCTGCTTCCATCCGGGCCCTTCTGGGAGCACCTAAAGAAGAGCTGGTTTTAGGACCTTCTTTGACGCTTAAGGAGATAGGCGCACCGCTCTAGTCGATGTATTTCCTTTGCCATTAATGCTATGGTCCTGCAGGGAAGGCGCCTGTGAAAACTATTCTGGAGTCCATATCAGCAGAAATCTTTCGTCAGAATGATTGGGGGCAGACCGCGCAATATATACCCGAGCTTCGTGCAATTGATCCTCAACAATTTGCAATAAGTGTTTGTCTGGCTGATGGAGACCTCTACAGCGCAGGCGCAGCCACCAAAACGTTTTCCATTCAGAGCATTTCAAAGGTCTTTGCCCTTGTCGCGACGCTTGGGCGGGTCGGTGATCAGCTTTGGAACCGCGTTGGCCGAGAGCCGTCAGGAACCTCATTTGACTCAGTTGTATTGCTTGAGCGGGAAAAGGGGCGTCCCCGCAATCCCTTTATCAATGCCGGCGCAATTGTAACAACCGACGTGCTGCTTGCCGGAAGGGAGCCCAAATTGGCGCTCGCGGAAATACTTGGGCTGATCAGGCAAATGTCAGCGACCGATGGCATCTATATAAATGATCTGGTCGCGGCATCCGAGCAAAAAACGGGATCGCGAAATCAGGCGCTCGCGTATTACCTGAAGTCCCATGGAAATCTCTTCAATGAACCGGAGTTCACCCTCGGGACGTATTTTCACCAATGCGCAATTGAAATGACGACGGAACAACTCGCTTTGGCGGGTCGACCGTTGGCTAGGTTGAATGGCGCACCAAACGTAATTTCGCGCCAACATGCGAAAAGGATCAATGCCTTGATGATGACATGCGGGCACTATGATGGATCCGGAGATTTTGCATTTCGTGTCGGTCTGCCCGGGAAAAGCGGGGTTGGTGGAGGCATCCTCATCATCGCGCCGGATGTTGCATCCATTGCCATTTGGTCTCCGGGCCTCAACCATTATGGCAACTCTCATGCAGGCACGCGCGCGGCACATATGCTCTCAAGAGCAACCAATTGGTCGGTTTTCTGAGTGAGCTTATTGAAGCTGATCCGATGAATTGGTCGCCGTGAATTAGAGGTTAGACATCGTAGGGCTAGTTTTCTCGTAGGCATCTAGGGCCACGGATGTGGGCGCCGGCTGGACTGCCGCAATCACTCCTTGAAGCGGCATTGGCACTGTTGGAGCAAGAATCCATTTTGCGGACCTCACAATTGCCGTCTCACACGTCGCCTGACCAATGGTGGTTTCACTTATGCCGCGTTTTTACGCTGCAAACGCGTGCGGCACCAAACTGTATGGGGCATGTTCGGGCGCTTCGCTGCCGTCGGGGCTCGCGCAGCATATGCGCGTAGCTGACGAATACCCAGAAAAGTACGGCCCATAAGAGACATTCGCCACCCAATCCCCATGCTGCAGTCGCAGCCCGCTTAGCGGTCATTCGCTGCAAGCGTGAACTCCCAGCTTCGTCGAACTCACACATTGCGGACAAACCTGCCGTTCAATATCTGTATCTAAAGGTCCGCTTTGATGTTTAAGGGCGAAGGGACTGAAGAATTATGCGCTTAAACCAACAGCCAAAGCATCACGAGCGCCATTCCGACCATCATCAGGTTTTCGGTAAGGCTCACAAATCCAAGCGGCACATTTGAATTTCCACCAACGCATGCGCATTTAAGCTCTCGTTTGTCGATGTAGACGGCCTTAAAGACGCTAACGGCTCCAATGCTGGCAACTAAAAGTGCTGCGGGAGCTGACACCCAAGTTAGGATCATGCCAGTCATGAGGATACCCGCACCTGTCTCCACGAAGGGGTAGATATAGGCGTACGGCACCCACCTCCGCGCAAGTAGGTCGTAGTTGAGGAACATCGTGGAGAAGCCCTCAATATCGCGTAGTTTCTGCATGCCTAAAAGGATCATCGAGACGGATATGAACCAACCGAGTGTCTGCCATGTAATTTCGCCGAGGAATCCAATGGAGAGCGCGATTGCGGTCAGAGCTGCCACGGCGAAGAGATAAAGCACTGGCCGGTAGGTAGTTGCCTTCGGGTCCCAGCCGGTCAGCTTTTCGCGTAGGTCCGTATAGCCGCCAACGCGTTCGCCTTCGATCCACGCTTGGGGCGTTGTCTTGACGGCGTGCTCGGCCTTGAAAGCGTCAACGTCAGCACGGGTTCGGAAAAGCCGGTCATCGACATCATATCCCTGACGTTCCAGCAGCCAGCGAGCCTTTTGACCGGATGGGCACAGATGATCTGTTAGAGCCATCCGGTAAAGCACAGCTGTCTTGCCCACCGCCACGTCGGCCGGGTTTGTATCAATGTCTGCAACGTCGCGTGTGTCTTTGGGCATTGGCTTCTCCGACGATCTAATTGCGTGGGCATTTCTCATTTCTATATACCCCCATGGGGTATATAATCAAGAGTGCGAGCTTTGGTTCCGCACTCACTCGACTTTTTGTCTGCCACCATGCGAAAAGAGACCATGCACGAAAACCGCGAAGCCACTTTGAAACGTCTGAAACGCCTTGAAGGTCAGGTCCGAGGGATCGCCCGGATGGTGGAAGAGGACCGCTATTGTGTTGATGTTCTGACGCAGATTGCGGCGGTGCGCGCCGCGCTCAAAGGCGTCGAAAAGCTCGTGATCGATGACCATGCGTCGCATTGTATCGAGGATGCACTGGCCTCTGGTGATCGGGAGGACCAGCGGGCGAAGTTCACAGAACTCCTTGAATTGCTCGATAAGGCGCGCGGCTAAGCTGTCACAGATTTACGGGTGGCGTTGTTACACTGGTGATCGTTGCCGTTGCCAAAAGGATGACGACAACGGCCAGTATCTCCATAGAAATAGACCGCCGCAGTGCATGTATTGAGCCAAGTTTCTCGGCGCGCAAAGCCGGGACAAGCATCACTTTATTGAAAGCCGCAAAGCTCAGGAGTACCGCAACAATGGCGACTTTCAGCAGAAGTCCTAAGCCATAGGCTGTTCCAAACAAGGCAGTGACGGAGCCTGAAAGGAGCCAAGCGAGTGATGTGCCTGCAACGATCAGGACGGCAACTCCAAAAGCGGCGACGTTTCCAAAGTGGTGCAACAGATCAGCGCCCGCAGGATCACGCGCCGCCTTGTACAATGGCACAAGCGCACCAACCCAGAAAGCAGCGGCTAATAGATGCAGTACCAGCAAGACGGCCAGCGCCGCTCTTGGTTCTCCAAGAGCGTGGCCCACCTGAGCAAAGGATATTGCTACAGCAACGGTCCCCGCCATGGCGATCCATTGTCCGAAACGGGGGATCAAGAGTGCTAGTATCGCGACTTCTCCTAACCCTCGCCAAATTGCAGCGGTGCCAAGAGGGCTCTCCCATACAAAGCCAAGCATCATTGCGTCCGTCGCGCCTTCAAGGCCCATCCCGGAAATCCGTGCCGCGCGAATGCCGAACCGGACGGCCAGCACGGCGAGACCGACAAGTGCCGCACCGACTGCAAGTTGCCTTGCAAGGCGCAGTACCGATGCCTCTGCGCGCTTGGCAAAGACGGCTGAAAACAGAACGCCCCCCATCGCGAGGAGCGCCGCGCCATAGCCAATCGCCTTGGCCAAGATGGCCAAAACGACAAGACCATCGATAGGTGCTAGTCCGGTCACTCAGTGACCGTGAAGGAGAAGCTGCCCTGCATCGGGTGGCCGTCCGACGCCATACCGCGCCAGTCGAAGCGATAGCTTCCGGGCGCTAGCTCTTCCATTGGCAAGGCCCGGAACTCTGTAGCAGGGTCCATACCCGTCTCGCGCTCGATTTCGACATCGCCATCTGGAGAGGTAAGCGTGACTGAAATGATGCGCATCGGATCATCAAACCGCATTGAAAGCTCCGGCACTTCTGTGACAGTCGCACCGTCGGCGGGTGTTGTGGCCTCAGACTTCGAATGGGCAAAGGCAAGAGCGGGAGCAAGCACAACGGCCAAGCCGAGAAGAGTTTGTTTGATCATCTGATTTTTCCTCTATTCGGACTGTGCATTCAGTTCGTCGTGATACTGACGAAGGTCATCTGGCCAAGTCGACTTGATGAAGGAGAGCACCGCAATAATTTCTTCATCGCTGAGCACACCCTCATAGACAGGCATGCCGGATGGTGGCGCGTTCTCCATCAGACCGGCAAGCCCATATTTGGTCAGGGTAAAAAGCGTTTCATCATCATGGTGCCACGTATGGCCTGTTGCGTCATGTGGCGGTGCTGGCAGCAGTCCATCTTCTCCACGTATCCGCCAGTTTGGCTGCCCTTCTAGGCGCGCACCATGGCAAGCGGCACATTGGTCTGCGTAGATGCCTTGGCCCACGGCGATCACTTCGGCGTCGTCAGGCGTCAAAATACCAACCGTTTGGGAAGGTTGCGCCAGAACAAATGCGGCGGCGAAACCGGTGAGCGTGAGCCCACCGGTTAGTAAAACGGCTTTCCGACTTACCATCAGGTGTCGAACGGCTGTGCCGTGCCAGCGCGGTAGTATACCGTGCCGGTGCCAGCCTCTCCACCAAATGCAATGACATCGTAGCGGGCAGACGGGTCGTCGCCCATGCCGGGAGAGCCCATCGGCATGCCCGGAACAGCAAGCCCAGTGATGTCTGGGCGATCCTGCAAAACGGCTTCTAATGCTTCGAACGGCACATGGCCTTCGAAGACATATCCATCCGCTTCAATGGTGTGACAGGAGGCGAGCTCAAGCGGAATGCCACGCTCTGACTTCTGCGCATTGGGGTCGGTCAGTTCCTCGACGGTGACGGCGTAGCCGCGTGCGCGAGCTAGGTCAGCCCAGGCGTGACAGCATCCGCAGCCTGGTGAGGCGAGAACGCGCATAGGTGTGCCAGCACGAGCAGGCAGGGCAGCCATGACAAGAGCTGTTGCAGATAGGGTGGTGAAGTGACGACGTGTGATCATGTCTGTCGGTCCTTGGATTTGAAAGTTGAATGGACTGCGGGCCAGCGCCCGTTGCCGCTCAGACTTTCGGAGGACCGGTGGGGACAGCCAGCGTTAGGTTCGCAAAATCGAAATCGGTGTACGGAACACCAACAACCGATCTGCTTACGGGATTAACCTGCAAAACCGCAGAAGTGGCCGCGAGATCGCCAAAACAGGGCATTGATCCCATGCCGTTGGTGGCGTCACAGCAGTCCGCGAGTGCATTCTCAGCATCAGCCAATGGATCGCTTTTTGACATTTCGGCGTGGTGGTCTGCGTGGCCGGATCCATGGTTCAAGCCATGCATAACAGACGCGGTGGATGCACCGGCGAATGCAACAACAAGAATGAACGACAGAACCAAGCGAAACATGTTCAATACCTACTGGGGGTATATGTTTTTGACAAGTCACGAGGATGTGTCGCCGTAATCGAGCCCGGCTAAGGTCTCTTAAGGATATGAATGGATTAGTACTCTAACGCCGGAGATGCCATTCGTGCCGCATGCCGAGACTGTCCATTTTGGGGCCCCTACCAAGTTGCAGCAAGGTGCCGAAGGCCCGCTATGCGCAACAGGACTTGCCTTCTTGTATCGGAGGACAAGGCACCGTCGCGTAAGAACAGTAGACGCAACAGTCGCCTTCGAGTGGTTTGAGGACTGCGTTGCAGCCTTTACACTCGTAGAACCATTGGCAGGCATCCGTCGGCATCGTTTCCGTCTCAACATGCCCACAAGATGGACAGTTCAGAGTGGATTCCAAGACTACTTTTGTTGCTTCTGTCGCCATAACGCGTACCCCGTCAGTATCAGAAAACCTGCCAAAATCGGCAGTAACACAGCGTCGTTGTAGATAATGCCAAGTAGGCCGGTCAGACCAAGGGCTGTAAGCACAATCGGCAGCAACGGCGTGAAGCAGCAAAGGATTGCGAGGATCGTTCCGCCCACTCCTAGTACCAGTAGCTTGTTTTTCATCGGGTCGATCTCCACAAATCCCACATGAACCTTTGCGCTGAGGCTTCCCAGTATGGAGATGACAACGCAACCAAGAAGGCGGTGGTGGCGAGGGATGCCCAGACGACAGCGGATCGCCTACGCCTGGTGCATGCCCTAGGCCAGATCACCCGACACCACGCCCATATGAGCGCGATGCCGACAGCGGCAAGGATGAAACCCCGATAAGCTATGAAAGGCCCAAGCATAGTAAGCCATGTGCCACCAAGACCGATGATAGACAGCCCGATTGGCAACACGCAGCATGAAGCTGACAGCAACGCCAGAAGTGCCGCGAGAGGCATAACCAGCCGCGTAGCCACATTGGGTTCAGTCGCCGTTTGTTGATTTGCGTTCACGTTCATTCCACGGTTTTAGTTCCTGTAGTGACTACAGGAGCAAGCAGAATGTTCACCATCGGCAAGGCATCAGAACAGAGCGGCGTGAACATCGAAACGATCCGCTATTATGAGCGTGAAGGTATTGTTCCAAAGCCAGGGCGTTCGGCAGGAGGGCGTAGGCTCTATTCATCTGATGAGATAGCGACACTACGGTTCGTACGGCGTTGTCGAGACTTGGGTTTCCCGATATCGATCATCCAGACCTTCCTGTCGCTGACCGAACAAGATGATCGAAGTTGCGGTGAGGTGAAGACATTGGCGGAAAATCATCTGGATGAAATCAACGCCAAGATCGAAAACCTGACACGACTTCGCGAAGCGCTTCAGAGCCTATCTTCAAATTGTAGTGACGGAAGTACGGCCTGTCCGATGCTGGACTCCCTTATGAAAGATGCCCTTGGCCGCAGTCTAGCCTAGTTGCATCCATTATGGCTGCGCCACATTTCCGGATCATGCCCGTCTGGAACAGAAGCGCATAGATCAACTGAATAACCACGCATGACCGAATACTGGCTGACTTGGGCGTCTGTCACTAAGGGCAAAGTCAGCAGATGCGCATTCAGATGAACGAGGCGGAGAGTTGCCCGCGCTTGACCCGCTTCCGTTACTAGCCGTTCAAGCGCCTCGGCATCTGGCGCACCTTGTTGAAAGGCTGCGTCCAGCGCTCGTTCTGCCGCGACGAACCGATCTCCGGCTGCTATGGCGTCTGCTTGCATCCGCGCTCGGATCACCTCGATGTCGCTGCGCTGCTGTTCAGACAGAGCGATCTCTTCGGCAAGCTCAAGCAAGTGCGTTGGCCCTGGAACACCGTTCAGCTCGGCGACTCGGGCGAGTCCCCATCCGCCGCCACGGGCGATTTCTTCTAGGTCTTGTTCCGAAAGAGACTTGATCAGGCGTGTTTCTTCACCCGCGTAGGCGGATAGCGTAGAACCATGACTTCCATCGTGAGTTTGAGACAACGCGATGTTTGGGACAGCCATCAAAAGAAGTGCAAAGTGTTTGATACCCATAATTGAAGTCCTTGATCGATCCAGCTTTTGCACCAAGGCATTGCATGACGTGGGCGAAACTGAACATGATAGAAATCATGTCAGATCATTGGCTTCATTATTTTGATGGCGCACCCAAGCGAACGGTGGACGCAGGCGAAACTCTGTTTCGACGAGATGATCAAGTTGAATGGGCGTTTCTTATCAGTGAAGGACGACTCTTCTTACGGCGGGCGCTGCAAGATGGGGGGCTTTTGACACTGCATACAGCAAATACGGGTGATCTGGTGGCAGAAGCGTCCCTTTTTGCGGATCGATATCACTGCGATGCCGTTACGGATGTAGCGACAACGGTCTCTATGATCCCCAAAGCCAAGTTGGTCTTGCATCTGGAGAATGTCGGCTCGTCAAACCGTCTTTCTATCAAAGCGTTCGAACGCACTGCGAAAGAGGTGCAGAGCTTGCGGACCCGCATTGAAATAATGCGCAGGCGAAAAGTGGCAGATCGTCTGGATGCCTACCTCGAACTCTTTGGCCACCCAAAAGAAGGTGAGTGGGTGCGCGTCGCTGATTGGATCGGGGTGAGCCCACCCGCTCTCTATCGTGAGCTTGCGAAGCGTCGCGGGAACAATGCGAGCCAAGCCTGAACACACACACCAAACATAATGTGCAGCTTGTTTTCAAACCCTACGGTCGCCGCTGCCACAGCCCCCAAATCAGTGTTCATTCCCACAAAACTTGTGATCGGCTAGAGATGCGAGAACGTAGCAATCCTCCGAAACGCCTTCTCCGTCGCATCCCTTCGATATTCGGCTTAGTTCCTTCTCAAGTGTCCTGAGACGTTTGATCTTGGCGCGGACGTCTTCAAGTTGCGACGTGGCGATCTCCGTTGCAGCCTCGCATGACCGGTCTGGATGATCCTGCAACTCGATCAGCGAAGAAATCGCTTCAATCGAAAACCCCAGGTCACGCGCGTGGCGGATAAAGCTAAGCCGCTCTAACCCAGCCTTGTCGTATCGCCTTTGATTGCCGGAAGTGCGCTCTGCCTCGGGCAACAGCCCCATCTCCTCGTAATACCGGATGGTCGGTACTTTGACCTTTGTGCGCTTTGAAAGTTCACCGATAGAAAACATAACGATAACCCCTTGAACCTCTAGTCACTAGAGACATTACACTATTGGCAAGCAAAGATGAAAGAGGATTCCCATGGCTGGTTGCTGCGGACACGACGCCAAGTTTGACGGCGTTTCAGATGATTACAAAAGGCGGTTATGGATCGTCATTGCGCTTAACGCGACGATGTTCGTAGTCGAGATGACAGCAGGCCATCTGGCCAAGTCTCAAGCGTTGCAAGCGGACGCCCTCGACTTTGCGGGGGATGCGCTGACCTATGGAATTTCACTTGCGGTCATCGGAGCCTCGCTCCGCGCGCGAACGAATGCGGCGCTGTTCAAAGGCGTCAGCCTTCTTCTGATGGGCCTTTGGGTGTTCGGATCAACGGTCTATCGCGTCTTCTATGTTGGCGTCCCCACCGCAGAGATCATGGGTATTGTTGGCTTTCTCGCACTGCTCACCAATCTGGCGAGCGTCATGCTGTTGGTCAGCTACAAGGACGGTGATGCCAATGTCCGATCAGTCTGGCTGTGTTCGCGCAACGACGCGATTGGGAACGTAGCAGTGATGTTTGCGGCCCTCGGCGTGTGGGGCACGGCAACGGGTTGGCCTGACGTGATCGTGGCAACCATTATGGCCGGATTGTTCTTATCATCTGCCTTCCAGATCGTGCGCCAAGCCTTGGCAGAACGGCGCGAAGCGACCGACCATAAGCACGTGGAAGTGTGATGCAGGCGGTCTTGATCGTCGTCGGCCTTGTGATCGCGGCAGGCACCCTAGCCGCGATACTTTGGTCTATCGCATACCCTGAGCGCCGCTTTTGGCCGCCAAAGCGATACACCAAGGCGACTCCTGTCTTGATTTGGGTTCCGACATTCACGCTATTCGGCATCCTGATCGTCTTAGGTGTGATGAATTGGGGAAGCCTACCATTCCCAACTTGGCTGCGGTTCGGAGTTGGCATTCCGCTGATTGTTGCCGGCAACGTCATCGTGTGGTCAGAGGTCGCGCAGTTCGGAATAGCCCAGACTGGCGGCGCGAAAGGGTCGCTTCGAACGGGCGGTATGTATCGCTATTCGCGCAACCCACAGTACATCGCAGATATTGCAATGATTATCGGATGGATTGTGCTTTCTGCGTCGTCTGGAGCGGTGCTAATCGGCTTCGCCGGAATAGCCGTCCTGATAGTCGCACCTTTCGCCGAGGAACCATGGCTCAAGGAGCAATACGGTTCCGCGTTTGAGGGCTACAGAGCAAAGGTCCGACGCTTCTTGTAGGCAAACGACCAAATGCAAAAGCAGACCTTCGTCATGGTGCAGCATCTTGGTAGGTCTGGGCTCTCTGCCGACCTTGGAGGAAGCGCAGCATCTCAACACTTGCGGAGTAAGGCGTCGTTTAGGACGGCCCCAACTTGCCATTCAGCTCGCTAGTTCTCGCTGCAGTGCAGCTTCTCCAAAGCGGACATTGCTTGTCCCTGATCGGCTGTTCCATCACTCATCATGACCGGAGAATGTTAGTAACATTATATTAAGGTTAAGGGACCAGAAAGACGTAGGGGGGGTGTCTTGCTGGAAACAAAGACATGCAAACTAGCGCACACAGGCGCCACCTCGCTATGCAGGTGGTCGCGAAGTACATGAATGATTGGCCGAAAGAGGCATCGGATGTGTCGTTGATCGGCGAGCTAGAGAAAAAGGCCTACCAACTTGCCCGAGAAGGGGATTTCGGCTCAGCGAAGAGGCTGTTTGTTGCCGTAGCTGACCTTCAGATTTCCACCTAGATTTGCTTTTCTGTTCTTTGAAGTGCCTTGTTAGCTGTAATAGCTAGGCTGATCCAAATCGCTCTTTCAATGTAGGAGTTGCGAAGGATCAAATTGTGGAGCAAGACACAACGAGTCCAACGTTTCTATCAATAGCTACTGTTCTGGCGTCAGAAGGATCACTCCATCGAATACTTCGTATCGAGTTTCGGGATCGTTGAGTAACTCTTCTGGTTGGTGAGTTCGTCGGCTGTTGAAGCTAGCTATACCTTGGAGCACTAGCCCGCAAACTGCTGCCGACCCATAGTATACCGCCACCAATTGACCCGCATTCAGACCATATATCAAGTACATCGCAAGCGTCGTTGCTGTCGCGACTAGACCGTAAAAGATAGCTATCATCAGGGTTCTCCCGAGTGGATCTCAATAGTCTGCAGGTCACTAGTTAATGAAAAATGAATCCCACCGGCTGTTAACAGCAAATGGTAGAAACCGGACGCATAGCACACTTAGACAAGCACCTATAAATTCGGACCGAAGTCTAGTTAGCGTCGCACTGCTTGTTCGCTACGCGATCTGACCTGCCCCCCGCAACCTCCTGGACTTTAATGTAGAGTTTGCTCAACCTTTTGAAGGAGCAAACGAATGCGAAAGAGCCGTTTCACAATAGCGCAGATAATTGGAATGATCAAAGAACAGGAAGCCGGGATGCCAACGGCTGAGGTGTGCCGCAAGCACGGCCTCAGCCAGGGCACATTCTACAAATTCAAGTCCAAGTATGGCGGCATGGAGGTGTCTGATGCAGTCAAGCTGAAGGCACTCGAGGATGAGAATGCCAAGCTGAAGCGTCTGCTGGCGGACCAGACGCTGGATGACGTGGTTCTGAAAGACTTGCTGGGAAAGAACTGACGACATCAAACGACCGACGGGAAGCAGCGCTCAGGGCGATGCGAGATCATGCCATCTCGCAATGGCGGGCGTGCAGGCTGGTTGGTGTCGATCCAAAAACCGTCAGGTGCGACCGTCCGCCTGACAATCCGAAGATCCGCAAAGAGATGAAGAAGATCGCAAATAAGCGGCGCAGGTTTGGCTATCGCCGGATCGGGATCATGCTTGAGCGCGAAGGATATGTGATGAACCACAAGAAATTGTATCGCCTGAACACAGAAGAGAAACTGGGCGTCAGGCGACGATGGGGGAGGAAGCGGGCACGTGGGTCACGAACACCGATGCCAGAAGCGCTGCGGCCCGGAGAACGATGGTCGCTAGACTTCTTGTCTGAAACGTTCGGCGCATCTCGCCGGTTCCGCATTCTGGCCGTGAATGATGATTGCTGCCGGGAAAACCTGTGCCTGATGGCTGACACCAGCCGTCTCGGGCGCACGGGTGGCACGGGAACTGGATGCACTTATCCGGTTCTATGGCGAACCGGCTAGCATTGTCAGTGACAACAGGACGGAGTTCAACAGTCGCGCGATCCTGAAATGGGCCAACGAAAACGGCGTTGAGTGGCATTACATTGATCCTGGCAAACCCCAGCAGAACGCCTTCTTCGAGAGCTTCAACGGTAGCTTGCGCGACGAACTCCTGAACGAGGAGATGTTCGACAGCCTAGACGATGCAAGACGCAAACTCGCCCTATGGCGATACGATTACAACAACGTCAGGCCGCTCTCGTCGCTCGACAACAAAACACCCGCAGAAGCGCGCCGAGCGCTTGAACAATTTGAGGGCTCCGCGCCCGCCGCGCTTGCCCAAACTGACAACAAAGAATATGAAAACCAGACCCGCAGACTCTCGTTTTGAATGAGGGAGCCTCGGGGGGGCAGGTCACAGTAGACGAACCGAATTCTTCCATTGTAGCAACGGGAGAGCTAAAGTGGTTTAGCCCGAAAAAGAGTTTGGCTTCGTCGTCGATGAAGAGGGCCAAGAGTTGGCACAACCGACGCTTTGTCTCCCTCAGAAACTAAGGCGAGCGTTACTGGCAGTCTCTTTTTCTCGCCAGCTCAAGGTCTGATACGGCCACGAAAAGAAAGTTCGCCTCGGCAGCTTGTCCCCGCCTTGCCAGTGCGTAGCCCTTGTCTTCAATTCTACCAATCAGTTGGTCCTCAGTTAGATTTTGACAGTCGCCCAAGTATTTTTGTGCAACAGTTTGAGCTCTCTCCAGAGCATTCTTTGAGCTTAACATGACACTACCCCAAGTTGTGTGATCCTTGAACGTTTGTCGCTTAAGGTTAATGAGAGCCTAACAATCGCGACCGTTTCTCGATTACTTTGTCGCCCGAGATCCAAGTACCTGAAGCGCCTAAGGAAACCGTGTGCATTACCCAACGTAAAGTTGGTCAATTACGTTAAATCGTCATTCTTCTAATGGATTGTTGCGGCGAACGAGCCAAGATGGTCCTTGATAGGGTCATCCGCGAGTCGATTGGGAATGAGGTCCAGGTCGTCAGCGGTTCGCTGGCAACACTCACTTGCTCTGCCGAAGTGCGAATTGGTGGAGAAAAGGACGCCGATCAACACGTTATCAGAAGATTTTTTTCCGACGCAAGTTTTGCCAAACAAGTTCAACCACCGTACTGATTAAGAGTTGGGAAGGACAACGTTAATATATTCAATTTGGTACGATTGGCGTGCCGATCCTCTCGAAATTCACCTTCAATCCACTCGCCGAGTGAGCGAGTGGATTGAAGGCACAGCATTGGGTCTACAGCTGAGATCGAATGTCGAATTCGCATCTGAGAGAACATTCCCTGAGACTGTCTCGAGCGCCATCAATGTAGTGAGGCTCTTTTCCTCCGCCTGAGCTCTAAGCGAGTGATCCCCAATAACTCAGCGGCGGCGAATTCATCGCCACGGCAGGAGCGGAGCGCTTCAGCAATGCAGATTCTCGCCACCTCATCGGCAGCTGCTGCCATAATGTCTGCGAGAGGTGCCGCCCCGACCAATGCGCTCGCAGATGCGCTAAATTGTTCTGCCGATGGCGCAGGTTCACGCGCAATCTGTTTGAGGAGCTTTTCGTTCTCGGCTTGCCATCGTGCATTCAACTCCGTCATTGGTCGGAGGTCTCTACAAACGATTTGATGGACGGGTCCAAATGTTGCTTGAACTCGAAAACTCTTGGCGAGGAGAGGGATCTCGGAATCACTTTCCACCATGAAGTTAAGATGTCGCCACCGGTCACTTGCAACTGACGGTGTTGCGTCGAGTCCTAGCAGTGACGGTATCTTGACGGCGCTGTCCTTGGCCACGATGTCCACAAGCCCCCGTCCGCACCATTTCGTTCGGAGATCAAAGTCGAACTTCTTCTTTTCTGGCACCACAACGTCCAGAACTTCGATACGCTCCGACAACAGGATGCTGACATCGCCACTAGACGCCAAAAGCGCGGCGGCGTCGTAACCGCTCCAAGGGTTTTTTCCCGACCCATCAATCGGCGCATCACCCATCAAACCGGCCTTCTCTACGTTCCGACTCCGTCCAACCTCGTTCGAAGAAGTCCATTGCATCATCTGCCGAAGCTGAAACGGCATCGGCACCCAAGAAGCTATAGAGGTTTGGGGATCCATGAATAGCGCTGCCGCCGACTAAAATCTTGATGTTGGGGTTTATGGCAGACCGCCTGATCTGTGTGACTAAGTCTGCCAAACCATCCAACTGATTGTCCGTACCAATCGAGACACCGATAACATCTATGTCGTGAGACCCAATTTTCTCAATCAAATCGTCTGAACTGAAGTCGTGCCAAAGATGTGCGTCCCACCCAAAACGTCTGATGTTGTCGACGAGCATTTGAGGCCCAAAAGTGTGCTGTTCGGTCTTTGGTATCCATATGATGGCCGTGCCAATGAAGAGTGATGATTGGGCCGCTCGTGCTTGGGATGAGGTCAGTTCGTCCAGCGTCCTGCGCAATGTCCAGTAGGTTTCCGCAATCTCCCCGATTGTAAGCGTGTCATCGCTCCATGCTTTATCGAGATGTGCAATGGCTCCCAATGCCAAGGCTGGCCAATTGTCCGAGATGTTACCGAGTTCGCAAGCTTTTGAGATGTCTCGAGAACGCAGGGCTGACAAAAACGCACAAGTCATATCGTCCAGCGAGGCCGCTGCCCCGGAATAGGGATCGGAAGCACCGAGGAAAGACGCAACATCTTGAACACCTCGCACCGTCCAGTCGAATGTTTCATCACATTCTTCCCGTCTTCGAACACCAGTAAAACTCGTCAAGGTCCATTCCGCGCCAATCGATCACTCCGTGAACAATTGTGTTCCGCCCCAGTTTGGCTAGCCCGTTCAGTCAGCTTACAGGGCAGAGTGCATAGTATCTCGTAGAGATAAGAACGAAACAAGCAGTCTACAAATCCTAGATTGCATGTCGATTTAGTGAGGCTGTGCCATCCCTTCATTCTTTAATAACCAATTTTCCTCATGGTCGATGCATCGCAACCCTCGCGATACACCCTCACACAGCCCACTCGCTCACTGGCGAGTGGGCATTTCTTTTCCAATCATGACCTTGTGGTATGGCTCCCGAAAACCGCTCGGCACGGCATTTTCGCAAGTTGTGAGTTATCGCCCGCTCTACGTACTTATCTGACCGGTTTGAAAGACTTGTCTTGATCAACCAAGTTTGGGCGGTCGCTCCAAAGGGTGTCCTCGTTCAGCGTCGCTGCAACCTGATAAAGTGCCTGCTCAAGTCCATCAAAGCCTGAGCGCTTCGCCATCATGATCGCATCAACCAATCGTAGGTGCAGAAGTTCTTTTTCCATGACATTTTCCCCAATTTACGTCAACGGAAGGCGTAATTAGGGAAGGTTAACGAGGAGTTAAACTCAAGGATCTGTTAGTAGATGCGGCAGAATTCTGCCTATTTGGTGGACACACAAAACTTCATGCCCGCCAAATGGGCAGCATTCCACTTTGTGCGCCTACTTCACGACGTGAAGGTTGGCCCGTTTTGACCGTTGATAGATGGTAGTTTCGCAGCCCGTTTCGATGGCAGCGACAGCTTGCGCCTCTCGCAATGTCTCCTCAAGCTTTTCCAGTTTGTTCTTCTCGGCGTAACAAGCAACATCTTCAAGAATGCTAACAATCCATCCGTGGTTTTGCATCATCTTCCCCAGCAAAGGTTATCTAGTTCCAGCAAGTTGATTTGTATTTTGACCGGTCTCATAGTTAAGGAATCGTAAACATACCGAGCGGACCTTACGTACTGTGTTCAGCCTTCGATTGCAGGCTGCAAGAGTGGTCGTTCAAGCACTCATCAGCGGATTTGATCGAGAGGGTTCCGCCTATAGGCATGGCAAGTCCGTCGAGGGTTGGGAGTATGCCGATTGAAAGGGATTCTACAACTGGCCATTTTTGGGGGGGGGCCCGCTGGCCCGAAGCACTCTGGCACCTGAGCGGTTGAACTCCTAGAGGTAGAACGAACCCGCCCAGTATGATATCGTCAAAATACTTTCTCCCACCGAGAGCAGTGGGGTCGCTGACCGTTTGCCGACTACTTTGCGGTCCCACACTCGGATGAAATCGCCAGCGAAGGCAATTCAAATAGCTTACACTTGCGATTTTTTGCTTGGTCAGACTGTGTGACAACTTCGAGGTATCGCTTGTCCGTTGGGCTTTGTGAAAGATTCAGTGGCGAAGGATGCCCTTGGACTGTCCAGTAACCGCGAATAATTGAACTGTTTATTAGTAGTTTTATGTTGAACCCTTTTGGGAGCACGTTCGAAGAATTCGGCGATTTGAAAACCCGAACCTAGCTAGTTGGGGATCATGTCTGACAGTCGGAATGCATCAAGTATGACGAATCACCTATTCAACTCGTTCTCGTACAAGATGATGACTTGGCAGCTTAAGCGAAAGCGACAAAGATACTGCTCGATATCGTTCAGGATGACGGATACTCAAAGGGACGAAACTGAAGCTTCTAGCGCCTATGGACTTACCTGTATGGGGCTTTCGGTAAGTCTGATCCGCTCCCTTGTTCGCAAGACGGATTCAGTATTGGCGGTTGCGCCCACACACATCACAATCTTGCTGATGGATTGTACAGAGGAAGCAGCGAACAAGGTTCTATTTAGAGTGATAGGAGTGGCAGTGGGGGGGAAACCAAGAGTCATCAACACATCACAGGCGTCGCATTCTTGTTTTGCTGAAGTGCTGGATAGAAACGGCAAAACTAAGTACCGGCACGTCCTCCGATAGTTTCGTGAACGGCCTATCTCCGATTAGCCGGTGTGAAATCGAGAGTAGAGTCGTTTGCCATTCAGGCTCTGTCTCCACATGCCCCACTGTAACCGGGCCATCATCGAACTTCTTCACAAAGGATTCATTTGGTTTCGACATGCTTTGCCCAGAGACGCAGCTTAAAGGCATGGCATGAAGATAGCGAAACTTCTGGCTGAGAAGTCGACTAATAGTGTTGAAAAGGTGTCGCCAACTTCGACTTTGAGTGAGGTGGCAACCAAGTTGATGGAACTACGCATTGGAGCACTTGTTGTCTGCGATGCGGCAGGGAAACTGGTGGGGATTGTATCCGAACGTGATTTGCTACCTGTTGTCGCCAACATAAAAGCGCTTCCAGCCAACACAGTTGTTGCTAAGGTGATGTCTCCGAATGTCATCACTTGCGGCCCGGATGATGAGATTGCCGCCATACTTCGCCTGATGAATGCAAATTCCATCCGCCATATCCCTGTAATTGTTGAGCAAAGTTTGATCGATATGGTGAGTATCCGGGAGCTGACCACAGCTTATGAGATCCTGCAAAAGGAAGCAGATACGGATCCTTTGACCGAATTGCCCAATCGCCGACCGTTCTTGGGAAGATTGGAGGCCGAGTTCGCTCGCGCAAAAAGATTCAAGCATCATTTTGCTGTTGCCATGATAGACATCGACCACTTCAAAGCGGTGAATGATACCTATGGCCACGATGCAGGCGATCAGGTGTTGCGCGCGGTATCAGGCAAACTCATCAATCAGTTCCGCACCATCGACATGGTAGGGCGACTAGGCGGTGAGGAGTTTGCCGTCATTTTTCCTGAAACCAAAGTCAAAAGCGCAGAGATTGCGTGTATTCGTTTACTCCAAGAACTTGAGTCAACGATCATTTTTGCAAGTGGACATCAGATTGGAATTACAGCAAGTGTTGGACTGGCAGGGTTGTCATCAGCTTCGACTGCGGGCGCAGAGGTTCTGAAGCGGGCGGACGAGTTGCTTTATGACGCAAAGAGAGCTGGTCGAAATAGGGTAGTTTCTAAGGCGGTCTAGCAAGGCTACTTGGTAAAGCTCTCCAACTGCTTTTTGCCTTTTGTTAACCAATTTGTTCCAAATTCCTTGTCGCCATCATCGCACGCACACCCTCACACAGTCAACTTGCTTCGCAGTTGGTGGGCAGCCCCGCGAGTCAGTTTCACTCTATCGACCCAAGAAACTCATCACGAATTTTCCTAGGCTTGTGAGGTTCACCTTCGACCCTTCTTCATCCACCTCCACGAGGCGGAGTTCAGAAAATATCCCAAAGTCTTCGCTTGACATTTCGCCAGCAGACGCAGCTCGCTGCAGATTTCCGTCTTCAGAATAATCCAGCGATGCTGAAATCACCCTCGAAATTCGTTCCAATTTGGCCTCCTCCCAAAGATTTTGGATCTGCTACGGGAGGATTGACCCGAAGGAACGGGGAAGACGAAATGCAACGGCTCACAAGTTGCGTTTTGTTCAACGTTTCGATGCCCCATTTGGAAGTAGCGGTAGGTCTACGCGTCTTTCAGCCTGGTCTCCTTAGCAGATTCGCTGCTAAGGAAATGTTGGTCGTTTAGCGTGGTCGCAACCTCATAAAGCGCGGCCTCAAGTCCTACGAAGCCAAAACGCTTAGCAGCTCTTTTTCCATTCTGTGCACTCCCCAAATTATGTCTTTAGACGCTTACGTCAGGCTAGGTTAACATTGGATAGCCAAAGTTTAACTTGGCAAAATTTGCCGACGCCAAAGTGCAATCTACAGCTGAGCCTCGCCTGAATGGACAAGTCGATTTCGGAAGGATCTACTTCACCAAAGACAGTTTTGGCTTAGCGGAAAAGGTTCGATGTATGGGATATCCAACTTCTTGAATCGCGACTGTTCTCGCCTCCCTGATCGTATCGTTCAGCCTGTCGAGTTTGTTATCTTCGGCGTACCTGACAATATCTTCAAGTATACCAACAATCCATCGGTGTTCGTGCATTATCTTCCCCAGCAAATGGTTTTCTAGTTCCAGAAAGCAGTAGTTACATGTTGACAGAAGAATTGGTTAACAGACCGTAAACAAGTCGAACGTTACGCCCGAATAGTGGAGCAGAAAAGCGGACCCGTTCGCATTTGAATTCATAAACAAGGTCGCAGCCGCATCAAAGCGCATTCGGATCGAGCGATTCACCCAACGCTGGGCCAAGAGTATCGCATTCACCCCAAATGGTCTGCAACTCGCTTTAGTTGGGGGTGGCGCTGACGGTGCGTCTATGGTTTGAGTTCTTTCGCTCCGAACATGCTTTTGTAGCGGGCTGTGGATGTTTAAGTCGACGTTGTAGTAGCTAATCGTTTGTTGGTGACCCGGTTCCGCGATTTATGCCATTCTGTAATCAGCGCCAGCAGGAAGCTGAGGTGGTGATCCGACAGTGTGGGACGTTCCATCCCGTTCGGGATAAAGTAGTACCATTCCATACCGTATTGCTCGCCGTATACCCATTTGCCAAGATGTTCACCGTCGCGAGTCAAAACATCTCCACTCTCTACGTTCTCTTGTTCAAATCCTAGGAAGTTTATCGAATATTCTAGTGGCATATCTCCTCCCTGCACTGCCCTACCTGAGCGCTCTTGAGGACTTGGCCGTATCAAACAAGCAAACACCTTGATTGCGTCCTCTAGCCAATGGGAACAAGGATGCATACCGGCTTGGTAGTTGCTCAACCCGCTTTTTATGGGGAGGGTATTGTCGGATCAGATTCAAGAAACCGACGCTGATCATTCGGCTTGGTGGCCATGATCATCCACTTGTCCCTCAATCAAAACCAGCCCCCTTCGAAAGCCATGCTGATGAAGGGCCGAACCGGCCTGCTCCATGGCTTCCTGAAGAGTAATTTCGGTGTCCGGACAGAGCATATCTAGCTGTCTGATGGCTTGAGCTTCAACTTCGCTCAGAATGTCATTCTCAATCATATTCTATGCCTCGCAGCGCAGCGCCAGTACCGATGGCGACTTCGGTTTTCGACAGCGCGGAATTACGTCGATGGAATTGGACAAGAGAGTGCCCGTCCGGTGAAGGCGCTTTGGTGCGACGTCTACTGTCGCTGTTATGCTGCTCGAGCAGCACAATGCCAAGGTGTGAGCTCGTCGAGGCGCGTGATCTTGTGGTCAGTGATTTGGGCGAGGACCCATGTTAGCCACGCCTGCGGATCAACCTTGTTGAGCTTGGCGGTCTCGATGAGTGTGTAGGCAATTGTGACCTGCCCCCCGAGGCTCCCTCATTCAAAACGAGAGTCTGCGGGTCTGGTTTTCATATTCTTTGTTGTCAGTTTGGGCAAGCGCGGCGGGCGCGGAGCCCTCAAATTGTTCAAGCGCTCGGCGCGCTTCTGCGGGTGTTTTGTTGTCGAGCGACGAGTGCGGGCTTGACGTTGTTGTAATCGTATCGCCATAGGGCGAGTTTGCGTCTTGCATCGTCTAGGCTGTCGAACATCTCCTCGTTCAAGAGTTCGTCGCGCAAGCTACCGTTGAAGCTTTCGATGAAGGCGTTCTGCTGGGGCTTGCCAGGATCGATGCAATGCCACTCAACGCCGTTTTCGTTGGCCCATTTCAGGATCGCGCGACTGGTGAACTCCGTCCTGTTGTCACTGACAATGCTAGCCGGTTTGCCATAGAACCGGATACCACTCGGCGCTCCGACTGGGTGGCACCAATCTGATGGAACCCAATGATCGACCGCATGGCGAAGGAATGGCAGGGGTCAAGGATCAATGTGGAGATGTTTGGTGAATAGCCTCACTAAACCTTGATTGACGGCCCAAAGCCGGTTCGCGGCAATCATGGGGGGCATGCCGAGGGACTGAGAGCGTCATGTCCGACCCGCCATGAGACCTTTGTCACCAGATTCGCTGGTCCAAAAATGCGAGTTGGCACAAAGCAGTTGGCGCCATTTTAGAAAGAATGTTTCTTCGAGGATAATGGATTTCGCGTTCAATTCGTTGAGTGGGCTACCTGCCCGCGACCGAACTTGCAGGATCTTGCACGCTATACAATTCTTTGAATACTGCTCAAGAAACTCAGCGCCGAGCGGTTCATGGTCCTGCAATCCGTCAACATTCGAGCAGATCAACAATTTACCGGCACTGATCGCTTCGATGGCGACCAAGCCGTAAGCTTCCCAGCGCGAAGGCATTACAACGGCGTCAATATTGGCGAACGCTTCGGTGGGTGAGGCCGCAAAGCCTTTGAAGACGATCCTTTGATCGCCTGCAGCGAGCTGACGGAGATTTTCTTCCTCTTCGCCTTCCCCAAAAATGTGAAGTTCGATGTCACGCGCCTCGCATGTCTTGAATGCCGCAATCAACGCATCAAAACCTTTTTGACGATCAAGCCGACCAATGGCACCAAATATCCGGACAGGACCGTCCGTGGCCGGGATTGAGCGGAACGGAGCAAGGTCGACGCAGGACTGGATTGTCGAAACCTTACTTCTGGCGCACAGGTTCTTTGCTGAAAACCAATCTGCCTGCGCGTAGCTCACGCTCACAATTTGGTCGAACAAGGAAAAGCCGGTGCGGAGCAGTGTCAGGAACCGGCGCTGATGGGTCACGTTATGGGCCACAAATCCTTCAGTGTAGCTATGTTCGACATGGATCATTGGCTTCCCGGCATTCGACGCCCGAAGTAAAATGAGCGCCGGCAGGTTTCGCCAGGAAAACGTCAGATGTGATACGATGACATCTGCCTCGTAGCGCGTAGCGTTAAGTTTGCCTCGCGATGCAACCTGACGTTCGTGCTGGATCTCGGTCTGCCTGCCATTGCCGGACAAAATGAAATCGACAACCCGCGTGATGCCCCCGGCAGTCGTGTCATCAACAAGGTGGACGACTTTCATCGGACGCGTCATGACTTCGCTCCCTTGGCCACCAGGAAGGGACGCAGAGCATTTGGCCCAACAAGTCTTAGTGCCCCCGCCGCCACCGCAGTCTGGATTGTTTTTATCGGTTCTTCGAAAACCGGGCGAAACGACTGGTGCAGGGATTGCAGCGTAAGATTCCAAGCCCGTACACCGTCAAAATCACTCACTGCCCGGCGCGCAAGATAGCGATACTGATATGACCGTGCTGCTGTCTCATGTTCGTCAAAGAAGGTCGGGTTAATCGGCCGCAGCTTTGAGACCATGTTCTCCCACGATGCAAGTTGACGGTCCGTATCAGCCGAGAGTCCAGAGGCATTGATGCGATAGTTTGTGAGGTGGCCGTCAACCCCTTCGAAGCACCAGTCCGTGGTCAACGCTATGCGTAGCCAACACTCGATGTCTTCTGACTGACGAAATGTCTCATCGAAATACCAATCACGTTCGGTTTCGAATGATGGCCGGTAGGCGATGGCATCAAACACTGCGCGGCGCATCACCGGTGCCGAACCGTTGCCGATCGGATTGCGCTTGAAAATGTGTTCGGGCCGGATATCCCGCAACCGCGGCGATTGATGTCGCCCAAGTTGGATACTTCCTTCATCCATTATCGCCGAACCGGCATAGCTGATCCCAATATCAGGGTTTGCGTGCAAATGCCGGACATGGGTTTCGAGCTTCTCAGGTTCCCAGGTGTCGTCAGCATCGCAAAATGCGATCAGCCCACCTCGGGCGGCCGCGATGCCGGAATTGCGGGCGCCGGCCAAACCGCGGTTGCGTTGGGAAATCAGCTTGACGCGATCATCGCTCTGGAAGCTGTGAGCAATGCGTGCTGTCTCATCCGTCGAACCGTCATCTACGACAAGAACTTCAAAGTCTGAGAAAGATTGCGCAAGCAACGCGCCGAGCGTTTCCGGCAGGGTGCTGGCAACATCGTAAGCAGGCACAATTATGGAAACATATGGCATAGTATTGATCCTTTGACTCAGCGTGAAAACAGAGTTCGGCAAACAGGTGTAGGAAGAACAAACGCACATAATGCGCCGATCAACGTCAAAGCTCCGCGCTTGGGTGAGGCGAAAAAGCCGCTTGGGCATATGGCAAGTCCAGACAACGCAAAACGCAACGCCAGTGTGCGGCCCTGGCCGAGGCGCAAGGCGCGACGGGCAAGGTAACGCTGATAGACGGCGTTTGATGCAGCATCTGGTTCGAAACCAAACGATGCTGCGGTCTCAAGAACAGCCTTGCGACCAACTTCCATCGCCTTCAGGTCTGATGAAAGGCCATAAGGGCTGGCGCGATAAAACGTCTGAGTAGTCGGAAGCCCAACGACGTTTGCGCCTTGCCCCACGAGCCGAACCAGCCATTCCAAGTCCTCGTTGTGAACCAGCGTTTCATCAAATCCGCCTGATCTTTCAAAAATCGCACGACGGATGGACAGGTTCGACATCGTGCAAACTGGGTTTTCGCTCAGCAACATCGGAATGTGCAACGGCTTGGACGGAACGGTCGACGTGGCGGTCACTGCTGAAGGTCGATCACGAAAAAAGGCTACTTTGCCAAATGCGGCATCGACAAAAAGATCCGAAAATTCTGCATTCAGTTCGGCCAGCTTGCTTGGTGACCAAAGGTCGTCAGCGTCGCAGAATGCAATGATCTCACCCTTTGCCAGCGTCAGAGCGCCATGATTGCGCGCCGCACTTGGGCCTTTGCTTGTATTGTGGGTCAAAATGATACGCGGGTCCGCATCTCGGGCGGCGGCGATAATTCGGGTCGTTGCATCGGTTGACCCATCATCAACGCAAACCGCTTCCCAGTTTGTGACGGTTTGGGCCTGGAGGCTGCACAACGTTTCCAAGATCGTCTCAGCTGCATTGAAACATGGGATAATGATTGAAAAGCTTGTCATGGTTTAAGCCTTTGTACTGCGCATGAGGAATGCGGGTCTGATTGCGGGGATGGATGCTCCGATAAAGATTATTGTGGCCGTGACCGCGTAACCGGTCGCAACGAACGTCAGGCCCATCGGCGCGAGGAGATAGGTGTTCAAGATGATGCCACCCGCCAGTCCGATCGTGACCCAAAGCTCGATATCGGGTCGATTGTTGGCACGAAGCCAACCGGCGGCGGCGGTCCAGATCGTTGTTGGAATTGCAACAAGGCAGAGGATCGAGACGATGTGAGCAATCCCGGCCCAGTCCGGGCCCAATAGCAAAGGGACATAGATTGGGGCCAGAAGGGCCTGAAGCACAACGATCGGGCTGATGGCTGCGACGCCTGCCACAAGGCTGTTGCGCAGCGCAGCAATCTGGTCCGCTGTCTGAGTCAGATGGGGGAACAAAACGGTAGAAAAGGCGACAGTGAATGAGTTCGACAAGCTCAGCCCAGCATTGAAAGCCATGAAGTACAGCCCCAATGCTTCGGCCCCCATGGTGACACCAACGATCATCTTGTCCGCTTGAAGACGCAGCGCCTTGACCAGCTCGACACCGAGAACAGCCCAGCCAAACTGAACAAACGGACGCAGCGGTGCCAAACCGGCATTGCGGTCACGGCTCCATGGCTGAAGTCGGCGGACCGCGATCAGCCAGATCGGCGCCGACAGCACCCGCGGCAGGATCATTGCGATGGCGGAAGGCCAGACAAACACCAAGACGATCGAGATCAGGTTCGCCCCCACGACCTGGGCGCCCGCAATCGAAGCCGTCTGCTTGAGCTTACCGGAGCGCATGGCCAGAGCGACATTCACAAGGCCTGCCGGCATAAAGAGGTATTCAGCACCTAAGAGCAGGATCAATACCGCCAAGGTCATGCTGCCACCTGCCCAGAGGTATCCGGCTGCTATCAAGGCCTGAACGATGAAGAGCCCAACACACCATGCCCAAAAAATACGATGCGAGGTTGCGCATGTTGCTGCCAGATCACGGTCTTTGGCTGCGATAATCCGCTGCCCGACACCGTTCTCAGTCAGCGCCTTAAGAATGTCACCGGCCGCAATGGCGGTGGCTGCAATACCGATTTCTTTGAGGTCAAGCGTACGCGCGACTGCAACAACGACCAGTAGCCTCGATGCCTTAGCTGCAACCTCGGACGCGCCATAGGCCATCAGGTTCGCAATCAACGCTTTAGAGTTCGATGTGGTTTGCACGAGGCCAGTTCCAATCTTGTTGCGAGGATTGGTCTAACAACCTATGACGCCCCGCGTCTCGGACGCCTTGGGTCAGGTGTCTTGCGCAAATGGGCAACAACCTATCCGTTGGGATAGGCATCAGCACCTTTGACCCATGGACCGACGTCGGTGGTTCCCCTAGTGTCTCATTTGACAAGGAATGCGAGGCAAAAGTGGCATTCAAGACAAACGCGAAGACAGCGCTACTACCGCTTGTGGTTGTGGCGGCCTGCAACAGCTATGACCCGCCAGACAATATTGAGGGCGTCTCGGTCGGTGATGCCTATCAGGCACAATATCGCGAACCGACAGTCACGCGCGCGGACGCCAAGAATCTGCGTTCTGTTGCTCTGAATGCGTCTAAATGCTTACCTCTTGGCGGCGCGACAGGCAAAGGCAGTGCGATCGCTGCATCCGCGTTGCAAGGTGAGCGTTTGACCCGAAACGATCTTGTCGATGTCCGTGTTGGCGACGACGAAACCTTTAACGGCAGCTATGTGATTTCGCGCGACGGCACACTCAAGCTGCCGTTCCTTAGTCCGGTCCGCGCGCAGGGTCGCAGCACAAACCAGATCGAAGCGGACATTGAGCAGCAATTGCTGTCCAACGACTTCTACGCAGAACCGCCAAGGATTTCGGTCCGTGCAGCCGATTTTGCATCCGTGACCGTGGGTGTATCTGGCGCAGTTTTCGAACCGCGGGCCGTCGAAATCGGAGGCGTGCCCGGCGACAGTGTCGACGGACGCCGACAGGATGCATTGGGCGCATCAACTGAGGCACGCAACTTGTCTGCAGCACTCAGGGCCGCTGGTGGTGTCCGGCCAGATGCCGACATTTCTGCTGTCGAAGTCCGGCGCAACGGTCTGGTTTATCGTCTGGACATGCAGGGCGTTTTTGAGGGTCAGAATGCCGTCGACATAATGCTGCTCACGGGTGATGAGGTCTCGGTCCCAAGCCGTCAATGTTTTCAGGAAGACCTGATGCGGCCCAGTCCGATCAGCCCGCCGGGGGTTAGTTTGTTCTTGTCGAACCTTACACAACCGGCAACCGACAACGCCTCGTCCGCGATTGGCCAAACAGTTCGCGAGGTGCCTTATGGCACCCGCTACATGCAGGCTGTGATAGACTCCAACTGTGTCGGTGGTCCGCGCAGCACAAGTGCTGACCGTTCTTCTGTCCTGTTTTCACGCAACCCTGTCACCGGAATGTCGGCGGTTATTGAGCGCGACATTGAAGATCTGCTCCGCCGTGCAGACCGCGATGACTATGACCCCTATTTGCTGCCAGGCGATGCGCTTGCCTGTTATGACAGTACAGTCACGAATATTACTGAAATTGGGCGTGTTTTGGGTGTGATCGGTGCGGTAACGTTTTTGCGTTAAGACATCGCTGATTTCGAGGTCCGCCACAGGTTAGGCAACTCGTCAATAAGGTTCAAGACATTGCTGTCTTCACCGGCCTTGGCCGCGGCTTCGATATTTTTGAGATGCTCTCGCAGCGCAACAGCCCCGAAGACGGCGGCACTGCCAGCCACTTTGTGAGCGCGGCTTGCTATATCGGAACGGTCAGGCCTTTCGGCGGTTTCCAACCAGTCGATCAAGTCATCTACCTCACCCGCAAGCCGGGTCAAGAGCTTGCCATAAGCCTCTTCCCCGAGCGCGTCTTTGGTTTCGAAGGCGTGTTTGGCATCGACGATGATCACGCCATCGATTGGCGTCTGCCGATGTCCCGACTGCAAAACCTGCCGCAGCGCGGCCTTGGTCAGCGGTTTTGTCAGTATTCCGTCCATGCCGTCAGCGATGAAATCTTCCTGCTCTTCGGCCATCGCATTTGCGGTCAGTGCGACAATTCTGGATTTCGCAGACTGACCATTTCCCTCGCGGATCGAGCGGGTCGCTGTGCGCCCATCCATGATCGGCATACTGATATCCATCAGGATCAAATCATACTTGGTTACATGGGCCAGATGGACACCCTGCTGCCCATCGTGCGCTTCAGTGACTTTGTGACCATCCAGCTCGAGCATCTCCCGCGCGACAACACGGTTGATTTCGTTGTCTTCGACCAACAGCACATTCAGTTGACCCATCACTTCAGTGGTAACGTTGTCCTGACTGGGCTCTTTGCCAGGGTCGGCCAGCGTGACAGGCAAATCGACAAAAAAGTTGCTGCCCTCCCCCTCGCGGCTCTCTAGCCAAATCTTGCCGTTCAAAGCGCTTACAAATCGCTTGGCAATGCTTAGGCCAAGCCCCGTGCCGCCCACATCACGATCGTAGGCAGTGTTGCCGGTCACGAAATCATCAAAAATTCGATCTGCCAACTCGGGTGAGATGCCTGGTCCTGTGTCCGAGATTTCAAAGGTGATGGAATGGCCGTCGTCTGCCCGATGACTATGCGCGGTCAAGGAAACCTTACCACGCTTGGTGAACTTGACCGCGTTGCCGATCAGATTCATCAGGACATGCTGCAAACGGTCATGATCAGACTTGATCCAATTCAACGGATCGCCTTCCCAGCCCCAGTCCAGCGTGGTTTCGTTGGCCGCCGCCATGCTGGATTGACTGTCTATGATATCCTGCAGCAACGCCGAAACATTGACCGGCTCTGAACGCGTATTCAGTTTGCCGGCGTCATATCGTGTAATGTCCAGAACGTCGGAAATATGGCTCATCAGTAGCCGTCCAGACGTTTCCATATTGCGCATGTAGCGGTTTTGCGCCGAGTTCAGCTTAGTATCGCGCAAAAGATCCATATTCCCAAGTAGCCCATTGAGAGGCGTGCGGATTTCATGGCTCATGGTCGCAAGAAAATCTGTCTTTAGCTTCTCCCCCGCCAACGCCTTGTCGCGCGCGGCAACCAGTTCTTCCTGTGCCGCGACGCGTTTGGAGATGTCGCGCAGGAACGCAATGAACATCTCGCCCTCGTCTGTTACAGCGGACTGAATCGCGAGCTCGACGGGAAAGTGTTCTCCGTTTGCGCGTTTGGCTTCAAGTGTGACGCGACCTTTGCCAACAACCCGCTTTTGGCCACCCTGCCGCATCCGCTCCATGCCTGCATCATGGGCGTCCCGCAGATGGTCAGGCACAATGACATCACCGATTTCTTTGCCGAGGACATCCTCATGGTTGTGGCCGAATATCGCTTCGGCGGCAGGGCTGAATTCAATGATTTTGCCCTCTTCATTGCTGACAATGACGCCATCCAGGGACGTGCCGATGACCGTGTTCATACGGTCCGCTGTCAGCTTTTGTTCGCGTTCTCGTACGACCGCGCGATTATTCATGCGATTGAGGTAATACACCAAAAAGGCCAACGCCCCAATAAGACTGGCCAAAACCGTGGCAAGTTGAGTCATGGTTCTGGCGACGGCCAGGCGTTGATTGTCGGCCGTGATCGCGAACTGCTCCAATCCGGAATTGGCCAGTCGCCGGACCACCGGCCGTATCTCCGCCGACATGGCCTCGAGCATTGGCAATTGGTTCAGGAAATCCGCGTCATCTGTGTCGATAATCTCGACACTCTCATCCAGAAAGTCCCTGATTTGATCAAGCTGTCGGGTAAAGGTTTCATTGGTCCGCAAGTTCTCGAAGACGGTCGCACGCCCAACAGTATCAATGCGGCTATAGAATACATCGAATTTGCGTCGAATGTCATTCAGATCAGGCACTGGCGCAGATGCACGTGTTGAAAACACAAGGAATTCAACTTCGGTCTGCGACAACGCCCACTGAACATTGTCAGAACTTGCCGAACCCAAGAGCCGTATTTCACGCGAGACATTATAGGTCAGAAGCACGATTGCTGCCAAAGCCACAAAACCAGCCAGTACCGCGACCGCACGACTGGTTTTGGCTCGCTCGTGAGTGGTGACTGACAAATTAGAAACCTCAGGGCCAGTATTGGGGGCTGCCCCAGTGGGTTACTTTACGACTTCAATTCTGTCGAGTTGCCAGATGCTGCGAGAAAAGATGACCTCAGAGCGATAGTCCGCGCTGCTGTCATATGGGTAGATGATCCAAAGCGGACCCTTATCGCGGACGGACATCTCTTCGCCATCCATAAAGTAGGCGATGATTGGCCCGCCTTCGACAGCGTCGCTGACCGGTATCTCGACCGTGTAGTCATTGATCGCTGCGGCAAGAAACGTGCCTGCCTCAGCACCGACGAGATCTGCGAAAACATGCAGCGAAACACCTTCAAACGTGTGCACGCCGTCGGTCCAGATCGTTTCAGTTTCAAACGCAGTGCTGTCCATTTCCGTGAGTGCGGCTAGATCAAACTGAAGCGTCTCATCAACATTTGTCACGCTGATTTCGCCGCCAGCCGTCAAAAGCACTTCGCCTTCAGGCGCCTGGATGTCCTGTGCGATGGCCGAAGTCGCCAGCCCAATTGCAAAAATCAGGTTCAACCCCACAGACTTGAAAGACGTAAACATTGAAAGCTCCTTAGTTGTTGCAGGCTGAGTGACAGAACGTGCGGCGAATTGCATTTGGGCATCAGGATAGGGACCTATCCTTTCGGATAGGTTTGCAGATTATGCCGAAAAATAGTGTCTGTCAGAACGGCTTCCCACAAAAGCGGCGAAGTCACCAACCAGGTCCGCACGGGCCAAGGCGAATGCAGCTGTCGCTTGGACAAATCCCTGCACCGAGCCACAATCAAACCGCTCACCTACAAAACGATACCCTGTCACCCCTGCCGCATCGACATCGGCATTGATCGCGTCGGTCAACTGCAACTCGCCACCTGCGCCCGGATCCAAAGTGTCCAACCGGTCAAAGATTGACGGACTCAGAATATACCGGCCAACCACCGCTTTGGTCGACGGCGCAGCGTTTGGTGCCGGCTTCTCGACTATGCCCTTGGCATGAGACAAGCGCCCAAATTCATTTGCGACATCTAGAACCCCGTAAGACTGCGTTGCCTTGCGCGGGACATCCATCGTCGCCACCATATGACCGCCGACCTTCGCATGGGCCTTCACCATCTGCGTGAGGGCACCTGTTTCACTGGCGATGACATCATCCGGCAGCAACACGGCAAAGGGTTCGTTTCCGATCAGACCTTTGGCATGCCGAACCGCGTGGCCAAGCCCCAAGGGTTGCGCTTGGCGAAGGATCGTGAGCGCACCTTCAGGCATTCGGGTACATTCCAAAGCGGCCAAGGCGTCGGACTTTCCCTTTGCCACAAGCTGGTGCTCCAGCGCGGCTGCCGTATCGAAGTAGTCCTCCAATGCTCCTTTGCCTGCTGCAGAAACAAAGATGAATTCTTCAATGCCGGCCTCTCGTGCCTCGTCGACTGCATATTGGATCAGCGGACGATCAACCAGAGTGAGCATTTCTTTGGGAACTGACTTCGTGGCTGGCAGAAAACGGGTCCCCATACCTGCGACGGGAAAGACGGCTTTGCGAACATGTGTCATTGAAAAGATCCTTGCTTGTGTGATTGATGTGGAGGAAGAGCGAATTCAGTGCGCACCACGGCCCGAGATGACAGCTCGAAACGTCAGAGCAATTACGATGAGGTCAAGCATCACGGTCCGGGAACCGGCATAGGCGAGGTCCATGTCGATCATCCGGTCAAAGCTGGTGTTTGCGCGACCCGAGACCTGCCAGACCCCCGTGATCCCCGGCTTGACGGCCAGCCGACCATAAGCTCGCGCCGGATAGGCCTGCACCTCGGATGGCAAGGCGGGGCGCGGCCCGACAATTGACATTTCACCCTTGAGAACGTTCAGCACTTGCGGCAATTCGTCGATCGACGTGCGGCGGATGAAGCGACCGACACGTGTGATCCGTGGGTCGTCTTTTGATTTGAAGCAGACACCTTCGCGATCAGATGTTTCGAGCAAACCACCGCGCAGTTCTTCGGCGTTTTGAACCATCGAACGGAACTTGATCATCGTGAACGGGATACCGTCTTTACCGATCCGCGTCTGCTTGAAGAGCACCGGCCCCTTGCTTTCGGACTTCACGGCAATTGCGGTGGCAGCAAGGACAGGCGCCAACAGAACGAGTGCAGATGTTGCAATAGTCACATCCAGGATGCGGCGCGCGATCGACGCGCCTGATGCCTGACGGGCCGTCGCTGCGGCTGCGCGTACGAGGAAGGTGAAGTTGCCTGACAGATACCGCTTGGCCATGCGGCGAGGCTCCATCGCCAGGCGCCAAACCCATTCGGACTTGGCACGACGCACCCACTTGGGTGCCCGCGCTACGTTACCAGCGAAAAAGTCGAACGCAGCGCCCACACCCATTGTTAGATCGGCATTCAGATATGCCGCATTCTGGTGCACCCATTTTTCCTGCATCGGCACACCAAGGGCGACCAAGACGATATCAGCGCCGCTGGCATTGATATCGGCAATGACCTCTGCAGTATCGGCGGCGCCTGCGAAACCATCGCGGGTGCCTGCAATCCGCAAGCCGGGCGTCTTTGCAATCAGGTTCAAGGCTGCCTTTTCGGCCGTGCCTAGCGTTCCACCATACAAGAAGACCGATTTGCCTTGGTCTGCGGCCTCTCTCAGTAGCAGTGGGATCAAATCCGTGCCGTTGAGGTTTGCAGTCAGCTTTTTGCCGGACATCTTGGCAGCCATTTCGACACCAATGCCGTCAGGCAGCAGAACGTCAGCTCGACGAACCGCCGCTTTGTACTGGCGGTCCTGGTGCAGAATGTTGCAGCAGTGCGCGTTCATGAAAAAGGCCATGCGGCGGCCAGGTGTGAGGAGCGCGCGGATGGCATCGACTTGCGAACAATCTGCGAGCGAAAGGCCGAGAGCCGGAAGAAACGTTGTCTTAAGGATTGTCGCGTCTGATGCGGTGTCGAAGTCGAAGTCGAAGGTTGCGTGTTTCATTTTGCGATCCTGTGTTCGTGTTCAGTTGCTATTCTGATCAACGAAAACAGGGGGTTGGCTCAACGGAGCGGGCGGGCAGGTTAGTGGGTCAAATGGCGCGAGAACTGCCCAACAGATCACGCCGCATGGTTCCGCAGGATGGCGGCCCTATCCGAAAGTGGGACAATGCCACCCGGATTTCCCGTGTCTTTGGCCTTTGATTGACCTTAGTCACACAATAAGGTGCAAGAAAGTCGCATTGGACACGCTATGAGAGTATTAATCGCTGACGATCACGACCTGCTACGTGACACCCTTGTCATGTTCCTTGAGGGCGAGGGGCGAATGGAGACCGCTGCGGTTGGAAATTTCGCTGATGCATGCGTACGCATTGAAGAAGATGAGCGCTATGATCTCATCCTTCTCGATTACAACATGCCTGGGATGAACGGGCTTGATGGGTTGAAGACCGCCATTGCAATGGGGGAAGGGCAACGCGTCGCCCTGATTTCCGGAGAGGCGACGAAGCAGATCGCGGAAAGCGCGCTTGAGGCTGGAGCAGCGGGATTTGTGCCTAAATCCCTGCCAGCAAAATCCTTGGTGAATGCAGTCAAGTTTATGGCCATGGGAGAGCAATACGCGCCGCTCGATTTCATGACCGCCGTCGAAGAAGAGCCAACGAATGCTTTGGCTGAGAAGCTGACTGAGAGAGAACGCCAGGTTCTCAAGGGATTGACCGAAGGCAAGTCCAACAAGGAAATTGCACGCGACCTGGATATTCAGGAACCGACGGTCAAACTCCACGTCAAAACGCTCTACCGCAAAGTGGGTGCTGCAAACCGTACGCAGGCTGCAATGATCGCGCGAGAAGCCGGACTTTATTAAGGTTCTATCCTTTTGGTTAGGTCTATAGCCAAACGATACCGGTACCACTCCGACCGCGCAGATGAATTCGCTAAGATTTCAAGGCTAGAACATCGGCAAAGGAGACCGCCGATGACTTTGCAACCTACAATGCCATTTGTCGCTGAAGATGCACCTTCACCCCAAAAAGGTGGACGTATCCGCCGCGCACTGGTTGGTGGACGGCTTAGCGATTTTGGGCGACTCCCGCGGTATCTTGCTTTTGCCATCCTGGGCGGCACGCTGATCTGGGCACCGATCACCGGTTACCTCAAGACGGCCCCATTGTCGTACAAATCGACAACCTCGCTGATCCTGCCAGGATCAGGTGCCTCGGCCTCCCTCAACCTCAACGGCATTGGTCAGGCCTCTTCCTACGCAAATTCCGCCTTTGCCAACAATGCCGTTAGCCCGACCGAGACTTATAAACGCTTGTTGGGCGCAGATCGTATTCTCAGTGAGGCCGCCGACGACCTTGGAGTTTCGCGCGCAGAAATGGGCCGCCCTCGCGTCGAACTGGTGGATCAGACAAGCCTGATCCATATCGAAATGACAGGTCGCAGCCCCGAAGAGGCCCAACAACGCGGCGAAGCCATCCTAGCTGCCTTTTTTGCAGAGCTTGACGCGTTGCGCGCGGATGAGGTCAGCACACGTGAAGACAGCGGTCTACAGGCCATTTCCGACTACCGTGCTTCGGTGGGCGGAACTCGGACAGAAATCGCCAACCTGCAAGCTCAGTCAGGCCTGATTTCAGTAGAGCAATACGACGTACTCATGGACCGCAACCTTGCGCTGGAAGCGCGTATTCTGGCCAAGTCGGCCGAACTCAGCGAAACATCCGCATCCGTAAACGCGCTTGCCAACCAACTTGAACTGACGCCCGCGATGGCCGCCGCGACACTCAAACTTTTTGCGGACGGCGCCTACCTCGCCCTGTTGGACGAGATTGCTGACCATGAGGCGGATCTTGCACAGGCTAACTCACAATATGGCGCGCGCCATCCGAAGGTCGAAGAAGCCCGCAAGGCACGCGATGCCGCCGCTTTGGCGGCCAATCAGATGGCCATGGCGGTCACCGGACTTGATGACGATTCGCTTGCTGCCCTCGACCTGGCCCCACAGGGTGCTCGTGCAAACCTGCAGGCCCAACTTGTCCAGATGGAGGCAACACGTCAGGGTGCGGCGCGCGAATTGGCAACACTCAAGGCACAATTCGAAGAAGGCAGCGCCGATCTCGCCCGTTTGGCTGCCGCCGCAGCACAGCTTCAGGATCTCGAACGCGACTTCACCGTCGCCGAGGCTGTCTTTGCCTCTGCGATTGCCAAAGCCCAATCCAGCAAATCAGATGTTTATGCATCTTACCCGCTGGTACAAGTGCTTGAGAATCCGTCGCTTGCTGAAAAACCATCGTCGCCCAATCGCAAACTGGCGATCGCGGCCGGTGGTGCTGCGACTTTCATGCTGTTGATCGGTCTGATGTTGGGTTGGGTGCGACTCGCCGTCATCAGCCGCCTGATGTCCAAGCCTCGCGACGAATGATGACCGACCTCAACCCCGCCGAGGGACTGGTCTATCGGACCCTTGTCCTGACCTGGCCTTTCTACGCGGTTGGCTCTCTCTATGTTGTGGGTCCCGTTCTGGCGTGGGTCCTTGGCGGTCTGGCAGTACTGGTTCTTTATCTCGGCCCGGCCGTCCGCGATGACCTTCGGGCAACAGGCACGATCCCCCCGGTTGTTTGGGCGTGGATCCTCGGCATGTTCGTTATGCTGGTGGCCCTTTGGCTGGGGCACCTTGATTGGGGACTTGGACTCAAGAAGACGATTAAATCCTCAATCGGATGGGCCAAGGGTTGGGCGCTTCTCGCTCTTTTCCCGCTGGCCGGCTCACTTCTTCCCATCAGACGAGAGGTGCTTGTCCGCGCACAATGTGTCGTCGGACTTTGGACCCTGATCATCGCGCCCATGCTCCTCGTTGCGCCCTATGTCGGCCTGCCCGAAAGGATATTCACATCTCCGCTAAAAGCGATCGGTGGCCCCGGCCCCGAATATTTCTCTGTCTTTCTCTTTACTTGGGATCCGGCCAGCTGGACGCCACGGTGGCAGTTCTATGCGCCGTGGTCGCCGTTCGCTGCGCTTCTTGGCGTCGTCATGGTGTTGTTCGCGCTCGAGGAAAAATCCATCAAATGGCGCAGCTTCGGTGTCGCGGCCGGCATGTTGATGATCTTTGCGTCGAAGTCGCGCATGGGTTTGGTTGGCCTCGTCACCTGCACCGTTGGCCCACGTATGATGCCGTTGATCCTGCGCGGTTGGGCCTGGCAGGTCGTCGCGGTTTTGACGGCTTCAATGGCCATCTTTGGCACATCTGTTGTGACGTCAGTTTCACAAGCGATCTCGGCTTTCAAAAGCGCGCGCGCTGACAGCACACGGGTCCGCGCAACTCTACAGCGGATCGCATCCGAACGTTGGGAGAATGAAGCATTCTGGTTTGGTCATGGAACAGTTCAACCCGGCAGCCACGCCGTGGAATATATGCCGATTGGAAGCCATCATACGTGGTTCGGACTGCTGTTCGTGAAAGGGATCGTCGGTCTGATTGCGTTGCTGGTTCCATTTGTTTGGCAAACATGTCTCAGCCTCATTGACTCTGCACGTGGTCCCAGAGGGCATTTGCCGTTGGGGATTGTGATGACTTTCACACTGCTCTCGTTTGGCGAAAACATCGAGATCGAAGCCTACCTGCTTTGGCCAGCGTTGATCGTCCTTGGCATCCATGCCCGCGAACTCGTGTCTGACACAAAACCGGAAGGAACATCTCTGATTAAATCTGACTGATCAAGGGCGAACGGCAGCTCATGGAGCCGAATTGCCTGCCTTGGGCACATGCAGCGAAGGTCCGCTCTCCGCCCACTCGACCGACATACCACCCTCGCCACCCTATCGAGCAACAAGCTTTTGACCACCATCCTCCCGCAGCATCGCTTCCATGTCGTCCAAGCCACCGACGGCGGAGCGCATTTGCGCCTCGCCCACGGCGCTCGCTGTCTCGGCATCCATGACTTGGCCCCCAAAATCCATCTCCATCTGGCGTTGTTCCTCGGCGATCACAGCTTGAACGACGGGCGCGGTTTTCTTTGGAACGACATGCGCTGACGGCTGACCAGCAGCGGCCTGGTGTGCAGCGTCCACTTCGGTGTTGGGTCCGCTTTGCCCGTCCGGTGGCGGTGTCATCGGCATGGCGCGCATACTCAACGGCAGATTGCCTTGCGGCCCCCCTCCCCCCAGCTCCGGGAACGGCAGCTCGCCTGACTGCGCCGCGTGGATCGCCCTGAACAGCCGATCATCGAAGTACTGGATCCGTTTTGCCCGGACAGGCATTTGGGCATCGATGACCATGACGATCTCGTCGAGCGGCAGGCGGCGCGCTTCATCTTCAGGAAGCAAGGAGCTTTCCTCGGTCCGTGTTGATTGGCTGCGCCCCTCGAAGGGATTCTTGCCGATGGATTGGGAGCGCGTGACGACGGTTTTCGTGGTCTTGCCGACCGCCTTGCTCAGCTCCTCGACGGTCTTTTCATCTGAGGGTGTCAGGTAGAGTTTCACGCCCGCATTGCCCTGCAGCGCACGGCGGGTGTTCTCGCCGTAGATTTCATCGAGGGCGGGTATGGTTTGTGTCACTACGGCAAGGTGACCGCGATAGGTCCGCAGGGTCTCGATGCTCTCGACCACGATGGGCATCTTGCCCAAGCGATTGAACTCATCGAGCATGATCATCACCGGCCAGGGCTCATCCGGCCCGGGATCCTTCTCCTGCATGGCCGAGAGAAGATCGGAGAAGAAGAGCCGGATCAGGGGTGCCAGAGGCTTCACCATGAGAGGCTGGACCACAAGATAGACCGAAAAGGGTTTCTTGCGGATCGTGCGGAAGTCAAAGTCCGAGACCGCCGTCGCCTCATCGATGGCCGGGTTCTGCCATTGATCGAGCCCCGAGGTCATCAAGAGCGAGACGTAGGAGGTCAGCGTATCGTTGTTGGTCGAGGCAAGCCGCGTGAAAATCAGCTTTGCTGCCCTGTTGTCGACCTCGTGACCCCGCGCGAAATACTCCTTCTGCTTGTTCCCGCCCGAGGCGGCGATGCGGTAGATCTCGCCCAAGGTCGGGCGCTTGCGCTGGAACGCCAAGAGCCCTGCCGCCACGAAGAGATCGATCCCGCCTTTGAGGAGGCCCTGCACCCGGTCGTTGTCACTCTGCAGGAACAGCGTCGCCAAGAGCTGCAGTTCCATCTGCTGGCGGGCAGGGTCTCTCAGCTCGAAGATACGCAGGAGCGGGTTGTAGCGATGCGTGCGCTTGCCCTCCCAATCGGTAGGGGCAAAGCGATAGACCTTGTCGCCTTGGGCCGCGCGGTGCCGGGCCGTGGCCTCGAAACACTCGCCCTTCACATCGAGCGTCACGGCGGAGCCTTGCCAGGTCAGCAGGTTCGGAATGACAAAGCCCGTGGTCTTGCCACGGCCCGTGGGCGCCACGATCAGCGCATGGGGGAAGACCTTGGAGCAAATGTAATTGGCGCGGGAGCCCGGCGGCCCCAGCTTGCCGAGGATGAACCCGGTCCCTGGCGCCCCGAAGAAGCCATTGGCCTTCATCTCGCGCGCAGACTGCCAATGGGTCTGGCCAAAGCGTGTGAGGGCCGAGCCTGAAAGGGCGAGGCTCAGCATCAGGCCGGCGGCGGCGAAGCTGCCGACGATCAGGTGAATAAGTTGCGCGTCCTCCGGGCGGCGATCGAGGATCGTGATGTAGTTCTGCGCGATATAAGCAAAGTCGATCTCGGCCCCAAACCCAAGATCCTGGTAGGTCAGCACCGCCGAGGCGATGGTATAGCCCATGGCCCCGGTCACCAGCGTCACAAGCAGGACGCCCGTGGCGATCCGCGCTTTTCCCATGGAGGCGCTCAATGGACCTGTCCCCGCTCGGTCTCGCCATCCACATCGCCAGTGCGGTGTTTTTCATACTCGGCGTCGGCAAGATCATCGACCACCTGGCGCAAGGCCTCCGTGTTGGCCGTCGCGGCATCGGATTGCAGGTAGACCTTGGCGACATAGAGCCGGTCGAGACGGTCCTCGAGAACCTTGTCCAGCGCATCGGCATCGCCGGATGTGAGCCGCTCAAGTTGGCGAACGTCCAGCGCCCGCGCGATCTCCTCGCGGAACGCGTCCCGCTCCGCCTCGGTCTCGAAGGGCGCGGACAACTCCCCCGCCCGCTCATGGTCCAGGACACGTGCAATCTCGTCTGCGAGACGGTCGGTACGTTCATCAGACCGCATCGCCGTTTCATCGCGGGCTGCGAGAGCTTCGTCGCGTGTGCCAACCCCAATCCCGTCTCGTAACTCGGTTTCGCGGCGGACCTGATTGATGGCCTCCGTGTCGCGGATCTCGGCGACGGCCGCGTAGGTCGCGCCAAGCCCGCGGGCGAGGTGCGACGGCATGTCCGGATATCGCGTGCGCAAGTCATCCGCGACAGCATCTGCAACAGGCGTGCGGACATCGCGTGCCTCCATGATCCGGTCGACCTCGCGGGCGATCTCACTGGCGCGGGCCGCATCGGTGATGGTCTCCCTGTAGGGCTCGGACCGGTCGATCACATCGTCCGGACGGGCGAGCAGCTCCGGGTGTACCTCAAGATACGCGCGCTGCTCCGCCTCGATCCGGCGCTCTGCCTTTGAGACCACCTCCCACTCCCGATCTTCGATTTGCTGCGCTTTCAGACCTTCTGCGCGCATCTCCTGACGGATTGTCCCTTCCATCGCCCGCACCGCATCCTCGTGATAGTGGAACCGCTCGCTCACCGCTCCCGTGACACCATCCCGGCGCAGCACGTTCTCCCGTTCCAAAAGCGTGCCAAGCGCGACATGCACGTCATTCAGGATGTCGCGCGCCTGTTCCAGATCGGCGCGGCGTTCGAGGTTCAGATCGCGCGCCTCGGCCACCTTGGCGAGATCATCGGCGATCCATTGATGCTCGAGTGCTGCATTGGAGGCGCCCGTCTCGATCCGGGCGACCACTTCCGCTGTACTGATCCCGGTGCCGCGCAGGGCCGCGTCAATCCGCGACCGCAAGTGCGGCTCGACAAGGCGTTCGAGCTGGCTCTCTTGTATGTTTGCCTCTGAGTAAACCCCGCCCTCCGAGGGGGCCTCAGACAGCGTGCTCGACCGCAATCCGAGCGGCTGCATGTGCTGGACCTGCGTCTGGATCTTGATGAGGCGTTTTTCCAGCTCGGGACGTTCCGTGTCAGGCTTCTCGGTGATCATGCCTTGCACCCGCGCGAGCTTCTCCGCATAGAGGCTTCTCAGATCCTCGAAACTTTGATCCTCGGCCATATAGACATCTCCTGTTCGGTCCACCTGCCCGCCCCGCGCCAGCACCTCGCCCGCGCGGAAGAGGGCTGCAGCAATATCCTCGCGGGCCTCGCGCGAAGCCTCCGCGGCAAGCGAATGGTAGACGGTTCTGGTGTTGGCGATCTCCGCGAGCGTCCGCGTCAGGTCCTGCCCCACGCGTTCCCGCTCGCGGGGTGCGCGCCCCTCTTCTTTCGCCGCATAGACCTCGCGGGTCCGGGCGGGGTAATGCATGAGCCCCCGATCCACCCGGCGCGTGGCCTCCAGGCGCACGCCATACTTCTCGGCCTCCTCGACCATGGCGAGGCGGAAGTCGTCATAGTTGAAGCGGTGGTTGCGCCCCAGAAAGAAGAACTCGCCTTCCTGCGAGCGGCGGTTCAGCACCAGATGCGCATGGGGGTGATCGCGGTCCTCATGCACCGCGATGATGTAGTCGAAATGCCCCGCGTCAGTCTGGAAGAACCGCTCGGCCACATCCGTCGCGATGTCGCGCACATCATCGCCGCGCGTACCGACGGGGAAGGACATGAGCATGTGGGTGGTTTGCCCGAGCTTGGGCTTGAAGCCCGCGTCCCATCGCTTGGCGAAGCGCTCTGTCAGGTCCTTGATGTCCTTTGCATCGAGCTTCGCCTTGCCATCCAGAAACCCGCTGCTGTCCACGATATGGGTGGACTTGGTCGTGAGGTAATCGAGCTGGTTCATCAGCTGCGATTTGGTGTGGGTGCCCCCGCCCCGGATCGCCTTGAAGACCGCTGGCCGGTGCCCTGCAGCCGCGCGCACAAGCTGGCTCTGCTTGGCGACATGCAGCCCCTGCATCGAGCCTCGGATCCGGCTCCAGCCGTCCCGGAAGACCTCGCCTGTGACAGCGTCAACCGCATCATTCAGCCGCATGGGCAAACTCCCTCAGCGCGGCCGTGGCCTCGAGCTGCATGGCGTCCCGACGGCGGCGCAGGAGCAGATCGATCTCGTCCGCGGAATCCAGAATGAACCGCGCCAGCCCGCGCATCTGCGCGAGGCGCAATTCGGTGAACTCGGCACGCGTGCCCCCCACGGCCCCCTGCCCCCGCCGGTTGGCCTGCGTCATCTGCTTGGCGATCTGCGCGACCCCATTGCCGACCTCGTGCAACGAGGCGCGGTAGCGCGCCATCTCTGCCGCCATCTGCGCGTCCGGAACAAACACCCCACCCGCCGCCTGAATGAGCCGCCGCAGCCCCTCGGCCCGGCTCTCGATCCCAGCGGCGGCCAGCACTTCATCGAGCGCCGCAAGCTCTTCTGCCGTCACCTTCACACTGACTGCGGAGACCGGGATCGCGGCATCCGTCTGGCGCTCGGCGTCGGCTTTCAAGACGTAGCGCACGGCCCGCGACGTGACCACAAAACGCTCCGCAAGCTCAGAGGTCGACACCCCTTCGGCGGCTTCGCGGACGATCTCCATCTTCTCAAAGTCGGTAAGTCGCTTCGAACGGGACATGCGGAAGAAAGCCCCCCTATTTCCTGCCACCTTCCACCAAGGCCGCCCTTACCTTACGATAATATACCCATCTGTCAATTATGTACTTACGTTGCATTCAGGCTCAGGCAGCCTTGGTGTCCGCTTCACGCCGCGGCCCGCAGGGACGCGGCTCTGACGCCCTCACCACCGGGCGACCCACCTGTCCAATGGGTCCCCTTCCCCAGCAGCGCCCGAGGGACTGGCCGAACACGCATGTGTTCGGACGGAACCGCGGGCGGGCGCAAACCCCACCGACAGGGCGGACAGTCTGGGTCAAGGAGGGCCAGATTTGGCTTGCCAAATCTCTGCCGCAAAAACTGGGAGGCATTGGCCGATAGGTTTTTGTGGATGGCCCCCTTGAGGCTGACTGTCCGCCCTGTCGCGGCCTGATCATTCCGGGGGGGCGTGCGTCCCTTGACCGCACAGCGACCGGCACCAAGAGGAGGTCGCTGTAGGCGATCACCCGCGCCGGTGACGGCATCCCTGGAACAGGGATCGGGCCGCCCCAAGATCGTCCTGGGGCGGCCCATCCTCGTCAGAGGATTTAGTCCTGCGGGTCCTTCGCGCTCGGCGGAAACATCACCAGCTCCGAGACCGCGACCGGGAAGTCGAGCTTGAGGCTGAAGAACTCCGATCCATCCCCGTTGCGGGTGTTGCGAAACATCGCGCCCACGCGCTGAAAACGGGTGCGCTCTTGGCCATCGGTATCGGTGAACTTGACGGGGACGGTGGCGACGTAGTGGTTGGTCATTTGGGTTACTCCTTGTTGCGATGGGGATCACCCGGCACGGGGCAAGAGGCCCGGTCGCAAGCGCAAATGCGGAGGATCCGCGGCTCCGCCGTGGAAGCCGTATTTGTGCTTGCCGAAGCGTGAGCTGAGGGCACGAACGGGCCGACCCCGTGCGATCCACATGCATAGCAAAAAGGAGAGACCCGGATGATCCTTGCCATCACGCAGTCGCCACCATCCGCGTCCACGTCCTGCCGAACCTGGCCGGGGTGCTGATGATGCCCGCCCGCGTGGATGCGATGTTCCGAAACACTACCCGAGGGTTGTGCGGGTCTTCAACCTCATGTCCGACGTCTCGACCCCTCGGTCTTGCGCTGCTGACGATGTACGAGGTGCGCACCATCCCCAGCCCCTACCGATGCGGATGGGCCGAAATCTGACGGACCGGGTAGAGCGATGACGGTGCTGGCCGCCGCGAGACGCCGATCACGCGTGACCGAACGCACGCGCCATGAGAAACAACGAAAGGGCCGCGCCAAGCGCGACCCCCTCTCTTCAATCCTGCGACGCCTTCTTCGCCGGGTCCGCAACTCGCATGACCGTCAGGCCCTTCGCTTCCGCCTTCTGCCCGAGGTTCAGCGCGACCCCGTTGCCACCGAAGAGCACAACTCCCGTCGCCGCGAACTTGTCGTCCAGCATTTCGTCGTTGCACTTGAACGGTGCCGCCCGCCCATGCGCGGACCAGCGCGGATCAAAGCGCGCCTGTGCTATCCCGCGTGCCCGGGCCCACCGAGCCGCAATCATCTCCGCCCCGTGCTTGCCACCCTTGTGGCAGAGAAAGATCTCCTGGTTACGGTTCTGCTTGATCCGTTCGCGAACCTTGTCGAGCGTGTTGAAGATCACATCGACATCGGTCCAGTCGGTAGCGCCTGAGACGATCAGGGGCACCCCCTCGACTTTCGACTTCTCGGCGGTTTCGCGGTCGTGCTGCTCCAGCAGTTGCCGAGCCTCGAAGACCGCCCCGGTCTCTTGCGCCCGGGTGCTTGCGCGCGATCCGGCTGCCGGGATGAAGGCGTGGCCCGTCTCGACCTCGTAGCATTCCGCTGCGGCCTCGCTCATCACCTCGATTGCGCCGACGATATCGCGCAGCTGCAGAAAGCGCGACTGCGCCTCTTCGAGCGCGGTCTCGGCGATCTCGGATCCATCGTGGGATTTTGCGAGCGCGCCGATCTTGTCAGCGGTGCGGTCGACCTCCTTGCCGAGCGCCACCTTGCGGCGCTGCAGGATCGTGGCGAGCCCGTGCGCCAGCGGTTCGATTTCCGCTTCGAGCCCGGTCCCGCGCAGCTGCCCGAGTAGAGCCTCGAAGCTCTCGCGGATGATGCGGTCGGTCAGAACGTGATCCTCCGGGATCGGCAGCTGTGCGTCCTTCTCGGTCAGCCCGAAAAGCTCGATGGTCTCGTAGGTGTTTGCGGTGTCGTAAGCCATGTTCTTATCTCCAGTGTTCGGTTCCAAGGCCTCCACGTGAGTGTGGGGGCATGGCCGAATGCCTGGTTTCCGAATCTGCCCGGGTCAGGGACGGCGCAGCCGCCGGCTTGCCGGGCGTAAAAGTTTTCTGCGCGCAGCACCTGACACATGCGCGGCCTCACGCACCGGACCGCCCCACGCCACAGGCCCTGCCCTCACCGAAAAGTTTTGCGATCCTTGAGGCGGGCTGATTTGGGGGCCATCCGGAGGATATGCTTCCGCACTCATGTGTGTGTGTTTTGACGGTAGGTTTGCCCGGCACGAGCAGGCAAACGGCCCGACCGGACGCGAGAGACGGATGAAGTGGCGGGATCGTTTTGCTCCGCAAAACAGACCAGAGCGCAATCCGGCGGAGCGGCCGGGGAGGGACGTGCTCGCGAGGCGGGCAAACCGGAATGCCGGGTGCGACGCCGCGGTGAGGCCGCATGGCCGAATGCGCGACGGACCGAAGGGCCGTTCTCCCCTGCGACACGCGCAGCCGAGCTGGGGAGGCCGGAAGGCTATGTCTTTAGTTTTCGTTGAGCACAATAATCGCCTCGGAACGACGCATCCCAAGAGCGCTAGAAATCTGTGGGACTCAGCCGCCGAGGTCAAAAGCGGAAATTCGCTGCACCGTGCGTGAACTGGTAAGATGCGGGACAAAGCGGACTTGTGCAGGTGCAGCTATTGCTGACGCAGCATTTCTTCGCAGTCACACCATCGTTGTAGATGCGATGCAGCTGACGTCATCGAAGCCGTCATTCAAACCTTCGGTTTTGAGCCGGTCGACACCAGCTTTTCGCAGCGGCTGCGGCAATAGCCGTTTTTCTAACATACTCGGCCCATGGTGGGGGTACGTCTTTTGGGAGGCACTTTGCCAGAGGCGTGGTTCTAGAAGTCATCAGTTTCCGGAACACTCCCGAGCCTAACAAGAAAGCTCGGTGATCCAACCTCGCCACTCTCGGGGTCTTCACTAATCATATAGGCATCGGCACCGGCGCACTCCTCAGACTGAGCTTCCCGTTCTGCTCTGTTCTGAGCTTCTGCTGCCGTGGAATACTGAAACTGTTTGCCAATCTTCAGGCTCGCTTGCCCGTCGCGCGCTGGCTTCTGTTCCACGTATGTCTGACAGATATAGTGAACTTTTGTTGTGCTCTCATTTTCGTGCGTCATTGGCAAATTCCTTCTGGTGTGTCCGGTCGCTCTGGCAGGCATAAAGGCGCGGACAAAACGGGGGGCGTTGCGATGTGGTCGCCTTGGTTGAACCTTTCCTACGCCCCTAGCGTGACGGCTTTGTCGGAGTGTTGGCCTCCCGTTCAAGGCGCGCGTTGCGAAGACGGTCGTTCTTGGCTTGGCGCTGCTCAGCCTCTTCTGCGACCATCTTGCGAACGATGCGGGTTGTCTTGTCCAATGGTGTTTCGGCATTGGGAGTTTGAGCCTTGAACACGCTCGTTTTTGTGAGTTTTGCCAAGTGATCATTTCCTTCTTGATTGCGCTTTGCCGGGCCCCAACACTGTCGATCAAACCAATGCCAGGTGTTTCTTTGGACCATGGGCATCGTTTTCCTGTGACCGAGGCTGGTCATTGTGTAGAATCGTTTGAATGTCAGGCGCGGCCATGGCGCGCATCAATGCGCTATAGTTCATCTGAAACCGCATTTCCGATCCAACGCGGAGCTTTTGATCTGTCGTGCCAATGACGAGATGATCGCTTGTCGCACCGACAAGTGTACTGCCAGCAGGCATCGAAAGCCCCGCCGTATCCGTGTCTTGGTTTCCAAGGGCAAGAATAATCCTTGTCGTCTCGAGGGTGGCTGGAACGAGCCGAATGATTGCCGGTGCATGATCCGCGGTACCCAAGAGTGGGCTCACTGTCTTGGTGTCGGTTTCGATCACTTCGGCGACAAGCGTAAAGCTGTCTTGAAACAAACCACCAATCTGAACTCCTGTGATCGGATCCATGCCAAGCAGTATGGCTTCGCCAATGCGCAGATCGTTGATCCGGCCGGTCGCACGCGAGCCGAACGCCCAAGGCAAATTTGCAGAGTTGCCGCCAGATACTGTTTGAACGAATGGGCCACACCGCCCCTCGACTTCATTGGCAAGTGCGGTCAAGGCCTGCATTTTGGTAGCCGTAGGGGCAATACCGCTCAGACAGGCGAAATTGGCACCGATGCCTTTCAGCGCCACACCGGGCATGTCCACGACTTGCTGTCCCATATGTCCAATGTCTTGCGGCATGATCCCTTCGCGTAAGTCACCCATTTCGACCATCAGGACAACGTCGTGAGTCGTGTTTTGCCGGAGTGCAGCGGCGGCTAATGCTGCGATCACAGGTATCTCTGTGTTGTAGCTCGCCTCACAGACTTGCACGATGTCATCGACCTGGCTCAACATGGGTGTGCGGATCAAGGTGATCGGACAAGTCACGCCAGCCTGGCGCAACCGCTTTACATTGCTCAAACGCGCCTCAGCCAAGCCCTCGGCGCCGCCGTCAAGCATGGCCTGTGCCATGGCCGGATGCCCACATACCGCTTTGGTCACCGCAGTCACCCGAATGCCACGCGCTTTCAAGCGCTCGACAACTGTTCGTGTGTTGTGCCGCAATTTGTGCAGATCAACTTCTATCCGAGGGCAGTTCAAATCGCGGCCACGGGGGTTCCTTGCTGCAGGCCAGGATAGGCCGCAGCAACCATTGCCAACAAATGTGCCGCAGGTCTGCTAAGCGCGTCGGTGACGGGCAGTTCAAGTTCCTCGCTTTGGGCAGCAATCGTGTTCGTGATCTCGGCTTCCGACATGCCCTCATGATTGAGCGTGAGGCCGATGACTTTCGTATCGGCAAACGCCTCGATCAAAGCAATCTCGCTTGCCGGGGTGGGCATTGGCATATTGGGAAAATCGCAGCGATGGGCGCGTTTTGGGGCATGCTGAAGGATGACGGCATCGGGTTGGCTGCCGCGCAGGATAAAGGCAGATGTGCAGAACGCTGGATGGCTCAACGCACCTTGGCCCTCGACCAAAATGACATCGGGCTGTTCCGCCTCTGAGGCGGCGACAATCGCCCCCTCAAGTTCGCCGCAGCAGAATTGGGGCGGGACGGCGTCCATGGCCACACCATATTTTGCCCCCTGCATCAGGCCCGTCTGGCCCGTGCCCACCAGCACAGTCTTGATGCCCTTTGCATTGAGGGCGCGTGCCAAGACGGTCGTAGTGGTCCGTTTTCCGATCGCGCAATCGGTTCCCAGTACTGCGATGCGTAGCGCATGGACATTCGCGACGCTGCCGTCGAACAAGCGCATGTCTTTGCTGGCTTTGGGTTTGCGGATGTCGCGGATGGTGACCTGTCTGTCCGATGCGGCTTGCGCGATTTCGGCATCGTCACTGAGATATTCATGCAGGCCGCTGACGATGTTCATACCCCGCGCGATTGCGTCCAGCACTACGCCACGATCCGCGGGCGAAAGCCGCCCTGTTGAGGGGGCCATGCCGTAGATGAAAGTATCAGGCATGGAGGATTCGCGGGCGATAGCGATGTTCAGGCTTTCGAGGATTGGTATGTCGTTGATTACGTCATCAAGAATCCACCCGGCGTTCTCGCCGATATGGGTGCTGTCGATGACCGAAGTAATCCTGTAGGCCTCTGAATGACGTACAAGGCCGTTGGCCGTCTTACCGTCAATTTTGGCGAAGTTGCCTTCGCAGTAGACAACCGCCGTTGGGATTTTAGTCAGCGAAAATGATTGCGCTGGTGCCTCAAGGATCACGGGGGGCGCTTGAGCGCCCCTGACGGGACGGCGAACGGTATCTACCGTCTGGATTTCGGTTTTCATCTTGTCTTCCTTTTGGTGGTGAGACTGTCGTTCGACTAGGTTAGGTGTTGAGGTGGACGTCTTGGTGCGACGCGCTTAGTTATTTAGAACGCACAGACCCCTAGATTTTTGAAAGTTCCGATTGCATTCCCAACGGTTGCCAGACCTGTCGAGATGGGCGTTTGCGGGGATTTCGATGACTTGGCAGCCTGCGTCTGAAACTTCATATCCCCGTTGGCATTTCCATCCCTCGCCGTAAGACGCATCGTCGAAATATGCGAACTCCGGGATCACGACGGCCTTGCACAGGCCGTCCTGTTCGAAAAACCCACGTTCGCATGACCAGGTTTGACCGTAGCGCGACCCGTTCAGATATCCGTTGGCGGGCACCACGATCGCAGCGCAACTGTCGTCCACCGTCTCAAACCCGCGTCGACATTCCCACGCGGACCCGTAGGTCGCGTCCACCAGATAGCCGTTTTCTGGCAAGACGATCTCTTGGCAGGTATCGTCGACTTTGGAATATCCGCGCAAGCAATGCCAACGTTCGCCTGAAGGGTCCAGGAACCCGCCATCGGGGACAACCACCGCAACGCAGGCCAATTCCTCGACCTTGCGAAAACCGTGATGACATTCCCAGCCGGATCCATAGGTGCGGTTTGTCCCATAGGCGTTTTCAGGGACCACAATCGCTGCGCAGGTCTCGTCGATCGCGCGGTACCCAACGTCGCATTCCCATCCGTCGCCATAGCTTTTTGCGCTGGCGTTTTCAGGTATGGTTTGGGCAATGGCGGGCATTGCAAAGAGGAGCAGAGCGAAGATGGGACCCGTGAAAACGACCCAAAGTATTCGGGCGTTCACGAACATCGGTGTCCCGCAAATTGCCGGTGAAGTTTGCAGCGTGACGTTTGAATTATGATCCATCCAATTCAAGCCCCGCGAGGCAAGCGTCTGCAAGGTCACGGTCCGGCGCATCTGAGCCTGGGTAGGTCGCCCAGCCGGTTTCCATCATTGCAGTGCGGCGACCAAAGCCAGAAATCTCCTGCAGAACTGCGAGCTTCTGTGTGCGCTCTGGATCAGCCGCCGACAGATTGAGGCACACTGGAACCATCGCCAAAGTCACTTCGTCAGATGCGAACTCATGCGCCATGGTTTCGGCGTTGCTGCTCGTCGTCCAGCCACCCCAAGTGAAGCCAAGTATAGAAACCGCAATCGCACCTCCCAAAGCACCGTAAAGGCCGGGTTTCGTCCATTCTGGAAAAGTCATTTTGGATCCTTTGACGGAGAAAGCGCCGCCTCACTGGTTTTTTGATCCGACAAATCATTTTGTCAGAGCGGCATCGAGGTCGTTTGATCGAAGGCGCGCAGTCAATGCGTGGGCGCAAATCGCTGGTCCGTCAGGCCGCCAAGACGGAAAAACATGACGCATGGGTGATGCGGTCGTGCGCCATCAGTCGGCAACCGTCCCAAGCGTCAAGCCCCTGTAAAGGCGCGCGACAGTCGAATTTTAGTGATAGGTAATTGCAGTTGGCTCTGGCAGGCGATGCACCTTTGCCGAAGAAGACTACAACTTTGTAAATCTCATGTAGTCGCCCGGAACCCAATTTACAATGCTGGCTGACTTGACCCCTTTCAGAATCAAGCCTGTGGTTTCTAGCTCTTGACCTCTTTGAGCCGCCTTCAGCGAAACGCCGGGCCATGCGCCCAGACTGTCAACGAGCGCCGGATGCCCCGCTTCATCGGCGTCACCTGATGTAGTGCAAAACTCGGAAACACGCTTACAGATCCCTGCGCCCGGTTGGCTAAGAGGACCTGAGCACTTGGCCTGATTTCCAGGTCGCCCCCATCGTAGGTGTCAGGATTGCTCAATTGCAGCACAAGTGTGAGCTTTCTTTTACCGGCAGCGGGACCATGACCAATGTCAGAATGCCACGCGAAATGTCCCTCTTTGGCCGCATCATATCTGGCAATTTGCGGACTTTCCGCAAATTCCCGCACGTCGAAATTAAACCGTCGGTTATTGGAATGACTGACAAGCTCAATCAACCGAGTCATCACCCAACTGAGTTCTCCGACATCGTCCATCCAAACGAGTTCCGCATTACGCAGATTGTGATACCGCTTGCGGCCCACAAGCAGCGCGTCATCGATGGGCATTTTGGCGATTGCCGCAACGATGCGTTCACATTCCCACGTCGTGAACGCATCGGGCACTGAGTGCACACCCGTCATGCCGCCCACCATTTACAGGTCTTAGTTCGCGTCTGCATCGATGCGAGAAGGATCTGCATCAATGCACAGCCGGTTTCCCGGACCGATCCGATAGGTCTTTGAATACTTTTATGATTTCGGCGGGCTCCGCGCGATCAAGTGCCGCGTTAGCGATTTCTTCTTCCGTCCAAATCCACGTCTTTGCAGGATCATGAAGCATTGCCCAACTTGCAAACAAGCGACTTTGTAACTTGTGGTTCAGGAGTTCTTTGACCCCAGCATGACGATTATCGCGACAAATCCGTGCATAGACTGCGCGCACTGCATCTTCTGGTCCTTCGAGTAGTTGGAGGTAGATGTCATGCCGACAAACCAACGCGCCGGTCACGTCATCCCGCTCATTGCAACGTCTGGCATCGATCAAAATGCCTGCCAGTGTCGGCTCATCGTATCCAAACGGCTGTGACGCATAAACGATCTGAATGAGATTTGTGATGAATTGGCTCCCTGCGGGATTGAGCGATGCATGAAAGTACTTTGAAAGAGGCACGATCACATCGCTTCAGATGGAGACCTTAGGGCTTCGGGGACGCCGAGTCTCGACGAAAGTGAACGAACGGCCAATTAAGAGATAATCATTTCAAATTTACGTTCTCTTCCTGTGAGCTCACAGGATGTGAACAATACGGCCCCTCGCCGCGCGAAGGATAAACAACCTCTTCGAAATGGCGAACGGCAGAGCCGCTCGCCAAGGCAAGTCAGATGTCAATGCGCTCTGCAATGCTAAGAGCATCTTCAAGCTCGACACCCAGATATCGAACGGTGCTGTCCACTTTGGTGTGACCAAGCAGCAGTTGGACGGCGCGGAGGTTGCCTGTCTTGCGGTAGATCTCCGCAGCTTTGGTCCGTCGCAGCGAATGGGTGCCGTAGCCACTCGGTTCCAATCCGATCGCCGTCACCCAATCGCGAACAATCCGACCATACTGACGGGTTGAGATGTGCGGGCGATCGTGGAAGCGGCTCGGGAACATGAAATGGCATCCGATCATCTCTGGTGATCTTACCCATGCAGTGACAGTATCTCTTGTGTTTTCAGTCAATTCGAACTGGACTGGCCTCTTGGTTTTGCTTTGCATCACCGAAACTCTTTCGCGAACGCGATCATTTTTGACCAAATCGCTCACGGCGAGTTTGACCAGATCACAGCCCCTTAGCTTGCTATCAATCGCCACGTTGAACAGTGCAAGGTCGCGAAGATAGCCCGCAAGTTCGAGCCGCGCACGGATAGCCCATACCTGTCTGGGAAGCAGCGGCCGCTTCTGGCCAATGATACGCCCCTTGTTCCAGGCTTTGCGCTTTGGGGTGACTGCGGGAAGTTGGACTCTTGGCATATTTTGCCCTCCAATCCTCCCTCCATACCCAGTCATCAGCACCTCGCTGACGCAGAGAGCTTAGCATGGCGTTGAATTGCAGTTTTCCGAAGAACCTGAAACATGGCCTCTCTGCAAGCGCATTGGGTGTCTCAGAGCCCTTCCTACCTTGTTGCTTCAGGACGGCGCGTTTTCGTTCTTCGTTCGACGCTTCGCCAGTTCTCGATATAGTGCAGGGGGTGTCACACCGATCCAATCCGCGACCCGTACCCATCCGCCTTCCTCAGGGGGACCGTACAGTTCGAGATAGGCGTCCACCCGATCTGCGACTTTGCGCAAACGCATAATCTCAATGCGAGTTCGCAAGGTCTGTAACTCTCTCGCTGTTCTTTCGAACGCTTTGATCAAAAGTTGATCTGATGAAACAGCATTTTCCAAATGCGCCATCAATTTAGCTCTGGGCAACCAAACGACCGTCGTCGCCGTGCCCGCCATTGCATCGCAGTGATACCTGTCCGCAAAGAGGGATGCTTCGGCGACCAGATCACCAGCACCGGTGCTGTGAAGGGTCAGTAGCCCGCCATCTTGGAGCGCCCGCCGAAGGGAAATACGCCCTTCACGGACCAGGAATGCCCAGTCAACTTTATCGCCTCGCCGAAATAGCGTTTCGCCTTCCGCCAGCGTTCTCTTAGGCGCGCCGTCAAAACAATGAAGCCAATGATCATACATGATTTCTATCATGTTCTGTACTGCTCACTCCATGCAATCCCTTTGCGCCAACGCCTGATCAATCAAGGACTTAAATTATGACAGCCATGCGCTTTGCACTTGTCATGGTGCTCTTGCCCACCATCGCCATCGCGCAGAGTCATGGCACTTTGCCCTCGGATTACGTGGGCGAAGAAACGCGCCTGATCAAATCCTTGTCGGGACAGGACTTAGAGGAAATCGCACGTGGCGGCGGATGGGGGCTTGCGCGTGCTGCCGAACTCAATGGTGTGCCGGGGCCGACGCACCTGCTTGAGCTTGCCGATGACATCGGTCTGACCGAACAGCAGCGCAGTGACATTGAGGCGATCCGGGCGCAGATGCAGGCAGACGCCATAACGGCCGGGGAGCGTTTCGTGGCTGCGGAACAAGCGTTAGACACAGCCTTTCAACCAGGAGCACCAGATGCCGAGGCGCTTGAACGGTTGGTTGCACAAGCCGGTCAAGCGCGGGCAGATCTCCGCCTCGTTCATCTGAATGCTCATCTGTTAACTTTGCCATTGCTGACCGATGCCCAAGTCAGCCAGTACGCGGTCTTGCGCGGTTATTCAGATGATCCCTCTGCCTCTGTTCCTGAGGGGCATGACCCGGAGATGTGGCGTAGCCATAACGGATGCAATTAGGCTCGATTACGGCGACACATCCTCGTGACTTGTCAAAGCCATATACCCCCAGTAGGTATTTGTTATGTTTCGTTTAGTTCTGTCGATCATTCTTGTTTTTGCATTCGCTGGTGCATCCACCGCATCTGTGATGCATGGCTTGAACCACGGATCGGATCACGCCGACCACCACGCCCAAATGTCAGAAAGCGATCCTTTGGCCGATGCTGAGAAGGCACTCGCGGACTGCTGCGACGCGACCAGCGGCATGGGGTCAATGCCCTGTTTTGGCGATCTCGCGGCCACTTCTGCTACTTTGCAGGTCATTCCCGCGAGCAGATCAGTTGTTAGTGTTCTGTACGCTGATTTCGACTTTGCAAACCTGACGCTGGCTGTCCCAACCGGTCCTCCGAAAGTCTGAACGGCAACGGGCGCTTGCCCGCAGTCCATTCAACTTTTTATTCAAAGGACCGACAGACATGATCACACGTCGTCACTTCACCAGCCTATCTGCAACAACTCTTGTCATGGCTGCCCTGCCTGCGAGTGCTAGCACTCCCATGCGCGTTCTCGCCTCGCCAGGCTGCGGATGCTGTCACGCCTGGGCTGACCTAGCTCGCGCACGCGGCTACGCCGTCACCGTCGAGGAGCTGACCGACCCCGATGCGCAAAAGTCAGAGCGCGGCATTCCGCTTGAGCTCGCCTCCTGTCACACCATTGAGGCGGATGGTTATGTCTTTGAAGGGCATGTGCCGTTCGAAGCATTGGAAGCCGTCTTGCAGGATCGCCCAAACATCACTGGGCTTGCTGTTCCGGGCATGCCAATGGGCTCTTCCGGCATGGGCGACGACCCGTCCGCCCGCTACGACGTCATTGCTTTTGGTGGAGAGGCTGGCGCGGGCACAGTGTACTACCGTGCTGGCACTGCGCAACCGTTCGACACCTGATGGTAAGTCGGAAAGCCATTTTGCTCACCGGCGGGCTCACGCTCGCCGGTTTCGCCGCCGCATTTGTTCTGGCGCAACCTGCCCAAACGGTTGGTATTTTGACGCCTAACGACGCCGAAGTGATCGCCGTGGGCCAAGGCATTTACGCAAACCAATGTGCCGCTTGCCATGGTGCGCGCCTAGAAGGGCAGCCAAACTGGCGGATACGTGGAGAAGATGGACTGCTTCCAGCACCTCCGCATGACGCAACTGGCCACACTTGGCACCATGATGATGAAACGCTTTTCACCCTGACCAAATACGGGCTTGCCGGTCTGATGGAGAACGCGCCGCCATCTGGCATGCCTGTCTATGAGGGCGTGCTCAGCGATGACGAGATCATTGCGGTGCTCTCCTTCATTAAGTCAACTTGGCCCGACGACCTTCGTCAGTATCACGACGAACTGAACGCCCAGTCCGAATAGAGGAAAAACCAGATGATCAAACAAACTCTTCTCGGCTTGGCCGTTGTGGTTGCTCCCGCTCTTGCCTTTGCCCATTCGAAGTCTGAGACAACAACACCCGCTGACGGTGAGACAGTCACGGAAGTGCCGGAGCTTTCAATGCGGTTCGATGATCCGATGCGCATCATTTCAGTCACGCTTACCTCTCCGGATGGAGATGTCGAAATCGAACGCGAGACAGGTATGAACCCCACTACCGAGTTCCGAGCTTTGCCATCGGAAGAGCTTCCGCCTGGAAACTATCGTTTCGACTGGCGCGGTATGGCGTCGGACGGCCACCCGATGCAGGGCAGCTTCTCTTTCACGGTTGCTGAGTGACCGGACTGGCACCGATCGACGGTCTTGTCGTTTTGGCCATCTTTGCCAAAGCGATTGGCTATGGCACGGCACTCCTCGCGATGGGAGGCGTGCTGTTTTCGGTCGTCTTCGCAAAGCGTGCTGAGGGGTATGTACTCCAACTGGCACGGAAGCTCGCTGTCGGTGCAGCGCTTGTCGGTCTCGCCGTGCTGGCCGTCCGGTTCGGCATTCGTTCTGCCCGGATATCCGGGATGGGCTTAGAGGGCGCGACCGACCCAGTGATGCTTGGCTTCGTTTGGGAAAGTCCACTTGGGACCGCCGCAATTTGGCGCGGGATAGGCGAACTTGCGATAGTTGCAATTCTGGTGCCCCGTATTGGACAATGGATCGCTCTGGCAGGCAGCATTGCTGTGGCGATATCCTTTGCTCAGGTGGGCCACGCTCTTGGAGAGCCCAGAGTAGCCCTGGCTGTCCTGCTGGTGCTGCATCTTCTAGCAGCTGCTTTCTGGGTTGGCGCTCTCATACCTTTGCGGCAGGCAGCACTTGTTCCAGCCGGTGCTGATCTGTTGCACTATTTTGGTAATCTCGCCGCTGGCGGAGTAGCGGCTCTAATCCTCGCAGGCACATCGCTCGCTTGGCTGCTTTCAGGTTCTGCCACTGCGTTATTTGGAACGGCCTACGGCTTAGCACTTCTGGTCAAAGTCGCGATTGTTGCGGTCCTCCTGGGCTTTGCAACTTGGAATAAGGTGAGGCTGGTCCCGGCTTTGCGCGCTGAGACACCCGGTACAGCACATGCCCTAAGGCGCTCAATTTCTATGGAAATGCTGGCTGCGATACTGATACTGTTGGCAACGGCGACACTCACGAGCGTCACGACGCCACCAATCAATCTTTGAAGACTTAGCCGCGCGCCTTGTCCAGCAATTCAAGCAATTCAGTGAACTTCGCTCGTTGGTTCTCCCGATCACCCGAGGCGAGCGCATCCTCGATACAATGCGACGCGTGATCATCGATCACCAGCTTTTCGACGCCCTTCAGCGCTGCGCGCACCGCCGCGATCTGCGTCAGGACATCGACGCAATAGCGGTCCTCTTCGACCATCCGAGCGATCCCTCGGACCTGGCCCTCCAGGCGTTTGAGGCGTTTCAAAGTGGCTTCGCGGTTTTCGTGCATAGTCTCTTTTCGCATGGTGGCAGACAAAAAGTCGAGTGAGTGCGGAACCAAAGCTCGCACTCTTGATTGTATACCCTATGGGGGTATATGGAAGTGAAACATGACCACGCAAATAAATCGTCAGAGAAGCGCATGCCCAAAGACACACGCGACGTTGCAGACATTGATACAAACCCGGCCGAAGTGGCTTTGGGCAAAACAGCTGTGCTTTACCGGATGGCTTTACCAGATCATCTGTGCCCATCCGGTCAAAAGGCGCGCTGGCTGCTGGAACGTCAGGGATATGATGTCGACGACCGGCTTTTCCGAACCCGTGCGGAAGTTGATGCTTTCAAGGCCGAGCACGACGTCACGACGACGCCCCAAGCATGGATCGAAGGCGAACGCGTTGGCGGCTATACGGACCTGCGCGAAAAGCTGACCGGCTGGGACCCGAAGGCAACCACCTACCGGCCAGTGCTTTATCTCTTCGCCGTGGCAGCTCTGACCGCAATCGCGCTCTCTATTGGGTTCGTCGGCGCAATCACTTGGCAAACACTCGGCTGGTTCATCTCGGTCTCGATGATCCTTCTCGGTATGCAGAAACTACGCGATATCGAGGGCTTCTCCACGATGTTCCTTAACTACGACATTCTCGCGCGGAAGTGGGTGCCGTACGCATATATCTATCCATTCGTGGAAACAGGCGCGGGCATCCTAATGACCGGCATGATCCTGACTTGGGTGTCAGCTCCCGCAGCACTTTTCGTTGCCAGCATTGGAGCCGTAAGCGTCTTTAAGGCCGTCTACATCGACAAACGGGAGCTCAAATGCGCCTGCGTTGGAGGAAATTCGAATGTCCCGCTTGGGTTCGTTAGCCTCACCGAAAACCTGATGATGGTAGGAATGGCAGTCGTGATGCTTTGGTTGATGGTTTGAGTGACGCGGTCTTCGATTTATGCATTCTACAGGCCAAAAAGCAGACATTTGAATCGGGACTATCTTGGCAGGTTTTGCCAGCAGTCTGTCATTTCCACTTAAAAAATTCTGCATGATGCTCGAATGACCGGAGTTGCCGCTGCTTCGCAGTAGTCGAATCTTTGTAGATGCTGAGATTTTCTTGCTGCGCGCGCTCGCAGCGAGAAAACTGAATTCACAAGTTGGGCTCTTCGGTTGCATTCGCTGCGGACGAAACGAACGTCTCCAATGCACGCTGGGTTCCTTCAAGCATACCAGCACAGAAAAAGGGGAACCGTGATCCCACGGCTCCCCTTTCGGTTCAGATCGTCTCCCCCCACGCGCGCCGATTAGGCGACCAAGGAGAGCCCCGCGCCTGCGTCCTGCGGCTGCTCACCGCTGTCGATGAACGGGATGATCGAGAAGGTCTGCCCGCCGCGCTGCTCTTCGTTCTGCACGGCGTTGACGCGCAGGTCGCCATCGGGCGTGTTGATCAGCAGCGACAGGTAGTCATTGCCCGTGCGGCTGCTTTTGGCCATCCAGGCCGAGCCGACGCGGATCGGCGTGCCCCGGGGCGAGCTGACCTCGATCCGGTAATCGGGGTGGGTCTCCTCGGATTTGTAGCTGTTCTCGATCAGCATGAACTCCAGATCGAACATCATGTTGGCGATGTAGCCGGTGAAGGCGTTGTCGGCGTCCATGGCGGTGAGCTCGCCCGAGATCGAGCCGGATTTCATCAGGCCGTTCGAGACCAGTGGGATGATCTCGAACGCGCCGCTTTGGGCCGCACGCGCCTCTTTCGTCTGCACCGCGTTGACCCGGAACGGGCCGAGGCCGACATCGATTTGCATCGAGATGTAGGGGTTGCCGCTGGTATTGCCGGTCTCGTTCCAGGCCGTGCCGATACGCACCTTGCGGCCTGATTTGTTGACTGCCGTCACGTCAAAATCCGGGCTGCGTGCGGACATTTTCGGGCGGGCTTCGAGCTGGATGGCGACATCGAAGCGCGTCGAATGGATCATGCCGGTGTATTCGGCGGCGGCGGTCTCGACATTGCGGGTGAGGGTTCCTGCGAACATGGGATGGTTCCTTTTGGATTGGCCGGTGCCTGACGTCATTGCCAGCGCATCCGGGATTGCTTTCTCGACCCCTTGAGGGATCACAAATCAGAAAGCTTGCTTTCCTTTCAGCCCCGCCCACAGGTCAGAGCTGCCGTCCGAGTGGGAATGCCCCCGCGCCTCCGGGTGCTACGCCCCTCCCCTGCCCGTCTGGTCTTGATTGGCTGCCCGGATTTTCCGCGCAGTCCTCCGATCGCGCGATGAAGAACTCCGCCTCTTTTCCGTTCAACCCGTGCCCGCCCCGGTCGGTCAGACCGATGCAGCTACCGTTCGGCACATAGGTGATGAGGTACTGACCGAGCCGGTCCTTGTGGACAACGTAGCCGGTATTGGCCCAATGCACGGTCTGGCCGGCATCGACGGCGGCCTTGATTTCATCGAGTGTCATGCGATCCTCCTCAAGAAGAATGGTGGGTAAACGACGCAAGAAGCCCGATCTTCCAACCGGGCTTCCATGCAGTATTCGTTTGGCAAACGGCCGAGACCTGTCAGGCGCTTTGCGTGGCTTGCGTCGCGCGCGCCGCCATCCAATCTTTCAGGCCAAGAACCGTTCGGCCAGCGGCGACCTCGGAGGCCCAGGCAACCCTTGGGTCGCCGCAGGGCTCATCGCCGGCATGCTGGTCGATGTGGCCATTGGCCATCCATGGCTCGGGCTGTATCCGTCGCAGCCAGTCCGCCATGCTCGGGATACGGCCCTGGCAGTCTTCGCGGACATGTTGCTCGCCGATCCAGCGCACGGGGATCTCTCGACCAGCGCTATTGGTCAGGGTCAGGCCGAAGACACGTTCGGCTTCAAACAGGCCTTGAGCATGATGGCGCATGGCTCGGTGCGTGAAGAGCGCGAGGTGCTCTTTCGAGGCGTCGAACCAGTCGTGGACGGCTTGATAGTCGGACGGAACCCCGCCGAATTTCCGGGCAGAGCTTTCAGCATGATGAAGCGGATGGGCCATCTCAAAGCCCCTCGTCATAGCTGTGCGAGCATTCGACATAGCGGTCCGCGTGATCAAGGGTGATGCTGTCGCCCGTGATGTCCCAGGTCAGCGTGCCATAGCCGCCCTCGTTGTTCTCGAACCCAGGATGATGGTGATAGGCGAGCGACCAGGCGAAATCGCCCACTGCGGTGACAAGCGCCTCCGGCAGTTTGACCTCCGCGGGCTGCACCGTCACATCCTCGACATTGCCGGAATCGCCATAGCCTTCATATTCGGCAGTGACTTCGCTGATGCCAAGCGCACGTAGTTGCGCGATCAGCTCTGCTCGGGTCGCCTTCAAGGTGGTTTCGCGCTCTGCACGCCACTGAGCCGCCATTGCGGCATAGTCGATCTGGGGATTGGTCATGGGTCTGTCCTCTTGTCTGAATTTGGGGGGCCGGGCGTGGCATTGGTCAGCGCACGGCCGGAAAGCGCAGACCGGTGAAACCCAGATCCGCGACGCCCGACCGGAAGCCCGCTTTGACTTTTCAGGCGGCTTGTTCTGCCGCTTTGGTGGTTCCCTGCCCAACGATCCGGGCCAGAATGCGGCCCGTGTCGATCCCGTCCCCATGCGGCAGGAACACCCGCAACTGGAAGGCGATGATCTCCGTGAAACACCCCATGGCCTTGAGACCTTCAATCATGCCCCGATCCGCACCGCCCAGCTCGAGACGCATCTCGCCTGCGACCCGGCGACGGGTCAGGGTGAGACCCCGGCCCAGATCGACAGGTGCGGTGGTACCGAGGGCGGCGGTCAGCATCTCCTGCGGTGTTTGCGGGTTGGAGACGAGGAAGCGGGCGCGCAGGGCCGCTGCCCCTTCCTCACTCAGTGTGCGCCCGATCATCGCGGTCGCCCCGTCCGGCGCAACGCGGTAGATGCGCTCATTGGTGGTCGGAATGTCCTTCCAGATCGGCAGCAAAAGCCCGGTCAGCAGGTAGAGCTTGGTCGTGGTGGTTTTTGGCAGGGAGGCAGCATCGGCATCCCAAAGCCTTGCAAACTCGGGCCTTCCGATGTCTTCCCAAGCCGAAGACTCGAACCGCGTCTCCTCCAGATAGCTGGACCCGTTTGGCCGCACCGCCTTGCGCATCAGCGAGACAATGTCTTCGTCATACATCTGCATCGGGCGCGCCGAGATGAGCGCCGCGCGACCAGAGGCGCGATTAACCATCGGCAGCTTATCCGGATTGCGCGATATGGCCTCTTCGGCGCCAAGGACATGCACCGGATCCGTGACCTCGAGCCCGATGATCCGCGTCACCGCGCCGGATTTCGGGCAGGTCCAAAGATCCTCGGTGGAGACCTGCTCGATCTTTTCACCACGCAAGGTTTCCACGCCGAGATCGAGCGTGCCCGCCGCGCGCGCCCGTTCGGTTTGATCGGCAATCCGGCGCATGAACTCGGCAAAGAGCGCGTTCTGCATGTGGATGGGAAGGGCAAGCACCCGATTGAGAAACCGCTGGATCGGCGGCAGCTCCTCGAGCAGAACACCGTCCTTGTCGATCAGTCGCAGGGCCGTCCAGTCGGTGAAGCTCCCGTAGCTCATCGCCTCGGCGCGTCCGGCGGCAAGATCGGCGAAATATCCCCGCAAAGCCGCCCGCGCAATCGGGCTTTCGAGATTGTCTTCCTCGCGGAACATGCCCTGCGAGCCGGTCTCGCGCTGGCCCTTGGTGAGCGCCCCCAACTGGTCGAGGCGTTTGGCAATCGTCGAGGTGAAGCGCTTCTCGCCATGCACATCCGATGTGCAGACCCGGAAGAAGGGCGCTGACACTTGAGCCGAGCGATGCGTGCGGCCGAGCCCCTGGATGGCCGCATCGGCGCGCCAGCCGGGCTCCAGCAGATAATGCCGCCGCCGCTTCTGGTTCTTGGCCGTTTGCGCCGCGTGATAGGATCGGCCCGTGCCGCCTGCATCAGAGAAGATCAGGATATCCTTTTCGCCGTCCATGAAGGCTTGGGTCTCGGAGGAATTGCTGCTTGCGGCGCGCTTTTCGATGAAGAGATGACCATCTTGGGCCTTGAGGGGCCGGATGGACCGCCCTGTGACTTCTGCGACAGCCTCATCGCCAAAAGCCCAGAGGATCTGATCGAGCGCCGAGGGGATCGGCGCCAGCGTCATCAACTCCATCATGGCCGCATCGCGCAGAGCGAGCGCCTCGCGCGAGACAACCAGTGCGCCGGTCTCATCCCGCAAGGGTTCCGCCACCATGTTACCGTCGATCTCCACGAGCTTTTGCGCATGGATCGGGAAGGCCTGTTCCAGGTAGCCCAGAACATAGTCGCGCGGCGTCAAGGCACCCTCGACGAGCTCGTCTTCCGCGTCCATCGTTTCAAGCCGACGTTTCAGCAGGCTCTCGCCGGTCGAAACCACCTGGATGACGCACGCGTGGCCCGTTGCCAGATCGTCCTCGATGGCGCGGATGATGGTCGGTGCCTTCATGCCCATCAGCAGATGATTGAAGAAGCGCTGTTTCGTGCTCTCGAAGCGGGACTTGGCCGAGGCGCGTGCGGCCGAGGCATTGGTCTCGCCAGAGGCATCTTTGACGCCGGTCGCTGTCAGTGCCGCCTCGAGGTTCTGGTGGATCGTCCGAAACGCGCCCGCATAGGCGTCGTAGATCTCGATCTGGGCCGGGGTCAGCGCGTGTTCGAGAACGTCATACTCCACCCCATTAAAGCTGAGAGCGCGGGCGGTATAGAGCCCGAGCGTCTTGAGATCGCGCGCGACCACCTCCATGGCGGCGACACCGCCTGCCTCCATCGCCGAGACGAAGCTCTCACGGCTTGGAAAGGGGTATTCAGGGCCTTGCCCCCAGAGACCGAGACGCGCGGCATAGGCGAGGTTGTGGACGCTCGTGGCGCCCGTGGCCGAGATGTAGAAGACACGAGCGCGCGGGGCGGCCAGTTGCAGCCGCAGGCCAGCAAGGCCCTGCTGCGAGGGTTTGACCCCCCTGCCCTGCTCGGACCCGGCCGCGTTCTGCATGGCATGGGCCTCGTCAAAGGCCAGCACGCCGTCGAAATCTTCGCCCATCCAGTCGAGGATCTGGCTGAGCCGCGTGGTGCCGCATTTGCCCGCGGACCGCAGCGTGGCGTAGGTCACGAACAGGATGCCGTCGCCCATCGGGATGGGCTGGTCCGGCTTCCACTCGGAGAGCGGCTGGATGTCGGCGGGCGAGCCGCCGAGATCGGTCCAGTCGCGGATGGCGTCCTCGATGAGCGTGGCGGACTTCGAGACCCAGATCGCCTTTCTGCGTCCGGCCAGCCAGTTCACCAGGATGAGCCCCGCGCATTCGCGGCCCTTGCCGCAACCGGTGCCGTCGCCGAGGAAGTAACCGAGGCGGTAGGCACCTGCGTTTGGGTCATCATCCGCACGTGTCAGCTTGATCTGGTCGTCATCGATCGTGAACCGACCGGGCAGGTCACGCCCGTGGGCATCATAAGCCATGATGATGGTTTCCAGCTGCGCCTCGGAGAGGTGTCCCTCCTCGATCAGCTTTCCGGGCAGACGCAATTCCGCGCTGGCGGCACCTGAGGGCACAGGTGGCGCGACCGAGGCCATGGCGATGCTTTCGACCAGCGGCGTGGGATGTTCCTGCGCCCCTGTGATCTCGATCCGCTGCGGACGGTAGCGCGCATAGATGTCCGAGACGGGGGTATTGTCGCGCGGGACATCGAAGCTTGTGAAGCTGAGCGGGAGAACGGCATTGGTCCGGGGCTTGGAGGCGGCGACCGGCGCAGCGGCGGTCTTGCGCGGGGCAGATGATGGAACGGTCGGCCGCCCGTGAGGGATCGCCGCCGCCCTTTGGGCGGGGCGCATCTCGGGTCGGGTCGCGGCCACGGCGTCGACAAGAGGAAAGGCTTCCTCAAGGTCCTGGACTGTATCACGGATCATCTCACTATCCTCCTGCACCTTGTCGAAGACCATGAGCTGGGTTTCCACCGAGGTGCCGAGCTTGCGATAGACCTGTCCCTGCAGCGTGAGGGCCAGGCGCGGCGTCAGGAGGCCGCAGGCGCGGGACCAATGCGCGGCATCACGCTCCGGGCTGAACCCCGGCGGCATGATCGCCACCAGCCGTCCGCCGGGTGCCAGGCGCTTGGCAGCCGCAATGAGATGCTTGGCGGCGATGTGCTTGTCCCGCGACCGATCGACCGAGGAGGCGAAGGGCGGGTTCATCACCACGACGTCGGGCAGAACCGGTGCCTGCAGCAGATCGTCGATATGTTCGCCGTCATGGCCCGCCACCTCGCCGCCGAAGGCCGCGCGCAGGAGGCTCTGGCGAAAGGGATCGATCTCGTTGAGCAGAAGTGCGGCACCACCCCGTGCCGCGAACGCAGCGAGAGCACCGGTGCCAGCCGACGGCTCCAGAACGGTCTCGCCCTTGCGGATCGCTGCGGCCCGCACCGTCAGAGCCGCGAATGCCAGCGGCGTGGAAAACTGCTGCAGCCGGATCTGCTGTTCCGACCGGCGTGTCTCTGTCAGCAGCCGTGAAGCGAGGAGCTTTGCTAGGGCGATGTCACCCGCTGCGTTGTCCCCACGCAGCAGCACCTGGATGGCCGCGGCCTGCATCAGGTCGTAGGCCATCCGCCAGTCCCATACGCCGCCGGCGTCGCTGCCATGGAACGTCTCACGCATGATGCGCGCGAGCGCTGAGCTGCGCAGGGGTCGGTTGTCGACCTCTGTGCCGATCTGGTCGAGGGCAGAGACTAGCTCAGCGGTTGAGATTGAGAGAGCCGAGTTTGCCAGTTTGGGCTTGGACATGGGGATTTCCTTTGGATCAGGGTCTGAATTCCAAAGAATAAAAAGCCCACTTTCGCTTTTTTGGGTGATGAGGTCAGACCGCGCTGACCTCCAAGGCTTGGTCAGGGCTTGGATTGGCCCTGGCGCTTCGCAACAATCAAAGCCTGCGCGGCCTGCATTACCTGAACCTGTGAAGTTCCCGCGCGTGCATCCTCAAGCGCGGTCTGTACCTGCGCGCGAAACCACGCGTCATACGAATTGACATCAGCCGCCACGGAAATGCTCCTCGAGACCGAGGTGCAGCTGTTCCTTACCCGTTGGGTCCATTGCGCTTTCTCCGAATATGCTATGGGTCGATGCTACATCACCCACAGTGGTGCCGTAAACGGGAAGGCCGTAAGGTTCACAGCTAACCGGGCCACTTACCGATCGGGCGCCGCTTCGACAGCCGTCTCGAACCGCTTGTCCGCCGCCGCAGCTTCTTTCAAGAGCGCATCGAAATTGTCAGGTGGGTTGCCATCTTCCAGCATCCCTTTGAAGGTCGCATAGGCATCCGTCTTGCTGCCATAGGCGCGCAGAGACTTGTCGTCGTTCACCCAGGCCACCACGATGACCTTCGCATCGCTGTTGAACCGATAGAACAGCCGATACTGCTGGAAGAATTTCGCCCGGAACCAGTGCTTGCGGTGATCCCCGAGCGTGCTGCCTTGCCGGAACGCCGCGGCACCCGGATCTGCCGGTATGGCCTCGGTCACCAGCTTGAAGATGGCGGCCAGACGTTTCGTGGAATTTTTCTTCCGCCAAGTCTTAGGATCGCGTGCCTTACGCGCCTCGACTTCCTCGATCAGCCCTTCGAACTGGTCCAGAAAGAGCGGATGCGCATAAATCGACCATCCGTTTACGACAAGGGGCGCTTGGGCGGGCACGCTATCGCCGGTCATTCATCCTCGAGCGATAGCGGCGCATCGAGATCGACGTCAACGTCTCCGACCAGTGCTGCAAGACGATCATGCAAAGCCCCATCGAACGCCCGAATGCGGTCCGGATGCGCCTTGATATCGGCCTCGACAAAATCGAGAAAAGCTCCGAGCACGGGATCATCCTCGTCGCTGCGCACGGGCTCGATATAGACCCTGCCACTCGGCTCGGTGCAGTAGCGAATCTGGTCGCCCTTGCCCAGCTTGAGCTGTTTGCGCACACCCGCCGGCACGGTCGTCTGATACCGATCCGTGAGTTTCGAGACATCTTGTGCGAGCGCTGTCATGGCAGTCTCCTGAAAGAATGGGGTCTTTGCTGCCTGCGATAGGTAATGCATTTGCATTGCCCTGTCAAGATAAGCCGCAGGATCTGCTGTCGCCGGCAGGTCGATCAACGGTTCGGCACAGCACCTATTCTCGCCCCGCGAGATACTCCGCCAACACAGGACTGGCCACGCCCTTCGCGGAGCCGATCAGTTCCGAGCCGGAAAGCGAAGCTTTCGACAGGCGTACGAGCGCTCCGGTTTCCTCGATGCGGTAGCAGAGGCGTTTTTGCCGCCCGCGCCTGTAATGAGTCGCGGTGACAATCTGGCAAGTGCTGCCATCGGTGAGCGTCACCGGTTTTGCGAGCTTGATCTTGTCGCCTTCCTCGTAGTCCGGGATCGACGCCCAGTCCCGGCAACGCCGGCGCCAGCCATGGGCGTAGCTGCCTTCGTCTTTCAGGTTGGAGAGAAGCTCGATCAGCCCAAGAGGAGCACGAGACTCGTTCGGGCCAGCGCTTTCCTCCATGTCCTTGTAGCCCCAGCACCCATCATCGTATCGGGTGAGGAAGACAGCGCCGAAGGTGATAGAACCGTCAGGATCGGTGACATAGGTCGTGTCCTCGACAGGGGTCTCGTCAAGATTGGTGACCCTTGCCGCCGCATACCAGGTGGAGCCGACCTTGCAGGCCTTGACCAACTCGGTCTTTCGGATGTCGGTCTCGAAGGTGCAGAGCCGGGTGATTTCCGCCTTCTCGTCCGCGTAGGATTTGACGCAGCGGTCGGTGTAGAAGGGCCAACCCATCACGCCACCCTCCGGTCATCGAGTTCCATCAGCGCATCGAGCGGCACGCGATAGGGCTGCATCGAGTCGAAATCCTCGCAATTGCCGCAGTTCTGCACGATCGCGAAGGTGTCGCAGGCATCCGTGAGGATGACCCGGAAGGTGCCGCCGAGGCCCGAGGGCACTTCGTAGGTTCCGCCGATGAGATAATCCGAGACCCGGCGCACGAAGACGCGGATGCTGTGGCCATCGGTAGCAAGCCGGACCGCCCCTTGGCCACGGTCGATGAGTACCTGCACGTCATCCAGGATGTCGGTGTAGAACTGGCCGGTCAGATCGCGGAACGCCATGCGGCGCTGCGCCATCCAGTCGGTGTCCCGGAACGGGTTCATGCCGTCGGCGAAGGCAAAGGAGGGATCGGCCTGCTCGGTGGTGACGATGCGGGTGGTCGTGCCGTCGATCCCGTTCGAGCGCAGATGCACGCCATTGCCGACGATCAGGATCAGGGCGGGCCTGTCCACGGGTCCGTTCCAATTGGGCAGGAAGGTCTTGCAGGCGCGCGCATGGGCGATCTGCGCCGCGACTGCAGAGGCCGAGAACTTGAGAATAGCCATGGTGATGTCTTTCTGTTGGGTGTGGGAGGGTCAACCCGCGCGCGCGGCATGGCCTACGCGCGGGTCGCTGGAGCGCTCAGGCCGCCTGCGCAGCCTCGCTGTCAGGCTCGGGGGTTTCCGCAATGGGCGCCGTCTCTTTACAGGCGACAACGGCGGTCTGCATCATCGGCGGACACCAGGCCGCCACGGCAGCGCGCTGCGCGTCCGTAAGCGTGGCGAAGGGCTCGGCAAAGAGCTTGTCGCAAAAAGCGACGATCTCCTTCTTGCTCGACGAGGCCAGCGTGACCGCCTCCTGGGCCAGACCCAGATCCTCGCCAAGGATTTTCAGCAGCCAGGCCTTCTTGAAGCGATTGAACAGCGCCGCATTCGGCGTCCAGTGAGCGCGGATGTCCGGCATGATCTCGATCTCGAAATCATGCATCAGGCTGTCGCGCTGACGGTCCCGGGCGAAGCAGGACTGCGTGGTGCTGGCCGTCGCATAGGCCACGAGCTTGGCCTTCTCACTAGCCTCGAGCGCGCGAAACGCCGCGAACTGATCGGCGGGCGGGCGGGTGTCATCGAGCCAGGACAGATCAAGCGCATCATGCGCCGCCGCCACCTGCTCGAGCGAGGTTGCGTCGATCTCGTCCATCTTGGCGTGGTTGCGGTTTTCCTTCCGGGCCTCGACCTTTATCGCCTGCGTGACGCTCATGCCGCGACCCAGAACGTCACTCACCAGTTTGAAGAGCGTCAGATCGAGCGTGACCTCCGGATGCAGTGCCATCGCGGCCCCGAGCGCCATGGCCCGCTCGGTCTTGAGGTCTTCGGCCAGCGAGGCCGGGTAGGTGATCTCGCCCGCTTCGGACTCGTCCTTGTCGCCCTGTACACCTGAGGCGCTGCGCGCTGCCTCCTGCTTGTCCTCGGGGCGCACAAGGCCCACATGAATCGTCACCTTCCCATTCGACCACGAGGCGATAACCCCGGCCCGCGCCAGATCCTCGGCGCTGTAGGCCTCCTGCAGGTCGCGGGCTTCGTCTTCCAAGGCGTCCACGCGCTCGTAAAGCGCGTTGTAGGCTTCGTCCTCGAGCCCCTCATCCTCCATCTCGAGCTGGAGTTGCTCGAGCTCGGTGGTGATCTCGTCGATGCGCTTCTGTGCCTCTTCATCCGGTTCGATCAGGCCGGGATAGACGCGGCCGTAGTCGGCCATGGTCGCGTAATCATAGCGCACCATCGCATCTGCCCAGGCAAAGCCCAGTTTTGCGCGGGCCTGCTCAGCGGCAGCCCCGAGTTTCTCGAGCAGGATAGTCTCGACCAGCGCCGCATCCTCGAGCACGGAATGCTCTTCCAGAAGGTCAGCCGCGACGGCACCGCCACGCGCCTCGTAGTCTTCGCGCACGAAAACCCCGATATCGTCGCTGACCTGCACCCCGCGGGATTTGAGCGCCTGACGGACAGTATAGGCCTGCAGGTAGCTGTCCTCCTTGGTGAGCGCCTCGAAGACCTCCTTCTGCACCTCCTGGCTGGGATGCTCGGCAAAGGCCTTCATCGTGTCGAGCGTGATCACTTTGGCCCGGGCCGCAGTGCGGATGTCGGGGTGGATCAGGCCATAGCGCAACCGGCCTTTCACGGCCGCCACCGTGGTGCCGAAAGTCTTTGCGATCGTCTCGGGCGTCTGTCCGTCGACCTCCATCATCCGCGCGAAGGCCTCGAATTCGTCGATGGCATTCATCGGCGCTTGCGTGATGTTCTCGGCGAGCGACAGAGCCGTGGTGACGTCGCAATCCTCGGGCACGAGGCGGCAGTCGATCTTGGTCTTCGCGGTGAACCCCTTGGCGGCCTTGTCTGCGACCAGCTCGTTCAGCGCGGCATGACGGCGGCCACCGGCAAGCACGGCATATTTCCCGTCAAGCTTCTGGACGAGGAGCGGCTGAAGTAGACCCAGCACAGCGATGCTGGCCTTCAGATGCGCGATGTTCTCGGAGTCATAGGTTTCCGGCGAGTTGCTGCGCACGTTGGCGGGATGGGCAGTCAGATCACCGATAGCGACGGAGACGGGTTTGAAACTTGCGGTCATGGGATGTCCTTCTCGATGGGTATGGTGTGGCCCGCGCGCTTGCGCGTGACCAATCCCCGGCTTCGGGGATCAACACGACCAAAGGCCCACTCTCCCTTTGTGGGATCAGTGGGCCTTCATCGGCTGCGATGTCAGGGGGGGAGTGCCCTGCCCCTCTACCAGTCGCGCGCCATCATGATGGTCAGCACGCGCATGGTGGTGGCGGGATTGTCCGGGGTCTCAGCCCCATAGCGGAAGTCGGAATCCGCCTCATAGAGATCGATCTTCCAGAACACGGTCTCACCCCGGATCTCGACCGCCCCGAAATCATGCCAGCCCTCGGGGTCATTCTCGGGCTCGAACGCGGCAAACTCACCAGTTGCCTTCACCGCCTCGGCCATGAAGCCGTCGCCAGCCTCCATAATCGAGCGGGTCACATGCATGCGGCCCTGGATGGGCTGCTCGGGCGGCACTCCAAGGCACGCGAGCCTGCGAAACGCGTCGTTCTGCGCTGCGATCACACTCGGATCAGGGCGGTCTGTCTGGGGTTGTGCGGTGTTGGTCATGGGGCATTCCTCTGTGAAGTTGAAACACCCATCTCAAAGCCTGCTTTTTCTTTTCCGGCACACATCCCTTAAGCGGCCTCGGCGTCCTCCCCTGCCCTCCCCGCCTCCGACCGTGCGATCAGGTAGTCGCAGGCGCGCTGCGCGTCAGCGGCGTGCTTGAAGATGGCGCCCTTGTCCGAGCGCAGAACGCGCAGCCAATTGTAGAGATACGCCGCGTTCATCTCGAGCGTATGGGCCGTAAAGCCGAGCGTCTGGCCAAGGAACACCGAAGTCAGCTCGGCGACGATCTCTTCGCGGGCATAGGCCGTGTTGCCGAAGCGCGAGAGGCCGTAGTCGCGGTTCAGCCGATGACGCGCCTTGGTGGCATGGGCGAGCTCATGCGCCCAGACCCCGTAGAAATTCCGCGGGTTCTCGAACCGCGAAATCGATGGCATGAAGACCTTATCCACGGGCGGCAGATAGTAGGCTTCCGTCCCCGTGAAGACGGTCGTGATGTCGATGGCGTCGAAAAACGCCTGCATGTGCGGGATAGGCTCGGACGGCGGATGTTCGGGTGCCGGCTCCGGATCCGGGAAGAAGCTGTCGGGCAAGCCCTCGATCTGGCAGGCATTGAACACGCGGTAGGATTTCTGGAATCGAAAGACGCGGGCCTCCTCAGAGCGATCATCCCCGTCGATACGGTCGTCCTCATCGTTAGCGGTCGTCCGGCTTTGTCCGTAGTAGACGACGACAGACGACTTCTCGCCGTTGCGAACCTTTGCATCCAAGGCATTGGCCTGCGGAAGCGTCATCCAGAAGGGCGAGCTGTGGCCCGCCATCACGGTGCGCATGGTCAGCAGGAAGTTGTTCACGCCTTGGTAGGGTTCACCGCCCACGCGCAGCGGTTTTGAGCTGCCACCTGCCGTCCAGGTTTTGCGCCACGGCAGGACGCCGCGCTCGATGATGCGGATGATTTCGTTTGTGATGACCTCGGAAGCATCGAATTTGGGCGTGCGGGATCGGGCCATGGCTGGCGTCCTTTCGAGTTTTGGTGAAGGGGAATGGGGATCAGATTGACCGACGGGGCCGCGGATCGTTGGTGATGCTGGCACCGAGCTTTACGACCATGTCGATGTAGGTGGTCAGCGAGACGGACCTGCCAGGACCGCAAGGGTCAGGGTCGACAGATCCGTCCTGCGCCACCCGCGGCAGGTTCGCAAAGGCGATGACATCGGTGACGGGTCGGAGATCGATGAAGGGCGTCCCTCGTGCGACCGCAAGAGCGGCCAACGGAAAGCGCTCGATCGGCGCGAAACTCGAGACGGTGGTCCAGCCGAGATGGAGGAACGTCCCACCCTCCCCGCAGATCACATGCGCGTTTGGCAATGACGCCGCCTGCTTCAGATAGCCGAGATCACGCAGGACGATCTGGCGTTCGAGCCGTTGTGCCAGCGCCGTCTGGCCAGTTCGGCGCAGCTCTCTATGCCGCCACCAAGAGGCTGCGGTTGCGCGGAGCACGCGCAAGACACCTGTTTGCATGGGAATGCCCTTCATCAGGAACGGCAGACCGGAACCCGGCCCGGACCCATCTGAGGGACCCCAAAGGCCCTCATCCGTCAGTCACAGAACCCGAAGAACACTTTTACTTTTCACCAGCCAAACGGTCCGGGATAACTGCCGATGGTCCGACACCACCGCGGACCCCAGTGGCTGCATGCAGTAAGTGCCGGTTCCGGTCCAAAATCGGCAAGCCAAATCGGCAAACCCGGTCCGACTGCCGCAGTCTTTGACATATTATCAATAACTTATCTGATGTTCTCGATCGCCAAAAAGCAGAAGCTCCGGCGTTCAGAGCAATGCAGCGTTTCGGAAGAGCATGGGAAACGAAGGCTCAGCACCTCCTGACAGCTTGAATTTCAGCCATATTGCCGCTATATACCGTCAATATCACTGTAGGAGCATAGATCATGCACATCACGAACTTTGCTGAAGCTGGGCAATTCGAACCGCGCAAGATCGCCGCGGTGCTACGCACATCAGCAGAAGAGATCGCATTGACCGTCGGCTTGGGCAAAGACGCGCTGCAGAGGCGAGCCCGCATCGGTTCGGACAAGACACAGCGCCGCCTGCGCGAATTGGTAGAGGTGCTGAATAAAGTCGAGCCTCGCTTCGGCTCGGAACTGATGGCCTATGCATGGTACCGGTCAGAGCCCCTGCCCGGCTTTGATGGCCGGACAGCCATGCAGCTGGTGCAGGAAGGCAAAGCTCAGCAAGTTCTGGAATACATCGATGCGGTCGATGCGGGCGTCTTTGCCTGATGCCGCTGAAAGATGGGCGCTACACAGGGCCACTCTATCGCGCCCTAAACCCGGTCTATGCGCGTGAACCTCTGTCCGGAAGAGGCGCTGAACTCTATGGAGGGCGCTTTAACGCCAAGGGCACCCCTGCCCTCTACACCTCGCTGGATCCCGCCACCGCTCTTAGAGAAGCCAATCAGGTTGGTAGCCTGCAACCCACAACCCTGGTGTCCTACAAGGCCGACCTTGGGCCTATTTTCGATACCCGCAATCAGGACGGACTTGACCGGTATGGCGCGACCGAGGCGATGCTTGCCGACCCTTCATGGCGCATGAAGATGCTCGATGGCCAATCAGTTCCGACACAGGAATTGGCACGCGCGCTCATAGCAGATCGGTTTGCGGGGCTCCTGATCAAGAGTTTTGCGAAGGGTGCGTCGTCGTCGGACTTCAACATCGTCCTGTGGGCCTGGACTGACAATAAAGGTTCTTTGGAATTGGTGGATGACGAAGAGCGGCTGTCACGCATGTGAGTTGTGAGACTTGGTGCCGGATCTGTCCACCGCGGTGGACATCGGCCGGTCGGAGGAACACGGAATGACCGCAAAGTATCGCCTTGTTGGAATTTGGCTCGATGGCTTTGTTGCATGTGGAGACACCGCGCGTCAGTGGACCAGTTGCCAGTCAAGCGTCCACCGCGGTGGACACTAGGCGGTTTGCATAGCAGTTTTGGATAGACGCTTGATCAAAACCACTGGATCAAACTGGTCTCGACGTTGACCCAAGGTGATACTGTGAAAATACGCTCCAAAGTCCCTGATGCGTTGTCCAAGTTGTAGCATGATGAAGATCGCGCATGACGCTTTCTGAGCTCCTACTGCATTCTTGGCTTTCTCGAATGTATCTGGGTGAATCCCCATCATGGGTGCAAGAGTTCGAGCATGGTTTTCAATGTCCAACCAGTTTCTAAGCTTCTCTGTGGAGAACGATGTCGCTTGATCGCAAACTGAGGTTAGCAAGTCTGGTTTCATAGCTTCATTGCCTATGTTGCTATCTAAATCTTTTTTTTCTTCTTTAGACATAGATTGGTGCCGGACAGTTTGTCCGTCATTGGCGGGCAATTCCACAGTTTCTGGTAGGTCATCTGGGGTATGCAAAGTCAGGCATTCTTTGTCCGTGTCGGCGAGCAGCGCGTGGTATTCGGGAAGGCTCAGCTTCCGGCGTAGTGCTCTACGTGCGTGGTTGATGAATGTGTTGCTGGGATCATGCTCTTCCAAATGGGCGAGCTTTGTTAGGATCTGTTTGCGGACAAATATCCGATCCCGCCGGTTGTTCTCCATCTCATGTGCGATGGCGATAAGCTCGCTCGCGCGTTGGAGGAGGGGGGTAAGAGACAGTCCAAAACTGATGCATTCCCCGCTGGACGAGCGAACGCGGTAGCGCTTTCGATTTGAACTGTCATTGCGTTTGATGAACCCGAGTTCGACGAAGCGGTTGATGTGTCTGCGGAGTGTCCGTTCGTCGATTCCGCCGACGCGCTGGCAAATCGAGTCGTTGGACGCGAAAACCGTTTCACCATGGCCGGGCTTCAAGAAACTGAGCATGGCTTGAAGTGTTTGGATATGGCCAGGACGCAGACCGAATACGCTACGTGCATCTCTCAGTGCCCTGAAGATGGTCCAGATGTCGGTTTCAGCCGCAGAAATTGGACCGCGTGATGCATCAGCGCCAGCGGTTCCGATCGATAGTTTTGTAAATGCCATGGTTTGTTCACGACGACCGTTTGGCCCTCAACTTCCCAGTCTCTTCCCAAAATTTCGCTCAGGAAAAGGCAATAAAAATCCGTCCACCGAATCGGTGACTCTTGACCGGTTTGCTGGAGGTTGCTACATCATGAGTGCTAATCGAATGATGAGGGCTCTCCAGGGGAAACTTTGGGGGGCTCTTTTCTTTCTGGTCTTCGCTTTTCTCCTCTGCTCGCGTTACTCTGTGTGGCTTGGGTTAGGACCCAGAGCCGCTCTCATTCCGCCACTGTTCGAAGAGCTGCAAAAGCGTTGCCTCCGCGCGCTCTTCGAGCCATCGGCCGAATTCTGGGTTGTCCTTCTTGGCGATCTTGATGGCGATCGTTTTCTGATCGACTGTCAGCGTTCCCACAGAGCTACCGTCCCCATCTTTGACGACGGACGTTAGGCTGCGGTTGTCTTGCTTCTTGTTGCTACGCGCCTTGTTCGAGCATGCCGAGTAGACTGCCTGAAACTTCTCCGCGCTTGGAGTGTCGTCGGGCAGGGCGGCAATCGCCTCTTTGGCCGTGTTCACCAGATCTATATTTTTCGAGAACGCGGCCAGGTCACCCCATTGCCGTCGTCCGATGCCATGTGCCGGCCCGATCAGCTGTACAAGCCCTTCTGGCAGTTGCTCTATGACGACGCGATGGTTGGATACGCCCTGCCGTGTCAAGCCTAGAGCATCCTGAATTACGTTTGGCTTGTAACCTGATTCCTGCATCTCTTTGATAAAAAGAGATTTCTCGATGAAAGACGGGTCTAGTCTGAGGTTGTTCTCTTGGCCCTGTGCGATCAGAGATGCGTCGTCATCCAAGGTTCGAACGATCGCCTTGACCGTTCCGCCGACCATGCGGATTGCTGCAAGTCTGCGTCGGCCGTAGATGATACGGTATCTGTCCGGTTGGGCCGATGGACGGACCATAATTGGCACTTGTTGCCCATGCTTGCGAATGCTTTCGGCCAACTCATCAATACTGGAATCCTCGAGCACCAACCGATCGCGCAGACCATCCATGTCAATCTGATCGGGCTCGATGTCCCGAATGGAATTCGCGGTGATCTCGCGCAAAGAGTCGCGCAAGCCGCCAACAGATCCTGGCAGTTTTGCCGCTTTCGGCGGGGTAGGGGAGGGGGCCGCGCTCTCCTTCTCGTCCTTTGGAGGCTGATTGAAGATATTTCGGGCCATCAGCGACGCCCCCATGCCATTTGGATTGTTTGTTCCAACTCATCGCCAACGCCGTTCACGCTGGTCAGAGCGCGATCAATCGTTTTCCTGATGAACTGGCTCGGATCAACTTCGTAGACGGTTTGCTGGGTCATACCGGCGTCCGAGATTGCTGTAGACTTCAGCATTGGCTCAGTCATGACCTGTCCGGCCAAGATCGATCTCAGGTAGCCCGCCATCTGGGTCTGAGGCCCGTCCGACGGCTCGTATCTCGTGATCAAGAACTTTACGAAGTCCCATGTAACGCGCCGGCCAATGGCTTCTTCGACAGCCTTTACTGTTTCCGAAGCAAGTTTCAGGAACTGGCTCATCGAAGCAATGTCGAGCATGCCTGGTACGACCGTTACCAGGAGTCCCGTCGAGGCTGCCAACGCCGTTAGGGTCAGAAAGCCAAGTTGAGGCGGGCAGTCGATCAGCACGATGTCGTAACTCGCCTCAACTTCCTCAAGCGCTAAGGCGAGGCGCTCCGCAAATATGGGCTGCACCCGACGGGCGAGGGCGTTTGCCGTCTCAGTTTCGTATTCCGAGAGCATTAGGCCCGCCGGAACCATATCGAGCTTATGGAAGTAGGTCGTTTGGATGACGGCTGAGAGTGGAACTTGCTCCTCATATCTCAGAGCATCATAGATTGTGCCGCCTTCAGCGAACTCGAGCTCAGGCCGAAAACCGAAAAAAGTGGTCAAACTTGCCTGCGGATCGAGATCCAAGACCAACACTCGGTAACCTCGCAAAGCATACCGTTGTGCAAGATGGATCGTTGCTGTTGTTTTTGACGATCCGCCTTTGAAATTGACGACAGATATCACCTGGAGACGATCGCCTTCACGTCGACCGGGGCGGTAGCTTTCTGCGTTCTTTCCGGTGCGCCCCAGAATATCGCGCAGCTTATCGATCTCTTGGGCCGTGTAGAACCGGTGTCCGCGGTTGTCTGTATGAACTTCCGGGAAGCTGCCGTCCTTGTGCCGGTTGCGCAGGTTAGATGTGCTAACGCGCAGGAGGCTGGCAACTTCGGTAGAACTGAAACGGCGCAGGGACTTTCGTTCTTCGGGCTCGAAAGCGATCTTCATCTGGCGATCCAAAGATTCAGCCAGATTGTCGGCAAATGCTCCGATGTCGGAAGAGCCTATGCCTTGCGCGTATCCAACGTTACGATCATCCATGTCCTGCCGCCCACTCTCGGCCTCTGTTGAGGCTCTTGGTCATTCTGACGGTGTGCAGCGCGTCTGACGCGTTTTGCCGTCAGGACGGGAATGCCACGATCAAGTGAGTCCGGCAAGTAGAATCTAGATGTAGTGTGAAAGTTATCCACAGCACCAATACGTACAGTCACATTAAGATAACCGCAAGTTGTTGATTTTATAGCAATAAGTCCACAAGACCGTGCTTCAAGCCACTCATGAGGATTGTTTGGACGGTATTGGCTAAACCCATGCAACCAATGGCACAATTGACCTTCTGACGGTGTTTGGAGCGATAGATTCAGCTGTTTGAGCCTCTGCTAGTTACAGTTGGGAGTGAGCCGATTCTGATGAAATTAGGCCAAGCCGCTCCGCTCGTTCGAGCAACATTTTGACCGAAGACGGCTGCCAGCTGGCACGACCTCGAGGGGTCCGTTCGCGCATCGATTCCAGCCGGTCGCAGATCGCCTGCAGCGTGATTTCGGGGTCCGCGCCCTTGATCGCTGCGACGATGGCCGGCAGGCGGTCATCGGTTTCGCGGCGTCCGGCGCGGCCAAGCACCTCGGCAGGAAGGAACCCGTTGCGCACATATGCCTTCACAGCGCGGAGCAGTCGGCTTTGTGTCCAATGGCGATCTGGGGGCAGGGGGCCATTGATGATCCGCAGCAGGTCTTCCCAGGCCATATCCGGCCGCAAGCGGCGCACATGGGGCACCCAATCCTGCGCGGTCTCGTTGAGGCGCTCCATGTAGCCGTCCTGTCGCGCCAGCCGCACCTTACGCAGCGCAGCGGGATCCTTGGCGCGTAGCCCAGGATTGCCACCAACGCGCCCTTTGGCGCGCGCAGAGGCAAGCCCGGCCTTTGTGCGCTCACGTATCAGCGCGCGCTCGAACTCGGCCGCGGCGCCCAGAACCTGCAATGTGAACTTGCCCTGCGGGGAAGCGGTGTCGATGGGGTCCTGCAGGGAGCGGAAGAAAGCTCCCTTGGCCTCCAGACGTTCGATCACCTCCAGCAAGTGCGACAGAGATCGCGCAAGCCGGTCGATCCGTACGACAACCAGCGTGTCGCCGCTCTGGACGCGTTCGAGCACGCGTGCCAGCACCGGTCGCGCGCGATTGCCGCCCGAGGCGTGCTCTTCAAAGATCTCGACGCAACCCGCAGTTTGCAGGGCCTCAGACTGGGGCAGGGGGGTCTGATCCTCTGTGGAAACACGGGCGTAGCCTATCAGGGGCATGAAATCGAGCCGTTTGCAATTTAACGTATCGCAATTAAACGACCGTTTACAAACGAATGCAAGTAGGTGCTTTCTCGTCGCGCTCGTCCAAAAACCCTTGGTTTCCTTGCGCTGAACGCGATCTGAGAGGTTTCACCGGCAGTCGCGCGCGCATACTATATAAAGAGCGAAGGCAACCGCCACAAAATCACTTGGGTAATGTGCAAAAGGACAGTATTTTGCACATATGAAGACCCAAGCATCCGCTTTGACTGACAATATCTATGACCCCCTCATCACCATCGAGGAGGATGAAGAGGCTCACGAAGAGAATCTCTGGTTTCTGCCGGGACCATTCGAAGAAGAACCAGATGATTTGCCTCCCGGGCCGCGTGCAGAACCGCCGGACACTGCCGTCATCGAAGACTGGGCAAAGGCAGAAGGCGTTCACGCTGCGCGACTGGCAAGAGTGGCTGGACGCCTGGGTGCTCTGGATGACAGGCTGCTGCGTGGCCCGGAAGGCTGGCGGCATCGCCTCGCTCTTATCGAGGCAGCGGACCTTAGCTGGTTCGCAGGGGATCGGGTGAGTTCTGATCGTCTGGCGCTTTGGATATCGATGCGGCTGTCAGGTGCACAAGATGACCCAAATGCCCTGGCAAGAGTTGGATGGGCTGTTCGGCGCCTGACAGGCGGTCCCGGACCGAAGGCTGACTTGGCCGCCTTCCTGGATCGCCGCGATCCCGAGAACATTGAAGGCAGCGCTGAGCGTTTCGAAGATCGCGCGGGTGGATGGTTGGACGTAATGGCTGCAGCAGCCGAGCTCCACCCAATCACGCGGGCTTGCATGGGTTTTCATCTCTGGAACCTGGCCGGCCTCGGACAGCACGGCGGCCAGATGGAAGCCGCCGTCACTGCGTCCCGGATCGCGGCCAGCGATGGAAGCGGCGCCATCTTCGCACCGCTCGCCATGGGCGGGGCAGGGGGGCTGCGTGTTTCGGGCTTGCCGCCCGAACGTTTGGCCCGCTGGCTGGATGGGATGAACAGCGCAATCCTAACGGCGATGCGAACACTTGACGATATTGAAGCTTGGACCGGGCGGGCAGAGAACGTCATGGCGCATTTGTCTGGCCGCACGCCGGTTGCCTTGCGAAGAATTTTCTCTCAGTGGCCCTTGGTCTCCGCCCCAATGGCTGAGGCGACGACTGGAGCCAGTCGCGCCGCCGTTCAGCGCAATCTGGCGTGGATGGAGGCAAGCGGTATGATCCGCGAAGTGACCGGGCAGGGGCGCTATAGGGTGTGGAAGATCGACATCTAAATGTTCAAAGAAAGCCTGTATTAACCCGATTTTGCGAAATAGCGTTCATTCGTTTCGAGTGTCTTGAAAAAGAGCAGCAATCTCCAGGTGCTGAGTCATTCGAAGGGGACTGTTGCATTAATTGATAGGCGCTGATCGATGGTATGGGTTTTTGCGCTGGATCAAGCGGCTGCGAAAAGTTC
>CANLNT010000004.1 GCA_947492825.1 uncultured Paracoccaceae bacterium
GGGGGGGGGCGTGCCTTGGGGTTGTTGGATGTCAGAGTTGAATTTTGTCACCCGTGTCACGCTGCCTGCGGCGGCGGATTGGTCACAGATCACCGATCTGGAGATCATCCGCGTCGGCGGGCAGGACCGACTTTATGCCACCTCGCGGTTTGACGGTGGCATCAGCAGCTGGAACATCAACGGCACCGCCCCCGCCAATCTGGATGTGGCGACCTTTGCGGGTGGGCTGACACCGGGCAGCACCGGCACGCTGATGGTGGTGCATGTGGGCGGCGCTCCGACGCTTCTGACAGGTGGTGCGACAAATGGCGGGCTAATGCTCTCGGCGCTGACCGGGGCGGGCGATATTGGCGCAGGCAGCAATGTGGCAGGCACCACCGGGCTGATTGGCGGGCTTTTGGGCGGCGTCACCGTGACGCTGAACAACGGCCAGCAGGTTGTCTATGGCGGGTTGGCAGGCGCCGACGGGCTGGGCCGCATCCGTCTGGACAGCGGTGGCAATAATCTGGGTGCTGTGGTCGCAAGCGATACCAATGCCACCTATGCGGCCGACGTCTCGGATGTGGCGCACCTGAACGTCGGCGGCCAGAACTATGTCTATACCGCCAGCCTGTCCGAACACGGCATCACCACATGGGTTGTGGGTGGCACCGGCGGCGTGGCCGCAGGCCCATCGCTGGGCATGAACGAAGGCCTGTGGATCGCGGCCCCTACCCAGTTGGAAACCGCGCGTGTCGGGGGCACCGATTATCTGGTGGTTGGCGCGGCCACCTCCAATTCACTGTCGGTGATCCGCGTTGATCCCGATGGGTCTTTGCATGTCACCGACCATATGCTCGATACCCTTGGCACCCGCTTTGGCGGTGTGACGGCGGTGGATGTGGTGCAGGTGCAGGGCCATACCTATGTCGTCTCTGGCGGGGCAGATGATGGCATCACCCTGCATCAGCTTCTGCCCGGTGGGCAGTTGGTGCATGTGGCCAGCATCGCCGATACGCCCGCGATGAACCTGACCAACGTCAGCGCCATCACCACCCAGGCCAAAGGGGCCGAACTGCAGATCTTCGTGGCCTCCTCTGCCGAACGCGGCATCACCAAACTGACCTTTGACACCGGCACCGCAGGGTCCGTGCTGACCGCGCCCACAGGTGGCGGCACCCTGCAAGGCGGGGCCGGGCGCGATGTAATCACCGGGCAAGGCGGCGCCGACGTGCTGCGCGGCGGGGCAGGTGATGACATCATCCGCGACGGGGCGGGCGTGGATGTGATGACCGGCGGGGCCGGCGCTGACACCTTCGTGCTGTCCTATGATGAAGGCGCTGACACGATCACCGACTTCACGGTGGGCGAAGATCGTCTGGACCTGTCCGGCTGGCCGATGGTCCGCTCTGCGGGCCAGCTGACCATGACCATCACCGATAACGGCTTTCGCATCACCTATGGGGATGAGGTGCTGACGGTGATCTCGTCCGATGGGACCCCCATCGACCACCGCTTTCTGGCCGAGGGCGACCTGATCGGCGGCCACCGCATCCCGCAGGTGATCCTGCCGGGGTTTGCAGGTCCCTTCACCCGCCCACCCAATCTGCCGGACCGGCCCAATATGGACCCTACCGTGCCCGAGGCCGAGGCGTTCTCTCTGCCCAATGTCACCATTGACGGTATCCGCTTTGCCAATCCAACGCTGATCAACGGGGCCAAGCCTGCGCGCTTTGGCACCGACCGTAGTGACACGATCAAGCTGAACACCGGTCACGACAAGATCTGGGGCAAGGGCGGGGCTGACAAGCTTTCAGCCGGGATCGGCTCTGACCGGATCTGGGGCCAGGACGGCAATGACTGGATCAACGGCATGCAGGGCGATGACCGGCTGTCGGGCGACGCAGGCCGCGACACCCTGCTGGGCGGCTTTGGCGATGACTACCTGATGGGTGGCGCGGATACCGACCGGCTGTGGGGCAACCAGGGCGATGACCTGCTGATGGGTGGACGTGGCGCCGATACCCTGTGGGGCGGCGATCACAACGACCGGCTGGATGGCGGATCAGGCGGCGATATCCTTTATGGGCAAACCGGGCGCGACAGGCTGCTGGGCGGTGACCAGTTCGACCGGCTTTATGGCGGTGACGGCGGTGACGCGCTTTATGGCGGCAGCGGCAATGATCAGATCTGGGGCAATGCGGCCAGCGACATGCTACGCGGTGGCACAGGCGATGATCGCCTGTGGGGTCAGGACCAGGCTGACGACCTCAAAGGCGAAGCAGGCCGCGACAGGCTTTATGGCGGCGGCGGTGGTGACGCGTTGGACGGCGGTGGTGGGGCCGACCTGATCTATGGCGGTGACGGCCAGGACCAACTGTGGGGTCAGGGCAGTGATGACAAGCTCTGGGGCAATGCATCCCGCGACATCCTGCGCGGCAGCGACGGGGCCGACCGGCTGTTTGGCGGCACGGGCGATGACCAGCTTTATGGTGAAAACGGTGATGACCGGCTGTGGGGCGGGCGCAACGACGACAATATCTTTGGCGGCAACGGCCATGACCTGCTGCGTGGCAAACATGGAAACGACACGCTGACCGGCAATGACGGGCGCGACAACCTCAACGGAGGTATCGGTGATGACACCCTGCTGGGCGGCAAAAGCCCTGACACCCTGTCCGGCAAATCCGGGGCCGACACGCTGACCGGCGGTGATGGGGATGACCTGCTGCGGGGCGGCACCGGCGATGACCGTCTGTCGGGGTCCAAGGGCGATGACAAACTCAAGGGCGGGACCGGCGCCGATGCGCTCCGCGGCGGCGACGGCGATGATCGCCTGTCGGGGGGCGATGGAGATGATGACCTGCGCGGTCAGGTGGGCGATGACGTGCTGACCGGCGGGGCCGGGGCGGACACCTTTGTCTTTGACGACGGCCAGGATCGGATTCTGGATTTCGAGGATGGCCTGGACCGGGTTTCGATCAATCTTGATCTCTTTCCCGGCACGCTGACCGGGTCCGAGATTTTGGTGATCTACGGCAGCTATGCCGGCACCACTGCCACGATCGACTTTGCCAATGGCCATGTGCTGACGATTGAAAACGTGCTGGATTACGGGGCGCTTGGCGGGCAGATCGACGTCTTTTAGACCCTAATGCCTCTGAAACGGCTTGGCCGCCGTCTGCCCGATCAGCTTCAGATCCAGACACAGGTTGCGCCTTTGCTGATAGATCAAATCCAGCTTGGCCTTGCGTGGAATGCAGCGCCGCCGGTAGACCGCATCGGTTTCTGCGGCCGTTTCGCAGGCCGCCAGCAACGCCTCTTCATGGGCATGAAAATGCAGGGACGCGAGGCCGGTGATCCCCGGACGACTGCGCAGGACGCGGCGATAAAGATCGGGATAGGCCTCTACATAGCGGCGCACCGGCGGGCGCGGCCCCACAAGGCTGATATCCCCGCGCAACACGTTCCACAGCTGCGGCAACTCATCCGCGCGGCTGCGGCGCAAAAGCTGGTGCAACCGTGACAATTGCGCGGATTTGTTGCCGCCCGTCACCCCGCCATCGGCAGTGTTCACCGGCATGGTGCGCAGCTTAATCAGATCAAAGCCTTCGGTCGGCGTCTTCATCCGTTCGGAGACATAAAACAGCGGGCGACCTTCACGGATCAGCATCACGCCCATGACCAAAAGCAAAAACGGCAGCAGGATCAGACCCAAACACAGGGCAATCACCACATCCAGGGCACGTTTGGCAGGTGTCATCGCACCGCCCATCCGGCAGCACGCGCCTCTGCGATCAAGATTTGTGCATCCACCTGCGGCAAGGGCACCAGCGCCATCAGGCGGGTCACATCCAGCTCCAGCGTGGCCAGAACACCCGGCCCCGCAGGCCGCCAGTCCCAACTTTGGCAAGCCGCGCGGAGCAGATCCCCCATCGCCAGCGTGCCCGGCTGGGCCACGTTGACCACATCCGGCAGGGGACCCGCATGGGCCAGCAGCCCCCGGATCACAGCGCCCAGCCCAACGGCCGACAGATAAGACCGGCGCGGGCTGCTGCCATCCGGCAATTGATCCAGCGTCACCCGGCCCTTGGCGGCATTCATCAGCAGCATATCGCACCCCGCCACATTGCCGATCCGCAAGGCACAGGCGCGCCCTGTGATCGCCTGCTCCATTGCCAGCTTGCCCGCGCCGTAATCACCCACCGGCTGGCAGGGGGTATCTTCACCGACCTTGCCCAGCTGCGGCCCATAAACCGCCTGGCTTGAGGCGATCAGCACCGGCACGCCATAAGCATCACCCAGATCACAGGCGGCGCACGCCAGCGCCACCTCTGCTGCGGCATCTGCCCCGCGCGCCAGTTGCACCACACCGGTGATGCCGGTCAGATCAGGCGCGCTTTCGGTCAGCAGATCCCACGCCAGATCACCGCCCTTGCGGCTATGCCAAAATGCGGGTTGATCCTTGGGCCAAACACGAGCGAGCGCGCGCCCAACATGGCCCGCGCTACCCAATATCAATGGTCCGTTTGTGGTCATGCCCTGCCCCGCCCTTGCGGGGTTGGGCTTATATGATGGTCAGGTCGTTTGCCAGAATATTGAGGTTGCTGACCCCATCGACCCGCAGCGTGCCACCACCATCAAATTCCAGAATGGCGTTGCCGTTCACGATCCGCGCATCATCCAGAATGTCGGACACCTTGGTGCCGTTGCCTGCGGTGGCGCGGGCAATGGCGATGGTGTCGATGTTGTCCTGAAAATCGCGAATCCGGTCGCTGCCCTTGTTGAACACGAAAGTATCACTCCCGCCGCCGCCCCAAAGCTGGTCGTTCTGGAAACCGCCATCCAGCCGGTCATTGCCGTTGCCGCCATAAAGCACATCGTTGTGCTTGTTGCCCCACAGCTTGTCATTGCCGTTGTGCCCGGCAATCCGGTCATTGCCGTCACCGCCGCTGACCTGATCGTTGCCATTGCCGCCGTTCAGCCCATCCCAGCCAAAGCCACCCCAGATCTTGTCATTGCCGCCCATGCCGACAATTACGTCCTTGCCACTGCCGCCCTTGATCTCGTTGTTGCCACGGTTGCCTTCCAACCGGTTGTCTGCACCCGATCCATCCAGATCAAGGTTGTCACGGCCCAGAAGCTTGGCGTTCTTGATCAACCCGCCCTTGAGGTTGGTATCGGTCGAGGTTTCCAGCTGCCAGCGCCCGTTGTCACCGCGCACCACGTCCAGCTTTGCGTTGCCGTCGGATGTGTCGATATCCAGCGTCGCCCATGTGGCATTGCCGTTCACGACCTTGACGGCCATCTTGTCGGACTTGCCCACGGCCACCGCATAGCCACCGCTGCCGATAGAGGTGTCGTTCTCGCCATCCGCGATGATCTTGACGTTCTTGCGGCCCTCTCCGATGGAATAGAACCAATCACCGTTATTGTCGTTATAGGCCACGCCGGTGATATAGACGTCGCCGCCTGACTTCGCGAACTTCTCGGTCAGCATCGAGGCGTTATAGGTATTGCCCTGATAGGTGAACTTGCCGCTTACCTGCGCCAGCCCAACCTCGCGGATATCCTCGGCAAAGGTATTGGCGCGGTGGCCTGCGCTGCGATACAGCCCCTCGTGGTGCTGCTCGATCGCGCGGCTCAGGTTGATGGATCCCGTCGACCCGGTCCAGGCGAGGTTTTCGCGCCATGTCCAGTTGCCCGAGAATTGATACCCCGCATCGCTCATGCGCTGACCGGGGTTCGACCCGCCTGCGCCAGTGTGGCTGAAGGTATCCGCGCTCAGCATCCACTTGCTGTGGCTGATGGCGGCACTTTCCAACTTGCTGTTGGGTGCCAGCACCTGCTTGGCGCTGCCATCAATGGTACCGCTTTGCAGACCCGAATTCAGACCCACACCATAACGGTTGGCTTCTGCCTGGGGATCCAACCGCGCCCGGTTGATCAGTTCCAGTAGATATTGTTCGGCAGCCGACAGACCCATAACACACTCCTTGCATTCCCATCCTCACCCCCCCCGGGTAGGACGAAATCGTTCAGGGTGCATCTGACAGGGCAAGTTGGGCATGGTCGCGGCAAGCGCTTGCCCAAATTCAGGCCATATTCGCAAATTTTAGCCGACCCATTCCGGCATCGGCAACAATCCCCGGCGGCAGACCGGGATTAGTTCAGCCTGTTGAACAAATCGACCCCGGCGTCCAACAGGCCAAAGACCGTGCGCGCGGCGTTCAGCGGGCTTTCGGTGGCATAGACCAGATCACCGTCATAGATCGGGAATTGGCCGGCACTGAACAGGCCATCGGCACTGGTCAGATCCAGGGTGAACACCACCCGGTCCATCGGTGGGCCACTGACGCCGTCGCGCACCGCGCGGGTCGGATAGGACCGCAGCACCAGAATACCCTGTGGATTTGCGGTGTTAGCCGACACCCCGCCGATGATCGCCATCGCCTCTAGCGCCGTGATCTGATCCGTCGGGAAGACGTGTTGCGCCTGCCGGTTGGCCGCCCCCAGCGACAAAAAGCTGCGTTCTTCCTCTTCCACGATCACCCGGTCACCACCGCGCAGCACCGTATCCAGCCGCGGGTTGTCAAACAGCCGGGACACCGAGGTGCCGTAGATGTCATTGCCCCGGAGGATGCGGACCTGTGGATTGACCAGATCACCCCGGATGCCGCCACCCTCTGCAATAAGCTCCAGCACCGATGCATTGGTGTCAGGCAAGGGATAGACCCCGGGCCGGGTCACGCCCGACACCAGATTTGCGGTATTGCCGCGCCCCGGTTCCAGGCTCAGTTGCACCTGCGCACTGGGCACCGTGGCCACCAGCTCTTCTTCGATGCGCGCGCGCGCGGTGCCTGGTGCCATGCCGGCCACGCGCATCTCGCCCACAAAGGGGATAAAGATACGCCCGTCAGCGCCCACCTGAATGCTTTGCAATTGCGCCACGCGCTGACCTGCAGTGGTCAAAAGCGAGTTTTCTTCCGCATCCCAGACCGAGATCTGCAACCGATCCCCCGGTGAGATCAGCACCGAGGCAGGCTGCGCACCCCCGTTGATCCAGGAATAGCCCCCCTGCCCCGTGCGCGGCCAATTGGCGATTGTGGGCAGGGCCGCGCGGGTCACATCAAAAACGGCAAAGTCGTAAATCGCCTCGCCATCGGGCCCGGTTTCATCACTGGCCGCCAGCACTTCGCTTTGAAAACCGGCCCCGCGGGGCGCATTACATGCGACCAAAAGCAGACAGGCCAACCCCGTGGCCAAAAGCTTTGTGATGCGCATCATGTTTCCCCCCGAAAGGATGCCTGTTTTGTGCGGCAATCGGGTGCAGCCCCCGCCTGCCTTTGCAGATTCCCGTCAAAATGCCCCGCGCCCTGTCCAAAGGCAATCGCACTTGCAACGCACGGGCGGTATTTCCCCGCAACCTGTGGCCTTTGCCGCTTTGCGCCCCCCGCCCTTTTAGGGTAGATGCCCGGCAATCAGTGACAGTGGGTTTGGGCGATGGCAAAACGGATCATGATGGTGGGTGCAGGCCTGTCGGGCGCAGTGATTGGCCGCGCATTGGCCGATGCGGGCCACCAGATCACGGTGGTTGATGCCCGCGACCATATCGGCGGCAATTGCCACACCGCGCGCGATGCCGAAACCGGGGTGATGGTCCATACCTATGGGCCGCATATCTTTCACACCGATGACGCCGAAGTCTGGGATTACGTGAACGGCTTTGCGACGTTTTTGCCCTTCAAAAACAGGGTCAAAACCACCGCCAAGGGGCAGGTGTTTTCGCTGCCCGTGAACCTGCACACGATCAACCAGTTCTACAACAAGACGATGCGCCCCGAAGAGGCGCGCGCCTTTATCGCCAACCAAGCCAGCGACATCCCCGAACCGCAGACGTTCGAGGAACAGGCACTCGCCTTTGTGGGCCCCGATCTTTATGACGCCTTCTTCAAGGGCTACACGCAAAAGCAATGGGGCTGCTCGCCCACCGAACTGCCGGCTGCGATTCTCAAGCGCCTGCCGCTGCGCTTCAACTACGACGACAACTACTTCTTCCACAAATTCCAGGGCATGCCCGAAGAGGGCTATACCGTGATGATCGAACGGATCCTCGATCATCCAGGCATCACCGTGGAGTTGAACCGCGCCTTTGACCCCGCCGAAGCAGACGCGTGGGACCATGTGTTCTGGTCCGGCCCGCTGGATGGCTTCTTTGGCTACAACCTTGGACGCTTGGGCTACCGGACGCTTGATTTCGAAACCTTCCGCGCGGAAGGCGATTATCAGGGCTGTGCGGTGATGAACTATGGCGACGTGGATGTGCCCTATACGCGCATTACTGAACATAAGCACTTCAGCCCGTGGGAGGATCACGAGAACTCGATCCTCTATAAGGAAAGCGCGCGCGAATGCGGGCCTGATGACATCCCCTATTACCCCATTCGCCTGGTCGATGAAAAAGCCATGCTGGCCGATTACGTCGCCGCGGCGCAAGCGGTGGAGAACGTGACCTTTGTGGGCCGCCTTGGCACCTATCGCTATCTCGATATGGATGTGACCATCCGCGAAAGCCTTGATTGCGCCGCCGACTGGCTGACGGCAGAGGCTGCAGGCGCCCCTGCCCCCACCTTTTCCAAGGCCCCGCTGTGACACTCGCCGCTGTTGTCGTCACCTACCAGCGGCTGGCGCAGCTGCAGCTGACCGTCGCCGCCCTGCTGACCGAGGACGTGGACCATGTGATCGTGGTCGACAACGCCAGCGCCGATGACACGCCCAACTGGCTGGCCACCCAGGATGATCCGCGCCTGACGGTGGTGACGCTGGATGACAACCTTGGCGGTGCCGGCGGGTTCGAGGCCGGGATGGCCGCCGCGCGTGACCGCTTTGACCCCGATTGGGTGGTGTTGATGGATGATGACGCCCGCCCCGAACCGGGCGCGCTGGCACAATTCCGGGCAAAAATCCCCACGTTAGACCCTGAAATCGGCTGTGTAGCAGCAGCGGTGTTCTATCCAAACGGCACGCTGTGCGAGATGAACCGCCCCTCCAATAATCCGTTTTGGAACCTTGGCCTGTTTGCCCGCACATTGGTGCGCGGCAGCCGCGCGGGGTTTCATCTGCCCGATGACGCCTTTGCCCCCGATGCCCCTGATCGCAAGATCGACGTGGCCTCTTTCGTGGGCTACTTTGTCAGCCGCGACTGCATCGCGCGGGCAGGCCTGCCCGAAGGCGGGCTGTTCATCTATGGCGACGACGTTCTTTACTCGCTCAGACTGCGGCGCGCCGGGCTGCAGATGATGCTGATGCCTTCTGTACGGTTTGTGCATGACTGCGGCACCATGGGGCAGGGGTTCATCTACCGGCCCCTGTGGAAGATCTATTACCACTGCCGCAACGGTGTCAGCATCGCACGGCAAGCGGCAGGGCCGCTGATCTTTCCCGCCGCGTTGGCCTATTACACCGTGATCTGGTGGCGCCGTGGCAATCACTATGATGCAGATGAACGCGCGCTTTACCGCCGCATGATGTGGATCGGGTTGCGCGATGGGCTTTTGCGCCGCCGTGGCCGCAATGACGCGATCCATGCGATGGGGGCGGCACCACTGGCGTGACGGCACAGCCCGCGCTATCGTGGCCCTGAGGCAAGGAAAGACACCCGATGACAGACGCGCAAACCCCGGAAAAAGCGCCTGAAAACAATTCGTTAAAGGGTCAGGGCAACGGCCCGGGCAAGGGGAAAGGTCAAGGCAAAGGCAAGAAAGCCGCTCAGCCTCAGCGCCCGGTGCCGCAGCCCTATGTCCCGCGCCCTCCGGCCAAAGCGGCCCGTGCCAAGCCGCGGCACTGGTTCATGTTCTTTGCCTTCATCATCATGGTGGCTGCCCCCGTCTCTGTGGCGGGCTGGTATCTTTATACCCGCGCGGCCGACCAATACGCCTCGACCCTTGGCTTCACCGTCCGCTCCGAAGACGTCTCCAGTGCGGTGGATATTCTGGGCGGGCTCGGCTCGACTCTGGGCGGCGGCGGCGGCGGCGACAGTGACATCCTGTATGAATTCATCCGCAGCCAGGAAATGGTACGCGCCATCGACACCAAACTGGACCTGCGCGGCCTCTTCAGCCGCCATGTGGAACAAGACCCGGTACTGGGTTTTGACCCCGCAGGCACGATCGAAGACCTGACCACCTTTTGGCGCCGCATGGTGCGGGTGTCCTATGACACCGGGTCAGGCCTGATCGAGCTGCGCGTGCTGGCCTTTGAACCGGAAGAGGCCAAGGCCATCGCCGAGGCGATCTATGACGAAAGCTCTGTCATGATCAACGCGCTCTCGGCCATCGCGCGGGCCGATGCGACCCGATATGCGCAAGAAGATCTGGAACTCTCGCTGGAACGCCTGAAAACCGCACGCGAGGCGCTGACCGCCTTTCGCCTCGCCAACCAGATCGTCGATCCCAATGCCGATATCCAGACCCAGATCGGTCTGCTGGCGACCCTGCAGGAACAACAGGCCACCGCGATCATCGAATATCAGCTGATCTCGGAAACCGCGTCCGAGGGCGACCCCCGCGTGGCACAGGCCCGCCGCCGGCTCGAGGTGATCGAGGCGCAGGTGGAAGAGGAACGCAAAAAATTCGGCGCAGGCGGGGTTGGCCCCGGCGGTCAGGAATACGCCAAGATCATTTCTGAATTCGAGCGCCTGACCGTGGACCGTGAATTTGCCGAAACCGCCTATGCCGCAACACTCTCGGCCTTTGATGCCGCCCGGGCAGAGGCGAACCGCCAATCACGCTATCTGGCGGCCTATATCCAGCCCACGCTGGCCGAACGGTCCGAATTCCCCCAGCGCGAGGTGCTTCTGGCGCTCGTCACCCTCTTCAGCTTTCTGACATGGGCGATCATCAGCTTGATCTACTACGCCCTGCGCGACCGCCGCTAAGGGCCCTGGCATGATCCAGTTCCAAAACGTCAACAAAACCTTCTGGACCCAATCCGGCAGCAAGGTGATTGCCGATGACATCAACATCACCTTCCCCACCGGCAAATCCGTGGGGCTGATGGGCCGCAATGGCGCGGGCAAAACCACGCTGATGCAGATGATCGGCGGGCGGGTCAAACCCGACAGCGGCGTGATTGACCGCACCGGCACGATTTCGTGGACCGTGGGCTTTGCAGGTTCGTTCAATCGCGACATGACCGGCGCGCAGAACACAAAATTCATCGCCCGCGTCTATGGCGTCGATACCGAAGACCTAATGGCCTATGTGCAGGACTTTGCAGAGCTAGGCCATCACTTCCACGCGCCGGTGCGCAGCTATTCGGCGGGCATGCGGTCGCGGCTGGCCTTTGGGGTTTCCATCGGTATCCCGTTTGACACCTATCTGGTGGACGAGGTCACATCCGTGGGCGACGCCGCCTTTAAACGCAAAAGCCGGCTGGCCTTTACCGAGCGGATGAAGACCGCAGGCGCCGTGGTTGTCACCCACTCTACCCGGCAGCTGAAAATGCTCTGTGATGCCGGGGCCATTTTGGAAGACGGCAAGTTGACCTATTACGATGACGTAGACGAGGCGATCGCCCAGCACCACGCCAATATGGGCTCCGACGAGGACGAGTGACGTTTCGCGCGCGAAACGTATTATGTCACATTTTTGGGGCGAAATAGACTCTATTAAAGGGACTTTAGAGTCTGAATAAGCCTGGCGACCACGTCCGGATCGCGCATCCTGTCACCTGACAGTTCAACCCTGCCGCTTGCCTTGCGGGTCAGGGTAATGCCCGGGGCCACGTCAATCTTTTCAGCCGGGGCGGCCCCCGTTTTGGCCCCAACACCCGGCCCGCGCAACACCCGGGTCAGCACTGCGACTTCCTCTGCCGCTGTGGCTGGCGGCGTGATCTGCAGCGCCTGTTTCAGCCGGGACGTAAAGCCTGGATCGCTGCCCAACTGCTTGGCCACCGCCAACCCCAGCTTTTCACTGATCGCCGTGGGAAACCGCAGCACATCATCCAGCGCCCGGACCAGCCCGACAAAGCTGCCGATCTTGGATCGCCGCGCGCGCGGCACATGGGCAAACAGCGCCGAAAGCGCCAGCGCATCGGTGCGGTAAACACCGGCATCCTTGGCCCGCGCCACGATCCGGCCCCGTTCATAGAACGACAGATCCACGCGGACTTCATTTTCCTCGACCATCGACAGATAGGCCTCTGCCGCCTCTTGTGGCGCGCGCACAACGGCCAAAACAGTGTCTAACGCTGGGTTTTTCTCTGAAACCTCGCGCAAGGCTGTATAGCGTCGATAGCCCGAGATCAGCCCATAGCGCCCAGCCCCCAGATCGCTGACTTCAATTGGTGTCTGCTGGCCGCGCGCCTCAAGGCTGGCAACCAGCGCCTGCATCTCGGTCGCATCCATCGCCACCCGATCCCGCACCAGAAACCCCGGATCAATCACATCCAGTGGCAGCTTTTGGATCAGCCGCCCCTCGGACCGCGCGGCGGTCAATTCGGCGGCCACCTCGGTCAGGGCGGCACTGGCTGCTGCATCATGGGCCACATCGGCAATCGGCGGCCGCGTGGACAGGGCAGGGCGGGCGGATGCCGCCGGGGCCTCTGCTACGGGCGCATCCATCCGCGCCGGGGTCAGCCGTTTACGTTTTGCCATGCCCACCTCCTGTTTCGCGTGCGAAACATCTCATGTCATTCTGCCGCCTGTTGCGCGGCCAGCTCATCCTGCCGCCATGTGCCCACCAGCAGCGATTTGAACGCCGCATAGGTGGCATCAAAAGTCTCGCGCCCGCGGGCATAGGTTTCGCGGTTGAAATCGCGGTAATCCGCCTCGTAGATGCCCTGCACCTGTTCCCCCGCCTGACCGATCAGCGCCGTGAAATCCTGCCGGTGCGGCGACAACGTCTTGCCCAGATAGGCCTGCATCAGCGCCGCAAGCTCTGCCTGTTGTGACCCGTCATAGCGGGTCACAACCGCGCGTACTGCATCCCATGAAAACGCCATTTCGGGTCGGCCAAGCGCGCGGGCGGCCAGGTTTTCACCGTCTTCGATGCTGGAAAACGTCGTGTGCAGCATGTCGAAAAACCGGCCCGTGCTGTCAAACTCAAGAAAACTCGCCCCCACCGGCACCAACAGGATATCCGCCGCCGCCAGACCATTGATCGTGAGGTACCCAAGGGCAGGGGGGGTATCGATAAAGACCACATCGTAGTCATCCAGCACACCATCCGCGTCCAGCACGTCGGTCAGCGCATCCCACAGCTTCCAACCGCGCCCCTGCATCCGCCAGACCGGCACCTGAAACTCGGCCCAATACAGGTTCAGCTGCGCGCCGATCAGGTCGATGTTCGGCCAATGGGTGCCCTGAATGAGGTCCGCAGCTTTGACCTTCAGCGCTTCATCCAGTGTCTCATCAAGGGGAATAGGCGCATCGCCCCGGTCAATCCGCCGCTGGTTGTCTTGGCGTAAATGCCCCGCATAATGCCGCGCCAGCAGCGGAAACACCGTCTGCCATTCATCCGTGACCTTGCCGCCAAAGATCGAGGTCATCGAGGCTTGGCTATCGAGGTCAATCACCAGCACCTTGTAGCCATCCAGAGCCGCCGACATCGCCAGATGCGCCGCCGTCGAGGTCTTGCCGACACCGCCCTTGAAATTCGCGACCGCCACCATCTTGGCGGGCAGCCCCTTGGGGCGGTAGGGCAGGTAGTCTTTAGCCTTGGATCCTTGGGCGGCAAAGAAGGCGCGCAGCCGCTGCACCTCATCGAGGGTGAACCACTTCGCACCACCGTCCGTTTCGGTGGTGCCCTGCGGCAGTTCGGGGTTCTGTTTCAGCACGCGCCGGAAATGCGCCTGCGCCACTGGGATCAGGTAGCGGGTGATTTCCCAGGTCGAAAATCGCCGCAATTGCCGACTGCCATCTTCGGCCAATCCCCGGCCCGCCAGATCATCACGCCCCGCTTCGCAGGCACGCGCAATCTGTGCAAAACCATCCGTAGACGTGGGCCCATCCAAGGCGGCCATTGCCGCATCCGGGGTGATCTGGGCATAAAGGGGCAGGCTGCTCATCCCGCGCTCCATGTGTTGTGTTTTGGGCAAGATACCACAAAACGCCGCACATGAAAGCAAAGGTTGAACATCGACCCGATTTTCTTAGGAAATCCAGCGGTTTCCAGCCTCTAACGCGATCTGGATCAGGGAAAAGAAAAAAGAGGTTGTTAGAATCCGTTAGTTGATCGTTACGGATGTGCGGCGTTTCGGCAAGTCTTTGGAATCCCCGCATGAATACCGTCACCAAAACACCGCTGCGACTCTGAAACCCCGATGAGGCGATTCTGATCCGACGCTACAACGACTCTGATCCCCCGTTCGCCCGGTAGACAGGGGCCTGTGGATAACTTTAGGGTGTCACTGAAACCCCGAAGTCAAAACAGGGGTGATTCCAAAGGGCAGGTCATGACCACCGCACCAGCTATGCGCGATTTTTTTGTCTGTGACATCTTTGATGCCGCGCCCAAAGGCGATCTTGGATCGATGGAACATCCGTTCTTTTCGCTCTCGACTCGACCCGATCGCACCATCCGCCATTATCACCACAACGGGACAGAGATTACCGTCACCCCTTCGGTGCGGGGCCGTGCCACGATCCATGACAAAGACATCCTGATCTATTGCATCAGCCAGTTGATGGCGGCGCTGAACGCTGGCCGCGCAATCAGCCGCCACCTGACGCTCACCGCCCACGATCTGCTGGTGGCTTGCCGCCGCGACACCGGCGGCGACAGCTACACCCGTCTGCGCGAAGGCTTTGAACGGCTCGCAGGCACCCGGATCACCACCAATCTGGTCACCGGCGCGTTAGAGACCACCACCGGGTTTGGCCTGATTGAAAGCTGGGAGATTGTGCGCCGCACCCGCGGCGGACGCATGGTCAGTGTCAGCGTCACGTTGTCGGATTGGTTATTCCGGGCGGTGCAGGCGAAATCGGTGCTGACGCTGTCACGCGCCTATTTCACTTTGCGCAAACCGCTGGAACGGCGCGTCTATGAACTGGCGCGCAAACATTGCGGCAATCAGCGCGAATGGCGGATTTCAGTGGCGACCCTGCACACCAAGGCAGGCTCTGACGCGCCGGTGCGGGTGTTTCGCGCAGCGATCCGTAAGATGATCGCCGCAGATACGCTGCCCGATTATGAGCTGGCCGAGGAGGAGGGCGATATCATCCGCGTCACCCGCCGCCGCCTGATCGAAGAAACGCCCGGCCTGCCGCCCTTTGATGCCGAGACGCTGGATACCGCCCGTGCCATGGCGCCGGGCTGGGATATCTATGCGCTCGAGGCGGAATGGCGCGCCTTTTGGGTCACCTCTGGCCGTCAGCCTTTGCGCAGCCCCGGCAAGGCGTTCCTGGGCTGGCTGCGGGGCCGCGTGCAGCGCTAGCGTCCGGGCAGGCCGCCCAGATAGGTCAGATTATAGGTCAGCGTCTCGGTGAACCGGTTCAGGATCTGCAGCCCGCTGGTGCTGGCCGCGATCACGCTGTTGCCCGCAGTGCCCTCTGTCCCGGTCAGGGTCGCGCCGCCCAAACTTTCCAGCGATGGCCCGTTGCCGATCACCGCCACCCCGGGCGAGGCACCGGTGTCATAGATCACAAAGCCCCCGTGTGACGCCAATGGATGGCCCGAGGGGGCCAACCGCAGCACAGTGATCAGCACGCCGCCTGACTGGCAGGGGGTCGGCAGGGTGATCACCGTATCGGGCGCCACATCCACAGCCCCCCCGGTGATCGCTGCGGCCGTGGTCATGCCGGTAGTGGCATCCATACGCAGCGCTTCGGTGAAACTGGCCCCATCGGGCGAGACCTTGACGCTGAAATCATCATTGCCCGCCAACCCCATCTCGGCGCGGCCCGAAAACCCGGTCTGATACAGCAGGCTCGCGGTGTCGCCCGCATTTGCCTTGTTGATCTTCAGCTGATGCCCGGCACCCGCATTGTTCAACAGCGTGGCATCCGCCGCCACCGCCAGCTTGTTGGTGGCGTCATAGCTGGCGCCGATGCCGACCCCCGCCAGATTGTTCAGATCGGGCGCGCCCGTGGTCAGATCAGCCCAATTTGCCCCGTCATAGACCCTGATCTCACCTGCGGCGGCATCATAGGCCCGCAAGCCGGTGCGCGGCACCACATAAAGCCAGCCACCCCCGCGCCAGCTTGCGATTTCGCCTGTGCGCCCGGCCCAGGCCCCGCTGGCCCCGGCAGCCACCACCCAGGCCTGCCCCTCATTGGGGCTGCCGGGCGGGGTGGTGGTGACAAAATCCTGCACCACCAGCTGCACCAACAGGTCCAGCTGTTCGACGGCTTCGTTGTGGGTCACATGTTTCTGGGCCTGGCCCGCCTGAATATAGGGCAGGTTCAGGCTGGGCGAGGATTGGGACATGGGGGTGGCCACCTTTGTTAAACCGATTTGCCGCAGGATCAGGCAAAGCGGTGAACGCCTGCTTGCAGCACCGTGCGGTGCCAAAGCGGTGAAAAATCGCGCAACAATCGCCATGATTTGGTCAGATTGTTTCAATAAACCTCGGCCTCAGGCATGCTATGACAATTGACCGCAGTGGGACCAAAACCGTGAATATTCAGACCTTCGACAGCGTCACATCATCCGTCAAACTGGTGATCTGGGACCTTGATGAAACCTTCTGGAAAGGCACGCTTTCGGAAGAGGGCATTGAACCCATTCAGGCCCATATCGACATGGTCCGCACGCTGGTCGATCGCGGCATCATGTGTTCGATCTGTTCCAAGAACGACTTTGATCAGGCCAAGGCGGCGCTGGAAAAGCTGGGTATCTGGGACATGTTCGTCTTTCCCCATATCGCCTGGTCCCCCAAGGGGCAGGCGATTGAGAAAATGGTGCGTGACATGGGGCTGCGCGACGAAAACGTGCTGTTCCTTGATGACAACCACCTCAACCTCGAAGAGGCGCAGTTTTTCAACACATCCCTGATGGCGGTTGAGGCGCATGGCGACATGACCGGGCTCTTGGCGCTGCCGCAGCTCAAGGGCAAGGATGACAGCAGCCATTCCCGCCTCGCGCAGTACAAGGTGATGGAGCAGAAGCAATCCGAACAGGCGGATGCAGGCCTGTCGAATACCGAATTCCTCAAACAATCCGAGATCAAGATCCGCATCATCACGGACGTGGAAAACCACATGGACCGGGTGCTTGAGATCCTCAACCGCACCAACCAGCTGAACTTTACCAAGGTGCGCGCCAATACCGACGCAGAGCGGCAAGACCTCGCGGACCTCCTCGCGGTGTCGGGCATGCATGCGGGCCTGATCGAGGTGCGCGACCGCTATGGTGATTACGGTATCGTCGGCTTCTTTTGCGTGCGCACCAAGTTTTCCGGCACCACCGTGCATCACCTGGCATTTTCCTGCCGGACGCTGAACATGGGTGTCGAACAATGGGTCTGGAATTATCTGGGCCGCCCCGACTTTAAACATGTGGGGCCCGTCGCCGGTGAGCTGTCAGAGCCTGAGACGGTCGATTGGATCACCGAAGTCACCGATTTCGACACCGGCGAGAATGAACTGGAAGAACGTCGGCTCTGTCTGGTTGGCGGCTGCGACCTTTTGCAGGTGTCGTTCTACTGCGGCACCAACCGCGATGAATTTGTGAACAAGCAGGACGATCAGGGCATGTTGGTGCGCTATGATGACGTCGGCTTTTTCATCAACCCGCGCGATCCGCAGCTGAAACACTCCAAGCCGCTGCAACGCTTTGCAGGTTATACATTGGACGAGATGAAGGATCTGGACCGATCCCTGCGCGAGGCGGACCTGATCCTGCTGTCGATGTATTTCTCGATCCCGTCAGACAACCTTTTCACCTATGGCGGGCAGGAATGGGGCGGCAAGTATTACGCCACCATTCCGCCGCGGCGGATGAAAAAGCTGATGAAAGATCCCGATCACGCAATGCGCTTTGCCAAGGAAATGTTCCACCGCCGCCTGCCATTGGAAGAGCGGTTGGAATTGACCCGCCGCAGCTTTGAACACGCCGACACGCTGCGCGATCCTGAAACGCCGCTCTTTATTCTGTCGGCGGTGACCAAACACGGGCAACAGGCCGAACGCACGCTGGCCATGCGCCAGGGGTTCAACACGATGTGCCGCGACTTCTGTGCGGGCCGCCCCAATACCTATTTTGTCGATATCGACACCCTGCTGGACGACGATGAATTCGCCGACAGCGACCACTACACACGCACCGGCTATTTCAAGATCGCCGAGTTCGTGAACCAGAACGCAAAATCCTGAAGGCCCGTCAGAGGCCAGCACCAAGAGGCAGAAGACCATGAGCAAGTTTGACCATACAGGGGGTCATGTGACACCCGTGATGACATCGAAAACCGATCTGACCTATGACGTCCTGCTGGATGAGATCGCCCGCCGCGCCAAGACATGGGCCTGGTGGCATGACGACAAGGGTGACCAACTGACCGTGAATTTCACCACCCACGGGGCGATGGAATTTGATACCAGCCACAAGGACGTCGCCGCCTGGATGGCGGATGCCCATAAGGACGGCTGGACGATTGAACCGTTTTCCTGCCTGGTGCTGGAAACGCTGGCCGATCTGACCGGGGCGACCACGGCGCTTGATATCGGTACACACTACGGCTTTATCTCGCAGTTCATGCTGCGCCTGCCGCAGATGACCCGCGTGGACGGGATCGAAATGAACCCCTTTGCTGCCGGTGTTGTGGCGGCCAACCATGCCAAAAACCCCGCATTAGACCCTGATAACCGCTACCACATGCATGTGGCAGGCCTGTCGGACACATCCGCGCTGAATCAAACGGTCTGGTATGAAGGCATGCGTCTGGCCTTTGAAAAGCGCGGCCGCTGGACCGAAGGCACGCTGGATATCCTCAGCTTGCGTGATCTGTGCGACCGCATCGGCCATGTGCCTGATCTGATCAAGATCGACATCGAAGGCTGGGAAGGGCGTCTGGTCGATGACCTCAACCACATTCTGGATCAGCACCACCCTGCGGTGCTCTTGGAACTGCACTGGGACGAAATCGTCGAACGTCACGGGGCCACGCGCCGCGACATCATGATGGCCTTCCTGTCGCACGGCTATCGCTGTGGCCGGTTGCAATGGCACCAGAAAATGCCCAAGGCCGGGTTCCTGCAAGAGGTTACGGTTGAAAACCTGGACGAGATGCTGGGCAATAAAAACCACGCGATGTTTGCGCTTTTTTAAGAGGTTTGGGCACCTCTGCCATATGGGGACCGCAGCGCTGCCTCAAAACGGCCACGCCCCTTGGCAAATTTCAGCGGCGCGGCGCATCACCACGTGGTGGTGCAGCGGCAACATGATATGACGCGCCTCAAACGGCGGCAGCAGGATAGGGCAGGCCTTCATGACATCCGTGATCGACACAATCGACTGGGGCACCAAGCAGGACGACAATGTCGTGACCGTCTACTTTGTGCCCCAGGGCCAAAGCCGGACCTTTGCACCGGGGTCTGATGGAACTATCACCTCCGAAGGGTTCAACGCCTACGAAAAGGCGCAGTTCCAAAAGGCCTTTGACAAGATCGCATCGGTCAGCGGGCTGACCTTCCAGATCGTGACCGGGACCACCGCGGGCGCCAATGCCGATTTCCAGATGGTGCTGGACACAAATGAAATCCGCAACATGCCCGAAGACGACCAGTTTCTGGGCTATTTCAACCCGCCCGGCGAAACCTTTGAAGGCGTGGGCGTCTTTAACGGGGACCTGTGGGACCGCAACGAAGGCGGCGATCTGCGCATGGGCGGCTTTGGCTATGTCACCATCGTGCATGAATTGATGCACGGTCTGGGGGCGGCCCATCCGCATGACAATGGCGGCAGTTCGACCATCATGCAGGGCGTCACGGATGCCTTTGATGACTATGGCCGCGACAACCTCAATCAGGGTGTCTATACCACCATGTCCTACAACTCCGGCTATCTGACCGGACCGGTTGGCTCTGCCCCCGGCTTTTCAGCCACCTACGGCTATGAGGCGGGACCGATGGCGCTGGATATCGCGCTGCTGCAAGACCTTTACGGCACGACCGCGCGCAACACCGGCAACACCGTCTACAAACTGCCCGATGCCAACAAGGGCGGGACCATGTGGCGGTCGATCTGGGACACCAAGGGCTTTGACGAAATCCGCTATGACGGCAACCGCGGTATCACCATCGACCTGCGTCCGGCCACGCTGCAATACGGCGAAGGGGCAGGGGGCTATATCTCGGCCGCGCGCGGCATTGCGGGTGGCTATACCATCGCCAATGGCGTGACCATCGAAAAGGCTGTGGGCGGCAACGGTGATGACACCATCGTCGGCAACAAGGCCGCAAATGTGATCGTGGGCCGCAATGGCGCTGATGTGGTCAATGCAGGGCGGGGCCGCGACACGATCTATGGCGGCAACAACGCTGACAAGCTCAATGGCAACGACGGCCGGGACGAGATCTTTGGCGGCTATGGCAATGACCGGATCACCGGCGGCTGGAAAGACGATATCCTCCACGGGCAGGTGGGCAATGACTTTATCAAGGGCGGCGATGAAAACGACCGGATCTGGGGTGGCAGCGGCGCCGATCTTTTGGCCGGCGAAGACGGCAAGGACGTCATGGGCGGCGGTTCTGGCAACGACAAGATGTGGGGCGGTGGCCAGAACGACGTGATGGCAGGCGATGCAGGCGCTGATGTGATGCGCGGCGGTGGCGGGCGCGACACGCTGCGTGCCGGTGATGGCAACGACCAGCTTTATGGCGACAACGGTGATGACCTGCTGGAAGGCAACGCTGGCAACGACCGCCTGACCGGTGGCACCGGCAAGGACCTTCTGCGCGGTGGCATCGGCAGCGACATCTTTGACTTCAACCAGATCAAGGACAGCAAGCTGGGCAAGAATGCCGATGTGATCGGTGACTTCAACGCGGCCCGTGACCGCATTGATCTGCGCAGCATTGATGCCGACTGGACCGCTGGTGGCAATCAGAACTTCCAGTTCCGCGGCGGGGCAGGCTTCAACGACGCAGGCCAGGTGCGGGTGATCAAAAAGAACGGCGACACCATCGTGCAGATCAATACCGACAACGACAAAGCCGCCGAGATGGAGATCACCTTGCGTGGCAATCACAACCTGACAGCGGATGATTTCATCCTCTGACAGGGGCCTATGTTGACATCAAAATAGCCACCCGATACGCCCACGAGACGTGAAAATGTGGGGATGCGGGCGGTTATGAAAGCCACGCTTTATACGGCTTATCACAAGCCTTCACCGATCCTGAAAAGCGACGCGGTTGTGCCACTGCATGTGGGCTGCGCCAAGGCAGGCACCCCCCTGCCGGGCATGGTGGGTGACCACACCGGCGACAATATCTCGGACCGCAACAGCGCCTATTGCGAACTAACCGGCCTTTACTGGGCATGGAAGAACGATCAGGACAGCAGCCATATCGGCCTGATGCACTACCGCCGGGTGCTCGATCTGGCAGGTCAAGCCGATGACCCGATGACCGAGGTTTTCGTGCCGCGGTTTGAGATCGCCGATTGGCTGGGGCGCACCGAAAGCTGGCTGGCGGATGCTGACGTCGATGTGGTGGTGCCGAAACCGCATCTGGTGGGCAATAACCTGACCGTCAATTTCGCCAAGCGCAGCCAGCCCGGCGATCTGGCCCTGACGCGCGAGATCATCGCGCAGCACCACGCCGACTGGCTCGAAGATTTTGATACCGTCATGGCCGGGCGCAAGCTGCTGCTTGGCAATATGTGCCTGATGCGTCGTGACATCTTTGATCGCTATTGCACATGGATGTTCGACATTCTGGGCCGCGTCGAAGAGGCAGACGTCGACCGCAGTCACTATAACCCCTATCAGTCCCGCTATCTGGGGTTCATCTCCGAACGCCTGCTGACGGTGTTCATGCACCGTTTGCGCCGCGAGGATCCATCGCTGAAGGTGCGCGAGGTCCATATCCTCAACACCGCCAACGCCATGGTCCTGCCCACCATTGCCGACGCCAGCCTCAATGGTCCTGAACATATCAACGTGGCCTTTGCCGCTGACCGCGCCTATCTGCCCCATACCGCCGCGATGCTGCGCTCGATGTTTGATCACGCGGCACCGGACCGGCAGCTGAACCTGTTTTTCCTGCAGACCGACATCGCACAGCCCGATATGGACCTGCTGGCCGAAGTCGTGGCGACCCGTCCCCGCACCACCCTGCACCCGATTGCTGCGGGCAACCCGTTTGAAACGAGCTATCGCTCTGCCAGCCGCGCGCCGTCAAATGCCACCTACAACCGGTTCCTGCTGTTTGATCTGCTGCCGGGGCTCGACCGGCTGCTTTATGTGGACGTCGACATGATCTTTCGCGGCGACGTGGCAGAGGTCTTTGACACCGATATGGGCGCGGCCCCCCTTGGTGCTGTGCCCGATTACATCATGACCCGCACGCTGACGGGGCCGACGCGCACAGCGCATCCCGATATCCCCGATATGGGTGCCTATCACCGCAAGACGCTGGGCCTTTCGGACGCCCAGATCGCAGGCTACTTCAACGCAGGTCTGCTGCTCTTTAACTTTGCTGCTATCGACGATGTGCCGGGGACCGGGGCGAAACTGATCAAGATGGCCCAGACCGGGCAATATCTGTTTCGGGATCAGGACATCCTGAACGCCTATTTCAAGGACAACGTCTTTCGCCTGCCGGCGCGATTCAATGCCTTTAACTCCAAGTTAGAGACTTATGCCCGCGTGCCGCAGGCCAATTACCGCGAGGCGATGGCAGGCCGCGCCGACCCGCTGATCATCCATTACGCCGCCGGTGATCACAAACCCTGGTCGGGCCATGCCATCGGGCAGGCGCAACACTATTGGGATGCAATAGCGCGCACGCCGTTCTACCCCGAGATCCTGTCGCAGAACCTCGCCGCTCACCAGAAGACCGACGCCAAGCCTCACCGTCGCCAGCGCCGCATTGTCGGCGTGGGCCGCGAAATCGCCAATCGCGCGCCGTTCCTGCGCAGCCCGCTCTTGCGGGTCTATGACGTGCTGCGCCGCGTGGCGAGGTTCGGGCGATGATCCGGCGGATGCCATGGTTCAAGGACGGCCAGATCAGCCGCCCGGTCTATATCGTGGCCAGCCCCTACAAGACCGCGACCACAACGGTGGGCGAGGCGCTTGTGACCCTGGGCGCGGGCAAAAAGGACATGCGCTACAAGGCCGGGCTGATCAAGAAATACGCCGATCCCATTCGCACCCTGAACCGCGAGATCAAGCGCAAGACCGACTTTGACGATTGGCTGGCCGCCAATGAAACCCGCGTCTGCCAGATGCTGGCTGGATTCACCGCCCATGTGGCACCCTTTGATATCTTCTCGGATGCGCCTTTTGGCCATACCCAATTGCACCCGTTCATCCGCAAGGCGATTGCCCCCAAGGCGCGGTTCATCTGGGTGAACCGGCCCAAGGATGCCTGGCTGGCATCGGTGCGCAAATGGGAACTGTCCCACCCCGAGACCTACCCAAAACATGACCTCTGGCACACGGACCCCGAAGCCAAGATCGAGATGCTGATGAAACGCCGCCGCCGCCAGCGGTTGCAGTTCAAGGCTCTGGCCGATGCCCGGCCCGACGATTGCCTGACGATGCACATTGATGACCTGAAAACCTATGATGTGCTGGCCGATTTCTGTGGCGTGCCGGTGCCATCCGCACCTGTGCCGCGTAGCAACGTCAGCCGGTCCTGACCCTTAGGGGGCATCAAATTTGCAGGGGGGGCGACGGCCGCATTTCAGCAAGCTGAAACGCTGACCCCGCAGGATCACCGGAATTGAAAAGGGGCCCCGCAGGGCCCCAAATTCTTACTTCCACAAGCTCACGCAGGGGATTTTCGTCTTGTCGCAGCGGTCGGCGTATTTCGCGGCAATCTCGCGGACCTCGTCCATCACACCATCCGACAGCTTGATCGGGTCAAGCCCCAGGCCCAGGAACCGGTCATTGGCCACGTGCAGATCGTTCTCTGGCGCCTCGTTGCGGGGGTTTTCCAGATAGGCAATTTCCGCCTCGGTCTGATCGGCGATCATCTTGGCCAAATCACGCACCCGGTGGGTTTCGGTCATCTGGTTAAGGATGTTCACACGCTCGCCCGACTGTGGCGGGTTGGTCAGTGCCAGCTCGATACATTTGCAGGTATCGCTGATGTGGATGAACGCGCGGGTCTGCCCGCCGGTGCCATGCACCGTCATCGGATAGTTCACCGCCGCCTGCATGATGAACCGGTTCAGCACGGTGCCGTAATCGCCGTCATAGTCAAAGCGGTTGATCAGACGTTCGTCCATCCGGGTCTCTTCGGTCTGGGTGCCCCAGACGATGCCCTGATGCAGGTCGGTGATCTTTACGCCGTCGTTCTTGTTGTAGAAGTGGAAGAACAGCTGATCCTGCGACTTTGTCATGTGATAGATAGAGCCGGGGTTCGTCGGATACAGGATTTCCTGCTCGCTCTCACCCACGGGCGTGTCGATCTTCACCTTCAGATAGCCTTCGGGGATCTGCATACCGGCTGTGCCGTAGCCGTAAACGCCCATCGTGCCCAGGTGCACCAGATGAATATCCTGACCCGATTCCACGATCGCAGCCAGCACGTCATTGGTGGCGTTAAGGTTGTTGGACACGGTATAACGCTTATGGGCCGCTGATTTCATCGAATAGGGGGCGGCGCGCTGTTCGGCAAAGTGGATCACCGCGTCGGGCTTTTCCTCTTGGAACAGGGTCAGCAGGCGGTGGTAATGCTCGCCCACGGTAAAGTTCTGGAACTTGATCTCTTTGCCGGTCAGTTCTTTCCAGACTTTCAAGCGCTCACCAATGGGGCGAATGGGGGTCAGGCTGTCGACTTCCAGTTCCACGTCGATGTTCCGACGGCTCAGGTTGTCGACGATGGTGACGTCATGACCGCGCTGGGACAGATAAAGGGCGTTGGGCCACCCGCAGAAACCATCACCACCGAGAACGATAATCTTCATGACGCTATGCTCCTTTGTAACAGACGTCGCAAAATGTGGGGTGTGTATTGCCGCTCTGGGGGGGGACCGCAACCGCTTTTGGAGCGGATCGGCGGTCAGGTGTGTCTGCGGTGTCAAAGCTGTTTGAACTTTGACCCGCTCAGGGCTAGACCGCCCTTGAACAGGCTCTGGGCAAAATGGCGGGTGTGATGCAGAATTCTTCTCCTTTGGTGTTGGTGGGTGGCTTTGGTTTTGTGGGTCGCAACATTATCGAACAGGTCCAGACTGACCCCGCGTTTTCCGGCCTTGCCCCAGTGATTGTCGATAACTTGACCAACCCCGCACCGGGGTATGAAGACCTTGATCTGCCGCAGCACATCGGCGGCTATCAGGACCAGGCAGCGATTGATTTCGTGAATGGTATCGAAACGCCCGAGGGGGCAGGGCGCATCTTCGTGTTTCTGGCCGGCGAAACCCGCGTGGCGGAATCCAAGGACCGCCCGCTGGATTTCATCGACGCCAATATCGTCGAACCGTCGCGCTTTGTGATGCAGGCGGTGCAGCCCGGTGACCGTTTCATTCTGATCTCGACCGCTGGTGCGCTGTTTGATGGCAGCTTTGAGGTGCGCGTCGACAGCCCCGTCGGCCCCAAGAATTTCTACGGTGCCACCAAGGCCGCCGAAGAGATGATCCTTGAAAAGCTCGTGACCCTGCGCGGTGGCACCTTTAACGTGATCCGACTGACCAATGTCTTTGGTAAATTTTCTGATAACAAAAAGTCGGCTGTGCACGCCTTTACCCGCGCCGCGATTGCGGGCGCCGAGGTGACGATCAACGGTGACGGCGGGCAAAGCCGCGACTTCATCTATGCCGGTGATGTGGGCTATGGCATCGCCACGCTGGCGGCCAAATTGCGCGCCGGTGAAGAGACGGCGGATGTGAACATGTTGGGCTCTGGTGTCTCGACCACGTTGATGGATGTGGTCGCCGCCATTGAAGAGGCGACAGGCAAACCGCTGGCCTATCAAAAGGTGCCCGCCAAGGAACTGCTGGCCACAGAACCGCGCGACGTGATCGCCAATGGCGACGATGTGAAGGTCCTGCTGGGCGACCACATCACGTCCTTTGTCGACGGTCTGCGGGAAACCCACGGCTATTATCTTAACCGCAGTTAAGACGTTGATGCGCATGGGGTGTGCATGCTTTGTGTATAGGGTCTGCATCCCTGATCCGGCACCGTGCGGTGCCCCGGATCAAATCACCCGATAAGGAAGATTATGTCATATGGTCAGGTCTGATGGTGCCACATCCAGCTTGATCGCCCGGATGGTGACCCGGTTCCCGGACCTGCTGATCTGTGATCCTGCGGGGCAATTTGTGGTGCTGCCCGATCACGGATTTCGCGATGTCAGCACCCGTGTGCTGGATCGCACGGTGGGGCATTTACCCGATCACGCCACGCTGGCCGCACGGGGGTTTCACTGGGACCTCAATGTGATGCTGCGCGATCTGCCTGACGCGCGCGCCAGAGATCTGGGGTTGGAAAAAGTCATGCCACCAAAGGGGTTACCCTTTCCGGGGCGGGATACGGGCGTGTTCTTTGACTTTCGCAATGCCGATGCGCTGGCGGGGGTCTTGATGCAGGCAGGCTTTGTCTTTGACCCCGGGGCGCAGATACTGGATTTTGGCTGCGGCACCGGACGCACCCTGCGCACCCTGTCGCTGGCCTGGCCCGATGTGGCCTGGACCGGCGTTGACACCCATGCCCGCGCGATTGGTTGGGCGCAGGCGGCGATGCCGGATCTGACCTTTGCAGCCACCGCACATTATCCCCCCTTGCCAATGGCGGACGAGACCTATGACGCGGTGATTTCAGCCTCGGTCTGGGCTCATTTTTCTGAAGCGTTTGCAATCACTTGGCTGTCAGAAATGGGGCGCATCATCCGCCCCGGCGGGTCCCTCGCATTCAGCACCCATGGGGTCTACGACATCGTCAAACGGCTGGCCCGTGACCAGATTGATGGGGCCACCGCAGAGGCCTTGATTGCCACCCTGACCCGCAGCGGCCACGTCTGTGTTGAGCCTCAGGATGGTGGCACCTGGGGGACGTCCTACATGCATCCAGATTGGCTGGACCGGCAGCTTGGCACGACCTGGAACCGGGTCGGTTTTGCCGTGGGGGCCTGGGGCGGACGCCAGGATATTCACGTCCTGCAACGGCGCTGATCAGGCCTGATCAAACAGCCGGGCGTTCATGTACTGACGAAAGCTGTCGCGCTTGGCCTCGGCTTCTTCGGGGCTCACCAGTTTCTTGAGGTTACGGCTGATCGCACCGCCCCCCGGTGTCAGCCCCATCTTGCTGGCATGGGCGCGAATAGCCGCCTCGCAACCGTCCTGATCGGCGGCGATATCCTCGTAGACCAACGGCAAGCAATCGTCGCCTAACTGTTTGACCAAATTTGATAAAATCTGGTTTTGTTTGATCAGCTGCGTGGATTTTTGCAAGATGTGGTAGTTCATCTCATCGGCATCGGCAAAGTCGCGGCTTTGGCTGCCGCTGATCTCTTTTTCGCCGGTGTCGTGCCAGACCCCGGTCTCCAGCGCCTTTGCATGTGACAGGGCCTGTTCAAAGATCGCACGGCGGCGCAGGGCAATCACATTGACCGCGTCAAATTCGGCCCTAGCCCATTTGATGATCTCCATCATGGCGCGTTTAGGGGCATAGGTTTCGCCGGTCAGCATCGCCGCCACACGCGGCGCATAGCCCACCATGACCTTGACCCCGATCGTGGGCGAGGCATCGTCGTCCCGGCCCACATCCTTGAGCCGCGTCATGACATCACCCGCTGTCGCCGGCTCTTCGGCGCGCAGCAATTTCAGGAAATGTTCCTTGGGGCGCCCCAATCCGCCGATCATGCGGATATCCCCCGCCAACATCGTCGATCCGGATCGTGGCGTGGCCAGCACCAATGTGAAATTCATCTACAACCCCTTGTCCTCTTGCCCTAGCATCTGCCAAGAGCAGCGCGCGCAGATTTGAACGATAGGGTCCCCTTTTGCAAATAGACAATTTCCCGATCACGCCGCTGCCTGACCTCAGCCGGTATCAAGCCCCTGCAACTCCGGGCCCACGTTTGCGGGTCTGTATCGCCACCGAGGAAATCGTCGGCCCCGTGCGCAATGGCGGCATAGCCTCGACCTATTACCACCTCGCCCGGTTGCTGACCGCGCAGGGCCATGACGTCACCGTCTGCTATCTCAAGGGCACGCGGGTCGAAAACAAGGACGCCGATCACTGGATCAAATGGTATGGCGACATGGGCGTGAACTTTGTCCCCATGCCGCAGGTCGACAGCGACGCGCCAACGATGTGGCAGCGGCGGCAATACAGCTTCTACCAATGGCTGAAAAACGCGCCCGAACCCTATGACGTGGTGCATGTCTCGGAATGGCGCGGCGGGTCTTACTACGCGCTGCAAGCCCGGCGGTTGGGGCTGGCGTTCAAGGATACGCTGTTTCTGGTCAAGGCCTCCTCGCCCCATATCTGGAACCGGCACTACCAGATGTCCTTTGTGAACAACAAAGACATGCTGTCGACGATGTACCCCGAACAGCAATCGATCGAGCTGGCCGATATGGTCATCGGCGGCTCTGCCCACTTGCTGCGTTTTATGGAACACACCGGCTATACCCTGCCCGAGGGTGACACATATGTGCAGCCCAACGTGCTTTTGTTTGATGATGTGGCCGTGCAAGACCAGCGCGGACCTCTGGAACCGGGTGACCGCGTCCACACAAAAGAACTGACGTTCTTTGGACGTCTTGAGGCCCGCAAGGGCCTCGAAATTTTTTGTACCGCACTGGACTATCTGGTGGCGCGCGGCATCACGCCGGAAAAGGTCAGCTTTGTCGGCAAACAGGGGCAGAACATGCCCACCACGCCCGACACCCGCAACCTTGATGTGATCATGGCGCGCGCGCGCAACTGGCCGTTTCCGATCGACATCCACACCGGCTTTGACCAGCCTGATGTGCTGTCGTTCCTGACCGCAGCACCACGCATTGCGGTGATGCCGTCCTTGATCGAAAACTCCACCATGGCCGCTTATGAGGCGCTGCTTTACAAAGTGCCCTTTATCGCCACCCGGACGGGGGGCACGCCGGAGTTGATCGCACCCGAAGATCACGACGATATGCTGGTGGACGCCAACCCCAGATCGCTGGCCGACGGCTTGGAAAGGGTCTTGCACGAGGGCGGCAAGGTCGGACGCTGTTCCTTTGACAATGCCGATAACCTCGCCACATGGGACGGCTTTCACGACCACCTGGCAGGTCGCAAAGGCGACGGCACGCTGACGCAGATCATCAACCGTGCGCCCTGGACCGACGCGCCATCGGTCAGCCTGTGCGTCTTTTCGGACGGCAATGTACCTGTGTTAGAGACGTTTCTGGACAAGGCGATTTTTGCCGCCGGTGATGCGCTGACCGATATCACCGTCGCTGTGACCACACCTTCTGAAGAGGCCACCGCACTGGCCGCACGGCACGTGAATGTCACGCTTGTAGACGCCTCAGAGATGACATGGGGCGAGGCATGGAACGCCGCCGCCGCCCAAGCCAAGGGCGCTGTGCTGCATTTTCTGCGTGCCGATATCCATCAACCGCTGGAAGGTTTTGCCGCGAAAATCGCGCAAAGCTTTTCCACCCCCGGTCTGGCCGCCGCCGGATCGGTTTGGCAGCGCCGCACGGTCAATGCCAAAGGGGTCGAGAAACTGACCCGCGTGGTGCCGATGGGGGATGATCTGTCGCTGACAGCACTTGATTACACCCATCTGTCGGGCCGGGGCGTCAGCATTCGCACCGACCACTTCAAGACATTGGGCGGTTTTGATCCGATCTTTGCCATGGAAGGCATCGCGCAGGATCTGCTGATGCGGGCCCGTGATCTGGGCCGCGTCGTGGTGATCCCAGAGATGCTCTATCGCGAAGACCCCGCCGCCGAGGCGCTGCAGCTCAACAAGGCCAACGCACAATATATGGCGATGAACGGGCTGATGAAGGCGCTGGATTACCCCAAGAAACGGGTATTGCACGCGCTGAACATCCGCACGGCGAACCCGCATGACAATCCACTGAGCCGTGGGGTGGCAGCGCCAACCCCGCCCGTCACCCTGACCACACCCACCACGGAAAGGGCGGCGCTGGACCTGACGCTTTTGCCCATTGGCGGGGTGCTGATCCAGACAGACACCCCGCTGGAGACGCTAGAGATCGCAATTGAAGGGGCCACCCCGGAACCGCTGGCATGGGATAGTGATGCCGCCGGGTCCAGCGCCTATCTCGACCTGCCCAGCCTGATCGGGGGGGAAGCCACATGGCCGCGCCAGATCGACATTGCCGCCACCACAGGCGGGCAGACCCTGACCCGGCAGATCTGCACCGAAATGCAGGCGGGCGGCGCGATTACCCTGTCCGCCGATGCCCCCGGCCTGCAAGAGGTGACAGGCAATGACACCGGCACCCCGCGCCTGATCAGCCTGGCGTTACCCCCCACCGACGGCAGCATCCATGAAAATGCCATGCGGATGAGCTTTGATGCCGCTGCATTGCTGCTTTATCTGTGGTCCCCCCATCCCCGCCCAATCGCGGCGCGCGTGGAAGGGGTCGCCCCCATGCCGATGCTGTTTACACCTTTTGCCGGAAAAGGGCTGATTGCGGCACTCGACCTTGGCCCCCTGCTCGCTGCACGCGACACCCCGCTGACGCTGGAACTGGTGGATCAGGACGAGGTGTTCCGCACCATTACCCTGACCCCCGGCCCCCGCGGTCTTTGGGGGTTCCATGCCCCACGCTGGGGCATGGCACGCAGTGTTCCGGCCGCCCTCAACGCGTCGTCCATGACCGCATTGAATGTCAGCCGCGCCGCCGTTGGCAGTGACGCGGGCCTGAACCGAACCCGGTTGGGGCTCGACGAACGGTATGGTTGGCTGCTCGTCCGGCGGCCAAAGGAACACGCGGGTCAGACCCTGACGGTCGTGACCGATCAGGGGGGCAGCCACAGGCTGCATCTGGCGGCAGGCCCGCGCGGGGCGACTGCGGGGTTAAACCTGCGGCATCTGAGCGTGACGGATGTCACCCGGCTGACCCTGCATGACGGCGCGGCAGACGGCCCGGTGTTGCGGCAGGTCCGGCTGTGTCCCGGTGCCGACAACGTGCTGGCTGTCGCTGCCGCCGATGGCGGCACGTTGCTGACGCTCGGCCGCGCGGGGCAGTTTCCCGAAAATCCCGGCGGGCGTGGACTGCATAATCTGTCGCACCAGCACCATGACGGCCCCGCGCCCAGGCTGATGCTCCGACTGAAGGGCAGCACATTGCATCTGATGATTCCGCGCGCGCGGCAGCTGGTGACCCTTGACCTGCGCGGAGCGGGTCGCACGACCCATTTGGCGATGACATGGCAGGCCGAATCCGGATCGCGCGGGCTGCTGCAGAAGGTACGATCACGCCTGATGCGCTCTCTGCCCACAGCCCTGCGGCGCGGCACCCTGATCGGCAAGCTTGATCTGGCCCCGCTGCTTGAAACGCCAGAGCCATTGATCCGGTCTTTGATCCTATCCTGCCATAGCCCCGGCCTGACCGTGCGGCGCACGGTGCTGATCACCTATGACAGTGACGGCGTCTTCTACGTGGCCTCGCCCGAAAACGTGATCGAAGGGGCATGAGCGGCACCGCCATCCTTGCCGGTGATCTGGCCGCGCTGCCCGTCGCCTCAACCGCCTTTGCCCGGCTGGTGGCGCTGGCCGAAAGCCTGCCAGACGCCGCCGTATTGCATTGCCCTGCCGCGCCCGGGCCGCTGCCGCCTGCCGCACAGGCGCTGCGGGACGCGGATATCAAACTGGCCGAACTGCCCGGCCCGCCGGTGCGTACATCCGGCTCACCCCATGGCAAAGCCGCCGCCGTGGCTCTGCGCACATGGGAAAGCGTGAAGCGACAAAAATTCGACACGCTACACGTGATCCATGATCTCTCTGCCGCGCATTTCCTGCTGGGTGCGCGGCATCTGGGGCTGTGGGTTCACCCCGCGCGCATTGTGGCCCATGTGGTGGACCCCGTGCAGCGGCAGTTTGAAACCGGCCGTGCGACGCCTGCCAATTACGCCGCCTTTGCCACCTGTTTCATGGACCGCCAATGTGTCGCCCGTGCCGATGCCGTGGTGGCCCATAGCAAAACGGTGCGCGACTGGCTTGTGGCCCGCAATTGGCGCACCGCTGATCAGATCGCGCTGGCCCCCGGTCTGGCGCGCATGCCCGGGCCCGCCCGCCATGCCCCTGACCAACCGCAGCCCCTGGCCCGGCTGATCTTTGCAGGTACCCAGACCGACACGCGCGGACTGACCACATGCGCCTATGCCTTGCGCGTGCTGGCCACGCGCGGCGTTGATATCCCGCAGGTCGTGATCTCTGGCCGCACTTTGGATGATTTCCCGGCCAAACCGTTCCTTGCCGAACTGTCCGAACAGACTGGCATCCCGATCGAGACCCTGCCCCTCACCCGGCGCGCCGCCATGCTGGATCTGGCACGCCAACCCGGCAGCCTGACCCTTGTAGTGCCGCAGGAAGACGACGCACCCGCAGTGCTGCCCGAACTCTTGGCGACCGATGCCCCGGTGATTGCCACAACCGCCGGTGACACCCCCGCCCTTGTGGGGGGTGATACGGATATCCTTTGCCCCGCCGCCGATCACATCGCACTGGCGGACCTGATCGAAACCCGGATCGCCGCGGGCCTTGTGACCGCCTATCAAAGCCACCGGGCGGATGATCTGGCACAGAACGCGCGCGCTTGGGATGCGCTGCACGCAGGCCTGCCAAATCCGACGTTTTCCGCAGCAAAAGACACTGAAAGCCCCCTTGTCAGTGTCTGCATCGCTCATCACAACCGGCCCCAGATGATCCGCGACACGCTGGATGCGGTGGTGGACCAGGGCTATGCCAATCTGGAAATTCTGGTGGTTGATGACGGCAGCACGGCTGACAATCGCGCCGCCTTGGCCCATGTGCTGGCTGACTACCCTGCCGCCCGCATGGTGCCGCAGGACAACCGCTATCTGGGGGCCGCGCGCAACACGGCGGCACAGGCCGCCAAGGGCAAATACCTGCTTTTCAAGGACGACGACAATATCTCAATGCGCCATGAAATCGCGACCTTCGTGCGGGCCGCCGAACATTCCGATGCGGAAATTCTGACCTGCTTTAGCGACAACTTTTCCGGTGACAGCCTACCCGATGAGGCCAGCATCGACGGCGTGCGCCGGGTGCCGTTCGGGCAGGATGTGATCTACGGGATGTTCCGCAATGGCTTTGGCGATTCCAACTGCTTTGTGCGGCGCGATGTCTGGGAACGGCTGGGCGGCTTTACCGAACATTTCCGCGTAGGGCTCGATGATCAGGAATTCTTCATGCGCGCCACGCTGGCCGGCGTGCGTGTCGATGTGCTGCCAGAGGCGCTTTATTACTACCGGCTGGGTGGGGCCAAGATGAAGCGGTTCCACATCGCAAAGCTGGCCAATGCGCAACGTCTGCTGGCCCCGGTGCTGGCCAGCGGTCAGTTTGATGCAGGCCTGATGCCGCTGTTCTTGCTCGCACGCAGCTTGCAGGCCTAAGCTGACACCATGACAGACACCCCCCTGCCCCAGCCGAAACTGGCCCGCCCCCGGTTTCAGGCCGCCCGCACCATCATGGCGCTGATCCTGCGCGAGATGGGGTCGACCTATGGGGCCTCGCCGGGGGGCTATGTCTGGGCGGTGCTGCAACCTGTGGGCATGGTGATGTTTCTGTCGCTGGGCTTTTCACTGGTGGTGCGCGCGCCGTCACTGGGCACCAGCTTTATCCTGTTCTACGCCACCGCCTATCTGCCGTTTTCGCTCTATGGCGATGTGGCGGCCAAGACCGGGAACACGCTGCGCTATGCCCGGGCGCTGCTGGCCTATCCATCCGTTAACTGGATCGACGCGATCTTGGCGCGGTTCATCTTGAACGTGCTGACCAATTGCACGGTCTATTGCCTCGTCATGACCGGGATTTTGATGTTCGTGGATAGCCACACCATTCTGGACGTGGGCCCGGTGCTGATCGCCATCTCGCTCTCGGCGCTGCTGGGGCTGGGGGCGGGCCTGTGCAACGCGGTGCTGATCGGGCTTTATCCGATCTGGCAGAATATCTGGGGCATTGTCACCCGGCCGCTGATCCTCGCATCTGGCATCTTTTATATCTACGAGGACCTGCCACAGGCGGCGCAAAGCATTCTGTGGTGGAACCCGCTGATGCACATGTCCGCCGCCGCGCGCGAGGGGTATTTCCCCACCTATAATCCGCAGTTCGTGTCACTGGCCTATGCTTACGGTCTGGCGCTGGTGCTGATCTTCCTGGGGCTGGTGTTCATGCGGTCCCAGCACACCGCTATTCTAGAGCAGCGCTAAGCCCCGCCAGCGCATGGGCCAGCAAGCCCCGTGCCGCTTGCGCGGAACCACTTTCGGTATAGCAACGCAATTCCGGCGCATTGCCCGAGGGGCGCAGATGCACCACCTGCCCATCTGTTGCAGTGATCCGCAGACCATCGGTGCTGTCTGTTGTGGCCTCTGTCAGGCCCAGCTCTGCCAAAAAAGCGGCTCTGTTGCGGGGGGTTTGCTGCCAATCCGCAACAAGGGCCTGTGACCTGGCCGTCGGCACGCCCTGCAAACGGTCACTGGCCGTGAACCGCTGGGGTTGCCCGGCCAGCACCGCCGCCATGCCGCCTTGCCGGGCCGCAGCCGCCAGTACTGCCAGCATCGGCAACACCGCATCACGGGTCATCAGCGCAGGCAGTGACCCCGCGGGACCCATCGCATCAAAGCCCAGAAGAAAGCCGCCGTTCGCCTCGTAGCCCACGACATCCGCGCCCTGCATCGCGGCAATCACGAAAGGTGATCCGATCCGCGTGCGGGTCACGGTGGCGAACACCGCCTCGGCCCCACTGTTGGAACTGACCGGCGTAACCGCGTGCCCTGCCCCCAGTGCCGCCCCGGTGATCTGGCCCAGCACATCGCCGGGGATCACCATGCCTGCCGCATCGGTCAGCAAGGGCCGGTCGCCATCGGCATCGGTGCTGAGGATCGCGTCATAGGCCCCTGTCGCGGCCCAATCTGCCAGCATCGCGCGGGTCTCGGCGCTGACCGCTTCGGTATCAACCGGCACGAAATCCGCGGCGCGGCCCAACTCTGTGACCTCTGCCCCCAGATCGCGCAACAGCGCGGGCATCAGATCGCGCCCCACCGCCGATTGCGCGTAAAACCCCAGCGTTAGACCCTCTAATGCGCCGGCATAGGCGTTCTGATAGCGTGCTGAATAACGCGCGCCCACACCGGTATCTGTGCGCAATGCCCCCTGCCCCGTAGTTCCGGCACCGCCCAAAGCGGCCAGGATCGCAGCTTCGTCTGCCTTGGTGATCTCGCCCGTGGATGTGTAGAACTTCAGCCCGTTGCGATCAGCCGGGATATGGCTGCCGGTGACCATGACCGCCCCTTGGCCTGCGTCCAGCGCCGCCAGCGCCAGCGCCGGGGTTGGCACTTCACCGGCCCAGACCACATCCACACCTGCGGCCTGCAAGGCATCGCGCACCACGCCAGCCAGCGCGGGCGATGACGGGCGCAGGTCATGGCCGACCCAGACCGCCCCGCCCACCGGGCAAGCGGCCAGATAGGCCTGCACATGATCCGTGATCAGATCCGGCGTCAGCGCCACAACCAACCCGCGCAGCCCACTTGTCCCAAAGGCTGGCGCGTTCACGTCTGGCTGGCCCCGCGCAGGGCAAATGCCGCCCCACCTTCAACCCAGCGCACCACCACATCGCGCAGCGCGTCTTCATCTGCCTCTGTGACTGCGGTGCGCAGCGCCTTGAGGGCCGCGGCCATCTCGATCTCGCTCAGATGGGTGGCACTTTCCAGCAGCACCTTGGGGTGCGGTGTGGTGGTCTGGCCTTCGCCGATCAACAGCTCTTCGTGGATTTTCTCGCCCGGGCGCAAATCGGTGATCTTGATTTCGATATCGCCCTGCGGGGTGGCCTCGTCGCGCACGGTATAGCCTGCGGCGGTGATCATCTGCCGCGCCAGATCATAGATCGCGATGGGCTCTCCCATATCCAGCACAAAGACGTCGCCGCCCTGTGCAAAGGACCCAGCCGCCAGCACAAGGCGTGCAGCCTCTGGGATGGTCATAAAATAGCGCGTCACATCGCGGTGGGTGACAGTGACCGGTCCGCCCTTGGCGATTTGATCGTTGAAAAGCGGAATGACAGAGCCTGATGACCCCATCACATTACCAAACCGCACCATCGAGAAAATCGTTCGGTTCGACCGGCTGGCCAGATCCTGAATGACCATCTCGGCCAGACGTTTGGAGGCGCCCATCATATTGGTCGGGCGCACCGCCTTGTCGGTGGAAATCAGGGTAAAGCGCTGCACACCCGCATCCAGGGCCGCCTGCGCCATGACTTGCGTGCCCAGCACATTGTTGGACATGCCTACCACGGCATTCTTTTCGACCATCGGCACGTGTTTGTAGGCGGCCGCGTGCAGCACGATCTCAATCCCGTGATCCCGCATCACGCGGGCCACCAGCCCCACATCCGTGACAGAGCCTAACACAGGGACAAGTTCAATTTTTGCCTTGCGGCGCAGACCCTGCAATTCCATGTCGATGGTGTAAAGCGCCAGCTCGCTGACATCGAACAAGACCAGCTTGGCCGGTTTGCACGCCAGAATCTGACGGCACAGTTCCGATCCGATCGACCCACCCGCGCCAGAGACCAGCACGTTGCGCCCCGCATAGGTGTCTGACCCGCCGGGCAATTCGGCATCCAGTGGCGCGCGGCCCAGAAAGGTGCCGGGGGCGACGGGTTCCAACTGGCCCAGCAGTTCTTCTTGCCCGGTGAGCTGCGCAAACGACGGCAGCGCCTGCACATCCACGCCCATGTCTTCAAACCGGCGCGACAGCTGCGCCAGTTTGGGGCGCGACAGGCTTGGCATCGCCAGCAGCACCCGGTCGATCTGGCGGCTGGCGATCAACCCATCCACAGCAACGGACGAATAGACCGTCAGCCCGCGCACCATCGTGGTGTGCAGGGCCGGGTTGTCATCGACAAAAGCCACGGTCTGGATCGTCTCATCGGTGCGCAGGGCCGCTGCCAGCTGGCGGCCCGTCGCACCTGCGCCATAGATCAGCACACGGGTCTGTTCATGGCCCGAACGGTAGACCCACAACAGCACTTGCAACATCACCACGCGCGCGGCGACACACATCAGGAAATAGACCAGTACAAAGTTGATGAACGTGGCCAGCGGCGTGCCGTAACCGGCCATGTCGTCCAGAATGGCAGTGGCCAGCCCCAGCAGCAGCGCATGCATCCCGGTCATCATGATCGCCCGGCTTTCATAGGCTTTCAGCTGCACCCGGTGGATGCCGGTGACCAGCACCAGCAAGGCCGCGATCATCATCAGCATCGGCACACCGGCCCAATGGGTCAGCAGCCCCGGCCCCGCAGGCAGACCATTGGTCTGCAGCGCAAAGGCCAGCAGCAACGCCACCGGCACCAATGCCACATCCACCAATAGCAGGATGATGCGCTTGGCCTGGCGCGAAAGTGTACTGACAAAGCGATACATGCGGTCCCCTTAAGACCCCGGCCGCTTGGGTCCCATCTGCGGCCCCGGATCATCGCTCATTTAGCCTGATGGCCCGGGATGCGTCCAGCCGTCGCCCCCCGGGGGGGGCTGTTTTCTGCGGGCTTGTGCCCTTTTCACCCCGCCACCGGTGGTCCGGTTCGAAAACCGTTCAAATCCAAGATGTCCGCAGTTGAATGAAATCCGTCCCAAGGGCCGCCCCGCTGCCGCATTTGGGTCACGCAGCCACCCCAGCCCTGCACCACATCAAGCCCAACGCCTCGGGGGGGGGCGTGCCTTGGGGTTGTTGGATGTCAGAGTTGAATTTTGTCACCCGTGTCACGCTGCCTGCGGCGGCGG
>CANLNT010000005.1 GCA_947492825.1 uncultured Paracoccaceae bacterium
AACGTTGAGCTGATCGCGCCGATCGCGATGGAAGAAGGCCTGCGCTTCGCCATCCGCGAAGGCGGCCGCACTGTTGGCGCGGGCGTGGTTTCCAAGATCACTGAGTAACGGAGTGGCTTGCGGCCTTGGCCGCAAACACACCGGGTGGGATGCGGCAGGTGATTGCCTGCAATCACTGAGAGCGTCCCACTCAGACGATCTCTGGGCCTGACCCGGTTGAGAATAGAGAAGGCCGCTGGAGAAACCCGGCGGCCTTTTGCTTTGCCGCCCTGTGGCAGTGGATTGCCTGCAATCCATGAGAGCAGGGCGGCAGCACCCGGTTGAGAATAGAGAAGGCCGCCGGAGAAACCCGGCGGCCTTTTGCTTTGCCGCATCCCGCCCTACGCGCCCCAGACCTTTCGAAAGGTCTGGTCAAAATCCTTCGAAGGATTTTTTGCCACCGGCAAAGGAAGTGCGCAGGGGCGGAGAGCGCCTCGTGTCGTTTTGGCCAACCGCTGACCGTTTCCCAAGCCCGGGTAAAACCCCGGCCTAACCACAGCACAACCGTCGCGAACCTCAAACCACGACACCGCCCGCTTTGCCGTCGCGCGAACGATGGGCTATCACCATCGACATGACGACATTCCCATCACCCGACACGCTTTACCCTGTGAAACTCGCGTCCGCGCGGGATCATTCAGGCACGGTTTTTCTGGCCTCTGCGACGAAGGACCACCCGCGGCTCGACGTCGGCGACTTCACCTATGCCAGCGCCCATCAGCCACCCGATGACTGGGCGTTTCACCTGGCACCCTACCTCTATCCGTTCTCGCCCGAGATGCTGCGCATCGGCAAATTCTGCCAGATTGCGGATGGCGTCACCTTCATCACATCCTCGGCCAATCACCGGTTCGACGGGTTTTCCAGCTTTCCCTTTGGCATCTTCGATGGCGGGCTGCTGAACACACCAGCGATGCCGGATCCCGGCCCTGATACGACCGTGGGCCACGATGTCTGGCTGGGGCAGGGGGCGACGGTCATGCCCGGTGCCAGTATTGGCAACGGCGTGATTGTGGCGGCACGCGCCGTTGTGGCGGGCAAGGTGCCGGATTATGCCATTGTTGGCGGGAACCCCGCGCGCGTCATTCGCATGCGGTTTGATGACACGACAATCGCGGCCCTCAATACCATCGCTTGGTGGGACTGGCCGATTGCGGACATCCGCGCCCACGAGGCCGCGATTGTCGGCGGTGATCTGATCGCGCTCCGCGCTGTGGCAGATCAGATCGGGCGCGCCACCTGATCGCGCTGGTCGTTCAGAAACCCGGTCAGACTGTCCCGCCACGCCGCGTTGTCGTCTCGCCGCCCCGGCGCGCCCTCCCACCGCGCAAACACCACCCGACCGCGGGCGAAGGGCAGGGGCAGCCACATCTGATCCCATGTCTTCAGCTTTCGCCCACGAGACGTGCGATAGGCAAAGCCGTAAACCGGGCGCTGCATCGCACGGGCCCAGTCAAGCGGTGCATCCTTGACCTGCCGGGCGGGGCCTAGCGGACCATCGGCGGCAATCCCGATGCTTGACCCTTCGCGCACCCGGCGCAGCACGATCCGTGATGCGGCCAGGTTTGACGCACCTTCGGCCATTTCCATTGGACGCAGGCCCGACTGCCGCTGCAACGCGCCGGACACCCGGCCAATCGGCGAACTGGCGTAAAGGGTCGACAGTGGCCCCCTCTCAAGCGGCCACAAGAGCGGGCCCATCAACGAACACTCGTGCCACATCACCACCAGCACCGGCCCCTCGGCCAGATCCGCGGCCAGATCGTCAAACCCTTCGCGCTGCCAGCGCGTTGTTGCCCGGCAAAACCGCAGGTACGCTCCGGCCAACCCGGCCAAAACGCCCGCCAACAGCTTTGAATGTTCGATCCGCCTGCGCAATGTCATGCCCCTTCATGACATTTTCCGCGTGCCGTGCAAGTCAGCCCCTTGCGCGGCCCGCTTGGCTGGGCTAACCCATGCCTCGGTCTTAGGGGTATAGCTCAGTTGGTAGAGCGGCGGTCTCCAAAACCGTAGGTCCCGGGTTCAAGTCCTGGTGCCCCTGCCAGACCACATTCCCCGGACATCAGCGATTATCGGGACGGCGGTGTAGCCTATGGACAAGCAACCAGACCAGACCACTGTCGCGCTGCATATCGGCGCGCACAAGACGGCCACCACCCATCTGCAACGGTCCTTGCTGGCAGCAACGGACGATCTGCGCCAGCACGGCGTGCAGTTTCACGGGCCGCGCAGCTTTCGCTGGGGCGAGCCCTCTTTGTTGCAGCGGTTTTCAATTGCAGACGGGCCGAAAGGCCCAGTGCAGACCGTGGATGCACAGGCCTTTGACGTGCTCGCGCAAGGGGCCCGGCGGCTGATCCTGTCAGAAGAAAATTTTGCCGGCACCCTGATGAATGACAAGGGTCGGTTGCGCCGCCCACTTTACCCCGATGGGCCGCGCCGGATTGCAGAACTTTCAGCACGAATGCCGGTAGACGGGATAGACCTCTACTTGGGCATCCGCCACCCCACGACGCTGCTGAATTCCGCCTTCAGCCAGCGCCTGCACGCCAAACGCGACATCACGCTGGAAAAGTTTCTCAAGCGTAATGCGATTGAACTGGTCGATTGGGTCGGGTTGATCGCCCGCCTGCGTAACCTTGCCGGAATCAACAGCCTCACCGTCTGGTGTTACGAGGATTACGCCAAGCTTTTTGACCGCATCGTCGCGGGGCTGACGGGGGGGCTTGTGCCGGGCGGCGTGCCTGCATTGGCGGAAACGATGCACGGTGGCCTGTCGGAATTGGCAGTGACCCTGCTGCTGGCGGATGACACGATCAGCGTGGCGGATGCGATGCAAAGCTGCCCGGTGGATGCCGACAACCCGCGCTTTGACGCCTTTGACGCCGCCGCCCACGCTCTGGGGCAGGAATTCTACGCCGCACAACTGGCGCAGATTGACGCGATGCAGGGTGTCACGCGCATCACGCCGTGAACTGGGCTTGAAAACGTGCGCCGGGGGCCGTATGTCGCGTGGATCAACGCAGCAAAGGCACCTCACATGGCCATGAACCCTGTCAAGTTTGTCAACGAAACCCGCGCAGAGATTGCCAAGGTTGTCTGGCCCACACGGCGCGAAGTCATCATGACAACCATCATGGTGTTCATCATGGCGGCGTTGACGGCAATTTTCTTTTCGCTTGTTGATCTGGTGATCCGTTCGGGCCTGCAAGGCGTGCTCGCCTACTTCGGCTAAGGCCCGGTTGCCAGAAATCGCCGCCCGCCACTTGAAAACACAAGGGCAGGGCGGTAGTAGGCCAACATCCCCGAAAAAGGCGCGCTGCGAATCAAGTTGCGCGCCCGTTTTTTATCTTTCGGGCGGATGGCAGACCCATCCGGAACAATGGAACAATCTGGCCCGTCAGGGTCATGCGCACGAAGGTGGCCCAGACATGGCGAAACGTTGGTATTCGGTGAGCGTCCTTTCAAACTTTGAAAAGAAGATCGCTGAACAGATCCGCCAAAAGGCAGAAGAACAGGGTCTTGAGGACCAGATCGACGAAGTGCTGGTGCCGACCGAAGAAGTGATCGAGGTGCGCCGCAACAAGAAGGTCACGACCGAACGCCGCTTTATGCCCGGCTATGTGCTGGTGCATATGGAACTGTCCGACGAAGGCTATCACCTGATCAACTCGATCAACCGCGTCACCGGTTTTCTGGGTCCACAAGGCCGCCCGATGCCCATGCGCGACGCCGAAGTGAACGCGATCCTGAACCGTGTCCAGGAAGGCGAAGAAAGCCCACGCACCCTGATCCACTTCGAGATCGGCGAGAAGGTCAAGGTCAACGACGGCCCGTTCGAAGACTTCGACGGCATGGTCGAAGAGGTCGACGACGAGAACCAGCGCCTCAAGGTCACCGTGTCCATCTTTGGCCGCGCCACCCCGGTGGAACTGGAATACACGCAGGTGACAAAGCAGGGTTAGGCCTTCCCGCTGGATTGAATCAAGCGCCGCCCTCCGGGGCGGCGTTTTGCGTTGGTGTTCGTTGAATGATGTGTGGTGAGGCGGGACGAAGCAGAACTTCGCGACGAGCCGGGACCTTCGCCGATCCGCGGGTGGGCGACCCAACAGAAACGCTTTTGCGCTTTATGGTTGTCAGGTCATCTTCCACATCAGCGGTGCGCGCGGGTGGCAAATCGCCAACTCGTCGGGGCGGCATCGTCCATTGTCTCTCGGACCAATGGCGAGACACAGGACGATCGATGGGCCCGGCGGGCTAAAGCCCTTGTTCCGGGCCCAACAGCGCGCTGAATGAATGTCGGCTCTGGGCTCAAAGCAGACAGTTAGTTTAGCTGGCTCTAAGACACCGAAGCTTCAAAGCATTCGGTGTGAAACACTGCCCATTGTCTCCGCGCCACCACCCCTCACGAACCCAGCATCGGCATTGTCCCTTGCGGCATGTGGCGCGGCACTCAACACGCCGTTTCACCGCACTTTGGGCTTGATTTGTCTGCCCGCCCGTTCTATCTGCCGCCAGTCGCCACAAGCGACACCCCTGTGGGAGGCGAGCGGCACGCGTGCAGCAACCCGGACCACACAACGAAAAGCCCCGCGGTCGCGACCAAGGGGCGTTGCAAAAGGAGACGGCCAATGGCCAAGAAAGTTATGGGCACGCTCAAGCTGCAGGTTCCTGCAGGTGCGGCCAACCCCTCGCCCCCCGTGGGCCCTGCGCTGGGTCAGCGCGGCATCAACATCATGGAATTTTGTAAGGCCTTCAACGCCAAGACAGAAGCGCTGGAAAAGAACGCGCCTTGCCCCACCGTGATCACTTACTACCAGGACAAGTCGTTCACGATGGAAATCAAGACGCCACCTGCGTCTTATTACATCAAGAAAGCGGCCAAGCTGCAGTCGGGTTCAAAAGAACCGGGCAAGTCCGTGGCGGGTTCGATCACCGGTAAGCAGGTGCGCGAAATCGCCGAAGCCAAGATGAAGGACCTCAACGCGACGTCCATCGAAGGCGCTATGCTGATCATCGCGGGTTCTGCCCGCTCTATGGGCATCGAGGTAAAGTAAGATGGCAAAACTTGGTAAGCGCACAACCGCAGCCCGCGCAGCTTTTGCTGGCAAAGACAACGTCACCGTCGCCGAGGCAGTGAGCCTGGTGAAGGACAACGCCAAGGCGAAGTTCGACGAAACCATCGAAATCAGCCTGGTGCTGGGTGTTGACCCGCGCCACGCCGACCAGATGGTCCGTGGCACCGTATCCCTGCCCAACGGCACGGGTAAAACAGTCCGCGTGGCTGTCTTCGCCCGTGGCGAAAAGGCAGATGAGGCGAAAGCCGCAGGCGCCGACATCGTTGGCGCAGAGGATCTGATGGAAACCGTACAAGGCGGCACCATCGACTTTGATCGCTGCATCGCCACGCCCGACATGATGGGTGTTGTCGGTCGTCTGGGTAAGGTCCTCGGCCCACGCAACCTGATGCCCAACCCGCGCGTTGGCACCGTGACGATGGACGTGGCCCAAGCCGTGGCAGACGCCAAAGGCGGTCAGGTGCAGTTCAAAGCCGAGAAAGCCGGCGTTGTGCACGCAGGCATCGGCAAGGCGTCCTTCTCTGCGGCACAGATCGAAGAGAACGTAAAAGCCTTCGTTGACGCGGTGCAAAAGGCAAAGCCGACCGGCGCCAAAGGCACCTACATGAAAAAGATCGCGCTGACCTCAACCATGGGTCCGGGCGTGTCTTTGGACATCGCAAACGCAACCGGCAACTAAGCCAGGGTTTTGCGATCTCAGAATTGAAGGGGGCGGTCCGCGAGGGACCGCCCTTTTTTCATTGGCAGGTGGCCGGGTCACCGTTGCACAGCTTTGATCCCGCCTCAAATGCGGCGACCATCGCTTGCAAATGCGCAAAACGCCCGGTCCCGCGATACGCCATCGCGCCCAGATCGCGCAGGTCAGACGCGCCATCATATTCGGCACAGACAAAGGCATCGGTGTTGCAGGCCAAAAAATGCTTATTGGGCCGATCATAATAGAACATGCGGTCCAGCCGTACGTTGCCAAAAATGAACACATCGCGCGCGTCCATCAGATTGGCGACCGCATCCGCGTCATAAGCCCCGGTCAGCATCAGGATCAAATTGCGCAGATCAATCATCGCAAATGCGTCGTCATGCATGGCCTGCACTCCGTCCGGGTGGCGGATGATCAGCGGCAGCCAATTGCGCAAAATCTCACCCTCCAGCGCGGTCCCCGGTGCCGTTTCGCGCGCCTCGTCAGAGGTGATGATCACCACCGTATTGTCCAACACACCGCGTGCCTCTAACCCCTCCATCAGTGCCGCAATCGCCGCGTCAGCATAGCGTGCGGCGCTAATGCGCGGGTTTGTCACCTGCGGCTCAAACGCCTTCGGCACGTTGTAGGGGCTGTGGGTGCCTGTGGTCAGCATGGTCGTCAGCCATGGCGCATCGGGGCGAAAGCTGTCGATCTGCGCCAGCGTTTGTTCCACCAGCGTCAGATCATCAACACCCCAGCCATTGCGGCTGTGGGCACTGGTGAAGTCCGCGTCGCCTTTGATGGTGTCATACCCCAGATGCGGCAGCGTCGCGCCCTTGTCCATATAGGCCAAAGGGGCCGCCTGCAGGAACGCGGTCTGATAACCCGCGTCGCGCAAGATACTGGGCAGGGCGATGGTGGCCTCAGGCGCGCCCGGCGCGATGTCATACCAGCGCATCGCCACCCCGGTCACATAAGGCTGCAACCCGGTGTGACTGGCATAAAGCCCATTGGCGGTAATCATCTGATGGCCGAAATACTGGGTGAACTGTATGTTCTCTGCCGCCATCGCTTGCAGGTGGATCATCTGCGCCTTGGCTAGCGTGTGTTGCGAGATGCCTTCGATAAACACCAGCAACACATTGTGTTGCCCCGCGAACCCGGTCAGCGGCGGGTTGTCATTGGCCAGCGAACCCGGTGCAAGCGTACGGCTGTCCAGCGGCGCATCCGCGGCCCCCAGCATCGGCGCAATGGGGTGCGATTGCACCCAGATCGGATGCTGCAGGTTCGCCGTGACCGGCACCGCCAGCACCAGCGCCAAAGCGGGCACACCAATGCGCGCCAGCCCCCGCAACGGGGGCCACTGCGCCAGCGCCAGCAGGATCAGCCCAAGACCCGCAAACTGCGCAAACTTGCGCAGCAGCGCCGGGGTGGTCTGTCCGGCCACGAACGTGGGATCAAACGCCAACCCCAGAAATGCCAGATCAATATGTGCATCGTTGGTGCGGATATGGTCCAGATTGGCGGCGTAGAAGAACGCCAGCAGCACGATCCCCACGATGGCCCCGATCCGCCCCGCCGGCAGCAGCGCCAGCGCCGCGATCAGGCTGAACAGGATGTCATTGCGGACCCCCAGAAAGACCTCTCGCCAATGCAGACGCAGGTATTCATGCAGAATGTTCAGCCCTTCGGCGGTGTTGTAATGCCATCGGAACGTGGTCCCATAGGCAAAGTGTTGCAGGCATTCATAGCGGTGCGCAAAGCTGAGTGCCGTGATCACGGCCACAAGCAGACACCAGCGCGACCACAGATCACCGCGGCCCGTGCGCGGGCGAAGGATGGTCACCAATTGGGTGTCAAACGCCATCCAGTGACGCTAAGCTGCATTGGTTAACGGTTTGCTAACGCTGTCTGGTCCAGCGGCACGGTATCCTACTCTGCCACACAAATCGAAGAGCAGATGGAAATGCGCGACCATGCCGTCACGGTGGCCTCTTTCTCTGGCGTAACTCGTTTGGCCGTCTTTGGCTTGTTAACTCCTTCTCATGTTGGTGAGGCTATATCCGTCGCAAAGTAAGATTCGAAGGAGCGCCAGAATGTCGGTGCAAAGTCTGAACTCACAAGAAGAACGCTTTCGAAAACGTGCTCTTTCCGTATACATTTCTTGCCTTGTGATTTTTGTGGCCATGACGGCGGTCCAACGGTTTTCGTCCGAAGCAGCGAACGAAAAAAGCTGGATTCCCTTCATCCTCGTTACAGCATTCACCATCTCAGCGTCGGTCTGTGTCTATCGACGTTGGCACGCCTATGCTGTGTCGCGGGTCGCGCTTTATGTTGGTGGGGCAGAGACTTTCTTTTTTACGGGTGTCAGTGGCGGGCTGACGGGGTTCCATGCGTCGGCCGTCTTCCTCTTGCCATCCATCTGCGCGTTGCTTTTTGGCAGCAAAGAAACGGTCGTGTTCACCATATTCATGCTTCTGGGTGTCTACGGCCTATATGTATTTGATCCGGTTCTTCCGCCGTTTTTCATCGATTCTGTCACCGACTTGCGGCTTTCGGCCCTGGCACTTGGCTGCATGTTGATGGGAAATGTCATTATCCTTGTGTATCTGGTCCGTGAAACCGAACACCGGGAAAAGGAACTTCGCGAACTGCTTGCCGCACAACTCTATGCCGCCACACATGATGAACTGACCGGGCTGGCGAACCGGTCAGCCGTGAAATCCTATCTCAATGGTCTTGATCCCGACAAAGATGAGGTGTCGATCTACCTGATCGATCTGGATGGCTTCAAGCATGTGAATGACACATACGGGCACGGCGCAGGGGATGAGGTTCTGGTTAAGGTCGCCCGGGCGCTGCAAAAAGCCGCAGCCGGCTCGAACCTTGTTGCGCGACTTGGCGGGGACGAATTCCTGATTGCATCACAACATGCGCCCGCGGATCTGGCAGCGCAACTCGATGCCACGGGGCTCGGCCGCAAATTGGTGGATGCACTGAATGTGACACTGACATTTGGTAGCGACAAGGTAACATTGTCCGGCTCCGTGGGGAGCGCACATTACCCAAGCGATACACGTGACGCTGCCGATGTATTGCAAAAGGCGGATGTTGCACTTTACCGCGCCAAAGATATGGGGAAGGCGCGCTATGTGCGTTTTCTGAAAGAACTTGAGGAATTAGGGCGGATGCGCGCCTGACAGGATGTGAAGGTGCCGCGTGGGGTTCGGGCGTCAGCCGGGTCCGGTGAATGCAGCAAACGCTTGGCAATTTGACCTCAAGGCATTATGCGAACCCCTGAATTGGGGCGTTTGATTCGTCCCGGTTCATATTCGTCCAAGACGGTGGGTGGCCCATAGGGCCGTAATTCCTGCCTGAGACGGGATAGACCAGAATGCACCTGCGGTTCTCCGTGGCTTCACCCTGGCTCCACCCCGTATCACGGACTGTGAATGTTGGGGTGTTCGCATCCCAGCAAAATTGAGCCGGAGGGGAAACCCTCCAAACTTGGAGTGAAACTGTGGATAGAGCCCAGAAAGAGAAACTGGTCGACGAACTCGGCCAAATCTTTGAAAGCTCTGGCGTCGTTGTGGTTGCCCACTACGAAGGCATGACAGTTGCTGAAATGCAGGACCTGCGCGCGAACATGCGTGAAGCGGGCGGGTCTGTGCGCGTTGCCAAGAACAAGCTCGCCAAGATCGCCCTTGCTGGAAAGCCATGCGAAAGCATCGCTGAATACCTGGGCGGCATGACCGTACTTGCCTATTCCGAAGACCCTGTCGCTGCTGCGAAGGTCGTCGATGCATATGCCAAGGAAAACGACAAGCTTGTCGTTCTTGGCGGTGCAATGGGTGACACGGCACTTGACCCTGCTGGTGTGAAATCAGTTGCCGGTATGCCAAGCCGCGAGGAGCTTATTGCTTCCATCGCGGGTTGCATCGGTGCACCTGCTTCCAACATTGCCGGGGCCATTGGCGCGCCTGCTTCCAACATCGCGAGCGTTCTTTCGACCATCGAAGAGAAAGCTGCATAACGCACCTGACACACCTTGGGGCATCTGCCCTGACGTTAGAACACACTATTTAGAAACGGAAAAAGCAAATGGCTGATCTGAAGAAACTGGCGGAAGAGATTGTTGGTCTGACCCTTCTCGAAGCACAAGAACTGAAAACCATCCTCAAGGACGAGTATGGCATCGAGCCCGCCGCTGGCGGCGCAGTGATGATGGCTGGCCCCGCTGATGGCGGCGGTGACGCTGCTGCGGAAAAGACAGAATTTGACGTGGTCCTGAAGAACGCAGGCGCACAGAAAATCAACGTCATCAAAGAAGTCCGCGGCATCACAGGTCTCGGCCTGAAAGAAGCCAAAGACCTGGTCGAAGCCGGTGGCAAGATCAAAGAAGGTGTCGACAAGGCAGAAGCCGAAGACATCAAAGGCAAGCTGGAAGCAGCTGGCGCCGAGGTCGAACTGGCCTAATCTACTTTGGGCGGGCGCGTTTTGCGCGCCTGCCCATTTTGCTGCAGTATGTAAGGGGGGATAACAGGTGCGATACCTTTTTCTGTGCCCCGATTCACGCAGCGCCTCCGGCGGGGTTGCCGTCATCTACAACACCGTGAAGGTCCTGATTGATGCAGGATATGACGCGCAACTCGTGCATAACGCGCCTGATGCAGGTCATCCTGATTATCTGATCGACATTCCCATTTGCTATACGCCACAGGTGCACAAGATCGCGCGCCGCTGGGCCGGTCGGCGGCACCGCCTGATGGGCGCGCTGACCGATCTGATGCCCAAAGCCCGACCCGCTAAGGCGTTGCCACTGCTGCAATTGGCGCCAAGCGACGTGATCGTTGTGCCAGAGTTTCTGACGGCAGAGGCGCTTCTGGCCTTTCCCGACAACCGCGTGATCGTTTATGCGCAGAACCCCTTTGCCTATCTGCGATCCCATGCGCGCGCGGTTGAGGCGGGCGTTGATCCGGTCGCTCGGGTCAGCTGGTTTCTGGGCATTTCCGATGTGAACCGCGATGCCTATGATCTGGTCGGGGCCAGCCCCACATCCTATTTCACCGTCAATCCCGAATTGCAGCTGTTTCCGTTCCAAAAGGACAAGAAACCGCTGATCTCCTATATGCCGCGCAAGCGCCCCGAAGAGGCGGTATTCATTGACCGTGCGCTGTGCCGCCGTGGGCTGATCGGTGACTACGATCTGGTGGCGATTGACGGCATGACACGCGCCGAAGTGGCAGAGGTGCTGAAAGACACACGCATCTTCATATCGCTCTTGCGGACCGAGGCGCTGGGTTTCCCCGCAGCAGAGGCGATGGCGGCAGGCTGTATCACCGTCGGTTATACCGGGCTCGGGACGCGCGAGTATTTTGATGAGACGACTGGCATCGAAGTGACCGAAGGCGACACCTTTGGCGTTGTCAAAGCGGTCGAGGCTGCGGTGGCCGAATATGCGCAATCGCCGGATCGGCTGGATGCCATGCGCGCCCATGCCTCTAAGCGGATTCACGACAATTACAACGCCACGACGTTCCAAACGCAGCTGCGAGCAGCGTGGCAGGAAATCGATCAAACTCTAAACGCAGTTTAGGGCTGGCAGGGTGGCGCCGCGCGGTCCGAAAAGGTGCAGACTTGATTTTTCCAGAAAACCCGTTCGGACCCTTGAACTTTGACCGAATCTCACTTAATTGGGCGTTTCTTGGCCCAACCACGGAAAACTTAATGCTTTAGCACTTGTCTTTCAAAATACCGAACTCCGGTGTTTTGACAGGTAAGTTGGTCGTTTCGAGCGAGATGTTTGGGCGCATCTCAAGGATGGAAGCGACATTACCGCAATCGGACGCGTTTTGGTTCCCACCCAAAGCGCGTTTACGACATTATGGAGACCCGGCTTTATGGCTTCAACCTTCCTTGGTCAGAAACGTCTGCGCAAATACTACGGTAAAATTCGCGAAGTCCTTGAAATGCCGAACCTTATCGAGGTTCAAAAATCATCCTACGATCTGTTCCTGCGCTCTGGCGACAGTGACACGCCGCTTGACGGCGAAGGCATCAAGGGTGTGTTCCAATCGGTATTCCCGATTAAGGACTTCAATGAAACCGCCGTGCTTGAATTCGTCAAGTACGAGTTGGAAAAGCCCAAGTACGATGTTGAGGAATGTCAGCAGCGCGACATGACCTACAGCGCACCGCTCAAGGTCACACTACGTCTGATCGTCTTTGATGTGGACGAAGACACCGGTGCCAAATCGGTCAAGGATATCAAGGAACAAGACGTGTTCATGGGCGACATGCCCCTGATGACGCCCAACGGGACGTTCATCGTGAACGGCACAGAGCGTGTGATCGTGTCCCAGATGCACCGCTCGCCCGGCGTGTTCTTTGACCACGACAAGGGTAAGACTCATTCTTCGGGCAAGCTGTTGTTCGCCTGCCGGATTATCCCATACCGTGGCTCCTGGCTCGACTTTGAATTTGACGCCAAGGACCTAGTTTTCGCGCGGATCGACCGCCGTCGTAAGTTGCCTGTCACCACGCTGCTTTATGCGCTGGGCCTCGACCAGGAAGGCATCATGGATGCCTATTATGACACCGTCGACTACAAGCTCGACAAAAAGGGCAAAGCCTGGACCACCAAGTTCTTCCCTGATCGCGTACGCGGCACCCGTCCGGCGATGGATCTGGTTGACGCCAAAACCGGTGAAGTGATTGCCAAAGCGGGCGAGAAAGTCACCCCGCGTTCGGTCAAGAAACTGATCGACGAAGGCAAGGTCACTGACCTGCTGGTCCCCTATGACAGCATCGTCGGCAAATTTGCCGCGCGTGACATCATCAACGAAGAAAACGGCGCGATCTATGTCGAAGCCGGTGATGAGCTGACGCTGGAAATGGACAAGGACGGCGAAGTGATCGGCGGCACGCTGAAAGAGCTCGTCGATGCGGGCATCAAGACGATCCCCGTGCTGGACATCGATAACGTCAACGTCGGCGCTTACATGCGCAACACGATGGCCAACGACAAGAACATGAACCGCGAAACCGCGCTCATGGACATTTACCGCGTCATGCGCCCGGGCGAGCCGCCCACCGTTGATGCGGCCTCGGCCCTGTTTGATACGCTGTTCTTCGATTCCGAACGCTATGACCTCTCGGCCGTTGGCCGGGTCAAAATGAACATGCGTCTCGATCTGGATGCCGAAGACACCATGCGCACCCTGCGCAAGGAAGACATCGTCGCCTGTATCAAGGCGCTGGTCGAACTGCGTGACGGCAAAGGCGATGTGGACGACATCGACCACCTCGGCAACCGTCGTGTGCGGTCCGTGGGCGAGCTGATGGAAAATCAGTACCGCGTCGGCCTGTTGCGGATGGAGCGCGCGATCAAGGAACGCATGTCTAGCGTCGAAATCGACACCGTGATGCCGCAGGACCTGATCAACGCCAAGCCCGCAGCGGCGGCTGTGCGTGAATTCTTCGGCTCAAGCCAGCTGTCGCAGTTCATGGACCAAACCAACCCGCTGTCGGAAGTCACGCACAAGCGTCGCCTGTCGGCCCTCGGGCCGGGCGGTCTGACCCGCGAACGTGCAGGCTTTGAGGTGCGCGACGTGCATCCGACCCACTATGGCCGGATGTGTCCGATTGAAACGCCGGAAGGTCCGAACATCGGTCTGATCAACAGCCTCGCGACCTTTGCGCGCGTGAACAAGTACGGCTTTATCGAAACACCCTACCGCAAGGTCGAAAACGGCACGGTGACTGACGAAGTCAGCTATATGTCCGCGACCGAGGAAATGCGTCACACCGTGGCGCAGGCCAACGCGAACTTGGATGAGAACGGCTCGTTCAAGAACGAACTGGTGTCGACACGGATGAACGGCGACTACACGCTGGCATCGCGCGACACGGTTGACCTGATCGACGTCTCGCCGAAGCAGCTGGTTTCCGTTGCCGCATCGCTGATCCCGTTCCTTGAAAACGACGACGCCAACCGCGCGCTGATGGGGTCCAACATGCAACGTCAGGCGGTTCCGCTGTTGCAGGCCGAGGCACCGCTTGTCGGCACCGGCATTGAAGAGGTTGTCGCCCGCGATTCAGGTGCTGCGATCATGGCGAAACGTGCGGGTATCATCGACCAGGTTGATGCGTCACGTATCGTTGTGCGCGCCACCGCAGATCTTGAGGTCGGTGACCCCGGCGTTGACATCTACCGCATGCGCAAGTTCCAGCGTTCCAACCAGAACACCTGCATCAACCAGCGTCCGCTGGTGAAGGTGGGTGACACCGTGCAAAAGGGTGAGGTCATTGCCGATGGTCCGTCCACTGATATGGGCGAACTGGCGCTGGGCAAGAACGTGGTCGTCGCGTTTATGCCGTGGAATGGCTACAACTACGAAGACTCGATCCTGATTTCCGAGCGTATCGTGCGCGACGACGTCTTCACCTCGATCCACATCGAGGAATTTGAAGTCGCCGCCCGTGACACCAAGCTTGGGCCAGAGGAAATCACCCGCGACATCCCGAACGTGGGCGAGGAAGCCCTGCGCAACCTCGACGAAGCGGGCATCGTCTACATCGGGGCCGAAGTGGGTCCGGCAGACATCCTTGTGGGCAAGATCACACCAAAAGGCGAAAGCCCGATGACGCCGGAAGAAAAGCTTCTCCGCGCCATCTTTGGTGAGAAAGCATCCGACGTGCGCGACACCTCCCTGCGCCTGCCGCCGGGTGACTTCGGCACAATCGTTGAAGTGCGCGTGTTCAACCGTCATGGCGTCGAAAAAGACGAACGTGCGCTGCAGATCGAGCGGGAAGAGGTCGAACGCCTCGCCCGCGACCGCGACGACGAATTGGTGATCCTTGACCGGAACATTTACGCCCGTCTGAAAGGCATGATCCTTGGCAAAACGGCTGTCAAAGGCCCCAAAGGCTTCAAGGCCAACTCTGAAATCACCGAAGAGGTGCTGGAAGAGCTGTCCAAAGGCCAGTGGTGGCAGTTGGCGCTGAAAGACGAGGCTGACGCACAAGTGGTCGAGGCCCTGAACGAGCAGTACGAGGCGCAAAAGCGCACGCTGGATGCCCGTTTTGAAGACAAGGTCGAAAAGGTCCGCCGCGGCGATGATCTGCCCCCGGGCGTGATGAAGATGGTCAAGGTCTTCGTGGCTGTGAAGCGCAAGCTGCAGCCCGGCGACAAGATGGCCGGTCGTCACGGCAACAAGGGTGTCATTTCCAAGGTTGTGCCGATGGAAGACATGCCGTTCCTTGCGGATGGTACACCGGTTGACTTCTGTCTGAACCCGCTGGGTGTGCCGTCGCGTATGAACGTGGGGCAAATCCTTGAAACGCACATGGGCTGGGCCGCGCGCGGTCTGGGCCTTGAGATTGACGAAGCCTTGGGTGAATACCGCCGCTCCGGCGATCTGACACCTGTGCGTGAAGCGATGAAGATTGCCTACGGCGATGATGTCTATTCCGAAGGCCTTGAAGGCATGGATGAGGATCATCTGGTCGAAGCCGCAGGCAATGTCACACGCGGTGTGCCGATTGCCACGCCGGTCTTTGACGGTGCCAAAGAGGGTGACGTGAACGACGCGCTGGTGCGTGCCGGGTTCTCAACCTCTGGTCAGTCGATCCTGTTTGACGGTCGCACCGGTGAACAGTTCAGCCGTCCGGTCACAGTGGGTGTGAAATACCTGCTGAAACTGCACCACCTCGTGGACGACAAAATCCACGCACGTTCCACCGGGCCTTACAGCCTTGTCACGCAGCAGCCTCTGGGTGGTAAAGCCCAGTTCGGTGGCCAGCGTTTCGGGGAAATGGAAGTCTGGGCACTGGAAGCCTATGGCGCGGCTTACACCTTGCAGGAAATGCTCACCGTCAAGTCGGACGATGTGGCAGGCCGAACCAAGGTCTATGAAAGCATCGTCAAGGGCGAGGACAACTTTGAGGCCGGTGTGCCTGAGTCGTTCAACGTGCTTGTGAAAGAAGTCCGGGGCCTCGGCCTCAACATGGAACTCCTGGATGCGGAGGATGGCGAGTAACGGAAACTTTCAAAGTTTCCGGGCCGCAATCTTTCAAAGATTGCGGCACCTCCACCCAATGCACCCCAATTCAAGGAATTGAAGATGAACCAGGAACTGACAAACAACCCGTTTAACCCGCTCACCCCGGCGAAAACGTTTGACGAAATCAAGGTCTCGCTGGCCTCTCCCGAACGGATCCTGTCGTGGTCCTTTGGTGAGATCAAGAAGCCCGAAACCATCAACTACCGCACGTTCAAGCCAGAGCGTGACGGCCTGTTCTGCGCACGTATCTTTGGCCCGATCAAAGACTACGAATGCCTCTGCGGCAAATATAAGCGCATGAAGTATCGCGGCGTTGTCTGCGAAAAATGCGGTGTGGAAGTCACCCTGCAAAAGGTCCGCCGCGAACGCATGGGCCACATCGAACTGGCCGCACCTGTGGCCCACATCTGGTTCCTGAAATCGCTGCCATCGCGCATCGGTCTGATGCTGGACATGACGTTGCGCGATCTGGAACGGATCCTCTACTTCGAAAACTACGTGGTGATCGAACCCGGCCTGACCGACCTGACCTACGGCCAGTTGATGAGCGAAGAGGAATTCCTCGACGCGCAAGACACCTATGGCATGGACGCCTTCACCGCGAACATCGGTGCCGAAGCGATCCGCGAAATGCTGTCCCAGATCGACCTTGAATCCGAAGCGGAACAGCTGCGCGCCGATCTGAAAGAGGCGACAGGCGAACTGAAGCCCAAGAAGATCATCAAGCGTCTGAAAATCGTCGAGAACTTCATCGAATCCGGCAACCGCCCGGAATGGATGGTCATGACCGTCGTGCCGGTGATTCCGCCAGAGCTGCGCCCGCTGGTGCCGCTCGATGGTGGCCGCTTTGCGACGTCCGACCTGAACGATCTTTACCGTCGTGTGATCAACCGCAACAACCGTCTGAAGCGTCTGATCGAACTGCGCGCACCTGACATCATCGTCCGCAACGAAAAGCGGATGTTGCAGGAATCCGTGGATGCGCTCTTTGACAACGGCCGCCGCGGCCGCGTCATCACCGGTGCCAACAAGCGCCCGTTGAAATCGCTGTCCGATATGCTGAAAGGCAAGCAGGGTCGCTTCCGTCAGAACCTTTTGGGGAAACGCGTCGACTTCTCCGGTCGTTCGGTCATTGTGACTGGTCCAGAGCTGAAGCTGCACCAGTGCGGTCTGCCCAAGAAGATGGCGCTCGAACTGTTCAAGCCGTTCATCTACTCGCGTCTTGAAGCCAAAGGCCTGTCTTCCACCGTCAAGCAAGCCAAGAAGCTGGTGGAAAAGGAACGCCCCGAGGTCTGGGATATCCTGGACGAGGTGATCCGTGAACACCCTGTCATGCTGAACCGTGCGCCCACGCTGCACCGTTTGGGCATTCAGGCGTTTGAACCCGTGCTGATCGAAGGTAAAGCGATCCAGCTGCACCCACTGGTGTGTTCGGCCTTTAACGCTGACTTTGACGGCGACCAAATGGCTGTTCACGTGCCACTTTCGCTGGAAGCCCAGCTAGAGGCCCGCGTGCTGATGATGTCCACCAACAACGTGCTGTCGCCCGCAAACGGCAGCCCGATCATCGTGCCGTCGCAGGATATGATCCTGGGTCTTTACTACACCACCATCATGCGCGAAGGCATGAAGGGTGAAGGCATGAGCTTTGCCAACATCGAAGAGGTCGAGCACGCGTTGAACGCGGGCGAGGTCCACCTGCACGCCAAGATCAACGCGCGCATGGTGCAGATCGACGAAGAGGGCAACGAGGTGATGACCCGGTTTGAAACCACACCGGGCCGCCTGCGCCTTGGTGCGCTTCTGCCGCTCAACACCAAAGCGCCGTTCAGCCTTGTGAACCGTCTGTTGCGCAAGAAAGAAGTGCAGCAGGTCATCGACACCGTCTACCGTTACTGCGGTCAGAAGGAATCGGTCATCTTCTGTGACCAGATCATGACCATGGGCTTCCGTGAAGCGTTCAAGGCCGGCATCTCGTTCGGCAAGGACGACATGGTTGTGCCGGACACCAAGTGGGATCTTGTGAACGAGACCCGCGAGCAGGTGAAGGACTTTGAACAACAGTATATGGACGGCCTGATTACCCAGGGTGAGAAGTATAACAAAGTGGTGGATGCCTGGTCGAAGTCGAACGACAAGGTCACCGACGCGATGATGTCCACCATTTCGACCACGCCAAAGCTGGACGATGGGGCAGAAGGTGAACCGAACTCGGTCTACATGATGGCCCACTCCGGTGCCCGTGGCTCTGTCACTCAGATGAAGCAGCTGGGCGGGATGCGCGGCCTGATGGCCAAGCCGTCGGGTGAGATCATCGAGACGCCGATCATCTCGAACTTTAAGGAAGGTCTGACCGTTCTGGAATACTTCAACTCCACCCACGGTGCCCGTAAGGGTCTGTCGGATACGGCGTTGAAAACGGCGAACTCGGGCTACCTGACCCGTCGTCTGGTGGACGTGGCACAAGACTGCATCGTGCGCGAACAGGACTGCGGTACTGAGATGGCGATCACGGCAGAGGCTGCGGTCAACGACGGTGAGGTTGTCGCCTCACTGGCCGAACGTGTGCTGGGCCGTGTGGCCGCCGAAGACGTGCTCAATCCGGGCACGGACGAGGTTCTGGTTGAGTTGGGAGAGCTGATTGACGAACGCAAATCCGATCTGATCGATCAGGCAGGCATCGCCAAGATGCGTATCCGCAGCCCGCTGACCTGTGAAGCCGAAGATGGCGTTTGCGCCATGTGCTACGGGCGTGACCTTGCGCGCGGTACGCGCGTGAACATCGGCGAGGCTGTCGGCATCATCGCGGCACAATCCATCGGTGAACCCGGCACGCAGCTGACGATGCGGACATTCCACATCGGCGGTGTTGCGCAGGGTGGCCAGCAGTCGTTCCTTGAAGCGTCCCAGCCCGGTAAGGTTGAATTCCGCAACGCGTCGTTGTTGGAAAACACCGCAGGCGAGCAGGTCGTCATGGGCCGGAACATGGTCATCGCGATCGTGGGCGAAAACGGTGAAGAGCGTGCCAACCACAAGGTGGGCTATGGCTCCAAAGTCTTCGTGAAAGAAGGCGCAGAGATCCACCGTGGCGACAAGCTTTTCGAATGGGATCCGTTCACGCTGCCGATCATCGCTGAAAAGGCCGGTAAGGTGAAATACGTCGACCTCGTGAACGGCATCGCCGTGCGTGAGGATACCGATGATGCAACGGGCATGACCCAGCGCATCGTGTCGGATTGGCGTGCCGCACCCAAGGGCAACGAACTGGCGCCCAAGATCATCATCGCGGGCAGCGATGGTGAGCCGATGATGAAGGACGACGGCAACCCCGTGTCCTATGCCATGTCGGTTGATGCAGTTCTGTCGGTCGAAGACGGTGAAGACATCCAGGCCGGTGACGTGGTTGCACGTATTCCGCGCGAAGGTGCCAAGACCAAGGACATCACCGGTGGTCTGCCGCGTGTGGCCGAACTCTTTGAGGCACGTCGCCCCAAGGATCACGCCATCATCGCGGAAATCGACGGCTATGTGCGCTTTGGCAAGGACTACAAGAACAAGCGCCGCATCGCGATCGAAAGCGCCGAGGACGCAGACGTCAAAGTCGAATACATGGTGCCCAAGGGCAAGCACATCCCGGTTGCGGAAGGTGACTTTGTCCAAAAGGGTGACTACATCATGGACGGCAACCCAGCACCGCACGATATTCTTGCGGTCATGGGGGTCGAGGCGCTTGCAGACTACATGATCGACGAAGTGCAGGACGTTTACCGTCTGCAGGGCGTGAAGATCAACGACAAGCACATCGAGGTGATCGTGCGCCAGATGCTCCAGAAGTGGGAGATTCAGGACAGCGGTGATACCGTTCTGCTGAAGGGCGAGACCGTCGATAAGGCAGAGTTTGATGAAGCCAACGAAAAGGCACTTGCGCGGGGCGACCGTCCGGCACAGGGCGAGCCGATCCTGTTGGGCATCACCAAGGCGTCGCTGCAAACCCGCAGCTTCATCTCTGCCGCGTCGTTCCAGGAAACCACGCGTGTCCTGACCGAAGCATCGGTGCAGGGCAAGCGGGACAAACTGGTTGGTCTGAAAGAGAACGTGATCGTGGGCCGTCTGATCCCCGCCGGGACCGGTGGTGCGACCAGCAACGTACGCAAGATCGCGGCCAGCCGCGACAACGTGGTGATCGAGGCGCGCCGGGAAGAGGCCGAACAGGCCGCAGCCCTTGCCGCTCCGTCTGCCGACGAGATGGCGAACGATGTGGTTGGCGGTGACGAGTTCGACACAATGGTCGTCGACACACCTGAAAGCCGCGACGAATAAGCCGCAGCTTTCACCAAGACTTCAAAAGGCCCCCGGACATCGCGTCCGGGGGCCTTTTTCGTGGGGCAGGACAAAAGCCATTTTTGCACGGTCACTTTTCACGTTAAGCAGGTCCCATTGATTGCGAATTTTTGGCATACCATGCGACACCTCCTGACAGCGCTTTGCGCGACATGTTTTCTTTTGCCCGCTGCGGCACATTCTGAACGGTTTGCTGACGGTACTTTGGCCCTTGGCGTATTGACCCAAAACGACATCCAGACACGCTATGCCTTTGGTGATTTTAGCCTTGGCGCGACCTATGGCGCATGGGGCGCAGAACTGGGGTTCTTTGGTGTTGTGGGGCGGCTGCATGAAACCTATGCCAACCTGTCTTACAGGGCTGGGGATGCGACCTACCGGCTCGGCTTTCCTCGGCCCGCCTATGATCTGGTCGCGCCGTCAGCACTGACCGCTGTGATGCCCCGCGCGGCGCTCGACGACATTGGCCGCAGCCGCAGCCGGGCCACCTATGGCACGATGTTCCAGTCTGATTTTCTGCCCTTTGGCGCGTCATTTGCCCAAAATGGCCTCTATGCCTCGCTGCACGGGGTCCCCGATCAGGACGTGACGATTGCCGGTTTTGGTTTTACCCAACACCGCGGTGAATTCACCTACGCCCTCGCGGCAGAGGCTGTGGCCGAAAACGATGCGATCACCTGGAACACCAAGGCCCAAGCAATCGCGAAGGTTGGCTACTATTCCTTGGGTCTCGGCCTTTTTAACCCCGCCGCCAATGGTCTGCCCCGCATGGCAGAGGTTTCAGCCAGCTACACTTGGGATAGCGGCACTGCATTGTCAGGCGTCTATCGCGCAGCGCAGGATGGGACGCGCGACCTGACGCTGGGCCTGCGCCAGCCGATCACTCGCGCCATCGACCTGCAGGCGGCGGTTCGTCAGAACGAAACAGGCGAGACCCGCCTAAGTGCCGAAATTGCACTGAATTTCTAGCGCATTCCGTGCCGAACTTGATCGGCACCCGCCTTTCCCCTAGCGTCTGCGCACTGCCGCACGCATTTGCGGCGCATGTTCGATTTTGCTTATGGGGAAGCAATGAATATTCGTAAGATGACGCAGGCCTATGCGTCGCCCGATGACCTGCGCGGGTTGTTTCATCTGGTCGTGTCGCTTGCCCTTTATGTGATCTCGATCACGCTGGGCACCATGTTCTATGGTAATCTGGTTGTGATGGCCGTGGCTGTGTTGATGTTCACTGGGGCCTCAATCCGGCTTTTTGGGATCCAGCATGACAACGGCCACAACAGCTATTTCACGTCCCGACGGGTGAACCGGATCAGCGGCGTGCTGCTTGGGGCCTTTACCAACAACGCCTTTCACGCCATGCGCTACAACCACAACCAGCACCACGCCCATATCGGCAACCTCGACCGGATGGAGGCGCACGAGGTGCTGACCTGGACCGTGGCGCAATACAAAGCCGCCGGGTTCTGGCAAAAGGTCTACTACCGTATCTACCGCTCGGCCCCGGTGATCTTTGTGATCGGGCCGCTTTTCATCATCTTCATCCGCTACCGGTTTCCCAAGAACGCGCTGAAAACCGGGTTGGCCGACGTCGCGGTGCAAAACGCGCTGATGGCAGCACTGTGGGCCAGCGTCTACCTGATTGGCGGCCCTGTTGCCTTCAAGTTCTTCCTGATCGCCGCCGTGATCACCGCCTGTCTGGGCGTGTTCATGGTCTATGTCGGCCATAACCATGAAGAGACCTATTGGTCCTCGGCCCCCGACTATGACTTTGAAGAAGGCTGCCTGAAAGGCGCCTCGGTGCTGGATCTGGGGCCGGTCTTTGACTTCATGACCTTCAACTTTGCCTATCACGACATCCACCATCTCAACCCGATGGTGCCTGCCTACCGGTTGAAACACTGCCACGTCGCCCTGTCGCCGCATCTGACGCCGACCCGTCTGGGTGCGTGGGAGGCGTTGAAATGCATCCAGTGGAAACTCTGGGACGAAGATCAGGGCCGGATGGTTCGCTTTGGCGATATCCGCGACGACAAAGTGTTGCACCCGGCGGAATGATCATGCTGGCGCAGGGTGGGGCGGGCTGATACGCCGCTGTTATGGCACTCTCTGACAACATGCGCGGTGCGGCCCTGATGGCGGCGTCGATGACAGCCTTTGTCATCAATGACGTCTTTATGAAGGCCGTGCTTGTCGACATTCCGGTGTTTCAGGCCACGTTCCTGCGCGGACTGGGCATTACCGCCTGCCTGATCATCCTCTGCCGGATGCTGGGGCAACTTCGGTGGAACTTCGCCCGCAAAGACTGGGCGCTGATCGTGCTGCGCAGCCTGTCGGAACTGATCAGCACCGTGTTCTTCCTGTCTGCCCTGCGCACCATGCCGCTGGCAAACCTCTCTGCGATCCTGCAGGCGCTGCCCCTGACCGTCACACTGGCCGGGGCCGTGGTATTCCGCGAGGCGATTGGCTGGCGGCGGATGCTGGCGATCCTTGCAGGCTTTGCCGGTGTGCTGCTGATCATTCAGCCGGGGGCGGCGGGGTTCACCACCGCGTCGGTCTATGCGCTGGGGGCGGTGGCCTTTGTGACGGTGCGCGATCTGTCCGTCCGGCGGCTGTCACCCGATGTGCCATCGGTGATGGTGGCGCTGCTGGCCGCAATCGGAGTGACGCTGTTTTCCGGCCTTGGATCAACGCTTGTGGACTGGGCCCCGGTCACGGGCCAGTCGCTGGGGCTTTTGGTCTGTGCGATGCTGTGCCTTGTCTGCGGCTATGTCTTTTCTGTGCAAACCATGCGCGTGGGCGAAATCAGCTTTATCGCGCCGTTCCGCTATACCAGCTTGCTTGTGGCGCTGATCCTCGGCTTTGTGGTCTTCGGCGATTTCCCCGATGCGGTCACGCTTCTGGGGGCCTTGATTGTTGTGGCAACCGGGCTCTTTACGCTCTACCGCGAAGCGCGGTTGAAACGCCCCGCGCCACAGCAAATCGGGCGGCTGCGCTAGGGGCCGGGGGCGCTGTTGACAGGGTTGGCGACTCCTTCTATACGCCGCTCATCCGGGCCTGTGGCACCTGCCAGACGCCCGAAATCAAAGTTGAAGTGGCCAAGAACCGACCTAATGCTGGTTTGTTCCTCTGGATACCCAACCGCACCGAACCTCCGGTAAGGGTTCGACTGCGGAATTTTTGTGCTTTGCGGGTCTCGCAGGGCATTTTTGAAACCCCCGCGTCCAATTCGGGCGCATACGTGAAGAGATGGGAACATCAAACGATGCCAACGATTCAGCAGCTGATCCGCAAACCGCGCCAGCCAAAAGTTACACGCTCCAAGTCACAGCACATGGAAGGCTGCCCGCAGAAACGCGGCGTCTGCACACGTGTTTACACAACCACACCGAAAAAGCCGAACTCGGCCATGCGTAAGGTCGCCAAAGTGCGCCTGACCAACGGCTATGAGGTGATTTCCTACATCCCCGGTGAAAGCCACAACCTGCAGGAACACTCTGTTGTCCTGATCCGTGGCGGCCGTGTGAAAGACCTTCCCGGTGTCCGCTACCACATCCTGCGTGGTGTTCTGGATACCCAAGGCGTCAAAGACCGTAAGCAGCGCCGCTCCAAGTACGGCGCCAAGCGTCCGAAGTAAGCCGCGTGGTGGGCAGATTGCCCACCCTACACGCCACCGTAGGGTGGGCAATCTGCCCACCACCGCCCGAAACAAGAGAGAGACCGACACATGTCACGTCGTCACGCCGCTGAAAAACGCGAAGTTCTGCCAGACGCAAAGTTTGGCGATATCGTTCTGACCAAGTTCATGAACAACCTGATGATCGACGGCAAAAAAGCCGTCGCTGAACGCATCGTCTACAACGCTTTTGATCGCGTTGAAGACAAGCTGAAAAAGGCACCTGTGGAAGTCTTCCACGAGGCGCTGGACAACATCAAACCTTCCGTCGAAGTGCGCTCGCGCCGCGTCGGTGGTGCCACCTATCAGGTGCCCGTTGACGTGCGGCCCGAACGCCGCGAGGCGCTGGCCATCCGCTGGCTGATCAAAGCCGCCAAGTCGCGCAACGAAAACACGATGGAAGAACGCCTTGCCGGTGAGCTGCTGGATGCAGTCAACGGCCGCGGCACCGCTGTGAAAAAGCGTGAAGACACCCACAAGATGGCCGACGCGAACAAAGCGTTCAGCCATTACCGCTGGTAAAAGGGAACAACTGATATGGCACGCGAGTATCCACTCGAACTTTATCGCAACTTTGGCATCATGGCGCACATCGACGCCGGTAAGACCACATGTTCCGAGCGTATCCTGTTCTACACAGGTAAAGAGCATAACATCGGCGAAGTGCACGATGGTGCGGCCACCATGGACTGGATGGAGCAAGAGCAAGAGCGGGGTATCACCATTACTTCGGCTGCGACCACCACGTTCTGGGAGCGGACAGAAGACGGCACAACGCCAGATTCCGAAAAGCACCGCCTGAACATCATCGACACCCCCGGCCACGTTGACTTCACCATCGAAGTTGAGCGTTCGCTGGCCGTCCTCGACGGCGCTGTTTGCGTGCTTGACGCAAACGCAGGTGTTGAGCCTCAGACAGAAACCGTGTGGCGTCAGGCTGACCGCTACAAGGTGCCGCGCATGGTGTTCGTCAACAAGATGGACAAAATCGGCGCTGACTTCTTCAAGTGTGTTGCCATGGTCGAAGACCGCACAGGCGCACGCGCGATCCCCGTCGCATTCCCCATCGGTGCAGAGACAGAGCTGGAAGGCCTTGTTGATCTGGTCACCATGGAAGAATGGCTGTGGCAGGGTGAAGATCTGGGCGCGTCCTGGATCAAAGCCCCAATTCGCGACAGCCTGAAGGATCAGGCCGACGAATGGCGCAACAAGCTGGTCGAAGCTGCGGTTGAGCAGGACGACGACGCGATGATGGAATACCTCGAAGGCAACGAGCCTGACGTTCCAACACTGCGCGCGCTGATCCGCAAAGCATGTCTGTCGATGGCCTTCGTGCCGGTCTTGGGCGGTTCTGCGTTCAAGAACAAGGGCGTGCAGCCTCTGCTGAACGCTGTTGTCGACTACCTGCCAAGCCCGCTCGACGTTGTGGACTACATGGGCTTTAAGCCTGGCGACGAAGACGAAGTTCGTGACATCCCACGTCGTGCCGACGATGAGATGGCGTTCTCTGGCCTTGCGTTCAAAATCATGAACGACCCGTTTGTTGGCTCGCTGACCTTCACACGGATCTATTCCGGTACGCTCTCCAAGGGCGACAACCTGCTGAACTCCACCAAAGGTGGTAAAGAGCGTGTTGGCCGGATGATGATGATGCACTCCAACGACCGTGAAGAAATCAACGAAGCATTCGCTGGTGACATCATCGCGCTGGGTGGTCTGAAGAACACAACAACCGGTGACACGCTGTGTGACCCGCAGGATCCTGTTGTCCTCGAAACAATGACGTTCCCCGATCCCGTGATCGAGATCGCCGTTGAGCCAAAGACAAAAGGCGACCAAGAGAAGATGGGCATCGCGCTCCAGCGTCTCTCGGCCGAAGATCCGTCCTTCCGCGTGGAAACTGACCTGGAATCAGGCCAGACCATCATGAAGGGTATGGGCGAATTGCACCTCGACATCCTCGTCGACCGCATGAAGCGTGAATTCAAGGTCGAGGCCAACATCGGTGCACCGCAGGTGGCCTACCGCGAGACCATCGGTCACGAAGTTGAACACACCTACACCCACAAGAAACAGTCGGGTGGGTCTGGTCAGTTCGCTGAGGTGAAGATGATCATCACGCCAACAGAGCCGGGCGAAGGTTATTCCTTCGAAAGCCGCATCGTTGGTGGTTCCGTGCCCAAGGAATACATCCCGGGCGTTGAAAAAGGCATCCTGTCTGTCATGGATAACGGCCCGCTGGCCGGCTTCCCTGTGATCGACTTCAAGGTGGCTTTGATCGACGGTAAATTCCACGATGTTGACTCCTCCATCATGGCGTTCGAAATCGCGGCCCGTATGTGTATGCGTGAAGGCATGCGCAAGGCTGGCGCGAAGCTGCTCGAGCCGATCATGAAGGTCGAGGTTATCACGCCTGAGGAATACACCGGTGGTATCATCGGTGACCTGACATCTCGCCGCGGCATGGTGCAGGGGCAGGATACCCGTGGTAACGCCATCGCCATCGACGCGATGGTGCCGCTGGCGAACATGTTCGGCTACATCAACACACTGCGTTCCATGTCTTCGGGCCGCGCGCAGTTCACGATGCAGTTCGACCACTACGATCCGGTGCCAAACAACATCTCCGAAGAGATTCAGGCCAAATACGCTTAATCGGTGCGGCGGGGTAAACCCCGCCCTACCCACCACCCCGTAGGGTGCGTGATTGCACGCACCGCACACATCAAATCCAAGGAGCCACACCATGGCAAAGGCAAAGTTTGAACGGAATAAACCGCACGTGAACATCGGGACCATTGGTCACGTTGACCACGGCA
>CANLNT010000006.1 GCA_947492825.1 uncultured Paracoccaceae bacterium
CTTCAAGGAGCTCATCGGACATGACCCCACCGCGCCAAATGTCGTCATCATGTCCGTGGTCGTCGATCCTGCAGAGCAGGGCAAAGGTCATTCGCGGGCGTTAACAGACGAATTCGTCGGACAAATGCGACGGAAGGGTAAGCAGAGGATCCACCTGATGTGCAAAGACCACCACGTGCCGCTTTATGAGAAGTTCGGTTATGAATACTCGAAGCCTTCTGCATCTGAACACGGCGGCATGACGTGGCATGAGATGGTCATGACGTTGTAGGCCCCAATGCCGGTCGCGAACTGGAGCAGAAATTGGCTCGAACCCATTCAAAGTCTGCTACGTCCCACGATGTGTGAGTTCGATGAAGCGTCGAGTTGGCGCTTGCAGCGAATGTCTGGTTCGACGGGCCGCACCGCAGCATCTTGATCGTCAGTTGAATGACAGGAATGGGCCGCCATTGCAGACTGTGCGAATGATCCAGGTCCGGTTGTCGCAGAGCATCAGCGCTCACGGCCTACGTGACTATCGCAGCCGCCCGGCCAGCCAAAGACAGCGGACAGACATGGTTGTGTTCGCTCATATCAAGGGGCAATCCCGTCTGAGCCTTGGCAGCTACGACCGCCCACGAATGACCTAGAGTTGACAGAGTTCGGTCTGAGCATCGTCCATCGCCGCGTTGGTCGGTTGATGCGTGAGAACGGCATACGGGTCGAAAGGTCGAAGAAATACAAGGTGACCACAGATCGCAACCACGCCCTCAACTTCGCGCCAAAACTGCTGAACCGGGACTTTGCAGCGGACGAGCCCAACCGGAAATTGACGGGCGACATCAGCTTAGTGTGGACGCGAGAAGGTTGGCTGTATCTCGCTGTGATCTTGGATTTGCATTCCCGCCGTTTGATCGGCTGGGCGGTCAGCAATCGGATGAAGCGAGACCTCGCGATCCGAGCGTTACAAATGGCCGTGGCGCTCCGCCAGCCTCCCGAGGGCTGCATCCATCATGCGGATCGCGGCAGCCAATATTGCTCCCACGACTATCAGAAGCTTCTGCGCCAGCACGGTTTCTAGGTATCGATGAGCGGTAAGGGCAACGGCTATGACAACTCCGCTGCCGAGACCTTCTCCACGGCCATCAAAGCCAAGCTGATCCATGGCGGGTTTTGATCTTACTGAAAATACTAAGATTTTAGTGATTTAGGTGGCGGTGAACGGGTGTTGTCAGAGCCCCGGATGCGCCCATATTAACCATAAATTAACGATTTGAACGCTAATTCGACAGCGGGGATGGCAGCCATCAATCATGATCGAAAACAGGCAATTTTCAGGTTTCGATCATTTGGAACGGTCGCGAATTTCGGGCAGTCCCCAGCCCGTTTCTGCCGTGAAACCGGCGTCACGATCCGATTGAGGAACAGAAATTGAAAAGTAAGAATCCCCTTTTTGCAAGCGCCTCGGCGCTTCTCATTGCGATGTCCGGTTTTACAGCCCCGCTTGCCGCGCAAGAGGAGGCACTGGTTGAGCTGAACGTCGCCTCTACCTTCTCCTCAGCCATGCCCATTTTGGGCAATACAACGGGGCAACTGGCTGAAAACGTCGCGAAAATGTCGAACGGAACGCTTATTCTAGTCGCACATGAACCCAACGGCCTTGTCCCCGCCTCCGAGACTGTCGTTGCCGTCTCCGATGGCCGCGTGGATGCAGCATGGGCTGGCGCCGGATGGTTTTCCGGGCGTGACAGTGCGTTCAATATGTTTTCAAGCGTGCCATTCGGTCCGGATATGGGCGAATATCTGGCCTGGATGTATCACGGTGGTGGCCTTGAGTTGTCGCGCGAACTTTTTGCTGAACATGGGGTCCATAATCTTCCCTGTGGCATGATCCCACCCGAAGCCTCCGGCTGGTTCAGTAAGGAAATCAACACGGTCGAAGATCTCGAAGGGTTGCGTATGCGCTTCTTTGGCCTTGGCGCACGGATCATGCAGCAGTTCGGTGTTGAAACCAGCCAGAATGCCCCCGGCGACATCCTTGCCGAGATTCAGAATGGCAATCTGGACGCGACTGAATTTTCCCTGCCTGCCATGGATCAACGTCTCGGGTTTCAGAATGAGCTCAAATATTACTATTTTCCGGGCTGGCACCAGCAGGCCACTTTGTTTGATCTCTACTTTTCGATCGACACATGGGAGAGCCTGTCGTCGTCTCACCAGACGATACTGACAACGGCCTGTGGGGACCAGATCCGCAGCATGATCGCAGAGGGTGAGGCCAAACAATGGGAAGCGATGCAGCAAATGCAAGCGGAGGGGGTTGAACTCCGTCGCTGGCCTGCGGCGACCCTCGTCGCGTTCGAAGATGCATGGCTTGAAATCGTGGCCGAGGAACGTGCGCAGAACCCTAATTTCGAACGGGTTTGGGAGTCCTATTCGTCCTTCCGCGAAAACTATGAAATCTGGAAGCACTTCAGCTTCTTGTAACGCCGTTCAATCGGGCTTTGGCAATGCAGGAACCAGAAGAGTCGGCCAATGCCGAAACGGCAAAGGAAACGAGAAGCATCAGGACCACCTTGGCTCTGTTGTTTCTCATGTTCCTTGGGCTTGTCGCAGGGTCAACTCTTCTGAATATGCATCAAATCTCGACGATCGGTTCGGCAACCGGAGAGTTGCAGTCGATCGCACTTCCCCGGTCCCAGATTGTCGGGGAAATCGAGCTCGCCCTGACGTCCCATACCTTGCTGGCAAAGCAGCGCTCGCAAACCACGGATTTCCGCCGACTTGCTGGCATTATCGAACAAATGGAGCAGGAAGAGGCGCAATTTCGTGCGAAGCTGAACGAATTGCGCCCCTATCTGGTAACCGAAGAAGAGCATAATATCCTGACCGGGATTTCGGCGTGTTTCAACGTTTACCTGACATTCCTCGCGGGGGTTCAGACCCTCCTGGAGCAAGGGCAATTGGCCCGTGCGCAGGTAAGTCTGGAAGGGGATACCCAAGCCGCGATTGATGCTGTGTTCATCGAGCTGGCCCACCTGATCGAGTTGAGCCATCAGGAAGTCGATACGATGAGTGCGGCCGTGGTTGATGCGCAAACGCTGGCCCGCAGGTTGTCTGCCTTTGCGGTGGTTGCGGGGGTTGTGGCAGCGACTGTTGCGCTGATTTGGTCATCACGCCATGTCAGCCGTCCTTTGCTTGAAATCAGTGCGGCCATGCGCCTTTTGATCGAAGGCAAGGATGAAATACAAATCCCGGATCAGGCCCACCGTCTGGATGAAATCGGGGTATTGGCCCGTGCGGCAACAGCGTTCCGCGCAACCATGCTAGCCACCCGTGATATCGCCGCCGACCTTGAAAGCGAACGCAGCCGGCTGAGCGCCACGATACACAACATGCCGCTGGGCCTGTGTATGTTCGACAAAGACGGGGAGCTTATCGTCTGGAATGCCGCCTTCGAAGAAATCTGGCGGTTTGATGCCAATACCCTTTCGACCGGAACCCAAAAGAAGATCGTTGGGCAGATGATCGAGGAACAATGCGATGCATCGACGTCGGGATTTGTCAGCACCGGCCTGAGTGAGGGCCTCGCCAACTACAAATCTGATTCCAGTATTCTGACGACGCGCGATGGGCGTAAGGTTTCGGTCACGTTCCAACCCTCGGCTGCGGGTTTGATCCAGATTTGCGAAGATGTGAGTGAGCGGATCGAGCAAGAAGAACAGATTCGCTTCTTAGCGCACAAGGATCCGTTGACGGGGCTGGCGAACCGGAGGGCGTTTGAAACAGCTATCGAAACCGCTCTGCAGCATGATAGTGTTGACGACCAGCTTGCTGTTCTCATCATCGATCTGGATCGTTTTAAACATATTAACGACACCCTTGGTCACCCGATCGGGGATCAATTGCTTAAGGCGGTGTCAAAGCGGCTGAACGGGCTTTTGACCGAGGATGATTTTGCCACACGCCTTGGGGGGGACGAATTTGCCGTGATCCAATCGGGCGGCAACCAGCCGGCAGCAGCCAAGGTGCTTGGCTTTCGGATCAATAAGGAGCTGGCCACCCCCTTTGAGATTGAGGGCCACCGCATCCAGATCGGGGGCAGCATCGGCGTGGCGATCTACCCTGAACACGGCACCTGTGCCGATGAACTTCAGCGGAATGCCGATCTGGCGCTTTATGGTGCCAAGGGGGCAGGCCGTGGCCGATGTCAGATTTTTGATGTGTCCATGAAACGTCAGCAAAAAGAGTTGCACGAGCTGGAACAGGCGCTGCGCACCGCCGTGCGAACTAGGGCGTTGCACATGGTGTATCAACCGTTGTTTGACCTTACGACAGGCCAAGTCTGTGGTGCTGAAGCTTTGGCGCGGTGGGATGACCCAGATCGCGGGCCGATCCCGCCGTCAAGGTTTATCCCGCTGGCCGAAGAGTTACACGTGATCCGCTCGATCAGCGCCGCCATGTTGCCGTCGGCCTTTCGCGCGGCGCAATCATGGCCTGATCACGTCTATCTGAGCATCAACCTCTCGCCGCAGCAGATCCACGAGGGCGACATCAAAGCGGAGCTGTTGCAGGCATTGGCACGCGAAGGGTTGAGCCCGGATCGAATTGAAGTAGAAATCACCGAAGGTGTTTTGTTGCGCGACAGCAGCAAGACATTGGAAACACTATCTTCCTTGCGGGCGGAGGGAATGTCGATCGCCCTGGATGATTTCGGTACCGGCTATTCCTCTTTGCAGTATTTGCGCACCTTCCCCTTTGATCGGGTGAAGATCGACGGAAGCTTCATGAAAGACATCGACACAGATGACCGCGCGGCGGACATCATCGATGCCGTCACCTCTCTGTGTAAAACATTCAACATTGCCGTAACGGCGGAGGGGATTGAAACTCAAAGCCAGTTGGAATTCGCCCGAAAGGTTGGGTGCGCCATCGGGCAGGGGTATTTCCTTGGGCGGCCAGCGCGAGCGACGGATATGGCTGAGTGGTTCAATCGCCCCAAAGTCATCAGCGCATAGGCGAACCTTTTTTAGGGGAAACAACGCTAGCGCTGTGTGCGATGGTTTTCGATCAGCCAAGCAGCCCCATTTTGCAGCGTTTCGGCGTTTAGGGCGGCCAAGACGCTTGTGTTTATGCGTTCCAGATCAAACTCGGCCAGGGTTGCGCGATACGGGCGTTCGGCCCGGGCAAAGGCGTCCGCGATGCCGCAGGCAGCTTTGCATTTGGGACTGTTGCAATAGCGGCGCATTTAGCAACCTTCTAGCTTTTTGAGGTCGATCATTGCGCAACAACCTAATTTGGAGTGACCATTCAGCCATGAAGCGGCTCCTGAGTTGCCGCCAGAGCTTCCGCTCCCTGCGAACAGCCAAAGCGACGCTCAGCGGCATCGAAACCATCAGAAACATCAAGCACGGCCACAACCATCACAAGCAACAAGGTGTTCTGGGGGAGGTCCAGTTCATCAGCGAACTTTTCGTGGCCGCTTGATCCAGCGCAAAAACCTGTACTATCGATCAGCGCCTATCAATTAATGCAACAGTCCCGTTGGTTTCATGCATGGCTTCATTACGCTGGAGCCAAATACCGAGACTATATACATATGTTCGGATAATTATGATCCAAGCTGCGATTCAGGCGTTCGTTGGGACGATCCAACAATCGGGATTGATTGGGGCTTAGGTCAAGATCAGCCCATTTTGAGCGAGAAAGATGCAGCAGCGCCCTGCCCAAGCCAGATTGCTTCTCCATTTTTGCACACGGAGTGAAAGTTGTTGGCAGATCCGTCATGCTCCATTTAGGAGGCTCCTGGATTTATTGATGCATCGTCGCCTTTAGGCTTTCCCGCCAGTAAGATTGCATTCGCAGCGAATGTCCGGAATGCGGAGTGCCTCCGCAGCATCGAGGGAGCAGTCCGGATGTCAGCTCTGGGCCGTTCCTGCTTCCTCAAACAAACACAAAATCATTGTTCGAGATGTCAGACAGATCAACGTCCTCCAAGATTAAGGTACTGTTGTTCCAGGCGACTTGAACATCGTTTCCATTTACGGTTGAGATCGTAAGGTCTGCAAACGTCACTCCGGCCATCTCGATCTTGTCCTTACCAACGGTGAAGTCGGTGATGATATCGTCTCCAAGATCGGTGACATCGGCAAAAACAAACGTATCACTGTCAACACCACCGGTCATGACGTCGTTTCCGTCGTCAGCACCGCCGATGATCCGATCGTCGCCATGGCCGCCATCAAGCACATCGTTTCCGAACCCACCGTCAAGCGTGTCTCCGCCGAGGCGACCGTAGAGCGTATCATTGCCCCAACGCCCGAAGAGCGTGTCGTGACCGGCAAGGCCATCGATGACATTCGTCCCGGTACCGCCCGTCAGGTGGTCTGCTGTTTCACTCCCATTGAGGTTCTCAATACCAGTCAATGTATCGCCAGCGGCTTCTCCGCCTACTCCGATCACCGAGGCTTGGGACAGGTCAATAGTCACACCGTCAGCCGACTCACTGTAGTCAGCTGTGTCGATGCCATCGCCACCATTGATTGCATCTGCGCCACGACCACCGACAAGGAAATCATTGCCAGTATCAGCACCGCCGTAGAGGAAGTCATCGCCAATCCCAGCGTGCAAGTAGTCGTTGCCGTTGCCGCCGCTCAGCGTGTCATTGCCTAATTGACCATAGAGCGTGTCTTCTCCTTCGCGGCCGTTGAGGACGTCGTCACCATCGCGCCCTTCAAGAACATTGACGTCTACGTTGCCCATAAAGTCGTCGCTGTAGTCTGTGCCTTTCAGGCTTTCGATACTCGTCAGCGTATCGCCATTTGCATGGCCACCTGACGCCGTGATCGTCGTCGCGGAAAGATCAATCGTGACGCCCGCAAGTGAGCCTGCATAGTCCACGGTATCAAGGCCAAGCCCACCGCTGATTACGTCGCCACCACCAAGACCCCATAGCGTGTTGTCGCCGTCAGTCCCGATCAGGGTATCCGCGAATGCTGAGCCTTCCGCGCTCTCGATGTCCTGCAAGACATCACCAGTCGCATGGCCGCCTGAAGCTGTGTTGGTTGTGAGATTGATGCTGACCGCCGCGTTGGAACTCGCGTAACTGACGGTATCATTGCCATTGCCACCAATAATCGTGTCGGCTGCAGCGTCGCCTGATAGCCAGTCTGCGCCGTCGCCGCCGTGGAGTGTGTCGATACCGTTGCCACCAAAGAGAGCATCCTGGCCATCTGACCCGAATAGGTCGTCCGCACCGCCACGTCCATAGAACGTGTTGGCGTTGTCATCACCGGAGAGGTCGTCGTCCTGAGCAGATCCGAGGAGAGTCTCTACATTTACGATACGATCTCCCTCAGCAGCACCCGTCAAGCCGTGAATCCCATCAGCAGCACCCAGATCAATACGTACAGACAATCCAACATCAGAGTAGTCGAGTGTATCGATGCCCGTTCCGCCGTTGAGTGAATCAGCGCCGGTACCACCGATCAGTACGTCGTTTCCGGCTGCCGCCAGGATTGTGTCCTCGTCCGCTCCGCCGTCCAAAATGTCATCGAAGCCGCCGCCGTAGAGTTCATCGGCGCCTGCACCGCCATAAACAGTGTCCTGACCGGCTCCAGTGCCAAGTGCTGTTCCAAAGAAACTGTCGTTGCCGTCACCCAGCTGGACAAAGTCGTCTCCTGCGCCGCCCCAGGCCCGATCATGACCTTCGCCCGCGTAGATCGTGTCACCTCCGGCACCACCTGTTAGAATATCGTGGCCATTGCGTCCGCTGATTGTGTCGTCACCATCACCGCCCTCAAGCACGTTATCGCTGTCGTCACCGCGCAAGACATCGTCATGCTCCGACCCGAAGAGACCCTCAATGTTAGTCAGAATGTCGCCCGTGGCGTGACCACCAGATGCCGTGTTGTTCAATAGATCGACATTGATGCCAGCGCTGGATCCCTGGTAGTTCGCGCTATCGAGCACTCCGCCACCGCCATCCAATACATCAGCCCCTTCGCCACCATTCAGGATGTCACGACCATTGCCACCATAAAGAAAGTCGGCACCATCGTTGCCAAACACGACGTCGTCATCATTGTCGCCATAGACTGTGTCAGAGTCATACCCGCCGTCCAAGTGATCGGCTCCATTGCCCCCGAAGAGCGTGTCGTCGCCCAGATTGCCAAAGACACGATCTGCTCCAGCGCCACCATGGACGGTATCCGTTCCATTCCCGCCATGCAGTCGATCGACTCCCGTTCCACCGAAAAGTCTGTCAATTCCTTCGTGTCCTTCGATCAGGTCATGACCATCCTGACCATAGATCCAGTCAGTGCCTCCACCGCCTCCCAGCGCGTCGTCGCCTGAGCCACCATGGATGGTGTCACCCCCTATGCCGCCATTGACCAAATCACTGCCAGATCCAGCGGCGATGGTATCTTGCCCGTCTCCACCAAAGACATTGTCGCTTCCTGACCCGCCAGCTATGTCGTCCTGTCCATCCCCGCCATGAAGGTTGTCGCCCCCGGTTCCACCCACAACAGAGTCATTCCCAGCACCCGGCATCACTGTGTCCGAACCAAAGCCTGCGTTGATCGCGTTGCCATCGCCATCGCCCGAGATGTGATCTGCACCTGAAAAACCAAACAGCGTACCACTTGTGCTCCACGGGTCATCGCCGACGTTCGCTAAGTCATCACCCATGGTTGCATAGTTCTGGCGCACATAGTCGGTAGAATCCAATTCGTCATCAGTCGACAATACCACCGACGACCCGTCAGAGAACTCGACAGTCTCAATGTCAATGAGATCAAGTACAATTGTCCCCGATGCAATCGAATGGACCAATTGCCACTGATTTCCAGACACATGATCGAATTCGATGTTGGAGGAGTTTGCGCGGTTCAGGATCAAAGTATCGTTGCCCTTACCGCCGCGCAGAATGCTCCAACCTTGATTGGCGAAGCCAACGTCATCTGCCGAGCGCACCATTTCAAAGACATCGTCGCCGTCACCGCCAAAAAGCGCGTCATCGCCGCGCCAGTAGCCAATGGTGTCATTTCCCTTGCCGCCATAGACAACATCATCACCTGAACCCCCGTGCATGCTGTCATGACCGTCATCGCCGTTGAGATAGTCGTCACCTTCACGGCCAGCAATCACATCGAGGCCACCGCCGCCCATGACCAGATCGTCGCCTGTCTCGGCTACAACCGTGTCATCGTTGTCGCCTGCCGTAACGATGTCATCGCCCACACCGGCCCAGATTTTGTCAGCGCCACTTCCGCCGAAGATGTTGTCCGTGCCGTTGCCGCCGAAGATTGAATCTGCACCGGCGCCGCCATCTAGGTGGTCATTGCCGTTGCCGCCTTTGATAGTATCCGCGCCATCCCCACCGTAGAGAGGTGTGTCGTAGGTCAGGCCGGTGGCATCCAGCGTATCCGCCCCTTCGTTGCCGTAGGCCGCCTCAACCCGGTGTTCTGCGAGGTCAATTGTAACCCCGCTTGTGCCGTCTACGATGATCGTGTCGATCCCATTACCCCCGTCGATCAGATCGCGCAAGCGGCCATTCGAACCAATCTGACCGCCGAAGTCAGCAGCATTCACGATCAATGTGTCATTGCCATCCCGAGCTTTGATCTTGTCGACACCGCTTCCCCCGGAAAGCACGTCGTCGCCGTGACCACCCAGAACAATGTCGTCACCGCCACGACCGTCAATCTCCACCGCGAGGGTATGGCCAGTCGCGTCCAAGGTGTTCGCGTCGGCGTCGCCAATCGCACCGTCGACCATATCAGTCGTGAGGTTATAGTTTTCGAAAGACTTTCCTGCGAGTTCGGCGATGCGGATCCTACCGCCAGCTTCATAAACAATGTCGTAGCCGAAGGCCGTGTCGACGCGGCGGAAGCCGTGTTTGTCGTGATCAAGAGATAGATCAATTACTCTATCAAACGAACTGACGCCATCTATGGTTAGGAAAGAATACCCCTTTATCTGAGCGCCAATCAAATGAACATCGTTGAACGGATTATTGAAATCGATTTCAATATACCCGCTCGGAACTACTTCAGACGAACCATCAATCTCGAAATGAGACAAGCCGATATTTTCAATTCCGAATTCACCTAAGTGAAAAATCTCACCCTCTTCCGATATGCCGTTGCCGTTGAGATCCCTCCAAACACGTAATTCAGCCCAAACAGAATCGCTTTCATCAATTACGCCATCACCGTTAGAGTCAAATTCGCGCTTTAAGGCTTGTAGATCCGTGTCACCCTCCTGTCCCCAGAAGGAAAACGCCAATTCTCGTGTCTGGTCTATCTGACCATCACCAATCCCCCTTGACCCATCCGAATTTAGATCAATAACCAAGAAACCATCATTCGGGCTAATCCAACTTGTTCTTTCCCGGAAGCCATCATCATCGACATCAAACCAAGCGTTTGAACCGCTTATTATTCCAATTCCATCACCATCTAGATCCAAGACCACAGGCTGAATACTGCCGGGCCGTGGCCTTGGAGGAATAGATGGTCCAGCTTCATACTCCTCGTCATCATCATCAACGTCCCCATCGCCATCTGAATCCCAACCCTCCGATATCCAACGACCATCATTGCTTACTGAAATGACGGTGATGGTAGAGCTGGTTCCATCATCGTTATCCCCAGTTACGAACTCAACATCGACGACATTTTCGATTTCGCTGACGTTAGCAGTATGAATCTTACCATCGTCTCCATACCTAAAAACAGTTCCTTGGTGTTCAACTCCCTCTGTCAGCATTGCCTCCAGCGACTCGCCAACAAGTGTAGGATTGTACCAATAATTATGCTTCGCCATATAGATGGCCAAAGCATCAGCCAGCATTAAACTCTCTATAACACCAAGCCCAGAAGCTTGGGCCTGGAAATCAAAGGCTGCTTGCGCTAAATCAGCAGCTCCCGATGCTTCCTTGATAGCTTCGGTAACGGCACTCTCAAAAGTCGGTGCATTGACCATGTTCACATAGACCATGATCTCAACTAGTTTTGAGGAGATTTCCCTCGCAACCGCTAATTTATCTGCGGATTCTGACAAAGAGTCGACTAACTCGTTGTATTCATCTTCTTTCTTCTCCAACACAGCATTTACTGTGATGTCATACCAAACGCCGTCGGTTGCCTTCATTCCATCGGCGGGCCCACGCGAGCTTCCGGACAGGGCTCCTTGCTCCACAAATCCAACTTCTGCTTGCGAGGTCAATCGGTTACGAGCCGCTTGTTCAGGCGTTCTTATCGCAATATCGATATGCTTGTTCTTGTTAAATGTGACTTCCACTTCCACAATATCACCCCTTCAAACAACGGACGAATAATTCAGATTTCAAGACTTCTTCGGGTGCGATATCTGGAAAATCCAACCTAGCAAAACACGTTAACGCAACAAGTCCGCGAATTGGCATGAGTTCTTCATTTCGTTCAACTGCCGCCACCAGATGTTTTGGAAATAAAATTTTGTCTCCACCCACCTTTGAAGAAATGTCGTAAATAAAAAAATTTGAATATGCCGCACGACGAAAATTGCCACCTTCGGAATCAAGCAAAGAAAGGGTGGAGAGCGAAAGATAAGTTGCGGCTTCAAAGGACCATTCACTTCGCGGATTCAAATATTCGGTAACTGGAGCAAGATAGTCATACCTTGGCCGGAAGGTCCCCTCAAGCTCGGTACTGAGCTCGATACCATAACCGCCTCTAATCAAAAGCGACATTGCTGCAGCATCGCAAGGCGCGACATCAGACGACCAATCCACATTATCTTGAACGAGATCGATTGCGGCTAGACACGCTGGCTCGTCATTTTCTTGAGTGAGTACTGGCGTGGGGAGGCAAATTGCGCTCCCAAAACAAGTAAAGAAAATTACGGCCAAAGGTTGCTCGAATAGTTTTCTCAATTTCATAGTGCATCCGTACTAGACAAGATCGAATTTTACCAAAGTTGGTTCCTACATTGCAAAAGCCAACGAGGAGTAGAAATCAAGAAACTTGACGACCCACAACCCGAAAATACACTCACTCTTCATTTGGCGAGGAGATTTTTCATGCGTTCGTACGAAGCCGCGCGCGGCCTGTTCAGCTTTCTTGCCTACTGCGCCTGGGTGCTCATTATCATCTGTGGATTGCTCGCATTCGTGGCGGCTCAGCGGTCGCGGAGGGTAGTTTCGTCCGGCAGGGCGGTCCCATTCGAGTCTTCCTTGCCGCCATGCCCCGCCACATGTTGGCCTGAATCGGTGTCTTTGCTCTCACCTTTGTCGCCACCTCAAGGCAGCCGCCCCAAATCCTGCGCCAGCTTCACACAGGCTTCGATTTCTTCAGCTGCAATAACAAACCGTCCCAACTGCCCACCTTCGAACGCCAGCCATGCATCAGTTTGAGGCTCTGCTGTCATAGACATCTCTTGCGCCAGTTCGAGCAGCGCCTCGTTGCGTTTAGCGCGGTCCGCAGGTGTGCTCATCAGCGCCTCGAACCGATCTGGTTGGAAGGTGATAGTGAAGCGGTGCAGGGTAGGGGCCTTGTCCGGGTCATTAGTATCCGTGAAATCCTGCACCCTGACCGGCAGGGTCTCGCTGAGATCTCCATCTTCACCGATCTCAGAC
>CANLNT010000007.1 GCA_947492825.1 uncultured Paracoccaceae bacterium
GAGACCGAAGCGCGTCACTACGCGCACGTCGACTGCCCCGGCCACGCCGACTATGTGAAGAACATGATCACCGGTGCCGCCCAGATGGACGGCGCGATCCTGGTGGTGAACGCAGCCGACGGCCCGATGCCGCAAACGCGCGAGCACATCCTGCTCGGTCGTCAGGTGGGCATCCCCTACATGGTTGTTTACATGAACAAAGTTGACCAGGTTGACGACGAAGAGCTGCTGGAACTGGTGGAAATGGAAATCCGCGAGCTTCTGTCCTCTTACGAGTACCCCGGCGACGACATTCCTGTGATCCCTGGCTCGGCCCTGGCCGCGATGGAAGAGCGTGACGACAACATCGGCAAAGACAGCATCGTTGCCCTGATGGCCGCTGTCGACGAATACATCCCGACGCCTGCACGTGCGGTTGATCTGCCGTTCCTGATGCCGATCGAGGACGTGTTCTCGATCTCTGGCCGTGGTACGGTTGTGACCGGTCGTGTTGAGCGTGGCGTGATCAACGTCGGCGACGAGATCGAGATCGTGGGCATCAAGGACACCTCCAAGACCACCTGTACCGGTGTTGAGATGTTCCGCAAGCTGCTGGATTCCGGTGAAGCTGGCGACAACATTGGTGCGCTGCTGCGCGGTGTTGACCGTGACGGTGTTGAGCGTGGCCAGGTGCTGTGTAAGCCGGGTTCGGTGAAGCCGCACACCAAGTTCGAGGCCGAGGCCTACATCCTGACCAAGGACGAGGGTGGCCGTCACACGCCGTTCTTCGCCAACTACCGCCCGCAGTTCTACTTCCGTACAACGGACGTGACCGGCACGGTTGAGCTGCCCTCGGGCACCGAGATGGTGATGCCGGGCGACAACCTGAAGTTCAACGTTGAGCTGATCGCGCCGATCGCGATGGAAGAAGGCCTGCGCTTCGCCATCCGCGAAGGCGGCCGCACTGTTGG
>CANLNT010000008.1 GCA_947492825.1 uncultured Paracoccaceae bacterium
GGGACTGTTGCATTAGCGGCGCTATTTAACAACTTTCTTGCTTTTTGAGGTCGATCATGGCGCGTCAATCACCATTCAAGCATCACCGTTTTCCGCGAGACATCATCCTTTGCGCGGTGCGGTGGTATCTGCGCTACCCGTTGTCCTACCAGGAAGTGGTGGATCTGCTCGCAGAACGCGGTATCAGCATTGATCGGTCGACCGTGTATCGTTGGGTTCAGAAGTTCAGCCCGGAGATCACCAAACGAACTGAGAAGCATCTGCGCCGCGCCAGCGTCGATTGGCACGTCGATGAGACCTACATTCGTGTCGGCGGCAAATGGCGATATCTATGGCGTGCCATTGACGCGAACGGTCAAATGGTGGATTTCCGCCTCACGGCACGACGGGATGCGAAAGCCGCCAAGGCCTTTCTGAACAAGGCAATAGAGCGGGTGCGCCTGCATCGTCCAATGACAATTGTAACCGACAAGGCGCAAGCGTATCGACGCGTCATCGGTGAGATCAATCAGCGCTATGATCCACATTTCGACAGCATCCGGCATATCGACCAAAAGTGGCGCAACAATCTGATCGAAAGTGACCACGCAGCCTTGAAGCGGCTCCTGGGTTACCGCCAGAGCTTCCGCTCCCTGCGAACAGCCAAAGCGACACTCAGCGGCATCGAAACCATCCGGACCATCAAGCACGGCCATATCCATCACAAGCAACCAGGTGTTCTGGGCGAGATCCTGTTCATCAGCGAACTTTTCGCAGCCGCTTGATCCAGCGCAAAAACCCATACCATCGATCAGCGCCTATCAATTAATGCAACAGTCCC
>CANLNT010000009.1 GCA_947492825.1 uncultured Paracoccaceae bacterium
GCGCCGGTGATCGTGAACTCATTGGGGTCAAGGATTACCGTGATGTTGCGGTTGGCCCCGATGGCCGCGAACTCCACCTCTTCGATGCTGGTGATCTCGATGCCGCTCAGGTCAAAGACCTGCCCGTCAGCCGTGCCCTGGATCAGCAGTCGGTCTTCGCCGCTGCCTGCAAAGATGAAGTCGTTGGAATAATCCCCGCCCGCTACGTCCACCACAAAGGTGTCGTTTTCGGCGCCGCCAAACAGCAGATCTTGCGCGCTGGTCCCGCTGCCCGTGATCGTATCGTCGCCCGCCCCGCCATAGATGCTGGCCGCGCCCGCGGTATTGCTGAGCGTGTCATTCCCCGCCCCGCCATAAACCCGCGACAACCCCGCATCGGCCACAACCACATCGTCAAAGTCAGAGG
>CANLNT010000010.1 GCA_947492825.1 uncultured Paracoccaceae bacterium
GAGCGTGTCATTCCCCGCCCCGCCATAAACCCGCGACAACCCCGCATCGGCCACAACCACATCGTCAAAGTCAGAGGTCGTCAGCGTCTCAAACTCTGCCACGCGGCCGGTGGCCGTATCGCTGCTGGCGTTGGTGCCCGCCGCGGTAAAGTCGATGTCCCAGCCAAAGGCTGACCCCGACAGGTCCAGCTCATCGTTGCCGGTGCCGCCCAACAGCGTCACATCCAGACCGCCGCCCACGTCGCTGATCGTATCATTTCCCGCGCCGCCGTTGATGCTGTCGGATTGGGAGGTGCCGGTGATTGTCTCGTCGCGGCCAGAGCCGAT